>CP107208.1:1200000-2400000 GCA_025758045.1 Oscillospiraceae bacterium | reverse complement strand
TTGCTGCATAGCAGCCATCAGTTTTTCATTTTGCGGCTCCATTCTGCTCCACATATCATACCTGGCGGTTCTAAATTCGGATTGTTCTGCCTCCTTTTTAGTTCTGGTTTCTTTTTCATGCTCTCTCTGTTTCTTCTTTATGTAAGATTGGCGTTTTCGTTTTACTGCCAAAACCACATAAGCAGTAAATTGGTTTTGGCATATATCATCTTTGGATATACCATCGTTCCTTTTTATCATCTCTGTACTCCCATCATTTTTTCTTCGATGGGAATACTGGTGGTGAACGACAGCGACAAAGAATCTTGTCGAATTGAAAATTGACACACGCAAATTCTTCAGTATATGTCCACCTGTGTGGATCATGTACCGTCAGGATTCGCATATGGCAGTGGTAATTCCATTTCGTTTTTCGCGTGGAATTGCCAGAGTTATTCATTCGACAAACTCATAATGCGGTTCTCCGTATAGAGGAAAAGCCTATTAAGTTATAGGCAATGGCTTATAACCGCACTTTGAGAAAAGAGACCTCAAGGTACTTTTTATCTTTTGAATTTGTTGTATACCTCCAAATGAAAAAAACAAGGAGAGGCTTCCAAGGAAACCTCTCCTTAACTGGTATTAAGGGCTATGTCAGAATCTTTCCGGCAGAATATTACCCGCCGTTTGACATGCGAATTACGTGAATGTTTTTAGTGATCTTCTTTCGCAGCCGGCTTTTTCATTTCTTCCGGGCGAGTAGGCTGAAACATACCCCACTGCGAATCCGGCGGCCAGCCATAGCGTTCACGATGAACAACTGCCTGTGCCATTTCATGGGCAAGATGCTGTGTAAAGGTTTCTTTTGATGCCATAATTATTACCCCTTTCGTCCTTATATTTAAAATTTTTATCAATAGAATGCATTATTGCATTCCAAAGCCGAGCTTAGAAATCAATAGTGTGACCGCAACAGCCAAAATCGCAGAAGTCACTCTATATGCTATCGGTTCTCTAAAAAATAGCAATAGGCACGCCGAAAGCATAACGATTGCTAATCTTAATTTCACTTCTTTGCGTACTGCAACAAGTTCTTCCGCGTTCAAATGAAGTGCAGCATTATTTGCTGGTGCTAATCTTAAAATTAAGATAGAAGCAGCAGCGAGACAAATTAGATTTGATACATGATGCAATCTCTTTGCAAACTCTAGTGACACGATCATTGTAAATGTTGAACCTAAAAGGCATCCTGCTGGCGTTTTAGCATGGTATCCGCCTGTCCGCATACGAATGAAGCGGAAGACCAGCAGAAAAAGGAAAGTGCTCCTCCATCCGTCAAAAAATGCACCTACTGGAAGCAGAAGAAGAAATGTAACCATTCCCATTAGGCGGCGCATCAAACCATATTGCAGCCAAGCAATCTGGTCTGGTTCGATATAGTGCTTTTGTAAACAAAAAGCCGCTATCCTTGCCGCCAATGCTTCCATTTACGTCAACTCCTTACGCTGTTCATTTTATCAGCAGAAAATAATTCCCGCCACAAAAATGTCACAAACGCAAAAAATATGACATAAACGCAAAATTTGAAAGATGGAGAAGCACTCAGTACAAAATCTCAGCAATCAGCCGAGTGATCAATTCCGTTTCCTCGGTTGTTGGTTTCGGAGCATTTTTGTGTCCTTGAGATCTTCTTTTCTTGGTTCGAATGTACGCTGTCAAGTCCATAAGCAATTGCACTTGCTCTGGGCTTAATTCCTTAAGCGATAGGACATTACATTTCTCACCGCTTGTCAAATAATCCAACGAAACATTTAGAACGTCTGCCAGTGCAGCTGCCTCCGTCAGTCGCGGAACGGCAAGATCACTTTCGTATTTCCCCAGCACTGAATCTGAAAGTCGCAGGTTCGGATCAAACCCTTTTGCACGTTCAACCACCATCTGCTGCGTAAGATTTTTGTCTTTTCGCAGTTTTAACAGGCGTGGCCCAAAATCATACAACATAAGCGTTTTACCCTCCTTGCACAATATAAATATTTTACAATTCGGCGCCGTTTTAATTATGGAATCCGCTTGATTAAATTCCACAAACGTGGTATATAAAAAGAAATCTATTGACAAAACCCGGAGGATTCGTTATTTTGAAAACATACCCCAAACAAAAGATTGGCAGTCGAGCCTATATAGGAGAGAGTATGGTCAAGATTCTTATTTGTGACGATGATCAAACATTCGCACAGTCAATGTTCAAAAGGATCCTATCATTGCCGGCCTATTCCAGCAAATCCATGAAATTGAGCTGCTTAACTGATATTGCTGAAATGAGTGCTGACACTATCGCGCAATATGACATTCTATTTCTCGATATCGACCTCGGTAAAGAAAGCGGGATTGATCTTGCAAGAAAGATGCGCAAGATGAATCCGGAAGCTGTATTGATTTTCGTAACAAATTTCAGCGAATATGCCCCTGAAGGGTATGAAGTGGATGCCTTTCGCTATCTTGCCAAATCCGAGTTGGAAAAGAAGCTGCCTACATATTTTGAAGATGCACTGGCAATGTGCCGCACCCGGCAGCGAAAAGTAGAGATTCTCTGTGAGGGTGAGAGTGTGCCTATTCCGGTCCAATCTCTTGCATGGATAGAAAGCCAGGGGCGCGAACAGTATCTCCATTTGGTAGGCGGATGCCGTGAGCAGCTAATTACCCGATTAACCATGACGCAGCTTGAGGACCTGCTTGTCCCTCATGGATTTTTACGTATCCACAAGAGTTATCTTGTAAATATGGCGTATCTACAGTCTTTTCAAAGCACAAGTGCAGTTCTGACAGTCGGTCAAACGCTTCCTGTGGGGGCTCGTAGTTATCGCGACAATAAGCAAAAATTTGTAAAATGGCAGGCGCAGCAACTATGGTAGTAATTTGGGGAAATATTCTCAGCTTTATAGGCAACATGGTTGCGCTGGCAGTCGAGGTTCTTGTATTTGACGCTTTTTTCCCTCGCAATGAAAGTAGAAAAAAGCGATGGCTTTATATTCTTTTGTGCTGGGTCATTGCCACATTCTTATCTATATTTGTTGGTACAAAATTCGGATATACACTCAAAATGCTGCAAGAAGTCGCCTTAATATATCTGTTTTGTGTGTTTTTGTACCAAAGTCGCTGGGATCGGCGGTTGTTTATCGTTGTAACGGTATATTCTGTTTTATTTTCTTATAGTCACTGGTTTGATGAACTCTGTATGCGTATTAGTGGGTTTACCTACGAAGAATATATATGGAATGTTCCGCTCTATTCTATATTCTTTTTTCTCCGTTGTTCGTTTATCTTAGCATTTGCATTTCTAATAAATAAGTACCACCAACCGCTACGTGCAAGAATACAGCCAAGGGCTTGGGTCCCTTTATCAGCTTTTTTCCCTGTTTGCACACTGCTTGTACTCAGGCAGGTATATACCTATTCGGAAGAACAACGTGTATGGCAGATTTGTTTGCTGATTCTCAATCTTGTTGATATTGCCGCTTTAATTTTGTTAGACTACCTTGAAGAAAACGCGGAAAATCGCGAGAAGCTGATTGCTGCCAACGAACGCGCCCACGTTCAGGACGAAAACATTCAGGCTTTGAGTCAGGCGTATGCAGGGCAAAGAAAAATGACGCACGACTTCCGAGCCAACCTTTCGACTTTATCTGAATTGTTGGAAAGTGAACGTGTTGACGATGCCAAGGAATTCCTTTCCGAGTTGAATGTGCGCCAAAGTGAGCGGATTTTGCTTGTCAACAGCCATAATGCTGCTATTGATGCGGTTCTAAACCAAAAGGGATATATTGGGAAGAAGCAAGGCATTGATATGCGGTTTCGTGTCAATGATCTTTCCGCGCTGAGGCTTCCTCGTGTAGATGTGACTATTGTGCTGGGCAATTTGATTGATAATGCCATGGAAGCTTGTGCAGGCTTGTCCGATCCAAACCGCTGGGTCAGTATTCAGATCCTTTACAGCGAGAATATGCTTTCTATTTTAATTATCAATCCCAGTAATATCGTTCAGATCAACGATGGCCACATTCCTACAACCAAACAAGACCCTTTGCTTCATGGCTTCGGCATTGGAAACGTTAAAGACATTTTAGAAAAGTATCATGCCGAGTACCTTTTCACTTATGATGACGGACGATTTATTTTTAGCGCAGACTGGCCTGATATAGCTGAACCATCTGCGAACACATCAATTCTCTCATAACCAATATTGCTTTTTAATCCTCTGTGCAGAACAACTCGCACAGAGGATTTTTGCATTCATGCACATTTTTTTGCGTATACGCAGGTTTAGTGGACTTTTGTAGAAAACTGTGCTATTTTGATGCCAAGATAATGCACAAGTTACAACCGTTTCCTACTCCGTATTAGGCATCGGCGCGCAGATGCTGAAATATCGTCCGAACATCAACCCTATTAAATCCATTAGATTGGAGGCTTATTAAATGTCAATACTGAGAAAACGTATTTCTGCGATCCTGCTCTCCCTTGCAATGGTAACAGCCGTAGCGTTGCCTACATTTGCGGACGACACCCAATCATATACTCCGATGCAGATAAGTGCGGAATCTGAAGCTTTCCCGCAGGCTTACATTGAAATTGAAAACGGCACCACACTTATGGCTCGAGACGGAACGACTCATTTGAGCGGTGCCTCTGTAACCGTTTATTATGAAGAGCATTACAAGTATGACTCTCAGGGTAATTTGTTTATTACTGACAGTCGCTTACTATCTGAAGATGAAGTTAATGCCATCGGGAAAGAAAACTTTGACGAAGGTGCTCCATCCCTAACAAGAGAAGTGTCCAACACTAGAGGTAAGTTGACGATTCGCATGGATGGTTCCTATTCTACATCTGGCAATTCCCTAACGGCATTTTTTTCCGCAATGGGCAATTGGAGTGGCACTGGATCAGATCCGTCAGCCTGTCCTTCCAGTGGTGCAGATGTAGCTGGTTTTCATTGGGGTGGAAATATTAGCACCGGTGAGACTACCGCTCGAGGTGAATATGGTGACAATTCTTCTGCAACGGTAACTCTTGCTGGTGGGACCTCTAACGAAGCGATTGCTTGGTATTTCACTGAGAAAGAGGCTTTTAAATATATCAAAAATGTCTTTTTTAATCTCAATATGTCAAAAAGCAGTTTAACTGGAAACGGAAACACTACTGAGTTGTATTTCACCTATATCCATACATATCAAAGTTATAATGTTACCGGCAGTATATCCGCTAGTGGTGCAGGAATTTCGATTAGTAATGTTGCCAATCAATGGCCGCTTTCCGTTCGGCTGTATGGCATTCCCTACTAACTAAAAGACGTTATCAATTTTCATGCGCATAACAAAAAAGATTGTGAAGAATGCAATTATATTCTTATTCATACTGGTAGCTATCTGTATCGCCTATCGCATGTTTGTGGCATATGAGATGCATTGCACACCTGATCGCGCATTGTCGAACATATCGCAAGGTGACATTATCTACCAGTATAACTATCACCAATATGTAATTGCATTCACCTGTGATAAGGTTGGTAATATATTTTGCCATATCCTAAAGAGGACCTCCATATCTAATTTGGTTTGGTACACAATTGTAAAATCGGAAGGTCCACACAAACCGTGGCCTAATCCAGATGCTGGGCGCGATGAACAGTTACCGGTATACCTTACAATGACGCTCTTTCCATCTGCTGATGATTATCGAACAACCCAACCACTATATTTGTATTATGGAGAAATCTTTGGCGAGGCTGTCGAATCATTCACGATCAATGGCATACCTTGCTATTTAGGCACTCCCACATGGCCAGAATCAGTTACAATCGCTTTCCCATCGTCTGCAGAGGCCAAACTATTTATCCTTGTTGCTCCCGAAATTTCTTGGCCACCAAGTTATTCTATTAACGATAGGTGTTCCGGATGAAGTATTATAAAAATCTGTCCATCAATGAAAGTGATTTCTCCGTTCAAAAGCAAGGCCGCTGCATTCATCTGACAGCCATAGAATACCAACTATTCCTTACGCTGCTTGACCATTCCGGGTACATCTGCTCCCGAAACTTTCTACTAGCATCTGCATGGCATATCACAGTGCCGATCCAGACGAGGACGGTCGATGTGCATATCGCAAAACTGCGGGAGAAGTTGGATTTAGGCCCGGATGATTTGAAGACCGTAATGGGACGAGGGTATACGCTTTCTATGCAAAAAAGCTGTGGAACAAGTCGTTCATTAGGAGAGTCACTTTATTCTGATCGCTGACAATGGCCTTTAATCCTCTGTGCAGGACAACTCGCACAAGGGGATTTTTGCATTCATGCACATTTTTTTGCGTATACGCAGGTTTAGTGGACTTTTGTAGAAAACTGTGCTATTTTGATGCCAAGATAACGCACAAGTTACAATCGTTTCCTACTCCGTATTAGGCATCGGCGCGCAGATGCTGAAATATCGTCCGAACATCAACTCTATTAAATCCATTAGATTGGCTTATCAAATGTCAACGATGAAGAAACGCATCCCCATGTTCCTGCTCGCTCTCGCAATGATGGTGGCAATGGCGCTGCCCACGTTCGCGGCATCACCTCCTTACAGCGCGCGTGTTTGGATTTACAACTGCGAAAATTCAATGCCCAACTTGAATGCAGCCTGTGAGTCTCAGCCGACCGACCATACAAACGTCACCATGTGGTCAAACACCAATTCCGACACCCAACGTTGGGATTTGCGTGCTATTGACACCACCAAAAACCTCTGCTACATCCGCAATTACGCCAATACCCAATATGCCCTAAACATCTATCGCGTAAACAATAACTGTGATTTGTTCCCCTTTGCAAACAACAGTGCTGATGACTGCACAATTAAATGTGTTGATGAGGGTAGTAGTCGCTTTGGTATTGTCCTTCCTGCATACGCGTTGTGCTTAACACCTACCGGATTTACTAATGGTAGCAACGTAAACTGGCAGTCCTCCACTGGGGAGACCAAACAGTTGTGGCGCATTTTTACTAATCGCTAATCTATCACAACTTCTATTTATGGTAAAAGCATTCTTATTTCCGTTCGAAAAGCAATAGTGCTTCTATAATATCGTAAATAGAAGCCACCCTAAAGCGATGCCATATCAAATTATCAACTACCTCCGCTAGCAGAAGCCGAACTTTTTTGCCCTGCTGCAAATCGTTTTTTGAAATGATTTTGGGATTGATCTTTTGGTATGGCTTTTTCCCATTGCATTTCACTTATTTCGCCCATCTACTATGATTAAATTGCTCATCCTCTATATTTCTCATCAAAACAAAGGAGAACAAATTGCTGTAGAAAGGACATTCTACTCTCATGAATACATTTAATAAGGCATCAAAAATCACTGTCACCATTTTATTGCTAGCACTGGCATTATCACTTGGTGCTTGTTCTTCCTCACAAAATAGCGTTTCACCAAAAGATGATTCTGTTACTTCCTCCCCCATTTCTGAAAGCGAGACTCTTCCAGCTGCCGAATCGCAACAGGGGGGTAATTTGTCCCTAATCACAGATCCATATGGAGGAATTTTCCGTAATGGAGCAGGAACGTCATTTGGTTATTATGAAATAATGAGTGCTCAGAATAACTCTCTCAATATTCTTTACACCGACTATGCTACTGATATTCGTACATATTTATGTGCTGATCCAGATTGCACTCATAATAGCGATACATGCACCAGTTGGTTTTCTTTTTTAGGAAGCGCTTATCCCTTCACATCTGCTGATGGATCCAAAATTTATCTTGTTACAACTGGATACGCGGACAATGCTGGTTCCATTTCTGATGAGCAAAATTATGGAACGATTTACCAATTCGATGCAAATGGTGCAAATAGAAAAGTACTATATCGATTGCAGAGTAATGAAGAATTTTATGGTACAGCTGCCTCGGATGGCGAAAAATTATATGTAAGTATCCAAGTGGTTGATTCAAACACGAGTTCAAGTCATTGGGAAGTACGTTGTCTCGACCTTAGCAACGGTGAATCCAGTGTTATCTATACAACTGACCAATATGGAGAGCGCATTTTTGGTGCTTACGCTAACAATCTCGTTATAGAGGAGGTCACCGATACTAATAGAAGCTACTATACTCTCGATGTCATTACAAAGCAGAAAAGCGCCCCCATATACTCTTATAACTATAATGATGAGACGCGAACCGAACTTGTAAATAGCAAATATGTATATAGTCTTCGCTATGATCATGAAGATCTATTTTCTCTATTCAGCATAGATTTAGATACCGGCGTAGAAAAATGCATTGCTTCCAATATAGTTATATACAACACTGATTCGACAAACTTATCTGGTTTCTTTGATAATCATGCCATCATTGAGACTTCTGACACTCGGGACACATCAAACATTTCACATATACAATATAATATTGACCTGTCAACTGGTGACTGCGTCACTAATACCCTTCAGTATACTGTTGACGGCGATGAAAAAAATGTCTATATTTTAGCTGAAACAAGCGATGCTTTTCTTGTCCGTAATGGGGTAGAAGAGAAAGAAATTACCGTTGTTGACAACACCGGTGTACCCAGTAGCTTAATGGCTTCTATCCCTCAATATGCTCTTATTCAAAAAAGCGATTATTGGAATGGTGTCTCGGCTTATACCCCTATCAATGACGCTTTGTAAAAAACTCATGTACCATTATTTCCGTTTTTAATGATTTGTAATACCAAGGAGCTGTATGGTTTCGTTAAAAATCAGCGATCTAAGGAAGACATTCTTCACGCCCACAAAACTATCCCATCCTAAAAGCCGCTCAATCAACAAGAAAGCGTTAGCTGGAATTTCGATTGAACTTAATTCTGGTCTTTATGGTCTCCTCGGCCCTAATGGTGCGGGAAAATCCACCTTGATTCATATCATAACTGGCAGTCTTGCCCCAGATTCCGGAGAGGTTCTCTGGTGCGGCAAGCCAGCAATGGGTATAGGCTTCCGCCGCATTCTTGGCTATATGCCGCAGCAGCAGGGGCTGTATGATAGCTATACTGGGCGGCGTTTTCTTGCCTACATGGCCGCCTTGAAAGAAATTCCTCGAAAAGCTGTTGCAGCCGAGGTGGATCGCGTAGCAGCCGCCGTAAATTTAACCGCCGAGTTGGACAAGCGCCTTTCTGCTTATTCCGGCGGTATGAAGCAGCGCCTGCTGTTGGCATCCGCTCTGCTTGGAGATCCGAAGCTGTTGATTTTAGACGAACCAACGGCAGGCCTTGACCCTAAAGAGCGCGTCCGTCTGCGCGAACTGCTGGCAGATATGGCTAAGGATCGAATCATCCTTGTGGCAACACATGTTGTTTCGGATGTGGAAACGGTGGCAACCAAAGTTATTTTGCTGCGCGCCGGCAAGATTGTGGATGCTGCACCTGTGCCGGAGCTTATTGAAAAATACGCTCCCGGCCAAGGGCTTGAAGATGTGTACCTGAACGTGTTTGGTGAGGGAGACGGTAAATGAGCCTGTTTTTTGCTGAACTCCGCAAAGTCTGGGGCAGCCGAGTGTTCCCTGCCCTGTTGGCTATACTGGCGGCTGCCAATCTCCTACTGCTGTGGATGGGTACTCGCCCCACGGCCAAACAGCCTCCCGCATCAGCCTATCACGCAGTAGGTGCCGAGCTTTCCGATAAAACCCTGGAAGAAAAAGGGACCTTTCTTCACGACAAATACACTGAGATAGAAAGCCTTGTGAAAATCGGGCAGTATTATCGGGAACAGGCTTACGGCGGCTATGGACTCACTCAGTATCGGCAGGACAACGCCGCTATGTTCGATGCCTATGAACAAGAGTACACAGATAAGACCTATACTCTGTTCACGGATAACTTGAACACAGAGTACCGCCTGTTCAGCCAGCTGCAAAGCGAATATGACACCGTGGCGGCCTACAGCGACTTTCTGGATGGCGTTCAGACCAAGGCATCCCAACTGTCCGGCATCTCAATTTTTCAAAACGACCGTACCGGGTACGATTTGAAAAACATCGAATTGACCGCACAGGTTTACGCCGGACTAACCGAGACACCCATAGATTATTACCCGCAGAAAGGTCTGTACACGGCCATCAGCTATGCGTTCACCGACCTTATCCTGCTGGCATCTATGCTCTTACTTGCGTTGATTCTTGTGCGCCAAGAGCGCGACAGCGGCTTGTTGAGTTTGATTCGTAGTCTCCCCGGTGGGCGGCTGAAAACGGCCATTGCAAAGCTGGCGGCATTTGCTGCCAGCTTATTGGTCGTTCTGATGGTGCTGTATGGGGTCAATCTTGCATACTGTTCGGCATTGTTCAGCCTTGGCCCCATGAGCCGCACGATTCAAAGCGTTCCGGCTTTGATGCGCTGTACCATGCAGATTACCGTTGGCCAGTATCTTTTTCGGTTTTTACTTGCTAAGTGGGCCGGTGCGTTTGTGATGGGGCTGTGGGTCATGCTGGCTGCCCTTATCGCCAAACGTGCTGCGGCCGGTTGGATTGGTGCGTTGGCGCTGCCTTTGGCGATGTATGGCATCCGTGCTGCGATTCCTGCCACGAGCCATTTGAATGTCATAAAGTATGCCAATATGGTAAGCCTGCTGCAGACCAATGAGTTGCTGGGAAACTACCGGAATCTTTTCTGGTTTGGTAATCCTGTCAGCCTGCCGTTGGTCGAATGGTTGACGGCAGCCGTTTTTGGCGGCAGCTTGTTTGTGGCATTCTGTACGGTATTTGCCAAGGCACAGCTACTGCCGGCTGCCAAGCACAGCTTTGCACTTCCGTTTTCCCGTAAAACGCGTGCGACCTCTGTTACCCATGAAGAGGGCAGGAAGTTATTGCTGATGAATGGAGCCGCAGTATTCTTGGCAGCGTTTCTGGTGTTTGGAATCTATCAGGGCGTGACGGCGGAGAGCTACATAGACGCGGACGAAATTTACTATGCCTATTATATGAAGCATATTTCCGGCCCGTGGAGCGAAGAAAGCCGCGACTGGATACGAAATCAGCGTAACGAGTTTATTCCCATGCTGGAGACACAGAAGCGTGTCAACAGCGGCGAATTGAGCAGTGATGCGTTGCTGGCCTACAGTTCACTGCAGCAGAAATATTCTGTCTATCAGCGTGTAGTGCAGTCCAACATCAATTACTATCTGAAAGAGAATCCCGGTGCATGGCTTGTCTATGAAACCGGATATAAAAAGCTGTTCGGCTTTACCGGCACCGGCGATGTACAGGATACACTTCTGGCGGGGCTACTGTGTGCGCTGTGCTTCAGCGGCTTATTTGCAATGGAACGCAAAGGCGGCATGGATGAGATTCTGGCAACCACATCACTGGGCCGCAAACACACTGTAAAGGCAAAGCTGCGGCAAAGTACCGCTGTGGCAGCGGTTATATCGTTCGGAACCGTTCTGCCCCACCTGTGGCAGGTGCTGCGTGACTATGGCTTGCCCTCTTTGCTGGGACCTGCGATGAGTATTTCCGACTTGCAGGCTGTACCCAAGTTTATAACCCTGTCGGATTTGCTGATTTTCTGGTTAATCTGCCGTTTTGCCGCCTGCCTCTGCATGAGCCGGATCACCTTATGGCTTGGACAGAAATTGGGGAATTTGCTGACTGCGCTCTTTATCAGTGCAGTTGCCTATTGCCTGCCCGCGCTGCTGAGCCTTTCCGGAATGAAAAATGGTATCGAGTGGCTGGGATTCTATCCTCTATTCCATGCTGCAGCGCTCTGGCAAAACAAAGGCTATAACGCCAACGGAGAAAGCTACAACGCAATGTGGATTCCGATTTTTCTGGTATGCGCAGCATTCTTCCTCGCATGGGCGATTGGTCAGGCCCTTATTGATGACTATGACATGATAGGTGTTCCAGATGAAGTATTATAAAAATCTGTCCATCGATGAAAGTAATTTCTCCGTTCAAAGGCAAGGCTGCCGCATTCACCTAACAACCACAGAATATCAACTATTCATTACGCTGCTCGACCATTCTGGGCACATCTGCTCCCGAAACTTTCTGCTGGCATCTGCATGGAATATCACCGTGCCGATTCAGACGCGAACGGTTGATGTGCATATCGCAAAGCTGCGGAAGAAACTGAATCTAGGCCCGGATGATTTAAAAACCGTAATGGGACGGGGGTATGCACTTTCTATGCACGAAAGCTGTAGAGCAAATCGCTCATTATGAGAGTCGCTTTATTCTGATTGCCGATATGGAGGTAAAGATGGATAAATTATACTGGGGTGCTGTCGTAATTTTTGCAATAGGCTGGTATATTGAGCAACGTATGTATGTGGATGGCTACACACGGCGCAAACGCGATCCGTATAAGCCAATTGATTATTTAGGTGTGTTCAGCATCGGCGAATTTGTCGGTTACCTTATACGGAGTCTTGTTGCCCCTGCATTTGTATGGTTTCCTGACATTCTTATTGGGATGCCCGACAACCTTATTCAAGCCATTGCAGCTGTGTGGTTGGTTGTGATGTCCATTTTTGTTCCCACCGTGATTGAGCGTGCGATTGACGGGTTCTAATAATAGCTTGGTCCTTGCACAACTTACCAATGCCCTTGTAAACAAAACCAAAATCCGCATCGATATTGCCGACATGTGCGATTTCGATGCGGATTTTTTCTTTTTCTTTGCAAATTGTGCGTCAAAATCATTGATTTCTCTCTGTTTAGTAGTTGAAAGAATTCTTTCGACAAACTAAAACAGGGAGTATTTTTATGCCATTCAAAAGACAGAAATCCAATGTATCCCCGCATTATCACGACACACGGACGCTTTTGCGGAAGTACCGGGATGTCATGTGGAATTTGGAAGTATCAGATCTCGATTTGCAAGAGGAATTCAAGGCCGAATATGGGCTGTCCACGGACGCACTGTTTGTTGACAGCGAGGTCAACAAGGGCGGCAACCGGCTGGAAAGCTATGCCCGCGCCTTGGAACGCAGCAAAAAAATGATGCAGATCATCGACACCGCGATTGACCTGATGCGCCGCAAACACAAAAAGGGCGAGTTTTATTACTGGATTTTGTACTATGCCTATCTCTCCCCGCAGCAGTGCGAGAATGCGGGTGCAATTTTGCAGTTGCTCGAAACCAAGGGTATCTCCATTTCTCTGCGCACCTACTATGTTCACCGGGATGAAGCTATTGAGGTTCTCAGTTCGATTTTGTGGGGCTACACTTCCCAGGACTGCGAGAAAATCACCAATTTGCTGACACCCGATTGACCCTACACAACCTTCGCAATAAATCTGCGTTGCAAAGCTGTGCCGACGACTTTATTCTGTATAGAACAGAAAACGCCCGCGCTTGTCAGGCGCGGGCGTTATAAAAAGGAGAAACCGCGATTTTGCTTTACGCAAAACGCAGAATGAGAAGGGGGTATCAGGTTTTTATCAGCAGTATTTCTCAATTACTTTCTGCATAGCATCCCAGTTTTCTTCCATGCCGGAGGTCAGCTTGAACTGGGTGCGGGCGCGGTTAAGGTTCTGCTGTTCATAGTTAATGTGGAAGTAGTGGTCTCCCTCGAGATAATCGGAGAGGAAGCGCATGCCGCATTCCATTGTCATCAGCTTGGCGCCCCAGGGCAGGGTCTGTTTCTCTAAAGGCGTGAACGCCTCCCCTGCTGCCTGCAAGAAGCCCTTGGTGTAAATTTCAAACAGTTCCATGCTAAAATTCACTTTCGAGAGGTCAGCTTCATCCTCGGCGCAATGGTTGGCACCGAAGCGGATGGAATCGCCGAAGTCATTGGCGGCAAGGCCCGGCATGACGGTGTCAAGGTCGATGACGCAAAGGCCCTCCCCCGTCGTTTTGTCGAGCAGGATATTGTTCAGCTTGGTATCGTTGTGGGTGACGCGCAGCGGTAGCTTGCCCGCCGCCAGCAGATCCACCATCACATGATAATCAGCTTCGCGGGCGCAGACAAACTCGATCTCGCGCCGCACCTGGGCGGCGCGGCCCATGCGGTCCTCGGCTACAGCGCGCTGGAAATCAGCGAAGCGCTTGGGTGTGTCGTGGAAGTGTGGGATCGTCTCATGGAGGGTGTGGGCCGGATAAGCGGCAAGCTGATGCTGGAAATTGCCGAACGCAACGGCGCTTTGGTAAAAATCCTCGGCAGATTGCACCTGCTGCAAGCAGACGGTGTTCTCCACAAAATCATAGACACGCCAGCAGCTGCCATCGGCGGCTTGGTAATAAGGCTTTTCTGCCGCAGTAGGCACTACATGGAGCGTGGCACGCGCAGGGTCAGCCCCGCGCTGTTTAGCTTTTTCACGCAGAAAATCCGTTACGCCGCAGATATTTTCCATCAAGCCGGCGGGGTCCTTGAAGGTATCGGTGTTGATCTTTTGCAGGATGTAGCGCTTTGCGCCCTGCGCAGACGTTACCGTGAGGGCATACGTCTGGTTGATATGCCCCTCGCCATAGGGAACCGGCTCGGACACCGAACCGTTCCACCGCCAGGCGGCTAAAATCTCATTCATCATAAAATATCCTCTCAGTTTTTGTTTATGCCGCGATGCTGTACAGCACGACACCGGCCATGGCAGCCCCCGCCATGACCTTGATGGGACTGGGCTTCCACTTACGCAGAATAAAGAAGCCCACAAGGAAAACAGCCAGGGCAATCAGATCCATGCTGCCCAAATCAGCCGGGAAAGTGCGCTGCCCGTACAGGGCCATGCACAACAGGGAGATGCCGGCGGAAGCGATCATGGCAATAACAGCAGGCCGCAGCCCGGCCAGGATGCCCTGCATAACGCTTAGACCGCGGAAACGGTAATACACGTAGGCCAGCGTCATGACGATGACGCAGGACGGGAAAATACAGCCGATCGTGGCAATCAGTGCCCCCGGCAGACCCGCCACCTGAATACCAACAAACGTAGCAGCGTTTACGGCGATGGGGCCGGGGGTCATTTCGGCAATGGCCATAATGTCCGCGAAGCCCGTCATCGTCAGCCAGGGGTGAATATCCACGACTTGGTTTTGAATCAGGGGCATGGCCGCATAGCCGCCGCCGATGCTGAACAGGCCGATTTGGAAAAAGCTCCAGAACAGTTCCAGGTAGATCATTTGTCGTCCTCCCGCTTTTGCAGATACAGAGTATCCAGTGCGCCGATGACACCGCAGACCAAAATAATTAAAATGATATTCACCGAGAAGAAACGGGTCGCCAAAAAAGCCGCCAGCATGACCGCGATGGGCAGCCAGCGCTTCTTTTTCAGGATGGGCCACGCCATATTGATGACCACATCAAAGACAACCGCCGCCACACCGGCCAGCATACCGGCCATCGCCATACTCACATACTTGTTGGAGCGGAACGCCTGATAAAACGCGGAGATAATGGAAATGATGATAAGCGGCGGCAAGGCTGCCCCCACCACGGTAATCAGCGCACCGGGGATGCCTGCCACATGGTAGCCCACCAGAATCGAGGCATTGATGGCAATAGAGCCGGGGCTGGATTGGGCAATCGCCGTCAGGTCCAGCATTTCTTCTTCCTCGATCCAGCGCAGTTCTTTCACGAAGCGCTCGCGCATCAGGGGGATAATGACGAAGCCGCCGCCGAAGGTGCAGGCGCTCAACTTAAAGGTAGAGAGAAACAGCTGCCAGTATTTATTTTTCTTGTCCAATAGAATCTGTCTCCTTTTCAGCGGTACATTTGAACGGCGCGGACCATCTCGCACAGGCGCGGTTCCGCATAGGCAAAAAACTTTTGCAGGGCTTTGCAGTAGTAACTGCGCTGCGCAGTGTCGGTAGCATTGCGGTCGCGCTTGCAGCCGCCGCGGCACAGGCGGATCCATCTGCACTGCCGGCACTCTGCGGGGATCTGCCAGCCGTCTGTGATAAATGTCTGCATTTTCTTGCCGGTAAGCAGCGATTGCAGGGTGTCGTTTTGCACAGTTCCAAGTTTATAGGCATCCAGGCAGAAGAAGTCGCACGGGTACACGGCACCGCTACCCTCCACAACCATATAGGCACCGCAAGTACCGGTCGTGGAGCAGGTCCCCGCAGGGCTGCCCATAAGCAGATGAATATAATCCTCAAACAAACGGATGCTGATATAGGTGCTGGTTTTCCAGTCCCGATACCAGGCATCAAACATGGCACACAGGAACTGCGCGTACAGCTCCGGTGTTAAGGAGTAGTTCTGCTGCCCTTGCGGCGTATCCAACGGGTCCAGACAGGGAATGAACTGCAAATAGCGCACCCCCGTGGCTTTCATGGATTTATACACGCGCTCCGCCTTTTTGGCCAGCCGCTTGGTGACGACACACAAAAGGTTGCACTCCACGCCGCAGCGGCGCAGCAGTTTGATCGTCTGCGTGATTTTATCCCATGTCCCGTTCCCCTGTGCGTCCGGGCGCAGGGCATCATGGACATCCGGGGTGCCATCCAAGCTGATGCCCACGAGAAAATGGTCTTTGCTGAAAAATTCAGCCCATTCCTCGGTAATGGCAAGGCCGTTTGTCTGGATGGCGTACTGTACGGTGACGCGCTTCTGGTTGTACTTTCGCACCGTCTGCGTAAAGAAGCGGAAAAAATCCAGCCCGGCCAGGGTTGGCTCCCCGCCCTGAAAGGCAAACGAAACAAAGCCGCCCTGCTCAATTTCCACAAAGCAGCGCTGAATCAGCGTCTCGGCAGTCGCCCGCGTCATCATGCAGTCTTCGGGGTTCACGCGGTTTTGCTGCTCATCCCGGTAAAAGCAATATTGGCAGCGCATGTTGCAGTAGCCTGCGGCTGGTTTTATCAGGAATTGAAGCTGCTTCATAGCACCTCGGTATGCTGCAATACGGTCACGGGTGTTTTGCCCACAAGCAGGCTGTGGCCGTCGGTGTAGCCCTCTTCGCGGTTTTTCAGTGCGTTGATGAGAAGTTCGCGCAGCTCGGCTACGCGCGCTGGGTGTTCGTCCAGCACATTCTTGTTCTCGTGCGGGTCGTTGCGCAAATCAAAGTACAGCTCCCGCCCGGTCTGGGAGTACCAGATGTATTTATCCTCTTTTGTCAGGATGAAATGCATGGAATCCTCGCCAAGCGTATGCTCGCCGTGCAGATATTCACGCTCAACAGGGTGCAGCAGGCTCGTGCCGTCCACGGTTTCGGGGATCGGTGTGCCCGCCAGTTCCAGCAGCGTGGGCATAACATCCCGCAGCTCGGCCAAATCGGTGCGGACCGTGCCGTGCTTGCCGACATAACGCTCCGGCCCGGAGATAAACAGCGGCACATGGATGCTGCCCTGAAACGGCTTGGCTTTTTGGAACATCAGGTGGTCACCCAGCATCTCGCCGTGGTCGGAGACAAACAGAATAATCGTATTGTCCATAATCTGTTCCTCCACCAACGCGGAGACTAAGCGCCCGATTTGGTGATCCATGTGGGTAATCGCCGCATAGTAGCCCGCCCGCAGCTGCTGGATGTAGCTCTCATCCGAGGGTGCCGTCTGGGCATGGTAGCTGTGGCCGTCGCGCTCCCAGCGGACGCAGTCGTTCCAGTCGCCGCGCCAAGGCTCGGCCAGCGGCTTATCTTTGTACAAATTCAGGTAGTATTCCGGGGCATCCAGCGGCGGGTGCGGCCGCACGAAGCTGGCCATCAAGAAGAACGGTTTAGAACGGTCACGGCGGCGCAGAAAATCCCTGCACTCGCTGGCGACCCAGTTGGTGGGATGGTACTTTTCTTCGTAAATCCACGGACGGACCACCCAACTGTTGCAGTCCAAGCCAGTATCTACGGGGTCTGCATCCACGCCAAGCTGCTGTTTGAGCCACCAATAATAATCATCGGCCACGCGCTGGTCTTCATAACTGGGCGTGGTGGGGCGGCGGTAGGCATGGAGATAGCCGTCATGCAGTCGCACATCGTTAAAGCCCAGGTTGTTGCGCAGCGGGTGGACGTGCATTTTACCGACGCACTGGGTATAGTAGCCCGCCTTGCTCAGTTCCCCAGCCAGCGTGTGGGGGTACTCCCACGGGATCAAATCTTCGTAGCCAACGCGGCCCGTGTGCTCCTGGGACATGCCGGTATACAGCGTGGCGCGGGCGGGAACGCAGGTCGGGCAGGCGGAATAGGCGTTTTCATAGCGCACACCCTCGGCGGCCAGGGCATCCAAAAACGGCGTTTTCACATCCGGATGCCCGGCAATACCCAGGCAGTCGCCGCGCATCTGGTCTGCCATAAGCAGGATAATATTGGGACGTTTATCCATAATAAACCCCTTATCATTGTTTTTGCAGGTAAAGGCGTGCCGCACAAACACGGCACGCCTTTGTCTGTTTTACAGATTATACCACTTGATCTCGTTCGCGTCCATGTGCAGGTCGAAGCTGCTGCCATCGCCGGTATAAACGGTGGTATCCTGCGGCTCGTAGGTGTTGTTTACCACGCAATACTTGCCGTTCTTGACGTAGGCATGTACTTCGACATTGTAGTTCGTGCTGAACCACTTGTGCAGGTCGGCCTCATCGTGGGCAGCCCACAGAATAGCGCGGTACAGCACGCGGTTGTTCACAAAGCTGTAGGGCAGGCCGCTGATGTACACGCCGCGGCCCTTGCCATACTCGTGCGCGGCCATCTGCACTTCCTTGTCGCGCTGAATCAGAATCTCGGTGCCTTCCAGCGCAAAGATGCTCTTCTTCCCCTCGCCGAAGTCCACGTCATGGTCGGGGCAGTCGGTCAGAATAAAGTGGTCACGGTGCTCGTCCCAGTTGTACTTGTCGTAGTTAAGCGTGAAGCCGGTTTCTTTCTCCACGCCGAGCGGTGCGGACAGCTGCAAATAGCGCCCCTGATACTGGTGACCGCCGGGTTCGCCGACACCGATCAGACCGCCGCCGCGATGGACAAAGCCCTTGACGGCGGAGGAAACATCCGGGTCCTCCCAGACCTTGCCGCCGGTGTGGGCGGTGTCGCCGTCGCCGACGTTGATGAGGACGTCGATGCCGTCCAGCACCTTCGGGTCGGCTTTGATATCGTCAAAGCTGATAAACCTCACATCAAACGGTGCGCCGGACAACGCTTCGATCACGCCCGCATAGCTGTAATTCTGCTTCTGGTACAGCGCATGGTGGACCATGTGGCAGCCCCACGCGCGTTGCTGCCCCCAGCTGTTCAGCACAGCCACAGTCTTGACGCAGTAGGGCGTGGTGCCCTTGATGTTCTCGTACAGTTCGCGGAACTCGTTGCAGACGCTCTCGACATAGTCGAGGAACTCCGGGAACTCGCAGGCAAGTTTCAGATAGCCGCCGTAGCCGATGCGGTCAATGGGCTTGCGCAGGATGGCGCGGCGTGCGGTGACCCAGTTTTCCTTGGCTTCGCGCACAGGGTCGCCGCCCTCGTGGAAGGTATCGGGGAAGAAGTAGGGCAGGAAGCGACCCTCGGTGTACTTGACGCCGGGAATGTCGGAAATCAGGCGCAGGGTGCTGCCGTTGCCGACACTGCCGACAATGGCATCCACGCCGGACTGCTGAAATTCCGGCATAAACGGCTCACAGCCGATCCAGTGGTCACCCAGGAACATCATGGCTTCCTTGCCGTAGGCGTGGACGATGTCGGTCATTTCCTTCATCAGCCCGGCGACCTCGCGGCGCTGGAATGCCTGGAAATCCTTATATTCCTTGCTCGGCACACGGTACTGGTTGTTGTAGTAGCCCTGGTCGATGATGAACTCCGGGCGGAACTTGTAGCCGACTTCCTTCTCAAACTGTTCCAAAATATAGGGGCAGACAGAAGCCGAATAGCCGTACCAGTCCACGTACTTCTCGCGGCGCAGCTCGTCAAACACCAGCGTGAACAGGTGGAAGAAGGTCGTAAAGCGCACAACGTTGACATAGGGGTGGCTTTCCAGATACTCGCGCAGACGGCGCAGGGTGTAGGCGTGGGTCTTGGGCTGGCGCACATCGAACGGGATCTGGTGTTCGACATCCTTCCAGTCATTGATGACGGAGTTGTACATATGAACAGGGTCCCAGATCAGGTACGCCAAAAAGCTGACCGTGTACTCGTGGTAGGCGGCGGGGGGGTCGATGACAACGCTTTCGCGGGCGGCATCATAGTGCCAGTCGGCGGTGGGGACAGGCTCGCCCGTCGTGCGGTCCATGACCTCCCACCAGCGGGCAATATCGTCATGGTCGTTGACTTTCATCAGTTCACGGCTGATGCCCGTCATCAGGGGGATGGTCAGCGCACCGCCTTCAGCGGTGTAGAACGGCGTCATAATGTAGCACTGCTGGGTTTCGTCGGGGTTGGCCTTTGCCCATGCGTTGTCCTTACGGGTAGTGTAATAGGTGGCGTAAATCTTTGCGCCGGTGTCCTTTAGCTCCTGCGGGAACTCAGTGCCATCGCAGTCGCGGATGGCATCCGCGCCCCAGCGCTTCAACAGGTCGAGGGTTTCAGACACTGCGTCCGTATCAGTGGGAATCGTCACGCGGCCCATTTTTCTTACATCATTCATATAAGGATTCTCCTTGAAACGTAATATTTTGAATGGAGGAAAGTCAAATCAGCCCTTAACGCCGCCACTGGTAGCACCGACAATAATCTTTTCAGACAGGAAAAGATACAGCAGGAAAGTAGGCATGAACACAATGATAACTGCGGCAAACATAGCACCGTACTGGCCGGAATATTTCATTGCGTTGACAATCTGCAACAAACCGACACCAACAGGGGTCATAGAATCGCTGGTAGTGAAAATCAACGCCATGAAGAACTCGTTCCACACAGACATGAAGTTGAAAATCGTAACCGTAATAATGGCGGGCTGAACCAGCGGCAGCATAATCTGCCAGAACGTCCGAGAATGGCTGCATCCGTCAATGTAGGCCGCCTCCTCATAAGACCGGGACAGTGAGGAGAAGAAATCCAGTAGGTAAATCGTGGTATACGGTACGCGCAGCATAATGTACAGCACAACCAACAGCACGCGCCCCTTGATGCCCCACTGCACAGCCAAAGAGTAGAGAGGCATGATGATCATAATGGTGGGAACACTCATGGCAATGACCAAGCCGATACGGATGGCCTTACCGCCGACAAACTTCCAGCGAGAAAGCACATAAGCACCGGGCGCGGAAATAAGCAATACGCCCACACAGGAAACAATAGCATAAACCAAGCTGTTGAAGAAATACAGCGATACATTTTGGGTGTTCCAAGCTGTGACGTAGTTATCCCACTTCAGGCCATTGGAAAAGTCCATAACACGGCCCGTCAGAATTTCCTTTGTTGAGGAAAGGCTGGCGCAGACAATCCAGAACAGGATGGCAGCCGTAAGCGCGACCCACGCGCAAACAATGATATAACCGGGCAGAAGCTGAAGCTCTTTCTTCCAGTTGATTCTATCGTGATATTTTCCCATAACTGCTCTCCTACCTTAATACTCCAGATCCGAGTCTTTCAAGATCAGGTTGGTGATAACGTACACAACAATGATAATCAAAGTCAGCACAACGCCAATCGCTGCGCCTGCACCAGCATCGCGCTCGACAACGCCCTTGCCGCCAAACACCGTATCGTACAGGTACACAACGGGCACAATGGTGGCCGTTTCCGTGTTAATGGGGGAGAACATCTTCGTCCACAGGAAGAATGTGGTAGCATTGATGCTCCAGAAAGTAACGCAGGTACGGATGACGCCTTTCAGCAGGGGCAGCGTAATCTGGAAGAAGCGGTCAAAGATATTCGCGCCGTCGATAGTGGCAGCTTCGTACAAATCCTGCGGGATACCTTCGATGCCGCTGATGAAAATCAGCATATAGTAACCAACACTGCCAAAAATGAAAGCAATCATCATAGCCCAGAAAATCAGGTCCGTACCCAGCCAGCGGACATTCTCGCCGCCGAATGCTTTGACGATCTGGTTCAGCAGACCATAATCATAGTTGAACACATACTGAATCCACATGGTGGCCAGTGCCACGGCGCTGATGATATTGGGCATATAAATGGCGGCCTTGAAGAATTTTGCGCCGCGGATGCCACTGGTCAAAATCACGGCCATCAACATGGACAGGCACATGGTAATGATGCCGCCTACCAGCCAAATCATCACCATGTTTTTTATGGAACTGATAAAACCGGCATTGCGCAGGATTTTGAAATAGTTTTGCAGCCCATAGAAGCTCCATGTGCTTGTAGATGCCGTAAGGCTCTCTACCTTAAAGAAACTCATGATAACTGTCCGAACGACCGGATAGACATACATGAACAACAGGCAAAGAACGGTGGGCAGAATGAATAGGAAAATCATTGTCTTGTTCTTTTTCATACTGGTAATACCTCAAAAATGAAATGTCATAAGCAAAGGCGGCCCCCATTCAGGTGCCGCCTCTGTTCAGATTGAGGGAATCCTGAATAAATCCATTACAGCCGCACCGCTTGACGGCGTACCGTGATTTATTATAGGATTAGCCGCACAGGGTATCCAAGTAAGCGCAGTAGTCAGCGCCGGTTGCGTACTTGCCTTCGAACAGCTCAATCATGGAACTCTTGATGGAGGACCAGCCGTCCAGCGTGTTCAGAGAACCGCACCAGCTCATCGGGGTGGTGGTGTTCTTCAGCGTCTCAACAGAACCGGCCAGGACAGACTCTTTCAGGCGGGTGTCAGCGGGAATCTGGCCGCCGTTGTCAACCAGTTCCTGACCGCAAGTGCCGGTAACGATGGTCATAATGAAGTCAAATGCAGCCTGCGGGTTCTCGCAGTTAGAGGAGATGGCCAGAGAGTTTGCACCGGCGTAAGCAGAAGCATCAACATTGCCCTCGACTTCGGGATAGTTGAAGAAGCCCCAGTTTACAGGCTCGCCAACCGCAGCGTCAACCTCAGAAGTGACATAGTTTGCGCAAACAACCATAGCAGCCGTGCCAAGGCCAACCTTGGTCTGGCTGGCGGGGTAGGCATCAGGTGCGCCTTCGGCCAGATAACCAGCGTTCACGAAATCAATGATTTCCTGCGCAGCCGCCACAGCAGCTTCATTATCAGCCCAGCCGCCGTTCTTGCCCAGTTCAGCAATGGCGTCCTCACCCAGATGACGAACCAGATGGTTGTAGAAGTTGAAGTTTGCGTAAGCACCGTCCAGCGCCAGCGGCTCATAGCCGTTGTCTTTCAGGGTCTGGCAGACAGTCAGGAACTCATCCCAAGTCTTGGGGGTGTCGGTAATGCCACAGGCATCGAAAGCGTCCTTGTTGTAGAAGATACCGCCAATCTGGGGCTGCTCTACGATGGAGTTCAGGTAGCCAGCCCATTCTTTGGACTGATCGTTAAAGCAAGCGTAGCTGAAGTCATCATAACCGACAGCGTCTGCCATCTCGGTCAGGTCGTAGGTGTAGGGAGCGTAAGCGTGGCCGATACGGTTGTAATCATCCTCGAAGATGTCCAGTTTTTCGCCAGATTCCAGCGCGGCAGAAATCAGGGTGTTGACATCGCGGCCTTTCCACTCGATGTTGACGTGTGCGCCAGTTTCAGCCTCGAAAGCGTCAGCGGCGGCCTGAATTGCATTTGCCTGAACCTCACCGGCAGACCACATAGACCACATGGTCAACTCAACGCCCTCATACTTCTTGCCATCAGTAGCCGTAGACTCGGCAGCCGTGGATTCAGCCGGAGCAGTAGAGGTAGCTTCCGAACTTTGAGCGCTGCCACCACAAGCAGCCAGAGATGCTGCCATAGCAGAAGCCATCAAAAGTGCAACGATTTTCTTCATTTGTATTTTCCTCCTAAGTGTAATTTCTATGTCGGGATTTCATCCCTTTCGCGGTGACTTAAGTGTAGTGCTTTTCACATCATTTATCAATTATTATATTGCTCATCATTTTAGCAATATTGTTATTCACCGTTTTTTCGGCACAACGTCCGACTTTCGCGTCTGAAAATTGTGCACTTTACACGTTTGTATTTCGAAACAAAGCAACATATTGATAAAATCGCCCAAAAAACTCGTTGCATTTTTCGGACGTGTGCCATATAATAGAATTATGACAATATATCAAAAAGTTCGGAGGCCTCGCCATGAGCCACATCAACTATGCTTTCAACCCGGAGGATGACGCACTCCCCCGCGACAAGATGAAGCTGCGCAATATAGCCTCTACAAAATACAGCGGCGATTGGCCCTCCATCCCACATTCCCATAGCTACGCAGAGCTATTTTATATTGTCGATGGCGAGGGGCAGTTTCAGATCAATGACAAGCTGTTCCCCGTGCAGGCGCACCAGCTGGTCGTGGTCAATCCCAACGTCATCCACACCGAAGTCAGCTTTGAATCACACCCGTTGGAATATATTGTGCTTGGCATCGAAGGGCTGGAATTTACGATTTCCGATGCCGCCGAGGGCAGCTTTTGCATTTATACCTTTAAAGAGGATAACGATGTGCTGGTCTGTATGCGCAAGATCCTGCGGGAAATGCAGAACCGAGAGTCGAGTTTCCAGATACTTTGCCAGGCCTACATGGATATTATCGTTGTACAGCTGATGCGCAACGCCAGTGTTTCGGCTGTGCCGATCCACTCCCGCCTGCCTGCCAACCGCCAGTGTGCAACGGTAAAGCGCTACATTGACCACCATTATAAGGAAAATATCACGCTGGACCAGCTGGCAGAAAAGGTCAGCATCACCAAATATTATATGGTACACGCCTTTAAGCGCGAATACGGTGTTTCGCCCATCAATTATATCATCAACTGCCGCATAAAAGAAGGAAAGCGTCTCCTGGCCGAGACGGACCTTTCTCTCTCTCAGATCGCAGCTATTCTGGGCTTTTCTTCTTCCAGCTACTTCTCCCAAACTTTCCGCAATGCAGAAGGAACCTCGCCAACAGAGTACCGGAAAGCAAACCAGGTGAAATTTTAACATTTGTTTTCGTTTAATAGGTTTTCCCTTTATGGCCGAAATTTCACAAAAGACTGCCATCGGGTCTGCGCCAATACCATTTTGTATCAGTTGAAACCGGAAATGATGGTGCCCAATGTTATCTGCGCTGCCAATATAGTCAATCACTTCCCCGCCGTTACCGCTTCACCTGCGGTAACGGCGCTTTGCGTTATATGGGAATATCTATATTACTGTCTTGCCTCTCCAAGTATCAACCGCACAAGGAATTTTGTACAGGAACTGGTTTTGTGATAAAAATAGGGCTGCCGTCTCATGACAGCTCTATTTTCATTTCTACGTTTGAATATCTTTTGTTGCTGGCATCACTGTCCTATGCTACAAAATTGCGAGAAAATCACCAATCTCCTTACCCCTGATTGAACCTGCACAACATCCGCAATACATCCGCAGAGCGAAAGCCTTTTTTCCTGCACAGCCAATTTGTTATTATGGTAATGGTCTACTTTTGGCAACTCATAAAGCATTTTTACACACAGGAGGTTTCAATGATCAAGAAAAACACGTATTCTTTTTACCACAAGCGCATAAGGACAGCCCTTTGCGCTGTCCTATGCAGTGTACTGACCGCAATGCCCGCTTTTGCAACCGGCAAGGATAATTCTCCCACCGCCGCAGCCAGCACAACCGTCTGGACGAAAGCCAGCGAGATCATGCAGGATGTCTACTCGCAAATCATCTCTATCTCCACCGTCACAGCTGTAGTCTGCGCCGCCGTTGCCCTGCTGCTGATGAACTTTTCCAAGAACGGCAAGACCGTGGATGATTCCCGCGCATGGCTTAAGCGCATTGCCATCACCTGGGCGATTCTGAACGGTCTCGGCTTCATCATGGCCTACGTTACGCCGTTCTTCCAGGGCGGCACTTGGAATCCGTAAACCTGCGCGGAATTGCAGCAAGGAGGTGAACGCCTTTGGGCATTTTAGATGGCATTGTGGATTGGCTGGCAACGCAGGTGATGAATTTGCTGGATTTGGCATCAACATCAGTACTTGGCGCGCTGGGCTGCAATATGGATACGTTCAAGCGGTACTTTCCTGCCGCATCGTCCATGTACGAGATTTTTATCTGGACAGCCATTGGGCTGGTGCTGCTAAACCTTGTGTGGCAGCTTTACCGCTGCTATGGCGCAGGGTTTGACATTGACACCGAGAATCCCATCAATCTGGTGGTGCGCTCTGTAATTTTCCTGCTTCTGATTTGGTATTGCGATGACATCGTCAACCTTGCCTTGCAGATCGGCGGCACGCCCTACACCTGGATTCTGGACAGCAGCCTGCCCGGCGTGCAGTTTGGAGACTTCAATTCCGTGCTACTCATCATCATTGGCGTGATTGCCAACGGTTCTGTGGCCTTGATTGCACTGATTCTCGTTGTGATTCTGGCTTGGAACTACTTAAAGCTGCTTTTGGAAGCCGCCGAGCGATACGTTGTACTGGGAATTCTGGTTTTCACCGCACCCCTTGCCTTTGCTATGGGCGCGGCGCGCGGCACAAACAACATTTTCAAAAGCTGGTGCCGAATGTTCAGTGGGCAGCTTCTGCTGCTGATTATGAACGCATGGTGCTTAAAACTGTTCGTCAATATGGTCGGTGAGTTTCTCGCCAATCCGCTGTCCTTATAGGAGATTTTTTACATGAAAAAAACTCTGTTTACCCTATTCACCGCCATCAACCTTGCGCTTCTGTACTGTCCGGCCGCTTTTGCTTTGACCGAGGATGAAGCTGCTGCGGCCGTAGACGCGCATGGCAAGGATGCCGTCTCCGGCAATCTGTTCCTGTGGTTGCTGTGTGCTATCGCTTTTCTGAAAGTCAGCACCAAGCTGGACGGTATTCTGCACTCATTGGGCATCGGCGTTTCACGCTCGCCCGGCTCGATGTTGTCTGAGGCGCTACTGGCTTTTCGCGGTTTTGAAATCGGCAAAGCCTTTATGGGGCTGGGCGCTGCCAAAGCCGCCGCTTCAACAGCCACCACAAAAGTCACACCCGGCAATACCTTTGCAGGCGGGCTTTCCGGCATGGTGAGCCGCCATGTGCAGCAAAGTACGGCAAGCTCCATCAGTGGGCAGTCCGGCGGTATCGGTGTGTCCTTGGGCGGTGCCATGTACCACAACAGCCTCGGTAAAGACGGCGGCTTCGCCAGCAAGGTCATCGGGTCTATTGCCACCGGTCAGACCAGCGGCAGCATCACAGGCGACAGCGCCGTGGAAGCACTCAATGGCTATTTTGCCGGTACCAGCGATGCTGAGGCTATGCCCGTTCCTGCCACTGGCGAAAATATCCCCACCGCAATGGCAACGGCAGAAAACGATGCCGTGCTGGATGCACCTATCCCCGCCACACCGCTGGCGCTGGAGGGCGATAGCACGGTTGACGTTTCCCCTACAAGGGACAGTGAAATTGCCATGCGCGCCGGTGGCAGTCCTGCTGTTACAGAACAGACCTCCATTCCCACTTCGTCCTCTATCCAACAGGCCGCTATGAACCGTGTGCTGCTGGGGCAGATGGGCAACAGCGTCACAGATGTAGAAATCGGCGGCGGCAAGATTCAGGGGCGCGAGATCATCCCCGGCCGCGGGCAGATTCAGTTTGCCATGTACAACGCCCGTCAGTATGAGAAGCCGGAGGGCCACTTCACAGAACAGACTTCCCGCGACGGCGAAAAGTGGTATAAGGTCTACGCCACAACCCGCGTAGAAAAAACGCCTACCGTTCAGGACGAACGCGGGCGTATGCAGTATGATGAGCGTAAAGTGGCCGCCATGCCAAAAGCCCCCGCACGGAGACACTAAATGATGGAAAACGATACCCAAAATTCTCAGCAGGCCGCCTCAACGGCACTTCACAATGCGCCCAAACTTGCCAAAATCGCGCAAGCGGGAGTGCAGGGCGGTCCCGCCGGGGCTGCTACTGAAGCTGCGGTGCAGTATTGCAAGGAAATACTGGTCGTTGCCATTGCAGTCTTGCTGCTGCCGGTTCTGGTTCTGCTCATGCTGCCCGGTGCGATTTTCGGTACGCTGACACAGCCCAGCACTGCGGTCAATGATGATTTGGAAGTTGCTGCCAACGTGATGCAGCTTCGCAATGCCGTATCGGATATTTTGCAGGTTGCATACGAGGATACCCTTGCCGAAATAGAATCCGAGCGTGCAAGCCTCACCTACAGCGACATTGATGATTCCGTGGGCGGTCATGTTTCTTACAATGCCTTTCAACTCATTTCTATGTACTCCGCTTACCAAGGAGAGGACGACTATACCAAAATCAGCCTGGCTGACCTTTCCGCACAGGTACAAGCGCACCGGACAGAATATTATACCTACACTACTTCCGAGGAAGTTCGCACCGAACCTGTGCAGAAAGAGGTGCGTGGGCAAACCATAACCGTTCAAGAGGATCACACTTACACCGTTTTCACACTCTCCTATGTGGGCGATGACTACTTTGCCGACACGGTCTGGCAGCTTGACGACAAGCAGAAAAGCTGTGCCGATGCCTATGCGCATAACCTGACTGTCTATCTCCACGAAATAGAAGAACATGAGGGTATTACGATTTTGGGGCAAATCAACGATGCACTTATTGATGATACCTCCCCTGCTCCGAGCGGCGGGTTCGGCAATCCATTCAATGACCCGAACTGGGAACAGCACATTACTTCTTTCTTCGGCAAACGCGAGGATGTCGGCATTCCCGGCAAGGATACCACCAACCACAATGGCTTGGACATTGCCTATCCCTATGGCACACCAATTCTGGCAGTGGAGGGCGGCACGGTCATTAAATCAGGGTATCACGTCAGTTATGGAAATTATCTGGTCATCAACCACGGCGGCGGGTACTGTACCCTTTATGCCCATTGCAGCCAGCTTTTGGCTCAGGTTGGCGATACGGTGAACAAATACGACACCATTGCCAAAGTCGGTGCTACCGGCGATGTGACCGGAAATCATCTGCATATCTGCGTCATTATCGACGGGGTCTACGTCAACCCAAAAGGGTATCTGCACTAAAACAAAGAGGGCTGCTTCTGCCATACGCAGGAGCGGCCCTCCTATTTTTTATTTATCCGAACAGTACTGACAAATAATCTGTCCGGCCGTCCAATACCCGAAGTATCTCTATTGTGCTGTGTTCCTCGTCCACATGGTAGAAAATCAACTGCTTTGACACCACAAAGTAGCGCACATCCGTGGTGATTTCAAACTTTTCTGCCAGTGCTGCACCCATATACGGGTTATCTACCAGCAAAGATATAGCTTTCAGCAGCGCGGTCATCAGCTTTTTGGCAGCTTTCGGGTTCTTCAGCCGCCCGGCGATGTAGTCACGGGTTGCTTCCATATCCTTAACGGCGGTTCTTTTATAGATTACCCTCATTTCTCTACTCCGAACATCTTGTATACTTCATCCTCGGAGTAAGAAACCGGATCATCCTGCGCTTCCTGCAACTGCTTTGTCAGCCGGGAGAGAGCCTTTGCCTTGATGATCTCCGCGTTGTCCTCTGTTACGGCAAAGGGAAAGCCGCCAGCGTTCAGCGACTGCTGGAAAAACACGTTGATGGCATCGGTCAGGGTAAGACCGTTCTTTGCATACACAGATTCCAGTTCCTGCTTAATTTCCGGGTTGATGCGAACGCGGAACACATCCGTTTTAGCTGCCGAAACAATGTTTTCCATAAAAAAACTCCCTTCGTTCCGTGGTTTTCTTCTTATCCTTATTATACGTTCACGGCATTCGATTGTCAATCTATGTAGCTACATTGATGCCACAAGCTCATATTTGAAAATTTATCTGCCGAAATGCAGTAAATCAGCACAACATCCGCACAGCAAAAGTCTTTTTTGCTGCAATATGACTCTGCTATAATAGTATCGTCAAAATTGAACAGAAACGCAAGAGCGCCTTTTTTCGAGGGCGCTTTTTTTGTTTGGAGGTGGTCGAAATTTCACGCGAAGAGCGGGATGTTTACCTTATCCCGCAGAATTTTGTGGACACTGGTACGATTCTTGGCGGCACGGTCAAGCTGCGCAATGCGGTGGAGGCGGCTGTGCTTGCTGTGGGCAGTGCGGTGCCGCTGTTCTATCTGCCGTTGGCATTCAACATCCGCTTGATGATCGTCATTGCGGTGTCGGTGCCGCTGGCCGTGTTTGGTGTAGTCGGTTTTGGCGGTGACAGCCTGACGCAGTTTGTGGCACATTGGTTCCGCTTTATGAAGCGCCGCCGTATCGTCACACCTACACAGCAGGGCAATCTCGAAGCCAACCGACACCGACATCTACGGCTCATCAGTAAGCGATGCCGTGTTGTCTACTATGATGATTCCGATACCCTGCCCCACAACGCGCAGGTCTTGCAACGTAAGGCGGATCGCCACGGAAAGCTGGTAAAACGGCAGACGCTCTACGACTTGCTCCCCATCGAGAAAATCGAGAACGGCATCCTGCACACCACAGATGAGCGCCACATCAAGATTCTGGAGATCGAGCCCATCAACTTCCTGCTGCGCTCCCCACGGGAGCAGCGCAGCGTCATCTACTCGTTCGCCAGCCTTTTGAAAGTCAGCCCAGTGCGGCTGCAATTTAAGTCATTCTCCCGCAAGGCCGATGTCAATGCCTATCTGGACAAGCTGCGGCGGGATGCCGCCAACGAACCGGACGCAGCGGTGCGTAAGCGCCACATGAGCTATATCCGCTTTGTCAAGCGGCTCGGTTCCCGCGATGCTGTTAGCCGTCGCTTCTTCGTGATTTTCCAGTACGAAGCCCCCACGAACGAGCGGAATATCTCCTATGCCGAAATCGTCTCCACGCTCGAAACCACCGCCCGCAGCTTCCGCACCTATCTAGCGCAGTGCGGCAACGCCATCGTGGAACACGAGAACGAGGACGAGTTTCTCACGGACGTTTTCTATACCTTATTAAATAGGCGAACAGCGGTACAGGTGCCGTTGCAGGAGCGAATCCAAGATGTGCTTGCCAGCTATTTGGCCCAGAACGATACCACAGCGCTGGATAAGATACCTCCCGCCGCCTTTATGATCCCGCCCTCGCTGGATTTGAAGCATGGACGTTATCTCTACATGGACGGCACCTACCATGCCTACCTGATGATTCCCGCAGACGGCTACCGCGCACAGGTCACGGCCGGGTGGATGGCATTGCTGGTGAATGCCGGCGAAGGCATTGATGTGGATCTGTTTCTGGAACGACAGCCCAAAGAACGCATGATGCAGAAAATCGGGCAGCAGATCCGCATCAACCGCAGCAAAATCAAGGACACCAGCGACACAAACTCGGATTTCGATGACCTCTCCAACGCCATTCGTTCCGGCTACTACCTGAAAGACGGTCTTGCCAACAACGAGGATTTCTACTACGCCGCCATCCTCGTAACGGTCACAGCCGCCAGCGTCAAGGATTTGGAGTGGCGCATCGGGGAGATACGCAAGCTCATGGTCTCGCAGGATATGAATTTGCAGCTGTGCAGTTTCCGGCAGGAAGCAGCTTTTCTCTCTTCCCTGCCGCTGTGCGCCCCGGATGCGGCGCTGTTCAAAAAATACCGCCGCAATATCCTTACCTCAACCGCGGCCAGCTTTTATCCGTTCGTCAGCTTTGAACTGTGCGACACCAACGGTGTACTGCTGGGCGTGAATAAGTACAATAACTCCCTCGTCAGCCTCGACAACTTCAACACCCATATCTACAAAAACGCAAATATGGCGATTCTCGGCACCTCCGGCGCGGGCAAGACGTTCACTATGCAGCTGATCGCCCGGCGTATGCGGCTGGCGGGAACACCGGTTTACATCATCGCTCCGTTGAAGGGTCACGAGTTTTACCGGCAGGCCAAGGCGCTGAACGGCACCATCATCCGCATCGTGCCGGGCAGTCCGGATTGCATCAACGTCATGGAGATTCGCAAAATCGACCACACCAGCAGCGAACTGCTGGATGGTCCTATGCCGGAGCAGTCGGAACTGGCTGCCAAAATCCAGAAGCTGCACATTTTCTTCTCGCTGCTGATTCCCGATTTGAGCAACGAGGAACGCCAGCTATTGGATGAAGCCATCGTCACAACCTACCGCAATAAGGGCATCACTTATGATAATGCCAGTCTGGACGACCCGGCACATCCCGGTCAGTACCGTGAAATGCCGATATTAGGCGACCTGCACACTGTTTTGTCCGCTGCCCCGGAAACGCGGCGTATCGCCAATATTCTGAACCGCCTTGTACACGGTTCGGCATCCAGCTTCAACCGCCAGACAAACGTGAACCTCGACAACAGCTATGTCGTCATCGACATCAGCGAGCTGTCCGGCGACCTGCTAACCGTGGGCATGTACATCGGGCTGGATTATATGTGGGATAAGGCGAAAGAGGATTTGACCCGCCGCAAGCAGATTTTCATAGATGAGGTATGGCAAATCATCGGCGCATCGTCCAACGCTTTGGTGGCCAACTATGTATTCGAGGCTGTCAAAACCATTCGCGGCTACGGCGGCGGGGTTCTGGTTGCCACGCAGGATTTGAACGACTTCTTTTCCTTGGAAGATGGAAAATACGGTCGCGGCATCCTGAACAACTGCAAAATCAAAATCATTCTGAATTTGGAGGAAGAGGAAGCCCAGCGCGTGCAAAGTGTTTTGAAGCTGACAGATGCCGAAATCGACAACATCACCCGCTTCGAGCGCGGCAGCGCGCTAATCGTCACAAACTCCAACAATGTCACCGTTGATATGCGGTGCAGCGAGGAGGAAAAAGACCTGATCACCACAGACCGGGACGAGCTGCGCCGTATTGTAGAACGCAAAATGCAAAATCAACCCGAAACGGAGGAATCCTAATGAAGAAACCTGTTATCACTGCCCTGTGCTGCCTGCTGTCACTGGGCACCGCCACCGCAGCCTTTGCCGAGGAACCCACCCCTGCCCCGGAGTTGGTGGGATTGCCGCCGGAAGATACGGCGTCGCTGTTCTACCCGGACAGCATCTCGTGGCAGGAAAACGGCGGGCAGCTGCTTGTCGTCAAGCAGTACAGCGTACCGTATGGCACAACCGTTGCCGACCTGACCGAAAGCACTATGCAGTGGAACGGCGTCGATTACACCTTATGGGGCGTTACGCAGTCTGTGGAGGGCGGTGTGACCGAGGAGAAAGAGGTCACGCAGGATTTTGAATTGTCTGTGCGCAGCGCCGATGCCGAAACCGCCCGCAATGATGTGAAAGAGTCTGTTGCCTACGATGACGAGTACGGTTTTTCCGGCACGCTGACCTTGCAGGACATTACGATTGGCGAAACTTTGCAGGCCGACAGTACCTATATGGCAACAGCGCATTACGCTGGAACGGTCACCCGCACCGAGGCCGGAACGGTGCATTACACGCTGCTGTACGCGCCGATTTCTGCACCTGTGGTGGTTGCTGCGGCGGAAAGCGGCATTACCCCTGCCCTGCTGATTACGGGTATCGCCTGCGCGCTGCTCTTTATCGCGGTGCTGCTGATTATTACCCACCTGCTGCGCAAAGAACCTACCCATACGGCTGAGCCTGCAAAGCCCGCACCTGCGCCGAAAGTCTATGTGCCGTCTGGGGATATTGTCCTCGGCGGCAGAAACGAGGATGAAGATGAAGAAAATCTCTGATTGGGCAAAAGTCCTTCTGCCGCTGGTCGGCAGCGGACTGGTGCTGCACTACCTGCTCCTATGGTATGATCGCCGCCATGCGGTGGCACTGCATAAAGAAGTTTACCACAAGCCGAAGTATTAAGGAGGAAAACAATGATTGCACAATGCCTTTACCAGTCCGACCCGAAGAATCTTGCCAGCATGGGCAGACAGCGCCTTGCCTGCCAGCGCGCCGCCCGCAAATTGCAGTGGGGCGTACAGAAAGAACGCATTTCCGAGACAAACGAGCCTGTGCCGCTGCTCATGCGCCCCGCCGTCAAGGAGATTTTGCAGGATGCCGAGCAGCATCGCTTCGATGTGCTGCTGATCGGCAACCGGGATTCACTCTGCTGTGATGCCGCCGACATGGAGAGTTTTTTGACCGTGCTGAACTCGTTCAACATCCACATTTTTGCCGGCGGCCAGGGCAGTTGGGTCGAGCCGAACGGCCGCCACTACGCGCCCCTGCCCCGCCTGCCGTGGCAGGAAGATGATGTTGCGGAGGTGCCGCAGTGAGAGAAAAATTCAAACGCTTCTGCGATACCGCCAATCCCGATTTGCTGCGACTCGTCATTATTTTTGTTTTGGTCGGGCTGCTGTTGGCTGGGTTCTTGCTTTTCGGGCGTTCCGGTAATGAAAATTCAGTGATGCCCGCGTGGGAACAGGCCGAACATGTTGAGCCACCCGATGAACGACTTGCCGCCGCGCAGAAAGAAAACCCGGACACCGTGGCGTGGATCACGATTCCCGGCACAAACATTGACGCGCCTGTGCAGCAGTACGGCGACAATGACTATTATCTGCGCCGTGACGAGAATGGGTCCGAGGATTACCACGGCTGCATCTACGCCGACTATGCCTGCCGCATGGACAGCAGCGTAAAAGTTTCTCGCAATCTGATTTTTTACGGGCATACGTTTACCGACGAAGATTATACCGGCGGGTTTGAGGATCTGCACAAATACCGCGTGTTCGAGTTCGGGCAGGAAAACCCGTACATTTATGTTTCGCTGGCAGATGAAAAGTTGGCGTACCAGATTTTCAGTGTGTGGGTCTGCGATGCAAACGATGATACCGATTGTATTCAGGCTGACCCGGACGATGCAGCATTTCAGCAAATTCTGGACAAGGCTGTTGCCGGCTGTGCGTTCGACTACGGTGTGGACGTGACGACTGATGACCATATTCTGACGCTTTCCACCTGCACGGCAGACCCTAACAGCCGCCTGTTGGTCGTTGCCAAGCTGATTGATGGAGGTGGTGCAGATGTAAAATCCTAAATCGCACGCACTCTTTTGACGTATAAAACCACACAAGGAGATATGCAATGCAATATAAACTCAAACACCGCTTATCTGCGGCGCTCATGGCGGGTGCCATGTGCTGTACGATGATTCCTGCTGCCTCGGCCGAGGAGATTTCCACGCCAGAGATAGCAGATACATTTGTTCCCGAAATTACGGACAGCGTAACCCCAGACCTTTCTCAGATTACCGAAAATCTGTACAACGATTTGCCCGATGCACCTACTGGTAGTTATCTCGGCAGCATGGGGCTGCCTGTGGCAATCGGTGAGACGAAAATCAGCATCTCGGCATGGGTATCTGACCTGTATGATGGTACCGATGCCCACATGGACGCCGATGCGCTGAACGGAAATGAAAGCACCGTCATCGTTGGCCGCAATCCCGATGCAGATTATGCGGTAGTTCCTCTGTTGGTACAAACCGAATACCCCGCAAACAGTGCAACAGCAGAAGTTGTACTTCCGAAAGGGGTGGAGGTTCTCAGCTACGCATCTACTGATGCAGACCTCATTTCTGCCGATGATGCCGAGCAAGCCAAAATCCTACATCAGACTTACGCCGAGCAATCTGCGGCTGCAACAGGCTTTTATGTGAAGGCTTTTTCTGACTTCACTGCGCAGTTTGTTTACGCCAGCCCGGACGGCACCACTTTACAGAAATCTATTCATGTACAATTGTCGGATGATGCAGCCCCTGCACAGCTTTATGCCGATAACGGTGTTGCAACACTCGCAGCAGGTCCTACCCCGCCCTATGCCACCGGCAAAATCACCAGCATTGCCAAAGAGGGCGGCACTTGGCTTATTTGGTTCAACGGACAAGAAGCCTACTGTTGCAGTCATGGTCTGAACGGTCAGCCCAATGGCTGCCCGACCTACACTTTTGACCATGTGTCTCGCCTTGAGCCCGGCCAGTACACCCCCGGCAACCATTACGCGAACCAAATCAACATTTGGGGCGGCCTCGGTCAGTTGAGTCTCGATATGCTGGACAGCAAGCCCGTTGTTATGAGCGCGGATACAGAGCAGCCCGACCTCATCAGTGAGATCTACGATGAAACCCAGCAGTGGATCATTACCAACTATCCTGATAGTTATGCTGCGCAGGCCTATGTTGCTGCCGCCGAAGAATTGGCAGACGGCACGGCGGTGCAGTCTGGTGAGAACGGTTATTACACTTACATTTATAATCCGCCCGCAGGCTACGCATGGCAGATTGTGGCGCTGGTTGGTGAGGAAATTGCTGGCGGCACCGAAATTCCGGACGTGCCGAGTGCTCCTGAGCCGCAGTATTATTCTGCTTCATGGACCGCTCCTGCACAGAGCGCCAGAGGCAGCTTTGATCTGACGTTCACCGTCAACACCGATAAGTATCAGCTGAATACGCTGGAGAAAGTGGATGGTGCAGTCATTACCGTCACTCCAAGCCAGACCAGCGGCAGTGTGGACGGCGGTAGTTGGAAGATGACTCCTGCCGGAGCGCAGACCATTACCACCAGCGGTCACACGCAGGACGACAACTACCATTTGAATGGCGGCGATGGTTCTGCCACATGGACAGTACATTATGAGGTGTCCAAGACCAGCACAAGCACACTCAGCGGGCAGGAAGGACCGTTCACCAGCCAGGCTGAAGCGGATGCCGCTGCCGAGGCTGCCAAAAATGCAGCCATCAACCAACTGAAAAACGAAGCACAAGGTATGGTAGATGCTGCCATCGCCTCGGCGCGGGCACAGCTTGCAAATATTACGTTTAGCTACGATGAAATCACCATTCCGCACGGCTTCGATACCACGTCTGGTGCTCTGAGCAGCCACCAGACGATTACTGTTCCTGCCAACAGCTCGAACTATTACCAGATGAAAAACGATGAGTGGTCGGTCAAAGTCAGTATTGACAAAATCGACAGCGAAACCAAGCAGCGCATCAAGGGCGATGCCGAGTTTAAGATTTTCGAGTGGGATACCGTCCGGCAGTGCTACATCCCCAATGGTGGGTACAACCAGTACAAGGTTGAGCGCCAAGCAGATGGAACTTACAAAGTCATCAACCACAGCAATTATGCCAACGGTTCTGACAATATCTATTACACCCAGCGAAACGAGGGTAAGTTCGTCATCGTGGAAAGCCATGCTCCCAGCGGGTACTATGGCGATTGGACGGATGTAACCAAACCCGGCACGGCAGGCTCTGTGCTGGGTAAGCGGGCGTATGCCTTTGAAATCACGAAAGCATTAGACGGTCAGACGATTTGGCTGGGCAACGCGGACTATAACGCCGACATTACCACGGCCAACAGCGGTGGTACGCTCATCGACACCGGCGAGGGCATCGTCACAATTACATTTGGCAGTCGCAATGCGGATAAGACCTATACCACCGATCCTACAGGTATTGCCAGCAACGAGGATTCCTACACCATGCACGCCGATGTCGACACCATGCAGAACGACCGCACTCTCGGCAGCATCACTCTCTCCAAAGCAGACTTTGATGCCGCCCGGTATCTGGCCGCAGGCAGTAATGGCGACTCAACGCTTGAAGGTGCCGTGTACGACCTGTATGCCGCCGAGGACATTCTTCATCCGAACGGCGTTTCCGGCATTGTCGATTACTCCAAGATCACCGATTCCAGCGGCAACCCCATCTGGCATACCACCGTGCTTACCAACGGCGCATGGAAGTCCGACTATCTCCCGGTGCTGAAAAAGGATTACCTTGTAGCCTCCGCCGCCATCAAGGACGGCAAGCTGGCGTTTTCTAATCTCTACTTAGGTCGTTACTACCTTGTGGAGCGCGCCACCGGCATCGTGATCCCCGTGGATTCCAACGGGCAGTATTATCTTTCCGGCAAGTATCCCCTGCTCAACAAAAAGCTGGAGCCTACCGGCAGCTATGCCGCCCTCGCCAGCAATGGCACAGAATACATCGACTATGTCTACCGCAACCAATATTCTGCTGTTGCCGAGAGTCGCGCCTTAGACGGCAGCAAGACCTATGACGGCTACTACCTGTCCTTTGCGAAAGGCTATCTCTGTGATGAAGTCAACCACTATCAATCCCTTACTTATGCAGATGAATCCACTTACGTTGTCCGCGCTGAAGATCAGACGCAGGACGAAGTACTGAAATCCGGGTTCAGTCTGCAAAAGCTGGTGTCCACCACCGGTCAGCCCTCCCCTGCCATTAAGCTGGGCGGTGCCGGGTTCAAAGTGTACCGTGTATCGCTGCTGAGCAAGGCAGACCAGTTTGCCCAAAACGCCGATGGCAGTTACGATACCGCCCGCATTCTGGATGTCTACCGTAAATCCAGCTACGATCAGGACACGCTGAAATTTGATTTTTCTGACGAAGAACAGGCTGTTGCAACGATGTACGAGAGTGACACCGCCGTCGTCACCCGCTATAACGCAACCTTGACCGCAGACGGCGATTTTGCCAACGGGCAGGGTCTTGGCTGGGTGCCGACCAACAATGCGCAAGAATATCGCTTATCCGAGATCTTCACGAACGAGGAAGGCATCCTGCGTGTGCAGGGGCTTCCTTACGGCCAGTACATCGTCGTGGAAACCACCGTACCGAAGGATGTTTTTCAGGCTGAACCGTTCCTTATCAATGTCAATGCATCCAGCCCGCAGAGCAGCTTTACTGTGCCTGCCGGCAGCATCACAACGCCCAGCGGCAGCTACATAACCTACAACATTCTGGACGAAGAATTAGAGGGCTACTTGCAGCTTGTCAAAATCGACATTGAGACGGGCAAGCCTGTCAAAATTGCCGACACTGCGTTCAACCTTTACTATATTGCCGAGGACGGTCGTGAGACCCTTGTTGAGATGAACGACCCGAAATCCGGCAATGCCTGGGCAAAGACCAGCACTTTCTATACCGATTCCAACGGCGAAATGAAGACCCCGGAAAAACTGCCGCTGGGCAGGTACCGCATCGTCGAGATCGAAGGTCCACGCGGGTATTTCAACGACCGCCAGTACAATGTCGTGTTTGAGCTGACCTCGGACCGTGTGTATCAGGTCAGCGGCGGCAGCGCCGACGGCATGGACGACTACGTCATCACCGAAAACTACTATAACCACGAGACACTGGGGCAAATCAAAATCCGCAAAATTGGTAACGTGCTGACCGGGTACGAGAACGGACAGTTCGTGTACGAGTCCGATAACCTTGCCAATGCCACCTATGAGATCCACGCGCAGGGCGATATTCCCACGCCGGACAATCAAGGCACACTCTGGTACGCAGATTGCGACCTTGTCGCCACCGTTACCACTGCCGAAGATGGACAGGTGGACGAAGTCCGGTTCAGCCCCACGCGAACCACTGCAACCTACGATTTTCTGAAAGTAACCCACGATGGCACCAAGGGCGAAGTCACCATCACACTGCCGCTGGGCACCTACACAATTTCTGAGGTGCAGGCTCCTTACGGTTTTGTCCATACCGACCACACCTACACCGTGGTGCTGGACTGGGATAACCAGTACAACGACTTGGTTCTTGCAAAAGCCGTCACTGACCACACGCAGGATGGCGATGTTATCTACGATTACTCTATTATAAATGTAGGCAATGCCAGCGCCGAGCAGATGGAAAAGCAGATTCTCGTCTTTGAGAACGCCCGTGTGCTGCCGGTCGTTGAGGAGGGCAAAGTCGGTGTCGGGCTGTATAAGCTGGACCGCGACACCTGCGATTTGACCGATGAAGCGCCCTATTCGGACGGCTGTAAGACCCGCGCTTCCCTTTTGAATGGCGGCAGCAACCGTGCCGATATCCCGGCTGATGCCAAGATGGTTGCGGGATCCATCTATGAACTGTACACCGCAGACGACATTTACAGCATCTCAGGTGAGCTTCTGGCCGCCGCCGATACGCTGCTAGGCACAGCCACCACCGATCAAAACGGCCTTGCCTATTTTGACGTGGATGTTCCCCTGCGCGGCGAACATTACGGCAGCAGCGATGCCCACGACTGGACGACAAACAGTGGCCGCTACTACCTGCGCGAGATCAGTGTGCCGGACGGCTACCTGATTGAGCAGAGCGTAATTCCGGTGGAGTTCACCTACGAAAACCAGTTTATTGCATGGCAGATCGTTGACTGCCTGCACTCCGACAAGCAGACCACCGTGGAGATCGACAAGCGTGCTTTCGCCTCTGATTCTGATACCACCTTTGCCCTGCCCGGTGCCACCTTGACCGTGACCGATTGGAACGGCAATGTGGTGGATAGCTGGGAAAGCAGCGACACGGCTCATGTGATTCGTGGACTGCATCTTTCCCACGACTTTGCCGGGAACCGCGATACCACCAAAATCTATACGCTGTCCGAGACCCGCCCGGCAGACGGCTATACCACCGCCCGCTCGATTCAGTTCCGCTTGGAGCAGGCCACGGGCGATAACAGCTACTTGCAGGAAACGACGGTCTGGGTACTGCATGAATCCGAAGATGCCGAGTACCAGTCCGGCAGTATTATCTCCCCCACTGCATTCTCCGATGATTCCGTGGCTACGATTCCCGCCAAGCTGCGTGCTTTCTGGGATAAGTTGCTGGGCAAGAATCCCGATGCAGACGGCGTTGTCATTGCCAACTGGTACTGCGTGAACGGCATGCTGGTGGTGAATTTCACCGATGCCGCCAATGACCGCGCCATTGCCAAGTGCCTGCGGGAGAGCGATTTCTCCGATTTGACGTTTGATAAGGTCTACTTGACTGGCGCGGCGGCTCCTGCATTCTTTGCCGATAAGCAGGTTGCCGACAAACCTACCGATGCCGAAATCACCTACTCTGCAAGTTGGATTCTGCTGAAGGATTCCGATGGGTTCAGCCAGACCGTTACAATGCTGGATGCCCCGACCCGCGTAAAAATCAGCAAAGCCGACATTACGACTCACGAAGAAATCCCCGGTGCCACGCTGCGCGTTCTGGACAAGAACGGCAATGTTGTAGACGAATGGGTATCCGAAAACACACCGCACTACATAGAGGCTGTGCTGGTTGCGGGCGAAACCTATACGCTGGAGGAAACGCTCGTACCCGATAATTCCGGGTATGTGCCTGCCAATGCCGTTCAGTTCACGGTCGAGGATGACGGCGAGGTTCAGCACGTTTTCATGCAGGACGACTACACGAAAGTGCAGATTTCTAAGACCGACATTGCCACTGGCAAGGAGATCAGCGGTGCAAAGCTGAAAATCACGGACGCAGACGGCAAAATCGTTGCTGAATGGGTCACGGACGGCGCACCTCACTATATGGAGCGCATCCCGATGGGTACGTACACCCTGACCGAGACGATGGCTCCCACCGAGCAGGGCTATGTCCGCGCCGAGAGCGTTACCTTTGAGGTTGGCCCCACCGGGGATATTCAGCGCGTGGATATGAAAGACGACTTTACTAAGGTCGAAATTTCCAAGGCTGACATGACGGACGGCCTCGAACTGCCCGGTGCAAAGCTGAAAATCACCGATGCCAGCGGCAACACCATTGCCGAGTGGGAGACCAACGGCCAGCCCCACCGTATCGAGCGCCTGAAGCCCGGTGAGTATACGCTGACCGAAACTGCCGCCCCGGCCGGGTATCTGCTCAGCGAGGAAGTACACTTCACCGTGCGGGAGACCGGAGAGATTCAGAAAGTCACAATGTACGATGCCCCGGCACATTCGCTGATTCTCACGAAACGCGATATTGTCACCAACGCAAAGCTGGCAGATGCCCGCCTGACGATTCGCGATGCCTATGGCACGACCATTGATCGCTGGACAACCACGGATGGCGACCATGCCATTCGCGTACTGCCGGAGCGCTCCGCCGCCAAAGACCCGCACAAAAATCTGCTGCTTTTGTCCGATGACACCAGCGAACACGTCTACACGATGGTGGAAGAACTGGCCCCGGACGGCTATCTGGTTGCCGAGAGTATCACGTTCAAAGTCATGCAGATGAACGATGCCCTTGTTGTATTCATCTGGCAGGACGGCGGCTGGCAGAAATCTTCCGAGGGGTACCTTGCCATGTACGATGAGCGCACCGATACGCCCGTGCCGCTTATGAAAACTTTCCCGCAGACCGGCAGCATTTTATAAAAACTGTGCCAAGTTGTTACACTGCGCACAATTTAAGAATGGAGTGATATTTTGTCCGTTTCCTGTTTTACTTCTACCAATTCGCACCTCTGTAAGTTCCTGCGCACCACAGGCCGCGATTGGCGCAACACCATCTACATTGAGTGCGGCGACTGCCAGCGCGCCGTGAGCCGCAGCTGCAAGAATCTTCTCTGCGTCTTTGATACGACCGGTGCGCCGGTAATCGTGCCGGTGCATGATGTGGAGTACCTGTTCAGCACCACCGTGGACAAGTCCGAGTGCCGTGCCGTCCTCACAAAAGCCAACTTCTGTGAACTTTATAAAGGCTGGATCGACGAGCATATCCGCGACCCCCACGCCTGCCCGTTGAATGATCTGTACGTCAACTGGGAGATTCCAGACCCTAGTGCAGCGAGGATCTTTCTGAATCGGTAAATAGGCACTAAATAACAACAATCCCCAAGGTGTTGCCTTGGGGATTTGTTTGTATCGCACTCGATATATGACACTAACTTCGTTTTATCTTTTGTTCTTGTTGTTACATTTCCCTTGTGTTCAAGAACTTTTGTCTGATTTGCTTTACAGTCTCCAAATGTCTGTTTGCATAGAACTTTTTTACGGCATCGGACGTGTGCTCAACCTCTGAATTCAGAGCATTTTCCAACTTTTCAAGGTTTTTCCTTGTGACTTCTGTATCCGTCTCGTCACGTTCTACTGCGCCACCCCTAAAAGATATTTCTTTTAATATAGTTAGCATTTCTTGCTGTTCCGATATATTTGCTTTTTTGTACGCAGAGAGAAATGCGGCAAGTAGCTCGTCATTAAAGCATACAAGTATTTTAGATTTCGCTGCGAGACCTCTTTCGTATGTTGGGTTCTTTAAGTAATCTATAAAGAAAATCTCGTTCATTAAGTATGGCCACTGATCTTGCAACTTCTCTATTTCCTCATTGAGCGATTGTTCTTGTGGCGTCAATTTAGTTTCGCCTTCGTCTCTCATAAGTCTTCGGTGTCCACGTTCTTCACAAATATCTCCCTTTATAATTTTAGCTTTTCTATTATGGAATCCCTGAAGCAATCTTGCATCATCAACGTCACACTGTATAGGAACACCTATTTTCCGGAAATCATCAAGCCTTCCTAAAAGAGCCACATAATCATCCGTTGTTAGCTTTCCATCATATGCCTGCTGTAATACTTGTGGCAGCCCCCGGTCAATAATCTCTTGGCTCAACTCCCAGAAAGCCTTATCGAGAACTTCCCGCTCCGGTGCAGTTTCTTTTACTGAAAAGCGTTGATTCAAAGCGGCTTTTATGCGCTGTTCATTCCACTCGCCTTCAATCATCCAACGAATAAGCGGTTGAATTCGATATTGTGCATTATATCTTTTATACTTACTATTTTCACCATCTTGTGTTGTTTGCCATCGAGGGGGATTCCGTTTTTTATCCTCTGCTTTTTCTTCCAAAAAATTAAAATGGTATTCATCATATTCATCCATTTTTTTGTAGTTTCCACCCTTCACTTCGAAAAGGTACGCGACAAACACATATAGTGCCTCTCCCATACCATCAGTAGGAAGTTTTAGGCTGTGCCATAACCCATACACACGTTCAAAATCTATCAAACATGATTTGAATGTTCTGAGATTGCGACTCCCGCTTTCTTCAAATACTTGGAATAGCTTTGGGCTTTCTTTTTTCAAGAATTCCTTGTATTCACTTGTTTCTGTCTTGTAGTCTTCAATCATTTCCTGTTGGATTCTTCGATACTCCACGTCCAACTTGACTGTTCGCTCTACAACTTTTTCCTTAAAAGTTTTGTAATTTTCCTCATCTTCTATATTATCTTCCGATGCAATTACTATTGTCTTAATTCTTTTGTCTTCTACATAGGTATTTATAATTCCCAATAAATCAATTACACCGATTTTACATCGCTCAAAATCGTCAAATACTAAAACCAATTTCTTTTTAACAGGCTGCTCTTCCCCTGCAACTATACAATAGACTTCTTTCTCAATCGGTAAAAAATCATGGATATCAATGGACAGCAACATATTCGCACTTTTTGCTATCTTTTTGATTTTTCCAAAGTCAAACAGTTCACCAAAAGCCGCTGCCTTTTCTGAAAGCTGTTTTGCGATATTGACACCTTTTGCAATATGTCCTTTCCCCGATTTTTCTGCTTTATTGAATGTCTGGGCATATGCCACAGCTTCCTTTACCTTTTTTGATAATGTGTTTGTGTCCTCGATTCCGAATAGCGACACAACCGCCATCAAATATTTAGGTTCTTGATTCAACTTCTTCTCAATTTGACGTATTAGATATGTCTTCCCGCTACCCCATTTTCCCGTAACGAGCAGCGCACCATTCTGGTCCTGTTCTTCTATATAATTTTCAATTTCTTCTATTGTTTTCACAGGAATTATTCCTCCCATATCATTTCAGAAACTACAAGTGCTTTTTAGTCTATACTTCTCACACAGTTTCCTCCGTTGCCCGCTCTTTCCTATACTGCGCCGGTGACTTCCCTATCTCCTTCTTAAACACCCTGCTGAAATACAGCGGGTTCTCATACCCTACGATTTCGGAAATTTCCTTGATGTTGTAGGTCGTCCGCTCCAACAGGCTTTGGGCGTTGACCATGCGCAAGGAGAGGATGTACTGGGCCGGGGACATACCGGCGTACTGTTTGAAATTGTGTATAAACCAGTTGGTGCTGATGTGCAGGGATTCCGCATAATCGTCTATACTTATCTTTGTGTTATAGTTCTCGTTGAAGTAAGCCGCCGCGCGTTCAATTTGCTCTTGGACGTTGCCAGTGGTTTTTTTCTGTTCATGCTGTTGGCGGTTCACCAACAGCAGAATATCGTTGAACAGCGATGCAATATAGTCCTCGTACCCATAGCGGCACAGCTGCAACTCCTGAATGATTTTGCGGAACAACGCCTTGTAATCCGGCAGCACACCGCAGTAGAACACATGCTCATCGAGCGAGATGCCGTGATACGCCAGTATGTTCTTTACATCTCTGCCTGTGAAGTGAATCCAGAAAACTTCCGGGTTATCTTCCAGATAATATACATATTTTTGAATTTCTTCCGGCTTGTACAGCACCATATGGCCCGCGCTGACGATTTCTTCCCTGCCGTCAAACCAGAAATGCGTCTTGCCGTTTGCCACATATAAAATCTGGTAATCCCTGCGCCCTTTCTGCCAGTAAGTCGGTAGTTTGGGGCGCGTTTTCAGCCGGTAGGTGCCGCAGCTGCCCACCACCAACGGCGTGGAGTTGTCTTTGAAATCTGTACGGGAATTGTTCAGATAGCCAGAGTTAATGTACACAAAAATCTCCTCCTGTTTTTGTGAATATTGCGAGGTTCTTCGTCCATTTTACCTTCACTTTACAAAAAGCCATTGATTTTGTGCATATTTAGTGCAATACCGTTTATGTTTTATTGTATATGGAAATTGTATAATAATTTCATACGAAACGCAAGCAGAACTGTATAAATCACAGGAGGAGAATGGATGATTATTCCGCACTATTACGAGGACCCGCACACACTGCATGTGGGTACCATGCCGAATCGTGCCTATTACATTCCGGCATCCCGGCGCAGCGATGCTTTAGTTGAGCACCGCGAGACCTCGGATCGCTTCCAGCTTTTGAACGGCAGCTGGAAATTTCGGTACTACGCCAGTATTTATGACTTGCAGGATGCTTTCTATGAGGTCGGCTATGATGCCTCCGCTTTTGACAGCATCCCGGTCCCCAGCGTGTGGCAGAACCACGGCTACGACCACCACCAGTACACCAACATCCGTTATCCGTTCCCCGCTGATCCACCGTATGTTCCCAAAGAGAACCCCTGCGGCGCTTACCTCTACGACTTCACCTACCAAAAGGATGCCGCTGCCCCGCGCGCATTTCTGAATTTTGAGGGCGTTGCCTCCTGCTTCTACGTCTGGCTCAACGGTCAGTTTGTCGGGTACAGTCAGGTCGCCCATTCCACAAGCGAGTTCGATGTAACGAAGTTTTTGCAGGACGGCACCAACCATCTGGCGGTCCTCGTGCTGAAATGGTGCGATGGCAGCTACATGGAAGATCAGGATATGTTCCGCATGAACGGCATTTTCCGTGATGTCTACCTGCTGCGCCGCCCGGAACAGTGCATTGAGGACTATTTCATCACCACCAACATCCACGGCAGCACCGCAGGGGTTGCTGTCCGCCTGCGTTACTACGATTCCGCTGTTGCCACCCGCATCACCCTCTACGATGCAGCCGGCACGATGGTCGGCAGCGTAACGCCCGTGGAAGCACTGGATGATGCGGCATTCCCCTATCATGCAGAAATCACCGTTGTTGACCCGACACTCTGGAACGCAGAGCAGCCCTACTTATATACCCTTGTGTTGGACACACCCTGCGAGACCATTACGGACCGTGTGGGCATCCGTGAGGTTCATGTTGCCAACAACCAGATTTATGTCAACGGCCAGTCCATCAAGTTCCACGGTGTAAACCGCCACGAATCCGATCCCGTCACGGGATATGCTGTTGGCTTTGAGCAGACGAAAAAAGACCTGCTCATGATTAAAAAGCACAACTTCAATGCCATCCGCACCAGCCATTACCCGGATGTGCCTTACTTCTATCAGCTCTGCGACCAGTACGGCTTCTTTGTCATTGATGAAGCCGACAATGAGAGCCACGGTGCGTCCGAATACTATTGCGAGGGCAACGAAAGCTGGCCCAACCACGTTGAAAACTGGAACAAGCCCATCGCAGACAACCCGGAGTTCACCGAGGCCACCGTAGACCGCACCCGCCTCTGCGTGGAGCGTGACAAGAACCGTCCCTGCGTCATCATCTGGTCGATGGGCAACGAGAGCGCCTACGGCTGCACGTTCGAAGAAGCGCTGGCATGGACAAAGAGTTTTGACCCCCGCCGCCTGACCCACTACGAGAGCGCCCAGTACCGCAGCAAGAACCGTAAATACGATTTCTCGAACATTGATATGTTCAGCAATATGTACCCTTCTCTCGAAAGCATTCAGGAATATCTGGACAACGAGCCGGACAAACCCTATATCATGTGCGAGTACAGCCATTGCATGGGCAACGGCCCCGGCGATTTGGAGGATTACTTCCAGTTCATTCAGAGCCATGACGGCTTGGTCGGCGGTTTCCTGTGGGAGTGGTGCGACCACGGTATTTATAAAGGGAAGATGCCCGACGGCCGCGACATCTATTATTACGGCGGCGACCACAATGAGTGGCCGCATGACGGCAACTTCTGCATGGACGGTCTGGTCTACCCTGACCGCCGCCCGCACACCGGGCTGTTGGAGTTCAAGAACGTCTATCGCCCGGCGCGTGTTGTGAAGTACGACCGGGAATCCGGCATGCTCATGCTGCACAACTACATGGACTTTGTTGATTTGACCGAGTATGCCGCACTAACCTATCAGGTAAGCTGCGACGGCGAGGTCATCGACAGCGGCTTCATCCCCTACCCTGACGGTTTCACCCTGCCGCCGCACAGCGAAAACGCCTTGCCGTTGGCCGTCCATATTCCCGATAAAGGCAAGTGTTTCCTGAAAATCTTCTACCATTGCGATAAAGACCTGCCCTTGCGTTCGGAAGATCATCTTCTGGGTTTTGATGAAATCCTGCTGGAAAACGAAGACAGCCGCAACCAGAAAACTTTGGCTATGTGGAGTGATGCCCCTTCCAACAGCACAATCACTGTTCAGGAGACGGACCGCCATTTGACGCTGCGCGGCAAGAACTTCACCTACAACTTTAATAAGCTGACGGGTCTGTTCGCCGCGATGCAGTACGAGGATGCAGTCCTGTTGGACAAGGAAATGGAGTTCAACATCTGGCGTGCTCCTACGGACAATGACCGCAAGCTGAAGCTGGATTGGCTGGCTGCCCGCTATGACCACTGTATGACCAACGCCTACCGCACCGAGTATCAGGTGACGGACAGCGGTGTGACTCTGCGCGCCAAAGTCGGCATTGCACCGATCAGCTTGCAGAAATTCCTTGATTTGGATGTCTGCTGGACGATTTCCAACAGCGGTGCAGTAACGCTGGCACTGCACGCTGAGCGCAACACGGTATTCCCCGAACTGCCGCGCTTTGGCCTGCGCCTGTTCCTGCCAAAAGAAATGGCCCGCGTCAGTTACTTCGGCATGGGTCCGATGGAAAGCTACTGCGACAAGCACCATGCTGCCAGCCACGACTACTTCAGTTCCACCATCTGGCAGCAGCACGAGGACTACATTCGCCCGCAGGAGAACGGCAGTCACTATGATTGCGATTATGTCCAGCTGGATGGCGCTGGCATCAAGCTTACCGCTGTCGGTGCAAAGCCGTTCTGCTTCAACGCCTCGCACTACACGCAGGAAGAGTTGACTGAAAAGGCGCACAACTATGAGCTGCATCCCTGTGACAGCACCGTTCTCTGCCTTGACTATGCACAGAACGGCATCGGCTCTGCCAGCTGCGGGCCGCGTCTGGCGGAGCAGTACCGCCTTAACAACGCTTCCTTCGATTTCAGCATCCGTCTGATTCCTGAAAAAGCATAACCCCTACACAAAAGAATGGAGAAAATCTCATGTCTGAAAACACGGAAAGACGCTATTTAAAATGGTATAACAAGGTCGGTTACGGCTCCGGCGATGTTGCGGGCAACGTGGTCTATGCGTTCCTCTCCTCGTTCGTTATGATTTACCTGACCGACACCGTCGGCCTGAATCCCGGCATCGTCGGCACGCTGATCGCTGTGTCCAAGCTGTTTGACGGCATTACCGACATCTTCTTTGGCTCGATGATCGACAAGACGCACTCCAAGCTGGGCAAGGCCCGTCCGTGGATGCTCTACGGCTACATCGGCTGCGCCATCACACTGGTCGGCATCTTCGCCATCCCCATGGGCATGAGCGAGTTTGCCAAGTACGCATGGTTCTTAATCTGCTACACTCTGCTGAATGCCGTGTTCTACACCGCCAACAACATCGCCTACTCTGCCCTGACCGCCCTTGTCACCAAGAACAGCGCCGAGCGCGTTGAGATGGGTTCCTACCGCTTCATGTTCGCATTCGCCACCAGCCTTGCCATCCAGTCCGTCACGCTGCTGGCTGTCTCCGCACTGGGCGACACCGCCGAAGCATGGCGCACCGTGGCTATCGTCTATGCCATTATCGGTCTGATTGTCAACACGCTCTCTGTTTTTTCCGTCAAGGAATTGCCGGAGGAAGAGTTGGTCGATACCTCGGTTAAAGCAGAAATCGAGAAAGACGAGAAGTACAGTCTTGTCGAAGCTGCCAAGCTGCTGGGTTCCAACAAATACTACCTGATGATCTGCGTCACTTACATTTTGCAGCAGATTTACGGTGCCATGATCAGCATGGGTACCTACTACACCGCCCATATCCTTGGCGACAAGAACCTGTTCGGCGTGTTCTCTTGGGCCATCAACATTCCTTTGATCATCGCACTGGTCTTTACCCCGACCCTCGTTGCCAAGATGCACGGTATGTACAAACTGAACGTCGGCAGCTATGCCCTTGCTACCGTGGCCCGCGCGCTCGTTGCCGTGGCCGGCTATACTGGCACCGGCGATGTCAAGATGATGCTGCTCTTCACGGCCATCGCTGCACTGGGTCAGGGCCCGTGGCAGGGCGACATGAATGCCGTTATCGCCTCCTGCTCCGAGTACACTTGGCTGACGAAGCACAAGCGCGTGGACGGCACGATGTACTCCTGCACCTCGCTCGGTGTCAAGCTGGGCGGCGGTCTCGGCACCGCCATCACCGGCTGGCTGCTGGCGTTCAGCAACTACGATAAGGCGCTGGCTGTGCAGCCGGAATCCTGCATCAATATGCTGAAACTCATGTACCTCGTAATTCCCTTTGTGCTGGACGCCATCATCACCTTTATCCTCTCCCGCATGAAGGTCGAGGAGGCCAACGATAAGATTCGCGCCGAAATGAAAAACTGATATTCACTATTCTCCTTCTCAAAATACCTCACGCATGCGATTTGCGCGCGAGGCATTTTTCGTTATATCAAACTTTTTAACTGAAATTATTATATACCTATTGAAATTTGCTATACAAACCAAAATTGCATCAATAATGGGGAGGCTGTTCCCATTATTGATGCAATTTTGGTTTACATGCTCTTATTTTGATTTTGCATTGATCAGGCTTTCTTCGTCACATATCCCTTGCGCATGACGGAGGTGATCTCGATCTGCGCGCCGAGCTTGTGGCGCAGCTTGGCGATGTGCATATCGACCGTTCGGGTGTGGATGGGCGCGGTGATACCCCAAACCTGCGCCAACAGCTCGGAGCGGGTGGTAATGCGGCCGGCGTTGTCGAGCAGATACAGCAACAGGTCGAACTCAGTCTGCGTCAAGTACACAGCCTTGCCATTTTGCGATACCTGCCGTGCGGCGGCGTCAATTTGTAAATTGATGTTGTTCATCATGTGTAATACCTGATTATTCGTAAAATCCGGCGTGACCGTTGTCTAGCAGCCATGCGTGTATAGTACTGATTTACAAACCTCTGCAAAGGCTCACAACGCGTCCAAATCCACGCCCGCCCACTCGTAGGCTTCCGTCAAATCGTTGCCGATGGCCCATGCAAGCGCCGCGGCTACAACGACCAAAAATATCGGCACCCACAGCAAATTGTACGGCGCGCCCGCGGCGTTCGTGCCCTGCGTTTGGCACAGTGCGGCGGCGTGGAACAGCGGGTAAAAGCCCAGCCATTCGATGCCGTTGCTCATACCCGAAAGCGCCAGCAGCGCGGGCAGGCAGTAGCCGACCGCCGAAACGAACAGCGCCGCCAACAGGCTACCCAATTTTTGCCCCAACCACAGCGTCAGCCGCGCCATGCACAGGCAGGCTGCTGCGCGGCAGAGCAGCCAGAACAGCAGCAAATCAGAAAGCGTGATACATTTCGGCACAGCCTCCAGCTCCGAAATACTCATCGCCGGAGCCAGCAGCGCGGGCAAGCCGTAATCGCGCAGCACCTGCCACAGATGCGGCAGCACCGTGCCCGCGGCGATCCCCAGCGCCGCCAAATCGCTCTGGCGCAGCTTTGCGCGCACGGTCGCACGGCGGCCCAACGGTGTGGCGCGCAGCACGGTCTCCATGCCGCCCTTGCGCTCCATCGCAAACAGGCCGCTGAAGCACAGTGCGCACAGTAGCCCGGCCCACAGCGTGTCCTGCACGTCAGCGGTACCGCTGAAGCCGAACAGCTTTTTGTAGCCGCTCTCGTACACCAGCCACGCGCCGGGGTGCTCTTTCAGATAGTAGTTGATGTTGTTCTGCACGACCTGTTGGTAAATGTTGTATTTTTGCTGTAATGCGCCGTAGGCCAGCATCGCCTCGCTGCTCAGCTCGCTGCGCGCCACGCGCCGCTGTACGGCCAGCATCGGGGCAAACTCCTCGCCCTGTGCGGTCAGCCAGTCGCGGCTCTCCGCCGTCCACGGGCCGGAGATATGCTTCATGTAGTAGGCGTAATAAATTTCGTCGGCATCAATATAGCTTTCGCTTGTCACGCCCTGATACACGCCGAACGCCAAGAACGCTGCCAGGAACACTGCCGCGCCGTTCAGCACAAACAGCTTGCGACCCTCTTCCTTTATAATAGAGGTCGCTTTCGTCCTGCGCGTCAGCCCCAACACAAGGCCGCGCTTGGCGGCGGGCAGCAGCTGTGCGCGGGCGAATACCATGCAGAACGCCGCAGCGAACAGCGCTCCGTAGAACACCGCCGCCGTCCACTCGACCAGCGGCAGCCCGATCGGTGTGCCAAACCAGAACAGGTTGCGATAGTTGCCGAGCAGCTCGTTGGTTTGCAGAAGGCTGACGAGGTTTGCGTATTTGATTACGTTCAAATGGCTCGTGGCCGGAATAGCCGCGCGCACGCCGTACATCGCCAACGGCAGCGCCAACGCGCCGATCCAGCCCGCGGCGGCGCGGCGCGCCGTCAGCGCCGCCAACATGACCCAAAGGCCCATCACGAACGCCCCGGCCCACTTGGCCAGCAAAAACCGCAGCAGATACCGCCCGACCGTGATCTGCATCGTGCAGCGCATCAGGGCCGGCACGCTCTGAATCGTGCGCGTCAGCGGGCCCAAACCGAAGCTCGCACCGCAGTAGGCGAGATTCACGCCGTACAAAAGCGCCAACACAGCCAACAGGCTGACGCCGAACGCCGCTAATTTGGCCAACGCCGTTTGCAGACGCCCGCCCGGCAGGCTGCGCACAAGGCCCAACAAACCGCTGTCGCGCTCCTGCCGAACCAGCAGCAGCGCCAACAGCAGCATGGCGGCCAGTAAAATCAGGTCAGTAAAGGCGTAGGAGATCGCCGTGTACAATCCCTTTTGAGGGTAGTAGTCGATCTCGGTCGCGCCCAGTCCGGCGTAGACCTCGGCGGTTTGCTCGATGTTTTTCAGGTCGTAGCCGGTTTTGTCGTTCTGAAAGATCGAGATGCCCGCCAGCTGCGTCGCCTTGGTCTGCACGCCGTCCAGAAAATCGGTGTAGGCAGCCACGGTGTCGTACTCGTTTTGCAGCTGATTGAACAGGCGATATTCGGTGTTCAGGTCGTCGGTGAACAGTGTATAGCTTTTGTCCTTGTATTCCTGCTCGTAGGCGTCGAACATTGCAGCGTTCTCGTCGCGGTAGGCTTGCAGGTAGCTGCTGCCGGCGTAGGCCATATCGCGGTAGAAGCCGCCGATCTTGACAAGGCTCTCAATCTCGGTATATTTCCCGTGCAGGTATGCGCCCTTTTCTTCCATTGTCAGGCCGTCGAGCTGCGCGCCGACGGCGCGGTAGGCTGCGGCGGACGGCTGCCCCGCGGTCGGGCGGGTACCCATCCAGAGCAGCAGCAGATTGGCGGCGGCCAGCACGGCTAGTAAAAGCGGGAACAGCCGGTTGCCCCACACCTTGCGCAGCTCGGCAAAAAACAGGCTCATTTGCCGTCCCCCTCACCGAACACGTTCAGGTAGACATCCTCCAGCCCTTGGTCGGGTGCGTATTTGGCAATCAACTCCGGCACGGGCGCGGCATCCACGATCTTGCCGGCGCGCAAAAGAATAACTTTGGTTGCTACTGTTTCTACATCCGAAACAACGTGCGTTGCCACAAGAATAATGCGGTTCTGTGCCATACCGGCCAGCAGCGTGCGCAGGCGCACGCGCTCCTTGGGGTCAAGACCCGCCGTCGGTTCGTCCAAAATCAACAGCTTGGGGTCGCCCAGCAGGGCAGCGGCCAACAAAAGGCGCTGCTTCATGCCGCCGCTGTACGCCGAAAGCCGTTTATCGAGCTCGTCAGTCAGGTTGACGGCCGCGGCCACGCGCGCGACCTCGCCGGGCACGGCGACGCGCGGGATTTCCTTCAGCGCGGCCATGTAGGCGAGAAAGCGGCGGCCGGTGTAGCTGTCGTACAGGCCCTGCTGCTGCGGCATATAGCCGAGCACGCGGCGGAACGCGATGCCGTGCGCGTGGTGGCCGCACCACAGCACCTCGCCCGAATCGGCGGTCAGCCCGCCGGTGATGATGCCGATCAGCGTGCTTTTGCCCGCGCCGTTCGGCCCCAAAAGACCATACAGGCCCGGGCCGAGGGTGAGCGACACCCCAGCCAGAGCCTGTTTGGTTTTCGGTTTGCCCTGCCCGCGGCGGTGCAGCAGCGGGGCGGGCAGCAGATAGGTTTTGCGCAGATTGTTCAATTCCAGTTGCATGGCAGATGTACGCTTTCTTTTGTGCAGGATGGTGAAGCTTTGCCCGCATGGTACCACCGGGTTGTTACGGATTTGTTACAAGGGGGCGGAGATGCCCAAACAATTGTGCAATTCGGTGCGTTATTCCATTTAATCGACCCATTGGACGGTGCGAGAAGCGTAACTATCTGAACAAAATTCATCCTTGGGGATCAGCTCGTAGGTGTAGCGGCTGTTTTGCACCGTTATACTGGTGCCGTCGCCCTGCGGCATTTCGGCGTCCACATAGTTGACCGCAGTGATGGCGAGATAATCCGTCGGGCTTTCGGCGATGATCTGCGCGGAAAGGGTATCTTTTCCGTCAGATTGTGTGTACTGAATCGAGGAACTGTTTATTTCCTGTGTGTTGACATCTACCAGAATATTAAAGCACAACTTTGTTTGCGTGTCGCAGCAGGGAATAATATAGGTGGTTCCGATCAAATTGGGGCCGCGCCCCACATACGCTTGAACATTCTCCGGCATAACCGCACTAAGACTTATGGAAGATTGTAAAGTCCCATTTGCATCATATGCGTCAATTTTCCGCGTACTTCCCAAGTGGCATAGGTAGATGTGCTCGCCCGAAATAAACGGCTGTACAGGCAACGTGCCATCTTGAGGAATGTCCATAACGTCTATCATTTCATCGGTATCGACATTTAATGCCTTTATGGTATAGCGCAGTCCATAGCTGCCATACTCGTCTGTGACGTTTTCGTCGGTGCTTATATTCAAAAAATAGATGTTACGCCCAATGCAGCCCATAACTTGCGCAGAAACATCGATTGGGAACGTTGACAAAACGTGCTCGTCCCCGCCGCTCGTGGAAATACTGAAAATCTCATAATTGCTTATGGTTTGACGCATGAAGCATAGGGTGTTATCCCAGCCGACCGCATACATCAGCAAATCCCCAGAGCTGTTCCCCTGATAGATAAGTTTACGGTTACTGCCGTCTTTATCCATACTATAAACCGCCGATGCAGCCAAATCACCAAAATCACTGCTTTCGATGTAAGAAGACGCACCGGCGCGTATATAATATATTTTCTCGCCCCACAGAAACATACGGTAATCCCCAATGATAGAATCCAAATAGGAGGTATCTGCTTCTGTTGTATGCTCACTGTTGGCCTGCGCGGACAAGGGAATATTGACGGCCGAAGCGTAATCAATATAGCGGATCTGCCCGGTCAGATAGTCGTTCTGATTGGGTTCAATATAATAATAGCCGTCATCTGTTTGTGCGCCAGCAGCATAATCAATGGTATTTGGAATAAGCATTTGAATATTCTCTGCTGGATCGGTTGTGCCCTTTTCAGCATCAATTGGCACTACAGGACTTTGTTCGGGAACATCATTGCTTCCTTTGGCAACTGTGGGTGTGGCACTGCATGCCGAACATGTAAGCAAAGTGATTCCACACAGAACAGACGATATATAGCAATATATTTTTTTCATTTAAGACACCTCTGAGTGAAAAAGGCTGGGAGAAACCTAAAGAAGTCTCCCAGTCTTTTTATCAAACACAACCGTTGCAGGTTAAAAGATGTACCTTGTTATCTCTTGTGTAAGCAAGTGGTTAATTAGTTGCGGCCCAACCCCAAGAACTTTGAGATGACGACCAGTAAACATTGGCATTGGCGGCCAAAGAGGCAAAGGTTAAATAGTAGCTTGGCCAGTCCCGCAAGTTTATGGTATGGCTGGTTACTCTAAAGTTCACAATGCAATCGCTTTTTCCATCGGTCGTGTTTCCGACATAACTATGCAGTTGGCAGTTGTTCGTGCCATGGTAAATGTTCAAACCTTGGGTATTAGACAGAGCGGACACAACGTAAAATCCACCATAGCTGGTAGCAATCGTTTTCCAAACCTGGTCGTTACCATTTGTTGGAGTGTAGAGCGTAACGTTGTCATTCTCGTTGCCATAGCCGCGTACGTTAAGGAGAAAGGTGGTTTTTCCGTTCGGGTAAATTTTGTATCTGCCGGAGCTTACGGTTGGGTTTCCAATGGCAAACGCCGGAACGGCCATCATCATAGCCATAACGCAGGCGATTGCAAGGGTGAGAAAACGCTTGCTGAGTTTCTTCATAATCGATTCCTCCAATCTGAAAGAAACTTGTATCGGGTTTGTTTCGGGGCGGATATTCAAAACGCCTGTGCACCGGCATTTCGATGGGATCTTGCGGGATGCACCGCATCCTCTTGGCTCACCCACATTCTATCACGCGCCGACAAAAATTTCCAATAAACCGGCGAAACTGCAAAAATTCGTGCGCAACTGCAAAAAAGACCGGGCGCGTGAAAGCGTCCGGTCTTTGCCGTATCGTCAGGGCATTATTTCAAAAACTGTGCGACCAGCTTAAACACCAGCTCCTGCTGTTCCGGCGTCGGGGTGCTTTTGGGATTGCCCCATCGGCTTTTGTTCTGCTGGCGCAGCGCACGGGTAAGCTCGGTCATCAAATTGATCTGCTCGTCGGTCAGACCGTCAACCGAAACGACCGCGGCTTTCTCGCCACAGGCAAGATAATCGATTGAAACACCGAAGCAATCCGCCATGCAGGCGGCGGTCTGCAAATTGGGATAGATGCGCCCGTTCTCGTATTTGGCGATGGATGCTTCGCCCGGCTTTTGGCCTGCATCGGTGATTTTTTTCGCCAGCGTCGCCTGAGAGTACCCTTTTTCTATGCGCAGACGTTTAAGCCTGCCTGCAAAATCCATCATCATCTGCGTCAACCTCCTACTTCTTATGGTGTATCGGTTGACAGGGGACAAATATTCAGATACTATGATTTATAACATCGCATTTGTCTATAACGGGGCAATTTGGCTTGACAACGAAAGGGGGCGCGTTATTTTGGATACAATTTCAAACGCTAAAAATCCAACGATGGAAGCCGGTGACGGTATGCTGCACATCCTGCTGTGTGACGATGACGCGATATTTACCGAAGCACTGAAACGACTGATCGAAGCACAGCCGGAGTTCAACCGCCGTTATATGCAGATTGAGTGTGTCCATGACCCCCACGCGCTGAAAAAGGCAGCCGTGCAAAAGGCCGACATGATTTTTCTGGACATTGATATGGGCGATGTGAACGGCATTGCGCTGGCGCGGCAGATGCGCACGATCCGCAAGGACGCGGTGCTGATCTTTGTGACAAATTACGGCGAATATGCCGCCGAGGGATACGAGGTAAGCGCGTTCCGCTTTTTGCCCAAGCTGCAGCTGGCCGAAAAACTGCCGGGCTATTTTCGGCAGGCGTTGGTCGCCTGCCGCAGCCGAACCCGCACGCTGAATGTTCTGTGCGACGGCGAGGGCACGAACATCGTGCTCGACGAGTTGGTCTATGTCGAAACTGCGGAACGGATGCTGATTTTCCATCGTGCGGAACCGGCGGCACCGCTGAATAGCCGCATGAGCCTGCGCACACTGGAAGAGAAACTGGCAGAGGAGGGCTTTTTGCGCATCCACAACAGCTTCTTGGTCAATATGAGCTATATTGCTGCCCTGCAAACAAGCGGCGTTACGTTGACCACCGACCAGACGCTTCCCGTCAGCCTGCACGGGTATAAGACGATCAAAACAAAATACATGGCATGGAGAGGGCGCGGCAGATGGGATATGCGTTGAGTATTTTGATGTGTGCCCTGCAGACATGGCTATACACAAAACTGTGGGACAGCTTTTTTACAAGACGGTTTAACGGGAAACAATTCTGGGCATATTGGCTGTTATGGACTGCCATTATCACAGTCGTTCTAAATGTGTTGCCAAACGATTATGGCTATAGCAATATTATCCGCTTCTTGATTGAAATTGCGCTCGAGTATGCTATGAGCTTGATGTTATATCGAAGCAGATGGGATCGTCGCTTGTTTGTTGTGATCACGGGCTATGCCTGCTTCTTTTCTATATCAACACTGACCGAAAAGGCATGGCTGCTTTATTCGGGTATGACGCAGACGGAGTATGTATATAATAAACCGTTGTACACCGCGTTTATCTTTTTGCGGGGGCTGTGCCTTGTGGCGTTTGTTATACTGGTTCGGCATTTCCACACACCGCCGCAGGAAAACGGAAAGCCGCGCGCATGGATACCGGCATCAACACTGTTCCCACTATGTACATTGTTTGTGCTTTACCGGGTGTTCAACGCAGAAAGTGCCGCAGGCGAAAATGACGCATGGACGTTTTGCCTGCTTGTGCTGTGCGCGGTCGATATGGTCGCGCTGTTTCTGCTGGATCAGTTGGAATCCACCGCCCAGATGCGGGAGGCACTGGCCGTTGCACATCAGCGCGCCGAGGTGCAGAGCGCCAACGTCAAGGCGCTGGGCAATTCCTACACGGCACAGCGCAAAATGACGCACGAGTTCCGCGGCTATCTGTTTGCACTCTCGGATATGCTGGCAAACGGTGATACGGAGGCCGCGCAGACCTACCTTGACGAATTGAAGGTGCGCCAAACTGAGCGCATCCTGCTGGTGAATACGCACAATCCGATCATTGATGCGATTCTCAATCAAAAGGGCTATGCGGCCAAAGAACAGGACATCGATCTGCATTTCGAGATCAACGACCTTTCCGACGTAGCGATCCCGTCGGTCGACCTGACGGTCGTGATGAGTAATTTGTTGGACAACGCCATCGAAGCCTGCCAAAAACTGGAAAAGGCGCAACGCCGCATGACTGTGAAAGCAATCTATAACAAAAGCGACAATCCGCCAACGCTGTTTTTCTCGGTCGAAAATGCCAGCAAGCCGGTCGAAATTTTCGGCGACCATATCCCCACCACCAAGCCGGAGCCGGAATTGCACGGCTTTGGTCTGCCAAATGTGATGGATATCCTGCACAAATATGATGTTTTTTATTTGATGGATTATAAAGACGGCTCTTTCTTATTCTGCCTTGAATGGGCGGATGCCGCCAACGAAAAAGCCGTTGCTGCTGCACAAAAATAGGCAAAACTTGCAGTTGCGCACGGAATTTTGCAGTTTCGCCGTTTTTCTGGACTTTGCGGACAAATCGGTTTATCGTATTCAGCAAGGGGGCGCACAGCATGGAACACCTTGCCGAAACGATGACCGATTTTTTGCTTCGGCATAAGTATATCACCGAGGAACAGGCCGAGTGGTGCCACTATATCTACATTGAGTGCGGCGACTGCCAGCGCGCTGTGAGCCGCGGCTGTAAAAATCTGCTCTGTGCCTTTGACACAGCCGGCGCGCCGGTGATTGTTCCGGTTCATGATGTGGAGTACCTGTTCAGCACCACCGTGGACAAGTCCGAGTGCCGTGCCATCCTCACGAAAGCCAACTTCTGTGAACTATACAAAGGCTGGATCGACGAGCATATCCGCGACCCCCACGCCTGCCCGTTGAATGATCTGTACGTCAACTGGGAGATTCCAGACCCTAGTGCAGCGAGGATCTTTCTGAATCGGTAAATAGGCACTAAATAACAGCAATCCCCAAGGTGCTGCCTTGGGGATTGCTGCTTATTATACTCACTATATGTGTCAGCCTCTAAAATCAGCCAAAGCACTGGCTATTAAATCTATTGGCGGCGAGGATATAGACGGCTCCTTTTTCTGCAAATCTGGGGTATGCCCACAGTTCTGCTTTTCTAAGTATTCCTGCACGATTTGCTCAATCAAGGCGCGGTCCGTCTGCTGAAAAGACTTCGTTGCTGCCTTTTCATAGCATAGAATTGCATCGGCAAGATACTGTGCCTTGCCCCTGTCACGCTGCCGTTCCAAGTATTCTACGGCACGCACATGGTCTGGATTTTCCATGTCAAAGCGAACCGTAAAGCGCCCCCGGTCCTTTTTCAGCTTCATGGTTCATCACGCCCCTGTCACCGTGCAGCGGTAAAGATACTCAAAGCCCTTGGCGTTGGCATTCACGTCCTCCACAAAGACAGGGTGTGCCACCTTGCCGGATGCCTCGATTTGTCGCCGCAGCAGGCAGGCACCGCCGCCCACAAAAATCACACGCCCCGTGCGCAGGTCAAGCTGGCGCTCGCGCAGTGCGCCCAACATATCGTTGACGAACTCCTGCGCCTGATATTCTACCAGCGCGGCGACTTCTTCCCCGTAACTGCTCCCCTGCCCCTGCAAGAGAATGGCATCCACATCGGTTTCCTCCAACAAAATGTCCAAATCGGAGCTGGCTTTAGAGCGAATGCGGTTATACAGCAAAATCACGCCATTTTCCAGCGAGTCACAAGTAGACAGGTCGGCACGGCCATTCTTCAGCAGCAGATAATCCGCCGTGAAACCGCCCACATCCAGAATCAGCGCACGCGGCACTGTTGCCAACTCGCCCAGCATCATGGCCGCCGCTGCAAACGCCTGCGGATAGCACTGCACATCGCGGATCAGGATGCTGTACAGCTTGTCACGGTAGGAGAAGTAGATAGGTTCCTTGCGTTTGAAGTAACGCACGAACGCCTTGTTCTGTGCGCCAAAGTGTGCGGGTGGCAAGCCGATGGCAAGGTCAATGGGCATCAGCCCGGAAGTATAAGCGTTCTGTGCTTCGATTTCCTCCGCAATGGCAAACAGCGATAGGATAAAGAAACGCTCGTCTGTGGTTTTGTCCTTTTGGTACGGGATGCGCTGTGCGGACAGCGTATAGTAACTGCCGCCGTATTTCAGTACATCCCTGCCGTAAGGCCGAGTTTTGCTTTTCTGCACACCGGAAACGATAGCATTTCCGTGAACTGTTTTGACCTGTTTGTTGCCGTGGTCGATAGCAATAAGCATAACATCAACTCCCTTCAATGCTTATATTTACCTTATACGTTTTGAATACGTCATTTCCCAACAAATTTACGCATTATTTTTTCTTATACGCAATAATACGCATTATTTATTTGTTTGCATTTCCCCGGCGGGTGCGCTATAATGGGCAAAGTAAGTAAAAACACAGGAGTCCGCCATGAACAAAACGCTTGAAATCAGTGCTATGCAGTATGATTTTCATATATTGACTAATACTAACCAAAAGTAGCGCTCAATTTTCGCAACGGCACCTGCTACGCTTATTTTGAGGTGAGAAGTTTGGAAAATATCTATCTTGAAATCGGCAAACGCATCCGGCAACAGCGAAAAGCCCACGGCCTGACGCGAGAAGAGTTCGCAGAAAATTTAAGTACAACCATGCAATATATCAGTCGTTTGGAACGGGCAAAAAACAAGGTATCAATCGAATATCTGTACAGAATCGCCGATGCATTGGACTGTTCAATTTACACCCTGCTGCCAGCCACGCAGTTACCCCAAAGAAAATTCTTTTCGGAGGAGCTGATGTATCAACTGGATCACTGTTCGCTCAAGCAAAAGCAGTTCATTGCCAATTATGTCACTTGGTTCTTGCAGCAGGACATCGGCGGGGAAAGCGACACATAAAACAGGAGCAACTTATATGCTTTGGATGTATATGGCGATGCTGGAAACAGCGGAACAGAAAGATAAAATCGCCTATATTTATGAAAACTATGCAGGGATGATGTACCATGTAGCCATCGGTGTGGTGGGAGAACACTATTTGGCGGAGGACGCCGTACATGAAACCTTTTTGCGTCTGATACGGATAATAGATGAAGTGGAAATCGATGACGCAAAGAAGCTCAAACGTATATTGTACTGTTAACACACAGCAAAGCGGTGGACGCCGTGCGCAAACTGAACAAGATGAAGCCAACGAGCGATGATGAGCTTGCGAATCATCCCACAACCGAGAATGGCCCCGAGGACGTTGCGCTGAACGCAATCGCTTTTTAGGAGCTGGTTGCTTTTGTGAAACAGATGGATGACAAGTACAGAGACCCTTTGGATTTGCGCATGATGGGATACTCCATCCAGGAAATTGCCGAAATTTTGGAAATCACGCCGCAGAATGCAAAAGTACGGCTTCACCGGGCAAGGCAGATGATTCTGAAAGAAATGGAGGCACAAGATGAATCAGCAGGAAAACCGTGAAATCCGTATCTCGCCAGATGCCTTGATTGCACTTGTAGTGGCTGAGGCTGAAGATCGGGAGCTATCCGCCATGCCGAGTCTGGAAGAGATGAACGCGGCCTTCCATCCTTCGGAAGAATTTCAGAAGAAGATGGACAGGCTGCTCAAGCAGGCCAAACGGAAACAGGAACGTAAAGGTGCCTGGCGCGCTACAAAGCGGCTGTTCGTGGTGGCCACGACGGTCGTGACGGCGTTTGCTTGCATACTGATGCCTGTGCAGGCTGTGCAGGAGGCGGTGGTATCCACCGTGCTGAATTGGCGGGATCAGTTTGTGGAGATCCTCTATTCCAAGGAAGATGATCCAAATGCAGTGATTCTGCTCCAAAATGTTGAATTGACCTATTTGCCGGAAGGGTTTACAGAGACGCCTTCTAATAGAACATCAAACACCAGTTTTTGGAATGAGTATCAATCAGAAAACGGCGAATGGTTAACAGTACGGATATTGCCCATACAAGATAAACAATCAACTTTTGTTGATGACGAATATACCCATTATTATCAGATTTCTTTTGATGGAATCGACGCTGTTTTGTGTTCCACTATAGACGGGAGTAATGTATTAGTATGGCAGAATGATGGCTTAACCTATCAAGTGAGTTCCAGTTGTGACTTATCCGAGATAATCAGTGTCGCTGAAGGGATAAAGTTGGATAGTTCATCAAATGGATGACAGCAAGATAAATTTCAAAAATGTTATTTATGGGTGTAACCTTTTTCATTTTCATACGAATAGAAGGTATGAGGTTTCCATACAAAAGAGGTGTACATATCATGAAAAAGTTTTTGCGCAGTCTGCTTGCTATAACTCTTCTGCTTGGTATTGTCAGCACAACGGCTCTTGCTGCGGAGCCCCGTTGGCGGAATGTAGCATCCATCAGCCCTAGTATGTCGGCGTATGATGGAAGCTATACAAGTGCTATTATTGCTTTGGAGGGTACAACAAAAATAGAATGTACGCTTACACTATATGAAAAGGGCTTTTTCGGAAACTATACGCAGGTATCTCAGGTCAGTGAGACTTACAACGGTCCTCGCCATGAGTTTGTCGGTTATTATGCCATTAAATCCGGGACAACGTACAAACTAAACACCACCGCCAAAGTCACCCGAAACGGTGTAACCGAAACCGTTTCAACCGACTTTGAAAAGCGCTGCTGACCCCAGCGTCCGCCCGCTCCCTTAAACCTTCCACAATCCAAACACGGGAACCTCTAAAATACAGCCGGGATGGCCTGCCAAACCTTCCTGGCTGTAGTCGAAATATGAAACCACATCCCCAAAGCATACGTACGAATATATAGTATACGCATTTATATCTCTTGTATGGAGGATGTGGATATGCTTGCCTTTTATGTCGCCATTCTCGACACTGAGGAGCAGAAGGATAAATTCACCGAAATTTACACCACCTACTACGGGATGATGTACCAGGTGGCGCGCGCCATCACCCATGATGATAAACTTGCCGAGGATGCGCTGCACGAGACCTGCCTCGAGCTGATTGAGAAGATCGATTCCATCCGCACGGACAACGCCAAACAGCTCGCCTATTACCTGCGCATGGTCACACGGAATCGCACCATCGACTTCATGCGCAAGTGGGATCGCCGAAGTGCGTTATCTTATGACGCGGTGGATGTGGAACCAGCATCCCTACATGAAGATGCTGCGGATGTCGTATTAACCAAAATGCGGTTGGAAACAACGTTGAAAAGCCTCGATGAGATGCCCACCCGTTTACCGCACCGCCTTGATTTTGCGTGTGCAGGGGTATTCCATCAAGGAGATTGCGCACATAACAAATAGCAGCGCCGCGGCCGTCAAAACCCGCATTCATCGGGCCAGGCAGCTCCTTTTGCAGAATTCTCAGAATGACCCATAATACTAACTCATAATACCGCACAAACGACTTTACAAACCGAGCTGACACAAGGTAAAATGGAAAAACAGCACCTCGCTTGTCTGGCACAGCGCGGCAGCGCTGTTTGCGGTGCTGTTTGGCATTCCAGCCAGGGGGAAATCATCGTATGCTCAGAATTGCCATATGTGATGACAGCCAGTTGTGGCTTCAAAAAATTGAGACATTGACAAGGGGTTACTTGAAAAAGATTAATGTCAAATACAGACTCGATCTTTATCAATCGGGCGAAAAGCTGCTGAAAAGCATCACCTCACCGTATGACATCGCGTTATTGGACGTCGATCTGCATAGCACGAACGGCATTGAAGTCGCCTCGCAGCTGCGAGCTACCAATCCACAAATCGTGCTGATCTTTGTCTCGGAGTATGTGGAGTATGCTCCGTTCGGTTATGAGGTGGACGCGATTCGGTATCTGCTCAAAAACCACCTGGAGCAGGCTTTTGACCGGGTGATGAGCGAGGCCGTCAAGAAGGTGCGGGAAAAACACCTGCGGTATGCCATTGTCACCGACGCAGGCAATGTGATGGTCAAGTTTGAGGACATTCTCTATGTCGAGGGACAGAAGCGCAAGGTAACGTACCACCTTCAAAACAACAACCGAGCTTCGTATGATTGCAATGAATCGCTCGGTGATGTGGAAGCACGGCTCGGCACTCAGGGCTTTTTGCGAACGTACCGGACGATCCTGGTCAACATGCGGCATATCTGCTTTCTCAACCGAACCCATCTGACTTTGACCGATGGCACGGACCTCCCGGTCAGCAAACAGAACAGCAACGAAATTGTGCAGACATACAACTTATGGGTGGGCGCTTTATGATCGAACAAATATCCTTACTGACCGTGGATTTGATTGGACATATTTCCTGCCTGCTGTTGTGTACCGCGTTGTTCCGACGGACCTGCGCAAAGCGGCAGTTGGTGTTGGCATTCCTGGGAACATTGGCCGCAGGCTATCTCATCACCGTGGTGCCCGTTATCAGGGAATTCCCGATCAAGGCGATTCTGCTAGTCATGGTGTTCACCGTCTTTTGCCATGCTTGCTATGAGGGCAAGATTCTGACGCAATGCTTGTGTGCAGTTTTCAGCTATGTCATTATGCTGGCCCTGGATACGGCAGCCATCTTTCTGTTCTGCAACTGGGTGGGGATGCCGCGAGAGCAGATATTTGCTGACCCGCAGCTTTATATGATTTGTGCATTGTTCTCTTATATTGTTATCTTTGTGGTTTCTTTTGCCATTTGGCGATTTGCGCAGTCATGGACAAAAATTGAGAAAATTTCAGTATCCGGCTTTTTGGCTATGCTGGTTTTTCCGCTGGTGTCACTAGGAACCATAACATTTCTTTTCCAGGTAACGGCCAAAGACCACAGCGTCAGTCACTGGGCCATCGTAAACGCACTGGGATTGGTGGCCGCCAACGCTGTTTTGATGGGCCTGCTGCACCACATTGAGCAGGAAGCCGAGGAGCGAAAGCAAAACGTGGCACTCCAACACCAGTTCGAAACTCAATTGGAAAAAACGCAGGTTTTGCTGGAGGCCCAAACCGCCCAACGTAAGCAGACCCACGATTTCAAACACCATCTCTCGGTTCTCGGCGGTTTGCTGCAGGAGGAAAATTTGGCGGCCGCCAGGCAGTACCTGGCGGAAATCTCCGAGACAGGTCAATTGGATGCGTTGGCTGTCCATTCCAACAACCCGGTGGTGGACGCCATTTTGAACCAAAAGTATGCGCAGGCCTGTGAACTGGGGATTCAAGTGGATTTTGCCATCAACGATCTTGCCGAGTTCCCGCTTTCCAACAAAGAGACGGTAGTGGTACTTTCCAACCTGCTGGATAACGCAATCGAGGCGTGCAAGACGCAGAAGGGAACACGATTGATTCGCGTCAAGATTCAGTGTTCGGAGGAGAAAACCATTCTTTCCGTGATGAATACCATTGACAAAGCGCCCGTAATGGAAAATGGGTTGCCTGTAACGACCAAGGCCGATCCACTTGCGCATGGATATGGACTGCAAAACATCGTCTCCATTTTGGCAGATCATGGCGCCTGTCCGGCCATTCTGTGCCAGGACGGCTGGTTCCAGTTCTCCACGGTACTGTTTCATCAGACTATTTCGCCTGCGCCGGAGCACGATCAAATTACACAAAAATCCCTTTGATTTTTCATACGCATGTCATTTCGGGACATATTTTGAATGTTTCGGGACATATTCCTTGCCAACTCGCAAACAGGATGCTATTTTTAAGCCAAAGAGGTGAAGCGGTTATGCTCCATCCGGCTCAGAAAATAGCATCCTTTTTTGTGGCCAAAAAACTGATCCCGGCGCAGGACTACGAGTGGGCTGTGTACGGATTACAACGCCGGTTGCTGGCGGCAGTCTTTTATCCGATTTTGTTTTTGATCGGTCTCCTGGTCTCGGATGTATATTCCACCGTTCTGTTCTTTGTTGTCTTTACCAGCCTGCGGCACCGCGTCGGCGGTCACCATGCGGGCTCGGCTATACGGTGCCTGATAAATTCTTCGCTGATCGTTCTGTGCGGTCTGTTCTTATACCCGCAGATTACAGCCGGATGGCCGGTGGTGGGGCATTCACTGGTGGGAATGATCGCCTGTCTTGTGATTGGCCTGGCAGGTCCTTGCAATGACCCCCACATTGCCATGACGCCAGCAGAACTCGATCGAAATCGGAAGCGGATGATGTGGGAGCTGCTCGTATTGGCAGTAGCTTTCAGCGTGCTTCCACTCCTCCCTTGGGGAGTTTGGCTTAGTAAAACTGCAGCGGCGGCCGTTACCCTGGCGGCCAGTATGCTGATTGCAGGAAAAATACAGAATGGAGGTTTTACCCATGAACAAGAATGACAACCGATTCACCGAAGCGCTGGCTTCGGCACTGCACAAGATGGTGGAACGGGAACGCAGCGGCGCTGTGGACTGCTATGGCTGGAACTATCAGCCCAAGCGGCCGGAAGCTCTAACAAGAGATCCTAATGAAACCAAGAAGTAACCCCGCCTCTATGGATAGAACACCCATATGCAAAGATACAATAACTGACGCAACACGAACAAGAAAGAAGGTTATTTATGAAAAACTTCTTTTCACTATTACTCGCATTAATGTTCAGTTGTACTTTTACGGTTTGTGCATTTGCAGCAGAACCCTACGCTGAAAATAGTAACCCGCCTACCTTACAGGATACCTTACAGGAAATATTGGATAATCCAACTTATTCAAACGCTTACAAAGAGGCCGCCAAGAAAAAGTGTGATTATTTAATGAGTGTTCGCGATTCTGGACCGTCTGCCTTAACCCGGGCAAGTAATAGTATGACAATTTATGTCCCACATACGCGCCAACCTAATGGTGTTAGCTGTGGTCCCTCTACAGTGCGACAAACACTGGCTCATTATGGTCTTGTGAAAAATTTGTCCACAATTATGTCGGAAATGAGTGATGCTAGTAAACCGGCCACCTATTGTTACAGTCCAACCAATGGCATCTTTGAGATTTCGAAGATGTTTTACTATATTAATACTAGCTTGTATGGAGAAGGCGGTGACCCTACAGGGGTTGTTTATATGGCTTTGTGGAAAAATGGTGCATATACATCTTCCCAACAAATGCTGAATATGATGGCCAGCGTAATTAGCAACAATAACCCTCCAATCTTACATACAGGTGCCATTCAAGGAACAAAGCGGACCAGCTATAATGACACGAGCAAATGGCCAATTAATATTAGTTCCGGCCATTTTATGAGCGTTAGCGGATATAACCTTTCTAATGCAACAATCCAGGTAACTGATCCTGATGTAACAAATCAACAGTCTTCTAGTTCTTATTCCTCGGGCAAATATTACATCAATTCTTCGGTCGTATATTCCACCTGTGACTATTTTGCGGCTTGAAATGTAGCGCGTCAAAAAGGAACTCTACTATGAACCATGATAGGTTATTCCATAAAGGGACGGGTACAGTGCAATCAAAAAAATTATATTTTGTTCTATCTATAGTCATTGTTTTAGGTGTCACAATTTGTTTTTTCTGGCGAGTTTGGCATACTTCTGATCGATTGGTGACGATCCACGGCGAAATTATTACATCGCAAGCTGTAGATATGTACAGTCAGATTGATACAATAGGCAGAACAGACTTAAAGGTGATCGGCTTCTTGGACAATAACATTATTTCTTGTTATTGGATACAAAATGCGCGTACACTTTCAAATGCGGCCCAAGAGGAAGAGTTTGAAGAGCTTTTGGTCACAGCCGATTACAAAAGCGGCGACACAAGGCTCATCAGAATAACGAATACCTCTCCCATTTCCTCTGTGGATCCGTTTTTGTTTGATTGCCAAACATTGTATTCGTTCCCTTTCCGTAATGGAACCGTGAGCATTATTATGACAGATCTTGTCACAGGTACAACGGAAACGCTTTTAAGAGATGCCGCTGCGGCAACGTCATTGGTTGGATTTGCTAAAGTTGATCAGGACACAGCAGCATTTCTGGTAACAGCCGATTCACAATTGCAAATGGTCCTGCTGTGGAACAGATCCACAGAGAGGCTACTTGAAATTTTTAACACCGCCAATCTATCGTTAGAAAGGCCTCCACAAATTACCGCCATTGCCTCAGATGGAACCTATTTATACTATTTAATGAAAGAAATGGACGGAAGCAATTGGTTGCAGTGCAATTCAATAAACGGGTCGGTTTTGTGGAGGAAGAATCTAGCATTGCCGGAATATGAAGACGCGCAATATACGGCGGACCAACTCTATATTCAAGATCAAACCTTTTTTATAAAGTGGTACAATTGCGGGAGTGCACCCTATTTTACCGTTTTACAAAAGGAAGACACAGAATTTTCGCGGCTACCCATTCCACAGTGCACCCCCTGTTATTTGTTGACCCCACATCCGATTGCCGAGGAATGGCTTCTGTTTAGCACATTTCCCGAGCAGCAGGCATATTTGAAAAAGGATTTTGCTCATCTTGTTTTGTATAACCTAAAAACAGCCACATGGCAATCCGTCCGATTGGATATGGGCACGGAAACAAACTACCGTCTTTTTGCAAACGAAACAGGAAACGTCATTGCTCAGATTTATGCTGAAAACGGGGACAACACAAAGCTTATCCAGTATCCGTGTGCAAATCTGATAAAATGAACCGAGTTGCACATAATGAATGAAGCCTTGCTTGTTTGAAGAGCAAGTGTATCTCACAATCAGTTGTCTTTCGTCGTAAACATAATTTTATCAAGACCTGCTTCTTGGCAGTAATCTTTTTTAGTTGTATGTGTTAAAACATGCTCAGTGTTGCAGTTGCCAATCCATTTCATTCACTGCGAAAAGGAGAAATCTGATACCAATTCAAATCAAGTCCTCTATTGTTCTGGATGGGCACCCGCCCTACCGCAAATCAGCCCCCACGCCGCGGCCTACCGCGCCGTGGGGGCTGATTTGGCTGCCCAGAGTTCGGACATGGCCGCCAAGGGTGACTTTCTGCACGGCAAGCTCGACGAAACCGAGTCGCTGCTGCGGCTCGAAAACTACTACCGCGACCTCGCCTATGGCAACAGCGTGACCTTGCAGTATTACCGTGAGCAGAACGCAGATTTGTTCGACGCCTGGGAACAGACCTACCACGACAAAACCTACACGCTGTACACCGACAGCCTGTCGCTGGACTATGCGCTGCTCTCCCAACTGGTCAGCGAGTACGACACGGTGGCCGGGTACGGCGACTTCCTCGACAGCGTGCAGACCAAGGCCGGGCAGCTGGCGGGCATCTCGATTTTCCAGAACGATGAGACCGGGTATGACCTGAAAAACATTGAAGTTACGGCGGCGGTGTGCGCCGGTTTGGGCGAGACAGCCATTGATTATTACCCGCAAAAAGGTCTGTACACTGCGATCTCCTATGCTTTCACCGATTTGATTTTGCTGGTGTCGATGCTCGTGCAGGCGCTGCTGCTCGTGCGGCAGGAGCGGGACAGCGGCTTGCTGTCACTGGTTCGTTCGCTGCCCGGCGGACGACTGCAAACGGCGCTGGCCAAGCTCGGCGCGTTTGCGTTGTCGCTGCTGGCCGTGCTTGCGCTGCTGTACGGCGTCAACCTCGCCTACTGCGCCGCGACGTTCGGCCTCGGCCCGCTGACCCGCACGATCCAGAGCGTGCCCGCCCTGATGCGCTGCACGATGCAGATCACGGTCGGGCAGTACCTGTTCCGCTTTTTGCTGGCCAAGTGGGCCGGCGCGTTTGTCATGGGGCTGTGGGTCATGCTGGCGGCACTCGTTGCCCGCCGGGCCGCTTGTGATGTTTGGCATCCGCGCCGCGATTCCGGCCACCAGCCGGCTGAATGTGATTAAATACGCCAATTTAGCCAGCCTGCTGCAAACCAACGAACTTTTGGGAAATTACCGCAATCTGTTTTGGTTTGGTTCGCCAATCGGCCTGCCGCTCGTCGAGTGGACGGCGGCGGTTGTGTATGGCGGGGTTCTGACCTTTGCTTTTTGCTGGGTGTTTGCGCGCGCAACTGCTGTCTGCGTCAAAGCGCGGGTTCCTGCTGGGGCTGCGGCACAAGACGCACGCGACCTCTGTTTATAAGGAAGAAGCCCGCAAGCTGCTGCTTCTCAACGGCGCGGCGCTGGTGCTGGCGGCGTTCGCCGGGTTTGGCATCTACCAGGGGGTGACCGCCGAGAGCTACATCGGGCCGGATGAGATCTACTACGCCTATTACATGAAACATACCTCCGGGCCGTTCACCCAAGAAAGCTATGATTGGCTGGAGGAGCAGGGAGAAGAATTTGCCCCGATGCTCGAAGTGCAGCGGAAGGTGGCGGCCGGGGAGCTGTCCAGCGATGCAATGTTGGCGTTCAGTTCGCTGCAACAAAAGTACAGTGTCTACAGCCGGGTTATCAACCAGAACATCAACTACTATCTGAAAGAACATCCCGGCGCGTGGCTCGTCTATGAGAGCGGCTACAAGGAGTTGTTCGGCTTCACCGGCGATGCCGACGTGCAGGATACGCTGCTGGCCGGGCTGGCCTGTGCGCTGTGTTTTTCAGGGCTTTTCTCAATGGAGCGCCGCGGCGGCATGGAGACAATCCTTTGCACGACACCGCTCGGCCGCAAGCGCACGGTGCGGGCCAAGCTTGCGGTCAGTGCGGGCGTGGCGGTGCTGATCGCGGCGGCGTCCTGCCTGCCGCATCTGATTCAGGTGCTGCGGGACTACGGCCTGCCCGCCCTGTTCGCCCCGGCCATGAGCATTTCGGAGTTTGAGAGCCTGCCCGCACTGTTTACGTTGTCCGACGTGCTGCTGTTTTGGTTTGTGTGTAGAATCGCCGCCTGCCTCTGCATGGGCGCAATTACCCTCACACTGGGCCGTGTGTTCGGCAACCTGCTGCCTGCGCTGTTCGTCAGCGCCGTGGGGTACTGCCTGCCCGCGCTGTTGAGCCTCTCGGGTATGGATGGCGGCATCGAGTGGCTGGGGTTCTGGCCGCTGTTCCATGCGGCGAACTTCTTCACGACCCAGGGGTACGCCGGTGAGGAGGGCCTTCCCTACAATAATGCCTGGGTGATCCTTCTGTTGTTGGTTGTCGTGTTGCTTGGAACTGCAACCTTGTGGGGATATTTGCGGGATTGTTACGAGTGGAAAGGATCGATCTTGGATGCCGCCAGTTGAACAAGATGCGCTAATCTATGGACCAATCCGTGTGGAACTGTTAACCCATAAAGTTCTGGCGCAAGGAAAATTTGTCCACTTGGCAAAAATGGAATATCGCCTTCTCTGTTACCTGATCCTGCACGAGGGTCAAGTACTTTCGCGCCAGGAAATATTAACTAATATCTGGAATTTGCCCCCGAATGTAAAAACGCGCACGCTAGATATGCATATTCATACTTTGCGGAAGAAACTCGGCTTGGCCGATTATTTGGAAACGGTATTACAAGTTGGGTATAGACTACGGTCGATAGGTAAAAAGGAGGAATCGCCACAATGAAGACAGAGGAAAAAGCGAAAAAAGTCCAAAACATTGCCACAGCACTTGCAGCGATTTTTGGAGCGGTAGGCGCTTTTTTTGGAATTTTCCAAGCGCAGGTGTCGGCCGATCTTAAAAATCAGGTGACCAGTCTGCAAAACGCCTCGCAGCAAACCATTGTAAATGTCATCTCTACCTTGGGAGATGATGCTCAGGCCGCTGATTTGGCACAGTCGGGTGATACGGTCGCAATCACCGAGCAGTTGATCAACGTATATAACTCAACGAAAGATCAAAACGCCGCGCTCACTTCTGAGACGCAGACATTACAAAGTGAAAATGCCGCGCTACAAGAACAGGTTGAAAATTTGAAATCCGTTTTGCTGAATACTTACTCGATGGACGAGATCGATACAGTCGTAGCGCAGGGGTACTTAGACGAGGTGGAGACCAAACGCTTAGATAATCTGGAACTGTTAGACAGCGAGCGATGTGAGCAGGTGGCTTCCGTCCGTGATTTGTATGGGACAACACACAGTGTATCCTATAAGTTTGACCCTTGGCAGGAAGCATGGGCAAAATTTAAGCTTGATGGTCGGTATGATACATTCGAGGCCAACATTTTGACGTCTGACGACACAAGTCGTGACGCAAACATAAGTGTAGAAATCTATGTGGACGATGTATTGGTTGGCCGTGTCGATAACATCGTTCGAGATGAAAATGTGCGCCCTATCAGCGTAAGCGTTAATGGAGGCAAAGTGTTGATGATCAAAGCTATCAATACAGATTCCGCAAGCGGTAGCATCTGTTATGTGTCCGACACCAATTTGACGGTTCTGCAATAAGAAACGATGAGGAACATGCAGGGAAAAGGTATTCAAAAGAAGGCGTTTAAAACTATAGTATCAAATGTGCTGTAAGCGCGCTTGAATACCAATACGATTCCTGTTTGTACAGGGCTTTATGGTATAGCCAATACCATTCAGGCACCTATTTTAACCGCTGTTTAGAGTGCTTTACAAATCTGCAGTGTTTTTCTCTTTACCCCAAGGGGTAGTAGAGAAAAATGCCTGCAGAGATTCACAAACAAATTCTTGACTATCAAGGTGGCGACGCTAACGCTGCCTTAGAACTTGTCGAAAAGTTCAAACCGCTCATAAAGCGGTATGCATTCTTCCTGCACAGGGAGGACAGCTTTGAAGACTTGCAATGCTTTTTGCTCTCAATGTTGAAAACATGGGATACGAGCCGCTTGTCTTCAACGGATGATGCCACCGTCACTCGTTACATAGCCAATTCGGTGAAAAACGAATATATAGCGCTATCAAAACAAAAGGCAAAAGAACGGGGTACTTCTTACCTGGAAGATGCTACGCTTCCACAAGCCCTTGAGTATGCGCAGAAGACAAGTACATGTGACCAATATGACCAATTGACTCTTCAAGACTTGCATAAGGTTTTGAATGAGTACGAGTTTGCAATCGTTTATGCCATCTACTTTGAACAGCGATCCGTTGCCGAAGTTGCACGGCAAAAGCACAAAACCCGGCAAGCCATCAACCAAACCAAAATCAAAGCGCTTCAAAAAATCAAAGAGGCTTGGGGCAAAGACAAAAACACTGCAATATAACAGTTAAGATCAGCACAGAATCCGCCACATGGTTGACGTGATCAGCCGGAACCGATATAATTTTATTAGATTATTCGAGCAACTTTCTTTACAGCAAAACAAAAGAGCTTCTGAACAATTTCAAAAAGAATGCAAAGGAGAATGTAGATGAGAAGAAAACATAGTAGAATGATGGCAATCATATTATCCACAATTATTCTCGCTGGGTGTAGCAATTCTTCGCATTTGTCTGTCAGTCAAACACATTCATCGCCTTCTTCCACTGCTCAGCCGCGACCGACGGCCGAACCGCTCGCAGTCTCAGTTTCACCAGAGCGGAGCTGTTATCAGCAACTATACGACCAGCCGGACAATCCCAATTGGGCTCTCTATGCCGAAATAACAATCACCAACTATACAGATCAGCCTCTCACGATCGAAACAATCTTTTTGTATCCAAACCATCAGTTTTATGGCGAGGATGCATCGACGCCGGTCCTGTTGCCAGAGGATGCGATCGTAGCACTGCGGGAAACAGGGCTTTGGGAACTTCATGCGGATCAGATATCGTTAGACTCCTGCCCTGTACACGAAACCTGGCCATTCGGGGAAAATCAGCTGGAATTTCCTTTGGAGTTGGAAGCAGGACAATCACAAACCGGAAATATATATATTCCCGGCGGAACGGATATGACCACCGGCTTGCCGATGGCACCCTATACGCTGGATGTCAGAACGTCTATGGGAGATTTCAGCTATTACGGCATGGCCATTGCGCCCAGCGGAAATGGTTGGGGAACCTATAAAACGTCAGCCGGGCGCATAGAGAACATCCAGGCGGCCGAACATCTGGCCCGCTTTCTGGAAGACAGCCAGCTTTTGCTCTGGTTAGCGCCGTCCACCTTTGTTGCAATGGAAAGTAAAAGCACTCTTGCGGCAGACGACACCATCTACCACGCAGTTTCTGCAACCATACTGTATTTGACTGCGCAAAGCAAAATACAGCCGCTGGTCTACCAATCAGGCATCCCCTACTATTCGCAAGAGGTGTTTGAAAAAGTTCTATTGGAAATGTTTGGGCAGCATCTGGATTGCACAGGGCTGTTGCAGCCGGTGCAGATAGAAACACATGAGGAAGAAGCCATCCCGATCAAATATCCTTTGGCCGGCGCAGCCTATCGCGTCACGCTGCTTTCGCAGCAGGATTCCAGTTCCCTGTATGCGGGTACGCCGGAATCCGCCGCAGCGCCAAGCAGTGAAGCGACGGTATCCCTCACCTACTATCTGCCGTCCTCCGCGCAGGTCGGGGAAATTCTATTCATGCCGGGCGAGCGCCCGTACAGAATCAGCGTCCAGAGTAATGTGTCCTGGGAGTATCTGCCGTTTTGCTTTTTGGGAATTGAGCAAGAGACGTAGTGGTTGGCCAAGGCGCAGGGGTTGGTTTGCCTTAAAAGGTAGGCGGAACACCACCGGCTCACCGCAACATTTTACAAGATTCTACCCACACGTCTTTTTGGCTTCGCTGTTAACTTTGCTTTGCCATAGGCCGCCTAAATGTTCCGACAAAGTGGAGACGGATATCACAATGCAGACAAAGATGCGCCCTGTCGAAGCTTTGTGTCTTCGACAGGGCGCATCTTTGTTCATTGCATCTTAATGGCAGTACAGTACTCTATCGTGCGGGTTTGTCTTATAGCCATAGCATCGTTAGATATACCAACTTCGATAAGAGACTTTCATTTCATTGACCGCATAGGAATAAAGGGTAGATGCCATAGAATTTGAAACAGGCCCCAACTGAATAATCTGGCGCGAATTATCAGGATCGGCATAAAAGGCCGCATAGGTTACGCCGAGAGCCTTTGCTTTGTTCCAAATTGCCGATGCTTGAGAATTCAAAACCGGGCCGAGTTCAATTTTCTGCATGCTCCCGGATGTCTTGATGTTGTACTCGCCTTTTTCGTTTCGAATGCCAGAAAAGCCCACAGGATTATACGCGCCGGAATTGTTTACGTTGCGAGCCTGAAGGTGACAGTGGATATGCTCACCTTCAGCATTGCCAGTTTTGCCTGCAATAGCAAGCGGCGTACCCGTGGTGACAGTATCCCCGTCAGAAACAAGGTTTCTTGCATTATGTGCAAAGGTCAAATAGTGAATGGCGGTTCCATCGACAGTCTGCGGGGTACTCAGTTTAACGGTAACATAATAGCCCCATTCCCAAGTGGAATCACTATGGTCAGTAACGATTCGGGAGCGAGTCACCGTGCCGGAAATCGTTTTACCATTAAAGCTCGGCATGCGAATGACAAAACTATTCACGCCATCAATGTCCATACCATTATGGCGAGACCCACCAGACCGGGGATAGTCAAACACCCCATAATCACGATAAATGCGATTAATACCTTCAAAAAGCATAAATTTACCTTCTTTCGTTTTTTGCCAATTGGCTGAATTTGAACGTTCACTATATACAGAGAACGTTTACAGCGAATTGTAAATCTCAATTCAAAAAATTAGAAACACCAATCAAAGAGCAAAAATAGTTGTGTGTCTGGTGCACTGTGTTATGAATCCAGCTATACTGTATATAAATAGTGGACGTTTACATTTATTGAACTTGATTCTCTTTAAATAATAGATCAAATAACAGAAGTTTTGTGAGAAAAGGAATTTAAAATCATGCAAGTAAACACTGTGGAAAAACTGGCGAGTGTCGGTGCGTTCGGGCTGTGGGCTGCCCTGCACGGTTGGCTGGGGTGGCTGGCGGTTTTGTATGCAATTTGTATGCTGCTGGATTGTGTGACAGGCACCGCGCTGGCCGTTAAGGAGAAAACATGGAATTCCAGCAAGGCGCGGAAAGGGCTATGGCACAAGGGTGGCAGCACCATTATGATTTGTGTAAGTGTTCTGACCGATATCTTTTTGGGTTTGGTGATCAACCATGTGCTTGGCCTGCAACTGCCGTTTGATTACGATATGTTGTTGACGCCCGTCGTTTTGACCTGGTACATTGCCACGGAGCTGGGCAGCATTCTGGAAAACGCCGCCGAGATGGGCGCGCCCGTCCCACCGGTTTTAAGGGAAGTGCTGGAGAAAGTACACAAGGCATCTGACCGCAAAGACACGACGGCAAGCGCCGGACATCAAGACGAATGAACCTCAAAATGCAGATGCGGCCCCGTCGCGCGGCCGGTGTGGCCGACGTAGGCAATGACCTGCCCGGCTTTGACCTGCTGGCCTGCGGTGACGCAGATGCTCGAGCAGTGCGCGTACAGTGTCGTCAATCCACCGCCGTGGTCGAGCTTGACGTGGTAGCCATAACTGCCGCCCCAACTGTCGAGGGCGTTGGCGATAGTGACGGTGCCGTCGGCAGCCGCCAGGATCGGGGTGCCTTCGGGCACAGCGATGTCGGTGCCGCTGTGGTAGCTGGTTTCGCCAGTGATCGGGTCGGTGCGGTAGCCCTGCGGCGAGGTGATCGTGCCCGCCACCGGCAGCGGCCATTGCAGCGCGCCGCCACCCAGCGTGGTGTCGGAGCCGGGCGTTAGGATCTCGCCACCCAGTTCCCCCATACCTTACTGAAAGTTTCCGATATATGCGGCCTTACCGGCGAAATCGGCTTCCATGACACGGACACCGGCTACCTTGTCAGCTTTCCCGATGATGACGGCAAAGCCGATCAGCGGATGGCCGAGTATAAGAAGCGGCTTATCGATCTTGAAAACAATATCTGGAATCGGTAATTTGTGACCCGCCGGGGAAATTCATATAAATAAAATGGCAGCCCCTTCTGCTGAAATTGCATCAGCGGAAGGGGCTGTATTTATATTGTATTCAGTATTTCCAACGCCCTTGACAGGGGCACCACTTTCTGGCACTTGGCCTTTTGGGAATCATATCTCGCTTTCTTACCGTCCGGCATTACTGCTATGGCGTTTTCTGTCAGGACAGCAGCTTTCAATTTGGGAACATAGCGATGAACCTTCCCCTGCCGGTCAATCTTGGCATGAGACATGATAAGTTCCGCTGTTCCCAGCTTGATTTTTGCTTCTTTCGGTAGCGGTGAAAGCCACTTGTAGGTTTCACGCTCCGAGGCCATCCCCCACATAGAATACTGGTAAACTCGCCCGCCGAAGAAGCTGTCCTGCTGTTCCATATATTCAAAGTGTTCCGTCTGCTGCGTGACCATCTGCGCCACGCGGTCGGCATTCAGTTCCATCCCTTCTAAGCGGATGTACTCATGCCGTTGATGCTCGCAGTAGTAACCGCAGCTGATATTGACTGCCGCCGTTTCCAGATACGGTGCAATATAAGATATATCACTGCACGAGCCATTGGCCGTCTCGAACCCAAACGAGGTGACGAAGTCCTCAAACTCCGGGTTATCGCAGCGGTAAAACACAGCATCATTACTGCCCCGGCGGTCAAGCTCTACAATGTAGTTTACCTGTGGCCGCAAAGGACCTCTTGTGAATTTCTTTGCACCTACACAGCCGACTTCCTCATCCTCACAGAACAGCACATGACAGTTCGCCGTGCGCAGGATCTGCAAAATCATCCAGACACCACAGCGGTCATCGCCGCCGATTCCCTGCGGTGACATAGCTACTGCCCTGTCTGCCGAATAGCATATCTGCTCGACAGGCTGACGGTGAACCGTGTCCATGTGGGCTACCAGCAAGACAGGAATCGTTCCCTCGGCATACAGGTAGCCGGGCTTATCGGTAACGGGGTAACCCCTGCTTTTCAGCTCGGCTTTTAACCTCTTTTTCAATTCCATCTGCGGCAGACGTAGAATGGTTTCAAACGTCAATTCTTGCATGGATTCCTCCTTTATGCGGCAAGGCCGCTCATCTGGTTCGGGCAGAAGCGATTGGCACCGATGGAAAGGCAGTCTCCATGAATCGTACAGTTTCTGCATACGCCAACAACCTGCTCATAGCAGGCAGGGCATATCCCACGCTGCTCACCGGAACGAGCAATTCCGATGCGCGGCATACCGATAAACTTTTCTTTGCAAACCGCACATTCATAGCTGCACTCATTGCAATAAAAGTGCTCATCAATATAGCGCCCATATCCATGCACCGTTTTGCCGCAGCCCTTGCAGACATACATATTGCCGCACTCTGCACAGCGTATGGAACGATGGTTCTTCTGTTCTCCACCGCAGCAGACGCAGCGGGCTACGGAGCCTATCGTCATTTGGCCATAGTCGTTTTCGCCTTTCAGCAAAGATGCAACCGCGTATCCATACTTATAGTCGGGATAGTGGTTGCTGTCCGCCGCAGACTCGCAGTAAGGTTCGGTATCTTTTCCACGCTTAAGTGACCACAGGTTCGGCTTGTCAAGGCATGTTGCGATTGCCTGCTGGACGATGCTGCGATACAATGTCTTTTGGTCCTCCAAATCTGTAGGATACAATCGGGATTGCAGCAGAACATTATCCTTATAGCAGAAAATTTCTCGCGTGATGCGCGGGGCTGTATGGAAGTCCTGCGTGTACTCGTCACTGACCGTGAAGAAAATCATGCTGACAGCATCACCCATATAGGACTGGCAGCCGCCGCGGTAACCGCCGCCTTCTAAGCAATGGCAGGAACTCCAAGTGTTGTCACGGTTGGACATTTCGAGGAAATCGCAGGGGTGGATTGACAGCACTGCGGTTTTCTCGATATGCGCCGGGTTCAGAGCATCGGCCAGCCGTGCAAACAGCGCGTTGTATGGCTTTACTGTACGCATATAACGGTTGTCCGGCTCGCCCGCTTCCGCTTCCTCTTCGATTTGGTCGAGATGAAATTTCAGGCAGAGCCGATTGATAATGCGGCTCGCCTTTTGCCCTGGTGCGCACTTGATGTCGCCGTATTGCCGAATCGTGTCCAAGCGGTATTCGTTTGGTATCCGGGCATAGTCTGCGGTTGATGCGCGCAGGGCTGTTTCAAAGTTTTCGTACACCGTATCATCTGTGCAGGCCCTGCGGCCCAGTTCCAGTATGGCGGCGCGCGTTTCATCTACCGTAGCACGGTCGATCTCTCGCCGCTCCTCCACGCGGAACACGATTGCCAGTTCTTTTTCATTCCATAGCGGATGCCTACGCAGAAGCTGTAAAAGCCCCTGCTTCTGTTCGTACCATTGCGTAAGGTTTGCTGTGACGCCTTCTTCCGAAAACGGCTTTTGATACTTGTGCATGACCTCGTAAAATTGCTGTTTGAGTTCGTCCATCATTGTGATCTCGCCTTTCTTGAATTTTTATTTTTAACGCCGGGCGGCGCTAAACCAAAATAAAAAAGCGAGAACAACTTTTCTTCGCTGCCAATAGCAGCACAAAAGTCATTCTCGCTTTATGCGGGGTGCCCCCCGTGGATAAAAAATGCCCGCAATGCGCAGACCAGACGGTCAGCGGCATTGCAGGCACAAAGTACAAAAATACCAACGTGCGTCAGCGCAAATTGCTTTGCAGGACACATAAATCACTTACAAGAGTATGATACCATAGTTTGCGGAAAACGTCAATTTGCTGCTGAGGATATTTCGAGCCCCCTAAAAAACAGCATATGTACTTTATTTTTCTGGTTTGCGGTTCAATGATTTGGTCAAAATTCTATTTTTCTATTGTTTCTACAGTAACACCCGACTTAAACAAAAGATTCCTACATAACATACCAGATAATAAACTTTTGCTTTGCGGGTAAAATCCCTTATTAAAAATGCGTAGACAAAAATTCCATAGCACAGTAACACTGCACCGTGAACTGGCAACAGTTTTAGTGAGCCAACTCCCAGAAACATTTCCGCAACGAAGGCAACAAACATCGGCGGAAGCATTGTCGCACTTATATCAATCAATTCGTGAATTTCAAACTTTTGATTTTTGAAGGATATATGTTGCAGAATAACATACACCATAATTCCCATCAAACTTCCCAATGTGTTTACAATAAAATCATCTATGTCTACGACACCGGTTTTTAGAATGAACTGCGCGCTTTCTATAAAGAATGTTGTCAAGCATGACATTCCGACTGCCTTATATACGCGAAAATGCTTTTGGTAATAACAGTAAATTATTCCAAACGGTACAAACATTACCATGTTATAAAGCATGTCCCATGAAATAGGATTGCGACCATATTGCAAGTTTTCTCTAACACTATGGAACGGCAGTAGATTAATTTCTTCCACCCGCGTTAGTTGACCACCCATAATTGTCATAATCACGTTAAAACGTGATACGCACATACAAAATACTATCACAAAATATAATATAGTCATAAACTGGAAGCTATGTTTTCTTCTGCTTTTCATAAACGGTTGCCTCTCCAATGTGTTTGTTATAGTTTTTGCTGTCAGGTTTCCTTCGATTGATTGTTCTGCGCTATATTTACTATATGGTACTTATTCGTTTGCAAAAATATCATTTCCGTCCAGATAAAGATAAGGTTCTTCCCTCTCCGCAAATCCATTGATAGCTATGAACCCAATCTGCTTGACTGTGAGTTCTTTGATGGCCTCTACCTGTTGGACCTCACGATGAATTTCATCAAGGGTCATCGGCTGGGCATAATATTTTGCTTCGTAAATCTCATATCCATCGGCAAATTCCAGGGCGACATCAAACTCACCATTCTTGCGATGGGCGGGGTCGTCATAGTAATAGCTGCCAATATTGCGTACCCCCTTCATTTTACCGGAACGAACCTGATGGCTGAAATAGTCGCGGCAGATACCCTCAAATCGGCGGGAGATAAAATCCGTCAGGGCTGGCGCTATATACTCATCATAGAATGCTTCGGCCCCCAAAACCTGCAAGGCACTGGCATTCTTGTAGATAAAAGTAAAGTAAAACCGCAATAGATTGTCGTTGATTTCAAAAGTGGACTTCTTATTATCTCCAATCTTGTTGATAGGGCTATTGCGCGCGATGATTTCAAGGTCGATCAGCGATTTTATTTGTTTGGAGAGGTTGCCGGTCTTTTTTACATCCAGCTTATCTTCAATTTCTGTGTACCGCTTCTTCCCGTTTCCAATGACCGAGAAGATACGCTCGGCATTGATTTTGACAGAGTAATCCGAGAGCAGCAGTTGGCTGGCATAGAGATAGACAGCACTCATAGGGTTGAGGATCGTGCTGATAATGTTTTCCCGAATTGTAGCCGTAGGTTGCAGCGCTTGATTGACAAAAGGCGAGCCACCAAAAACGGCATAGTGCGCCGCCTTATCATAGGGAGTTTTGTCAGGATAGAATTTTGCAGCTTCCAAATAGTTCAGCTCGTTGAGCTTGATCGTTACAGCAAAACGGCCATACAGGGCATTCTTTTCCTGCAACGCATCTTTCATCATGCCGATGTGGGAGCCGGAGAGAATGAGTTCAATATTGACCAGCCGATTATCAATGATGTTTTGGAAGATGGAATCGACAGTTGCGGAGTCGTTCATAGCTTTGAGATAGGGGTATTCATCAATGACGACAACGATTTTCTCCGGCAGAGCATTCAGATATGCGAACACATCCTGCAAGGTACCAAAATTCAATGGCACAGGTAGGATTTTTGCCCGGACCAATTCCTGCACAAACCCGCTGATGTTGTCTTGCATTGTACCTTTCAGGCACTCAAAGTAAACCGTCCGATAGCTGCTCGATTTGAGTGCTTTCTGAATCAGGGTGGTCTTGCCAACTCGACGTTTGCCATAGACCATTGCTGCTTTTCCAATATAGTCTTGCTGTAAAAGCGCCAGTTCTTTCTCACGGCCAATAAACATATCGTGCCTCCAAAATCGTTGAATTGCAATTCATTGAATTTCATTTCAGCATTATTGTAGCATCAACTCTATAGAAAAGCAAGTACCTAAATGAAAAAGCAATACTCTTTTTCCCAAACAAAAGCCTCCAACCTATGCACAATACCGCATAGATTGGAGGCTTTCTCATATCAGGTGGTTATCTTTCTTGGTGGGGGAGTTCTTCATTCTCAACCCCAGCCAACTTTCCAGCGTCTGCAAATCGCTGAACAGAATGTCGTAGACCTCATCACTTACCAGCGGCGTATGGGCTTCATACGCCGCACGGCAGCGGTTCAGGCGGTCTGTCAGTTCCCGTAGTTTTCCGATGAAAGCGGCTTTTTCCTGCCATTCCTCAGTTTTCATTGGCTTTTGGGGGCGCATCGGCCGAAATTCAACTCGTGGATCACCGACAGGATGGTTTCATCGTCATCCCAGTCGGCAGAAAACGCTGTCGGCGCGTAGGGGCCGTCCAGTAAGACCATTACTCTCCCCTGCTCTATGCGCAGGGTCACATCCTTGCGCCGGGCGCAGACGATGGCGAGATTTCCAAGTTGCTTCATAAGACAAGCACTTCCTTTCTTACGCGGCCTGCAAAGCCATTGGCAGCACCTTGCGGCTCCACAGGTCAACAAACTTTTTTACTTCTTCCGTAGGGTCGCTGTTGTGGTCGCCATGGATTTGCTCGATTTTACCATTGCGCACCTCCACGGTCACATACGGCTTTTTTGGTTCTTCCACGCGGCGGACAAACACGATCAGACATTTTTTCGCTGCCACTCGCTCAATATAGGTGCCGACACAGTGGTGCAAAGCCTGTCCTTCTGCGATGAGGTCATCGGTTTGCTTGGGGCAGACAATTTGCAGTTTCTTTGAAGTGAGGTTAGCCTTTTCTGCCAAATGCTCATATACTTCACGAAATGCACGCTTTGTTTGCTCGTCCCTACACTTCTTAATGTATCGGCTCAACTCGTCATGGGCCTCATTGCAGTGTTTGGGAAACAAAACCTGACTGCTTTTCATATCATAATTCTGTTCTTGACACATTTGCAGATAGTCGCTGTAAGTCGAGATTGCTTCTTCCATCGGGGAACGATAGAGGAAAGCCCGCTTCAGCTGCATATAGTCTGGCAGCTGGCTGTCCATATAGCGCATGAATTTTCTTGCCGTCATATAGGCAAACCACTGCGTTGGAACCGTATGCACATGATTTTTGAGCTGCCACTGTAAAAGTTCCTGCCGACTGCGCAAATTAAGCTTCGTGTATTGCTGGTATGCTCTCAATGTATCGATGCCAGCATTTAACTCACGCAGCATGGTCAAATCTTCTTTGTTGACCCGTAAAATGCGGTGTGTGCGTTTTTGCGTGTCATCAATTTCTGATCCCATACCGTGCCGATACACAATGTCTGCGACGATGTGCTCGAATCCGACTTTGACAAGATGCTCAATGAGTTTTGGATAGCGCCGATATACGCGCAGATAGGTACTGACCTGCATTGCCTCCTTCGTAGGTTCATAGAACTGCCGGAGTGCGCAATACTGCCACGGTGTTCCCTGCAAGGCTCTTTTCAGTGATGGCAGGTAAACCGCCCCGGTATCATCGGCTTCATAACTGCTTGTATAGGGAGAAAACCTCGGACGGTTTCCTCTCCGCCAGTGTGTTGCGCTATCATAACCGCTGTCATAATAGAACGCTTCTGTGTCGGTGCCTTCTTTCCCAACGACGCGGATAAATAACCTTGCGTTCTCATAAATTTCTTTCGCAGGCGTATTCTTTTTTTCCTTATATGCCCAGCGTACCTTGAAGATCCGTATCAGCAATTCTTCATCGCTGATTTTTTGAATAACCTGGCAGGTTTCCCTGTCCTCATGGTAGGCGGCTCTTCTCCCCTGCGCTTTGGCGATTGCCTTTTGTTTGCATTGCGGGCAGACAAAGATTTTTCCGGTTTTCGGCTTTTTTATCACAGAAAACTTCTCGCAATAGGTACAAAAAACCTGCGTTGCTGGCTGGTTCCTGTCATACGAATAAAACAGATAGTGCGGCATGACATTTTGGTCAATCCAGTGTGCCAAGTTTGAGGGTGCAGCCGGGACCTTTTTCATTTTCTCGACTATGTCCGCATCACGTTTGCAGCGGCGAGCTTTTGCCTGCTTATTACGGATGCTATACTGATAGTTCTGTAACTCCTTCAACACGGCGATGCCACTTACGTTGCGATGGATAAAGTCCGCGATTGCAGCGCCATCCGTCCCTTTATAGAAAACGCAGGATTCTCTAAAATTATAGAAACTTTCATCGGCAAGGCTCATCAGCATGGCATCCCGCCACTTGACGTTCCCCTCGGCATCACGCTCCAGCGTGGCAAAGGTATCCTTGCCCTGAAACACGACCCACTTCGGCATACGGTCATTTGTTTTCAGGCGTTCACAGTCATAGAAGTAAACTGTCAGCACCCTATGCCCGCCAAGCAGTTTGACGGCAGCGGTGACAAGGTATTTCACCCGTTCCGTGTACAACACACCGGCATTTAGGCTGATGTGCAGCGGAACATTGGCTGCATGACGGCAGGCTCGTTTGTCCAGTTTCATCCTGCTGCCTCCTCTGTGCCGAAGTCACCAAAGGTGAGCTGTTCTTCGTTCGCGGGTTTCGGGGCTGGTTTGGGCGCTGCTTTCTTGGGCTTATCTTTTTTGACTTTGCCTGCCTTGGGCATTTTCCCGTTGTAATTTTTGGGGACAAACTTTTCTTCCGGTTCGGCATCCTCCTTGGCTTCGGCATCGCGGAAATATTCCCGCGCCCACTGGTAGCAGAGTTCGTCCGGCACATCGCCGCCGAAACCGCCGCCCATAGGCTTTTCGTCATTGTCCTTCATTTCCTGTTCCAGATACTCCCGCGCCTTGCGGTTGATGTAGTGGAAGCAATTCAGCATCTTTTTCTTGGGGTTCATCACAAGGCGGGCAAAAGCGGGGTCAGCCAGACACTCGGTCTGCACGTCCTCCATGACGCATAGCTTCATGTTGCGGCGGGTCAGGCGCTCGGTATCCTGCGAAACGCGGTTCATGGATGCCTGCATCACGTCATCATCCGACATAGCGGCAAGACGGTCCAGCTCCTGCTGCTCCCGCAGTTTCTTCTGTGCCTGTTTTGCTTCCCATTCGGCTTTGCGCTTGGCTTCGGCAGCATCAAATTCAGCCTTTTTGCGGGCTTCTTCCGCGTCCTCCGCTTGCGGGTCTGGCTTTGGGGGTTCAACCGGCTCAAATTCTTCGCTGAAAGAATCTACAGTTTCACTGTCCGAGGACACCTCAAAAGCATCATCCTCGGCATCGCGGTTCATCATATCCATTTCAGAGAGTATACCCATCATTCCGTCCTTTCTAAAAAAGGCAGAGAGCCGTCAATTTAGCTCTCTGCCATAACTTTGCGCGGCATCAAGCCGCTTTTTCTTTTGTTTCTTCCTGCCGCAAAGCAAGCTGCCAGTCATCTATGCCCTTGTAGGCAGTATTCCAGACAAGGCTTGTGCTTTGCAGCCCGGCTGTATGGGCGATCTGCTGTACCTTTTCGGCGGCGTCTGCCACATATTCATTCTCTGACTTGTCCATGTCGTAGGCTTCCACGACCAGCTTGGTGCCGTTCTGTGCCATGCAGCGCAGTGCGGATTCCAAACCGTTCAAGCTGTTCACCCCTGCCACAGCGACAAACGAACGCCCTGTCAGGCAGTGGGCAATATCAGCTTTAAGCAGTCCTTCGGTCACATACACGGTCTTGGCAAACGGTTCGCCCACAAAATGCAGCGGACTGCCGGAGGTCACACCATGCGGCTTGCCGATAGAAGACAGCCAGATGTATTTTGCTCCGCTTTTACCCGGTGGGTCATCCCTACGGCGCAGCGGCGTGTCCAGCCGTATCTGCATACCACAGATTAAACCATCCATACCGACAGCCGGGAGCAGGATGCCCGCCGTGCGGCTGCCGAAATTGATCGTCCACCGCCCGGCATTGTCCGTATAGAAGCCCGGCACACCCTGCAAGGTGCAGCCCTGCCGCTGCAGACGCTCGGCATAACTGCGGCACAGAAACGCAGGCGGGGTCGATTTGAACCCGAACCTTGCGATCTGCTCCTCAGTCAGCCCGCGCCGCGGTGACAGCAGATGCGCTTTGTGCGTGGGTGTCAGCGGCAGCATGGAGAGCAGCAGCGAGTAGGTCTGATGGATCTCCTGCGGGGTTGCGCGGACATTTTGCTCTGGCTTTACCCCGATGCAGTCATTCACCCTTGGCCGGGGTGTGTATCGCCCCAGCGCTTCACAAATCTCGCGGTAGGCATCGGCATTGCCGGTGCAGTTATAGCGGGCATACAGTGCCAGCATTCCGCCCGCCGCGCCGCAGCGGTTGCAGCGCCAGACGTTTTTGTCTGTGTTGACGTTGAGCCGCCCGCGCTGGTCCCCACAAAAGGGGCAGTTTAAGTACAGGCTCGACGGCAGACGGCGACGGACAGTAAGCCCCAGCAGTTCTACTACATCGGCAATGCCAAACGGAAACGTATCGGAAGATGAGGTCATGCAAAACGGCCTCCTTTCCGGTTATCCCGCCTGTTTCTCCTGCAAGCTGTCCCATATAATGGCGGCCGCCGCGCGGAGGATGTTGTTTTCTCCCTGATAGCCTTTCACATACCAGCGCAGGCTGGCAGGGCGGCGGTCAGCGACCTGTGCCAGCGTCCAGCCCTTGCAGGTGCCGCAGTCTACGATGACGTTCTGCGCCTGCTCGTAGGTCATCTGCCGGCGGATCTCCTCCACCGGGCTGCTTTGGGTATACGCAGCGGCGGGCGGTTCCTGTTCCAGCACAATGACATTCTGCGTCGGTTCTGGCGGGGTCTGTGCAGACTGCACGGATTCCAGCACAACCGTCTTAGGCTTTTCTACGACTTCTGCCGTGACCTGTTCGGGAACAGGCATATCGTCCGCCATGATGGCATCCAGCGGGTCAGTCTTGGCAGACTCCTGCGGGGTAGCTTTCACGGACTCCGGCTGCTTCTGCACAGGCTCTGCGACTTCCACTTTCGTCTGCACAGGCTTGGCAATCTCTGCTTTTGCTCCCACCGGCACCTCACTGCCGTATTCCTCGGATTCGCTGCCCACATCGGTAAACTGGATGCCGAAGCCCGCATTGGAGAGCGCCGTGTCCAGCGCTTCCTCCTGCGCAGCTTCCACATACAGCCCACCGGGCGTTGCGTCCAGCGTGCAGTTGGCAACGTAGCTGCTCAGCGGTTCGGCATCCTCGCGGTCACGGTAGACCTTGGCTTCAAAAATTGCCATTTTCTCGGTAATGCGCAGGGCGTTGAGCTTCAGCCGCCCCGTGGGGCAAGCCAGCCGGAACCACAGCTTTTTGTACCGCAAATCGAGACGCATCACGTCCTCCCCGGTTTTGCGGGAAGTTGTGCGGCGCAGGAATTTCAGCGGGTCAAAGCCGGGTACATGGTTTAAGGATGCCACAGCGGCGTTGGTAGTGTACAGCATAGGTTCTTGATTCCCTTTCATGGGTGATTTCTCCCTTCATTATTACATTCAGCCGGCCTGTTGCAGTTCCGGCAGTGCGTTTCGTTCGGTGTGGTATGCCTTGCAGTACAGGTGGATGCGCTCGCCCAGCATGGTGTTGCGCTTGCTGATATCCGCGCGGTGAACCGCCATAAACAGAATCGGCTTATGTCCCACAAGGATGACTTTTTTCTTGGCACGGGTCACGGCTGTATACAATAAATTACGATACAGCATGATTGTGTGTGCCTTGACGATGGGGATAATGACCGTTTCAAACTCGCTGCCCATGGCCTTGTGGATTGTTGTGGCATAAGCAAGGTCAACGTGCGCCAGTTGTTCCGTCGTGTAAGTCAACTTGCGGTCGCCGCCAAAATCCATCTGCACAAGCCGTTCGCCTTTGCTGTTCGTGGTAATCCCGGTAATAAAACCGAGGTCACCGTTGGACACTTTCTCGGTGTTCTTTGTCTGCATAACGCGGTCATGGACGCGAAAAATGCGGCTGCCGATCTTCACTTCTTCCTCGGCCGAGCGGAACGGGTTGACCCGTTCCCGAATGGCACGGTTAAGCTGCTCGGAGGCTGCCTCGCCTTTCTCGCGGAACGGCGAAAGGATCTGCACGTTCTCGATGCCACGCTCGGCGGCTTCTTTGCAGTAAATGTCTTGGATGCGCCGCGCCGTCTCGATTTGCGTCGGGCTGTCCACGAACACAAAGTCATTGCCGTAGTACAGCTTGGTGCTGCCCTCGTTGATGAACTTCGCATTGTAGGCAATCAGGCCGTCTTTCGACTGGCGGAAAATCCAATCCAGTACCGTGACAGGCACCATTCCGCTGTGGATCAGCTCGTAGAACACGTTGCCGGCGCCCACGCTGGGCAGCTGGTTCGGGTCACCCACAAGAACGACCCGCGTATGCTGACCGATGCGCTTGAAAAACTGCTGTGCCAGCCACATATCCACCATAGAAAACTCGTCCACAATGACGAGGTCGGCATCCACAAAGCGAACGCGCTCGCCATCGCCTACTTCTTCCCCGGTGCCGAGGCCCAGTGCGCTGTGCAGCGTGCGGGCTTCATCCACGCCGGTGCTTTCCGCCATGCGGCGGCTGGCACGGCCCGTAGGAGCCATAAGGGCGAACTTCCCTTTCGGGTGCAGGTTCTTGAACACCTCGATAATGGCCTTTAACACGGTGGTCTTGCCGGTACCGGGCGAGCCGGTGATAATCGTCAGCCCATGCTGGAACGCCGTGCGCACTGCCTGTTCCTGCTTTTGGGAAAGCGTGATGCCCAGACTTTCGCGCACCGATTCCAGCGCAGACTCGATATTCTCGGCTACGCTGATGTTGGCAAGCCGCTCGGCAATCATGCGGGCGGTGTCGTCCTCCTGCCCGAACACGCGCGGGCTGTACAGGTACTGCTTGTAGGCAACCACTGCGCCATGCAGAATCATCTGCTGCAAGGTTTCCTGCACCTCCTCGGCGCGGACGCGCTGTTCCGGGATGGGAATAGGTGCGTTGAGCAGCAGAAGCGTTTCCTTTACCAAATCTTCCGATGGCAGAAACAAATGTCCCGATTTGCCGCGGGCATCCTCCAGCGTGTACAGCACCGCACCCTTGATGCGCTCGGCGCTGTGCAGGCGGTTATCCGTCTTACGGACGATGCCATCCACACGCTTGAATCCGAAGCCGGAAATCTGGCATAAATCATATGGGCATTTTTTGAGGATATCTACACATGCCGGGCCGAAGTGCTGATAGATTTTCAGTGCTGTGGCGGGCGTGATCTTGAACGGCCCCAAAAGGCTCATAAGGTTGCGCAGAACGCGGCTCTCGGCGTAGGATTCCTCAATGTCCTTGAGTTTTCCCTCGGTGATGCCGCGGATTTGCAGCAGCTTTTCCGGCTCGTTGTCAAGGATATTCAGGGTGTCCGGTCCGAACGTGGCAACAATGTCCTCTGCTGTCTTGGGACCGATGCCCTTGATAAGCCCGGAACCCAAGTATGCCAGCAGACCGTCCGCTGTCTGCGGAACGATTTCCTGCCACTGCTCGACCTGCAGCTGATACCCGTACTTGCTCTCGACCCACTCACCGTCCAGTTCCAGCTCCACCGCCTTGGTGCGGGGCAGTTCGTACCCCACCGCCGTAAAGCGCAGCATACGGTCGCCGTAATAGCGGTCGCTGCAAGCCTGCAGCGGAATGCGCGGATCATTGGTTTTGACAACGATGATGGAGAATTTGTTTGCTTCGTTGTAAAAAATCGTAGATTCGTAGGTGACACGGCAGCCGGTAATGCCGCTGTGTTCCTGTTCACTGTCGTGCATAGGCACGCTCCCTTCTTTGTCAGGCGGCTTCGTCCGCCGATTTTGCCTTGATGCTGAACCGCCGCGATTCCGATACCGTGACGTACTCGTCATAAATATCCGGGTGCAGCAGCTTCAGCTTTTGGAGGTTGTCTTTCGTGATGCCTGTCCGGCTGACGGGGTTGTAGCTGATTGTGTACTGTGTACCGCCGTACTCCCCCATCGCCATGCAGCTGCCGTCCAGTTTGGCAACCATCTGACCTTTCAGCCGCTGCATTTCTGTGTCCAGCGTTTTTGCCTGCGTTTCCACTTGCTGCTTTTGCTCCTGTAAGCGGAGATACCGCAGCATGGTAGCAGACAGGTCATTGTCCAGCTGGATGGCAGGAATCGTCTTATCCGCAGCACCTAAGCGGCGGCGCAGGCTTTCGAGAATCAGACTGCCGTCCTCGGTGTAGGGCGGCGGGATGCGGGTCAAGATGTGGTCGTGCCAAAACTCGCGTTCCAGATAGACCATTTCCTGCTCATATTCCCGGTCACGGTACAGGTGGCGGATAATGACTTCGTCCTCATTGTTGCCGTAGAGACAGCAATAGAAGATTTCGTCCATGTCCATGACGGCCATGTAGTGCCGCCCCTGTGTCTCGTAGTAGACAGGAACACATTCCTCGCCGTCCTTCCACCAGTGGTCTTTTGCGTTGTAGTTGGTCGTTTTGATTTCCAGCAGCGCAATTTTTCCGTTTGGCAGGCGAACAAAGTAGTCCACATCTGCCAGCATAAAGGGATATTGCGGGTGCTGGAACATCTTCTTGATTTGGAAAACTTCCAACCCGGTTTTCTTGGTGAATATCTGGGCAACCAGTGGTTCCAGCAGATGCCCCATTTCCAGTGCCACCCAGTTGCCTGCATCATCGACAGCCAAAGCGATGTTCAGCTTGTCATCGTACAGATCGCGGGCGGTTCGGAACGGAGAAATGCCGAGGATCGCGGCGACATCGCTGCCGCCTATCCCCCGCCTGCGGTATGCCAGCCATTCCTGCTCGGTGAGGTTTTCGGTGCTGACCAGCACCTTGGGTTCCTGCCGTATGTGCTCCGGCATCTTCAGCCCCTCCTCTCGCGCCGGAGATAGGGACGCTTGGGCCGGGTGCGCACATTGTACAGCCGATACTGCAAATTGCGTGGGATGGGTCTTGCCTTGCGCGGGCGCGTGATGCGCCGTGCGATTGCCTTGGGTCTTACCTGTTCATTCATTTGGTGTTCCACCTTTCCTATATAAAATGTATTTCTCAAAGCCTGGCGGCTCTGAAACAAAATAAAAAAGCGAGAATGACTGCAGGCAATGCCTGATGTTCACGGCAAACCGCGAACCACGATCATTCTCGCTATGGTTGGGTGTTTTCACCCCGTATAAAAAGAAAAGTGCCGGCAGCGTCCGCCCGATATGGGCAGGACAGGGCTGCTGGCACGAATTACAAACTTAAACAACGTGTGCGCAAGGCACAAAAATCATTTACAGGTGGAGTATAGCACAAGAATGTCCGCCCTGTCAAGATGGTGAGATTTTGCATGATAAAAGCATGGTGCCCGCATTACATCCGCGCAGCTTTTGTATATACCATCGTTGTTTTTCCTATTAAAATTAGAATACAGCAAGATTTATTCCTTAAATCGATGCTGTCACGCGCGCGAAGAAAATCTGACACTATAAAGGCAATAGGAGGCATTTATTATGCAAGATCCCGAAAGTGTACCCATTCATCTGAAGCTGACGCTTTCCATTAAAGAAGCATCTGAATACAGCAATATCGGCATCAACAAAATTGATGCTATGCTCAAACAGCCCAACTGTCCTTTCGTGTTGTATGTAGGGTCAAAGAAATTGGTCAAGCGCAAGGAATTTGAAGCCTACATCAGCAGCAAGCTGATTATTTAAGAGAGGTAATGCCGTTGAAAATAGGGATTTCATGTGCTATAATTTCAGTATCGCGTTGGATTCCCGCTTTGGAAAGGAGTCCACTATGGGTAAAAGCCTAAAGCGAAAAGAATGCGGAAAAGGCATACGCCAAAGAAAGGACGGGTTATATTCCGCAAGATACTATACCAAAGACGGGGAACGGCGAGAAAAATATTTCAAGTCGCTGCCCGAAGCCAAGAATTGGCTTGCCGATACGAAATACGAATTGCGTCATCGCGTCATCACCTGCAACTCTGACATGTCCGTAGACAATTGGTTTGACTACTGGATCACGAACATCATCTGTAACCGTTCTCCGAACTGCATCCGCAACTACACAGAACGCTATAAGAGAAATGTTCAGCCGGTGATTGGAACCATGTGCATGGGCGACGTAAAGCCGATGCACTGCCAGATCATTCTGAACCGCATGGAAAGCACCTACGCCGGTTCTACGATCCGCCAGACTTACATTGCCATGGGTACCATGTTCAAATCTGCTGTGATGAACGATATTATCGTCAAACATCCGATGAATGGCGTGCGCTATAACAAGCCGGTCCGTGCAGTGGACGATATCCGCTACCTTTCCGTTGAGGAACAAAAGCGTTTCCTCGACGTAGCAAAAGATTCCCACAACTACCGGCAATATGCTCTGCTGTTGGAAACCGGGTTGCGCACGGGTGAATTGATTGGTTTGACTTGGGATGCCATCAACTGGAAGAAGCGTACTCTTACCGTCAATAAAAGTTTGGAGTACCGCCATCACTTCAAGTACTGGCGTGCCGGGCCGCCCAAAACGGTGAAAAGCTACCGCACTATCCCCTTGACCGATACCGCATATCGTATTTTGAAGAGCTGCTATGACGAGCGCTTGACCCGTAAAGAGTCGCCCACCATGCAGCAGATTCTGGAATACACGGACCGCCGTACCGGAAGGCAGATGTACTTCTGCATGCACGATCTGGTCTTTGTAAACTATCGCACCGGTGAACCGATTAAGAACAGTTCCTATGACACCCACCTCTATAAGCTGTGCGAAAAAGCCGGCATTGCTCCCTTTGGGATGCACGCGCTGCGCCATACGTATGCTACCCGCGCGATTGAGCGCGGCATGCAGCCCAAGGTCTTGCAGCAGTTGCTGGGGCACACCAGTATCAAGACGACGATGGACAAATACGTCCATGTTTCTGATGATTCAATGCAGAACGCCGTGCGTCTTTTTGAGGCAGCTGATATAGAGAAAAAGGGGTAAACCTCGAAAATGGGGGTAAAATGGGGGTAAAACCCCAAATCCGGTAACAAAAAACAACGATAATAAAGGAGATATGGAAAAATATGAAATTAGGTATCGTGGGCCTTCCTAATGTAGGCAAATCCACCCTTTTTAATGCGCTGACCAGCACGCAGAACGCGCAGGCGGCGAACTATCCTTTCTGCACCATTGAGCCGAACTCCGGCATTGTGCCGGTGCCCGACCCGCGGCTGGACAAGCTGGCCGAGATTTGGGAGACCGACAAAAAGACGCCTGCTATCGTGGAATTTGTCGACATTGCAGGCCTTGTCAAGGGCGCCAGCCAGGGCGCCGGCCTGGGCAACAAGTTCCTGGGCCACATCCGCGAGTGCGACGCCATCGTGCACGTGGTGCGCTGCTTTGACGACGACAATATCATCCATGTGGTCGAGGACGTGAACAAGCCCGAGAGCGTTGACCCCATCCGCGACATTGACGCCATCGACCTGGAGCTGATTTTGGCCGACCTGGAGGTTGTAAGCAACCGTTTGGGCCGCCAGCAGAAAGCTGCCAAGACCGGCAATAAGGCCGCAGCCGCCGAGGCTGCCTGGCTGGCCGACCTGGCTGCCTGGCTGGAAGCCGGCAAGCCCGCCCGCAGCTTCGCCTTTGACGAGAGCGACGACGCTGTGAAGGCCACCCGCAAGGAGCTGGGCCTGCTCTCCGCCAAGCCGGTCATCTACGCCTGCAACGTGGGCGAGGACGACCTGCTGGGCGGCTTGGACGAGAACCCCTACTATCCCCTGGTCGCCGCCCGCGCCAAGGAGGAAAACGCCCAGGCTATCCCCATCTGCGCCAAGACCGAGGAGGACATCGCCGGTTCCACCCAGGAGGAAAAAATCGCGTTCCTGCAGGAAATGGGCATTGAATCCACGGGTCTGGACAAGCTTATCAAGGCCAGCTACGAGCTGCTTGGACTCATCAGCTTCTTGACCGATGGCAAGAAAGAATGCCGCGCCTGGACTATCAAGCGCGGCACCAAGGCCCCCCAGGCAGCCGGTAAGATCCACAGCGACTTCGAGCGCGGCTTCATCCGTGCGCAGGTCATCGCCTACAAGGACCTGGAGGACGCCGACTTCAACTACGCCGCCGTCAAGGCCAAGGGCCTGCAGCGCACCGAGGGCAAAGAGTACGTTGTTAACGACGGCGACGTGATCGAGTTCCTGTTCAACGTGTAAAATTGGAGATACAACGATGATTATTGGCATTATGGGCGCTATGCCCGACGAAGTGGACCAGCTGTGTGCCCAGCTGGCCGACGTGACCAAAGAGAACTACGCCGGGGTGGAGTACCACTGCGGCACCCTGCAGGGCAAGCAGGTGGTGGTGTGCTGCGCCGGTATGGGCAAGGCCAACGCCGCCAGCACCGTGCAGGTGCTTTGCACAAAATATAACATTGATAAGTTGATTTTCAGCGGCATTGCCGGCAATATGACGAGCAAAATCGGCATCGGTGATGTCTGCGTGGGCGAGACCGTGGTCTACCACGACGCGGAGCTGAGCATGATTGCCCAGAGCGCCCCGTTCCAGACCGAGTACCACGGCGACCCCGCGCTGGTACAGGCCGCGCTGGATGCCTGCGAAGCCTGCGGCGTGAAGGCCATTGCGGGCAAGATCGCCACCGGCGACACCTTTGTAGGTGACGCAGCTACGAAGAAAACCATCGAGGAAAAGTGCCATCCCGACTGCGTGGAGATGGAAGGCGCTGCCGTGAGCCAGATTGCCGGCCGCAACGGCGTGCCCTGCGTCATCCTGCGCGCCATGAGCGACAACGCCGACGAGAGCGGGTATGAGGTGCTGGTGGTCAAGCAGTTCAGCATCACCGAGTACGTCAAGACTGCGACCGAAATTGTGACGCGGATGATTGAGAGCGTGTGATTTGATGTAAGGCGTAGTGTAGGGGCGAACATTGTTCGCCCGCGGGCGGATATGGAATCCGCCCCTACGGAATTTGCATGCCATTTTCCTTACGCTCGTAGGGGCCGATTCTATATCGGCCCGTTGTACCTGCGTTTGCCGCGCCGTTAGTGGGCGCATACTGTGCGCCCCTACATCAACAACAGCATTATGCTGCCGGTACTGTTTATGCAGTCTACCCAACAGTTGTCCTTTCCATAATGGTGGGTATCAAACATCAGTAATCAAGCAAAGTCTTAAGCAACAACGCGACTGGTTTTGAAATATAGCTTAACAATGCTGATAATATGATACAGAAAATGAAATATACGATGAATGTAAAGATTGGATGCCAAGCATATAGAATTGCACGCGGAATAATTACAATAACTAATAGTACATGGTGGATAAGAAAAATACGATAACTTTGCTTTGAAAAAAGGCGTATGAATAAGCGTATGGAATATGGAAGCTTTTTTAAGTATTGGGCAGAAACACCAGCAAATAGTATTATAAAAATGGCGGAGAAGAAAGCTATGTATTTTGTGGGTACATATAATAATGCAAGGACTCCACATATGACTCCGCAGAATACAAGTTGTTTACAATTGTACTTACGACCGAAAAGCTGTGAAAGCAACATGCCAACCCAAAACACAAAGGCTTGTCCCAATACCATGTGATTACCATCGTATGGCAAACACAAAGAAGGCCCAATAAGCCAAAATAGAAAAAGAATAGAACCACCAAAGAACGTCCTTTTGTTAGGCGAAACGAAATAACGAAAAATAGGGAACAAAAAATATAAAATGAGTAAACATCCTAAAAACCATTCGCCAATTTTATAAAACGTAGAGGTGAACTGTTGCATGTAGCCGTCAACCCCTATAATAGAAAAGATGAGTTTCCATTTTGGGACTGAGGCATTATTTCCATGCAAGACTTCTCCATAGACAAATAAAGAAAAAAATATCACCCAAAAATCCGGATAAATCGCTAAAATTCTGCCTTTTACATATTCCTTTAGATTCCACCTGTTTTGCCAACGGTGGGTTAAGCTTGCCCCAGAAAGCAAAAAGAATAAATTGACCCCAATGCTTCCCCAAAAGCTAAACATTTGGAGTATAAATGGAGAAAAATGGATATATCCAGCTGTATTTGATTCAATAATGAAATGGTACACAAGTATAAATATTGCGGCTAAATCTCTTGAGCAATCCAACTCAATAAGATAGTTTTTATCAGATGATCCTGTTCCCATAATTAACCTGCCGTTTCATAAAGCTCATAAGCAGTTTCAAAAGTAATTTGTCCAAACAATCACTTTGGAAGATTTCAGAGAAATCATCCGTTTCTTTTTTACATTTCCTACAAAACACAAAAAATCCCGCAGCTGGTTATAGCTGCGGGAATTTTTATTCTTCCTCAAACTCCAAGTACCGTTTGGGGTCCCAGTGGCAGGCGGCGGCCATGTGGTTTAACAGGGTGTCGCCGGGGGTCAGAGTATCCAGCAGCAGGTCCTCGGCAATGCGGCCGTTGTGCAAAATCAGCGCACGGTCGAGGAAATGGTCCACGTCCTCGATATAATGGGTCGAGAGCAGCAGCGTTTCGCCGCCGGTGAGGGTGGCGCTCATCAGCTTGATGAAGTCCCGCCGTGTAAAGGGGTCCTTGCCCAAAAACGGCTCGTCCATCAGGTAGTAGGGCACCCGCTTGGCAAAGCCCGCGGCCAGCTCCACCCGGGCGCGCTGGCCGGTGGAGAGATGCCCGATGACGTCCGACCCGTGCAGGCTGAAAAACTCCAAAAACTTCGCGTACCGCGCGGGGTCAAACGCCGGGTGCAGGTCGGCCAGCAGCTGGCCGTAGGCGGCCACCGTCAGCGCGGGGTAATAGCTGCCCTCGCCGGTGATGTAGCTGATGCGCCCATACTGTTCGCCCGCCGGTCTGCCGTCCAGCAGCGCCGTGCCCTTGTGGGGCAGCAGCTCGGCAATGCAGCGCAGCATCGTGGTTTTTCCGGCGCCATTCTCCCCCAATACGCCCACGATCTGCCCGTCCGGCACGGTGAAGTCCGCCCCCAGCAGGCCCACGGTCTGGCCATGGCTGCGGTAGGTCTTTTGCAGATTTTTTACCTCGATCATAGCTGTCTCTCCCGGTCTTTCTCGTAAAGTTCGTAGTTCATATAGTGGCGCGCAGACCAGCTAAGGTAGTACTTGTTCAGCTGCCCGCCCCAATCGCGGTCGGCGCCGTTGTCCAGGCGGCCGCGGTAGCGCGGGGCGCTGCCATCCAGTGGATAGACCAGCAGCAGCGTGCCGGTCTGGTAGATGTTGTAGCTATTTTCGGCGTTGGCATCGCCCACGGTGGTGTATTCGGGCGTGGCGATGAGCAGTGCATCACCGGCGGTGTTCAGCACGGCGTCCTCGGCGTTGCGCATGTAGAGGTCAACGCTGTTCAGGTCGATGTTGCCCTCTATGGAGAGGCTTTTGTTCAAGATAAACTTGCCATCCTGCACACGCAGGGCCACAAGCGTACTGCCGTAGTCGACTTTCAGCACGGCGTCGCGGTCGGTGGTGCGGGGCAGCGCGGTCACCGAAAAATCACCGTTGTCGCCCTCGATGCCCAGGTCGACATGGTCCACCTGCTCCCCCGCCGCGTTGACGAGGTCGGCGCAGGCCTTGTTCAGCGGGTCAAGGTAAACGCAGAGCGTCAGGCCGTCATCCATGGGCAGGCCGCAGACCACCTGTCGGGCGTTTTCGGGGCAGTAGAACGGTTCCAGCGTGCCGAACTCGGTGGTGGCGCAAAGCACGTCGCGGTCGCCGACTTTGCCGTCGGCAGGCAGAGCGGCGAGGTCGTCATAGCTGATGGGGTTGGCCTTGTACAGCCCGGCCTTGCGGTCGGCAACGGTGTACCGCCAGGCAAGGCCCCGGCCGTCGCCCAGCGAGAAAATTTGCCCGGCAATGTAGCGGTAATCGGTGTTGGTATCCTCCACTTCGTCGGAAAAATCGGCCGTGTAATCATAGCTGACGCTGGTGCGGTCCAGATAGGTGGGCCCCTCGACGTTGGCGCTTACCGAGATGGGCGCATCCAGCACCACATCCCGCAGGGCCACGCGGAGAACATCGCTGCCCATGCTGATTTCGGTCATCACGCGGAAGTGGGACGCGGTGCTTTGCATCTGCCAGTTGTCGTCATACACCTGTACGCGCTGGGCGGCGGCGTTTACTTCGTCGCGCGTTTCCGGCGTTACAGCGTAAAAAGTCGTGTGAGATGCTCCCCACGCACTGTAGCGGTACCGGTCATCGCTCTCGTCAGGGTCAAGGGCAAAGCTGGTGTCCAGGTAGCCATCGTGCAGGTCCCAGTAGGTGTGGGCGGTGTCGAAGTAGCTCTGGCCGCGCATCGTAAAGCCGCGCAGGGCGGCGGGGTCGCCTGCCAGGTCGGTGAGGGTGATGTCCAGCGCGCTGCGCCAGCCCAGCAGCACCCACAGGGCACCGGCGGCGAGGATGGCCGCCGATAGGGCGACAGCAATGATAAAGTTACGCAGATAAGTAGATTTTTTAGTTTTCGTTTCTTTCATAGCAGGTCACTCCCCTTTCAGCAGGTTTCGCCGCGGCGGATGCTGCGCACTGCCCACCACACGGTGAGGACGGCCAGCACGGCGGCGAGAGCCATGGCAACGTTGCGGCTTGCAGAGGTGAACATCCACGCGGGGTGCTGCTCAACGGTCACCAGGTAGAAGCACTGCCAGGCGCACAGCCCGCCGACGGCGAACACGGGCAGCTTGCGCCAGCCACGCACGGTATCCAGCGCGGCCAGCAGCAGGGCGGACAGGGCCAGGATACCCAGCAAGATCACCAGCTGCAAGGGGCGGCGCGGCAGCAGGCGGGAAAACAGGTTGTTGGCGACGACCTGCTCGTACAGGTTGGCGGGCGGCAGGGCCGCGCCGTACAGCTTGCGGGCCAGGTGGACTTCCAGCGCGGTGACGGGGTAAAATTCAACGATGTACCACACAAACTGCCAGGCGGTAAAGACGACCTCGGCGGCGGCGATGGTGATGGCCTTGGCCCCGAACTTTTGCCCCGGGGTGCCGGGCAGCGTAGCCCAGGTGTACCCGCTGCGGGCGCGGCGGCTGTTGTGGGTGGCCAGCCCTGCCGCCAAACCGGTAAGCAGATAAAACCCAAGATAGGCAAAAATTTGCATGGTATCGTAATAATTGGACGCGAGTCCCATGCCGGCAGCGCCTTGCCAGCAGATGTGAAAGACCACCAGCGCCAGCTGCTGGGCGGCGAAGATGCCCCACAGCGCCAGCAGGCTGCGCCGCGCCAGGCGGAAGTTCCACGCGGCAAGGGTGAGGGTGTGTTTCATAGCGGACCTCCTTGTGTTGTGTATTATTGTTGTAATACGCTTACGGTACAAAAAAGTTTTCGTTAGTCCTCGTCGCCCCAAAGGTCGCTGACCAGGGCGATGACCTTTTTGTAGCTGAGCCGGTTGGCCTTGGCCTGGGTGACGAACTGCTCCACCAGGCCGCGGGTCAGTTCCTCGCTGATTTGTTCCCGCAGGGCGGGGGTCAGCCGAACAAAGCTGCCGCTGTTGCCATCGGTGACGACATAGCCTTCTTCGGTCATCAAGCGGTAGGCTTTTTGGGCGGTGTTGGGGTTGATGCCGGTCTGGGCGGCCAGCTCGCGGCGGCTGGGCATGGGGTCGCCGTCCTGCACGGTGCCCAGCAGGATTTGGCGTTTCAGGTACTCGGCAATTTGCTGGTACACCGGCGCGCGGTCGTCAAACCGGAGATTGCTGAGGTTGACCAAGCTGTCTCCTCCTTTCCCGGGAAATTGATGGTTTATGTGTATTATAGGCGTAGTACGCCAGATTGTCAAGGGGGAAGTTTGAAAATTGTTGCTCACTTGAATGGCTCCCCTTGAGGGGTGTCTCCCCGCTGTGCGGGGAGATGTCGCAAAGCGACAGAGGGGCCCGGCCGCGTAAGCGGTCCCGCGTCAGCGGGTGAGGGGTGGCCCATGTGCAGAGTAATTGCATCCACACAAATGCGGTCGGCTAAAGTAGCCACCCCTCAGTCACCTTCGGTGACAGCTCCCCTCCAGGGGAGCCCTTATAACGTGCAACAAATTAAAAAATCCCGCCAGCCATTGCAGCCAGCGGGATATACTTATTTTATATTTTACGTCTTACCGTTCCATTTTCCAGTAGCTTACACTATACGGTGCCAGCTCGCTGCCGCCGCCGAAATCGTGCGGGGCGCCGGTAATCATGTCCACCGCCATACCACAGCCGGCGTCAAAGTGGGCGGTAAACGGGTTGCCGTCGGCGTTGATGGCCACCAGCACGCGCTCGCCGTCGGCGTAACGCTCAAAAATCAGCTGCTTGGGCTGCACCAGCACGTTGCGGTAGCTGCCGCAGCACAGGGCCTTGCTTTGGGTGCGGGCGTGGGCCAGCGCGGTGATCCAGGCGGTCAGGTCGTTGGATTCGGGGCGTTCCACGGCGGGGCGCAGGGTGGGGTCGCCGTTGCGTTTGTCGCCCTCCATCCCCCACTCGCTGCCGTAGTAGACGGCGGGCACGCCGGGCATACCAAACAGCAGGCCGTAGATCGGCTTTAAGCAGTTTTTATCCGTCAGAATCGTAGCAATGCGCGTTACATCGTGGTTATCCACAAAGCTCAGCAGGTGCTTACCGGTGTACAGGCACCACTGCTCGCTGCCAAACTGGCGGTTCAGGCTGTAGCTGATCTCGTGCATGTTGCCGGTGTTGAAGCTGGAATACAGCCCCTTGTAGCACTCGTAGTTGGTCACGCTGTGGCAGGCGTGGTCGTTCATCCAGCGGTTGTAGTCGCCGTGCAGGGTCTCGCCCACCAGGACGAAATCCGGCTTGATGCTGTTGGCCAGGCCGCGCAGCTCGCTCAAAAAGCCCAGGTCCAGGCAGTAGGCCACGTCGAGGCGCAGGCCGTCGATGTCGTAGTCCCGCACCCAGCTGCGCACGGCGTCGAACAGATAATTTTTCACGTCAGGATGCTGTAAATTCAGCTTGACCAGTTCGTTGCAGCCCTCCCAGGCCTCGTACCAGAAGCCGTCGTTGTAGTTGGTGTTGCCGTCAAAGCTGATGTGGAACCAATCTTTGTAGGGGCTGTCCCACTTTTTCTCCTGCACGTCCTTGAACGCCCAAAAGCCGCGGCCCACGTGGTTGAACACGCCGTCCAGCAGCACGCGGATGCCCGCCGCGTGCAGGGCTGCGCAAACCTGCTTGAGGTCGTCGTTGGTGCCCAGGCGGCAGTCCACCTTGTTGTAGTCGCGGGTGTCGTAACCGTGGGCGTCGCTCTCGAACAGAGGGTTGAACAGCACGCAGGTCGCGCCCAGCGCCTTGATGTGGTCTACCCAATCCAGCACCCGCAGCAGGCGATGCTGGTCGGCCTGGGATGGGTCGCCGTCATTTTGCAGCGGCGCCCCGCACAGGCCCAGGGGGTAGATCTGGTAAATTACAGTTTCATCGTACCACATGTTTCTTCTCCTATTATCGTTTATTTTTTGCTTGTTTCGTTGGAATGATGCTTGCCTTGCAGTTGTAGAGGCCGATGCTTGCATCGGCCCATTGGGGGGCGTCGAGGACGCCGCCCCCTGCAAACCAATTTGCATGAATCTGCTTTTAATGCAAAAACTTCAGCTTCTTCTTCAAAATCAACCTATAATACCGGGTCAGCGCGCCGACCGCGCGGTCGCAGAGCCAGAAGGAGAGGTTGCCGGCGGCCAGCAGGGCGGCCAGCATGCCAACACCGTCGGCCAGCAGCTCGTCCAGGATGGCAGGGCCGAGCAGCGCAAAGAGCAGCAGGTAAACCAGCACCGTGGCCCCGTTGAACACCGCGAACTTAATGACCCAACGCAGCAGCGTACTTTTTATGCGTGCCAATTGCTGGCGCAGCACAGGATAATAGCCGATGACAAACACGTAAAAAAACGCCAGCTCCAGCTCCGGCACCAGCAGCACGGACAAAACCGACACAGTAGCGTACAAAAGCATGGCGTACTTGGGGCCGTACTCGTCCAGCACGGGGATGAGCAGGAACGCGGCCAGCATCGGCGCGGCGTAGGTGCCGATTTGCAGCGCCGCGCCCACCAGCAGCAGCACGACCGACAGCGCCCCCAGCACACCGCAGAGGGCGATTTTTTGGCTTTCGGTCTTGCGCATGGCGGTTTCTCCTTTGGGATTCCTTGGGCGTTTGGATTTGCTGTGTTCAATTATAGCCGATTTGAACTAATTTTGCAAGTCATTCATTTGAGAAACTGTACAAAATGTGTAACCCTGCTCCCGGAACCAGGCGATGATGTCAGGCAGAGCTTTCACGGTCTGGCCGGTGGCTTTGGTGTCGTGCAGCAGCACCACGCAGGTGTCGCGGCCGTCGGCGTCCCGCCGGATATTGCGCAAAATTTGTGCGGCGTTGGGGTGGCTGGCGGTGGCGTCCTCGGCGCAGACGTTCCAGTCGATCCAGTGCAGGCCGCGCTCCTCAGCCTGGGCTTTCAGCCGTTTCATGATGCCGCTGCCGCCGTATTTGTGGCTGACCGTGTTGGTGCTGCCGCCCGGAAAGCGCAGCCAAGTCAGGGAATCGGCGTCCACGTAGGGGCTGATGGCCTGGCGCAGCTGCTTGATGTCCTGCCAGAAAGCATCGGTACTGCGATAGATTTTGCTATACTGGTGGCTGGCGCTGTGCAGGGCGATCTGGTGGCCTGCGGCGGCGATGTCGGCAATTTTATCCAGGTGCGCTTCGTTGGCATCCTGAGCACAGACAAAAAAGGTTGCTGGTACGTGCTCTTTTTCCAGTATATCCAAAATTTCCGGCGTGTGGGCGCTGGGGCCGTCGTCAAAGGTAAGGCAGACGATTTTGGGCACGGCAGTCTCCCCTGTTGCGGTGGCCGAGACGGCGGCAAAGCAATCGTTGGGGGTGGAGGTCTCGGCGTACTCGGTGTGATACAAAAGATGCACCACCGCTGCCAGCACCGCCGCCAGCAGCCCCAGCACCAGAAAAACAAACAGATCTTGCGGTACAGTTTTCCCTTTTTTGTTGCGGCGCATGGTATCCCCTCCCTTGGTTTGGTGATGTATATGCAGGTGGGGACGAGATTATACTTTGCCTGCGGCGGACACCTCGATAGAAAGAAAGACCTGCCGCAAGGTGGCAGGTCTTGAAAGCAACTATTAAAATCAAACTTTGGCTTCTTTAAAAGAAGAAATCCGCTTCCGCCACAGCCGGGGCGAAAACAGCGCCAGCATGGGGTACAGCTCCAGCCGTCCTGCCAGCATGTCAAAGCTGAGCAGCAGCTTGGCCGGGGCCGAGAAGTCCGCGAAGCTGCCCATGGGGCCGACCATTTCGAGACCCGGGCCTACGTTGTTGAAGCAGGTCACCACCGCTGTAAACGTCGATACTATGTCGAATCCATCCAGCGAAAGCAGCAGAACCGACAGGGTGAGCAGCAGCATGTAAATGTTGAAGTAGTTGTGTACGCCGCGCAGCACTTTCTCGTCCAGGGGCTTGCCCTCAAAGCGGACGGTGGTGACGGCGTGGGTGTGCAGCATCTTGTTCAGGTCTTGCTTGGCCGCCTTTAAAAAGATGACGACACGCGAAATTTTAAGCCCGCCCGCCGTCGAGCCTGCACAAGCGCCGCAGAACATGAGGATGCAGAGGACGACGCGGGAGTAGGTCGGCCAGAGGTTGAAGTCCGCCGACGCATAACCCGTGGTGGTGATGATGGACGACACCTGGAAGAACGCCGTGCGCAGCGCCGTGCCGACGTTGTCGTACAGGTGCAGGATGTTAAGGGTGATGGTGACCGTGGAGAAACCCACGATGCCAAGGTAGGTCAGCATTTCCTCGGAGCAGAAGGCATCGCGGAAACGACGCAGCAACAAGAAATAATAGAGGTTAAAGTTGATGCCGAACAGCAGCATGAATACGCCGATGACGATTTCAAAGTACGGGTTATTGTACGCCCCAACGCTGAGCCCCTTGTTGCTGAAACCGCCGGTGCCCGCCGTGCCGAAGGTGTGGATGAGCGAGTCGAACAGCGGCATGCCGCCTGCGCAGAGCAGGACGACCTCGACGAAGGTCATGGCGAAGTAGATGGCATACAAAATCTTCGCACTATCGCTCAATTTGCTGGAAATCTTGCCCACCGTCGGGCCGGGGATCTCGGCGCGCATCAGGTGCATGGCGCGGCCGTCGGTCATGGGCAGCACCGCCATGGCAAATACCAGCACGCCCATGCCGCCCACCCAGTGGGAGAAGCTGCGCCAGTACAGCGTGCCGTGGCTCAGGGCTTCCACGTCGGTCAGGATGGTGGAGCCGGTGGTGGTAAAGCCGGAGACGGTCTCGAAGAAAGCGTCAATAAAGGACGGTATTTCGCCGGAAATCACAAAGGGCAGTGCGCCGAAGGCACTCATCAGCACCCAGACCAGCGCCACGATGGCCAGGCCGTCGCGGGCAAAGATGGTGGTGTTTTTGGGGGTCTTGCGGCTGGTGATGAACCCCAGCACCGCCAGCAGCGCGGCAGGCAACAAAAATGCAGGCAGCAGATACCACTCGCCGTAGAGCATGGCGCAGATCAGCGGGAAAAGCATCAAACCTGCTTCGACTGCAAAGATGCGGCCCAGCACAAAGGCAACCATTCTATAATTCATGCCGGCGCCCTCACTTTACGATGTCGCGCAGGGCGTGCAGGGTGGTGTCGGTGGTAACGATCACCACGTCGTCGCCCTCCTGCAGGGCGTCTGCACCAGAGGGAATGACCGGCGCACCGTTCTGCCGCACGATGCCGGCCACCAGCATACCCTCGCGCAGGTTCAAATCTTTTAACGGTACACCGATGAAAGGCAGGCCGGGGCCGACGTTGAACTCCAACGCTTCGACGCGGCCGCCCACCAGGCGGTGCAGGGTCTTGATGTTGTCAGAGTCAAAACTATTTTGCATTGCACGCACATACCGGGCAATGATTTCGCTGGTGACGGCGGCGGTGGAAACCACGCTGTCTACCAGGCCTTTCTCGTTGGCCAGGTCGGCAAAGCTGGGGCGGTTGATCTTGGCGACCACCTTGCAGTTGGCAAACTGGCTGGCGTACATAGCCAGGATGATGTTCGTTTCGTCCAGGCCGGTCAGGGGCACAAAGGCGTCCATTTCGCTGATGCGTTCCTCGCTCAGCAGCTCGCTGTCGGCGCCGTCGCCGTGGATGACCAGCGCACCGGGGAACTTCTCGCTCATGGCCTGGCAGCGGGCGGCGTTGGAATCGATGACAGTCACCCGCTTCTGGATGTCCTGCAATTCTTTGACGAGGTAGTACGCGATGCGGCTGGCGCCGACGATCATGATGTTGTTGGCGCGGGCCTTGAAGATGTTCAGCTTGCGGAAGAAGCTTTCCAGCTCGCGGGCGCTGGCGGTCAAGTAAATCTTGTCGCCTTTTTGCAGCACCGTAGCGCCGGTGGGGATGATGGTCTGCTGGCCGCGAGCGACCGCGCAGATCAAAATTTTAACGCGGATGTTGCGGTACAGGTCGCTCAGCTGCAGACCCTCCAGGGGGTTGCCCTCGTTGACGCGGTACTCCACCAGCTCAAACCGCTGGCGGCAGAACTGCTCGCGCTTGATGGCGCTGGGGAAACGCAGCACGCGGGCGATCTCCCGCGCGGTGGCCTTCTCCGGGTTGACGACCATGGAAAGGCCCAGCTCCTCGCGCATAAAGTGGAGCTGCTTCTCGTACTCCGGGTTACGGATACGCGCAATAGTGTGCGGTGTACCGAGCTTTTTTGCCACAAGGCAGGCCAGAATATTGGTTTCGTCGCTGGAGGTGGTGGCGATGAGCAGGTCGGCGCCATCCTCAAAGGCGTCCTTCTGGATGTCGTAGCAGCCGCCGTTGCCCGCCACACCGCGGACGTCGTAGATGTTTACGAGGCTCTCGATCAGGTCAGAGTCCTGGTCGATAACGACAATATCGTGCTTTTCCGCCGCGAGCTGTTCCGTCAGGACGCGCCCGACCTTGCCCGCGCCTACAACCACGATTCTCATAGTGTTTCTCCTTTTGTTTCAGGCAGAAGTGGGCCAAAAGTGTATACTTCCACAGTAGTAAGCTCATTATAGCAAAGCGGCGGAAAAATGCAAGCGGCAGTGGGATGTTTGGCGGTTTTTGTACGAATTGGGACAGGATTTGGGCGGGAAAAGCGGGGTGAAAGCCGGATGTCAGCGTGCGCCAAGGCTTGACAGCAGGCGCGGGGACGGGTATAATAAGGATAGAAAAAGGCGCTGCGACAAGCGGTTGGCCCGATTCAGTAATAGTGCTTAGGAAACCCTAAGAACCGTCACTTGGCCGAGTGGCGGTTCTTGCTTTTTACTACCAAGCTTAGCGTAACGGTCTTGTGACCGATATGGAAAGTCAATGTAAAACGCATTGCCTCACCCCCTTTCGGGAAGTGTGGCCAACCGCCTGCCGTTGTTGTGCAGCGCCTTGCCGCCGAAGCGGCATTACCAGTGTACCATGATTCGACAGGGTTTGCAAGTGGATGCTTGTTGTCCGCTGGGCGGGACTTGACAGTAGCAGCCGGTGCGGATATAATAAAGATAGAAAAAGGCGCTGCGACAAGCGGTTGGCTCTTTTCAAGGATTAGGAATCAAGCAAAAGCCCGAAACCGTCACTTGGCAGAGTGGCGGTTTTTGCGTTTCTTAATGATGATCGTCACAGTAAAACTGCCGATGTGCATCGTGATTCGCATGGTCTCACCCCCTCTCGGGAAGTGTGGCCAACCGCCTGCCGTTGTTGTGCAGCGCCTTGCCGCCGAAGCGGCATTACCAGTGTACCATGATTCGACAGGGTTTGCAAGGGTAGCACTTATATATAAAAAGAAAAGGCCCGAACCGAAGTTCGGGTCTCTTTTTGGTGCGGAAGATGGGACTTGAACCCTTAACAGACTGCCTTCAACCGTTCAGAGTCCAAGAAAATTATACGATATTGTGTATGTTTTAGAAAATTCCCCAGCGTGGCTTCTGACCGCCTTCGGCTGGCTAGTTGAGATTTAGTGGCGGTCAGTATAGCCGTCAGGAGTGCCTACCGAAGTTTTGAGTTATCGTAGCACGAGAAGTAGGCGGTGTCAATGGAAAAACCGAGAAAACGGAAAATTTGTAACCAAAACGTAACCATTTGCAACTTTGTACAAATCGCTCCGTTTTGGTCATATTTTGAGGAAAAATGACCAGCCATGCAAGATCAGTGGGTAGGTGTGTAACCTCCTATACAAAAACGGTTACGATCTAATGACAAGGGCTTGCCTGTATAAGAAGCATATACTTCGATTTTTTTGAAGTATAAATCTTGTATTAAGGCAGGTATTTGGCATGAATATCAAAGAAATCTCGCTCCGAGGGCAGAGCATCGCAGCGGCAGTGCTGTATGAGAATGAGGCAAAGGGCATAGCCGTGTATGCGGCTATGCGCATGGACAGCCGTGAGGACGATATGGCCCCGGTACCGCAGTTCGTCATCTTCATGGAGACGGACGCGGAGGAGGGCCCCAAGTGCGTTCTGTACGGAAACCTTGCGCATTGCAATAGAGAAAAGATATGCACGGAGCTGGAAAACAGGCTCCTCGACCTGAAGGCTTCCGAGGTCTACGCCATCGCAGACTCGTTCCGTGAGGCAGTCAAAGTCCTGAAACTATCAGACTTTGAGATTCGAGACGATAATAACCCGGGGTGCATGAGTGTTCCGCAGCTGCTCGACAAGCTGGCTGACGAAGGCACCGAAGTCAAGGCCGTTGACGGCCAAGACTACTATGTGCTTGACAACAGTGCTTTCAAAGCACTGGCTGGCAAGAACAGCTTGAGTCTGAAAAAAGCGCTCAAGGCACAGGGCTTGCTCCTGTTCAACGGTACTCGCTACGACTACCGCGAGACAGGGGCAAGCTCTGGCAAGGTGTACATTTCCTGCAAGGGGGTGACGGCGAATGGCTAAGGTCATTGGAACATTCCCCTACTACGGGGGTAAGCAACGCTTATGCAAGAGCATAGCAGAGTTTATCCCGCAGGGAGTAGCCTCCATCACGGATGCCTGTGGTGGATCAGGAAAGCTGATTCTTAACTGCGGCTATGCGCCGCGAATGGTCTACAACGACCTCAATCCGGCAATGGCGGCGCTGATGACCTGCATCAAGGACAGGCACCTGTTCGGTGAGTTCTTGAAGCGGGTGGAGGCTGAATCCTACTCCAAAATACTCTACGCACGAGCGAGGGTCATTCTGAGTGCGCAACAAACTGGAAAAGCCAGTTACGACATGCTTGAACTGGGCGTGGCAAAATATCAAGCGCTCTGCATGAGCTTCAACTCCACAATGGAGAGCTATGCAGAGCCGGACGAGAAGAAGTTACGGAGCTACCGTGAGCGTTTATATGGAAGCCTGCAAGACGCCCACTTCCACATGGAGGACTACGGCATACAGGTAACCAACCGCGACGCTCTCGACATTATGGCCGAGAGCGGGCCGGAGGACATGGTGCTGTTGGACGTTCCGTATTTGGCAGGGCCGAATGAGGAGCGCCGCAAAACGGGAGCTTACGGGGCCTACGACTGGGGCCGAGAGCTGCATGAGCAGTTTCTCGACCGAGCAAATCAGACCGCCGGAAAGACTAACTATTAAAAGTCAAGCCGAAATGAGTGGAAAGGTGAGGAAAATGTAGGCGGTCAAAAAAGAGTATAACAAAGCTGACGCCCTGTTGGACGCCTGCTTGAGCCTATGAGAATAAAGGACTTATGCAGCGCTGCTGTAGGGTAGCCTGGACTTCTCTAAGGCATAAATCAACCGAACCAACTTCTTGGCCGCATGGGAGAGCGCAACATTGTAGTGCTTGCCCTCAGCCCGCTTCTTGGCAAGATAGGCAGAGAAGATTGGGTCCCAATGGCAGACGTATTTCGTGGCATTGTAAAGAGCGTAGCGCAGGTATCGGGAACCTCGTTTTTCCATGTGGGAATATGCGCCTGTGAGTGACATCTGCCCAGATTGGTAGGTAGATGGCGACATCCCGGCGTAGGCAAGGATTTTGTCCGGTGAATCGAACCGGGAGAAGTCCCCAATCTCAGCCAGAATCATTGCGCCCATCCGAACGCCGATGCCCGGAATGGTAGTAATGGGAGAAGCGATTTCCTCTATCATCGTCTGGATGGCAGCTTCAATGTCCTGAATTTCGGAATCCAGTTCGCGGATCAGGCGAATCGTATGCCGCAGTTCTAGGGACTTGGCCGGCATGACAGAGCCGACAGAACATCTGGCGGCATCCCGAAGTGTTACTGCCATGTCTCGCCCGTAGCGGCCTTTGGAGGCGTCGTGTAAGACGGCTTTCAAATGCGTCAGGTGCGCTTCGGCAACCTGTTTGGCGCCAGGAAACTCGCTGAGAAGTGCGTAAACTGACGCCATGTGCAATGTCGGCACCAACTTTTCAAGCTCTGGGAACAGAATTGTGACCAACCGAGAAACGGACTGCTTCAGCTTCGCTCTCTCGCGGACTTTGTCAAACCGGTATCTTGTGAGTGACTTTAACTCCTCGTTGTGGTATGCTGTGTCTGTGTAGGACTTGAGGTCCACATCAGACAAGAGCATAGCTGCAATGGTTCGCGCATCGACACGGTCAGTCTTGGTTTTGCGAAGGCTCAGGCTTTTCCGGTAGAGGTTGGTGTGCAGCGGATTGATGACATAGGTTGGCAGGCCTTTATCAAGCAGAAATCCGAGGATGTTGTAGCTGTAGTGTCCGGTAGCCTCAAGTCCTACTTTTATTTTATCCTTTGGGTTGGTACAGCAACTAATCGTCTGCAAGAGTGTGTTGAAGCCCTCTGCATTGTTCTGGATGGTGAATACATCCGCTAGAACTTCGCCCTCTGAACTGAGGATGAAGCAATCGTGCTTGTCCTTTGCAACGTCAATTCCAACGCAAACCATGAGAATACCTCCGCTGTGTTTATTTGATGCTGATTCCACAGAACACTTTACTCTTGTAACCTTGTTCTACATAAACCGTCTGGCGGTATCTAACTGATCAACAATACTGTAAAGAGCTGTGGTTGGAGCCTTTCAAGAACCGTCTTGCGGTAGGAGCTGATAACCAATCTACAGCATCCCTTACAGTGTAGCACAGTCCTTGGAGAGGGACTTTAAAAACTACTATTTTATAATACAAGGTGCTGATTTGCGGGTATGAGAGCCGTCTCTATGCCGAGAGGCTAAAACCGGATCGTTGGCTAAAAGTCGATCTGGGCGAGGTGGCCAAGGTCAGCGCCCGTTCAAGGCTTGGAGATAGCAAGCCGCGCGTTCATGAGATCGTGTGGGTGAACTACGAACCGCCTGCAAAGGTGATTCGCAAATTCACAAATTCGCAATTCTCAAAAAACCCCGTAAGTGTTGGGGGTTGATGGTTTAATGAAATTTGCAAGGAGGTGCATAATAACACGCTATCGCCATGCGTGAAAAAGTCAAGCGCGATAGCGTGTTCAGAAAATCCGCTGAAGCATTAGCAATTTTTCGAGTGCATTCAGCGTTTTCAGCATTTCCGTGTTTTGCGGGGACTGAAATGAGTAAGTAAAGGGTGAATTTTTTGATTTTTCGGCAGTGAAAAAGTCGTGCTATACATTGGGCAAAACGGCTCGATGCCGATGGTGAAAAATTGGGATAGCATGGCGAGGATTTTTGAGAGCATGGAAGTGTTCAGATCATGGGTTTCAAAAATCTTGTTGGCGAGAAGTTGTGTTGGAATAGTTTTTTGGGGTGTGAGAGCATGGGAACGACCCGTGATGGTTTACCGGGGTGTAGGGCCGTGTAGTAGCAGATGAGGACATGGCGATAGCAAACAGGCTGTAAACTTGCAGTGAAATCTTCTGCTACAAAACCACGGTCTTGTATAAGCGAGTGCGTTATACATAATATCGTGAAAAATATGAAATGTAGGGTTGCGGGATACGTCCAGCAACCCTTTTGTATTTTCGGCAAGAGCGTAGGTCAGCTACTTCTTCGCTACGCGTATTAACAACTTCTTCCAGATATGGCTAAGGAGATCATCGCTTATAGCTAATTATGAGGAAAATACAGTAGACCAGCGAGATAGGAAAAAGCATGAACAGCTATTGTAAAGTCAGAGAGAATGCGTTATGATAGCAATATGAAAGTAGAAAATGTACATAAGGAGAGGAAAAATCATGCGGAACAGAAAGATACTTGCAATGGTTGGTGTCAGTGCGATGATGATCGGATTGGTAGCTTGTGGTAGTAAAGCAGAAAGCAATATAGCTGAATCTGCAACTCCTGCACCCACCGCAGAAGCAACCCCGACCCCGGAGCCGACAGAGAAACCCGCAGAAAGTCATGATTTTGATTTTTCTGTAAACAAATATAAGAGTGAAAGTAACATAGAGATTAAGCAATATAGCGGGGATAGCGTAAGTGATACGGCTGATTGTGATGATGGTACAGACATCCCCGACACCTCCATCCTTTATGATTGGCTTTACAACAATGGCGTAACGAGAGAATCGGTACAAAATGACAGAGATTCCGGATGTAAGAATCCGTATCTAGATGGATATTTGGAGTATTTGGATAGTTTAGTAGATAAGCAGATTGCGGAGGATAATGCGGGACAGGTTGAGTCATCTGCGAAAGGTGATGGATTAGGCGGAACAGAAATCATAGGTGGGGACGAGTTTATTTTGGACAGTGATGGTGGTGGAACGGTGAACGGGTTCTATTATGATGCAGATAGTATAGCAGCTATCAGGAAAGCAGCAGAGAAACAAGAGGCAAACAAAGCAGCAACAGAGAAACTTGTTGAACAAATGCATAAAGATAGTCAGGAATTAAATAAAAATGTACATGACCAAGAGTGGGTTCAGGATTTTCTTAATGAGTTACATAGCGGAGAGTGATTTAATCACTCTATTGTTTTAGCAATACAGTTAGTCATAGGTAGAGCTATCGAATCTGTCAAACAGGCATTTGGTTCACCGCGCTTGTGGTAGGCGTTCAGTTCAAGATATTTTCCGGCATTTTTCTTGCAACAGTTTCTCGACAAGTTGATAGTTTCCCGTAGCATGGCCGTTCCGATGGGAACGGTCATTTTTTATTGCCGGGTTTGGTGGCTGACCGTGGGAGTGCGTGGGCAACAGAGCGTATGTGCAATGAGTAGGGCCGTTGTGGGGATACATGGTAGGGTTCACAGTGGGAAAAGTCTATGAAATCATTCATCGGCTGGCAGAAAACTCTGCGAAAGCTAGTTGCTTTTTTCGCAAGAGTTGCTTCTGGTTGACGATTTACCGTTGAAAAATCCAGCTTTTTGCTGATTTTCAAAAATCGAAATAGTGGGGCTATAGTTGGCGAGTTGAGGTTTAAGTGGTTTTGACAGTGAGTAGGGCCGTTGCCCCTCCTCCTCCCCCATCGGGGTGTAGGGCCCTCTTGCAAGATCATGGTAAACAGGTGCAACAGCCTATGGATAGATACTGTTTATAAGACTCTTGAAATATTAGATTGTATAAATCTAATAAAGGAGTGAAGCAGTATGAGATTGAGCGATTTGTATATCACGCAGGAGCAAAACCTGTACAGGATATTTCTGCCAACAGGCTTAGAGGTGGCAAGGGTAGCCCTGCCACCGAACAATCAGTATGCAGAGCATTGGATGGCTTTGCAGATGATTTGCAAGCCGTTGTCAAAAATATGGCGTATCAATGGCAGGAATACGCCGCAAAAGTAAACAGGCATTTGTTTTGTGTGGGGCGGCAGCTGTCGGTAAGACGGTTGCTGCTTTTTGGTTTACTTCGGCATTTTGCAGCGATTCGACCAATGAACGGGGACAATCTCCGGCACTATCACGTCTTGCCCAAGTGTGGTTATCAGCGTTAAGATGTGTGCAGTGGATGAGAAAATCCAGCGATAAATCGTAGATAGGAGAAATGAATCATGTGTAAAAAGTTGACTGTAAACTATGTTGAGGTGCTGGGTGCCCGCCGCATTGGCTGGCAGTTGTGGGACGGTTGCCAGATGCAGGGTATGACGGACGCGCAAATCCGCAGTTTTGTACATGGCGGTGGCGTGGTGAACGGTTTGTTGGTGACAGACGATGAACAGGTCGTGCCCGACCCTGCGTGGGGTGGTGTGGTTCTGGAGAAGTCGGGCATCAACACCTTTAGGCCGTTGGACGAGGGGGCTGATCTCATGGCAACAAAGTCGTTTATGCTGGTGAAGGTATCCCGCAACGGGAAAGAGAGCATTTATCACTTCATCACGAACCGCTGGCAGATTGAGTCGATGAGCGAGGATAAAGTCCGCGCGATTCTGACATTGATGCCGATGGGTGGTATTCAGCTGGACGGCAAGCGTCTGGTGGTTCACGGAAATGTGGAAGTCGTGGATATGGCATTGCAGGAATGAACAAAAAGTGAGGGCAGCTCTTGGAACATCCAGAGCCGCCCTCAACTGTTTATTAGGATTCACAGATTAACAATTCACAGCATTCACAAAAATTTTCGGACTGCGTTTAGAGCATGGGAGTATGTAGTAGTATCTTTTATGATTTTTTTGAAAAATAAAAGATTGCCGATAGGCGTAAAGAAAGTTTAGGTTCAGTCAGAATGGAGAATGAAGCATGAGTAAGAGAAAAGCGAAGGCAAAATGGAAAGCAGATACAAAGAGGTGGCAGGTCGATGTCCGTAAGGGTGGAATCAGACGCAGCTTTTATAGTACGATTTCCGCAGCGGATGCAGAGAAAAAAGCTGCAAAGTGGGATGGAACCCCGCCTGTAAAAAAGGAAAAGAAGCAGCCTGAAACAGTTGTGGGTTCCGAGGCGTGGGCTATGCAGATGCTGACTCCCCCTGAAACGGTGAACGAGGCATATGAGCGCTGGCTCCACAATGAGTTACAGTGCAACACAAGCGAGAGCAACTGACGCGCGGTAGATTCCCGCTACCGCAACTGGGTTAAATATGTGATTGGCTCGTTGCCGTTGGATGCCGTGAGGAACGGACATATCAAAAAGGTTATGGACGATGCGTTCTATAACCGAAAAGCCCCGGAAGTGCTTGTACAGCGAAAATGCACCAAGGGGGAGCATATGTCTAGAAAGGCGTTAAAGAATCTGCGAGGCGATTTGAGCGCTTTGTTCAAATACTGCCTTGAGTATGAGTGGGTATCTTTCGTGCCTGTGATACACATAGACCGCAGAGCCGAAGCGGTCGGCAAAGCCATCTTGCAAAAAGCCGATTTGGACGTATTGTTTAGTTCGGAGAGAACGACCATCGACGGGCAAGAGACAAGCGACCCGTACATCTACGCATATCGTCTGCAAGTTCTGACAGGGCTTCGCCCCGGTGAGTTATTCGGTTTGGAGTGGTCTGACATTAGGAGCGATTACATAAAGGTGGATAGGTCAATAAATGCCCTTGGGCAGGTAACCACAGGCAAGAACCGAAACGCCCGCAGGCTGGTGCCCTTGTGTTCCGGTGCAAAAGAGGCCCTGCTGAAGCAGTGGCAGAGGACAGGGAGAAAGGGCGGCAAGGTGTTTGAGATACTTAACGGCGAGCATTATTGTAAGCGGTTAAAACGCTATTGCGAGTTTAACGGCATTACGGTCGTAACGCCGTATGAGTTACGTCATACTTTTATAAGTATGACAAAAGGCTTGCCGCCCGAAATGGTAAAAGATATGGTCGGACATTCTGAAAGCATGGATACCTACGGTGTGTACGGGCATCATGTCGATGGTTCCGAGGTCGTAATGGCTGGAATGCTTGACGATGCGTTTGCTGCCGTAAGCAAGCAGGGCAAGTCAACAGCATAGAAACTTCCCTGGACTTTGGCTGAAACCGGAGGGACCAGCGGAGAATAAAGTGATTTTTGCCTCCAAAATGGCAGTCAAAAACGGCAGTCAGAGGGGGCAAAAAAGAAAAAGAACGGTAAATCCAACGATTTACCGTTCTTTTTTAAGTGGTGCGGAAGATGGGACTTGAACCCACACGTCATAGACACACGCACCTCAAACGTGCCTGTCTGCCGATTCCAGCACTTCCGCAAATCGCATTTGACTGCAAGAAAGATTCTAGCACATTTGGGGGTATAAAGTCAAGTCCTATTTTGCAATTATTTCCTGCGTGGGGGGCATCTGTCAAAAGTCAGCATCTATTTTTATGCACAGTGCCAAAGTTGGCTAAAATCGTATGCGCATAATAGACAATCTTTTTTTATCACGCTTTGTCATTTCCTACGAAACAGCGTTATTTACTTGACATGGTTGTACAGAAAAGCCTATAATGTATACAAGCAGAAAACAGCAGTACGGCGGGCTGTCCGTGCTGCACTGTATCCGTTTGTATCTTATTTTTGTACAGGAGGACATAGTATGAGCAAAGTTTGTGTAGTCACCGGTGGTGGCTCCGGCATGGGCTTGGCAGCCGCCAAGCTGATGCCAAAAGATCACATTATCGTGGTTTCCGGCCGCACCGAGAGCAAGCTGACCAAAGCCGTGGAGGAGCTGACCGCTGCGGGCTTCACCGCCCACGCCAAAAGCTGCGACACCTCCAAGCGCGACAGCGTCCAGGCGCTGGCCGAGTATGCCGCCACCCTGGGCGAGATCACCAACGTCATCCACGCGGCGGGCGTCTCCCCTGCCATGAAGGTCACCCCCGCCGACCTGCTGCACATCAATGCGCTGGGCACCGTGTATGTCAACCAGGAGTTCTCCAAGCGGATGCACAAGGGCAGCGTCATCGTGGACATCGCGTCGATGTCCGCCTACACTCTGCCGGAGGCCATGTTACCCAAGGCCGCTTACGCGCTGGCCGAGACAGATGAGGCCGCCTTCGTCGATGCTTTGCTGAAAATTTGTGCCGTTGTGGAGGACGCCTATAAAAAGAACGGCCTGGCGTACTCGCTGTCCAAAAACTTTGTGACCTGGTACGCAGCCAAGTGCGCCTTTGATTTTGGCCCCAACGGCATCCGCGTAGCGTCGCTCTCCCCCGGCCTGATTGCCACCGACATGGGCAACCTGGAAGCAGGCAACGGCGGCCCGATGCTGGTCTTTAGCTGCGAAAACCGCATGGGCACCCCCGAGGAGCTGGGCTTTGCCATCGCCACGCTGGCCGACGAGCGCAACGGCTACCTGGCGGGCGTGGACATCCTGTGCGACGGCGGCACCATCCGCGGCATGCATGAGTTTAAAAAGCCGCAGCAATCTTGACAGCCGCACCGGCAGCGCGTATAATAATAGTAGAAAAGGCGCTGCGACAAGCGGTTGGCCCGATCTGGTATTAGTTCAATCTAAGAACCGTCACCGTGCCGGGTGGCGGTTCTTGCGTTTTTTGATGATGATCGTCACAGTAAAACTGCCGATGTGCATCGTGATTCGCATGGTCTCACCCCCTTTCGGGAAGTGTGGCCAACCGCCTGCCGTTGTTGTGCAGCGCCTTGCCGCCGATGGCGGCGTTATCAGTATAGCATAATTCGACACGCTTCGCAAGGTTGCAGATAACCTGCGGGGCGTGTTTTTTATGTAGTAGCATTTATCATTGTTATCATTGAAATCATTGATTTCATTGCATATAATCCGTGAATAAACTCAATAGAAACAATGATAACAATGATGTCAATAGTAATTTTATATTAATAAAGCTCTTCTAAGATGCTTGTGCTAACTGTGAGTCGAGTTCCTTATAAAATACATGTCTTGCGCCTGATGTTCCTGATGAACTTTTTCTATGAGCGATACCATCCACCTCCATCAGCTGACCCTCCAAATCGTTCAGCTGGTAGGTCACCGCGCGTGGATTCTCCGCAATAAACCGCCTGGTCAGCAGCTTGCCTGCCTCCAGTATCTCCTTGGCGGTGCCGCTCCAGCTGCCGTGGTTGCGCTCTACCAGCTTGCGAATGGTCTGCACCAGGGCGCTGTTTTCGTATTCTTTGCGGGCCTGCTCGCGGGCGCGGGCCTCGGCGTCGCCCAGGTTTTGCCAGCGGCATTGGGTCTTGTCCAGGCGCAGGGCCAGCTCAAATTCCTCCAGGTCGCGGCCGGTCACCGAGAGCTTGGTCGTGTCGTCCACGCGGCGGTCGCGGGTCATCACGAAGGCAGAATCCGCCGCGCCGAAGATGCCGTTGGTGCCGCTGATCTGGGCAAAAGGATCGGTCTCGTCCTTCATCTTGCGCAGGTGGTGTACCAGCACAATGCAAATTTCGCGTTCAGACGCAAACTTTTGCAGGATGCCCACATCCTTGTAGTCGGCCTGGTAGGCGTTTATTGCCTTGCCGGTGGTGCGGCGCACCCGCTGCAGCGTGTCGATGACCACCAGCCCGCAGCCGGGGTTGAAGTTCAGGTAGTTGGTCAGCTGGTCCAGCAGGCCGTCCTGCAAATCCAGAGAGCCGGTGGCCAGCGCAAAGCCGTCGGGCGCACGCTCGCCCTGCAGCACACGGTTCATGCGGTCCTGCAGGCGGCGCTGGTTGTCCTCCAGTGCCAGGTAGAGGCAGTCGGTTTTGTTCGTAGACATGTCCAAAAACTTTTGTCCGGACGCCACCGAAAGGCAAAGGTCCAGCATCAGCCAGCTTTTGCCGTACTTGGGCGGGGCCACCAGCAGCGCCAGACCTTGGGGCAGCAGGCCCTCCACCACCCACTTGATGGGCTTGAACTCCTTGTCCTGCAAGTCTTTGGCCGAGATGGACACGATGCCGTTTGGCGCTGTATCGTCCTGTTTTTCCTCCTCCGGCGGGGCCAGAAAGTGCAGCGTTTCCATCGCGTCGGCCTTGCGCACGCCGGGCGGCGTGGCCAGCTGGTCGTTGTGGCAGCGGGCGATGTCCGCCTCGGTGATGACGGTGCTGGTCTCGTAAAACAGCTTGCGCTCCAAAATGCGGTCCGTGCGGTTTTTACGTTCCTGCGCTGTTTCTGCGGCCAGCGCCAGAAAATACAGCAGGTTTTCGCCATCCTGGGTCACCGCCAGCTTGCCCAGGGCCTTGGCAAATTCGGTAAACTGCTCGTCCGAGCAGATGAGGTGCGGCTCCTGCGGCGTCCAGGCGGCGGCGTACCAGCCAAACTGCTGGGCCAGATGCTCAACGGTTCGCAGGTCTTTACACTGCGACAAATCTTTTTTCAGCAGCAAGCGCTCACCCCGCTTTCTTGCAGCAGATAGGCTGCGGGTAAATGTGGTTGTGCATGTGTTCTCTCTCCTTTTTTATAGATTGCCGTTCTCGTTGAATGTAGTTCCACTTCCCCACAAAAAATAAATCCGCAAAAGTTGCGTCAGCCTAAAGTAGAACCTGATTCCACACCCCTATCCTACCACAAAGTGGAATAAAAGTCAACTATTTTTGCAAAATCTCTTGAATTATTTTCCACGCTGTGTTATACTAATAGAAAAGGAGCGAAGCTATGTCAACTATTTACGACCGCATCAAGGCGCGGCGGCTGGAACTGGGCCTGACCGCGGAAGACCTGGCCCAACAGCTGGGCTACAAGGACAAAAGCTCGATCAGCAAGATCGAGAACGGCAAGGCGGACATCCCACAGGCCAAGGTGGAGCTGTTTGCCAACGCGCTGCACACCACCACTGCCTACCTGATGGGCGTGGACGGCCCTGCCCTGCCCCCGGGGTGCGAGCCGCTGCCCCGCCTGAAGCGCCTGCCGCTGGTGGGGCGCATTGCCTGCGGCATGCCGATTTTGGCCGAGCAGAACATTGAGGGCGAGGTGGCCGTGCCCGAGGAGTGGCACGCGGATTTCATCCTGACCTGCCGGGGCGACAGCATGGCCCCGCAGATCATGGACGGCGACCTGGTAGCCGTGCGCAGCCAGCCCGAGGTGGAGAACGGGGAGATCGCGGTGGTGCGCATTGGTGACGAAGCCACGCTGAAGAAGGTAAGTTTTGACGGCACGACGATGGTTTTGCAGCCACTCAACCCCGCCTACCCGCTGATGACCTACACCGGCGCTGCGCTGGCCGAGGTGCATATCGAGGGCAAAGCCGTAGGCCTGTGCCGGGGGCTGTGAGGGGTGCAGAACGCGCCCCTATTATAATAAGGTAGACAAAATCTCCCGCCGACTGGATTTGCGCCCAATCAGCGGGAGATTTCGCTGTTTATGAATGTTGCTGCTTAGAGGCTCCCCTTGAGGGGAGCCTTGCCCTTACCTCAAATACAGCCGCCCATTATCATCCGCGTCCACGGTCAGGGTATCCCCGGCGCTGTGGGCACCGGCGATGATCTCTTTCGCGATCATCGTTTCCACGTGGGACTGGATGTATCGCTTCAGCGGGCGGGCACCGTAGATCGGGTCGTAGCCGCCGTCAATGATGGAGTTCTTGGCGGCCTCGGTGACGACCAGGTTCAGCTGCTTGTCGGCCAGGCGCTTGCGCAGGTCGGTCAGCATTAAGTCGACGATACTGCCAATTTCCTGTTTGGTCAGGCTCTTGTAGTATACGATGTCGTCCAGACGGTTCAGGAACTCGGGACGGAACTGCCGTTTGAGCAGCTGGTCGATGGCGTTCTTGGCCTCGTCGGACAGCTCGTTCTTGCCCTCGGCACGGGCCTTTTCCAAATCCTCCAGAATCAGGTCGGAGCCCAGGTTGGAGGTCAGGATGATGACGGTGTTCTTAAAGTCCACCGTGCGGCCCTGGCTGTCGGTGATGCGGCCGTCGTCCAGGACTTGCAGCAGGATATTAAACACGTCAGGATGTGCTTTTTCCACCTCATCGAACAACACGACGCTGTAAGGATGGCGGCGCACAGCCTCGGTCAGCTGGCCGCCTTCCTCGTAGCCGACGTATCCCGGAGGCGCACCGATCAGACGGGAGACGCTGAATTTCTCCATGTACTCGGTCATGTCGATACGCACCATGTTCTTCTCATCGTCGAACAAGGATTGCGCCAGCGCCTTGGCCAGCTCGGTCTTGCCGACGCCGGTGGGGCCCAGGAACAGGAAACTGCCGATAGGTCTGTTAGGGTTAGCAATACCGGCACGAGAGCGCAAGATAGCGTCCGCCACCTTTTGCACGGCCTCGTCCTGGCCGATGACGCGCTGATGCAGCACGTCCGGCAGGCGCAGCAGCTTTTCGCGCTCGCCCTCCACCAGCTTAGCCACAGGGATGCCGGTCCAGCGGGCCACGATGCGGGCGATCTCCTCATCGGTCACGCGGTCACGCAGCAGGCTGGATTCCTTCTTGGCATCAGCGATTTTTTCTTCCTCTTCCAGCTGTTTCTGCAGGTTGGGCAGCTTGCCGTATTGCAGCTCGCCGGCCTTGGCGTAGTCGCCGGTGCGGGTAGCTTTCTCAATTTCAGCCTTTGTACTTTCTACGTCAGCACGCAAACTTTGCACCTTGTTGACGGCGTTCTTCTCGTTCTCCCACTGGGCCTTCTTGCTGTTGAAGCTGTCGCGGAGTTCGGCCATCTCCTTTTCCAAAGCGGCCAGACGCTGCTTTGAGAGTTCGTCGGTCTCCTTCTTCAGCGAGGCTTCCTCAATCTGCAGCTGGGTGATGCGGTGGTTCATCTCGTCCAGTTCGGCGGGCATCGAATCCAGCTCGGTCTTGACCATGGCGCAGGCTTCATCCACCAGGTCGATAGCCTTATCAGGCAGGAAACGGTCGGTGATATAGCGGTCGGACAGGGTGGCTGCTGCAATCAGCGCAGCGTCCTGAATCTTGACGCCGTGGAACACCTCGTAGCGTTCTTTCAGGCCACGCAGGATGGAAATAGTGTCCTCGACGGTCGGCTCGTTGACCATGACCGGCTGAAAACGACGTTCCAACGCAGGGTCTTTCTCGATGTACTCGCGGTACTCGTCCAGCGTGGTAGCGCCGATGCAGTGCAGTTCGCCGCGGGCCAGCATAGGCTTGAGCAGATTGCCAGCGTCCATAGCGCCGTCGGTCTTGCCCGCACCCACGATGGTGTGCAGCTCATCGATAAAGAGGATGATCTTGCCCTCAGACTTCTTGACCTCGTTCAGCACGCTCTTTAAGCGTTCCTCGAACTCGCCGCGGTACTTGGCGCCCGCGACCAGCGCACCCATGTCCAAGCTGAACACGGTGCGGTCCTTCAGGTTCTCCGGCACATCGCCCTTGACGATACGCTGGGCCAGGCCCTCGGCAATGGCGGTTTTACCGACACCGGCTTCACCGATCAGTACCGGGTTGTTCTTGCGCTTACGGCTCAGGATGCGGATGACGTTACGGATTTCGGTATCACGGCCGATGACGGGGTCAAGCTTGTTGGCCTTGGCCATCTCCACCAGGTCCTGGCCGTATTTCTTCAGCGCATTGTAGGTGTCCTCGGGGTTATCGCTGGTCACGCGCTGGTTGCCGCGCACAGAACTTAACGTCTGCATGAATTTTTCTGTCGTGATGCTGAACGCCTTGAACAGCTCTGCCGCACCCTTGCCGGGGCGCTGCAAAACGCCCAGGAACACATGCTCCACGCTGATATATTCATCTTTCATCTGCTTGGCCTGGGCCTCAGCGGCGTTTAGCGTTCTGTCAAGGTCAGTGCCAATATAAATTTGGTTAGGGTCACGGCCGCTGCCGGTCACCCGGGGCAGAGCCTCGACCTTTTGCAGGGCCGCTTGGGCGAAGGCGTTGGGGTCAGTGCCCATGTTGGTCAGCATTTGCGGGATGAGGCCATCCTGCTGCTGGGCCAGTGCTGCGAGCAGATGCTCCTGCTCGACGGTATTATTGGAATACTCCACAGCGATGCGCTGCGCAGCTTGCAGCGCCTCTCTTGCTTTTTGGGTAAATTGATTCATATCCATAGTGCGTACCTCCTTATTTTGCAGATACCGCAGAATTTGATTTATATGCACGAACGGACGTTAGTGCCATCCAGCTGCGTTTCCTTTTGGTCATCTCTCCGCTGGTTGCTCTTTATTAGCACTCTATCTGTTCGACTGCTAATATTGTAGCACGATGATGCAAAATGTCAATAGGGTAAATTGCAAAAGATTTGTGAACAAGTAAAATAGATGCCGTGCATAAAGGCATCCAAACAAAATCCTTGCATTTTCCCTCGCAACCCCTTACAATATATATAATAATGTAAGGCCACATGCCAAGGAGAACCATTATGCCGCTGATTATCCCGAAAGAGCTGCCCGCGTTCGACGAGCTTAGCCGCGAGAACGTGTTTGTCATGCACCGCGAGCGTGCCCAGAGCCAGCACATCCGCCCGCTGCGCATCCTGATTTTGAACCTGATGCCCACCAAGATCGTCACCGAGACCCAGCTGGCCCGGCTGCTGGCCAACAGCCCGCTGCAGGTGCAGATCACCTTTTTGAAAACCGCCACCCACGACACCACCCACACCCCGCCGGAGCACATGAAGGCCTTCTACAAGAGCTTCGACGAGATACGAAACGAGCGCTTCGACGGCATGATCATCACCGGCGCGCCCATCGAGGACCTGGACTACGAGGATGTGGACTACTGGGACGAGTTGTGCACCATCATGGACTATACCAAGGAGAACGTCTACTCCACCATCCACCTGTGCTGGGGTGCGCTGGCCGGGTTGTACTACCATTTTGGCATTCCCAAGGTGCATCTGCCAGAAAAAATGTTCGGCGTGTTTGAGCATCGCGTGACCCGCCCCTCCAACCCGCTGGTGCGCGGCTTCGATGAGGTGTTCTACGCCCCCCACAGCCGTTGGGCCGGGCTGGACCGCGCCGCCATCGACGCCTGCCCCGACCTGCGCGTGCTGGCCGAGAGCGATGCAGCAGGCCCGATGCTGCTCTCCACCGAATCCGGCCGCCAGATCTTCGTTATCGGCCACCCCGAGTACGACAAGTACACCCTGGACGCCGAGTACAAGCGGGACGTCAAGGCGGGCAAGCCCATCAACGTGCCCTGCAACTACTACCCCGCCGACGACCCCGCCCGCGACCCGCTGTTCCGCTGGCGCGCCCACGGCTACCTGCTGTACACCAACTGGCTGAACTACTACGTCTACCAGGATACCCCGTACGATTTGAACCATTTGGAAGCACTGGAAAAATAAGGCAATACCTGATTTTAGGAGACCACCCATGCCCACCATTTCCGCCTGTATTGTGGCGTATTGCGATTATGAGGAAGTCTGCGCCGCGGTGCGCAGCATCCTGCATTTTACCCCCGCGCCGGATTTTACACTGTACATCGTCGATAATGCCAGCCCCGACGGCTGCGGCAAGCAGCTGGCCGGCACCGATTGGGCCGACCCCCGCGTGCAGGTGCTCTGCCTGCCGGAGAACGTCGGCTTTGGCCGCGGCCATAACGCCGTGCTTGGTAAACTGCATAGCAGCGTGCATTTTATCTTAAACCCCGACATTGTTCTGACCGGGGATATTTTGCAGCCGATGGCCGAATGGCTGCTGGCCCAGCCTGGCGCGGCCATGGCCACCCCGCAGCTGCACTACCCCGACGGCCGCTTGCAGCACCTGCCCCGGCGCAAGCCCACGCCCTGGCTGCTGCTGGCCCGCCAGCTGGCACCAAAGTTCGGTGGAGCGTTCAAAAAAGCTGACGACCACTACACCATGCAGGACGAGGATTTGACCGTGCCCCGGCGCATCGAGTTCTGCACCGGCAGCTTTATGGCTGTGCGCACCGATGTGCTGCAAAAGATCGGCGGCTTTGACCCCGCCTATTTTATGTATGTCGAGGATGCCGACCTGACCCAGAAAGTCCTGCGGGAGGGCACCGTCTGGCTGGCCCCTCAGTTCCACGCCGTCCACGCCTGGCACCGCGCCCCCATGCGGGATGCGGGCAAGTTCAAAATGCAGCTGGTCAGCATGGGGCGGTACTTCAAAAAATGGGGCTGCGGGAAAGGGAGCGTCTAAAGGCTCCCCTCAAAGGGGAGCCTTTAATGAGTACCCCTTGACAAACCTTCTCCCCTATGCTACAGTAAATATATCGCAAGGCCGCTGACCGACGGAGTTTTGTGGAGTTACCACAGGGGACGCGGATTTTCACCTTGCTGTTAAGCCGACCGTCTGGGCTGCATACACTGGAGTATGGTGTGTGCAGCCCTTTATTTTTTTACAAAAAACGGAGGAATCGTACAATGTTGAGCGACATCGAAATTGCCCAGGCCGCCAAAATGCAGCCCATCACCGAAATTGCCGCCAAGCTGGGCCTGCAGGGTGAGGACGTCATCCCCTACGGCCACTACAAGGCCAAGCTGAACCACCTGCTGGCCAAGGCCGACAAGCCCGAGGGCAAGCTGGTCCTGGTCACCGCCATCAGCCCCACCCCGGCCGGCGAAGGCAAGACCACCACCAGCGTGGGCCTGGCCGACGCCATGAACGCCCTGGGCAAAAAAACGATGCTCTGCCTGCGTGAGCCGTCCCTGGGCCCCGTGTTCGGCATCAAGGGCGGCGCGGCCGGCGGCGGCTACGCCCAGGTCGTGCCCATGGAGGACATCAACCTCCACTTTACCGGCGACATCCACGCCATCGGTGCCGCCAACAACCTGCTGGCCGCCATGATCGACAACTCCATCCAGCAGGGCAACCCGCTCAACATCGACCCCCGCCGCATCACCTGGAAACGCTGCATGGACATGAACGACCGCCAGCTGCGGTTCATCGTGGACGGCCTGGGCGGCAAGGTCAACGGCACCCCGCGGGAGGACGGCTTTGACATCACCGTCGCCAGCGAGGTCATGGCTGTGTTCTGCCTGGCCACCGACCTGAACGACCTGAAAGAGCGGCTGTCCCGCATCGTCTGCGCCTACACCTACGATGGCCAGCCCGTCACCGCCAGCCAGATCGGCGCGGCCGGTGCCATGACCGCCCTGCTGAAGGACGCCCTTGACCCCAACCTGGTGCAGACGCTGGAGAACAACCCCGCCATCATCCACGGCGGCCCGTTCGCCAACATTGCCCACGGCTGCAACAGCGCCATTGCCACCAAGCTGAGCCTGAAGCTGGCCGACTACGTCATCACCGAGGCAGGCTTCGGTGCCGACCTGGGCGCCGAGAAGTTCCTGGACATCAAGTGCCGCGCGGCCGGGCTGCATCCCGCCGCTGTGGTGCTGGTTGCTACCGTCCGTGCGCTGAAATCCCACGGCGGCGTTGCCAAGCCCGACCTGAGCAAACCCAACGCCGAGGCCGTGAAGGCCGGCGCTGTGAATCTGGCACGTCACATCGAGAATTTGCAGGGCTTCGGCCTGCCGGTCTGCGTGGGCATCAACGCCTTCCCCACCGACACCGAGGAGGAGATGGCCGTCATCTACGACGTCTGCGCCAAGGCCGGTGTGCCCTGCGCGTTGAGCGAGGTGTTCGCCAAGGGCGGCGAGGGCGGCAAGGCCCTGGCCGAAACCGTGCTGTCGATTCTGGACGATAACGCCCAGGTAAAATACACCTATGAACTGGACGCGCCGCTCACCGATAAGATTGATGCTGTGGCGAAGAAAATCTACCGTGCAGGCAGTGTCAGCTACAGTGCCGCCGCCAAAAAGACGCTGGACGAGCTGACCGCCCTGGGCTACGGCAACCTGCCGGTCTGCATCGCCAAGACGCAGTATTCCTTCAGCGACAACGCCAAGCTGACCGGTGCGCCGGATGGCTTCACCCTCAACGTCCGCGAGGTGCGGCTCTCCGCCGGTGCCGGCTTCGTGGTCGTCGTCTGCGGCAGCATCATGACGATGCCCGGCCTGCCCAAGCACCCCGCCGCCATGGATATTGACGTGGACGTGAACGGCAAGATCACCGGCCTGTTCTGATTTATACAATATAAATAGGCACAGCAAAGGCTCCCCTTGTGATGAGGGGAGCCTGTTTTTATTCTCTTATCTCAGCCCGTGGAGGCAATACAGGCTCCGTCATACTCGCAGGTCGTTTCCTGGCCCGGCACAATGGTTGCCATATAGCCATCCTTTGCAAAGTTGATGGCTACGATCTGCCCCTCCTTCGTATGGAAGATCTGGATGATAACGTCCGTTTTCTTAGGCTTACTTTTAAAGTAGGCGCTCGGCTTGACAGCGCTGCTGATCAGGCTGCCGTTGCCAAAGGTATAGCGCGGATTTTTGCCGTCGCTCTCCAGATACTTCAGCACCTGGGCGGCCGCTCTCCGGCTGGAGCTGCCCGCCTCTGTCTTATCGTTCGGGTTTTTCTGTATCGCGTACAGTGCGCCGTTTGTGATGCGGCCCACATTGTTGTAGGTCACGCCGTTTACGGTAATGGTAAATCTGCAGGAATTGCTTTTGTCGTTAAAGCTTTCCGGGTACAGGGCGTAACATTCGGTCAGCGCAGCCTGCGAAGCCGTCCACACATCCCGCGCTTCGGTGATGACCGCCTGCTTTTTTGCTTTGGTCACATACCCTGTCAGCGCCGGGATCAGCAGGGACGCCAAAATTGCCAGGATCACCAGCACCACGATCAATTCTACCAGCGTGAATCCCCGTCTATTTTTTCTGTTCATAATTACCTTTTCCATTATAAGTTGCCACCGTTGGCGTCAATCGTTTCCCTATACCATGCCGCGCTGTCCTTGGGGGTGCGGGTGCCGGTGGGGTAGTCTACATACACCAGGCCAAACCGCTCGTTGTATCCCTCGCTCCACTCAAAGTTATCCAACAGCGACCAGTGGAAGTAACCCTGCACATCGGCCCCGGCCTCTATCCCCTGCCGCAGAGCAAGCAGGTAGCGGTGGGTAAAGTCGATGCGCTCCGGGTCGTGCACCTTGCCGTCCAGGTGGATGCGGTCGGTGCAGGAAAGGCCGTTCTCTGTGATAAAGATGGGCAGGCCGTACCGCTCATGGAGGAACCGCGGGCCCCACTCCATGGCTTCGGGGGTGATGGGCCAGCCGATGGCCGTGCGCGGATGACCGGCGGCGCGGGGGCAGAATTCCGGCTTGCCGTCGGCTCCGGCCCGCACCGCGACGGAGTTGTAGATGTTCATGCCGATAAAGTCCAACCGTCCCAGCGGCAGGGCGTCCAGCTGCTCCTGCGGGATGGCATCCACCACCCGTTGGGCCTGCCCGCCCGCAATTTTGGGCCAGCCGCGGCCGCACACCGGGTCCAGCGCCGGGGTGTAGGTGAAGGTCCAATCGCCGTCCGCCAGGGCGAATGTAGCTTCGCGGGCGGCGGCAATATCGGCGGGGCTGTCAGTGGCCGGGGTGCAGATGCGCCCGGTGGGGGCCATGCCCACCTTGGCATCGGGGTCGGCTTTTCGGATGGCATCCGCCGCCAGGCAGTGTGCATAGATCGTGTTATGCCAGGCAGTAAACACCGCTGCATCGTCCAGTTTATAGCCCGGCGCATGCACACCCGCGCTGTAGCCCAGCCCCACGCTGCACTGCGGCTCGTTGAGGGTAAAGTAATATTTTACACGTCCCTTAAAGTGTGCCGCCACCGTGGCAGCGTACACGGCAAAGGCCCTGGCGGTGTCGGCGTTCAGCCAGCCGCCCTTATCCTGCAATGCCTGGGGCAGGTCCCAGTGGTAGAGCGTCACATACGGCTCGATGCCCGCCGCCAGCAGCGCATCCACAAACCGGTCGTACCAGGCAAGGCCAGCAGGGTTCACCGCGCCGGTGCCTGCCGGGAAAATGCGCGGCCAGGCGATGGAAAACCGGTAGGCCTGCAGGTGCAGGGCTTTCATCAGCTCCATATCCTCGGCCCAGCGGTGGTAGCTGTCGCAGGCGACGTCGCCGGTGTCGCCGCCCTTGGTCTTGCCCGGCGTATGGCTGAAGGTATCCCAGATGGACGCCCCACGCCCGTCCTCAAACGCGCCGCCCTCTATCTGATAGGATGCGGTAGCCGCACCCCAAACAAATTTCTTTGGAAATGGCATATTCTTCTCCCTCTGGTTGCTGATAAAAACGAGGATGTAGGGGTGCGCGATGTACCCCACACGTATCTGCACAATCAAAAAAGGTGCAGCGCGTTGCCACTGCACCTCTGCTTAATATTAGTTTACCCCTTAACGCTGCCCAATGCAACCCCTCGCACGATATATTTCGAGAGAAGCAGGTAGACGATCATAACCGGCAAGATCGCGATGGTGATCATCATGTACACCTTGCCCATATCGAACTTGAGGAAGTCCGCGCTGCGCAGCTGTGCAACCAGGATGGGCACCGTCTTCCACTTGGCGTCGTTGATGATCAGCGCCGGGATAAAGTAGTTGTTCCACGCGCCCACAAAGCTGAAGATGGCCTGCACCGCCATGGCAGGCTTGAGGATCGGCAGGATGACCGCGTTGAAGGTGTGGAACTCACCGCTGCCGTCAATGCGCGCTGCATCGATAATATCCCGCGGCAGGCTGGAATCCATGTACTGTTTCATGAAGAAGAACACGGTGGGCGCGGCAATGCTGGGCAGAATCAGCGGCCACAGGGTGTTGGTCAGCTTCATCTTGTCCATCAAATTCAGAAAGCCCAGTGCCGACACCTGCGTCGGCATCGTCATGATAAGCAGGATGACGGTGAACGCCAGCTTGCGCAGCTTGAAGTCGTAGGCGTAGATGGCGTAGGCCGTCAGCGCGCTGAAATAGACCGACAGCGCCGCACAGGCCGCCGAAACAATCAGGCTGTTGCGCAGGCCGCTCAGAATCGGCACGTTGGCATCGTGGGTGGTGTTGTAGAAGTTGGTGCCGAAGCTGGTGCGGGGCAGCGGGTCAAAGCCCTGCTGGATGGTAAAATTGTTGTGGGTGGCGTTTACAATCAACACGTAGAAGAAGAACAGGCAGACAAAGCACAGTACAAACAGCACAATGTAAGCAACTGCACGCTGCAGCGTAAGCATAGGGTCGTGAATTTTCGTTGCCTTGGTCTTGGTGGCTGCGGTTTTGGTCTCGTTTGGCATACTCTTTCACGCTCCTTCCTTAATGATGCTTTGCAGCCGCCTTGGCTGCTTTGATACGAGCTTTTTCGGCCTTGCGCTGCTCACGGGTCAGGCCGTCATCCTCCTGGGTAAGGGTAAAGTAGATGATGACGCAAAGCACCGCGCAAAGCAGGAACATCAGCACCGAGATAGCGCCGGCCGTGCCGTAGTTTTTGCTGTAAAGGTGCTGGTTCAGATACATGATGATGGTGTTGGTACTGCCGTTGGGGTCGCCCTTGCCGTTGGTCAAAACCTGCGGTACATCGAACATCTGCAAGCCGCCGATCAGGCTGGTGATGAGGGTATACACCAGCAGCGGGCGGATGAGCGGGATGGTGATCTTCCAGAACATCTGGGTCGAGGAGGCACCGTCCAGCTCGGCGGCCTCGTACAGGCCGGGGTCAACGCCCATGATGGCCGCCATCAAAATGATGGTGGTGTTGCCGAACCACATCAGGAAGTTCATCAGCCCCACCAGCCCGCGGGCGGTCCATACGTTGGATAGCCAGCGCACCGGCTCGCTTACGATGCCGAGTTTGAGCAGGATGGAGTTGATGGGCGCGGTTTCGGCGTTGGAAAACAGCGTAAAGAACAGCATGGCAAACGCCGAAGCCATAATCAGGTTGGGCATGTAGATGACCGTTTTGAAGAACCCCTGGAACTTTAGTTTCAGCCGCAGGTCGGTGAACCAGGCCGCCAGCAGCAGCGAGACCACGATCTGCGGGATAAAGCCCATCAGCCACATGATCATCGTGTTGCCAAAGTACTTGGGCACTTCTTTGATCATGGCAGCGTAGTTTTTCAAGCCAACAAAGTTAGGGCCGATGATTTTTAGGCCGCTGCGGAAATACTCAAAGAAGGAATAGTAGATGGTGGTAGCCAGCGGCCAGAACTGGAAAATGAAAAAGGTGATGAAGAACGGCGCCAGGAAGATATAACCCCATTTGGCGTAGCTCATGCCTTTTTTCTTGGTTTTCATAAGTCTCGCCCTCCTTAGCTGTACGGGCATTGCCCTGCTGGGGGCAGAGCCTTGTCATTTGTTAAAACAAAACCAGGGGCGGGCGTCTCTCCCCCGCCCCTGGCATGGCGTTTACGGTTTCGTGTTCAGGTGTAAGTCCCAACTTATGCGGGCCATTCCACGCTGGTCAGCTCAGGATACTTGACCTTGATCTGATCCTCAAAGTTCTGCTTTGCGGTGTCGATGTCGACGGTGCCGTCGAAGTAATCCTTGAAGCAGCTCTGGAAGGTCTCGTTGCAGCCCTGGTCATAGGGGCCGGCGTTAGACATATCGATGGTAGGTGCAACCTCTGCGAACAGAGCAATGTGGTTCTGGCCGCCCAGGAAGTCGGAGCCGAAGTCGGGATCGGCGGCGATGGCGTCCATAGCGCTCTTGCAGTTGGTGTAGTCCTGGGTATCCTTGGTGATCTGGGTCATGATGTCGGAGTCGCAGGTCAGCTTCAGCATAACGTCCTTGATGGTGGGGATGTTATCGGTGCCGGCAGCAGCGCAGATCCAGGTGCCGCCCCAGTAATAAGGCTGAGGACCCTGGCAGACTGCGTAGTCGCCGTAGATGCCGTTGCCAACTTCTTCCTTGCCGCCCTCAGAAGTCGGGGTTTCAAGAGAGTTGCCCAGCAGGGTGAAGTTGATGCCCCAAGTGGAGTAGAAGAAGCCGAAGACCTTACCGGAAGGACCCTGGTCAGCGGCCCACTGGTCGCTCCACAGGCTGGTCTTGTTGTTGTAACCGTTGTCGGTGTAATCCTTGGTCTGATCGACCCAGCTCATGATGTTGGGGTCGACCTTGACGGTGGTGCCGTCCACCCAACCGGCGGACACGTTGTTGGAGAAGGTGCGGTAGGAATCATCGTAGCCGGAGAGCATCTTGTAGCCCTTGGCAGCGGCCTGCTTGGCCACATCGTTGAACTTATCCCAATCGCTCAGCGCAGCCTGGACTTCGGTGGGGTCATCGGTGCCCAGCACATTCTTGGCGATGCTGCGGCGGTAGGCGAACAGGCCCGGAGTTGCCTGCCAGGTGGTGCCCTTCTGGACGCCATCGACGGTGACGATGTCCTTGGTGTACTGGTACTGGTCCTTCAGGTCGTCATCGGTCAGGCCGATGTCGCCCTTGACATCTAGCGTGTACTCGGAGTCGACGTACTTCAGCGCGTAGTCAGCCTCGATCAGGAAGATGTCGATCTTGTCATCATCAGCGGCGCTGTCCTGCTTCAGCAGGGCTTCGTCCAGCTTGTTCTGGTAGTTGTTGTTGTCGTTGGGGTTGATGGTCCATTTCACGGTCACGCCGTTGTCCAGTTCGGTGGTGGACTTATCGTCGGCCACAGAGACGACGCCGGGGTAGTAATCGTTGAAGCGGGACTGGAACTCGTCGTTCCAGCACCAGATATTCAGGACCTTGCCCTCCTCGGCGGTATCATCGGCGGCGGGTTCTGCGGCGGTGCTGCTGGCATCGGTAGAGGTGGAGTCAGCGGCAGGTGCTGCGGACGAGCTGGCGGCGCCTGAGCCGCATCCGGCGAGCAGGGTGGCTGCCATAGCAGTCGCGGTCAGTAAACTGAGTGCCTTTTTCATAATAATGTTTTCCTCCTTTTAAAGAAACTTGATCATGAAATTACATTTTTTAATAAGCCCGCTGCGCATGCAGGCTTGTTTACAGTGGAATGGGGCAGCGGTGCGGTGTGTCGATGGATTCTCCGCGGGCGAAGCTGCCGGCGATGAGCCGCTGCTCCGGCAAAGCGGTGCGGGGGGATTCGATCTCCTCAATCAGCAGCTCGGCGGCGGCCTTGCCCATGGCCTCGGTGTCCTGGCGGTAGGTGGTCAGCTGCGGCGACATGACCTGCGAGATGAGGTTGCCGTCGTAACCGGCTACCGAGATGTCCCGCGGGATCAGCAGCCCTTCCTCCCGGATGGCCTGCACACCGCCGATGGCGGAGAAGTCGTCCGGGAACAGGATCGCCGTGGGCCGCTGGGGTAAGCTGAGCAGCTGGCGGGTGGCCTTGGCGCAGCCGATGGCGTCGCGGTAGGTACCGGCGATGACGTATTCGTCCGGCACCGTGATGCCGTGGGCGGCGCAGGCGCGGTAGAAACCGACCAGACGCTTTTGGGTAACGGCGCTGTGCTGTTCGCCGTGGATGTAGGCGATGCGCTCATGCCCCAAGGCAGTGAGCTGATCCACCAGCTGGCGGATGCCGTCCACGTTATCGGAGAGCACCGCAGCCCGGTTGTTGAACACATGGTCGACCGTGACCAGCGGCAGATTGCTGTAAGCCAGCTCCACGACCTCGGGGTCGTCAAACTGTACGCAGGCGGCGATCACACCGTCAACGCCGCGGTAGCGGCAATGCTCTAAGTAACTGGAATGGCTGTGGCCAATGTTGTGGTTGATAAAGGTGATGTCGTAGCCCCTGCCCTCGGCGTGGCGCTTGAAGCTGTCCAGCACGGCGGCGAAGAACTCATGGGTCAGGCCGCTCTGGGCTTCGTCCACAAAAAGGACGCCCAGGTTGTAGGTGCGGTTGGTCTTTAAGGCGCGGGCTGCGCTGTTGGGCATGTACCCCAGCTGGCGGGCAGCCTCGCGGACCTTCTCTTTGGTGGCCTGGCTGATGTCGTTATGGCCGTTCAGCGCCTTGCTCACGGTAGCTACCGAGACCCCGCAGGCTTTTGCGATGTCCTTGATGGATGCCATGAGTACCACCTCCCGGTCATGTGTTTGGTTTGGATCGCTTTGTTTGGGTTTTGCGTCCCTTAATCGTTTTCGCATCTTCACTATACAACATGTCAACCACAAAATCAAGCGTTTTTCACGTTTTTTTGTGCATATCGATACGATTTGGCGTTTTGCAAAAATCAGAAGTCCGTCTTTTGGCAGTTTCGTTTGCTGTTTTCGTGAATTTCTGTCGAAATCCGGGGTGATTTTGCAGGGAAGCGCTGCTTATGGTTTCGCTGGCAGGGTGAAAGCAGGCGGTTTTGGGGGTGCCAGGCTGGCGGTGTATGGGTGTTTTGCGGGGATTTTGCAGGCGGTTCATGAAAGTTTCCGGGTCCCGCCCTCCCACGGCCCCTATTATAAATAAGGTATAGATGGGCTTTCGTGCCAGATTTTAGCCGGCAAAATTGTGGAACTTGCCAAATCATCGTTATTTTTATGCCTAAGTCTTGCAATTGCCGAAGAAATGCGCTATTGTAGAGGTAACAACTTAATCGTTTTCGACTTGAACTTTTCAATAAACAGACATCCCATTTGTAAGGAGAGGATCTCTATGAAGTTCGGTCACTTTGACGACGACGCACGGGAATACGTCATCACCACCCCGCGCACGCCGCTGCCGTGGATCAACTACCTGGGCTGCGAGGCTTTCTTTAGCCTTGTCTCCCACACGGCGGGCGGCTACAGTTTTTACAAGGACGCTAAGCTCCGCCGCATCACCCGCTACCGGTATAATAACGTACCTGCGGATTCTAACGGCCGCTATTACTATATTAAAGAGGGCAGCACCATCTGGAACCCCGGCTGGCAGCCCACCCAGACCGAGCTGGATTTTTACGAGTGCCGCCACGGTCTGGGTTACAGCATCATCACCGGCAAAAAGAACAGGCTGGCTGCGCGGCTGGAGCTGTTCGTGCCCGTGGGCGACAACTGCGAGATCGACCGTCTGGTGCTGACCAACGAAAGTGACGCGCCGAAATCGTTTACTGTATTCAGCTATGTAGAGTTCTGTCTGTGGAACGCCGTAGACGATTCCACCAACTTCCAGCGCAACTTCTCCACCGGTGAGGTCGAGGTGGAGGGCAGCACGATCTACCACAAGACCGAATACCGCGAGCGCCGCGACCACTACGCGCTGTACACCGTCAACGCGCCGGTAGACGGCTTTGACACCAGCCGGGATGCTTTTTTGGGTGCCTGGCGCAGCAATGCCAACCCCGAAGTGGTGGAAAAAGGTGCCTGCACCAACTCCGTCGCCCACGGCTGGGCACCGGTCGGCGTACACCAAATCAACGTAACGCTAAACCCCGGCGAGAGCCGCAGCTTAATTTATATGCTGGGCTACATCGAGAACCCGCAGGAGGAAAAGTGGGCCGCCCCCGGCGTCATCAACAAGACCCGCGCCCATGAGCTGATGGCCCGCTATGCCACCGACGCGCAGGTGGATGAAGCCCTGGCCAAGCTGCACGCCCACTGGAACAACCTGCTGTCCACCTACGCGGTCAGGAGCAGCGACGAAAAGCTCGACCGTATGGTGAATATCTGGAACCAGTACCAGTGCATGGTCACCTTCAACATGAGCCGTTCCGCCAGCTACTACGAGAGCGGCACCGGCCGCGGCATGGGTTTCCGGGACAGTTGCCAGGACTTGCTGGGCTTTGTGCACCTCATCCCCGCCCGCGCCCGCGAGCGTATTCTCGACATCGCCGCCACCCAGTTCCCCGACGGCAGCGCCTACCACCAGTACCAGCCGCTGACCAAAAAGGGCAACATGGACGTTGGCTCCGGCTTCAACGATGACCCGCTGTGGCTGATCGCCGCCGTCTATGCCTACCTGGGCGAGACCGGCGACATGAGCATCTTGGACGAGCAGGTGGACTTCGACAACGACCACACCCTCGCCCAGCCGCTGCTGGAACACCTGCGCCGCAGCTTTGGCTACCTGACGACCCACAAAGGCCCCCACGGCCTGCCGCTGATTGGCCGCGCCGACTGGAACGACTGCCTGAACCTGAACTGCTTCAGCGACACGCCTGGCGAGAGTTTCCAGACCACCGGCCCCAGCGAAGGCCCGGTGGCCGAGAGCGTTTTTATCGCAGGTATGTATGTTAAATACGGCAACGAGTTTGCCGAGATTCTTGAAGCCACCGGCCATGCCGATGAAGCCGCCGCTGTGCGTAAAGAAGTTGCCGGCATGGAACATGCCGCCCTCACCGCCGGGTGGGACGGCAAATGGTTCCGCCGTGCCTACGATGCCTACGGCCATGTGGTCGGCGGGCAGGAGTGCGAGGAAGGCCAGATCTTCATCGAGCCCCAGGGCATGTGTGTCATGGCGGGCATCGGCGTGGACACCGGCGAGGCCGTGACCGCGCTGCAGAGCGTACAGACCCGGCTGGACACCAAGTACGGTATTGTTTTGCTGCAGCCTGCTTATACCAAATATCATCTGGAGCTGGGCGAAATTTCCAGCTACCCCCCGGGCTACAAGGAGAACGCCGGCATCTTCTGCCACAACAACCCCTGGGTCAGCTGTGCCGAGACCGTCGTCGGCCACGGCGACCGGGCGTTTGAGATTTACAAAAAGACCTGCCCTGCCTACATCGAGGACATCAGCGAGATCCACCGCACCGAGCCTTACGTCTACAGCCAGATGGTGGCAGGCTGTGACGCCGCCACCTTTGGCGAAGCAAAAAACAGCTGGCTGACCGGCACCGCCGCCTGGACCTTTGTGGATGTGAGCCAGTACATCCTTGGCGTCCAGCCCACGCTGGCGGGGCTGAAAATTGACCCCTGTCTCCCCCACGAGATGGACGGCTTCACCCTGCGCCGCGTCTGGCGCGGGGCAACGTATGAAATTACGGTAAACAACACCGCCCACGCCGAAAAAGGCGTTGCGTCTATGACGGTAAACGGCCAGCCCGTCCCCACTAACACCCTCTCCCCCGCCCCCGCCGGGACCACCGTGCAGGTCAGGGTCGTGATGGGGTAACCCTTTAGCAGGCAATAAAAAGGCTCCCTCTGTGAGACAGACTTCCCCGATACGGGGGAGATGGCGCGAAGCGCCAGAAGGGGAGCGCTGTCGCACACTTAAAACAATTGCAGGGGCGCACACTGTGCGCCCCTGCAATATGCTCTACACTTTTTTATTCTTCCTCCTTTTCCTTAATATCCGGCGCTAAATCCCCGCCGGGCATTTTGTGGCCGAAGGAAGGGACGAAGAAGAACTTGCGGATAATAAAGATCAGCGCAATCGCCCCCACGCTGACAAGGTTCTGCACGGCATCCTCATGGCCAACGATCATGTGGCGGGCGATGGCATACAGCAGCACTTCCAGCACGCTGCCGGGGCTGTGCTTGGCCAGCATCTTGATAAACTCAATGCCGATGACAATATCCAGCGCCCGTTCCAAAAACTCCCGCACTTCCACACTGTTGCCGTGGGTCAGCAGGCCCGGCAGTAATTGCAGCAGGGGCGCCACGCTCAGCAGCAGCGCTACCAGCACAATGGCCGAAAGCACCACTTCCAGCAGCCCGGCCGCCTCGGCCACCTGGTCGCGAAAGACCTGCTTGACGTGTTCTTCCTTGCGGTGCAGCGCACTTTTGGCAATGCGGGGTTCGTAATCCTTCAAAGACATGGGGAAATTCCTCATTTCATAAAAATTCTGCTTGTATTGTAGCATACAACGCCCATCCACGGCAACAGAAAGTTTCCCGTGCGGCGTTCCCCTGCCCGTGCTGTATACGCCCGCCGTACATTATAATCGCCTGTGCCATAGCCTGTGCTGTGTCCGGTGCATCGTCCGGTTAAAGTCATACCTTTGCCCCGCAAACCCCATCAAAAATGACAAAAAGCGCTGGTCAAAACTCACCCTCGTGGTTTTTTGGCTGAAAAAGACAAACCCATCTTGCAATTTGTTCTCCTACGCTTTACACTACTCTTACAGGGTTTTCCTGACTTATCAGTAAAGGGGGAGCTTACGTGCAGTACACGATGCAGCATCGCAGTCATCACGCGGGTTCCCTGTACCCTGCCGGTATCGCAGTAGAAGTATAGCGCAGTGTACCCATACGGGCCGCACTGCGCTTTTTGCTTTTTGGGGAAAGGAGTTTACCATGAAAAAAGTTGCCATCATCATGGGGTCGGACAGTGATTGGCCGGTCGTAAAATCTGCCTGCACGGTGCTCAAGGATTTCGGCATCCCGTTTGAGGCACACATCCTCTCGGCCCACCGCACACCCGAAGCCGCCGCTGACTTTGCCAAGTCCGCCCGTGCCAATGGTTACGGCGTTATCCTGTGCGCGGCTGGCATGGCCGCCCATCTGGCCGGTGCCTTTGCCGCCAACACCACCCTGCCGGTGGTGGGCATCCCGATGAAGGGCGGTGCCCTGGACGGCCTGGACGCATTGCTTGCCACCGTGCAGATGCCCAGCGGTTTCCCGGTGGCTACCGTAGCGCTGAACGGCGCCAAGAACGCCGCTTACCTGGCCGTGGCCATCCTTGCCGTGGCTGATGACGACCTGGCCGCCAAGCTGGACAAGTTCCGTGCGGACACCGCCGCCGCTATCGCCAAAAAGGACGCTGCCATCGCCGCCGAGGCCGCCGCGCTGTAAGGCACAAAAAGGTGTCAAAGCCCCAACAATTTTCTTGCACATTGTCTGAAAACAGGGTACAATGAAAGTGCCCGCTACTTATTATAATACACAACTATAAAAAGGAGCGTTTTACGATGAATTACGAAGTTAAAGAGCAGATGTACGAAGGCAAAGCCAAGCAGGTTTTCGCTACCAGCGACCCCGAGATCGTAATGGTCCACTACAAGGACGATGCCACCGCCGGTGACGGCGAGAAGAAGGGCACCATCCGCGACAAGGGCATCGTGAACAACAAGCTGTCCAATGCCCTGATGCAGAAGTTGGAGAAAGAGGGCATCCCCACCCACTATGTGCAGGAGATCAACGACCGCGACACCTTTGTAAAGAAGGTTGAGATCGTGCCCCTGGAGGTCATCATCCGCAACGTCGCCGCCGGCCACTTCACCCTGCGCATGGGCGTGCCCGAGGGTACCGAGTTCAAGACCCCCATCCTGGAGTTCAGCTACAAGAACGACGACCTGCATGATCCGTTCATCAACCACTACTATGCCCTGGCTCTCGGCCTGGCCACCCAGGAAGAGATCGATACCATCACCAAGTACGCCTTCAAGATCAACGAAGTCCTGAAGAAGATCCTGCTGGATGCCAACATCCGCCTGATCGACTTCAAGGTCGAGTTCGGCCGCCTGTCCGACGGCACCATCATCCTGGCCGACGAGATCAGCCCCGACACCTGCCGTTTCTGGGATGCCACCACCGGCGCACATCTGGACAAGGACCTGTTCCGCCGCAACCTGGGCGGCGAGGCTGATGCCTACCAGGAAGTTATGAAGCGCCTGCTGGGCTAAATTTCCGCAAACGGAACGGAGCATAGAATGAGCGAAATTTCCCAATTCAGCCAGGGCCTGCACGAGGAGTGCGGTGTCTTTGGCATGTACGATAAGACCGGCGCGACCGATATGGTCAGTGCCGTATACAGTGCGCTGTACGCCCTGCAGCATCGCGGGCAGGAAAGCTGCGGCATCGCCCTGAACGTGGACGGTGTGCTTTCCGGCCACCGCGACTTGGGGCTGGTGAGCGAGGTGTTCACCAAGCGCGTGCTGGAGGACCTGCCCCGCGGCGCCAAGATGGCCACCGGCCACGTGCGTTACGCCACCGCAGGCCAGCGCAGCCGTTCCAACGCGCAGCCGATGATTTTGCATCACTGCAAGGGTGCCATGGCCGTATGCCACAACGGCAACCTGGTCAACGCCCCCAAGCTGCGCCGTAAGCTGGAGATGAGCGGTTCCATCTTCCACGGCACCTCGGATACCGAGGTCATCGCCTACCTGCTGACCCAGAACCGCCTGCTGACCCCCAACATTGAGATGGCCGTCAGCCGCACGATGGACGACATCGAGGGCGCGTATTCTCTGGTCATCATGACCCATACCAAGCTGATCGCCGCCCGCGACCCCAACGGCTTCCGCCCGCTGTGCATCGGCGAGCTGCCCGATGGTTCCGGATGGGCCTTTGCCAGCGAGAGCTGCGCCCTGGACGCCGTCGGCGCCAAATTCGTGCGGGACGTCAAGCCCGGTGAAATCGTCATCGCTGACCGCAACGGTCTGCGCAGCATCGAGGATCACTGCGGCACCGCTCCCCACACGATGTGCGTGTTCGAGTACATCTACTTTGCCCGCCCGGATTCCATCATCGAGGGCACCTGCGTCCATGAGGCCCGCCTGCAGGCCGGCCGTTTCCTGGCGCAGGAGCATCCCGTCGAGGCCGACGTCGTCATCGGCGCGCCGGATTCCGGCCTGGACGCCGCCCTGGGTTACGCCCAGGAGAGCGGCATCCCCTACGGCATAGGCTTTATCAAGAACAAATATGTCGGCCGCACCTTCATTCAGGGCAGCCAGGCCCAGCGCGAGAGCAGCGTCCGCATCAAGCTGAACGCCATCTCCTCCACGGTCAAGGGCAAGCGCGTCGTGCTGGTGGATGACTCCATCGTGCGCGGCACCACCAGTGCCCGCACCATCCGCCTGCTGCGCGAGGCCGGCGCCGCCGAGGTACACTACCGCATCAGCGCCCCGCCGTTCGCCCACCCCTGCTATTTCGGCACCGACATCCCCGACGAAAAAGACCTGATTGCCACCGGCCATACGGTGGAGGAGATCAACAAGCTGGTGGGTTCCGACACGCTGGGGTACCTGAGCATCGAGCATGTGCAGCAGCTGGCCATCCACAGCAAGTGCGGGTTCTGCACCGGCTGCTTTACCGGCAAGTACCCCGTGGCCCCGCCCACCGAGACGATGGACATCGTCTACGACAAGCCGCTGAGCCAATCCAACAGCAATAAAAAATTGTAAATTAACGTTGGCAATGGATTTTCCCACACGTTTGTAGGGGGCGATGCTCGCATCCGCCCCTACACAACAGGAAGTCAATGCCCGCGGACACATGTTACCGCAAACTCTACTTTGATAGGAGTACACCATGGAAAAAAGCTATTCTGCCAGTTACGCCGCTGCAGGCGTGGATATTACGGCCGGGTATCGTTCGGTCGAACTGATGAAACAGTATGTCGCCCGCACCATGACCGAGAACTGCATCGGCGGGCTGGGCGGCTTCGGCGGCCTGTTTGAGCTGGATTGCTCCGGTATGGAGCATCCCGTCCTGATCTCCGGCACCGACGGCGTGGGCACCAAGCTGCGCATCGCCATGCTGCTGGACAAGCACGACACCATCGGCATCGACTGCGTGGCCATGTGCGTCAACGACGTGATCTGCGCCGGTGCCAAGCCGCTGGTTTTCCTGGATTACATCGCCTGCGGCAAGAACATCCCTGAGAAAATTGCCGAGATCGTCAAGGGCGTGGCCGAGGGCTGCGTGCAGGCTGGCTGCTCCCTGGTGGGCGGCGAAACTGCCGAGCATCCCGGCATGATGCCCGAGGATGAGTACGACCTGGCCGGTTTCACCGTCGGTGTGGTCGACAAGGCCAAGATCCTGGACAACTCCACCATGCAGGCGGGCGATGTCATCATCGCCCTGCCCTCTACCGGCGTGCACTCCAACGGTTTCTCGCTGGTACGCAAGATTTTTGATATTGACAACAACCCCGATGTGCTGAAAAAGACCTTCGACGGCATGGACAAGCCCCTGGGCGAGGCTCTGCTGGCCCCCACCCGCATCTACGTCAAGCCCGTGCTGGCTGTGATGGACGAGGTCAAGGTCAAGGGCGTTTCCCACATCACCGGCGGCGGCTTCTACGAGAACATCCCCCGCAGCCTGAAGAAGGGCTGCGCCGCCCGCATTGCCAAGGCCGATGTGCGCATCCCCGCCCTGTTTGATGTAATGCAGCGCGAGGGCAGCATCAGTGAGCATGACATGTTCAACACCTTTAATATGGGCGTTGGCATGGTGCTGACCGTGGCCCCCGAGGACGCCGACAAGGCTATCGCCATCCTGCAGGCCCACGGCGAGGACGCCTACCGCCTGGGCACCATCGTCGAGGGCGACGGGGTGGAACTGGTATGAAGCGTGTAGCAGTTCTGGTCTCCGGCGGCGGCACCAACCTGCAGGCGTTGCTGGAAAGCGAGCGCCGCGGCGAGAACCCCAACGGCCGGATCGTGCTGGTGGTCGCCAGCAAGCCCGGCGTCTACGCGCTGGAACGCGCCGCCAGCTTTGGCGTGGAATCCGCCGTGGTCAGCCGCAAAGACTATGCTGACAGCGCCGCCTTTGACGCCGCCCTGCTGGACGCCCTGCAAAGCCATAACATTGACGTGGTGGTGCTGGCCGGGTTCCTGAGCGTGCTGGGCGAGAAGGTCATTGCCGCTTACCGCAACAAGATCATCAACGTGCATCCCAGCCTGATCCCCAGCTTTTGCGGCCCAGGCTTCTACGGGCTGAAAGTCCACGAAGCCGCCCTGGCCCGGGGCGTAAAGCTGACCGGTGCCACCGTGCATCTGGTCAACGAGGAGTGCGACGGCGGGCCTATCCTTTTGCAGAAAGCCGTGGCCGTCCAGCCCGGCGACACCCCCGAGGTGCTGCAGAAGCGCGTGATGGTCGAAGCCGAATGGAAGCTGCTGCCCCAGGCCCTGGCCATGGTGTGCAGCGATGAGGTATAAACAATGAAGAAAAATCTGTACAAATATCTGGCCGGTAACGAGTATCCCGGCCGCGGCATTGTGCTGGGCCTGACCCCCGACAGCAAAAAGGCCGTGGTGGCCTACTGGATCATGGGCCGCAGCGCCAACAGCCGCAACCGCGTGTTTGAGCCTATCGAAGGCGGCATCCGCACGGTGGCCGCTGACCCCGCCAAGCTGGAAGACCCGCACCTCATCATCTATAACGCCGTGCTGACCCTGCGGGAGACCACCGTGGTCACCAACGGCGACCAGACCGATACGATTGCCCAATTCATGAACGGCAACCTTTTCCCCGGTTACAGCTTTGAGGCTGCGCTGGCCACCCGTACTTATGAGGACGACGCCCCCAACTTCACCCCGCGCATTTCCGGCGTGGTGGATATGCGCCGCGGCGGCTACAAGCTGTCCATCGTCAAATCCAACGAGGGCAACGCCGCCAGCGTGCAGCGCTATACCTTCGATTACCCCCAGCCCGTTGCCGGTGAGGGCCACTTCATCAGCACCTACCAGAAGAACGGTGCCCCCATCCCCAGCTTTGCCGGGGAACCGCTGCACGTCGCCATCGATGAGAACGACCCCGATAAGTTTGCCGACAAGCTCTGGAAGAACCTGAACGAGGATAACAAGGTCAGCCTGTTTGTGCGCAGCATCGAGCTGGAGACCGGCACCTACGAGGACGTTATCCTGAACAAATACACCGCTGTGGAGGGTTAATATGAACGAATTTCAGCTGAAATACGGCACCAACCCCAACCAGAAGCCCGCCCGCATCTACATGGCCGACGGCTCCGACCTGCCGGTGCAGATCCTGAACGGCCGCCCGGGCTACATCAACTTTCTGGATGCGTTCAACTCCTGGCAGCTGGTGCGCGACCTGAAAAAGGCCCTGGGCCAGCCCGCCGCCGCCAGCTTCAAGCATGTGTCCCCCGCCGGTGCGGCCATCGGCCTGCCGCTGGATGACACCCTGCGCGCCATGTACCACATTGCCCCCGAGACCGAGCTGTCTCCCCTGGCCTGCGCCTACGCCCGCGCCCGCGGCGCCGACCGCATGTCCAGCTTTGGCGACTGGATCGCGCTGTCCGATGTCTGCGACCTCTCCACCGCCAAGCTCATTCAGCACGAAGTTTCCGACGGCATCATCGCCCCCGGTTACGATGCTGACGCGCTGGAAGTGCTGAAAAGCAAAAAGAAGGGCAACTACGCCATCGTGCAGATCGACGCCGCCTACGAGCCGAAACCGCTGGAGACCCGCACCGTCTTTGGCGTGACCTTCGAGCAGGGCCGTCAGGACCTGGACATCAGCGACGCCACGATGCTGCAGAACATCGTGACCGAGAACCAGTTCATCAGCGAGGAGCAGCGCCGCGACCTCATCATCAGCCTCATCGTACTGAAGTACACCCAGTCCAACAGCGTTTGCTACGTGCAGGACGGCCAGACCATCGGCGTAGGTGCCGGCCAGCAGAGCCGCGTGCACTGCACCCGCCTGGCAGGCCAGAAGGCTGACAACTGGCAGCTGCGCCACATGCCCAAGGTGCTGAACCTGCCCTTCCGCCCCGACATTGCCAAGCCCAACCGCGACAACGCCATCGACGTCTACATCGGTGATACGCCGCAGGATGTCATCGGCGATGACGTCTGGGCTGAAACCTTTACCGAGCAGCCCGCCCCGCTGACGCTGGACGAAAAGCGCGCCTGGCTGGATGCCGTGACCGGCGTTGCCTTAGGCAGTGATGCTTTCTTCCCCTTCGGCGATAATATCGAGCGTGCCCGCCGCAGCGGCGTAACGGCCATTGTGCAGCCGGGCGGCTCCATCCGGGACCAGCAGGTCATTGATACCTGCAACAAGTACGGCATTGCGATGGCGTTCTGCGGCATCCGGCTGTTCCATCATTAAACGCAAAAAACAACTCGCCTGCGGCGATTTTTCGTCGCGGGCTGTTGTGCTGTCAAGGAGGACGCTTATGAAAATTCTGGTTGTAGGCGGCGGCGGGCGCGAGCACGCCATTATCCGCGCACTGAAAAAAAGCCCCCTCTGCACCGAGATCTGGTGCACACCCGGCAACGGCGGCATCAGCTACGATGCCCACTGCAAGGCCATCCCCGCCACCGACGTGGACTCCATGGTCGCCTTTGCCAAAGAGGAAGCCTTTGACTATGTAGTCGTTGCCCAGGATGACCCCCTGGCCTTGGGCATGGTCGACGCCCTGGCGGCGGTCGGCATCCCGGCCTTTGGCCCCGACAAAGCCGCGGCCCGCATCGAGGCCAGCAAGGTATTTAGCAAGGACCTGATGAAGAAATACGGCATCCCCACCGCCAAGTACGAGACCTTCGACGACCCCGCTAAGGTCATGGCGTACATCCGTGCCGAGGGCAAGTATCCCGTGGTCATCAAGGCCGACGGCCTGGCCCTGGGCAAGGGCGTGCTGATCTGCCAGAACGAGCAGGAAGCCGCCGACGGCGTGAAAGAGATCATGCTGGATAAAAAGTTCGGTGCATCGGGCAATCATGTGGTGGTCGAGGAGTTCCTCACCGGCCCCGAGGTCAGCGTGCTGTCCTTCTGCGATGGAAAGACCGTCAAGCCGATGGTCTCCAGCATGGACCACAAGCGTGCGCTGGACCATGACGAAGGCCTGAACACCGGCGGCATGGGCACCGTGGCCCCCAACCCCTACTACACCCCCGCCGTGGCCGACCGCTGCATGAAGGAGATCTTCCTGCCTACCGTGGCCGCCATGCAGGCCGAGGGCTGCCCCTTTAAGGGCTGCCTTTACTTTGGCCTGATGCTGACCCCCGACGGCCCCAAGGTCATCGAGTACAACTGCCGCTTTGGCGACCCGGAGACCCAGGTGGTGCTGCCCCTGCTGGAAAGCGACCTGTTGACCGTGATGCAGGCTACCACCAACGGCACGCTGGATAAGACCGAGGTCAAGTTCAGCGACGGCGCTGCCGCCTGTGTCATTCTGGCCAGCGGCGGCTATCCCCTCGCCTACGAGAAGGGCAAGGAGATCACCGGCCTGACCGAGGGCCAGTTGGATGCCGCCGACGTGACCGTCTACCATGCGGGCACCGCCATCAAGGAGGGCAAGCTAGTCACCAACGGCGGCCGTGTGCTGGGCGTGACGGCCACCGCCGCCACCCTGCCCGAGGCACTGAAAAAAGCCTACGCTGCCAGCGAGAGCATCCACTTTGACAAGCTGCACAAGCGCAGCGACATCGGCGCAAGAGCGCTGGCTGCGATGCAGTAACGGAGGAATATACAATGGTATATCGCATTTATGTTGAGAAAAAGCCCGGTTTTGACGGCGAGGCTCAGGGCCTTTGCCACGAGCTGGTCGACCTGCTGGGCATTAAGGCCCTGAAAGGTCTGCGGCTCATCAACCGTTATGATGTCGAGGGTATCGACAACGTCCTGTTCCAGCAGGCCATCCCTACTGTCTTCAGCGAGCCGCCGGTAGACACCACCTACACCACCCTGCCCGAGGCCCAGCACGTTTTTGCTGTTGAGTACCTGCCCGGCCAGTTTGACCAGCGTGCTGACTCTGCCAGTCAGTGTATCCAGCTGCTCAGCCAGGGCGAGCGCCCCACCGTACGCAGCGCCCGCGTCTACCTGCTGGAGGGCGATTTGACCGGGGACGACATCGCCGCCATTAAAAAGTACGTCATCAACCCCGTCGAGGCACGCGAAGCCAGCCTTGAGGAGCGCAGCACCCTCAAGATGGAGTTTGCCATCCCCACCGAGGTAGAGACCCTGACCGGCTTTACCTCCCTGGACGACGATGCCCTGGAAGCCTTCCGCAACGAGAAGGGCCTGGCCATGGACCACGCCGACATCAAGTTCTGCCAGGACTACTTCAAGTCCGAGCACCGCGACCCCACCATCACCGAGATCCGCCTGATCGACACCTACTGGTCCGACCACTGCCGCCACACTACCTTCGGCACCATTCTGGACGACGTGCAGATCGATGACGAGCTGGTGCAGGCTGCCTTTGACCGCTACATGGCCCTGCGCGAGGAGACCGGCCGCGACAAGAAGAACCGCACCCTGATGGACTGCGCCACCATCGCCGCCAAGGCCCTGAAGCAGCGCGGCATCCTGAAGAACCTGGACGAGAGCGAGGAGATCAACGCCTGCACCGTTAAGATCAAGTGCGATGTCGACGGCGAGCTGCAGGACTGGCTGTTTCTCTTTAAGAATGAGACCCACAACCACCCCACCGAGATCGAGCCTTTCGGCGGTGCTGCCACCTGCATCGGCGGTGCCATCCGCGATCCCCTGTCCGGCCGCAGCTACGTCTACCAGGCCATGCGCGTGACCGGCGCAGCCGACCCGCTGAAGCCTGTCTCCGAGACGATGCCCGGCAAGCTGCCCCAGCGCAAGCTGGTCACCACCGCCGCTGCCGGTTACTCCAGCTACGGCAACCAGATTGGCCTTGCCACCGGCCAGGTCTCTGAACTGTATCACCCCGGCTACGCTGCCAAGCGCATGGAGATCGGCGCAGTCGTGGGCGCAACGCCTGCCAGCCATGTCCGCCGCGAGGAACCCGCCCCCGGCGATGTGGTCATCCTGCTGGGCGGCCGCACCGGCCGTGACGGCATCGGCGGCGCCACCGGCTCCTCCAAGGCCCACAAGCTGACCAGCCTGGAGACCTGCGGTGCCGAGGTGCAGAAGGGCAACGCCCCCATCGAGCGTAAGCTGCAGCGTCTGTTCCGCCGCGAGGATGCCTGCCGCCTCATCAAGCGCTGCAACGACTTTGGCGCAGGCGGTGTCTCTGTTGCCATCGGTGAGCTGGCCGACGGTCTGAAGATCGACCTGAACAAGGTCACCAAGAAATACGAGGGTCTGGACGGCACCGAACTGGCCATCTCCGAGAGCCAGGAGCGTATGGCCGTGGCTGTCGCTGCCGAGGATGCCGAGACCTTTATGCAGTACGCCGCCGAGGAAAACCTCGAAGCTACGATCGTTGCCACCGTTACCGAGGAAAAGCGCATGCGCGAATTCTGGAACGGCAAGGCCATCGTCGACCTCTCCCGCGAGTTCCTGAACTCCAACGGTGCCGAGCGTCACGCCAACGTACACATCCTCAAGGGTCATGTCTGGCAGCCCCAGTTTGCCGGTGCTACCTTTGAGCAGAAGATGGAGCACCTGGTCTCCGACCTGAACGTCTGCAGCCAGAAGGGTCTGGGCGAGCGCTTCGACTCCACCATCGGCGCAGCCACTGTGCTGATGCCCTACGGCGGCAAGTACCAGCTGACCCCCTCCATGGCCATGGCTGCCAAGCTGCCCGTGGACGGCGAGACCACCACCTGCTCCGGCATGGCCTGGGGCTTCAACCCCTACCTGACCGAGGCCGACCCCTACCGCGGCGCTTATCTGGCCGTGGTCGAGAGCATCACCAAGCTGGTGTGCGCCGGTTTCCACCACGAGAATATGTACCTGACCTTCCAGGAATACTTTGAGCACATGAACGACAAGCCCGAGCGCTGGGGCAAGCCGCTGGCCGCCCTGCTGGGTGCCCTGGATGCCCAGATGGGCCTGGGCATTGCCTCCATCGGCGGCAAGGACTCCATGTCCGGCAGCTTTGAAGGCCTGGATGTTCCCCCCACGCTGGTCAGCTTTGCCACCGCCATCGGCAATACCCGCGATGTGCAGAGCCCCGAGTTCAAGAAAGCCAACAGCGCCGTTGTTTTGCTGCGTCCCCAGTATAAGGACGGCCTGCCCGAAATCGGCAGCCTGATCGCCATCTACAAGACCGTCGAGCAGATGATCGACGAAGGCAAGGTGCTGTCTGCCGCTACCCCCGGTTACGGCGGCGTTGCCGAGGCCCTGTTCAAGATGTGCGTGGGCAACCATGTGGGCCTGCAGCTCTCCAACGACCTGAACTTCAACGACCTGTTCAAGCCCGCTTACGGCAGCGTGATTTTGGAGCTGCTGGACCCGTCCGCCGGCGAGTTCCTGGGCTTTACCACCGTGGACTACACGCTGGAAGCCGGCAAAGAGATGATCGACCTGGCCAAGCTGCAGGAGAAGTGGGAAGCCAAGCTGGAGCCGGTCTTCCCCTACCGCAAGGCCGGCCCGACTGTGCCTGCGCTGGAGCATGACTGCCCCACCAACAAGCGCGTGGCCCCCGCTGTGCGCCTGGCTACCCCGCGGGTCATCATCCCCGTCTTCCCCGGCACCAACTGTGAGTATGATACCGCCCGCGCCTTCCGCCAGGCCGGCGGCGACCCGCACATTCTGGTGCTGAAAAACCTGACCCCCGCCGATGTTGCCGAGAGCTGTGAAGCCCTGGTCAAGGAGCTGGACGAAGCCCAGATCCTGATGCTGCCGGGCGGCTTCTCCGGCGGTGACGAGCCGGACGGCTCCGCCAAGTTCATCGCGGCGTTCTTCCGCTCCCCCGCTGTGGCCGATGCCGTCAACCGCCTGCTGAACCAGCGCGACGGCCTGGCCTTGGGCATCTGCAACGGCTTCCAGGCTCTCATCAAGCTGGGCCTGGTCCCCTACGGCGAGATCCGCCCCATCACGGCCGATGACCCGACCCTGACCTTCAACACCATCCATCGCCACCAGAGCATGCTGGTGCGCACCCGCGTTGCCAGCAACAAGAGTCCCTGGCTGAGCCGCTGCGACATCAACGATGAGCACCTGATCGCCATCAGCCACGGCGAGGGCCGCTTTGTCTGCAGTCAGACGCTGCTGAACCAGCTGATCGACAACGGCCAGATCGCCACCCAGTACGTCGACCTGACCTGCCAGCCCACCATGGACCTGCGCTACAACCCCAACGGCTCCGTAATGGCTATCGAGGGCATCACCAGCCCGGATGGCCGCGTCTTTGGCAAAATGGGCCACAGCGAACGCTACGGCGAACGCCTGTACAAGAACGTTACCGGCGACAAGTACCAGCCTATCTTTGAGGGCGGCGTGAACTATTTTAAGCTGTAAGAAAGTAGAGGACTTTTCCCATGGCACAACATGACCGTTATATTTCCCCGTTCTCGACCCGCTATGCCTCCGACGAAATGCAGTATATCTTCTCGGACGACAACAAGTTCCGCACCTGGCGCAAGCTGTGGATCGCGCTGGCCAAGGCCGAGCAGAAGCAGGGCCTTGCCATCACCGATGAGCAGATTGCCGAGCTGGAAGCCCACAAGGACGATGTGAACTACGAGGATGCCATCGCCCGCGAAAAGCTGGTGCGCCATGACGTCATGAGCCACGTCTACGCCTACGGTTTGCAGTGCCCCAAGGCCAAGGGTATCATCCATCTGGGTGCTACCAGCTGCTATGTGGGCGATAATACCGACGTCATCATCATGCGCGAGGCTTTGCAGCTGGTGCGCAAGAAGATCATCGGCGTGCTGGCGAACCTGGCCAAATTTGCCGACGAGTACAAGGATATGCCCTGCCTCGCCTACACCCACTGCCAGCCCGCCCAGCTGACCACCGTCGGCAAGCGCGCCACCCTGTGGATGAACGAGCTGTACATGGATTTGGAGGAGATCGACCACCAGATCGGCCAGCTGGCGCTGCGCGGCGTCAAGGGTACCACCGGCACCCAGGCCAGCTTTATGGAGCTGTTCGGCGGCGATTCCGCCAAGATCAAGGCCGTCGAGGCTGACGTCTGCGCCCAGATGGGCTTTACCAAGGTCGTGCCTGTCTGCGGCCAGACCTACAGCCGCAAGGTGGACTACAATGTGCTGTCCGCCGTGGCAGGCCTGGGCCAGAGCGCCATGAAGATGGCCACCGACATCCGCCTGCTGGCCAACTTTAAAGAGATGGAAGAGCCGTTTGAGAAGAACCAGATCGGTTCCTCGGCCATGCCCTACAAGCGCAACCCCATGCGGTGTGAGCGCATCTGTGCCCTGAGCCGCTACCTGATGGTGGACGTGCTGAACCCCGCCATGACCGCCGGCACCCAGTGGTTTGAGCGTACGCTGGACGACTCTGCCAACAAGCGCATTGCGATGGCCGAGGGCTTCCTGGCCGCTGACGCTATCCTGAACATCCTGCTGAATGTTTCGGACGGTCTGGTGGTTTACCCCAAGGTCGTGCGTGCCCGGGTGATGGCTGAGCTGCCGTTTATGGCCAGTGAGAACATCATGATGAAGGCCGTCAAGAAGGGCGGCGACCGTCAGGAGCTGCACGAGCGCCTGCGTGAGCATGCCGTGGCCGCAGCCGCTGTGGTCAAGCAGGAGGGCAAGCCCAATGACATGATTGCCCGCGTGGAGGCTGACCCCGCCTTCGGCCTGAGCCGCGAGGAGATCGAGGCCGAGCTGAGCCCCGAGGCCTTCACCGGCCGCAGCGCCGAGCAGGTCACCGAGTTCCTGCGTGACGTCATCCAGCCCGTGCTGGACGCCAACAAAGAGGACCTGGGCCAGCATGTGGAGCTGAACGTCTGATTTATTGCATCGTAAATTGTAGGGGCGAATGCTTGCATCCGCCCGCGGGTCGATGATAAGCATCGCCCCCTACAGAACAGCAAAATACCCGTACTGCCTTACTAAAAGGCAATACGGGTATTTTTTATGCAATTGTATCGGCGGACGTCAGGCCGGATTCCAACACATCCACCATAAACGCGCTGTGGTCAGCGTAATCGCCGGTGGGCACAAGGGTGATGTCGTAATAGGTGATCGGCATGCCGTTGCTTTCCAGCACCTGCTTGAGGGTGTGCAGGACGGTTTGCATGTCCGCCTCGGTAGGTTTTCCATCGCACAGCACTTGTGCGCACAGGCGGCTGGGCACCTTTTGCAGCAGGGCTTTGTCAAAGGCGGCATCCAGCGGCAGATCATCCACATAGTTAGCCGGGGTCATGCCGTCCTGCTCGGTATAGCAAAGGTCGATCTCTACCGTGTTGCCCTTTGCGCCGTAGACAGATGCAAAGTTTAATTCCGGGGCCTGCACGGTCAGATACGCGGCTGCCTGCTGGGCAGCTTCATCCCCCAGGCGGTAAGCGGTGTTCCAGCGGTGGTCTACACAGAACACATGGTCTGGCTCAAGCTCCTTACCCCGGATTTCATCATCAGTCAGCAGCCAGAACCGCGTCTGCACTGCAAAGTTTGTGTCACTGCTCTGGTCAGACTGAACGTATACCACATAGTGGAAGAACTGTCCATCAGCGGCGGTGCGCTGGTCCCAGTGAAATGTTTCCTCCGGATATAGCTTTTCCGCATATCGAATAGCCCGGTATATGGCCCACTGTTGGCTGAGCGGGTCGCCGTTGATGGCATCAAAGGCCAGCAGCAGCGCCAAAATCAGCAGCAGGGCCGCCGCCAGCGCCAGGCGGCGCATGGTTTTCGTCTTTTTATTCTTTGTTTTCATGGGTACTCTCCTTTGCATAGTGCAGCAACCAGCCGATCAGCCAGCCTATGCCGCCCAAAACAGCGTACAAGATACAGCCGGACGCCAGATTCCATAAGAAATTGCTAAGCGAGAATGATTTCAAATAAGCCGTCTGCTTTATGATAGCATCCAGCACGGCCAGCCCCAGCGTAAACAGCAGCAGCGGCTTGCCCATGCCGGTATCCCGGCAGGTCAGAACAGTCCAGACACACGGCAGGAACAGGATGACCCAGTTGGCGCTGCCTGTATACCCCAGGGCCACGCCCGCCGCAATGCCCACAAAGGCCAGCAGCAGCAAATGGGTGCTGTATCGGCGGCGCAGTTTTTGCAGGATCTTACCGTCATCCGGGGCGGGCAGTTCCGGCACGGCGGGGGCGTCTGCCCTCTGCCGCAAAGCGCGGCAGGCCGGGCAGGCGGCCAGGTGGGCTTTTACCAGCGCTTCACTTTCCGGGCTGGCTACGCCGTCCTGCACCAGAGGCATCAGGTCGCGGCAGACCGCGCAGGGGATTTTTTTGATTTCGGCGGCTTCTTTCACAGGTCGTAGCCCTCCTTTGCAAGTTGTTGTTTTAGCCAGGTGCGAGTGCGGTGCTCGATGACGCGAGCCGAACTTTCGCTGATGCCCAGCCGCGCGGCGATCTCGGCGTAGCTGTAGCCTTGTGCCCGCAGCTGCACCACGCGGCGGGCACGGTCATCTTTTTGCTGTAATAGTGCCTGTACCCGCTGCCATTGCAGGCGGGTATCGGTGTGGTCCGGCAGGGTGTCGTCGGTCAGGTAGGTCTCTAACAGGTCGTCGGCGCTGACGGTAGGGCGGCGCTTGCGCAGGCTTTCCAGCCAGACGTTGTGGGCAATGCCGAACAGCCAGGTCTTGACTGCACAATCTCCGCGGTAGGTGTGTAGCCGTCGCAGCGCCCGCAGAAAGGTCTCGCTCAACAGGTCCTCAGCTTCGGCGGGGTCGTGGGTCAGGTGGCAGAGGTAGCGGTACAGGTCGGTGCGGTAGGTGTTATACAGTTCTTCCAGTTCTGGGTACGGCATCCGCTGCCCTCCTTTCTGTTGGCGTTCATCCTATTAGTGCGGTTTTTTGCGCCCGCGTTACAGGCAGATACAAAAATTGCCCCGGCACAAGGCTGGGGCAAGGGGGTTATTCGGTTGGGGGTTCCTCGGCGTTTTCCGCGTTTTCTGATTCCGGGTCAGGCTCCGGGGCAGGTTCCGGCGTGGGAGTGGGCTGCTCATAGGGCTGGAAGTAGCCGCGGATCTCGCCGTCCTCCAGCTGGTCGCTCACGTCCAGGGTGCCGCGGTCGCTGCCGGAAAGCCCCTTGTCGGGGTCGGTCAGGATCTTGGCGGCCAGGCGCAGCTTGTAATCCAGGCTGCTGCTGTTGCCCAGCAGCACGTCCACGCGTCCCTGGTAGGTGAAGGAGAGCTGGCTGGTATCGCTGATGTCCAGCGCGGTCAGGCCGTCCAGCAGGCCGTCGTCCTGCAAAAGCTGCCACAGCTGGGTGACAATATCGGTTACCGTGGGCTGGGCGGATTCCGGTGTGGCGTCGGTGCTGTCCGACTCGGCTGACGATTCGGTGCGGGCCAGCAGCGAGTTATAGGTTTCCGGGATGACCTGCTGACCGATGGCAGGGCTGAAATTGTCCGGCAGTTTGGCGTTGAGCAGGATCAGGCCCTCGGGCTGGGAGACCTCCAACCGCAGGATGCGCAGCGCATCGCTGAGGACCATCCACCCGCCGGAGTACATGCAGGTGAATCGCTCGGTAGCGGGGGTCAGGCGCACCACCACGGTGGCGGGCATCTGGACGGTCACTTCCACCTTGTCCAGATACGGGAACTGTGCCTGTAATTCCTTGGTCTTTTCGGCAGTGGAGAAGGCGAAAAGGTTGGAGTTTTTCTCGATATTCAGCGCCGAGACGATCTCATCCTCGGTATAAATGCCGGTGTCGGCGGGGGTGCTGTGGTCGAAGTTCTCGACCCGGAAGATGGCCACCTTGAACAGCAGGTTGACCGACACGAACGCGCCGATGGCCAGCACGGCCAGCACGGCCAGCATCCCCAGAAAGCGGCGGCGGCGCGTGCGGCGTAAAATCTCCGCCTGGGTCACGCGGCGCTGGCGGCGGGGCGAGCCGGGCGTGTAGCCGCTTTTTTGCGGGTTGATCTGCTGCTGCGGGCGGGGGCGGCGGCCATTGTTGGACTGATTTTGGCCGGGGCGGTTTTGCCGCGGGGGCTGGCCGCTGCGGGGCGGTTGATTGGGGCCGCGCTGCTGATTGGGACGCGGGGCATTGCCGCGCGGGGGCTGCTGGGCAGGTACGCCGCGTTTTTCCAGCCCCATGCGGCTGCTTACGCTGCGGCGGGGCGCACGGGCAGGATGACCGGCCCCGGACTTTTGCCCGCGGCTGCGCTGGTTATAATCCATGGGTCGGCCCTCCCTTCTATTCAGGTAAATAATTTAGATTGTAGGGGCCGATGACGAGCATCGGCCAGCGGATGCGCACTGTGCGCCCCTGCAAAGCATACTTTTACAGTTTACATTTATTATAGAAGAAACGATACAAAAAAACAAGAGCGGAGACCGCGGATACGCTCTCCACTCCGGTTACAATATGGTTGCATTATTTGACAAGTTCCAGCAGCTTGGCGGTGATAAGCTCCAAACTGTGCGGGTTGCCCAGGGTCTTGGCGTTGGCGCCCATCTCGGCCAGCTTGCCGGGCTGGGCCAGCAGCTGCTGCACGGTTTCGATCAACCCCTCGCCGGTCAGGTTCTTTTCCTCGATGACGACGGCGGCACCGGCCTTTTGCAGTTCCAGGGCATTGTAATACTGGTGGTTCTCGGCCACGTTGGGGCTGGGGATCAGGATGGACGCGCGGCCCACGGCCTCCAGTTCGGCCAGCGTCAGCGCACCGGAGCGGGCAATGACCAAATCTGCGGCGGCCAACAGCTGGGGCATATTGTTGATGTAGGGCGTGACAACCAGGTTCTCACCGGGGGCAAAGCCTTTTTCTTTTTCCAGCTTATCGAACAGCTCTACGCCGCGGCTGCCGGTGGCATGCAGGTGCAGCACGTTCGCCCCCTGCTGCTTTTCCCAGGCGCAGAGGTCCGCTACCACCTGGTTGATGCGGTCAGCGCCCAGGCTGCCGCCAAAGCTCAGGATAACGGTGCGGTCGCCAGCCTTCAGGTTGCGGCGGGCGGCTTCGCGGTCGGCGGTAAGCACTTCGGGGCGGACAGGGTTGCCTACCACGGTGGTCTTTTCGGGGGCTCCCAGCTTCTCCACCGCATCAGCGCTGGCGGCCAGTACCACATCCACATCCTTGGCCAGCAGCTTGTTGGTCACACCGGGGAAGGCGTTCTGCTCGTGGATGGCAGTCTTGATGCCACGCTTGGCAGCGGCGCGCACCACGGGGCCGCTGACGTAACCGCCGCAGCCGATGACCAGGTCAGGCTTGACCTCGTTCAGGATCTTCTGGGTGCGGGGACCGGACAGCGCCAGATGCCACAGGGCAATGACGTTGCGCACGATGTTCTCGGCGTTCAGGCGGCGCTGAAAGCCGTTGATCTCGATGTGATGGAAGGGATACCCGGCCTTCGTGACAAGGCCGTACTCCATGCCCTCGCGGCGACCGGCAAAGTGGATCTCGGCGGTCGGCTCGGCGGCTTTCAGGGCACCTGCAATGGCCAGCGCCGGGTTGATATGACCGGCTGTACCGCCGGCAGCAATCAGAACACGCATACTAACTCCCCTTTTTCAGGCAGACCGCTGCACCCCTTTGGGGGCCTGCGGCGTTGCCTTATAGATTTCTGCCGTCAAACTCTGCGGCGGCGGTAGGTGCTTTTCTGGCGCAGGCGGTTTTCCATTTCCTCCTGTTCCCGCTGGCGGCGGGCCTCACGGCGGCCGTTTCCGGCGCGGGATATGCTTAGCATGATGCCCATCTCACCCAGCAAAATCAGCAAGCTGGTGCCGCCGTAGGAGAAGAACGGCAAACTGATGCCGGTGTTGGGCAGCAGCGCTGTGGCCACGCCGATATGGCAGAACACCTGCCAGGCGACCTGCGCCATGATGCCGATGCCCAGCAACGAGCCGAAGAAATCCGGTGCGTTGAGGGCGATGGCAATGCCCTGCACAATGAGGGCACCGAACAGCACGATCAATGCGATGGCGCCGATAAAGCCCAGTTCCTCGCACACGACGGCGAAGATAAAGTCGTTCTCGGCGTAGGGCAGCCACTGGTGCTTTTGCACGCTGTTGCCGATGCCCACGCCGAACAGACCGCCGGTGGAGATGGCGTAGATGCTTTGGCGGGTCTGCCACAGCATACCGGCGGTATCGGTGGGGGTCAGGCCCCAGACGCCGCCCAGACGCTCTGACGCATAACCGTCGCCGGAGGCCAGAGACTTGATAAAATACGCCAGGACAGCCACACCGGCCGGGACAGCAACAGCCCACAGCTTTACGCCGCCTGCCCCGGCGCACACCAGCATGGTGGCAAAGATCATGGCCATCAGCAGCATGGCCGAGTTGTGGGGTTCCAGCTTCAGCAAAACCAGAATGGGAATCAGCAGGCAGGCGGGCTTGAAAACACACTGGAACAGGCTTTTGATCTCCCGCTGGTGATGGTCCAAAATATCCGCCGTACCCAAAATGACGGCAAACTTGGCCAGCTCCGAGGGCTGCAGGGACATGCCGCCCGGCAGGTAGACCCAGCGGTAGCAGCCGTTATTGTCACTGGGCATGAACAGCGCCAGCACCAGCAGCGCCAGCGTGATGACGTAAAATGTCCAGAACATATACCGCAGCGCACGGTAGTTGATAAGCGACACGCCCAGCATGACGACAAAGCCCACCGCGGCCACGATGGCCTGGGGCTTGATGAAGTAGTAGATGTTGCCGCCATGGTTGGTGTAGCCGCTGGAATAGCTGGCCGAGAACATCATGATCAGCCCGTAGGCCAATATGACAGCCAGCGTGCCCACAAAGGTCCAGGACAGATGGCCCCGTTCCTCTTTGGGCAGGCGGATGACCCGCAGCATGCGGATGATATTACCAAAGGTGCGGTCAAGGATCACACCCAAAATGCCATACAGATGCGTAACCAATGGGTGCAAGCCTCCTTGTTGCTTATGGTTGATTATGCGATGCAGATGTAGAAAATGCCCATCGCCACGCCGATGGCGGCGATGAGGGCGAAGAAGCCGTCGATCTTGACCTCTTTCCAGCCGCGCAGCTCAAAGGCGTGGTGGATGGGGGTCATTTTAAAGATGCGCTTGCCGTGGGTGGCCTTGAAGTAGATGCGCTGGATGACCACAGTCATAGCGTCCCAGATATAAACGATGCCGAAGAAGAGCACCAGCTCCGGGCGGTCCATCACAAAAGCCAGCGCCGTGACCATGCCGCCAAAGAACATGCTGCCGGTATCGCCCATAAAGACTTTGGCCGGGTAGAAGTTCCACAGCAGAAAGCCCACGCAGGCGCCGGCGGTGGTGGCCGCCAGCAGCGAAACATGTACAAAGCCCAGCAGGCTGCCTGCCAGCAGGTAGCCCAGCATGGACACAAAGGTCACGCCGGTGCACAGGCCGTCCAGGCCGTCGGTCAGGTTAACAGCATTGACCAGGAAGATAATGCCGAAGAATGCGATGGGATAGTAAGCCAGCCCCAGATCGACCATACCCGCTACCGGGAACATGACGCTGGTGGAGAGCAGGCCCAGGCTGTGTAAGCCGATCATAAACCCGACGGTGACAGCGACCTGCAAAACGATCTTCTGCCAGGCAGTAAGCCCCAGATTGCGGTGCTTGATGACCTTGATGAAGTCATCGAGGAAGCCGATCAGGCCGTTGCCGAAGGCCAGAAACAGCACCAGCATGCCGGCAGCCATCTGCTGGGGGCCCAGCACCTCCGGCGCAGAGCTGTGGAACAGCCCGTACACGACGCCGATGGTGAGCAAGATGCCAAAGATAAACCCAAGGCCGCCCATGGTGGGGGTGCCGTTTTTCTTGTTGTGCCAGGTCGGGCCTTCCTCGCGGATGGTCTGGCCAAAGTGCAGGCGGTGCAAAGCCGGGATCAACAGCCAGCAGGTGATAGCCGTAACGGCAAAGCCGCCAACGGCACCGGCGGCTAAAATTGCGGAGACAGTAGGCTCCATGCAGTCATTCCTCCATATTTCTCAAGTAAAACGTAGGCGCGGCTGCACGGGGCTGTGCGTTACGCCTGCGGCAAAGCAGCGTAAAAGTCCGCCAGGATCTCATCCAGTTTCATGGCATGGCTGGCTTTGGCCAGCACTGCATCGCCGGGGCGGACAGACTGCTGCAAGTATTGTAACACTTCTGCGGCCGTTTGGCAATGCACAGTTGCAATACCACGGTTTTTAGCGGCTTCGACCATGGCGGCGCTGTTGGGGCCGTAGGCGATCAGCAGGGACACGCCCGCATCGGCGGCCCACTCCCCTGTTGCGCGGTGGCCGCTCTCGCTGGCGTCGCCCAGTTCCAGCATGTCGCCCAGCAGGGCGATCTTGCGCGCGTTGGGCAGGGCTTTCAGCACCGAGAGGGCAGCTTTCATGCTGTCCGGGCTGGCGTTGTAGCAATCCTCGATAAAGGTGATGCCGCCCTTCTCCACGATATGCTGGCGCATGCCGGTGGCCTGGTAGCGGGAAAGCGCGGCGGCGCACCGGGCGGGGTCCAGCCCCAGGCGGGTGGCGGCGGCGTAGGCGGCCAAGGCGTCGTACACGGTATGCAGGCCCGCGGTGGGGATGGACACGGCAAAGCTGCCGTAGGCCTTATCCACCAGCGTAAAGGTCGTGCCTTCGGTGCCGGTGTGGATATCCGCGGCGCGTACATCGGCGGTCTCGCTCTCGATGCCGAACCATACAGGGCGCAGGCGGGCCGGTACGCTGGCGGTGGGCAGCAGGTCGTTGTCGGCGTTCAGGGCCAGGGGCGCGCCGTCAGGCAGGCCTGCGCAGATCTCCATTTTTGCTTTCAGTATATTCTCGCGGGTGCCGAGATTTTCCAGGTGGGACACGCCGATCATCGTGATGATGCCGGCGGAGGGGCGGGCGCAGCGGGTCAGCCGCTCGATCTCACCCAGGTGGTCCATGCCCATCTCCACCACGGCGTACCGGGTGTCGTTATCCAGGCGGAACAGGGTGTTGGGCACACCGATGTCGTTGTTCTGGTTTCCCTCGGTCTTGAGGGTTTTGCCAAAGGCGGAGAGGACGGCGTAACAGAACTCTTTGGTGGTGGTCTTGCCCACACTGCCGGTAACGCCGATCATCTTGGGGCTGAACAGCATGCGGTAGTTGGAGGCCATGCGGATCATGGCGCGGGCGCTGTCCGGCACGATGACAGTGCGGTCCTCGGGCACGCCGTCCACGGGGTGGTTGGCGATGATATAGGCGGCGCCGTTCCGGTAAGCACCGGCGGCGAAGGTATGGCCGTCGACGCGCTCACCGGGGAAGCAGACGAACACGCAGCCGGGCTCGACCTTGCGGCTGTCGGTAACAACAGCGTGGATGTCCGCCGGCTCGGCCAAAGTCAGGCCAGCCAGCAGTTCGTTGGCAGGAATGGTTTGCATGGGATTGCCTCCTTATTCTATGGATATGCGAGTAGTATGTCAGGCGGAAAGCCTCCCAGAGGGGGGCCTTTGGGCCGTTTATTGCTCTGTATTTTCTTCTACTGCTTCTTCCGTAGTTTCCTCAACCTGGGTATCGGTGGTGTCCGTCGTATCGGCGGTATCGCTGCCGTCCGATTCCATCGTCAGGGTCACGATGGTGCCGTAGGCGGCGCTGGTCTCTGCGGCTGTGCTTTGGGATACTACCCGGCCGGAGCTGTCGCCCTCGAACTGGACGTTGAGGTTGGAGGCTTTCAGCATTTGGGATGCAAAACTGCCGCTCTTGCCCGTCACGTCAGGCACGGTGGTCATGGCGTCCTGGTCGGTGTTGGTGTACAGGTAGATGGTGGAACCAACGGGCACCGAGCTGCCGCCCACAGGGTACTGGTACACAATGTTGCCGTTGGAGCCGATCAGCTTATGTTGCAGGCCCAGCTGGTTCAGGGTGACCTGGGCGTTGGTCCAGGTGTAGTCCAGGCAGGTCTGCACGGTCACGTTGCCGGTGGGGTTGTAGTTGGCATCCTGCTCGATGCCCAGGTAGGGCGCAACTTCGCTGATGATGTTGCCTACAACAGGGGCCACGACCTGGCTGGCATAATCATGGATCCAGCGGGGGTCATCCAGCAGGACGAACACCTCGATCTCGGGGTCGTCGATGGGCAGCACGGCGGCAAAGCTCATGGCCTTGTAGTAGTCGCCGTCGCCGCGCAGGTGGCGGTCGGTACGTTCGGCAGTGCCGGACTTGCCGCCGATGCGGTAGCCTGCCACGTAGGCGTTCTTGCAGGAGTGGCGGATGCTCAGGGTGCCGTTGGGTTCAACGTTGTTCTCCATCATCGAGAGGATCTCCTGGCTGACTTCCTCGGAGATGACCTGACGGCGGACGCTGGTGTCGGTCTGGCTGATGATGTTGCCTGCATCGTCTGTGATGGAATCCACGATATACGGGGTGACCAGGTAGCCGCCGTTGGCGATGGCCGCAATGGCGGTAGCCATCTGCATGGGGGTAATGGCCTCGTTCTGGCCGAAAGCGGCGGTGTACAAGTTGGTGTCGACCTCGGCCATCTGCTGGGCGTTGTACACGCTGGTCCAGCGGGTCTCGCTGGGCAGGTCAATACCGGTGGGCTGGGTAAAACCGAAGGCCTGGATATAATCGTAAAACACGGTAGGCTGCAAGGTCTGCGCCGCCTGGATAAACCAGAGGTTGCAGCTGTTATCCAGCGCCTGGGCCATGTTTTGCAGGTTATGCACCTCGCCGTTGGCGCAGTGGTAGGTGTGCTCCCACAGCTCGCTGCCCTGGTTGACGGTCAGCTCACCGTTGCAGTAGAAGGTCTGGTTCATGTTCATGATGCCGGAATCCAGACCTGCCGATGCGGTGATAAGCTTAAAGATCGAGCCGGGCATGTACAGCTCGGTGATGTTCTTATTCTTCCACTGGGCTTCGCGCAGCATACCTTGCAGCTGGGTGTATTCGCTGGAAATGGTATTGCCATTTTCATCCTCGGTGGTTTCCTGGCTGATAACGCCATCAGCGATGATGCCGGCCACGTTCTTCTCACCCAGGCGGCCCTCCAGCCAATCGATGTCGTCGGCGGTCAGGGCGTCAGTCTTGTCCAGGATGGTCTGCATCTTGTCATCGTAGACGGTCATGGGGTCGTTGGGGTCGAACTGCTCCAGCGAGGCCATGGCCAGGATCGCGCCGGTCTTGACGTTCATCACGATAGCGCTGCCGCGACCGTGGACGGAGAAGGTATCCATGGCTTCGGCCAGATACTCTTCCACGATGGCCTGCACATTTTCGTCCAGCGTCAGGTTCAGGTTGTTGCCGTCGATGGCGTCGTGGACGTCGGCCTCGGTGTTGGCCAGAATTTCGCCGTTGACGTTGGTCTCAGCGATGCTGCGGCCCGGCGTACCGGCCAGATCTTCCTCGTAGGATTTCTCCAGGCCGTAAGCGCCGACGAGCTTGCCGTTTTCATCGTTGTTGCAGAAGCCGATGACCGACGACGCAAACGCACCGTAGGGGTAGCTGCGGGTGGTGGACTGCTCGGTGGAGAGGACGGCGATGCGGTAGCCGGTCTCCCCTTCCTTTTCCGGCGCGGTGCGGTAGGATTTGGAGTATTCGATGATGGCGTCGGCCACCGGTTTTTCCACGTTCTGGGCCACCACACGGTACTGGTACAGCTCGCCATTCTTGTTGCGGGCGGTCAGTTTGGCGTAGATGTCATCGGCGGAAGTGCCGTCGTTCAGCAGCTCGGCGATATGCTCGGCGCCGGTGCGGATCTCGGTTTCCGTGGCGCCGTTCTTCTCGGATTGGGCCGGGTCAGCGATGATGTTCCACACGGTGTTGCTTTTGGCCAGCAGCTTGCCGTTGGCACTGTAAATGTTGCCGCGGGTGGCGGGCAGCTCGGTGTCCTGGAGCTGCTGGGTCACGGCCTCGGTGCGGTAGTGTTCGGCGTCGCGCAGCTGCAGGGCGTACAGCTGGTAGACGAGGATGCCGAAGCAGGCCAGTATAAAAAGCGCAACGGCAATCACCGTGCGGATACGGACGTTGCTTTTTAAGTTGGGATTCCTGGGTGGTTGGGTATTTGCCATAGATTTTACCTTTTATGCGGGATTTATCCCCGGATGCGTAGGCGAGCCTTTTCGCGTGCGGCGGAAATGCCGTTTGCAAAAAGGCTCGTACCTGCGTTTGTTACGGATTAAAGCTATCCAGCAGATTCAGCGCGGCGGTGCGGATGCCCACCAGAACGCGGCCTGCGTCGCTGCCGGTTTTCTCAATGACGCTCTGTTCTTCCAGCTGGATGTAGGTGATCTGGCTCTGGTCGGCCTTGACCAGGCCCAGCTGGCCCTCGGCCACATCCTGCAAGCTGGCGCGGCTGGTGATGTCGCTCATCTTGGTGGAAAGGTAGTCGTACTCGCTCTGGGCGGCAGTCAGGTCGGTGCGGGTATCGTTGATCTGGCCGTTCAGCTCGGTAATGCGGGCCTGGCTGTGCACCACGCTGAAGATCAGCCCCAGCAGCAGCGCCGCGGCAATAACATGCAGCGCCACCGCGGCAAACTGCCGGGCGCGGTTCAGCCCATGCTTGCCGCCGCGTACCACGCGCACCTCCGGCTGGCGGGGTTCCAGTATGGGTGCCGTCTGGCCTGTATGAAGTAAAACTGTCGTCATGATTGGGTACCTCTATCTGAATTCGGTGTATCTGTTTAAATGGTTCTGTCATTGCAGGTGTGCGTCAGCTAAAGGCTCCCTCTGCGAGGGGGCCTTTAGGCTCATACCTTCTCCAACACTCTCAGCTTGGCCGAGCGGGACCGGCGGTTGACTTCCAATTCCTCGGCATCGGCCTCGATGGGTTTGCGGGTGATAAGCTTGGCTTTCGGCACGCCGCCGCAGGTGCAGATGGGCTGTTCCGGCGGGCAGGTGCAGCGCTGCGCCCAACGGCGGAACTTGTTCTTGACCAGGCGGTCCTCCAGGCTGTGGAAGGTGATGACGCAGAGCCGACCACCCGGGGCCAGGCAGTTGAAGATAGCGTCCAGGCCCTCGTTCAGGGCGTCCAGTTCAGAGTTGACGGCGATGCGGATGGCCTGGAAGGTGCGGCGGGCCGGGTTTTTGGCCTTGCGGCGCTCGGCCGGGGGCACAGCGCTGGCAACCAGGTCAGCCAGCTGCATGGTAGTCAGGATGGGCTTTTCCTGCCGCGCGGTCACAATTTTACCGGCAATCTGCCAGGCGTAGGGTTCCTCGCCGTAGTCCCGCAGGATGCGGGTCAGCTCCTCGCGGTCGAGGGTGTTGACCAGGTCCGCGGCGGTCGGGCCCTGCTGGCTCATGCGCATATCCAACGGGGCGTCGGCATGGTAGGAGAAGCCGCGTGCCGCGTCGTCCAGCTGGTGGCTGGAAACGCCGAGGTCCAGCAGAGCACCGTTGACCGCCGGGATGTCAAGCTCCGCAAGGACACGCGCTGCCTCGCGGAAGTTTGCCTGTACCACCTGGGCGGGCAGGCCCTTGAGCCTTTCGGTGGCGACTGCCACCGCATCCGGGTCCTGGTCGAGCGAGATCAAGCGCCCGGTGGTAAGACGTTTAGCGATCTGGGTGCTGTGCCCTGCGCCGCCGGCGGTGCCGTCCAGGTAGATGCCGGTGGGGTCGATGTTCAACCCATCCAGGCAGGGCTGCAAAAGTACGGGAATGTGGGAAAATTCCATGGTGTTGTCCTCTATTTACAGGTTTTGCTTGCAATCAAATTAAAAATCCAGCGCTTCCATGGCGGCGGTAAAGTCCTCGTCGCTGGATTCCTGGCTGCCGTTCCAGGCGGCGGTGTTCCAGATCTCAGCGAAGCTGCGGTTACCGATGACGGTCACATCGTGGTCGAGACCGGCATACTCCCGCAGGCGGGCGGGCAGCTGGATGCGGCCCTGCTTGTCCGGCGTGACCTCCACAGCGGAGGAGTAGAGCATGCGGCTGACGCTGCGGCCCTTGACCAGCCCTTTTTCTTCAATCTTGGCGGCGACCTTTTCAAACTCGTCACTGGGGAAAGCGGCCAGGCAGTGGTCCAGCCAGCGGGTGACAATAAAGGTCTCACCCATGGCGTCGCGGAACTTGGCGGGGAAATTCAGGCGGCCTTTGGCGTCGATGGCGTAGTCGTACTGGCCTACCAGCATAGCCGCTCTCCCCTTTCGTCAGTTTCTACAAATCTTCGGCACGTTTTTTGACGTTGCCGCGTTGAGTTTGTGGATAACTCTGTGGAAAGGGTGGAAAACCACCCACTTTTCACCACAGGGGTTGTTATTCACACCACAATTCCCCACTTCGTATATTTAGTCTACCATCTAATGGGGTAAAAAGCAAGCCCGCAGCAGGAAAAAATCCCGCTGCGGGCTACATTTCACAGATTATTTTTTTGTGGTGGGGAGATGTGGGGGCTTTGCTGTGATTGTCGCTTTACTGGTTTTGCCCGCCCTGGCCGCCGCGATTAGGCCGGGTGGCGCTGCGCAGGTTCATGCGGGTATTTTTAATGTCCGCCACACTGCGGGCAAGGGTCTCCTCGGACTTTTTCAGCAAAGTTTCACAGTACACCGTTGCATTTCTGGTCAAATCCTTTGCCTGTGTGTTGGCTGCGGTCAGGATCTCGGCGGCGCGCTGGCGGCTGCGTTTGACGATCTCCTGCTCGCTGACCAGGGCACCGGCGCGCTCCTCAGCTTTCTGGATGATGGTCTCGGATTCCACCTGGGCGTTTTTCATGATCTGCTCGCGGTCGTTCACGATCTTTTTGCTTTCGCGGATCTCGTCAGGCAGGTTGTTGCGCACTTCGTCGATGATGTCCCGCATGCGGTCCACATCCACCACGCGCTTGGCGGGAGCAAAGGGCACAGCCGTACCGGCTTCCAGCGTTTCTTCCATCAGATCGAGCAATTCTTCTACGTTCATGCCTGTTCCTCTTTCTCGTAACGGCTCACCATGATCTTGCCGTAATAGTATTGTTTGGCCAGCACCAGCGCCCCGGCGCGTTCGGGTAGGACGGCTTCGCGCTCGCTCTCGGCCAGTACCACGCCGCCGGGGGCCACTTTGTCGGCCAGGGCGGGCAGTACCTCGTTTAAGGTATCGTAATGGAACGGCGGGTCCAGCAGCACCAGATCAAACGGGCCGCGGATGTTTGCCAGAAAAGGCAGGGCCTCCGCCTGGCGGATGTCGCTTTGGCGGTCAACGCCCGCCGTTTTGCAGTTAGCCTTTACGATGGCCAGTGCATCCGACGAACGGTCGACAAAAATGCAGCTTTTTGCCCCGCGGGACAACGCCTCGATGCCCAGCTGGCCGCTGCCTGCAAACAGGTCCAGCACACGGGCGCCGGGCACCAGAAACTGCACGCTGGAGAACATGGCCTCCTTAACACGGTTGATCGTCGGGCGGGTGACATCCTCGCCCGGCAATGCCTGCAGGTTTTTACCCCGGGCGGTACCGGCAATTACACGCATGGTCATGCTCCCCTTTTCTAAGTCGTTCTGTTTTACCAGCTTTATTATGAGGCCTGTCCGCCCCAATGTCAAGGCGGAATATGTAAAATAATTATGCACACAAAGTTGTTAAACGCAGCACAATTGCAGTCGGTATTGTTATCCGGCGCACAATTTGCGTGTCCGGTGTTATTTGCGGCACAATTTAAAAGTATGTGCAGTATAGAACAACCGCTCCGACCGTACATACCGTACCCTACTATATCAACCGTTCCGACCGTTTCGACCGTTCCAATCGTTCATACCGTACTAATCGTTGCAACCGTTGATACCGTTGGAACCGTTGGAACCGTTGGTGTAATAAGAATCGACTGTATATAGTGTAGTATAGAATGGCTGCTTACAGCAATGTTTGTGCCCGCAGGGGTGGATTCTGTAGCTATATCCGCGCAGCAATTGCCATGTGCATACGGGCGGATAGGGGATGTGATGCTGCATGTTAGTATATGATAAGCCAAGTCCACACGTACAGGGTGGCATATATTGTATAATATATATATATACGAGTCAACATATTTATGACCAACGGTATCAACGGTTCCAACGGTTGCAACGATTAAAACGGTTGGTACGGATTGTACGGTTGGAACGGTTGCTTTATATGTGCAAAAGCAAAAGCGCAGATACCTAAGTACCTGCGCTTTGTTTCAGAGAGCGGCTGATGGGAGTCGAACCCACGTCCTCAGCTTGGAAGGCTGATGTACTAGCCGTTGTACGACAGCCGCATCACACATACGATATTATACCCGCATGTGTGGGGATTTGTCAAGTGGTTTTACAGCTTTACCAGCTCATCTTTCAGGATTTTCAGCTCTTTTTGCAGGGCGTCGCAGGCCTTGCCGTAGTTCTGGTAATCCTGCATCTGCTGCATCACGCTGTCGTCCTCGGCGGTGAGATAGCCGCTGGAAAGCGACGCTGTGTAGCTGAATTTCTTCTGTGTACCGTTAAAGTCGATGACCATGAACTGGCCCTCGCTGGGCAGCACGGTACCGGCGCCAAACATTTTATGCACGATGCGGCAGCCGGTCAGGTCGGGCAAAGCCACCGGGGCGGCCTGCAATTCCTGCAGTTCCTGCTCTTTCTCGGCAATTTGCAGGCAAAGCTCGGCGCGGGTCTGCTTTTCTTTCACGGCCTTGGCGCGCTCCTTGGCCGTGGCATTGCGGGAGAAGCCCTTGGGGTAATACCCGCGCTGATAGGCCGCATGCAGGATGCCGTAGGCCAGCAGGTGCAGCCGGTCGTTGATGCCGCCCAGATGGGTGCGCAGACGCTCCTTATGCTGGGCGATGAGGTCGGGGTAGTCGGCCAGGACGGTGACCAGATCCTCGCACATAGCGTAGTAGGCTGCCAGGTCCAGGCTGGCGCCGTTGCCAAACTCCGCCGGGTACTCCATAAAGTCAGCCCAGGCCTTGGCCTCGGCAGGGATGTAGAAGAAGTTTTCCTCCGGCATCCACAGGTTGAGGAAGTAGACCGCATGGACCGGGGTCATGGTGTATTTGTTCATCCGGGGAAAGCAGCGGCGGAAACGGCCGGTGATCTGGTCGGCAAACATCTCGGCGCGGCCGCGGCGTTTTTTCAGGTCGTCGTCCTCGTCGTTATACAGCCAGCGGAAGCACTCCCGCACCAGCTCGACCTCGCTGTCGCGCATCATCAGCAGCTGTAAGCCCGCCACCGGCTGCACCGCCGGGGTGTCCAGCTGGTCCGCCGCCCCCTGCATGGCACGGGCAAACATGGCCGGAAAATCGGACGCTTCGATGTCCCACTCGGCACCGAAAGTATCAATGGCCTGCCAGAGGCTCCCCTCGCCGCTCGTTTGAGAAAGAGAAAGCTCTGCAAAATCATGGATGTATTGAGCCAAAATCGTGTTCAGGTTCTCGCTATTCAACAAAATTCCTCCCTTTTTTCGCAAGCCTTCCTATTATAAATAAGGTGGGGGCCGTTCGTCAAGGGGAAATCGAAAATACGCCCTCTCCCCTATGCAGAGGAAAGGGCGTGTATAGCTATCTGTTACAAACTCGAATATCCAAAGCTGTTCACCAGGGCGTCGATCTTTTTGCCCTCCTTGCACCAGGGGCAGCTGTGGGCATCATAGCTCTGGTAGTCGGGCAGGTCGTGGGGGTCAAAGATGCTGGCCACGGGATACCCGGCGCACTCGTCCACCGTGGCAAAGATAGCGGTCACACCGGCAGGCTCGCCGCCGTAATACCGGATGGCCTCCACCGCGCCCTGCACGGTGTAGCCGGTGGTGACAGATGCCGCCAGCACCAGCACGTGCTTATTCTGGATCATGGGGGCGGTGTTTTCGCGGAAGATCAGCTGGCTGCCGGTGGTATGCTCCGGTGTGACGACGTAGATGGTCTGGTGGGCGTTCATATTGCTATAGCCCGCCTTGGTCAGCTCGCTGCCCATGCAGGCGCCGATGACCTCGGTGCCGTCCAGACAGAGGATGGTGTCGATAATGGTGGTGCCGCGGTAGCCGCGTACCAGTTCCTGGGCAGCAGCGCGGGCCTCGGATAAGCGGAACTTCGTGAGGGTGACATCAATATAATAGTTGATGTGGCTGTGGCTGGTGGCATAGTGGCCCTTGCTGACGCGCAGCTGCAGGTTGGGCTTGCCGGTGGGCAGTTTAACAAGATTCATCGCCATAAGAGTTTCCCTCCGTCCGGGTGCGCCTGATGGGCGCTGCCCTGTACTTTTATTGTTCTATTGTACAATTTTTTGAGCACAATTACAATAAACGCATTAGCCAAAATGCGCGCCGCGTTTTTGGGCAGTTTTCTTTACACATCGCCGCAAAAATGCTATAATAAGGGTTACTTTAAAGTGGGGAGGTTTGCGGCATGCCTTATAAGCTGGCAGAGTATCACGGCGACACCTTAGCTGTACCGCAGCTGGTGGTTTCGCACCTGACACAGACGGACGGCGATACCATTCGTGCAGCGCTGTACCTGTTGCAGACCGGTGACACCGACCCCCGCACCATGGCCCGTGCCCTGGGCCTGTCCAGCGTGGAGGCTGCCAAACGTGCCCTGCAATACTGGGCCGGTGCCGGTCTGCTGGTCAACGACCGCGGCGGCGCACCCATCCCGGAGCCGGAGAAGCCCCAGAAGATCGACCTGGCCAACCTGAACGACCCCTACGTGGCCGTGCTGTGCGAGGAAGCCCAGACCGCCTTTGGCAAGGCCCTGAGCCGCAGCGAGATGCAGCGTTTGGTCGGCCTGTACCTGACCGACGGCTGGCAGCCCGACGTGATTTTGCTCTGCTGTGCCGAGGTTGCCCGCCAGGGACGGCGCACCATCGCCGCCGTTGCGCGGGAACTCATCCGCTGGCGGGAGGCCGGCGTGGAGACCGGCGAGGATGCCGAGCGCTACCTGCGCCGCTGCAAGCAGCGCGAGCAGTGGTGTGCCGAAGCCGCAGAGCAGTTTGGCATTGCCGCCGACGCCCTGACCCGCTGGGAGCGCAGCGCCATCGCCCGCTGGCACGAGGAATGGGGCATTGGCCGCGAGATGATCGAAGAAGCGCTGCTGCGGGCAGGCAACAAGACCACCATCCGCTATGTGGACGGCATCCTGCGGGCCTGGCGCGCCCAGGGCATCACGACGGTGTCGGCCGCCCGCGGGCAGGGGCAGCTTTCCGGCAGCAACATCTTGGCTACCCAGCGCCCCGCGCCCCAGCAGCCTGCCGCTGCCAGCGCCCAGCAACCCCTGTCCAGCCGCGACTGGATGGCTATGTTTGACGAGGAGGGCTAACCCATGCGCACCAAAGACGAACTGTTCCGCGCTGCCCAGCGGGAGATCGCAGCCCGGCGGCAGCATGCCGTCATGCAGGCCGAGACCGCCCGCCGCGCCGCCTACGCCGCCAATCCGGCGCTTTCTGCTGCCGATGATGCCAAGATGCGGGCAGGGCTTTCGTTAGCCCGCACCGCCGCTTTGGGCGGCGATATGGACGCCGCCCGTGCAGCCTTAGAGGCCGCCGACAAGGCCGCTGCCGAGGCCGCCCAGGCCGCCGGTTTCAGCGAGGAAGCCTTTGCCCCCAAGTTCCGCTGCCCGCTGTGCCAGGACACCGGCATGCGGGGCGGTGTGCCCTGCATCTGTGTGGCCGACGTGGCCCGCCGCCTGCGCCGGGAGGAGATCAACGCCGCCAGCCCGCTGGGGCTGTGCCAGTTCAGCACCTTTGACGTGAACCGCTACCCGGACACACTGGTGCCGGAGTTTGGCGTGACCGCCCGCGCTTACATGACCAAGCTGCTGGAATTGAGCAAAAACTACGCTGCTAAGTTTAACAGCAAAAGCAAGAACCTGCTGTTTATGGGCCGCAGCGGCCTGGGCAAGACCCACTTGGCGCTGGCCATTGCGGACGCCGTGCTGGAGGGCGGCCATGACGTGCTGTACACCAGTTCCGCCGCGCTGGCTGCCCGGCTGGGCCGCGAGCACTTCGACTACAACAGCGGCGACGAGTGGCTGACCGCCTGCCAGGAAGCCGACCTGCTGATCATGGATGACCTGGGCACCGAGTACATCACCCCGCTGACCATCAGCGTGCTGTATGAGCTGATCAATACCCGCATGCTGACCGAGCGCCCCACCATTTACACCACCAACATCACCGACCAAAGCGTTTTTGCCGCCCGCTACACCGAAAAAGTAGCCAGCCGCATGCTGGGCGGATGCAAGATGTTCATGTTTATGGGGGATGACCAGCGGATGAAGCAGGGATAGTTCTGCAGTATATATCAATACACAAACAAAAGGGACTTTCCGTCATAGAAAGTCCCTTTCATTTTGTTTTATTCCGCCTGGCTATCTCCGCTGTCCGTTTCTTCCTCGGAGCTGGCGGTGGAGGCTACCAGCGTATCATCCCGTTCCCCGGCGATGAACACATTCACGATGGTCTTACCGGCATCAAACTTGGTCCCGGCCACCACGTCGGTCTTGGCCACGCAGCCCTCAGCGAAGGTGCCGTCATTCTCAACGACCTGCATGCGGTACTGGATGCCGCGCTCGTCCAGCTGCTTAATGGCGTTGGCCTGGGTAAAGCCCAGGATGTCGGGCATTTCCACCAGGTTCGGCCCCTTGCTTACCACCAGCCGGATGATCTGGTTTTCCTCGGTCTTCAGCGTGCCCGCCAGCGGGTCCTGGCTGATGACGACGCCCTGAGCGACCTCGGAGGAGTTCTGCTCGGTCATTACGATGCGGTAGCCCGCGTAGAGGTCGCTGTCCTTGATTTCGGTCAGGTAGCGCTTGCCCACCAGGTCGGGGATGGTCTCGATCTCCTCATAGCTGGAGGCCCCCTCCTCGCTGTTCTCGGCAGGCGTGGAGATGGGGGTCGGCTTGTCATCGCTGCGGCTGCCCAGCAGGCTCCAGAACAGCAGCACCGCTAAAATAAAGATAACCACCAGCGACACTGCCATAATTTTGCGGGTGCTGATCTGGTTGTCGCCCCGCTCAAACATGGCGTTGGCCACGTTGGGGTCGGTCAGGGCGCTCATCAGTTCGGGCACCGTCTGCATCCGGCGCGCCGGGTCCAGCCGCAGGGCACAGGCCAACACCTGAGAGAACCAGGTCGGCACGCCCGCCTCGAGGCTGTGGGCGGATTCCAAACTGTCCCGCACTTTGCGCTGGGGCGCGGCAACAGGCGTCTGCCCCGTGACCATCTTATAGCAGACTGCTGCCAGCGCATACACGTCGGTGTAGCGGCCGCTGAACTCGGCAGCCGAGTACTGTTCCGGCGCGGCATAGCCGGGATAGAGCTGGCTTTTCAGCTCACTGCCGCCGGTGCGCAGAGCCAGCGTGCCGTAGCCGGTCAGCCGGGCGGTGCCGTCGATGGGCAGCAAAATGTTATCCGGGCAGATGCCACGATGGATCAGGCCGGATTTGTGCAGCAGCGCCACCCCCTCCATCACCGGCTGCAGCAGGGTGCGGGCCTCGGCGGGGGTCAGTGTGCGGCTGCGCAGGCTGAGATAATGCGTCAGGGTCATGCCCTTTTCGCTTTCCTCCACAGCGTAGACGGTGTTGTTTTCCTCCATCACGTCCAGGATGGTGTTCAGGCCGGTGGCCGGGGTGAGGTTATGCAGATCGTCGTACAGATCCTTAAAGTCCATCCGGCTGGTCTTGAACAGCACTTCTTTCCCCTCTTTGGGCATCAGCGCTCCCTCGGGGCTGCGGCCGTTGCAAAGGGTAACGGGGAAATACTCTTTGATGAGGACGAACTTCTTCTCCTCGTTCAAAATGCCGCGGTAAGCCAGGCCATCACCGTCGGCGCTCAAATAGGTGCCGATGGTGTACCTGCCCGCCAGCTGGGTGCCCAGCGGCAGGGCGCCCTCCGGGTTGCGGTTCTCCAGCGAGCGCCCGCAGTGGGGGCAGTTTCCCTCGTAACGGCCCCGCAGGGGCTGCAGGCAGTGTGGGCAAAGCGGTTCCGACATGGGGTCGCCTCCTTTTCAGCGTAGCTGCATTAAAAAGAAAAGAGAGCAAAGGGTCACTTCACTCTCTTCAGGGTCGTTTTTAGCGGTCGAGGTCTTCCTCGTTCTCCAGGCTGTGCCATGCGTTCTGGACATCGTCATCGTCGTCCAGGGCATCCAGCAGCTTGCCCATCTGCACCAGCTGGTCGGGATCGGTCAGGGTGGTGGTGGTGGAAGGCACCATGGCGACATCAGCGGAAACGAAGGTGTAGCCCTTCTTCTCGAGAGCCTCGCACACGGCGGTGAAGTTCTCGGGGCTGGTGACGACCTCGGCGGCGTCTTCGCCTGCATCGAAGTCGTCAGCACCGGCGTCCAGTGCGTCCATCATCAGCTGGTCGGGGTCCTTGTCCTCCAGGTCGACGACGATGACGCCCTTCTGGGTGAACATGAAGCTGACGCAGCCCATCTGGCCCAGATTGCCGCCGAACTTATCAAAGTAGTGGCGCATATTGGCAGCGGTACGGTTGCGGTTGTCGGTCAGGGTCTCGACCATGACAGCGATGCCGCCGGGGCCGTAGCCCTCGTAGGTCATTGCTTCGTACTCGGTCTTGTCGCCGCCCTCGGCGCGCTTGATGATACGCTGGATGTTATCGTTGGGCACGCTGTTGGCCTTAGCCTTGGCGATCAGAGCCGCCAGCTTGGAGTTGGAAGCGGGGTTGCCGCCGCCTTCCTTAACGGCAACGGCGATCTCGCGGCCGATTTTGGTAAAGACTTTAGCGCGGGCGCCGTCGGTCTTTTCCTTTTTACGCTTGATATTGTTCCATTTGCTATGTCCAGACATGGATACGTTCCCCCTAAGTTTGTATTCACTCGGCGCCCTTGCCGGGCCATCCGATGAGGCAGCGCCGCATGACCCGGCGTTACCGATATTACCAATAAGATATTATAGCACACCCCTGCGTGCTTTTCAAGCCCTTATTGCAGGCTGCGCAGGCCTTTGGGGTAGTGGTTTTTGATGCGCCCACTGCTTGCCTTCCCCCCGCCCAGCGGGAAGCCATCCACCAGCACCGCGCACCAGCCGTTTTGTGCCGTTGCGGCGTTGATTTCCTCGCCTCGCAGCCAGGCGGCTGTGCGGGGGTCGTCCAGCGTCAGTTCCTCGCGGTTCGTGCACCGGGCACCGTAGGCCATAAACAGCGCATGGGCAGGCTGGAACCGCTTTTTCAGCACAGAGCCCGCCAGCACGCCGCCGCGCACGATGCGCAGCTTGGAAAGGTTCAGCAGCTCACTGCCCGGCACCGGCAGCAGCAGCCAATCCCCTGCCGTCGTCAGCGGGCGGTCAGCCAAAAACGGGAAAGTTGTTTTGACAAAATCCAGCCATTCGGGCGGCGTCTTGGCCGGTTTTCCGGGCTTCACGCGCACCGGGACCGGGGCTTCGGCGTCGGGGCTTTTCTTCAGCTTGGCCATAAAGTGCCCCTCTCCTCCATCGGCAGGCCAGATGCGGCGGCAGCGGGTGATGTCGGTGCAGCCGGGGGCACGGTTTTCCTCTCCGGGGCGGCCGAAGCCGCAGGCATTCAGGTCACAGAGGGTAAACTCCGGGTGGCGGGCCAGGAAGGCCGCTATCTGGGCCTCGTCCTCCTGCGGGGCAAAGGTGCAGGTGGAGTAGACCAGCACCCCGCCCGGGGCCAGCATTGCGGCGGCATTTTCCAGAATTTCCGCGCCCAGTGCGGCGCAGTGTTCCACCAGGGCGTTATTATGCTGGGTCGCAGCCACCGGCTCCTTGCGGAACATGCCCTCGCCGGAGCAGGGCGCATCCACCAGCACGCGGTCAAACACGCCGGGTAATGCCTTGGCCAGGTTGGCTGTGTCCTCATTGGTGATGACGGCGTTGGTCACACCCATGCGCTCCAGATTTTGGCGCAGGATCTCGGCACGGGCAGCCACAAACTCGTTGGCCAACAGCAAGCCCTGCCCCTGCAGAGCCTCCGCCAGCTGGCTGGTCTTGCCGCCCGGGGCGGCGCAAAGGTCCGCCACCTTCATGCCGGGGTGTACATCCAGCAGCGCAGCCGGGGCCGAAGCGCTGGGCTCCTGGGCATAGAACACCCCCGCGTGGTGCCAGGGATGGCGGCCGGGCTTAAAGTCCGGCGCGGTGGTAAAGGCCGTGGGGCAGAACGGCGACAGCGCAGCGGCGAAATCCGCATGGGCGGCGAACCACTCCGGCGTGCAGCGCAGACCGTTGACCGTTACCCCGCGGGCAGGCTGCGGCGTGGCGTAGGCGTACAGCTCCGCAAAGCGCGGGCCCAGCAGTGCTTGCTCCCGCGCGGTAAAATCAGCAGGAAATTGCATACGTTTCCCCTTTGCATAAAAAAGCCATGGGCGGGCAAACTACCTTTGCGGCCAGAACCGCAGATCGCTTTTTACTTGCGAACTTCAGAAAGGAGTCAACCACCTATGGCAAAGAATCAGACAAACAATACGACCAACCGCTCTACCCAGAAAACGACCAACCGTACCCAGCAGAAGACCACGAACCGCACCACCAATACCACCGACAGCAAAAACAGCAAGTGAGGCGGGCCGCGCCGTGATGGCGCGGGTACATAAAGTGACTCTGCCGTGTTATAGGCAGGGGGCGATACTTGCATCGCCCCGCAAGACAGCGGCGGCCTAACGGGCCGATGACGAGCATCGGCCCCTACGGAAAGGGTATCCGCTTTATTCCGGCTGGTACCCTTCCCACAGGGCATCGAACAATTCCTGGATGCGGTCGTTGCGGCCCTGCAGGTAAAGCCAGCCCAGCAGGCACTCAAAGCCCGTAGAGGCGCGGTACTCCTGCACGGTGGCGTGCTTGGCCACCGTGGCCTTGCTGGCGTTTTTGCCCCGGCGCAGCACGGCGGCCTCGGCATCGGTCAGCATCGGCTCGATCACCGCCAGCTCCAGATTCTGGGCGTGGGCGCTGACGTAATGGGTGGCTACTGTGTGCAGCCGGTTTGGCTGCAGGCGGGTGGTGCCCACCAGGCGGGCGCGAACCAGCAGTTCCAGCACCGCATCGCCCACAAAGGCCAGCGCCAGCGGGGACATTTCGTGGATGTCCACTTCAGATTTTGTTTCAAACAGCATATTCTATCCGCACTACTTTAGTACAAGTAGTCAAACTCATATTCACCAATCTTGATGGTGTCCTCTTCCTCAACGCCCTGGGCCACCAGCTCGTCCAGGATGCCGGAGTCACCCAGCTGTGTCTGGAAGTACTGCAGGCTCTCGTAGTCCTCGACGTTGGTGCCGGCCAGGATGCGCTCCAGCCAGGGGGCATCCACGGTAAACTCGTGATCGCCGGTGCGGGTCACGGTGAAGGGGCGGGTCGGCATGGCGCTCTTGTCCGGGCGCTTGTACTCGGCCTCGTAAACCTTGACCGGGGGCAGATCCTTCAGGCGGTTGTAGACCAGTGCGGGCAGGTTGTCCACGCCCTGGCGGGTGGCGGCGGAGATGGGCAGGAAGGTCAGACCCTTAGCCTCGATATAGTTCTTGAACTCCTCCACCTGTTCCGGGGTGGCAATGTCGCACTTGTTGCCCAGCACGATCTGCGGGCGGTCGGCCAGCTCGGCGCTGAAACCGGCCAGTTCGTGGTTGATCTGCTCAAAGTCCGCCTTGGGGTCGCGGCCCTCGCAGCCGGAAACATCCACCACGTGCAGCAGCAGACGGCAGCGCTCAACATGGCGCAGGAAGTCGTGGCCCAGGCCAACGCCCTCGGCAGCGCCCTCGATCAGGCCGGGAATATCGGCGCAGACAAAGCTCTGCTCCGGGCCGACGCGCACCACGCCCAGCACTGGGGTCAGGGTGGTGAAATGATAGTTGGCGATCTTGGGACGGGCGGCCGAGATGATGCTGATGAGGGTGGACTTGCCTACATTGGGGAAGCCGATCAGGCCCACATCCGCGATGACCTTCAGCTCCAGCTGCAGGTGCATATCCTCGCCGGGCAGGCCGGGCTTGGCAAACTTGGGGATCTGGCGGGTGGGGGTGGCAAAATGGCTATTGCCCCAGCCGCCGCGGCCGCCGCGGGCGACCACCACCGGCTCGGAACCGGAAAGGTCAGCCACGACCAGGCCGGTCTCGGCTTCTTTCAGCACAGTGCCGCGAGGCACGCGGATGACCAGGTCATCGGCGTCGGCGCCGCTCTGGCGCTTGGCGCGGCCGTTTTCGCCGTCGGCTGCGGTGTACTTACGCTTGTAGCGGAAGTCCATCAGGGTGGAGAGGTTGTCGTCGGCGACAAAAATGATGTCACCGCCGCGACCGCCGTCGCCGCCGTCCGGGCCGCCAGCCGCCACGAATTTTTCGCGGTGGAAGGTCACCGCGCCGTCGCCGCCCTTGCCGGCATGCAGCCAGATGGTCGCGGTATCAATAAAATTACTGGTTGCCATGTGTTACCTCGTTAAAAAATAGCCCGTTACAAAAAACGAGCGAGCCGAAATGGCCCGCCCGAACGGTTCTTTTACTGCTTGACCGTGCAGCGCTTGCGGTCACGGCCAACGCGCTCGAAGTGAACGCGACCATCGACCAGAGCGAACAGGGTGTCATCGCTGCCGATGCCGACGCCCTCACCCGGATGGATGTGGGTGCCGCGCTGACGGACCAGGATGTTGCCGGCCAGAACGAACTGACCGTCGCCGCGCTTGACGCCGAGGCGCTTGGACTCGGAATCACGACCGTTCTTGGTAGAACCTACGCCTTTCTTATGTGCCATTGTGATTTACCTCCTTAGCCGTTGATCGCGGTGATTTCCACCTTGGTGTAGGGCTGACGATGACCCTTGCGGACCATGCTGCCCTTCTTGGGACGATAGGTCAGGATGTTGAGCTTCTTGCCCTTGCCGTTCTTGACGACCTTGGCCACAACGGTAGCGCCCTCAACAACGGGAGCGCCGACCTTGACAGAGCCCTCCTCGCCAACGGCGAGAACCTGATCGAAGGTGACTTCGGTATCAGCCTCAGCGTTCAGCTTCTCGACGTAAACGACGTCGCCGACCTTAACGCTGTACTGCTTGCCACCGGTTTTGATAACTGCGTACATGTGGATAACCTCTTTCAATAAGTCTCGCTGGACAGTAGGGCGTTGCACCTATAAAAGCACACACTTGTAGAGCCCATACCAAGCGGCTCTAGTATAATACCATAGCCTTGCTGGCTTGTCAAGGCTTTTTGGGCGATTTTACAGCAAATTCTTCGAAATCAAAGGGTCTTGCCGCTCTGGCGGGCGGCGGCTTCCACGGTGTTCAGCATCAGCATGGCGCGGGTCATGGGGCCAACGCCGCCGGGCACCGGGGTGATGTAACCGGCCTTCTCGCCGGCCTCGGCAAAATTGACGTCGCCGTGCAGCTTGCCGTCAGCGCCGCGGTTGATGCCCACGTCGATGACAACAGCGCCGGGCTTGACCATATCGCCGGTGACAAAGCCCTCGCGGCCCACGGCGGCCACCAAAATATCGGCGGCGGCGCAGACCTCTTTCAGGTTCTTGGTCTTGGAGTGGCAGATGGTGACGGTGGCGTTCTTGGCCAGCAGCAGCAGCGCGGCGGGCTTGCCCACGATGTTGGAGCGGCCGATGACCACGGCATTTTTACCGGCGATCTCGGTGCCGGTGGTCTCGATCATGCGGATGCAGCCTGCCGGGGTGCAGGGCAGATAGCAGGGCTCGCCGATCTGCATGCGGCCCACGTTGATGGGCGAGAAACCGTCCACATCCTTCTCCGGCGGTATGGCGTCGATGACGGCCTTCTCGTCGATCTGCTCCGGCAGGGGCAGCTGGACCAGGATACCGTGTACGGCGGGGTCGTCGGCCAGCTTCTTCACCTCGGCCAGCAGGGTCTCCTGCGTGGTATCGGCGGGCAGATTGATGCTGCGGCTCTCGATGCCGCACTGGGCACAATCGTTGATCTTACCGCGCACATACACCTGGCTGGCGGGGTTTTCGCCCACCAGAATGACCGCCAGGCAGGGGTTGACGCCCTGGGCTTTCAGTGAGGTGACCTTCTCGGCGGCCTCAGCCTTGGTGGCAGCGGCCAATGCCTTACCGTCAATAATACTTGCTCCCATGATAGTTCCCTCTTTCAAATGTATTTTTTTGTCCTTGCGGGCAAAACGGTGTCGGGTCTTACACCATGCAGTATCTATCGCCATACTGCGGGGCGGCGGTGTTACTTTTCTTCCGGGGCAGTTTTTTCCGCCCGGGTCTCAGCGGCGGGTTCTGCTTCCGGGTCTGCCGGGGCTTCTTCGGCCGGTTCGGTTTTCCGCTGTTCTTCCGGCTCTGCCGGAGCTTCGGCTTCAACCGCTGCATTTTCTGTAGGCTTCGGTGCTTCGGTCGTTTCCGGCGCCGGTTCTTCCAATTCCTCGATTTCCGGGGCGTCCAGATCCAGGTCCTTTAAGCGGCGGTTCATCTCATCGGTGGCTTTTACAAAGTCGGCGTGGGGGGCATTCGCAGGCAGGGTGTCCGGGGTAAAGCGGTTCCCTGCTTCGGCCTGCTTCTTGATGTCACTGACCGCCAGCGTGACTTGCAGCTGTTTGCCTTTGGCGTTGCGCAGGCCGATGATAAGCAGCATGGCGGCTGCAATGACAGAGCCGATGGCCACCAGCTGGCTGGCGCGCAGGCCGGTATTGCCAACGAGCAGCGAGTCGGTGCGCAGACCTTCGATCCAGCTGCGGCCCAGGCCGTACCAGATGATATAGGACAGGAAGATCTGCCCGTTGAACTTGCGGCGCTTGACAAGGCTTGCCAGGATGACAAAGCCTGCCAGGCACCAGATGCTTTCATACAGGAAAGTCGGATGCACCGGAGCGGTGGGGTCGACAGCCATACCGGCGGGCAGTGTGACCTGCACCGACTTCAAGTAGGCTTCCGTTCCCTCGCTGTACATGCCCCAGGGCAGCGTAGTGTTCGTGCCGAAGGCCTCCTGGTTGACGAAGTTGCCCCAGCGGCCAATGCCCTGGCCGATGAGGAAGCCCAGCGAGACCAGGTCGAACAGCGGCAGCAGCGGGATCTTGCGCCACTTGGCGGCCAGCCCGCCGAACACGAACGCGCCGATGACCGCGCCGTAGATGGCAATGCCGCCTAAGCGGATGTCGATCATCTCCCAGATGCTATTATACTTAAACGGTGCCATGGCCACGTAGTAGATACGGGCGCAGACGATGGCCATAACGGTGCCGATGGCGATAACATCCACCAGACGGTCCGAGTCGATGCCGAAATCTACGGCATTGCGGAAGGCATACAGCAGAGCCAGCATCATGCCGGCGGCGATGATGACGCCGTACCAGTAGATGTTGAACCCGCCGATGGACAGGGCCACGCGGTTGATGGTCAGGGCCAGCCCCAGGCCGGGGAATTGAACATGATAAGTCATTTTGTATATCTCCTTATAGGAGTGTTTTTATTCAGCCGGGTCGATCTGCACGTAGGCGCGGTTTTCCTCCCGCAGGGCGGTGCGCAGCAGCTCGTTGGCATCGTCCACGGTCAGGGCGGCCAGCGCGGCGATCTCATCCGCCAGCGTGCGGCCCTTCAGGTAGGCGGCGGCAGCTTCCTCGGCGGCATCGTCGATGGCCTCCACATCACCCAGCAGGCCGCCGTACACCTGGTTTTTCACCAGTGTAAAGACCTCGGGTTCGATGCCCTCGGTACGCAGGCGCTCGATCTCGGCCTGCAACAGGTCCACGACATCCCGCGGGGTGTCGCTCTCGCCGGTAAAGGCCACGGCACAGGCACCGCGCACCGCGATAAAGTCACCGGAGAACTCCGGGTTGACCATAGCGTTATCGTACAGTTTGCGGTAGAGCTTGGTCAGCCCGCCAACGACCAGGTCGGACAGCATATCCAGCAGCAATTCCCGCTTGAGGTCGCCGGGCACGAGGGGTTCCTCTTTATAGGCCACGCCGAAGCAGGGCTTGGTGACCGGCATGGTGAAGTGGACCTCCTTGTGGGCCAGCGGGCCGTTATCCGCCGGGATGTCCCACTCTACCTCATGGGCAGCGCGGGCGCGGTACAGGCCGTTGCGCTTGCAAGCTTCGACTGCCTGCTCCAGCGTAATTTTGCCCGCCACGGACAGCACCATATTGGATGGCGCGTAGAACCCCTTGGTGCAGTTGTAGAGCATCTGCGGGGTCAGGCCGGCAATGCTTTCCACCGTGCCGGCAATGTCGTCCCGCAGGGGGTGGTCATCGTACAGGCAACGGAACAACGCGTTGAGCAGCCGCCAATCGGGGCTGTCATCGTACATCTTGATCTCCTGCCCGATGATGCCCTGCTCTTTGGCGATGGTGGCCTTGGTGAACCAGGGCTTGCCCACCATACCTAACAGAATGTCGAGGTTTTCGTCGATCTTCTGGGTAGCCGAGAACAGGTAGCAGGTGCGATCGTAGCTGGTAAAGGCATTGGCCGAAGCACCGGTCTTGGCGTAGAAGCTGAAGGAGTCGCCCTTGGGGGTCTCACACATTTTGTGCTCCAAGAAATGAGCCGTACCGGCAGGCAGTACAACTTCTTTACCGTCCAGCGTAAAGCTGCGGTGGATGGAGCCAAAGGACGTGGCATAAATGGCATGCACACTGCTGTACCCCGGCATGGTGCGGCACAGCACGGTCAGGCCGCTGGGCAGCGTGGTACTCTGGCAGCCAACGGCGGCAGCGGCGCGGGCCTGTACCGCAGACAGATTTGCAAAATCAGACATCTTCGGCACCTCCCTTGCCCGCCGTACCGGGCTTTGCGGTCACATCATAACAGACCGAGTAGCTGTAGCTTTGCAGCGCCTGGCGCACCTCATCCAGGGTGACGGCGCCGGTCAGCACCTTGCCGTACTCCGGCGGATAGAGCGGTTCGCCGCGGGTGATCTGGCCATAGTACCAGCCTTCCAGCGCAGCCAGGCTGTCGCTCAGCGCGTCCATGCTGGAAAGCAGGCCGCGGCGGCAGTCGTCCATTTCCTCCTGGGTGATGGGGCCGTTTTTCAGGCCCTCCAATTCCGCCAGGATGGCGGCCTCTGCCTGCTGCTCCTTGCCCGGCTCAACGCCGGAATCGATCATCATCACGCCGGTGGAGCGCTGGGCAGCGGAACCGCAGTAGTAGCAAAGGGACTGCTTTTCGCGCACGTTGCGGAACAGGCGGCTGGTGGCGGAACCGCCCAGCACACTCATGGCCACGCGCAGGATACTGACGCTGGGCGGGTCGGACTCGCCGCCGGTGGTGAACAGCATGCACAGCTTGGCCTGGGTCAGGCCGGGGACTTCTTCTTTAAAATGGCGCAGCGGGGTGCGGGGCATGGCCATAGGCAGCGCAAAGGGCTGCGGGTCGCGGCGGATGCTCTCCAGCTTGCGCAGCAGCAGGTCGGCCACGCGGGCTTCGTCCACGCCCTGCACCATCACATCGATGGACGCAGTGGAGAGGATGCGGTCATACTCGGCTTTCAGGCTGGCGGGGGTGACGTTGACCAACTCACCGGGGTAACCGCCCAGCTCGATGCCCGCCGGGGAATCACCGAAGAATTTGCGGCGGGCCTGGCGCACGCAGTAGAGGCGCTTGGAGTTGAACTCTGCTTCCAGGCGGCGGGCCTGGGTCTCGGTCTCAATGCGCACGGCCTCGGGGTCGAAGATGCCGTCTACGAGGTAGGGGTCAAAGATGGTGCCGAACACAATGTCGGCGTAGGCGTCGGTAAGGTTCTCGCCCGCCAGTGCGTAGGTGTCCTTGATGCCGCAGATGTCGGCGGACAGCACGCGGTCCGGCCCGGCACTGGAAAGATCCACGCCCAGGTCAGCGCCGTACAGTTCGGCCAAGCGGCGGGACAGGGCGGTCATATCGGGGCAGGCCGCATAGCCGCGCTCCAGCACCAGGGCCAGCACAGCGGCATCGGTGGCAGTCTCACGCTTCGCAGGGAAGCGCAGATGGATCGTGATGCGGCAGCGATTGAATTTAGCGGCGCTCATCGAAGTGATGAACACGCCGGGAGCAAGTTGTTTACGTTCCAAGTCCTTATTCCTTTCAAACAGCAAATAGATATTTGTATTATACCGCTTCAATGGGTAAAAGTAAATAAAAAACTTGCAGTTGGGCATGTGGAACGGTTATAATATAGGTATTCTGCTATCAGGAGGAACCATATGGAACGTTTTGCCGTTAAGGGCATTTTTGTAGATACCCCCACCCCGGATACCCTGCGGGTGCGGGATGGCTATATGCTGTGTGAGGATGGCCGCTGCGGAGCATTTTGTGAAGCAGCCCCAGCCGGTGTGCCGGTCTACGACCACAGTGGACAGATCATCACGCCGGGCTTTGTGGACCTGCACCTGCATGCGCCGCAGTACAGCTACTGCGGCACCGCCATGGATCTGGAACTGCTGGACTGGCTGCAGCAGTACACCTACCCCGAGGAATCCCACTACGCCGATGCCGACTATGCCCGCGCGGGCTACGGCTACTTTGTGCGGGACCTTACGCATAGCGCCACCACCCGCGCCTGCATCTTTGGCACGCTGCACACCGATGCCACGCTGGAACTGATGCACCAGCTGAAAGCCGCCGGGCTTTCGGCCTTTGTGGGCAAGCTGGGCATGGACCGCAACAGCCCGGACTTTTACCGGGAGCCCTCTCCTGCCGCCGGCCTGGCTGAGACCCGCCGCTGGCTGGACACCTGTGCCGACGAGCATATGCTGCACGACGGCCCGGTGCGCCCGATGATCACCCCGCGCTTTACCCCCAGTGCCAGCGACGAGTACATGAAGGGTCTGGGCGAGCTGGCCGCCGAGTATAAAGTACCTGCCCAGAGCCACCTCTCCGAGAACCCCAGCGAGATCGAATGGGTGGCCGCGCTGTGCCCCGGCACGAAATATTACGGCGAGAGTTACAGCCGCTACGGCCTGTTTGGCGGCGATGTGCCCACTGTGATGGCCCACTGCATCTACAGCGGCGAGGAAGAATGTGCCGCCATGAAAGCCAACCGCGTGATGATCGCCCACTGCCCCACCAGCAACGAGAACGTGATTGCCGGCATTGCCCCGGCGGCCAAGTATCTGCGGGGCGGCTGGCGCATCGGCCTGGGCAGCGATGTGGCAGGCGGCCACACGCTGGACCTGTTTGCCGTGATGGCTGCGGCTGTGCAGGTAAGCAAGCTGCGCTGGCGCTATGTGGACCAGAGCGAGGCCCCGCTGACGATGACCGAAGCGCTGTACCTGGCCACCGTGGGCGGCGGTGAATTCTGGCAGGACTTTGGCGAGCAGGTCGGCCTGTTTGAGCCGGGCTATGCCTTTGATGCACTGGTGCTGGATGACAGCCATCTTCGCAGCCTGCGCAGTTTTACCCCTGCGGAACGGCTGGAGCGGTATGCCTACCTGGGCAAGGGTGCGTTAAGTGCCAAGTTTGCTCAGGGCAAAAAGTTATTTTAATCTATACTAAAAGCCCCCATGCACCGCACTGTGCATGGGGGCTTACCCTATCCCTCTATATTTACATGCAGAAAAAGCTTAGTTGATAAAAGCATCGTGGATGGCGGCGACGGCCTTGTCGGCGTCCTCCTCATCAATGATGACGCTGATCTTGATCTCACTGGTAGAGATCATCTTAATGTTGATGTTCTGGTTGAACAGTGCCTCGAACATGGTGGAAGCCACGCCGGAGTGGCTCTGCATGCCAGCACCCACGATGGAGACCTTGGCGCAGCCCTTATCGACGGTGATGTCGCCGCCGCCAATGCGGCTGGTAGCGTTCTTCAGGGCAGAGACAGCGCTCTCGGCATCGCCCAGGGGCACGGTGAAGCTCATGTCCTTGCGGCCGTCGCGGCCGGTGGTCTGCAGGATGATGTCAACGTTGATGTTCTTCTGGGCCAGCAGGCTGAAGATCTTGAAGGACATACCCGGCACATCGGGAACATCCTTGACGGTCAGAACGGCGACGTCGGTGTCCTTCGCCACGCCTTTAATGAGCATACCTTCCACTTTGGTTTCCTCCTTAACAACGGTGCCGGGCACCGGGTTGATGCTGGAGATGACCTCCAGCTCTACATTGTACTTTTTGGCCAACTCGACGCTGCGGTTGTTCAGCACCTGGGCACCCAGGGAGGCCAGCTCGAGCATTTCGTCAAAGGTGATCTCTTTCAGCTTGGTGGCCTTGGGGATCTTGCGCGGATCGGCGGTGAAAACACCCTCGACGTCGGTAAAGATCTGGCAGCGGTCTGCATGCAGGGCAGCGGCCAGTGCCACAGCAGAGGTATCACTGCCGCCGCGGCCCAGGGTGGTGATGTCGTCAGAGCGGTTCAGGCCCTGGAACCCCGCCACAACGACCACGCGGTTGCGGGCCAGTTCGCTTTCGACACGCTCTGTGTCCAGGCGCTTGATACGGGCCTTGGAGTAGGCGCGGTCGGTGTTGAAGCCGGCCTGCCAGCCCGTCAGGCTGATAGCGGAAACGCCCAGCTCCTGCAAAGCCATCGTCAGCAGCGAGATGGAGATCTCCTCGCCAGCCGCCAGCAGCATATCCATCTCACGATGGGACGGGTCCGAGGTGATCTCGGCCGCTTTGGCGATGAGGTCATCGGTGGTATCGCCTTGGGCGGAGACCACCACGACAACATCGTTGCCGGCGTTGCGCGTATTCATGACGATGCGCGCCACGTTGAAGATGCGGTCACGGTCTTTTACCGATGAACCGCCGAATTTTTGCACGATCAATCCCATAGGATTCCTGTTCCTCCTCTATAGCAGCGTCAGCTTACCACTGCGCCGACGTTATCGGCCAGCAGCCGATGAACCGTAAAGTGATGCAGCGGGCCATCCGCCGCCAGTGCCGCCTCGGCACGGTCAAAGAACTCTGTATCATCTTTATGCACAACGGCCATGATGGTAGGCCCGGCGCCCGAAATATAGACAGCCAGTGCGCCCAGATCCTGGGCCAACTCAAACACCTCATCGCCGCCGGTGATGAGCGGCAGGCGGTACTGCTGGTGCAGCACATCCTTGGTAGCCACGTCCAGCAGCGCATAGTTGCCATCGCAGAAAGCGGCGGTGGCCAGCGCAGCGCGGGACAGGTTGTAGACCGCGTCCTTATGGCTGACCATGGCGGGCAGGGCAGCGCGGGCCTTGGACGTCAGCAGGCGGAAGTCCGGCACGAAGGCAGCAAAAGCCAGCTCGGTGTCGATTTCTTTTTTCACGCTGTAGACCTGGCCTTCATCGATCACACTGGTGACGAAGCCGCCCAGCATGGCCGGGGCCACGTTGTCGGGATGGCCTTCAATCGAGGTAGCCAGCGTCAACATTTGACGGCGGGTCAGCTTGTTGCCCAGCAGGGCGTTGGCACCCAGGATGCCGGCCACGATGCAGGCGGAGCTGGAGCCCAGTCCACGGGCCATCGGGATGGTGTTCTTCTGGGTGATGCGCAGCCCCTTCACCGGGATACCCAGCTGGTCGTACACCACACGGGCCGAGCGGTACACCAGGTTGTTGGAGCCGGTCGGGATGTGGGTGCCATCCACCGAAGTGATCTGGATGCGGTCGGCTTCCTCAAAAGTAAAAACGTTGTACATCGAAACTGCAAGGCCCAGCGAGTCAAAGCCTGCGCCCACATTGGCGCTGGTGGCCGGGACGGTAACAGTGATCATTTTCTGCTCTCCCCTTTTCCGCGCGGCTTATTCAGCCAGCTTCTTCATCGCCAGTTCCACCTTGCCGCCGAGGACTTCGATCTTTTTGCTGATCTCCTCGATCTGGGCGGCGGTGGCGGCATCGATCAGGTACGCGGCCTGACCATCGGCCTCAAACACCGTGTGGCCCGCACCGGCTACATTGGGCAGCAGGGCGGCGGACACACCGCTGACGCGGATATACCAGGGGTAGACGGCCTCGTCCTTCAGCTGGCCTTCCAGTTTGGGGGCCGGTTTCCAGAACAGGCTGTCGTGAATGTGTGCGCCCTCTTTCAGGGCGTCGATGACGTCGGCCACCACGGCGCTGGCAGTGGGCAGCTTGCCTGCACCCTTGCCGTAGAACACGACATCGCCCAGCATATCGCCTTTCATCAGCACGGCGTTGAACACATCGTCCACGTCGGCCAGCTGGTTGGCATTGGAAACCAGCATCGGCTCCACACCGGCGGCCATCTGGCCGTTCTCGCCCTCGTTATACCAGGCGATCAGCTTGATGGCGGAATCCAGCTTTTCGGCGGCCTGGATGTCGGCCACCGTGATGTCACGGATGCCGCGGGCCGGGATGTTATCGGGGTAAACATGATGACCGCAGGCCAGGCTGGCCAGGATGGCGATCTTGCGGCAGGCGTCACGGCCGTCCACGTCGTCGCCGGGGTCCTTCGTCTCGGCATAGCCAAGCTGCTGGGCGATCTTGAGGGCCTCATCAAAGCCCATGTTCTCGCGCTTCATCTTGGTCAGCATAAAGTTGGTGGTGCCATTGACGATGCCCTGGATCTGGCTGATATGGTTGGCGGCCAGGCATTGGTGCATCGGAGTAATGATAGGCGTGCCGCCGCCAACGCTGGCCTCGAACAGGAAGGCCACGTTATGCTCCTTGGCCAGGGCCAGCAGTTCGGCACCGTAGGTAGCGACCATCTCCTTGTTGGAGGTGCAGACACTGCGGCCGCTTTCCAGGCACTGGCGGACATACGGGTAGGCAAACCTGGTGCCGCCGATGGTCTCCACCACGACCTTGACCTCGGGGTCAGCGAGGATGGTATCGATAGAGTTGGTAAACAGGGCGGCGTCCGGCGAGGAAGAGAAATCGCGGACGTCCAGGATGTATTTGACCTCCACCGGCTCGCCAGCGCGGCGGGCGATGGAGGCCGCATTGCGGCGGCAGACTTCCAGCACGCCGCTGCCGACGGTACCAAAGCCCATAATTGCAATTTTAGCCATGAGAAAATTCCCCTTTCGGTATTTCTTGCAGATAAGGCCGTTTATGCGCCGCGGTGGATCTCCACCACGCAGGGCTGGCGGGACAGGCGGGTCAGCATCTCGTCCACCGTCATCTGCATGGTGCCGGTGCGCACGGTAACTTCCACCTGGGCCGCGCCGTTCTCCGGGCGGGACTGGGTGATGGTCACGATGGATGCACCTGCCGCCGAAATGCCGGACAGCAGCCCCTGCAGGGCGCCCGTCTTATCCAGCAGCGTGGCCACCACGGTGATGGTCTCGCGGCCGGTCTCGGCATCAAAGACGGTATCCTTATATTTATAGAAAGCACTGCGGGAAATACCAGCCTGGCGGGCAGCTGCCGAAATGTTGGGCACTGCCCCCGAGGCTAAAAGCTCTTTGGCCTGCAATACCTTACCGAAAACTTCCGGCAGAACATCTGCATCGACCAATAGGAAACGACGTTCAGGCATCGTGTCCCCTCCTTGCGTACATTTGTGTTTCAACAGGATTTACTATAACACGGAAAACACCGTTATGCAAGTCTTTTAGGGCAAATTTCCCGCATTTTCCCTGCAATTTATGCAGTTTGACGGTTTGCCCCTCCTTATCCACCGATGTTTTTGTGTAAAGACAACTGTATTTGTTACGCAAACAAAAATCCCCCAGCTGTTTGACAGCCAGGGGACATTGTGTTTAAGTGTTTTTGTTTTTACTCGGTGGGTTCGGTGGTGGTGTCGCCATCCTGGGCACCCTCGGCAGCGGCCTGGGCCAGGGCGGCATAGGGGTCATCCGTCGAAGCTGCATAGCTGCTGTCAGGCATGTTATCCTCGGTATAGTAGCCAATGGCACCGCCGCCGGAGATGATGGCGCCCGTGGAGGTGTCGAAGTGACGTTCCACAACGTTTTCGCTGGTGGCAAACTCCTTGTAGGGCAGGTCTGCCTGCAGCTCTTCCATCATGTTCTTCCAGGCTTTCTGGATGGGCGTACCGTATTTACCGCCGCTGTACTGGGACATATCCTCCGGGCGGTCAAAGCCCCACCACAGGGCCGTGACGTAGTAGGGGGTCAGGGCAGCGAAGGTGTAATCCTTGTTGTTGCTGGTAGTACCGGTCTTGGCGACCGCGTCCATACCGCCTGCCTGGGGCACGCCGATGCTGGAAGCCGTACCGCCGGTCTTCAGGACGTTGGCCAGCATACGGTTCATGATCTGCGCGGTCTCGGGGCTGATAGCCTGGGTGGTGTTGATATACTTGGTGTTATCCAGCACCGTGTTGCCCAGGTAATCTTCCACTTCGGTATAGTAGTGCGGGCTGGTGAAGGTACCACCGTTGAAGATGGAGTAGGCACCGGCCAGCTGCACCACGGTCATGCCGCGGCTCTGGCCGCCCAGCACCAGAGGTGCCAGGTCCATATCGTTTTCGGCGCTGATATAGCTGCATTCCAGCGTATCATGCACGAAGTTGTACAGGTAATCCACGCCGACCATGTTGCCGACCCAGACAGCCACCGTGTTGTAGGACTGACGCAGGGCGTCATACACCAGCATGGGGTTGCCCTGGCCGCCGGCACCGCCGTAGTTGGTGGGCCAATCGCGCCAGATGTCGCTGCGGGACTGGGCTGCAGCGGAGTACTTGTCCATATAAGAGTACTGCTCTTTCAGCACTTCCTTATCAGCAGCCGAATAGAACGGCGCGTCCAGAATCTGGGAAGAGTAGTTGATCAGGCCGTAATCCAGCGCCAGGCAGTAGGCGCCGATGGGCTTCATGGTAGAACCGGTCTGGTGCGGGATCGTGGCGCGGTTGGTGCCCAGGTCGTACTGCTTTTCGCCAATGCCGCCGCCGATGCCCAGGATGTTGCCGTTATAGTCCAGGATCGCAGCCGAAGCCTCGGTGCGGACTTTCTCGTACACGCAGAGGTAGACGGTGTCATCGTTGGGATAGTTCGGGTCGGTGGAGGTGCCCTTCTTCAGTTCAGTCTCGGCATCATCCTCGTAGACGGGGATGTCCTCGACGCCGTAGACAGCGTAGCCGTCCTTGGTGACGGGCAGGCCGGTGGCTTCGTCGTACTGCACATCGTCCCAACTGCTGCTATCCGCCGGGTAGTCGCGCAGGGCGACCGGCGCTTCGTGCCAGAGGGCCGGAATGGCGTCATCGGCGTTGTACAGTTCTTCCTCGATGACGCTCTGGACCTTGGGATCGACGGTGGAGTAGACGCGCAGGCCGCCGTTGAAGATCAGCGAGCTGGCTTCCTCGGCCGTGTAGTTGGCCTTCTCCTGCAGGTCGTTGAGCAGCTCATAGTAGAGTGCATCGGTGAAGTAGGAGTTGTTGGAGGTGCGGGTCACGTTCTCGGCACCGCCCTTGCTCTCCACCACCTTGATGGTCTCCGCCGTTGCGGAATTATACTCATCCTCGGTGATGTAGCCCTGGTTGTACATCTCATACAGCACGTGGTTGCGGCGCTTCATCAACTGTTCGGGGTTGGTGAAGGGGTTGTACTTGGTCGGGTTCTTGGTGATGGATGCGAGGATGGCGCACTCAGAGAGGGTCAGATCCTCGACATGCTTGCCAAAGTACTCGTTGGCGCCGGCCTCCATGCCGCAAACGATACCGGTCAGCGGGATGGTGTTGAGGTAGGCTTCCAGAACGGTCTCTTTGCTGTACTTGTTGGACAGACCCAGGGCGCGGAAGATCTCACGCACCTTACGCATCTTGTCAGTCTCATTATCGCCGGTCAGGTTTTTGATCAGCTGCTGTTCCAGCGTGGATGCACCCTGCTGGGAGCCGTACAGTGCATGGTCGGTAAACTCGTTCAGCGCGGCACCGATGGTACGCTTGATATTGATGCCGGGCTCGTTGTAGAAGTCCTTATCCTCGATAGCGATAACCGCGTGCTGGAGGTTCTCCGGCATGGCGGAAAGCTCGCGCCAGATACGGTTCTCGCCCTTGGTCAGGGTGGCGTACTCGTCGCTGTTTTTGTCGTAGACAATGGTGGTCTGTTTGTTTTTCTGGTTATCCAGGTCCAGGACATCGCCATCGTTTGCCGTGACCTGCACGATGTACATCGAGAGCAGGACGCCGCCTACGCTGGCCGCCATGACGCAGACGCAAAGCAGGCAGCCGATAAAGCGGAAGAACGCCGCCACCGGGTGGCGCTTACGCTTCGGTTTCTTTTTCTTGGGTACCGGCTGCCCGGTGGCCCCTGCGGTAGATTTTACGCCATCGGTTGAAATGTGGCGCGGCTGTTTGGGTTCTATGGGAACCGCCTCCTTAATCTCATAATAAAGCAAAGCGTACAGCAAAAGCCGTCACACAGAATCGCATAATGCTATAGGATAGATTATAGCACAAACAGACAGAAAAAGTATACCCCCGCAGACAAAATTCACAACTTTTTGATTTTGTGGCGATACTGCGTCCATACTAGTGGGAAAGGAGCGTGAAACTATGGGAAATGCACAAAAATCAGCGAAATATTTGTACCTTTCGCTGCTGGGGGCGCTGGCAGTGCTTTGCATTGCGGCGGGCATCTGGTGGTTTATCCGGGGCCAGCAGCGGGCCGAGCCGCAGTATCTGTTAAAAGACAACGGCGGCCATCCGGCGCTGTATACCATCGACGGCAGCGGCCCGCTGGCCCGGTACGATGAAATTTACACCCGCCTTTTGCCCGAAGGCGACGCTTTGGCTTTGCAGCAGGGCGTGCCCATTACCGACGAGCGCGAACTGCAGAAACGGCTGGAAGATTACGGCCTGTAAAGCGCGAAATTGCCTTGCACGGCGGGGTGTTTTATGGTATATTATAGGTAACTACCATATTAAAGGTAAAATAAAGGAGTACCCTATTATGACTGAACAGGAAATTTTGGCCGCTGTGCAGGATATTTTCCGCGATAATTTTGATGATGACACCCTGGAGATCACCCGCGCCACCTGCGCCGATGACATCGAGGATTGGGACAGCCTGGAGCAGATCAACCTGCTGACCGCTATCGAGAAGAAGTTCAACATCAAGTTCAAGCTCTCTGACGTGCGCGGTTTGAAGGACGTCGGTGATTTGCTGGATCTGGTTGCACGGATGGTGTAATTCACATCCTGTTTTGCAGCCCACGGGTGAACAATGCTCGCCCCTGCAAGCAGGTGCACACCTCAAAAAATATTTTAGGCGGCCGGTGCCGCCTTTTTTTCGCAGCTTCACAGCTCACGAGGAGGATGTATGAATCACTATACCCTTGCCGAGATGGTGCCCGGTTTGAGTGAGGAATTCACCGTCACCGTCACCGCCGAAATGATGGATCAGTTCAAGGCCATTACCGGCGATGTCTCCCCCATCCACATCGATGCCGATTATGCCAAGGACCGCGGCTTTCCCGGCCGGGTGGTGTACGGCATGCTGGGGGCCAGCTTTTTTTCCACCCTAGCGGGCGTTTACCTGCCCGGCGAGCACTGCCTGCTGCATGGGGTCGAGTGCAAGTTTGCCAAGCCCATCTTCATCGGCGATACGCTGACCGTCAAGGGCACCGTGGAGCGTGTGAGCGAGATCGGCAGCGAGGCTGAGATCAAGGCTGTCATCACCAATCAGGACGGCAAGCGGGTCACCCGCGGCATCATCAAGGCCGGGCTTGCCAAGTAACTTTAACGATTTGTAAGGGAGGTTTTTCCCATGGCATATACTTACCTGATCACCGGCGCCACCAGCGATGTGGGCCGCACGCTGATCGAGCGGCTGCTGCACAACGCCCCGGCCGACACGCTGGTTCTGGCCCAGGGATGCGGCGACCTGGCCAAAATGGCCGAGTTGTGCCGCAGGTATCCCGGCCAGCTGCGCACCTACGACGTAGATCTTTCCGACCGCGCCAAGGTGGACGCTTTTGTGGAGGTGCTGGCAGCGGACGCCCCGGCCCCGACCCACTTTATCCACCTGCCTGCTTTGCCGGTAGTCAACACCAAGTTCAAGGCTTTTGACCAGCGCCGGTTTGATCTGGATTTGGAGATCGAAGTCCACAGTGCCGTGCGCATCTGCAAAGCCGTGCTGCCTGCCATGGCCCGTGCCAAGTTTGGCCGTGTGCTGTTCATCCAGACCAGCTACACCATCGGCTGCCCGCCCAAAAACACCGCCGCTTATGTGATGGCCAAGAGCGCCATCGGCGGGCTGGTGAAGAGCCTGGCCGTGGAGTACGCCAAGTTCGGCGTCACGGTCAACTGCGTGGCCCCCAGCATGATGGAGACCCACTTCCTGAAGGACACCCCCGACCTCATCGTGCAGGCGGCTGCCGAGGACAACCCTATGGGCCGCAACGCCACCCCGGCCGACGTGGTGCCCGCTATGGCGTTCCTGCTCTCGGATGAGGCAGGCTTCATTACCGGCGTAACGCTGCCGGTGACGGGAGGTTCGGCCATTGTCTGAGGTAACATTCCGCCTGGCCCGCCTGGGTGAAGATCAGGCGATCATCGATTTTATCAATGCCAATTTTGATATGCGTCTGCCGCTCATCAACCGGCCGGAGTTGTACCACCACTATTATGCGGGCCGCGGCGGCGTGCCCCAGTTTGCGGTGGCCGAGGATGACGGTAAGTACGTCAGTGCCGCCGGGTACATCCTGGCCAACACGAACCGTCGCCCCGATGTGTGGGTCAGCGTGTGGGTGGCCGTCAAAGGCCGCAACGGCGTAGGGCTGGAGCTGATGAACGCCCTGCCCGACCTGCTGCATGCCAACGTGCTGGCCTGCAACAACATCCGCCCCAACACCTGCACATTCTACCAGTTTTTGGGGTGGAAGGCTGAGCGCCTGCCCCACTATTACCGTCTGGGCCGCCGCAAGGATTACCAGCTGGCCAAACCGCTGCGGTACATACTGCCCCCGGTCCAGCGTGATTTAGGGCTGGAAAAAGTAGAGGACGCGGCCGACCTGATCCCGCTGGGGATGCCTGCCACGCCCCACACGCCGGTGAAGGATACCTGGTATCTGCGGCGGCGGTATTTCCGTTATCCCTACTTCCACTACGATGTCTGGGCCGCGCGGGGAAACGGCAAGCTGCTGGCCTACGTGGTGACCCGCACCGTAACCGCTGAGGAGACCGGCTGCGTGCCGGTGGTGCGGCTGGTGGACTTCATTGGCGAGGATGCCGTTCTGCCCCGTTTGGGTGGTGCACTGGACGCCATACTAAACCGCGCAGGCGGCGAATATATGGACTGCTACAACGCCGGTATTCCCGCCGAAGTCTGGCAGGCCGCCGGTTTTACCGAGCGGCTGGAGGGCGACGGCAGCGTCATCCCCAACTATCTGACCCCTCCACTGCTGGAAAACACCGAGTATTACTACTTTACCAACAAGCCGGAAAACTTTGTACTGTTCAAGGCTGACGGCGACCAGGACCGCCCCAACCTGAAATAGCTTTATGCGCCTCTCTTCCCTGCCCCGTTTTGGCGGCAGGGATTTTTTATTTGACTGCACATAAATAAAGCACAAAAAACAGCCCGCCCGGAAGCGAGAGAACTTCCGGGCGGGCTGCCTTAATGGGAGATATATTGAGATACGGAATTGTTTAATGCTTAGTCGTCATTGCTGACGCGGACGACGACCTTCATGTAGTTGCCGGGATTCTTCTCGATATCCACGATGGTATCGGGAGCCTCGTCCATGGTGACAGTCTTGGTCAGAATCTTCATCATATCGACCTTGCGGCTGTTGATGAGGTCCAGAGCCTCCTCAAATTCGCCAGCACTGGTGCGGGCACCGCGGATGTCGATTTCCTTCTTGGTGATGACATCGGTGGGCAGGCTGGTTTCCTTCTTGGGCCAGCCGGTCAGGGTGATGCGGCCTGCGTTGGAGACCAGGTCGAAGGTCTGGCGGATAGCAGGGTTGGCGCCGGAGCACTCCATGACCTGATGCGCCATCTCGCCGCCGGTGATTTCCTTGATGCGCTCAACGGGATCTTCCTTGCCGGAGTTGATGACATACTCGATGCCAAGGCTCTTGGCGAAGTCCAGGCGCTCCTGCACGAGGTCGAGCAGGATGGCATGAGCACCGTAAGCCTGGGCAACCATACCGGCAACCAGGCCGATGGGGCCTGCACCGATGATGGCGCAGTACTCGCCGGCCTGCAGGCCGCCGCGATGGATGCCGTGCAGGCTGATGGTCAGGGGTTCGGCCATAGCGGCCTGCTCCCAGCTCATGCCCTCGGGGATCTTGATGAGCATATCAGCGGGGTGGCAGTAGTACTCAGCCATGCCGCCGTCTACATGCACACCCAGAACCTTCAGGTCGGTGCAGCAGTTGGTACGGCCGATGCGGCAGGGATAGCAGTGGCCGCAGTACAGGTACGGGTCCACTACAACACGGTCGCCGACTTTGATGCCGTTCTTGTTGTTCTCCGGGATGGATTCCACAATGCCAGCCAGCTCGTGGCCGATGACGCGGGGATAAGAAACCAGACCATTGGTGCCGCGGAAAGCACCGATGTCACTGCCGCAGATGCCGGCGGCGACCACCTTGATCAAAGCCTCGCCGGGTTTCGGCACGGGCTTTTCAATGTCAACGCAAGAGATTTTCCAAGGCTCAGCCAACTTGATTACTTTCATGATGAAATAACGACCTTTCAATAATTCCTGTTACAAAAGCGATAGATACAAATGATACAAAACTAAGATCAGACCTTGACCTTAACAACGACCTTACGGACGAACTCCGGCTCGCCAGCTGCGCAGCGGGGCTTGTGAGCATCCTCGGGGGCAACGACGATCATATCGCCGGGCAGCAGCAGGACGGTGCCGCTCATAGCGGGCTCCTCGTAGAACTTCAGGTCGTTCTCGGGGTGATCCTCTTTCAGGACCAAGCCCTCGCGCTTGCAGACGCCGAACTGCTCTTTGCCGGAGATGACATACTGGATGTCGAAGAACTTATCGTGAGTCTCGAAGGAGCCTTCGCTTGCGGGGAAGGTGGTGTACTCCTGCACGTTAGCGGTCACGCCCTCGTAGATGGGATAGCTGCCAGCGGGGGTGTTGTCCAGGTCGGTCTCGGCCAGCCACTTGTAAGCAGCCTGGAATTTATCATCGAGATAGTTGTACTTGGTAGCCTGAGAAATCGGTGCAAAATACATAATGAACGCTCCTTTGCTTGCTCTAAAGTAATAAGTTCTATATCGTCTATTATAATAAGGTAGGGACTTGTGTTTCAGCAGCGGGAAGAATTACTTCTTCTCGTCTTCCTTCATGTTGTCCAGGATGCAGGTGCTGGCGATGTCCTTGGTGTCCATCTTGCCGGCAGCCAGATCCAGGCACTGCTGCCAGACCTGCTCATCCACAACAACACCCTCAGCCAGGTTGCGGGCACGGGTAGCAGCGGTGCGCTCGCCCGGGCAGGTGACATGGCCGCCCTCTTTCTCCGGGGTGGTAGCATCAGCAGCGGCTACGCGGTCATCAAACTTAGCCTGGATCTCCTCTTCCTCGCCGAACAGGTACGGATCGTAGGCGATGAAGATCTGGCAGCAGCCGGTGCAGCTGCCCTGGCCCTCACGGTCCAGATCAGCGCCGGTCTTGCCGTTAGCCATAGCAGCGGCAGCCAGGTCCAGGGCGATGGCCATGCCGGAGCCCTTCCAGTAACCGGTGGGCAGGATGCGGCCGGAAGCCTCGATGGCGCCGGGATCGCTGGTCAGGTTGCCGTCCTTATCGAAGCCGCCGGGGAAAGGCAGCTGCTTGCCGGCCAGACGATAGACGCCCAGCTTGCCGTAAGCGTACTGGCTCATGGCCATATCCAGGACGATGGGGCCGCTCTTACGCGGGATGGCGATGCAGAACGGGTTGTTGCCGACGCCAGGGACTTTGGAGCCCCACATGGGCATGCAGCTCTCGGTGTTGGTCCAGCTGATACCGATGAAACCGGCCTGGGCAGCCTGCCAGGCGTAAGAACCGCCGCGCATCCAGTGGGTGGTGTTCTTCAGGGCAACACAGCCGATGCCGTGCTCTTTGGCCAGGGCCACAGCGCGATCCATGCAGAAGGTGGCGTTCAGAGTGCCAATGCCCAGGTGGCCGTCATAGTTCTCAACAGCGCCCTTTGCACCGACCAGCTCGGGCTCAGCATTGATGTCGACCCAGCCCTTCTGGACATACTCGGCAAAGCGGGGCACACGGTTCAGGCCGTGGCTCTCGATGCCTTCCAGACTGCTCTCGGTGTGGATCTCAGCGCACTTTTCAGCCTTCTCCTGGCTCAGGCCCAGATTCAGGAATGCCTGCGTAACGGTAGATTTGACAGTTTCATAAGGTACGCGAATACTCATATTCATTCTCTCCTTTTTGATCAGCGCGGTGGTCTTGTTGTGTCTGCTTTTTTCTTGCTTCGCCGGATGTTCGCTGATATATCAGCTTATCCGTTGATATTATCAGCATAACACAGCTTAAACCGAATTGCAACTGTTGATTTTACCAGATTTTCTCTGTAAAAATCATGCTTTTGCACAAAGTTTTGCCAAATGGGTTGCATGTTGGATTTTTAACTGATATATTAGTGGAAAGACTATATATCGTATGCGTCCAACAAAGGAGGGTCTGCGATGGATCTGCTGGTTCCCCAGCCACGCCCCAAAGAGAGCAACCGCGAGTACGCCTGCCGCGTGCTGCGCATGAATATCATGACATTCCGCTTAAAGCCCGGCGAACCGCTGAGCGAGATCGAGATTGCCAAGCTGTTCCAGATGAGCCGTACCCCGGTGCATGAAGCCATCACCACACTGCACAACGATTGGCTGATCGAGATCTTCCCCCAGCGGGGCACCCAGGTCAGCCGCATCGACCCAGCGCTGGTCAAGGAGGGCTACTCCACCCGTCTGCTGCTGGAAAGTGCATTATTAAAGGATGTGGCTGGTAAGATCGGCCGCAGCCAGGTGCAGGAACTTTGGGATTGCATGTGCCACCAGGAAAGCCTGCGGCCCCGCATGCCCGACGCCGTGGATGAGTTCATCCATCTGGACGACGAGTTCCACCGTCTGATGTACTACTTCGGCGGGCGCAGCCACACCTGGCTGGCTATCCGCGGGCTGGTCTCCCACTACGACCGGCTGCGCTATCTCGATGCGCTGGATGGCGATTGCGATTACGACCGTGTGACCCGCCAGCACCGGGAATTTTGCGATTATCTGCTGATGGGCCTGCCGGACAACGTGCAGCCCGAGGTGAAGATCAGCGAGCATCTGACCAGCTTCAGGGGCAACCTGATGGACAAGATCGAGCGCTACCCGGGCTATTTTACCATCGACAACGTAAGTGTATAACAAAAACACAAAAACTGCCGCGCAGCTTTGTTGCCAAAGCCGTGCGGCAGTCTTTCTTTATCTGAACAGGCAGCTGTGCTGTCAGGAAGCTGCCCCCCTGCTGCTGCGCGGAGCTGCGGGTAAAGTTGTTCAGAGAATGCCGAACAGCTTTTTGGCCGGGGGCGGGGTGGTCATGGCGTCCAGCAGGTAGTCATACAGCATCTGCATGGCCTCGGGCTGGACCCACTTGATGGCATCGCGGAAGCCGCCGTGCATGGTGGAGGCGACTTCCATCTCCCCCAGCATCATCTTGAACTCGGGGCTGCGGCCCAGCAGGCCCATGCCCTGGGCGGCCATGGCCGTCAGGTACTTGGTGTCCCACCTGGGCATAACGGCAATGCTGACCACCGGCTGGCGGCGGGTGGTGAAACAAACGTTGTCACCCTCCGGCATATACTTGACCAGTTCGCCGTGGTGGGCGTCCAGCCGTTCCTTGGCGCAGAAGGTCCGCGCACCGGCGCGGTTCTCGCTGCCGCGGGCGTAGACAGCGATGGTATCGCCGTAACCGCACATATCCAGGTTGACCACGCAGCTCACCTCACGCTTGCGGCCATCCTCAAACAATTTGGCACCGCTGTGGCCGGATTCCTCGCCATCGAAAAAGGCGATCGTGGCCGGTATCTTGCGCTGCTGTAACTCTTTGGCCAAGGCGATCAGGATACAGACGGCGGCAGCGTTATCGTTGGCGCCGGTACTGCCGGGGTGTGCGTCGTAATGGGCGCAGAACAGCGGTCCTTTGGCGTCCTTGTCGGCCGTATACAGCAGATAGTTGCGGGCGGCCTTGCGGCGCTCATCCGCTTCACATTCCTGGATCTCCGGGGTCAGACCCTCAGCGGTCAGCGCGTTTTCTAAAGCGGTGCGGCGGGCCTGGGGGTCAGCCTGGGCCAGTTCGGCCAGATGTTTTTCGATTTCCACAGCGGTTCCTTTCTTCAGGTCACAGGCAGGTGTCCAGTGCGACCTTGATGACGATTTTGCGGATCTTGGCAGGCTCCCCTACCTGGATGGCCGGGATGTGTACATCCCAAGGGAAGAACATTGCATAGCTGCCGGGCTGCATCTCGATGACACCTTCGCGGGCGTTCGGGTTATTCTTGTAGAAGCAGATGTCCCGCGGGGTGTCCAGCAGGTTCTCGTCCACCTCGTTATCGCCCAGGTCAGGATACCAGCCGATGCGCTCGGGGCCGCCGGCGGCCAGGAACTGCACGTCGATATACTTGCGGTGACATTCGGGGCGCAGGTTCTCGCGGGGGCCAGTGGACTGGTCGATGACCTGCAGGATCATCTTGTCGCCGTCCAGCTCAAACTTGCCGGGTTCATGGGCAGCCAGGTCGTTGTCCTTCAGGAACTGCACAGCGCGCTGCAGCGGCTCGGGCAGGACGGCCAGGTTGCTTTTTTCATGGATATTGCCAGAAATCATAATTTTGCTCTCCTTATGCGGAAATTACTGCATAGAGGTCACGCCGCCATCCACTTTGAGGGTAACACCAGTGATAAACTCGGAGCCCTCGCTGCAGAGGAAGAGGACTGCGGCGGCCATATCTTTGCCGGTGCCCAGACGTCCGTAAGGGATGCGCTTGACCAGCGAGTTGTAGAATACGGGGTCGGACAGGCGGTCGGCGTTGATGGGGGTCACGACGAAGGTCGGCGCAATGGCGTTGACCGAGATGCCGAACTTGGCCCACTCACAGGCCAGCTGGGCGGTGTACATGTTGATGGCACCCTTACTGGCGCAGTAGGCGGTGTAGTCGCGGTCGGTACCCAGGAACGCCTTAGCAGAGGACAGGTTGACAATACGGCCCTTGTGGGCGGGGATCATCCAGCGCTTGCCGCACATTTTACTGACATTGTGGGTGCCCAGGACGTTCAGCGACATGACCTTATTGAAGGACTCGGCGTCGTAATCCTCGGCATGCTTCAGGATGTTCATGCCGGCGCTGTTGACCAGCATCGTGACGGGCCCCAGCTCTTTTTCGATGATGTCGCCCATCTTCTCGATATCTTCCTCTTTGGTGATGTCGCAGTAGACGGGCAGGTAGCGGCGGCCTTCGGCGGCGGCCAACTCGGCCAGTTCGGGGGCGCTTTCGGGGTGCCGGCTGCAGACAGCAACGTCCACACCATTCTGCAAAAACGCCTCGGCAATGGCATGACCCAGGCCGCTGGTGCCGCCAGTGACCAGTGCTACCTTACCGGCCGGGTCGAACAGGTTTTTCATCGAACCTTCCATGGTTTTCTTCTCCTTTTTCAGAAAAAGGCTTCCCCCGCAGAGGGGAAGCCTTTGAATTGCTATAACTTAGCGGGTGAAGCCGGGCAGACCCTCGATTGCGTAAACGCGAGTCGGGCAGGAGTCCAGGCCGATGATGTTCATCGGAGCATAGCTGATGAAGAAAGTATCGGTCTTGAGCAGCTCCAGGTTGCACAGAACTTCCAGGAAGGTGCAGTTCTGAGCCATCAGGATGTCGTGGAAGGGCTTAACGTTGCGGACGTCACCCTCGATGGCAACGCCATCACCGAAACCAACGCACTGGACCTTGCGGTCAGCCAGCCACTGAGCCATCTCAGCGCCGACCTGCAGACGGTGGTCAGTGGGGCCGCCGGTCAGGCTGGTGAAGGGAGGGATTTTGTGGGGGCTATCCAGGATGACGGTATCGCCGGGCTGGACGCGGTCACCGATAGCGGCTTCCAGGTCAGCAGCGGTGATCTGATGATCCTCGGGCAGATCCAGCACACAGTAGATGCCGCGGCCCATGAACTGATCCAGGGGCAGCTCAGCAACGCTGGGCCAGTTGGAGTCGTGATGGTAGGGGCACTCGCAGTGGGTACCCAGATGGCTGCCGATGTCCACGTTGGTGTGGAAGTCAGGCACGTCACCACCGGTGTTGAAGCGCCACAGGTTGCAGCGGCGGCTCTCGGTGTACGGGTCAACGCACTTGCTCAGGTCGACGATGTGCAGGTTGCCCTTCATGTATTCTTTCGGGGGCAGCTTGTCAGCGGGGACGGCTTTCGGTTTGCCAGCAACCCAATCATAAGTCAAAGGCTGTTCAGACATAGGGAAAATCCTCCTTTAAAAATGTGCATTTATCTTCAAGGGTATCCGGGTTCCGGACACCCCGAAGTACAAAAGATTTGTGCCAAATCAGGCCTTCGGGCGGCCCTCCATGGCGTGGATCAGCTCGACCAGGAACTCATGGCTGGGGGTAGCAACGCCAGACTTCTTGCCGGCGCGGACAACACTGCCGCTGATGGTATCGACCTCGCTGCGGCGGCCGTCGCGCAGGTCAGCGTAGATGCTGGTCAGGCCGTTGGGAGACTTATCGCAGACTGCCTTGACCTCGGCGACCTTTTCGTCATAGTCGAAGTCCATGCCCAGGCCTGCGGCAGCATCCACAGCCTCGCGGATCAGCTGGCAGCAGAGCTTCCAAGCGTGCTCGTTGGAAGAGATGTAGCCCAGGGGCACCTGCAGGGCACCGGTCAGGGCACTGGCGGAAACGTTGGTGAACAGCTTGTTCCAGATCATCTTCTGGACGCCGTCGGAAACGTCAGCCTCGAGGCCGCACTCAGTGAAGGCATCAGCAAACTTCTGCAGCCGGGCAGCTTCGCCGACAACGCAGCCCATGTGGGTCATGCCGCTGCCGCCGTGCTTGGTGACGCCCAAACCGGCTACGCTGGCGTTGTGCTGGGTGGTACCGATGATGATATGATCCTGCGGGACGAACTTGCCCAGCAGATCCTCATGGCCGCTGCCGTTCTGCAGGGTCATGATGTAGGTGTCGGGTCCGATGATGCCCTTGTTGTTGTTCAGGGCGCCTTCGCTGAACATGGCCTTGACGAAGACGATGATCAGGTCAACAGGCCCCATGCCCTCGGTAGAAAGAACCGCGTGGGGATGGAAGACGTTGGAGGTGCCGTCCGGTTCCTGGACTTCCAGGCCCTCGTCGTTCACCTTTTCCACCAGTGCGGCGTTTACATCGATCACGGTCACTTCGTTGTGGCGGCTCAGGTACGAGCTGTACAGCCCGCCCATGGCGCCGGAACCAAGAACTGCGATTTTCATAGGTAGTTGCTCCTTCCGAATCCGTTTACTTTATAGTAATATATAATATATTTCCCACCGGGGTCTGTCTGCCAGGCAGCGCCCGCAGGGCTGTCCCGGAATGGTTCAAATAAAATCATTCAAAGAAGTAAGGCCGCTGGTAGCGGCATTCTTCCAAAAGCGGCTTCACCAGGTCAAACTCAGCTTCCAGCGCGTGGGCCGCCATCTCGTAGTCACGCATGGCCAGGCCCTGCACGACGGTGGAGTGCTGCTCGGCCACATAGCGCCAGAGGTCGGCGCTTTCCATCATGCGGAGCAGCCGGTACAAATCGCCGCTGTTGCGCTCCAGTACATCCATGACAGGCTCACGCCCTGCCATAGAGTACAAGGTGCGGTGGAACTCCAAATGCAGGCGTGCCATTTTGATGATGGCGCCGCCCTGCAAGGCTTCCAGCTCGGCCGCCACACAATGCTCCAGCGGCTCCAGCGTAGTCGGGCGGTGATTGTACAATTCGCCCAAAACCGCCTGGCTGACCGTGCGGTGCATCCACACCGTCTGGCGGATCATGTCGGTGTTCAGCGGCGGCACCACGGCCCCGCGGGGCACCGGGCGCAGCATCTTCTCGCGCTCTAAGCGGGAGAAAGTATCATGCACCGGCGTGCGGCTGACCTGCAGCTCAGCGGCTACATCGGTCTCAGCCAGTTTCACGCCGGGATGCAGGAACATCTCCTTTATATAAGTAGAAAGGACACGATAAACAAACGCACGGGCGGATTCTTCGGGGGCACGTACACTGCGTACATCCGTCTGCATATTTATCAGCTCCTTGTATTATAAAATAGTAGTTTTTAAAGTCCCTCTCCAAGGACTGTGCTACACTGTAAGGGATGCTGTAGATTGGTTATCAGCTCCTACCGCAAGACGGTTCTTGAAAGGCTCCAACCACAGCTCTTTACAGTATTGTTGATCAGTTAGATACCGCCAGACGGTTTATGTAGAACAAGGTTACAAGAGTAAAGTGTTCTGTGGAATCAGCATCAAATAAACACAGCGGAGGTATTCTCATGGTTTGCGTTGGAATTGACGTTGCAAAGGACAAGCACGATTGCTTCATCCTCAGTTCAGAGGGCGAAGTTCTAGCGGATGTATTCACCATCCAGAACAATGCAGAGGGCTTCAACACACTCTTGCAGACGATTAGTTGCTGTACCAACCCAAAGGATAAAATAAAAGTAGGACTTGAGGCTACCGGACACTACAGCTACAACATCCTCGGATTTCTGCTTGATAAAGGCCTGCCAACCTATGTCATCAATCCGCTGCACACCAACCTCTACCGGAAAAGCCTGAGCCTTCGCAAAACCAAGACTGACCGTGTCGATGCGCGAACCATTGCAGCTATGCTCTTGTCTGATGTGGACCTCAAGTCCTACACAGACACAGCATACCACAACGAGGAGTTAAAGTCACTCACAAGATACCGGTTTGACAAAGTCCGCGAGAGAGCGAAGCTGAAGCAGTCCGTTTCTCGGTTGGTCACAATTCTGTTCCCAGAGCTTGAAAAGTTGGTGCCGACATTGCACATGGCGTCAGTTTACGCACTTCTCAGCGAGTTTCCTGGCGCCAAACAGGTTGCCGAAGCGCACCTGACGCATTTGAAAGCCGTCTTACACGACGCCTCCAAAGGCCGCTACGGGCGAGACATGGCAGTAACACTTCGGGATGCCGCCAGATGTTCTGTCGGCTCTGTCATGCCGGCCAAGTCCCTAGAACTGCGGCATACGATTCGCCTGATCCGCGAACTGGATTCCGAAATTCAGGACATTGAAGCTGCCATCCAGACGATGATAGAGGAAATCGCTTCTCCCATTACTACCATTCCGGGCATCGGCGTTCGGATGGGCGCAATGATTCTGGCTGAGATTGGGGACTTCTCCCGGTTCGATTCACCGGACAAAATCCTTGCCTACGCCGGGATGTCGCCATCTACCTACCAATCTGGGCAGATGTCACTCACAGGCGCATATTCCCACATGGAAAAACGAGATTCCCGATACCTGCGCTACGCTCTTTACAATGCCACGAAATACGTCTGCCATTGGGACCCAATCTTCTCTGCCTATCTTGCCAAGAAGCGGGCTGAGGGCAAGCACTACAATGTTGCGCTCTCCCATGCGGCCAAGAAGTTGGTTCGGTTGATTTATGCCTTAGAGAAGTCCAGGCTACCCTACAGCAGCGCTGCATAAGTCCTTTATTCTCATAGGCTCAAGCAGGCGTCCAACAGGGCGTCAGCTTTGTTATACTCTTTTTTGACCGCCTACATTTTCCTCACCTTTCCACTCATTTCGGCTTGACTTTTAATAGTTAGTCTTTCCGGCTTAGTGGGGTAAATAATCCAGCGCATCCACATCCTATGGTATCCGTATTGTAGTGTACCGCTGGTGTGAGCAGAGCAATTTTCGTGCGCTGTCCCCAGGTTCACCTATAGTATAACGCAACACTCGACAAATTGCAAGACTGACTTGTATGCCAAAATTGTTGAAAACTTGTTGTTCATTTTGACGAAACATTCAAACTTTCTCGCAGAAAAAAAGAAAAAGTGTCAAAAAAGGCTTGCAAATCCCAAGAAAGCGTGCTATTTTATTGTCAGACCCGATGGTACTGGTGTGCAGTTGCTTGTATGCACAGCGACCGGCCGCGGTTTCCCCGGTCCGTTCCACTACATCTAGTATGCAGCAATGTTCACCCAGGGAAGCGAGGTACAGTACATGCCACAGCTTACTACACCACCAGCGATCACAGGGCCTGATGATGCTTACAGCCAGCTTCGGCACCGCATCATTGACTTCACCCTCCTGCCCGGAGAGTTCCTGAGTGAAAACGCCCTGGCATCCCAGATGGGTACCGGCCGCGCTACCGTGCGCGAGGCGATTGCCCGCCTGGCTGAGGAAGGCTGCGTAGAGGTTTTTCCCCAGCGCGGCACCCAGGTCAGCCGGATCTCGATCAACCGCCTGCACCACGCTGTCTTTCTGCGGACGGTGCTGGAAGAAAGTGTCCTGCGCCAGCTTTGCAGCACCGGCATCACCCCAGAACAGTTTGAGGCTCTGGAAGAAAGCCTGCGCAAGCAGCGCCGGTATTACGACGACCAGGCCTCCTCCGATCTGCTGGATGAAGACACTCGCATGCACCACCTGTTTTATGAATACTGCGGGCGGGAACACGCGTGGGACAGTATCTCCCTCATCAACTGCGACATGATGCGCATCCGTCAGCTGCAGATCATGACCTACAGTTACAAGGTACACATGGTTGCCGTTGCCAGTTGGGAGAACACTTTGACTGAGCACCGCATGATGCTGGACTGCTTACGCAGGCGTGATGCCGAGGCCATTGCCGTAATGTGCCACCAGCATCTGGGATTCATCACCCGTGACGCAGACCACCTGCGGCGGTTATACCCGCAGTACTTCTACGAGAACGAGAAATCTGAGGATCTCAACTTTTAATTTGCCTTAAGGCTTCCCTACCGTTTGGAAGGACGCCTTAAATACCAAAACGGTCCGTATCCGCTTTGGTAATATGAATAAGGTACTAATTTATACTGTATGAAAGGAGGAAAGCATATTCCCGGCAAATGGCTGCGCCAAGCAGCCAGGAGAGAATCATTGTAATTAAAGAAAGGGGTATTTACCTTGGAGTTCGTAGTCGGTATTTTGCTGCTCCTCACGTTCTTCGGCCTGGCTTTTTACTGCATTAAGGGCCACAACCTGATGATCGGCTTCCTTATCATTACTATTCTGTGGACTGCTCTGTCCTTCCTGGGCGCTGCTTTTGAATCTCCCGAGTTCCTGTCCACCACTGCTTTCTATTCGAATGGCGAGCCTGTTAAGGCCATTGCCATCCTGAACAAGATCTACCAGTCCGCCCCCGAAGGCTGGGGCACCACGCTGGTCAACGTCTGCTGGGGCGCTTGGTTCGGCCGCGTCCTGATGGAGACCGGCATTGCTTCCACCCTGATCCGTAAGACTGTTGAGCTGGGCGGCGATAAGCCCATGGTCACCATCGCCCTGCTGAACATCGTTACCGCTATCATCTTCACCGCCATGACCGGTGCCGGCCCCGTTATCGCCATCGGCGTTATCGTCCTGCCCATCATGATGTCCCTGGGTGTTCCCAAGGCAATCGCCATGTTCAGCTTCATGGAGTCTGTTGCCGCTGGTATCTATCTGAACCCCGTCAACTTCGCTCAGTATCGTGCTTTCTTCATCGACGTCGATGAGATGCCCGACTTCACCCTGGGCTGGTACGCTGGCAAGTGGGGCTATGCCGCTCTGGTCATCTCTGTTGTCGTCACCACCATCCTGGCCGGCTTCTTCCTGAAGAAGAGCAAGACCAGCCATGCTTGGGCCGCTCAGACCCGTGGCGCTTCCGAGCAGAAGGATGCTCCTCTGTATACCTTGATCCTGCCCATCGTTCCCGTTGTGCTGAAGATCTGGCTCGACTTCTCCGTTATCGGCGGTTTCGTCATCGCTGGTTTTGCTGCACTGTTCCTCTGCGGCAAGATGAAGGGCTCCTTCAAGGAGAATTGCCAGCTGGTCAACAAGCTGTACTATGACGGCGTTGTTGATACCGCACCCCTGGTTGGCTTCCTGCTGACCCTGCCCATGTTCAACAGTGTTGCCACTTACGCTTCCCCGTTCTTCAAGGCCGTTCTGGGCCCCGTCATGCCGAAGAGCGAGCTGGTCGTCTGCATCCTGTTCGCCGTCTTGCTGGCTCTGGGCCTCTTCCGTGGTCCTATGACCCTGGTTGGCTGCGGTGCTGCTACTCTGGGCGTTCTGCGCGGTGTCGCTTCCTTCAGCGTCCCGTTCCTGTATTGCGTCTTCGCAATCCCCACCATCACCGTCAACATCGGTTCCTGCATCACCCAGTCCTGGGTTGCTTGGGGCCTTGCCTACACCAAGGTTGAGTCTAAGGATTACCTGAAGCTCTCCATCCCCATGACTTACATCTGCGGCATCCTGCTGTACGTCCTGACCTTCGTCACCATGAGCGGTCTGGGCGCCGAGTGGTTTGTCTGATTCACTTTGAACCTGTAAGTTAAACCGTAAATTAGGGTGCCGCCGCCTCGAAGGCGGCGGCACCTTACTTTTTAAGGAGAAGAAACACTCCCCTACCCTACTGAGAAACATTTAGGAGGAAAACTGAATGGCAGAACATCGCGCTGTTCGCATGGGCATTGACGTCGGCGGTACTTACACCAAGTGTGTCGCCATGGACAACCTGACCCATGAGATCATTGGCAAGAACGAAGTTAAGACCACCCACGACGACAAGGACGGCGTTGCCGCCGGCGTTGTGCAGTCCTTCAAAAACTGCATGGCCGAGAACGACATTGCCCCTGAGGACGTCGTCTTCGTTGCGCACTCCACCACCCAGGCAACCAACGCCTTCATCGAGGGCGACGTTGCTTCTGTCGGTGTCATCGGTGTTGCAGGCGGCGGCCTGGAAGGCTTCCTGGCAAAGCGCCAGCTGAACCTGAAGGACATCGTCCTGGACGAGAAGGTCGGCCGTAAGATCCCCGTGCATAACAGGTTCCTGAAGAAGAAGGAAATGACCGACGAGAAGATCAATGCCGCCATCAAAGAGCTGTGCGGTGAAGGCAGCCAGGTTATCGTTGCCTCCATGGCTTTCGGCGTTGACAACATGGATGAAGAGGTCAAGATCCATGACCTGGCCGAGGCCCAGGGCCTGCCGGTTTCCATGGCTTCTGACATCACCAAGCTGTACGGCCTGACCCGCCGTACCCGCACTGCCGCCATCAACGCTTCCATTCTGCCCAAGATGATGGCTACCGCAAACGCCACCGAGAGCTCTGTCCGCAACGCTGGCGTTACCGTTCCCCTGATGATCATGCGCGGCGACGGCGGCGTTATGGAGATCAGCGAGATGCGTAAGCGTCCCATCCTGACTGCTCTGTCCGGCCCTGCTGCTTCCGTCATGGGCTCCCTGATGTATCTGCGTGCTTCCAACGCCATCTACTTTGAGGTCGGCGGCACCACCACCAACATCGGTGTTATCAAGAACGGCCGTCCCGGCGTTGACTACGCCCAGATCGGCGGCCACGATACCTACATCAACTCTCTGGATGTCCGCATCCTGGGCTGCGCCGGTGGTTCCATGGTCCGTATCAACGACCATGGCGTTGAGGATGTCGGCCCCCGTTCCGCCCACATCGCTGGCTGCGAGTACGCCTGCTTCACTCCTGAGGAGGAGATCGACGCCGGCCCGCTGACCATCGAGATGCTGAGCCCGAAGCCGGGTGACCCCTCTGACTACGTTGCCGTCAAACTGGCAAGCGGCAAGCGTATCTGCTTCACCAACACCGACGCTGCCAACGTGCTGGGCCTGATCGACGAGAAGTACTTCGCACACGGCAACGCCAGCGCTGCCCGCAAGTGCATGCAGCCCGTTGCTGACAAGCTGGGCATCACCGTTGAGGAGCTGGCTACCCAGATCCTGGACAAGGACTTCGAGAAGGTCAACGCCTGCATCAACGCCCTGGCTGACAAGTATCAGCTGGACCATGACGCCATGAAGCTGGTTGGCTGCGGCGGCGGTGCTGCCTCTCTGGTCCCCTACTGCGCCAAGAAGATGGGCCTGCAGTACTCCATTCCCGAGAACGCCGAGGTCATCTCCTCCATCGGTGTTGCCCTGTCCATGGTTCGTGACGTTGTCGAACGTGTTATCCCGAACCCGACCCAGGAAGACATCAAGGAGCTGAAGAAGGAAGCTACCGACGCCGCCATCGGTTCCGGTGCTTCTCCCGACACTGTTGAAGTTCATATCGAGATCGACAGCCAGACCGGTAAGGTCACCGCTATCGCCACCGGTTCTACCGAGGTCAAGACCACTGACCTGCTGAAGGAGTGCGACGAGGCTGAGGCTGAGCAGCTGGCTAAGGAAGACTTTGGTGCCAAGGTCTCCAACATCCATCTGGCTGAGAAGACCGATAAGTTCTACGTCTACACCGGCGACATGGGCGATCGTCATCCCATCCGCATCGTCGATAAGAAGGGCTTCATCAAGGTCCAGTGCTCTGACGGCGTGGCCGCCAAGGTCAAGGCTGGCGAGTACAAGGAGAAGGTCGAAGAGCTGTGGAAGGATATGGCCGTGTTCAAGACTGATACGGTCCTGCGTCCCGACTACTTCGTCTGCGTTGGCCCCCGTGTCTGCGACTACTCTGCTGTTGACCTGGATCAGGTCATGCTGCTGATGGATCTGGACATCATGGATCGTGAGCCCGATGAGGACATCATCGTTGTTGCTTCCGTGAACGACGTCCGCTGATTCAACCCAAATAACACAAAAGACGGCTCCGCGCTCTGCGGAGCCGTTTTTGGAAAGTGAACGAACATGACAAAGGAACGGTTTCAGGAATTACTCAAACCCATTGCCGACGGCCTGTTTGGCAAGCAGCGCACCCGTTATGGCGAGATGCCCCATTACACGGTACGCCCGGTAGGCATGATCGTAGAAGATCTCTGCCGCATCCCTGAGGACGAGTGGGCCAAATATGCTTTTTCTCGCGAGCCGCTGAATGGTAAGTTCAATGATGAACAGCGCCTTGACCTTACCCGTCAGGCCATTGCCTGCGGGCGTGAGTACGCTGAGAAGCTGGCGAAGCAGTACGGTATGCGTGACCCTGAAAAGCTGGCCAAGCAGCTGGGCTTGAATGTGGATTATCCTGATATGCCGCAGAATGCGGAGCGTGTCCTGTTCGCGGAGTTCCGTGAGCCGAACAACATCCACATCTATATGGACGGCGTCCGCAAAGGCCGCGCTTTGTTAAGCGAGCCGGGTGTCTCCCATGCGCTGACCGGCCAGCTGGATATTGCCAAGCTGCTGCTGGGGCATGAGCTTTTCCACTTTGTGGAGGAGAAGTATAAGAAGGAGATCTGGACCCGCACCTACAAGATCGAGCTGTGGGCACCCAAGCCGCTGCATAACCGTTCCGGCGTGTCGGTGCTGGGCGAGATCGCGGCTATGTCCTTTGCCAAGACTCTGACAGGTATTCCCTACTCCCCCTACGTGATGGACGCTTTTTTGGTGTACGGCTACTCGCCCGAAGCCGCCAGCGGCCTGTATGAGGAAATGATGGAAAAAACCGGCCGCACGCCCCGCCTGCCGGAGGCTGTTGATACGGACGCAGCCCCCGAGGCTTTACCGGAATAATGCTTACAGAAAGGTGCGGATTTGGCCCATGAACATTTTCTGGGATGCTGAAAAGTACAAAACGGATTTTTCGTTCGTGCCGCAGTACGGCGAAGCCGTTATGGATCTGCTGGATGCCGCCCCCGGATCCCGCGTGGTAGACCTGGGCTGCGGCAACGGTGCACTGACAGAGCAGCTGGCTGCCTGCGGCTATGATGTAACCGGCGTAGATGCCTCGGCAGAGATGCTGGAGCTGGCTCGCGAGGGTCACCCGGAGCTGAAGTTTCTGCCCGGCAACGCGCTGGACTTTACGCTGGACGAGCCGGTGGACGCGGTGTTTTCCAATGCCGTGCTGCACTGGATCGATGCCGACAAGCAGCAGGCCATGCTGGACCACATTGCCAGCCAGATCAAATCTGGCGGCCTGCTGGTCTGCGAGTTTGGCGGCAAGGGCTGCGCCGAGACGGTGCATGCTGCACTGGAAAAGCGGTTTGCCGCCCACGGGCTGCATTACCTCCGCACCTTCTACTTCCCTACCGTAGGCGAGTACGCGCCGCTGCTGGAGAAGGCCGGTTTCCGTGTGGAGTTTGCCACGCTGTTTGACCGCCCCACCAAGCAAAACGGCCCGGACGGACTGGCCGATTGGATCCGTATGTTTGATACGGCTCCCTTTTCCGGGGTCGATCCCGCGCTGGCGGCACAGATCATCGACGAGACCGTAGAGGATCTGCGCCCCGTGCTGCTGCACGACGGCGTGTGGTACGTAGACTACGTGCGCATCCGCTTTAAGGTGCGCAAGCTGTAATTTCCTGTAATATACAAAAATCCGCTGGGCTGCAACGCCCAGCGGATTTTTTATTGTGTATTGGAGTTATTTAACTAGATACTCATCCAGCACGCCGTCCACATAAGCTTTCTGCTCATCGGTCAAGGGGCTGAAGGGACGGCGGGCCTCGCCGACGGGGTAACCCTGACGGGCCAGCTCGTACTTGATGGCGGGGATCAGGCCCACACGGCACATAGCCTCCATGCAGTTGTTGGCTTTGTGCTGCAGGGCGAGGGCTTCCTCCCGTTTGCCTGCGTCGAACAGGTCGAAGATCTTCTTGTAGTGGGGCAGCATCATGTTGAAGGTGCTGCCGATGGAACCGCTGCTGCCCAGGGCCTGGCCAGCAACCATCGTTTCATCGTAACCGTCAAAGGCGATGAGGTCTGGGTTCAGGTTGAGGATGCGCTCCATCTGGAACAGGTTGTAGTTGGTCTGCTTGACGCCCAGGATAGCACCGCTCTTGAACAGCTGGATGTAATCCGGGTTGGCAACGTCAAATTCGCGGTGGGTATTGCCGGGGAAGTTGTAGATCAGCACCGGGCTTCCGGAAGCTTCAGCAATGTCGTAGTAGTAGCGGCAGACCTCTTTGGGAGAGAAGCCATAGTAGAACGGGGCGGTGGCGGCAACCACATCGTAGCCCATGCCCATAGCGGCCTCGGCGTAGCGGACGGCCTCGGCGGTGCCGATGGCGCCCACGTGGGCAATCAGATTCGTTTTACCGGCGTAGGCTGCGGCAGCTTCAAACACCTGCACGCGCTCGGATTCGGTCAGCATAAAACACTCGCCGCTGCTGCCGCCCACAAAGAAGCCTGCAGCGCCCTCGTTGATGTTGCGCTGCATCAGTTTTTGCAGCGCGGCAGCGTCCACATTGCCCGCCTGGTCATACGCAGTAATGCTGGCTACGTAGATACCGGCCAGTTCCTGTTTGGTTTTCATATTGACTCCTCCTGCACTTGGTTGCAATTAAACAAACCATTCTTAATTGTATGATAGCACAGGACTGCGGCACATACAATTGACTTTTGCGCCAAAAAAGAAGGGGGACTTTTCAGCGATTCGACAGGATTCACACAGGCAGCTCGGTCCAGCAGGTCAGATGGTGCATGGCTCGCACAATGTTGCACTGCTCCAGCAGGGTGCCTGCACCATCGCACATGGTGGGGTACCACATGGGATGGCTGAGCTTGCCGTCTGTACCAACAAGGGCGGTCCAGCCGGCTGCATACTGGAAATGCAGGTGGCTCAGCAAGCCGCCATGGGCACGGGCGGTGCGCTCCGGCATCGGCGGCATGGCCAGCAGGCAGCGGAACTGCGGGTGCTGCAGGGCACCGGCGGTCTCAAACTTGGCACAGACTTTTCCCTCCAGCCCTTTTTCCAGTGCGCCGGTAAAGTGGTAAACGGCGCTGTCCAGCGGCTGACCGGCAGCATCCAGCCAGGTGATGCGCAGGTCCTGGGCGTTGGCAGCTTCGATCTGCCAGCCACCCAGTACGGGGCCTGCCAGTGCCGTGCCGCACGCCCGCTGCCAGAACGTTTTTACGCCCGCCTGAAACATCGGCAGGGCTTTGGCGGCTTCTTCGGCCTGCGTCCAACATGCCTGCATGGCGGGGGCGGTGCTGACCAGATAGCTCTCAAAATTCTGCCAGCTGCCCAGCCAATCTTTTTGTTGGTAGTTCATCGTCCTCTTTCCTCCTTGTCGTTCCACTGGATCACGCGGTCGCACCAATCGGCGGCCAGTTCTTCATCGTGGGTGATGACCAGCACGATTTTGCCTGCCTGTTTTAACTGCTGCAACAGCTGGCCGACCTGCTGCATGTGGGCATGGTCCAGGCCGCTGGTGGGCTCGTCCAGCACGATCAGATCCTTGCCGGAGAGCATGGCCGCGGCCACCACAACGCGCTGCTTCTGCCCGCCGCTCAGGCTCATGGGGTGGCGGTCGGCCAACGTAGTCAGGCCCAGGGCGGCCAATATCTCGTCACAGCGTTCCGGTTGGGCAGCGCCCAGCAGCACTTCCTCCCGCACGCTGTCGCTGAACAGCTGATAGTTGACATCCTGCATAACCAAAAAGCTGCGGCGGGTGCAGCTGCGGGGCTTGGCCGGTGCGCCGTCCCAGAGGATCTGCCCGCCCAGAGGTTTGAGCAGCCCGCAAAGGGTGCGTGCCAGCGTACTTTTGCCAATGCCGTTGTGGCCCATCAGGCCCACGATCTCACCATAGGCCAGCGAGAAGTCAGGCAGTGTGCGGATGGGGCTGCGCTTGCTGTAGCCCAAGGTCACCCCTTTGCTTTGAATGGCCGCCTGCGCCGGGGCTGGCCCATTGGAGGCCGCCGACTTTTCCCTCAAGCGGGCGCGGCAGGTTGCCAGTTCCCGGGCACGCAGACCGCGGGCGGTAAGGGCCTTCGCCGTGAGGGCGGCAAACGCGGCAGCCGTCCACTGGGCAGCCAGGCGGCCCTCCTCAAAGAAGAAATAGCGGTCCGCCTGGTCGGTGATCCAGGCCAGGCGGTGCTCTGCCAGTACGATGGTGACGCCCGCCTCTTTCATTGCGGCGATCATATCGTGCAGCTGTACGATGGCTCCGGCGTCCAGGTTGCTGGTGGGTTCGTCCAGCACCAACAGGCGCGGACCCAGCATGCTGGCGGCGGCAAAGGCGATGCGCTGCTTCTCGCCGCCAGACAGGCGGAAGATACTGCGGTCCATCAGCCCAGTCAGGCCGAACCGCCGGGCGCAATCCTGCACGCGGCTGCGGATCTCGGCCGAGGGCATCCCCACATTCTCGCAGGGGAAGGCCAGCTCGGCGGTGGTGTCCACATTAAAATATTGGGTCTTGGGGTTTTGGAACACGCTGCCCACCAGCGGCACGTATTCCTCGATGGCGGCGGTGCCTGCCAGCAGGTCGCCTACGCGGCAGCTGCCCAGCATCCGGCCGGGGAAAAACGCCGGAGCTAAGCCATTGAGCAGACGGGTGAAGGTGGTTTTGCCGCAGCCGCTTTTGCCGCACAGCAGCACGCACTCCCCTGCCCCGATGGACAGGGTCACATCCTGCAGAGCTGGGGTCTCGCTTCCCTGGTAGGTAAAGCCGACGGCACTGGTCTCAATCAGCGGGGCGTTGGTATTATTTTCTGCCATCACAGCACACCTCCCCAGAAGAGCAGCATCGGCAGCGTGCAGAGCAGCGAGTAGAGAATGTCCGCCGCCTTGGGGCACAGTTCGATCATGCTGGTGTGCCGCCCCGGCAGGCCGATCCCCTTCGTCAGCGCCGCGACCGAGAGGTCCTGCGCCACGTTGTTACCGTTCATCAGCAGTGGCATCAGGATGTACTCCAGCAATTGTGCCGGGTGGAGCAGCAGCGCCGCTTTGCCCTCAGCGATGCCGCGCAGCGCCATGGCCGCGCGGATCTGGCGGTAGTCCTCGCCCACCGTGGGGAAAAAGCGGATGACCACCGCGCAAGGGATGATGATGCTTTCCGGCACGTGCATGCTGCGCAGCGCGCAGACCAGTTCCCCCGCCGTGGTAGTGGAAAACGCATACGCACCGGTGATGATGCAGGGCAGCATCATGCGGATGCCTACCGAGAAGAGGGCCACCACATTGAGAAACGGGCTGTTCTCGGCCCGGGGCACAGCCCATAGGTCCAGCGCCAGCAGCACACCGTAGATGGCTGTCAGCCGCAGCCCAGCCGCATAGCACCCGGAGAGGAAAAACAACAGCAGAAACAGCGCCGCCATGATAGCCTCCGCCGCCAGGCTGACGTGGAAAAAGAGCATCAGGTTCGCCAGCAGTAGCAAATACAGCTTGGCACGCGGGTCCATGCGGAACCGCATCAGACGATACCTGCTTTGGCGAAGTGCTTTTTGATCATCTTTTGACCAAACAGCCCGCCAATGACCGCGCACACCAGAATAGACACAAGGCAGACAATGAAAGTTCCCGTGTTGATGGGCGCAAACAGGGCGTCGATATAGGCGGCGTCCTTGCCGCGGGCCTGCAGGGCGGCCACGTAGGCATCCTTCATGAACCACAGCGGCAGAATGGGACCGGTAAGGCCGAAGGAGAACAGGATGTAGCTGACGAACAGCAGCTTGCGGTCATAATACTTGCCCAGCGAGGCCACCCAATCGGCCAGGACGCCGAACAGGATGTTGGCAGCAAAGGACAACACAAAGTGGCCGGAGACGAAGAAAAACAGCCCCATGACCAGACCCATGATGGTGATGCCGCCGAACTTTTGCAGTTTGGCCGCCAGCAGCATGTAGACGCTGCCAGAGATCAGCGCCGCGATGGCAGGCAAAAAGATGTTGGACACACCAGGCAGCAGCAACGCACTGGCAAAGGTGGCGATGGTGACCAGCACAAAGTAGATAGCCGTAAACACGCCGATGGAGATCAGATCCGGGATGGTAAGTTTGTTGTTGGATTGCATAAGTACCCTCTCTATAAAAAGTTAGTATCAGCTAACCTTTGGCACATAAAAATTCCCCGCACGCAAGGTGTAGGGAATCTGGTTAGCTGTGAAGTATGGTTAGTGTAACATAACCATGCGTTTTTGTCAAGTAGCGGCAGGTTGTGCCGGGCTGGAAGTTTCTGCCTGCTGACGGGTCCAGTGCAGTATCTTCTCCGCCATGCGGTCCGGGTCCACGGGCTTGGCCAGGTAGTCGTTCATACCAGCGTCTTTGCACTCCTGCGCAGCCTCCCTGGCATCCTGGGCCGTCATGGCCAGGATGGGCACCCCAGCTGCCGGGTACGGCAGGGCGCGGATCTCCCGCGTAGCTGCCAGGCCGTCCAGCACCGGCATCATCACATCCATCAGCACAACGTCAAAGCGCCGGGGTTCGGCTTTGACTTTTTCTACAGCTTCCCGGCCGTTCCAGGCCTTGGCCACGGCCGCACCGCGCTCGGTCAGATAAAATTCAGCGATCTCCATATTGATCTCATTGTCCTCGACCAGAAGCACCTGCACACCGGCCAGCTTACAGGATTTGTCCGTGCTGATAAGCGCCTGCGTTTCTTCATCCTGTGTGTCCACCGCAAAGGGCAGGCGGAACGCAAAGGTCGTGCCCTGCCCCAGGGTGCTGCTTACCTGGATGGAACCGCCCAGTTTGTTCAGCAACTCCTTGACGATAGACATCCCCAGGCCGGTGCCCTTGTACTGGGTGCGGGCATCGGATTTTTCTTGCGTAAAGGGGCGGAACAATTCGTTCTTTACAAACGCCTCGCTCATGCCCACGCCGGTATCGGTGATGGTAAACTCGTACCAGACGGTGCCGTTCTCATAGGAAAGTTCTTTGGTATAGGTGTCTATGCGGCCGTTGGGGCGGTTGTACTTGATGGCATTGCTGAGCAGGTTCACCATGATCTGCCGCAGCTGCACGGGGCAGCCGATCAGATGGGTGTGACTGCACTCCGGTTCATGGCGGGTGTGGGTGATGCCGGTCTCGATCAGCTGGGCGTCCACAAGGTCCGCAGCTTCTTTCAGCAGCGCGGTCAGCTCAAAGGGCACCTTTTCCAGCGTAGTCTCCTTGGATTTCAGCTTGCTCATGTCCAGCACGTCGTTGACCAGCGCTTGTAAGTGGCTGGCGGAAAGCTGGATTTTTTGCAGGCAATCGTCCACACGGGCTTCATCGTCCCGGTGGCTGCGGATGATGTCCAGCATGCCCATAATGCCGTTGATGGGCGTGCGCACATCATGGCTCATGCGGTTCAGGAATTCGGTCTTGGCCTTGCTCTCGAAGTCAGCCGCCTGATAGGCGGCCTCCAGGCGGCGGTTCTCCTGCTCATCTTTTTCGTGGAAGGCCGAGGTGTCTTTCAGCAGTGTGATGCCGTAGAGGATCGTCCGTTCGTGGCCCAGTTGGCGGTCGTAGACGGTGTCCTCGGACATCAGCATCGTTTTCTGCAGCCAAATATGCCCGCCGTCAGCGGTAGTCTCCTGGTATTCGACGGTCACCTGCCGTTCGCCGTTGCGGTAGCGTTCCAGCATCTTGGCTGAGGAGTCCATAATGCGGAAGTTCTCCCGTGTGTCCGGGCTGACCAGATCGCTGCGGATGCGGCAGTATTCGTCGTAGGAGCATGGCACCTCCACCTTGGCGTTGATGCGCTCCCGCGCGCCCTCACGGCAGAAGATGTTCTCAACGCTGTCGTGGGTCAGGTCCACGGTGTAGACGGCCTCGGCCATCTGCATCAAGGCGTCCACGTAGTCGCCGCTTTCCAGGATGGATTGCTTGACCTGCTCGTAGTATTGGGTCAGGGGCTTGCGCTCGTTGACGATTTTTTCGTCGCTGTCACGGAAATATTCTATTCCCAAGACAAAGTGATGCAGCTTGCCGTCGACCGCATCGCCATACAGCGCGGTCAGACGGCCGCGGTGGATGGTATCTTCGTCTTTGCGCTGGAACTCCAGTACCAGCGGCGCGTCCGGTTTTAACATCTGCTGCAAGTTGGCCAGCTGCAGCGCGTCGCGCAGGGCATGCCGCTGGCCTGCCTCGCACAGCTGCCAAGCGATCTGCTCGGCAGCGCCGGTGTAGTTGCCATCCGCCGCCAGAAAAGTCTCTGCCCCGGCGCGCAGGGCACGGTAGCGGTCCTGCTGGGCGTCGCAATACAGGCACGACGAGAAATGGTAGCCCTGCTTTTTGACAAAGTTGAGCATGGCCAGATTGATGCGGTGCTGTACATCGGCCTCCTCCATCTTGGCGCGGTTTTTGTCGATGTACATGTTTTTGTCGGCCTCGCGGAACAGTTCCCGCATGGTGGGCCCTTCCAGGTCGGTGGAAAGACCGTAGCCGACCGCATAGCTCATCGGCATTTCGGGGTGGTGGGCTGAGTAGTCCAGAATATGATGACGAATTTGCTGCAGGCAATGGCGCACGGCGGCATGGTCCATCCCGCGCAGAATCATCAAGAATTCATCGCCGCCATCGCGGCCCACAAACTGGTCCTCAGGCGCAGCGATGCGCAATTCCTGGGCAAAATTGCGGATATACTCGTCACCCTTTTCGTGGCCCATTGTATTGTTGATAGTGCGCAGGTTATTTAGATCAAACACGCAAACGGCGACCTGCTTCTCTGCTGGGATCGATTCCTTCCGGTTCAGCAGTTCCTCGCATTTGTTTTTGTTGGGCAGGCCGGTTGCTTCATCTTTGTAAACCTTGGTTTGCAGCACACGGTTCTGGGCTGCAAACTGCAGCGCGTGGAACAGCTCCAGGGCAATCAGCGCCACCAGGGCAACGATGTCCGCTACGGCTACATTTTCTAGGTAACTCAAAATTGTGGCACGGCGCTGGGAGTAGGCCGCCGCCAGGCCAGTTGCCTCGTCGCAGATGGCAAAGAAATCCTCACTCTGCTGGATAATATCGGTTTGGTGGTAGCCGACCGTGCGCACGAGCTGGATCTCCTTTTTCAGCGTTTCAAACTCATCGGAAAGCTCAGCCATTTTGTTTTGGAAGTTAACGTCGTTCAGCCGCACCAACTGCAGCTCCTTACTGCCAAATCGCAGACCTGCGATAAACGAGGTCACATCATCGATCATACCGTCCTGCGGCAGGCTGGCGTTTTCCAGCTTGATGATGCGCTGTGTCTCGCCGCGAACCAGGCCCGCATAGTTGACCACCCTCGCCGTGCCCTGGATCTGCCCCACCACCTGCATGATCGCCACGATCACGCCGATTAAAACGGTAGTCAGCACCATCATCAGCACCCGCGGAATATAGGCATTTTTCTTACCTGCCTTTTTCAAAACGTCACCTCTGATCCACAAAAACAGTTTATTTTATTGTAACGAATTTTGTCGAAATAAGCAAGTCTTACATTTTCAATAATGATATTGTATTTATAGTGAAATCCTTATGAATCTTTCTCGCGCCCAAATGGGTGTCAGTTGTTGGATCAAGTACGGCGGCAAATGCGTCTGGTGCGTGACTTTCTCCTACTCCATACAATCCCATAACGCACAATCTCTCCCTTGCCCATCATCCGGGCAGGGGGAGATTTCCTTTTTCAATTGGAGCTTCTCTCTCGACAGAGTTACGCGAGTTTGGTAAAAGTGTGGTATGCGCAATGCAGACAAAAAGAAAGCACCAAAACCAAACGAATAATCGTCAGATTTTGGTGCTTTCAGCAAGTGACCCGTGCGGGAATCGAACCCACGTTAACGGCGTGAGAGGCCGCTGTCTTAACCGCTTGACCAACGGGCCATATTAAAAGAGAAGTCGGCATCTACCTATTTTCACAGGCCGTCTCCGGCCAACTATCTTCGGCACGAGTGAGCTTAACTTCTGTGTTCGGAATGGGAACAGGTGGAACCTCACCGTCATCGACACCGACCGTCTCTTTTTTCTGAGGATGTACCCTCAAAACTGAATATCGAACTGCTTTAGCAAATAGAGTATCTCTTAAAGATGGGGTCAAGCCCTCGACCTATTAGTACACACTAGCTGAATGAATCACTTCACTTACACTCTGTGCCTATCAACCTTGTAGTCTTCAAGGGGTCTTACCTGATTGACTCAGTGGGATATCTTATCTTAAGGCCGGCTTCACGCTTAGATGCTTTCAGCGTTTATCCGATCCGAACATAGCTGCCCAGCTGTGCCACTGGCGTGACAACTGGTGCACCAGAGGTTCGTCCATCCCGGTCCTCTCGTACTAGGGACAGCGCCTCTCAAATATCCTGCGCCCACGACAGATAGGGACCGAACTGTCTCACGACGTTCTGAACCCAGCTCGCGTACCGCTTTAATTGGCGAACAGCCAAACCCTTGGGACCGAATTCAGCCCCAGGATGCGATGAGCCGACATCGAGGTGCCAAACCTCCCCGTCGATGTGGACTCTTGGGGGAGATCAGCCTGTTATCCCCAGGGTAACTTTTATCCGTTGAGCGATGGCATTTCCACTCACATACCACCGGATCACTAACTCCGACTTTCGTCTCTGCTCGACCCGTCAGTCTCGCAGTCAGGCTCGCTTTTGCGTTTGCACTCTCTAGCTTGGTTTCCGTCCAAGCTGAGCGAACCTTTGAACGCCTCCGCTACTTTTTAGGAGGCGACCGCCCCAGTCAAACTGCCCACCTGACAATGTCCCCCGCCTCGATTCAGAGGCGCAGGTTAGAATTCCAATGTCGCAAGGATGGTATCCCAACGTCCGCTCCAGAATCGCCAAAGCGACTCTTTCCCAGCGTCCCATCTATCCTGTGCATGCAACACCGAAACCCAATATCAGGCTACAGTAAAGCTCCATGGGGTCTTTCCGTCTTGTCGCGGGTAACCGGCATCTTCACCGGTACTACAATTTCGCCGGGCGGGCTGTTGAGACAGTGCCCAGATCATTACGCCTTTCATGCGGGTCAGAACTTACCTGACAAGGAATTTCGCTACCTTAGGACCGTTATAGTTACGGCCGCCGTTCACTGGGGCTTCAATTCAATGCTTGCACATCTCCTTTTAACCTTCCAGCACCGGGCAGGCGTCAGCTCGTATACGTCATCTTTCGATTTAGCACAAACCTGTGTTTTTGGTAAACAGTTGCCTGGGCCTATTCTCTGCGGCTCACTCTCGTGAGCACCCCTTATTCCGAAGTTACGGGGTCAACTTGCCGAGTTCCTTAACAACCCTTCTCCCGTTGGCCTTAGAATCTTCTTCCTACCTACCTGTGTCGGTTTGCGGTACGGGCACCTTAAACATACACACAGCTTTTCTCGCCTCTCTTCCAGCCGGACTTCGGTACTATATTTCCCTCGATCACTACCAGAACCAACACCTGGCTCCGACCTTCTGAAAGTGTCCCTGTGCTTAAGTCTTTCGGTGGGGACGGAATCTCTACCGTCTGTGCATCGGCTACGCCTTTCGGCCTTACCTTAGCTCCCGCCTAACTTGGAGCGGACGAACCTTCCTCCAAAAACCTGAGGTTTCCGGCCATGTGGATTCTCACCACATTCGCGCTACTCATTCCGGCATTCTCACTTCTGTAAACTCCACAGCCGCTTACGCTACTGTTTCTCCGCTTACACAACGCTCCCCTACCCCGCACTTACGTGCAGCCTAAGCTTCGGTTTGTATCTTAGCCCCGTTAAATTTTCCGCGCAGAGACGCTCGACCAGTGAGCTATTACGCACTCTTTAAATGAGTGGCTGCTTCTGAGCCAACATCCTGGTTGTCTGCGTATTTCCACATCGTTTTCCACTTAGATACAATTTGGGACCTTAGCTGTAGATCTGGGCTGTTTCCCTTTTGACAATGAGATTTATCTCACACTGTCTGACTCCCATACATCAATACTCCGGCATTCTTAGTTTGATAGGCTTCGCTACCCTCTCGGGCGCTAGGCCATTCAGTGCTTTACCTCCGGGTATCTAATATGAGGCTAGCCCTAAAGCTATTTCGGGGAGAACCAGCTATCTCCGAGTTCGATTGGAATTTCTCCGCTACCCACAATTCATCCGCCGCCTTTTCAACGGAGGTCGGTTCGGCCCTCCATGAAATTTTACTTTCACTTCAGCCTGATCATGGGTAGGTCACCCGGTTTCGGGCCCATTGCATGCTACTGAACGCCCTTTTCAGACTCGCTCTCGCTACGCCTCCACGCCTTAAGCGCTTAAGCTCGCAACATACAATCGCTCGCCGGACCGTTCTACAAAAAGTACCATATCACACGTTGATGTGCTCTATGTGCTTGTAGGCACAAGGTTTCAGGTTCTCTTTCACTCCCCTCCCGGGGTCCTTTTCACCTTTCCTTCACAGTACTATACGCTATCGGTCACTGGGTAGTATTTAGGGTTGGAGGGTGGTCCCCCCATCTTCCGACCAGGTTTCACGTGTCTGGCCGTACTCTGGAACTCGCGCAGCTCTCGTCACTTTCGCTTACGTGTCTCTCACACTCTTTGGATGGCCTTCCCATGCCATTCAGCTAGCAACTTAAGTCCTTAAAGCGGTCCATACCCCGGAAGGATTTCTCCTTCCGGTTTGCCCTCTTCCGCGTTCGCTCGCCACTACTAACGGAATCTCGTTTGATGTCTCTTCCTCGCCCTACTTAGATGTTTCAGTTCAGGCGGTTCCCCCCACACACCTATGGATTCAGTGTGCAGTACCGAAGTATGAGCTTCGGTGAGTTTCCTCATTCAGAAATCCCTGGATCAATGGATATTTGCTCCTCCCCAAGGCTTATCGCAGCTTATCACGTCTTTCATCGGCTCCCAGTGCCAAGGCATTCTCCTTGCGCCCTTTGTAGCTTGACCGTTGTTTCGCTTTCGCAAAACATATCTTTATTTCAGATTCTCCATTTGCCAACGAGATTTTACCATTTTACTGTCGCTTATTGCTAAGCTTCAGTTCCGCTTGGTGAAATTATAGATTTTTATTAAAATCAGGAATTTTACATAGCTAATAAAATCTCATTTCGCAGTTCTATATTCAGTTTTCAAGGTACATCACATAAGGTTTTGGGTAACCCAGCGCACTGGATTACCAGTGGTGGGCTGAAATGGACTCGAACCATCGACCTCTCGGTTATCAGCCGAGTGCTCTAACCAGCTGAGCTATCAGCCCAAATGGTGGAGATAAAGGGATTCGAACCCTTGACCCCCTGCTTGCAAAGCAGGTGCTCTCCCAACTGAGCTATACCCCCGCGTTCTTCACGTTTCGGGTTTCGCTGTGTCCCTTATGCTTTGAGGCTCCGTTTGCACGGCCCTCAAAATTGAACAATACTGAAACTTGCTTTCCTGTCCGTTCAGCCAAAGACCAGCTTTAGCTGAACGTCTGACTCCCTAGAAAGGAGGTGATCCAGCCGCACCTTCCGATACGGCTACCTTGTTACGACTTCACCCCAATCACCAGTTTTACCTTCGGCGGCGTCCTCCTTGCGGTTAGACTACCGACTTCGGGTCCCCCCGGCTCTCATGGTGTGACGGGCGGTGTGTACAAGGCCCGGGAACGTATTCACCGCGGCATGCTGATCCGCGATTACTAGCAATTCCGACTTCATGCAGGCGAGTTGCAGCCTGCAATCTGAACTGAGACGTTGTTTCTGAGTTTTGCTCCACCTCGCGGTCTTGCTTCTCTTTGTTAAACGCCATTGTAGTACGTGTGTAGCCCAGGTCATAAAGGGCATGATGATTTGACGTCATCCCCACCTTCCTCCGTTTTGTCAACGGCAGTCTCGCCAGAGTCCTCTTTCGTAGTAACTGGCAATAAGGGTTGCGCTCGTTGCGGGACTTAACCCAACATCTCACGACACGAGCTGACGACAACCATGCACCACCTGTCTCGATGTCCCGAAGGACTTCATGCATCTCTGCACTATGCATCGGATGTCAAGACCTGGTAAGGTTCTTCGCGTTGCTTCGAATTAAACCACATACTCCACTGCTTGTGCGGGCCCCCGTCAATTCCTTTGAGTTTCAACCTTGCGGTCGTACTCCCCAGGTGGATTACTTATTGTGTTAACTGCGGCACTGAAGGGGTCAATCCTCCAACACCTAGTAATCATCGTTTACGGCATGGACTACCAGGGTATCTAATCCTGTTTGCTACCCATGCTTTCGAGCCTCAGCGTCAGTTGGTGCCCAGTAGGTCGCCTTCGCCACTGGTGTTCCTCCCGATATCTACGCATTCCACCGCTACACCGGGAATTCCACCTACCTCTGCACTACTCAAGGCCAGCAGTTTTGAAAGCAATTCACGGGTTGAGCCCATGGATTTCACTTCCAACTTGCCGGTCCGCCTGCGCTCCCTTTACACCCAGTAATTCCGGACAACGCTTGCACCCTACGTTTTACCGCGGCTGCTGGCACGTAGTTAGCCGGTGCTTTCTTGTTAGGTACCGTCATTATCGTCCCTAACGACAGGAGTTTACAATCCGAAAACCTTCTTCCTCCACGCGGCGTCGCTGCATCAGGGTTTCCCCCATTGTGCAATATCCCCCACTGCTGCCTCCCGTAGGAGTCTGGGCCGTGTCTCAGTCCCAGTGTGGCCGTTCAACCTCTCAGTCCGGCTACCAATCGTCGCCTTGGTGGGCCGTTACCTCACCAACTAGCTAATTGGACGCGAGTCCATCCTGAAGCGAATAAATCCTTTTCCCGCAGATCCATGCGAATCCGTGGGCTTATGCGGTATTAGCAGTCGTTTCCAACTGTTGTCCCCCACTCCAGGGCAGGTTACTCACGCGTTACTCACCCGTTCGCCACTAAATCAAGAAAAGCAAGCTCCTCTTGATTCCGTTCGACTTGCATGTGTTAGGCGCGCCGCCAGCGTTCGTCCTGAGCCAGGATCAAACTCTTTATAAATGGTATTTAATCGCCATTTAAAAGCGTTAAATCTCTGTAATCACTCAGACACAATCGCTTGCGTCCTGTATGAATTACTTGTAAATTTGGAATTGTTTATCGTGGGTTTCCAAACCCACGTTCAAGGTTCCACAAGTTTCAGTTTTGTTCAATTTTCAAGGTCCTGCTGTGCTGCCCTTACGGGGTGTCCCGCCGGACAGCTTGATTATGATACCACAGCAGATACGGTTTGTCAACAGGTTTTTAAAACTTTTTTCAAGTTTTTTCGCATTTTGTTCAGCAATAACCTTATAACAACGTTTCTTCTGCGTTAGGAGTATCTTATCATATTGAAAAGAGTGTGTCAAGGGGTTGTAATACTTTTGGGAAGATGCACAAGGCGGAATGTGTCGAGACGTGCAGGTTGACGAGAGAGTTTAAAAGCAGGCTTATAGATAGCGGGCCGATGCAAGCATCGGCCCCTACAGAACAGTGAGTTATATTTCAAGCAGCTGCGCCCTCATCCATGCCAGTATCTTACGTTCACGGCGAGAGATTTGGACTTGGGTGCTGCCAAGGATCCTGGCGGTCTCGGTTTGAGTGCGGTTGCCAAAGAACCGTAGACGGATCAGTTCCCTATCCTTGGGTTCCAGCTTGTCCATCACCTCGCGCAGGCCGATGCGGTCCGCCAGCGCTTCCTCCGGCGAGTCCACGGGCACATCCCATTCACGGTTGCCGTCCTCATCATTACCGGGCGTAAGAGACAGTGCAGGCAGCGAGGCGCGTATGGCCAGAGCGATCTGTTCCGGGGTAGTCTGTAGGATTTCAGCCAGCTGGGCTACGCCGGGTTCCTGGCCGGTATGTTTTAGGCAGCGTTCCCGCTCAGCGTTGACCTTCAGGCCCAGTTCTTTTAAGGATCGGCTGACCTTAACGGTTCCGCCATCCCGGAACAGCTTTTTGATCTCGCCCAAAATCACAGGCACCGCATAGGTGGAGAAGCACACCCCGCGGGTGGTATCAAACCCGTCAACCGCTTTCACCAATCCCAGGCAGCCTGCGGCGTACAGTTCCTCGTACTCGATACCCCGGCTTTTGAATCGCCCGGCGCAGGCATGGACAAGGCCTAAGTTCTTCTCAATAAATTCCTCACGTGGCATGGTTTGGATGGTCTGGGCTGGCATAGGCAGAATCCTCCTTACAAATATGTAAAGGTCATCTGCGGGTGTCCAGCCGTTTGGTAAGTGTCACGCGGGTGCCACGCCCAGGCCGCGAGGAGACATGTACCTTATCCATAAAGCTCTGCATCACGGCAAAACCTAATCCGGCGCGTTCCTCGGGGTCGCCGGTGGTGTACATAGGCTGCATGGCTTTTTCTACATCGGCGATGCCAACGCCGCGGTCGGTGACGGTGATGCGCACCACGCCGCCCTCATAGAGGGCCGCCGTCAAGGTAACAGGGCCGATACCCTCCGGATAGGCGTGCACGATACAGTTGGTGACAGCCTCGGACACAGCAGTTTTGAGGTCAGCCAGTTGCGGAACGGTGGGGTCAAGCTGAACAAGGAACGCTGCCAGCGCCGCACGGGCAAAGCCCTCATTGACAGAACGGCTGGCAAAGGTGATCTTTACCTGATTGAGCATCTTCATGGCAGTTCTCCTTTACGCGTAGGTTATGCGGGCCAGGTCCAGCATGCGGCGCACGGCGGGCGGCGGGTTTTGCACGGTCAGGTGGCCGCCCAGGGCCGAGATGTGCCGCCCACGGCCGAGGATAAGCCCGACACCGGAGGAATCCATAAAGGTGACGCCCGAAAAATCCAGCGTCAGCAACTCCGGCAGACGGTCGTCCACCTGGGCGTCGATTTCCCGCCGGATGGATTGGGCGGCGTGGTGGTCGATCTCGCCGCTTAAATACGCCGCCAGCGTGCCGCTGCCCGGCACAAAACAAACCTTTGCCATAGTGCTTGCCCCTTTTACTTTTAAATAGAAAAAGCCTGTACCATTACGATACAGGCTTCGTAGTGCATATTTTGTTAAAACAGGGCGGTGGCGCGTTAATTTTCTGCCTCTTTGAGCATCAGCGGCCTGGCTTCGGCGGCCAGGTAGAGCGAGCCGCAGACGACCACACCGGCAAGGTTGTTTTCCTCGCAGTAGTCGAGGGCCTTGTGCAGGGCTTCAGGCACGCTGGCGGCGGCTTCGGCATCCAGGTGGAAGCGAGCTTCCTTTTGCAGGGCCTCGGCAGAGAGGGCGCGGGGGCAGGCGGGCGTGACGGTGAACACTTTGGCAAAGCAGGGTGCCAGGTCGGACAGCATGGCCTTGTAGTTCTTATCGGCCAGCATGCCCATGACGCCCACGAGGTTTTCCTCATACTCGGCTTTGGTCAGCGTTTCGGCCAGGACCCTGGCACCGTCCGGGTTATGGCAGCCATCCAGCAGCAGCAGCGGATGGCGGCGCATGACCTCGATGCGGGCAGGCATATGGGCGCTGCTCAAGCCCTGCTCAATGGCATCGTCGGAGATGTCGTAGCCGAACTCCCGCCAGAGGGCGAGGGCGATCTCCACAGCCATAGCGGCGTGGTTGGCCTGATGGGCGCCGGGGAACTGCAGGCTGGCCTTGTAACCGCCGTAGTCGATGCGGTTTTCCAGGCGCTTGCCACGCAGCAGGCGGATGTCGTCCATTTCGGGCGTGATGATGACGGTGTTTGTTTCGGCCGCGGCACCCAGGATGGGGCCCATGGCCTCGACGGGCTGCTCGGGGTAATTGACAACGGCGCAGCCTTTTTTGATGATACCGGCTTTTTCTGCGGCGATCTTGTCCAGCGTATCACCGAGGATCTCGGTGTGGTCGAGGCCGATTTTTGTGATGGCGGCCACCAGCTTGTTGGGCACGATGTTGGTCGCATCGCAGCGGCCGCCCAGGCCGGTCTCCAGCACGACAAGGTCGCACTTTTCGCGAGCAAACCAGAGCAGCGCCAGCGCAGTGACAGCCTCAAACTGGACAGGGATCTCGCCGCCCTCCAGTTCGATGGCATCGATGGCGTCCAGCACCTTCTGGGCCAAGTTGGCCAGGGTGCGGGGCGGGATCATCTCGCCGTCGATCTGGAACCGCTCACGGAAATCCACCACGTAGGGGCTGATGGTCAGGCCGGTCTTGTAGCCGGCAGCGGTCAGGATGGACGAGGTCATGGCGGCCAGGCTGCCTTTGCCGTTGGTACCCGCAATGTGGATACACTGCAGGTCTTTTTCCGGGTTGCCCAGGTGATCCATCAGGTTTTGCATGCGGGCCAGGCCGGGTACCCCCTGCCCCAGGCGCGGCAGAGCGTGCAGTGCTTCGATTGCCTGTTGGGTGGTCATGCTTCGTCTTCCTCCTCGTTGTTGTCCTTGCCCTGGGCCGCACGGTGGGCGGCACGGCGGGCCAGACGTTCGTGTTCGCGCTGACGCAGAGCTTCCTGCTCGGCGCGCAGTGCTTTGTTTTCGCGTTTCACCTGATAAAACGCCATCGTAGCGCGTAAAATCAAGAGAATAATCAGGGCCACAAACAGCCCTGCGATGGCACCGGCCATATCGATCCACACGTCGGTGACAGACGAGGTGCGGTTGGGGATGGAGATTTGGATGGTCTCATCCATGAGGGCGGTGCTCATGCCAGCCAGCAGGGGCCAGCTGATATGCCGAACAAAATGCCGGGTGTAGACCCGCAGGCAGAGCATCAGCAGGAAACCTTCGAGCATGAACTCGGAGAAATGCGCCAGCTTGCGGATGATATGCTCGGACAAGGGGCCGAGGCCGAACTTGCCCAGGAAGCCGTTGACCAGCGTGGTAACGGCCTGGCTGCGGGCAGACGAGACTTCGCCTGTCTGCATGGAATTGCGGAAGATAAAGAGGATACAGGCCAGCAGCGCCGCCGTAAAGATAACGCGGAACGCGATGAGCCAGTGGGATGTTTTTTGTTGTTGCATAGTGCTCCTTTTATGTGAGGACTCCTCTTTTGAAACATTATTATAGCACCTAAGGGGTGGGAGGGCAAGTGTACGAGCAAAGAAAAAGGCTCCCCTTTGAGGGGAGCGCAAGCTATTTTACCCTAACACCATCGTCAGCAGCAGTGCATACAGCGGCAGGGTCAGAATACTGGAGAGGGTGGAAAATACCACTGCACCGGCGGCAAGTTCTTCATCGTGGTGGAACTGGATGGCAAACATCGTGGTGATGGCGGCGCAGGGGCAGGCTTCCAGCAGCAGCACGATGGTAGGCACGGTGCCGTGCAGGCCCAGCAGGGCGAAGATCAGCAGCTCCACCGCCGGGACACCCAGCATACGCACGCCCCAGGTTAGGAAGAGGTTCTTATTTTTCAGCAGCTTTTTCAGGTCGCTGGAGGCGATGGTCGCGCCGGTGATGATCATGGACAACGGGGTGTTCATATCACCGATGGCACCGATGGGGCCGGTGAGGACTTCCGGCAGCGGGATGCGGGCCAGGTAAATGATAAGGCCCGCCACTACCGCAATGATGCAGGGGCAGGTGACCACGGCTTTCACTGTCTGCTTAGGGTCGACCTGACCGGAGACGACCACGTAGCCGATGGTCCAAATCAAAATATTAAAGATAGTGACAAAACCGCTGGCGTAGAGCAGGCCCTCGCCGCCGAACAGCGCCTTGATAAGTGGGAAACCCATGTACCCGGCGTTGGAGAACGCACAGGCGAACCACAGGATGGAGCGGGCGTCCTTTTGCACCTTGAAGCTTGCCAGAAATGCCACGCCCAGGCCCACCAGCAGCACCAGAGCGCCCAGGCCGAAGGCCAGCATCAGGTTGTGGAAGGTGGCGGGATCGTACTCGACCATATAGCTGTCCAGCACCATGGCCGGGACGACCAGGTACAACAGCAAATTGGCCAGGACGGATTTTTCTTTGGGTTTGAACACGCCCGCTTTGCAGCAGACCGCACCGGCCAGGATCATAAGCAGCAGCTCCGCCACCTGTTTGGCCGTGATGACAGCAAGTTCCATAGTTTGTCTTCTCCCTCTTTTGCGTGGTTGGCATACACATATACTATATATTTTTTGTGGTGTGGTTGTCAATAAATGGTTGGTGTGGTATGCTGTTTTTAATTAGTATCCCTCGCCGCAGGGCTTGCGGGCGAATGCGAGCATCTTCCCCTACAGATACGAAGCAGACAGAAAGGAGCACGTATGAACATCCAGATCTTCGGCACCAATAAAAGTTTTGATACCAAAAAGGCCCAGCGGTGGTTTAAGGAGCGGGGCATTAAATTCCAGATGATCGATATGAAAGTGAAGGGCATGAGCCGCGGCGAGTTTGACAACGTCTGCCGCGCCGTGGGCGGCTGGGCCAAGCTGGTGGACAAAAACGCCAAGGACAAGGACACGCTGGCCCTGCTGCGCTGGCTGGATGAAAGCCAGCAGGCGGACAAGCTGTTTGAAAATCAGCAGCTGCTGCGCCAGCCTATCGTGCGCAACGGGCGGCAGGCTGCCGTGGGGTATTGCCCGGAAGTGTGGGAAAAGTGGGAGTAAGCAGGCAAAACATCTGATCTTCGGGATAGTTCCCCCCAGTCTGCGCTGCGCGCAGCCAGCCCCTTCCCAGAGGGAGCCTTCTGCAATTTCCTACTTGACATTTCCCGCACTGTGCGGTACATTATAAGATACAATGCAGTGCGAAAGAGTGCGCGCAGGTTCAGGCTTTTCCAGCAAGCCGGGGGTGATGCAAGCCCGGCATGGCCCGCTGTGTGCTGTCGCTTTCAAGCAGGTGCGGTGAAGCTTAGTAGCCGTGCACGGGTTTGCCGCCGTTATCCCGGCAGGCGGGGTGTCTGCCCTGCCGCAAAGCGGCCTTTTACAAGGCAACTTGGGTGGTACCGCGACTTGAATTTTTCAGGCCGTCCCATGATCTTCTTCATGGGGCGGCCTTTTTCTATTGATTACACGCCCCGCAATTCTCAAGGAGGTTTTACACAATGCCGAAAGAACTCGCCAAACAGTATGCGCCCCAGGGCACTGAGGACCGCATCTACCAGAACTGGTGCGACAAGGGTTACTTCCATACCCAGATCGACCGCAGCAAAAAGCCCTTTACCATCGTGATGCCGCCGCCGAACGTTACCGGCCAGCTGCACATGGGCCACGCCATGGATGAGACCTGGCAGGACATCCTGACCCGCTACAAGCGCATGCAGGGTTACGCCGCTCTGTGGGTACCCGGCACCGACCACGCTTCCATCGCCACCGAGGCCAAAGTCGTGGCCAAGATGCGCGAAGAGGGCCTGACCAAAGAGATGGTGGGCCGCGACGGCTTTTTGGAGCGCGCCTGGGATTGGAAGAACACCTACGGCAACCGCATCGTCAGCCAGCTGAAGAAACTGGGCTGCTCCTGCGATTGGCAGCGTGAACGCTTCACCATGGACGAGGGCTGCTCCAACGCCGTGAAGGAAGTGTTCGTCCGCCTGTATGACAAGGGCCTGATCTACCGCGGCAACCGCATGGTCAACTGGTGCCCCCACTGCAACACCTCCATCTCCGACGCCGAGGTCGAGTACGAGGCCAAGGAAGGCAGCTTCTGGCACCTGCTGTACAAGGTGAAGGAGACCGGCGAATATCTGGAGCTGGCTACCACCCGCCCCGAAACCATGCTGGGCGATACCGCCGTGGCCATCAACGCCGATGACCCCCGTTACGCCCACCTGCACGGCTGCCATGTCATCCTGCCGCTGCTGGACCGTGAGATCCCCATCGTCTGCGACGAGCATGCCGACATGGAAAAAGGCACCGGCGTCGTGAAGATCACCCCCGCCCACGACCCCAACGACTTTGAGGTCGGCAAGCGCCATGACCTGCCGATGATCCGCGTGCTGACCTACGACGGTCACATGACCGGTGCTGCCGACAAGGCTGCCGCTGATGCTGAGCGTGCCGCCGGCCGCGCTGCCGCCGACGAACCCGAGGTACTGGATTGCGGCAAGTACGCCGGCATGACCGCCCTGGAGGCCCGCAAGGCCATCCTGGCCGACCTGGAAGCCTGCGGTGCCCTGAAAGAGACCGAGGCCCTGACCCACGACGTGGGCACCTGCTACCGCTGCCACTCCGTCATTGAGCCGATGGTCTCCAAGCAGTGGTTCGTCAAGATGGAACCACTGGCCAAGCCCGCCATTGAGAGCGTGGAGAAGGGCGAGATCAAGTTCGTGCCCGAGCGCTTCACCAAGAACTACATCAACTGGATGAAGGGCGGCCGCGATTGGTGTATCAGCCGTCAGCTGTGGTGGGGCCACCAGATCCCCGCCTGGTACTGTGACGATTGCGGCGAGACCGTGGTTGCCAAAGAGGCTCCGTCCGTCTGCCCCAAGTGCGGCTGCACCCATCTGACCCAGGACCCCGACACGCTGGACACCTGGTTCAGCTCTGCCCTGTGGCCCTTCTCCACCCTGGGCTGGCCTGATGAGAACGCCGAGGATTACAACTACTTCTACCCCACCAACACGCTGGTGACCGGCTACGACATCATCGGCTTCTGGGTCTCTCGCATGATCTTCTCCGGCCTGGCCTACACCGGCAAGGCCCCGTTCGACACTGTGCTGATCCACGGCATCGTGCGCGACAGCCAGGGCCGCAAGATGTCCAAGAGCCTGGGCAACGGCATCGACCCGCTGGAAGTCATTGACCAGTACGGTGCCGACGCCCTACGCCTGATGCTCATCATCGGTTCCACCGCCGGAAACGATATGCGTTACAGCGATGAAAAGGTGCTGGCTGCCCGTAACTTTGCTAACAAGCTGTGGAATGCTTCCCGCTTTGTGCAGATGAACCTGCCCGAGGACTTCCAGCCCGGCCTGCCCGCAGAGGAGCAGCTGGACATGAGCGACAAGTGGGTGCTGAGCGAGCTGGCCAAGATGGCCGCCGACGCTACCGCCAACCTGGATAAGTACGAGCTGGGCCTGGCTGCCGAGAAGGTGGAGAACTTTATTTGGGAAGTGTACTGCGACTGGTACATCGAAATTTGCAAGACCCGCCTGAACGGCGACGACGCCCAGGCCGCCGACACCGCCCGCAAGGTGCTGGTGTATGTGCTGGACCGCGCACTGAAGCTGTTGCATCCCTTCATGCCGTTCATCACCGAGGAGATCTATCAGGCCCTGCCCGGCAGCGGCGAGACCATCATGACCCAGCTGTGGCCGGGCAATGAGAACATGAAGATCTGGGCCGAGGACTGCGCTGACTTTGAAAAACTGATGGATTACATCAAGGCTGTGCGTACCATGCGCGCCGAGATGAACGTCCACCCCGCCAAGAAGACCAGCATGGTCATTGAGACTGCCAGCCCCGCTGCCTTTGAGAAGGGCGGCGCCTACCTGGCCCGCTTTGCCTTTGCCACCGACGTGACCGTGACCCCCAAGTATGAGGGCAGCGCCGACGGCATGGTAAACGTGGCTACCCCGGATGCCAAGGGCTTTATCCCGATGATGGAGCTGATTGACCGTGAGAAGGAGCTAGCCCGCCTGAACAAGGAGCTGACCAAGGCCGAGAAGGAGCTGGGCATGTTCACCAACCAGCTGAACAACCCGAAGTTCGTGGAGAAAGCCCCCGCCAAGCTGGTGGAGGAGACCCGCGCCAAGCTGGCCGCCGCCCAGGAAAAGACCGCGAAGATCAAAGAGAGCATCGCGGCGTTGGGTTGATCTTGCCCGTAAAAACCTAATATAAAACCAAAAGCCCCCGGTACTTAACGGTACCGGGGGCAACTTGTTACAGCATAATTCAGTGCAGGGGGTTATCGGGCAAGAATGTGCAGGTGCAAATTACTTGCGCTTGCTCTTGCGGCCGCGCTTTTTGGCGGCGGTGTTCACAGCGGTCTTGACCTCGGCAGCGGCCTTTTCGGCGGCCTTGACGGTCTCCTCTACAACAGGGGCAGCAGCCTTGACAGCTTCCTCGACGACCGGCTTAGCGGCCTCGACGGTCTTTTCGACGACAGGCTCAGCAGCCTTAACAGCCTTCTCAACCACGGGCTTAGCAACCTCGACAGTCTTCTCAACTACGGGCTTGGCAGCCTTGACGGCCTTCTCGGCAACAGGCTTTGCGGCCTTGGCGGCCTTTTCTGCAACGGGCTTGGCTGCCTTGGCAGCCTTCTCGACAGCGGGGGCAACCGCTACAGCAGCAGCGTCGACGATCTCGGTAGCAGCCTTTTCAGCGGCGGCCTTAGCCTTGACGGCGGAAGCCTTCACGCTGGTCTTGGGCTTGCGGGTGACCTCGTTGATGGTCCAGTACTGGTTCTCGCCGTTGACGTCGGCCCAGATCTGCAGCGGAGTGCCGTTGACAGCGCTCATGCCGGCATCCAGCAGCTTGCCTGCCAGGTTGCTCTTGATCTTAACGCGGCCATCGTTGGAAGGCTCGACCACCCACAGCTGGCTGGAAGCGGGGGCACCCTCCCACTGGTGTACGCGGGTGCCGTCGCTGACGCCGCCCATATCCAGGTCCATCATCTTGCCGGTGAAACGGTTCTGCACGCGGTAGACGCCGTCGCCTGCAGCGACGAAGCCCCACTGCTGCCACTCGGCATTGGCGTCGTCCCACAGCTGGATCTTGGCGCCGTTCTCGATATTATAATCGGCAACCTCAACGACCTTGCCGTTGGCGGCGTTGATGGTGTAGTACTTTCCCTCGGTGATCACGGTCTGTGCAATTTTCTTCTTGGCTGCCATATTGGCTACCTCCCTATTCATAAACAGTTCTGTAAACGTATCCATGCGGCCTATATCGGCGCTGCCTAATCGGTTGCGCTGTACCCTCTGCCGCGGTATCTTATGCAGCCGAATAATCGTGGCTACGTCACCTATTATAACCACTTTTTACCAATTCGTCAACTTTTTGGCGGTAATGCGGCACTTTACACAAAAAAGCCGGGACAGCGGCAAGCCATCCCGGCAATTTTGATTGATTGTACACCAGATTGCTGCAATTTTTGCGCAGCAACGCTGTACACTATGCTGTCAATGTGTTCAGCTGTTCTCGGCAAAATTGCCTGTGTACAGGGTGTAGTAGCGGCCTTTCTGGGCGATCAGCTCGTCGTGGGTTCCGCGCTCGATGATGCGGCCCTGCTCCAAAACCATGATGCAGTCCGAGTTGCGGACGGTGGACAGGCGGTGGGCAATGACGAAGGTCGTACGGCCGTACATCAGGCCGTCCATGCCGTCCTGCACCAGTTTTTCGGTGCGGGTATCAATGGAGGAAGTTGCCTCGTCCAAAATCAGCACCGGCGGGTCAGCAACGGCAGCACGGGCAATAGCCAGCAGCTGGCGCTGGCCCTGGCTCAGGTTGGTGCCGTCGCCGGTCAGCATGGTGTTGTAGCCATCGGGCAGATGCTTGATGAAGCTGTCGGCGTTGGCCAGCTTGGCGGCGGCCATGCACTCTTCATCGGTGGCGGTCAGGCGGCCGTAGCGGATGTTCTCCATAACGGTGCCGGTGAACAGGTGGGTATCCTGCAGCACGATGCCAAGAGAGGAACGCAGAGCGTTCTTTTCGATGGACTTGATGTCGTGGCCGTCGTAGAGGATCTGACCCTTCTGGATGTCGTAGAAGCGGTTGATCAGGTTGGTGATGGTGGTCTTACCGGCGCCGGTAGAACCGACGAAAGCGATCTTCTGGCCCGGACGGCCGTAGAGGTTGATGTCGTGCAGGACGATTTTGCCCTCATCGTAGCCGAAGTCCACATCCTTAAAGACGATGTCGCCCTTCAGCTGGGTGTAAGTGACAGTGCCATCGGCGTTCTGCTTTTTCCAGGCCCAGATGCCGGTGGACTCGTTGGTCTCGGTCAGGGTGTCGTCGGCCTGGAACTTGGCATGCACCAGGGTAATGTCACCCTCGTTGACCTCGGACTTTTCATCCAGCAGGGCGAAGATACGGGCGCCGCCAGCCAGAGCCATGACGACCGCGTTCAGCTGCATGGAAATCTGAGTGATGGGCTGGTTGAAGCTCTTATTAAAGGTCAGGAAGCTGGCCAGCTTGCCCAGCGTCAGGCTGCCGACGCCGCCGATGGCCAGCGCACCGCCGACCACAGCGCAGAGCACGTAGCTCAGGTTGCCCAGCTGGCCGTTGACGGGCATCGCCACCAGAGAGTAGGCGTTGGCCTTGTCGGCGCTGTGGAACAGCTCATCGTTGAGTTCGTTGAACTCCTTGATGGCGGCATCCTCGTGGCAAAAAACCTTGACGACCTTCTGGCCGTTCATCATTTCCTCGATGTAGCCGTTGACTTTGCCCAACTCTTGCTGCTGCTTGAGGAAGTACTTGCCGGAGTTGCCGGTGAGATACTTGGTGGCCAGCATCATAGCGCCGACCATGACCAGGGTCAGTACGCTCAGCGGCACGCTGAGGTAAAGCATGGACAAAAATACGCTGACTACCGTAATGATCGTATTGACCAGCTGGGGCAGGCTCTGGCTGATGAGCTGGCGCAGGGTATCAATATCGTTGGTGTAGACAGACATGATGTCGCCGTGGGCGTGGCTGTCAAAATACTTGATGGGCAGTGTCTGCATGTGGACGAACAGGTCGTCGCGCAGACGTTTCAGGGTGCCCTGGGTGATCTTGGCCATGGTGCGGTTCTGGATGAAGACGGCCAGGATGCCCACGCCGTAGAAGCAGGCCACACGGGTGATGGCATGCAGCAGGCCGGAGAAATCATTGCTCTTTTCGGCCAGCAGAGGCAGGATGTAGCTGTCGATCAGAGTCTGCATAAACAGGGTGCCCTGGACCTGAGCGAACACGCTGAGCAGAATACAGCACAGCACCAGGATGACCTGGAACTTGTACTGCTTCATCACGTAGGCCAGGATGCGCTTGAACACCTTGCCGGGGTTCTCTACTTTGGGGCGGGGGCCTGCGTTGCGGCCGGGGCCCATTTTTACTACTTTAGGCTGCTGTGCCATCAGGCTTCCCCTCCCTTCTCGTCAAAGTCGCCGGAGCCTTTGGTTTGGCTGTTGTAGACGTCCTGATAGATGGCGTTGGTCTTCAGCAGGTTGGCGGGGGTATCAAAGCCGCTGACCCTGCCGTTATCCAGCACCAGCACCTTGTCAGCGTTCTCGACAGAGGAAATACGCTGTGCCACGATGAACACCGTCGTGCCGGGGATCTTCTCGGCAAAGGAACGGCGGATCCTGGCGTCGGTGGCGGTATCGACAGCGGAAGTGGAGTCGTCCAGGATCAGGATGCGGGGCTTTTTCAGCAGGGCACGGGCGATGCAGAGGCGCTGCTTCTGGCCGCCGGATACATTGTTGCCGCCCTGCTCAATGTAGGTCTGGTACTTATCGGGGAAGCGCTCGACAAATTCATCGGCGCAGGCCTGCTTGCAGGCGTCCACGATCTCTGCGTCGGTGGCGTCGGGGTTGCCCCAGCGCAGGTTGTCGGCGATGGTGCCGCTGAACAATTCGTTCTTTTGCAGCACCATGGCCACGTTATTGCGCAGGGTCTCCAGGTCATAACGGCGCACATCCACACCGCCGATGGAGACGCTGCCCTCGGTCACGTCATACAGGCGGGGCAGCAGCTGCACCAGGCTGGACTTGGCCGAGCCGGTGCCGCCGATGATGCCGATGGTCTCGCCAGACTTGATGTCCAGGTCGATGTGGCTCAGCACCTTCTCGCCGTTCTTCTTGTAGGAGAAGCTGACGTGGTCGAACTTGACAGAACCGTCCTTGACGTCCATGACGGGGTTTTCGCCGTTGGTCAGGTCAGACTTCTCATCCAGGACCTCGGCTACACGTTTGGCGGAAGCGGCGGACATGGTGATCATGACAAACACCATCGAGAGCATCATCAGGCTCATCAGGATGTTCATGCAGTAGCTCAGCATGCTCATCAGGTCACCGGTGGTGAAGGTGGTGGCGCCGGAGCTGACGATGAGCCGTGCGCCCATCCAGCTGATGAGCAGGATGCAGCTGTAGACGGTCAACTGCATGAAGGGGGCGTTCCAGGCGATGATAAGTTCAGCGCGCATCAGCAGGTTGCGCACATTCTCGCTGGCCTTGCGGAACTTCTCGCTCTCGAACTTTTCCCGCACGTAGGCTTTGACCACGCGGATTGCAGAAACATTCTCCTGCACGCTCTCGTTCAGGTCATCGTACTTGCGGAAAGCCTCGGTGAAATAGCGGGTGGCGTGCGTCATGATGTACACCAGCACGCAGCCCAGCAGAATGACCGCGATCAAGTAAATGTTAGCCAGCTGGCGGTTGATGGTGTAGGACATGATCAGCGCCACGATCATGCTGGCAGGCGCACGGATGGACATGCGCAGCAACATCTGATAGGCGTTTTGGATGTTGGTAACGTCGGTGGTCATACGGGTGACCAGACCGGCGGTAGAGTATTTATCGATGTTGGCAAAGCTGAAGGTCTGGATATTTTTAAACATGCCGCGGCGCAGATTGCGGGCAAAACCGGTGGCGGCATGGGAGCCAAGCACGGCACCCAAAATGCCAAACAGCAGGCCAAACAACGCTGCAACGATCATCTGGGCACCAACGATGTAGATGACCTGCATATTGCCGGGGGTGACGCCATCGTCAATGATGGAAGCCATCAGTTTGGGGATGATCATCTCCATGATAACCTCGCAGATCATAAAGATCGGCGTCAGGATCGAGACCAGGCGGAATCCCTTTGTCTCACGTCCGAGTGTTTTCAGCAAGTTTCATTGCTCCTTTCCGGGGTAGATTGTTTTGCTTCGGCCTCGATGGACTGGGCGTTGTGCAGGATTTGGTTCAGCACCACGCGGGCAGCGGCCATTTCTTCGGGGGTAAGGCCCTGTTGCAGGTCCTGCTCAAAGCGGTCAATGCTGGCTCGGATGCGGTCGTGGTAGGCCACCCCTTTGGGGGTGGCGGCCAGCCGCTTTAAGCGGGCATCTTTCTCGACCGAGCAGCGGGTAATGAAACCATCCTGCTCCATGCCCTGCAGGATCGCCGTGACGCTGGAACGGCGGATGTGGAACCATTGTTCTACATCGCGCTGGTAGACATCACGGTTTTCGTTGTTCGCGCAGATGATCTCGCCCAGCAGCATACCGCGCACACCGGTCAGCTCCGGGGTGACTTCGGCTGCAATGCGGGTATCCATAGCGCGGCGCAGCATACGGGATGTATGGCTGAGCAGCGCACCGAAATGCTTGTTTACGCAGCCATCCCGAACCGTGGCTGGATTTTGGCAGATCATCGTTCTCACCTTCCTTATCGGGTCGTTTTGTTAGCCTGCGAATTGTTCATTCATGAATTGTTCGCATGCTAACTGTTTATATTCGTACTTGGATAGTATATCACCGATTGGGAAAATGTCAAGAGATGAATTTTAAAAAGCCCCCTCAAAGAGGGAGCTTTCTTTTACCTGCTTTCATCTAGGTATCATAGTCGTTATTTTCGTTAGAAAAACGCCCCAAAAAACTTTAACGAATCTAACGATTTTAACGAAAATGACACCTATTTTACATTAGATATATGTTTGCAATCGGCTCCTTCTATTTATAGGAGCTTCATGCGTCCGTTTTATTCCGGCGCTTTCATGCTCTCTACCATCGAGATGCGTTTCAGCAGCCGCTGCATGACCAGGTTGACCAGCGTGCTGAACAGCAGGGTCAGGGCAATGGCGTAGGCAAAGCTTTGGGGGTAGATCTGCCGCCCAAACATGACGGCATCGACCTCCACCGTGGTGATGACGAAGCTGTGCAGGGCAATGCCGCCTGCCAGGCCTAACAACGTACCGATCAGCGTTAAGGCCACGCTCTCGCGGTTAACGTAGGCGTAGACCTCTGGGTCGTAGAAGCCCAGCACCTTGATGGTGGCGATCTCCTTGACACGCTCGGCAATGTTGATGTTGGAGAGGTTATACAGCACCACGAACGCCAGCGATGCCGCACAGACGATGATGAGCACGACCACTGCATCGATGGAGTTAAGCATGTTGAGCACCTGTTTCACGTTGTCCTGCGTGAAGTTCAGGCTGGCCACATTGCCCATCGCCAGCAGATCCGCCGAGAGGGTATCGCGGGCTTCCTGGGTGTCCTCGGGCAGGATGCTCATGATTGCGTTGTAGGCGGGAGCTTCGCCAAAACCGGCCTCGTACACCGCCGGGCTGAAGTAAACGTAATTGCTGACGTAATGCTCGCACACACCGCTGACAGTGAAGTCAGCTGTCTTATCGTCGCTGTTAGTCAGGGTAATGGTGTCCCCTGCCTTTACACCCAGGGTCTTGGCCATCTTTTCGTTCACGACCACGCCCTGCTGCCCCAGCGACACCGCCTTGTGGGAGAGGCGTTCGTGCAGGTCAGCAAACTCAGCAAACTTGTCCACAGCCTGGGGAACCATGAGGTAGACGTCCATCTCACCGTCGGGGCCATCCTGCCGGGTGGATTCCATGGCAACGGTCAGCGAATCGGTGACGTTCTCATTATTATAAAGGTAGTCGTAAACAGGGCCGCTTTCGGTGGCCTCCTGCTTGGTAACGATGGTCATCATGTCGTAGTGGTAAATGTCGCCGTACTGCTTGGTGATGATGGAGTTCAGCGAATCCGAGATGCCGAAGCCCGCCACCAGCAGCGAGGTGCAGCCCGCCACGCCGATGACCGTCATCCAGAAGCGCTTTTTGTAGCGCAGCAGGTTGCGGCAGGTAACTTTCCAGCTGAAGGGCAGCCGCCGCCACAGCGGGGTGATGCGTTCCAGCAAAATGCGCTTGCCGGCCTTGGGGGCGCGGGGCAGCATGAGGGCCGCCGGGTCCTCCTGCAAGGTGGTGCGGCAGGCCAGCGCCGTGATGCCCACGGTGAGCAGGATAAGGGTGCCACCCGCAAGCAACGCCTGGCTCAACCGCCAGGGGGTGGCAATAGACGGCATATAATACATCATTTCATAGGCGGACCAGATGATGGACGGGAAGGCCTTGAAGCCGACGGCCAGTCCGGCTACTGTGCCCGCTGCAGCCGCCGTGAAGGCGTAGATCAGGTACTTTTGCATGATGGCTGCGCCCGAATAGCCCAGGGCTTTCAGCGTGCCGATCTGCAGGCGTTCTTCCTCGACCATGCGGGTCATGGTGGTGGATACCACCAGTGCCGCCACCAGGAAGAAGAATACCGGAAAGATGGTGGCAATGGCGGTGAGCTTATCCACATTGGCGGTAAAGGACGCATAGCTGACGTTTTTGCTGCGGTCCCAGACGTACCAGGTGGGGTACTCCACATCGTTCAGGGCGGCTTCTCCGTCCTCGATTTGCGCGCGGGCATCGGCCAGGGCCTTTTCGGCTTCGACCTTGGCGTCCTCATATTCTATTTCTCCGTCCCGTAGTTTTTGCAGGTTTTCGGCAATGGTTGTTTTGGCGTCATCCAGCTTTTTGCGGGCGTCGCTCAGCCGGCCTTTGGCGTCGTCGATCTGGCGGCGGGCATCGGCCATCTGCACCTTTTTGTCCTGCAGGGTGGCCCAGCCATCCTCCAACTGGGCGCGGGCAGCCGCCAGCTGCTTTTTGCCGTCCTCGTACTGGGCCAGGCCGTCATAGTACTGCTTCCAGCCATCGTCCAGCTGGGCCTTGGCGGTGGCCAGTTTGGGGGCGTTGGCTTCCAGCTCGGCACGGGCGGCAGCCAGCTGAGCCGCGCCCTGTTCGTATTGCAGCAGGCCCAACCGGTACTGGGTCAGCTGGCCCACGCCGGAAACCAGTTCTTCCAGCTGGGCTTTGCTGTCCTCGGGCAGGCTGGCCCACCAGGCTTCGACAGCGGCGTTCAGCTTGTCCCGGATGTCATCGGGCAGTTCGGGGGCGAACTGACGCGCCCAATCGACAGCATTCTGCAAAGCCGTCTGCATGGCGGCAGGGTCGGCAGCATCAGCCACGGCGGCGATATACGTCCGGGCCTCCTGCAAGCGCTGCTGTTGTTCTTCCGGCAGGGTGTCTGCGGGGATTTCATCGATGGCCGCCAGCAGATCGTTGGCCTGGGCGCGGATGGCATCCACCTGCTCCTGTGTCAGGCCTGCGGGGATGGTCAGACCGCCGTAATTCTGGATGGCTTGCCACAGTTCTTCCACCGTCTGGGGCGGCTGGGTGCCGTTGGCATCGCAGTTCTGGGCCAGCCAGCCGATAAACGCATCCACCTGGGCCGCATCCACTCCCAGCTTTTCGGCAATGGCTGCTATCCCCTGCTGGTAGGCGTCCGCGTTGGCGTCCAGCTGGGCCTTGGCGTCGGCCAGCTGCTTTTCGGCGGTTTCGATCTGTGCCAGGCCGTCGTTGTATTGTTTCAGTCCGGCTTCGTACTGAGCCTGGCCGTCCTCCAACTGTTTGCGGGCGGCTTCCAGCTTGGGGGCGTTGGCGGCAAGTTCGTCCTCCCCTGCCTGCAGCTGCGCCTCGGCGTCTTTCAGCTGGGCTTCGGCATTCGCCAATTGGGCCGCGCCATCGTTGAGCAGGGCTTCGTTGCTGGTCAGTTCGTTCAAGCCGTCTGCATACTGGCGCTCGCCGTCATCCACCTCTTTCTGGCCATCCGCCAACTGTCGTTTGCCGTCGGCCAATTCAGCGGCAGCGTCGGCCAGCTGTTGGTCGGCATCCGCTTTGGCGTCGTTGTACTCAGCCCAGGCGTCATCCAGCTCGGCACGGGCATCAGCGATGATGCCGTCATAGCGGGCTTCACACCGGGCATCGGCGATGGCCTCGACGTTGGCCTTGACCGTATCAATATTGGTTTGGTAGGCGTCGCCCAGGCTGTCCTGCTCCAACGCGCCTTCGGCGGTCAGGTAGACTTCGGTGTAGGCTTCGTAGGCGAAATCCTGCTGGGGGATGTAGAGCACCAGCTTGACCGTGCCGTTGCCCACGCTGGCGGGCTCGCGCTCAAAGCTGAAATAGTTGGCGTTGTGCACGATGCCCACGACGGTGTACTCGGTGGTGCTCAGCTTGGTGTCCAGATCTTCGTTGGCTTTGTCCACCACCAGCTTTGTGCCCACGGTGTAGTTAGATTGCTTTTTGGTGTAGCTGGCTTCGATGACGCACTCGCCGGACTTTTCCGGCAGGCGGCCCTCGACGAGGTTCAGCTGGTTGATGGTGTTATTCTCCGGCGCAGGCAGGCTGTGGACGCGGCTGACGACGGTGTCACCGTCCACCTCCACCAGCAAATCTGCCGAGTATCCCGGCTGCACCTGGCGAACGCCCTCCACCTGGTGCAAGGCGTCCACATCCTCATCGGTCAGGCCCAGGGTGGAGACGATGCGCAGGTCGTAGAAGTTGCTATCATCCATATAACGTTCCATCGACTCTTTCATATCGATGGGCGTGGCGTTCAGCCCGGCCAGGAAGCCGACGCCCAGCGCCACGATGGCAAAGACGGCGGCGAACCGGCTGGCGGTGCTTTTGAAGGTCCGCAGGGTATTTTTGCGATAACTGCGTGTCATTTACCACTCGATCCTTTCCACAGGGGTTGGGTTGGGGTTCACGGTCTGATCTACCACCCGGCCGCTGTTGATACGGATGACCCGGTCCGCCATAGCGGCCAGAGCGCTGTTGTGGGTGATGACGATGACGGTGCGCCCCTGTTTGCGGCAGGTGGCCTGCAGCAGGGCCAGCACCTGCTTGCCGGTTTTGTAGTCCAGCGCGCCGGTAGGCTCATCACAAAGCAGGATCTTTGGGTTTTTGGCCAGCGCACGGGCGATGGAGACACGCTGCTGTTCGCCGCCGGAAAGCTGTGCCGGGAAGTTGTTTTTGCGGTCCGCCAGGCCCACCTCATCCAGCACGGTGTCGGCATCCAGCGGGTCGCGGCAGATCTCGGCGGCCAACTCCACATTTTCCCGCGCGGTCAGGTTCTGCACGAGGTTATAAAACTGGAACACGAAGCCCACATCATAGCGGCGGTAGGTGGTCAGCCGCTTTTTATCAAAGCCGCTGACCTTCTCGCCGTCCAGCAGGATGGTGCCCTCGTCGCAGGTATCCATGCCGCCCAGCATATTCAGCACGGTGGTTTTGCCCGCACCGGAAGGGCCGAGGATGACGCAGAACTCCCCCTTTTGGATCTCAAAGCTCACGTGGTCTGATGCAGCGATACGGGTATCGCCCATCTGGTAATATTTACACACATTGTCAAACAACACATAAGGCTGCGGCATGCTAAAACTCTCCTATTTTTTAAAGTAGCTTTAGTATAGCAGATTTGCAGGGAAATGTCGTTAATGAATTTTAAAATTTATTTTTCTACCATTTCCGTCGGCTCTATCCCCAGATATGGCAGGGCCTTTTGCAGGACCTCGGCGCAGACGGGGCCGGAGAGGGCGCCGCCGCTGGTGGTCCAGCTGTGGGGTTCGTCCAGGCAGATCAGCACCGCCAGCCGTGGGGCCTCGATGGGCGCGACCGCCACAAAGCTGGCAATGCGGGCGCCCTCGTTTTTGCTGTCCAGCTTTTGGCTGGTGCCGCTTTTGCCGCCCACACGGTAGCCGGGCACCGCCGCCCGGGTGCCGGTGCCTTTGGTGACCACCCCTTCCATCAGCTTGCACATCGTGGCGCTGGTTTCAGCCGAAATGACCTGCCGCTTCACTGTAGGTTCTACCTCTTTTATTATTGTACCGTCCGGGGCGGTAATGCGCTGTACAACATAGGGCTGCATCAGCCGCCCGCCGTTGACAACAGCACACACCGCTGTAAGCATCTGCAGATAGCTGACCTTGCTGCTTTGGCCGAAGGAACAGGATGCCAGTTCCACCGGACCCATCCTGCAGCAAAAACAGGATAAGGCCCCCGGCGGTTTGCCGAGGGCCTTACCCTGTTTGCAAGAAAGAAACGATAGAAAAAAGAGAAGAAGTCCGGGTCATCACCGCGATACGGCACGGCCCTTATATCAGACGGACGGGGAATCCGCCGGATCCTGGGTTGCATCCTCCGGAGCGGCTTCTACGGGCAGGCGGCCGTACAGCTCCATCAGATGGTTGAGCTTTTGCGCCAGTGCCGGGGTGAAAGCACCCGGCAGTGCGCGCCAGCACCAGTTGCCGCCCAAGGTGGACGGCGTGTTCATGCGGGATTCATGCCCCAGACCCAGCACATCCTGTGCCTGTACTACGGCCAGATCGGCCGTGCTGGCCCAGACACCGCGCATCATACCCCAGTGGTAACCTTCCTTTTTGGTCAGATTCAGGTACTCTACGGCACGGTCGGTGTCGGTCTTATCGGCGGTGGCAAACCAGCCCTGTACAGGCTCGTTGTCATGGGTGCCGGTGTAGGCCACGCAGTTGGTGGGATAGCTGTGGGGGCGGTAGTCGCCGCCGTCGCGGCTGTCAAAGGCGAATTCCAGCACTTTCATGCCGGGGTACTCGCACTTGGCCAGCAACTCGCGCACATCGTCGGTCAGGAAACCCAGGTCCTCGGCAATGATGCGGGGGCTGCCCAGTTCCCTTTTAACGGCGGCAAACAGGCTGTAGCCTGGGCCGGTGCGCCAGCGGCCATGCTCGGCGGTCTTATCGCCGTAAGGGATGGCGTAGTACCCGGCGAAGCCGCGGAAGTGATCGATGCGCAGGAGATCGTAGATGCTGCACAAGTGGCGGATGCGGCGCACCCACCAGCGGTAGCCGGTAGCGGCCATGGCGTCCCAGTCAAACAGCGGGTTGCCCCACAGCTGGCCGGTGGCGGAGAAACCATCTGGCGGGCAGCCGGCCACCTCGATAGGCAGCAGGTTTTCGTCCAGCTGAAACTCCTGCGGGCTGCTCCAGACATCCACACTGTCCGCCGCTACGTAGATGGGCAGGTCGCCGATGATCTCGACGCCCTGGGCATTGGCGTAGGCTTTCAGTTTTTTCCACTGGGTGTAGAAGAGATACTGCACAGCCTGCCAGAAATCGATGCTCGCCTTATGATAGCGGCGGGCCTTATCCAGATCGGCCGGTTTGCGCAGGCGCAGCGGGCGTTCCCACTCCAGCCAGGACTTACCGCCGTGGGCATCTTTCAGTGCCATGAACAGGGCGTAGTCCGGCAGCCAGAAAGCGTTGTCCGCCAAAAACTGCTCATAATCCTCTGGGGGGTTGGCCAGCAGACGGGCGCAGGCGCGGCGTAGGACGGGGTAGCGCTTCTCGTACAGTACACCATAGTTGATGCAGTCGGGCGTGCTCTCCCAATCGATTGTGCGGTACTCCTCGGGCGTAAGCAGCCCGGCCTCGGCCAGCTGGTCAAGATCGATAAAGTAGGGGTTGCCCGCGAAGGTGGAGAAGGATTGATAGGGGCTGTCGCCGTAGCTGGTAGGACAAACCGGCAAAATCTGCCAGTAATGCTGCCCTGCCGCATGCAGGAAGTCCACAAATTCACGGGCCGCAGCCCCCATGGTACCGATACCGCCGGGGGACGGCAGGCTGGAAATCGGCAGTAAAATACCGCTGGTTCTCATAAAAATACTGACCTCTTTCTAATGGAATATACTTTCGGGCCCTCTGTCAACCCTTAACCGCACCGGCCACAACACCGTCGATGATGTACTTCTGGCAGGCCAGGTACAGCACAATGACGGGGATGACCGTGATCATAATGCAGGCCATCATGGGGGCCATCTCGACCTTGCCGTAACTGCCGCGGAAATACTGGATGGCCATGGGAATGGTACGGAACTGCTTGATGTCCAGCACCAGGGTGGGCAGCAGATAGTCATTCCAGACCCACATGGTTTCCAGGATGGCAGTGGAGATCATCGTCGGCTTCAGGATGGGGCAAACCACTTTGAAGAAGATTTGCAGCGGGTTGCAACCGTCGATCATGGCGGCTTCCTCAATGGCGATGGGCATCGACTTGACAAAGCCGGTGAACATGAACACCGCCAGACCAGCGCCGAAGCCCAGATAGATGATGCAGATGTTGTAGGGGTTGTTCAGTTTGAGGGTATCTGCCGTTTTGGCCAGGGTGAACATAACCATCTGGAACGGCACGATCATGCTGAAGACGCACAGGTAATACATGCCCTTGGAGAGCACGCCCTGCACACGGGTGATGTACCATGCGCACATCGAGCAGCAGAGCAAGATCAGCGCGACGGAGGAGATCGTGATGATGAAGCTGTACCACAGCGAGGAGAGGAAGTCCATCTCCGTGATGCCGTAGATGTAGTTTTTCAGACCCACGAAGGTCTCGGCGGTGGGCAGCTCGAAGGCGTGAGTGGTGGTGATGGCACGCTCGGTCTTGAGCGAGTTCATCAAAATCATGAACACCGGGTACATCCAGAGGATGCAGACGATGGTAAGCACGACCGACAGCACCGAGTTGATGCGGCGATCCTTAGCAGTTTTGCCCATTATTGCTGCACCTCCTTAGAGCGGGTGAAATGGAGCTGGAGCAGAGAGATAACGACCACGAAGAGGAAAAAGACCATAGCCTTGGCCTGGCCGATGCCCTTCCACTGGGGTCCCGAGCGGGCGTAGAACGTATCATAAATGTTGTACGCCAGCATCATGGACTGCTTGGCCGGTTCGCCAGCCGTCAGAGAGAGGTTCTGGTCGAACAGCTTGAAGGAGTTGGTCAGCGTCAGGAAGGTGCAGATCGTCACACTGGGCATGACCATGGGAACCTTGATCTTAAAGAGGATCTGGCGGGAGGTAGCGCCGTCGATGCGGGCCGCTTCGATCAGATCGGTGGGCACGTTCTGCAAACCGGCAATGTAGATGATCATCATGTAGCCGATCTGCTGCCAGCACATCAGGATGATGAGGCCCCAGAAGCCGTAGGTGGCGTTCAGCGCGAGCAGCGGCTTGCCCAGGGCAGAAAGGATGCCGTTGAGCAAAATCTGCCAGATGTAGCCCAGCACGATACCGCCGATCAGGTTCGGCAGGAAGAAGATCGTGCGGAATGCGTTGGTGCCGCGCATGCCGCGGGTAAGCAGCAGTGCGATGCTGAAAGCCAGCACATTGATAAGCACGGTGGACACGATGGTGAAAGCCGCCGTGAACCAGAACGCATGGGTGAAGGTATCATCGATCCAGATCATTTTGTAGTTGTTAAGGCCGACGAGCTGCACGTTTTTAACGGTAGTGAACTTGCAGAAGGACAGCCCCGCGCCCCAGATGAAAGGCCACACAAAGCCGATAATAAAGGCAATCAGCGTTGGCAGCACAAAGACGGGCCAGTAGCGTTTTATGGCTTTTTCCATAGGAAAGCCCCCTTTTCAGATTCTCTTTCTTGCTTCGTTTCGTTAAAAAAAGCGGGGCGGGCGATTTCCGCCCGCCCCACAGGTATTGCGTTTTAGGTTTATTGGGATTATGCAGCAGCGTTCAAAGCAGCCTCGCTTGCCCAGCCATCCACGAAGGCGGTGACAACATCATCCCAGCTGCCGGTACCGGCGGCGTAAGCGGTCAGAGCAGAACCAACGCCGTTCTTCCAGTTCTCGGAAGGCATGGTGGAGAAGTTCCAGGCCACGGGGGTCTTGCCCTCAGCGGTCATTTCATTGTCGACCTTGACGAAGAGGTTCGGGGACTCAGCAGCGGCCTTGAAGGGGATAACAAAGCCCATGTCGTCAGCCATAGCCTTGGTGCCTTCGTCAGAAGAAACACACCAGTAGATGAAGTCCAGAGTAGCGTTGATGTCGTCCTCGCTGGCTTCCTTGTTGACGCACCAGTAGTTCTCGGTGCCGGTGCACAGGCCCTGGTTGGCTTCGTCGCCGACGCCAATGTAGATGGGCATCATGGTCAGGTCGTCATCGGTGAAGGGTTTGCCATCGCCGACCAGGTTGTTGTACTCCCAAGAACCATTCTGGAAGAAGACGGCCTCGTTGTTCAGGAACTCGTTGCGGCTGTCGTCGCCGGTCTTGCCAGCCAGCTCAGCGGGATCGCAGGTGGAGTTGTTGATGTACAGATCAAAGATGTCTTTGTAGTTGTCGAGGTAGGTGCCCTTGATGGCGTCGGTGTTATTGATGCCGTCTGCCTGATACTCGAAGTAGATGGGCAGGTTGGCCAAGTGGGTCTTGAAGCGCCAGTCAGAAGAACCATCCATGCCGGCGGAGGTGAATGCAGCGAAGCCAAGCTCGTCCTTGCGGGCGGTGATGTCCTCGGCAACCTTCTTCAGGTCGGCAAAGCTCTTGATGTCGTCCACGCTGTAACCAGCCTTTTCCAGCAGGGTCTTGTTGGTGATCAGACCGTAGCTCTCGATAACGTAGCCGATGCCCAGGGTGGCGTCGCCGTCCTTCAGGGCGTAGGAATCGCTGGTCAGCTCACCGGCGATCTTGGAGCCGGACAGGTCGTAGCAGTAGTCCTTCCAGCTGGCCAGGCCGACAGGGCCGTTGACCTGGAACAGAGTGGGCGCATCGCTCTTGGCCATCTCGCTCATCAGGGTGGTCTCGTACTGGCCGGAAGCAGCGGTCACGACGGTGACGGGAACGCCGGTCTCCTCGGTGTACTTGGCGGCCAGATCCTGCCAGGCTTCATCCTGCTCGGGCTTGAAGTTCAGGTAGTAGACCTTGCCGGCTGCATCAGCAGTAGCAGCGGTAGAGGTGGAGTCAGCAGCGGATGCGGTGCTGTCAGCAGTGGAAGCAGCGGTGGAAGAAGCGCTGCTGCCGCAGCCTGCCAACAGGCCGAGGGCCATGGCGGAGGCCAGGCTCAAAGAAAGGGTCTTTTTTGCATTCATGGTCGTTTTCCTCCTTCAATTAAGAAAACAAGTTAGATCCAAGTGAGTGAATTCGTTTGCGCAATTCGAATACATTTTCCGTTCGGATTGCCTATATTATACATGGCGTCTTTTCAAAAATCAACCCGTTTTTGTCGATATTGCCCAAGTTTGTAAGTTGTTATGAAACTGGCGCGCCACAATTGTGCACATTTACTCCACATTTGCGCATTTTATGTCATAGACCATTGCGCAAGTTGCGCGTGCGGCAGGTTTCGACAGGTACAAAACCCCCGGAGCAGCCGAGATCGATGCTGTTCCGGGGCGGAAAAAGGATCTATAATGTTTTATATAATTCCAATAATTGTGCTCCAATACGGGGTAGTGCCCGTTCCTCTGCGGTTTGGCGGGCGGCTGCGGCAGTATCGGGGAGTTTGTGCTGCAAAAGTGCCTGCAAGCGGGTGGGCAGGTCCTGCGTGGTGCGGTAGGTGTGGACGTTTACGCTGTCCCGTAACCAACCGCGATAGGCCGGGATGTCCCGTACCAGCGTAGGCGTTGAGCAGGCCAGGGCTTCTAATATCACGATGCCCTCTGTCTCCTCATAGCTGCAAAACAAAAAGGCGTCCGCCCCGCAGTAGGCCGTGCGCAGCTCTGCCTGGGAGAGAAAGCCCGGAAACCGCAGGTTTTCCGGTGCATCCGCCATGGCGGCTTTGACGTTATGCGGCACAAGGTGCGGGTCGGTGTAGCCGAACCACAAAAACTGCACCTGCGGCATTTTGCGAGCCAGCGCAATAAAATCCAGTATCCCTTTGCGCTGCATATAATGCCCTACGCTGATGACCACGGACTTATCCGCCGCCAGGCGGTACTTTTCCCGCAGGATGGACCGGCTGGCGGGGTTGGGGGCAAAAAACCGGGTATCCACGCCGTTGGAAAGCGGCACGATGGTCGGGCGCAAACGGTAACCTGCCAGTTCTTTGGCTGAGTAGGGCGTGGGTGTAATGATGAGGTCCGCCTGATTATAGCACAGCCGCAGCCATTGTTTGAAAAGCGGCGCCAGCAAGTTGGAGCCGGTGAAGGAGTTGCGGAAGTCCTTCTCGGTAGAATGGCCGTACCAGATGACCTTTTGCCCCCGGCGGCGGGCATGGCGTGCCGCCCAAAGTGATACCGGCAGCACGGTGTTGATGTGTACCACCTCGGCACGACAGTCCCAATCGGTGACGACGTGTACGCCGACGCTTTCCAGCGCCGCCCGCTGGTGTTTGGCTGCCTGCCCTACCCCGCTTTTGCTGACCAGCGCCAGCGAGCCGCTGTAAATATGTACGGTGCGCATGGCGTTCACCTCCAAAGACCCAGCAAATTTTGCGCAACTACGGTCAGGCCCAGGCTGTACAGCGCAATGGACGCCGGTTTGCACAGCAGGATGATGGCCGCGTACAGCCGCCAGCCGATGCGCGTGGTGCCTGCAAGAAAGCAGAGATAATCATCCGGCGCAACCGGGATGAAAATAAGGAATGCGAACCACTTGGCAAACCGGCTGCCGCTGCCCATCCAGCGGTCATATTTTTCAATCATTTTGGCGGGGAAAACGCTTTCCAGCAGCGGGCGGCCGCAGGCGCGGGCGATGGCAAACGCCGCCATCGACCCGGCGCAGATGCCGATATAGTTGTACCAGAAGCCTTTCCACACACCGAACAGGATGACCCCGGCCAGACACCCCAGCCCGCCGGGCAGGATGGGGATGACCACCTGCACGGCCTGAAATGTGATGAACACCGCCGGACCTGCCCAGCCGAACCGGCTGATGCAGCTGGTCAGCGCTTCTTTGGAGTCAAATAGCCCGGCTTTCCAAAAGACATATGCCAGCACGGCGCAGAGCACCAGCCCCAGGATAGACGCTGCCTGGTTGATTTTTTTGATCATGCCACATTCCCCCCTGCCGCACTGCGGGCGGCGTGTTTACGGCCCAGCGCCGCCGCGTAAAGCTGCACTACGCTAAGACCAAACTGTTCCTTCGTGTAAGGCTGCACGGCGCGGCGGGCGTTTTGCCTCATGGCAGCCAGTTGGTGACCTTTGGGCAGAGCAGCGGCACGGGCAGCCAGCTCGGCAGGCGTGTGGTAGGCCCAGCCGGTCTCCCCTTCCCGCACCAGCGCGTCCAGACAGGGGTCCGCATGGCAAAGCAGCGGCAATCCTGCGGCCATAGCCTCGATGTAGGTCAAGCCCTGAGCCTCGCTGGTGGAGGCACTGACAAATACATCCCCCAGCGCGTAGTAGCGAGGCACCTCGGCAGGCGGGACGGCCCCTACGAAAATCACGCGGTCAGCAACGCCGAGGCTTTGCGCCTGCTGTTCCAGCACGGCGCGCTCTGGGCCGTCGCCGACGATGAGCAGAACTGCGTCCGGCAAATTCTGCATAGAATCGACAAGTTCTGTTGTGTTTTTTTCCTTGGCCAGCCGTCCCAGGCTGAGCAGGACGGTCTTGTTTGCCTCTTTCGGCGGCAGGCCCAGGCGGCTGCGCAGGGCATCATCCTGGGGCACAGCAAAGCGCTGCAGGTCCAGCCCCGTGGGGATGATACGCACCGGGCAGTGCACGCCGTAGCCCACCAACAGGCGGCTGATCTTGGGCGTGGGTGCGATGACTGCGTCGCAGTCGGCGCAGATCATGCGGGTGAACAGCGCCGCCATCTTGCGCCCCATGCTGCGGCTGGGGGAAAAGTAGTGGGTGTAATCCTCGTACACCGTGTGATAGGTGTGGATAAGCGGTGCGCCCGCAGCGTGCGCAATCCGGCGTGCCAGGGCAAAAGTGCTGAACTCGCACTGAGAGTGGACAACATCCGGTTGCCAGTCGATCAGATCACGGATGGCACGATTCAATGCCGGGGCGCGCATCCGGGCCCCTGGGTAGACCAGCCCGGCATCCAGTGAGCCGAGGCTGGTCACACCGTCCTTTGTATAGGTATGGCTGTCGCCGGAAAGGGTCAGCACCCGCACCTCGTGCCCCTGGGCCGTCAGTGCGGCACGCAGGGTGGCAGTGGACGTTACAACGCCGTTTATGGTAGGAACCCAGGTATCGGTCGTAAGCAGTATTTTCATGGTCGTTGCCTCCCAGTTATTGGTAATCTCTGCTTACTATAACGAGGGGCGCGTGACGTATTTTGCAGAAGATACAAAATTTACATCTTCCACCCCGCAAAAATCGTAGGGCATCAGCAGCCCCGGCATCTTGCAAATTGGGTTTGATTCGGTTATGATTGTAACGGCGCAAACGATTTCAAATTCCGACATTTACCTAAGGTACCAATAAGGAGAAAAACTATGGCAAACCCGCAGCCCTGGTGGAAAAACGCTGTGATCTACCAGATCTACCCCCGCAGCTTTCAGGACAGTAACGGCGACGGCATTGGCGACCCGGCCGGCATCATCCAGCGGCTTGGCTATCTGGAGAGCTTGGGCATCGACGCCATCTGGCTCAGCCCCGTCTACCGCAGCCCGCAGGATGACAACGGCTACGACATTTCCGACTACTGCGATATTGACCCCATGTTCGGCACGCTGGCCGACATGGACAACCTCATCACCGAAGCCAAAAAACACCACATCCGCATCATCATGGATCTGGTGCTGAACCACTCCTCGGACGAGCACCGCTGGTTCCAGGAGGCAAAAAAGAGCCGCGACAACCCCTACCACGACTATTACGTCTGGCGCGACGGCGTGGAGGGCACGCCGCCCAACAAGATGCGGGCCACCTTTGGCGGCTCGGCTTGGACCTGGGTGCCCGAGGTGGGGCAGTATTATTTCCACCAGTTTTCCATCAAACAGCCTGACCTGAACTGGGACAACCCCGCCCTGCGGCAGGAGTTGTACAAGGCTATCCGCTTTTGGATGGACAAGGGCGTGGGCGGTTTCCGGCTGGATGTCATCGACCAGATCGCCAAGGACCCGGACCTGGGAATTACCTCCAACGGCCCGATGCTGCATGCCTATATCCGGGAGTTGAACGCCAACACCTTTGGCAGCACCGATCTGGTGACCGTGGGTGAGGCCTGGGGCGCCAATGTGCAGAACGCCCCCATCTTCAGCGACCCGCGGGGCAAGGAATTCTCGATGGTGTTCCAGTTTGAGCACATCGGCCTGGACCAGATTCCCGGCAAGGCGAAGTGGGATTTGGCTCCGCTGCAGCTTTCGGCGCTGAAAGAGGTGCTGACCAAGTGGCAGGTGGGCCTGCACGGCAAAGGCTGGAACAGCCTGTTCTGGAACAACCACGACCTGCCGCGCATCGTCTCCCGCTGGGGCAACGATGGCGCTTACCGGCAGGAATCCGCCAAGATGCTGGCCACCCTGCTGCACGGCATGCAAGGCACTCCATACATCTACCAGGGCGAGGAGTTGGGCATGACGAACGTCACCTTCCCCACCATCGACGACTACCGCGACATTGAAACGCTGAACATGTACCGCGAGCGTACCCAGGCCGGGTACAGCGAGGCAGACATCCTGCGCTCTCTCCACGCCAAGAGCCGCGACAACGCCCGCACCCCCATGCAGTGGGACGCCACCACCAATGCGGGCTTTACCGATGGCACGCCCTGGCTGCAGGTGAACCCCAACTATACCGCCATCAATGCGGCGGACGAGGTGGCGGATGCCGGCTCGGTGTTCCACTATTACCAGGCGCTCATTCGTCTGCGCAAACAGTATCCCATTTTCAGTGAGGGCGACTTTACCCTGCTGTTTGCAGACCACCCGGCTCTGTTTGCCTACCAGCGCCGCCTGGGTGACCAGGTGATGACCGTGCTGTGCAATTTCTACGAGGAGCCGCTCACCCTGCCCGCCGACGCAGTGGCTCCCTTGCCGTTGGATACCCTGCTGCTGGGCAACTATGACACCCCCGCGGATGCGGCACATTTCCGCCCGTATGAGGCACGTATTTATCTGAACAACGCTGAATAAATTTAGGCATCCATAGAAAATGCCGCCCGGCCTGAAGAGAATTTCAGGCCGGGCGGCTTTGCTTATTATTGAATAATGGGGGCAAAATCAGGTCTGTGTCGAGGTGCGCAGGCCCACCTGGTAGCCAAGCAGGGCGCCGGTCTCGACGGGCTGGCGGCGGGTGACGGCCAACAATTGCTGTGCGGCGCGTTTGCCCAGCAGTTCGGGGTCGAAAGACACCGCCGTGATCTGCGGCGTGCAATCCAGCAGGGCCTCGCCGTCATACAGCGAAGCAATACGGATGTCATTGGGCACTTTCAGACCCATCTGGCGCACGGTGTTCAGTGCCAGCATGGCCACGTGGTCGTCCATGCACAGCAGGCAGTCCGCCTTGCGTGCCACAGCCTGTTGGATGGCGTCGATGCGCAGATCGTCGGTCTCCAACTCCAAAAAAAGCAGGGTTTCATCGATCTTACAACGGCTGTGCTCGTGCGCCTGGCGGAAGCCCTCGAGACGGGTCTGATTGACGGTGTACAGCATGGAACCGCCCAACAGGGCGATGCGGTGCAGACCTTTCATCAGCAGCAGGTTGGTCATCTCACGGCAGCCGCCCACCTGGTCGTGGTCGACGTAAAGCACCGTGGGGTCGGCCGGGCGGCCGATGGCGATAAAGGGCAGTTTGCTTTGCTGCAGCAATGGGATCAGAGGGTCACGCTCCAGCGAGCGGGCCAGGATGACGCCATCGATCTTGTGGTTGACCAGCAGGCGCTGCATGGGCTGGGACTCCTGCTCACCCACCATGGCCAGCAGCACATCGTAATCGTTGCGGGCCATCACATCGCAGACGGCGGTGATAGTTTTGCGCAGGAATTGACCCTCGAAGTTAGAAAACTGGCGCGAAAACACCAGCGCAACATTATACGACTTTTTGGTGACGAGGCTTTTCGCCATCATGTTCGGGACATAATTTTTCTCACGGGCATAGTCCACCACACGCTGGCGGGTTGCTTCGCTTACACGGCCATTGCCGGACAAAGCACGGGATACCGTCGTTTTTGATACGCCCAGATCCTCTGCCATGCGGGTGATATCCATAATGCCTTCATCCGATTTTTTGCGACGCGGCATCTCAGAATCGACTCCTTGTTCAATGGTGTTTAGGTTAGTATAACATACGCAGTGCGTAGGTTTCAACGGTTTTGGGGTGTTTTGGGAAAAAATTTCGCAATTTTTTCGCAATTTTTATGTGGAATTATGTCTTTTTGTTGTTTTTGATGCGGTTGTACCAGCCGCGCATAGCGGCTACGTCTTCTTCGGTCAGGGTATCGGCGGCAAAGGCGGCACGCTGCGCAAGCGATACCATCGCCTCGATTTCCCCGCCCGAAAGCTCATGTACCTCTTTCAGCAAAAACTGGGAGAACGCCTGCTCGTCCGAGGACGTACCCGCAGGCAGGCCGCGGCGCACCAGTTGCGCATAGATTGCAGCAAAGATCGCCAGCACCCGCTCTGCACAGGGGCGGCGGGTATCCAGCCCCAGCACACGGCGGCGGTGCAGGATAAAAGCAGCTGTAACTGCAGCCAGCATCACCACCGGCACAGCCACCAGCCACAGGGCACGGCGCGGGGCGGTGGAAAGCTGCAAGTTCTGCCGGGTATCGGCGCTGTCAGTGGTGGCTGCGGCCCTGCTCTCGGCAGGGGTGGTCTCCGGCAGGCTGCTCTTGTAGTCGGCCTTTTCAGCTGTTACCAGCACACCGGGGGTCATCTCCATGGGGGTCCAGCCCTGGCCGTCGATGTAGACCTCGGCCCAGGCATGGGCATTATCGTCCTGCAAAACGGCGTGCCAGCTGCCGTCCGCCTGCTGGGTGAACAAGCTTTGCGGCGCAGCATACCCTACCACATAGCGGGCGGGCAGGCCGAACATGCGGAACATCAGCGTGGCCGCCGAGGCAAACTGCACGCTGTAGCCGGACTTGGACTCGTACAAAAAGTAGTGGATCGGGTCGGTGCCGTCCGGTGCCTGGGAGGCGTTGGTGTCATACCAACAGTTGGTGTTCAGCCAGGTGCAGATGTAGGCTGTGATGTCGTCCGGGTCGGTCAGCTTTTGCTCTTTGGCAGCCGTTTCGCACTGGGCCTGCAAGTCGTCGTAGCCATCGGGCACGGCGGTGTAGTGGCTGTTGGCGTAGGCCGCGTAGGAGTTCTCCATGCGGTCCAGCACGCTGGGGTCACCCTCGGCGCGGGCGGTCAGCAGTTCTTTGGCGATGCTGCGCGGATAATACAAAAACACATCGTCCTGTGCGGTCTGGCCGTCCGCCGCGCCGTCGCCGTTTAGGGTGTAGTAGTCATTCCAGTAGGCGTTGTAGGGGGCGTAGGTGTAGGCGTCCCCCGCGTTCAGCCGCTCCACCGTAAGGGATTGCGGCTCGGCGGCGCCATCGTAGGCGGCACGCAAAAACGGCAGGCTGGCAATAGTCAGGCGGGCGTCGTCCTCGGTCTTCCAGTTCATGGCGGCGCTGTCAAAGGCGTTTGCATCGGGGGCCTGCCAGGCGGTGCCGTCGTAGCTGCCACCGATAAACCCCCGCAGGTAGACGGTCTCCTCAGGCTGGTCACTGGCGGTCAGGGCCAGATCCTCGACCCCGCGCAGCTGCAAGCCGCCGCCCTGGGCTAAGGCACCATCGGCCACACCGCCGGCGGCAGCTTCTACATGCAGGTTCAGCCGCCCGCCGCTGACGCGGGGCAGCCAGGTCACAGCGGCGCTTATGGCCGCCGATTCCATCACCTGGGCCGCGGGCTGCAATACCTGCAAGGGCAAACCTACCACAGGCCGCAGCACAAAGGCGGGCACCAACAGCGCAGCGCATACCAGCACAGTGGCCGCCGCCGAGCCTTTTTGGATGGCCCTGTGCTGTGCCTGATTGCGGCGGCAGGTTTCTGACTCCGCCGCCCCCCATAGGGCACGGCGGCGCACGGCGCGGGAGCCTGCCAGCGCCCCCAGCCAGCCCACGGCCAGCAGCAGCCAGCAGGGCGTGGAGACGTTGCTGCCCGCCAGCAGCAGGAACACCGCCGCCGGCAGCAGCAGCAGATTCAACAGCAAAATGTCGGCCCGGCGCAGCGCGGCCAGCGCCAGCAGGCCCGCCAAAGGCAGGGCGGCCAGCGCCAGAAACAGCCCCAGCTGGGCCGGGGTGCCGCCCGCTGTGGCGGCCAGATTTGCGTTAAAACGTTCATTTAAGCTTGCGGCCACGGCAGCGCCAAACTGGCGTGCCCCGGCCAAAAAGCTGCGCTGGCACAAAAACAGCCCCACCAAATAGACAAGGCTGCCAGCCAGCAGGCCCAACCGCTGCACACGCCGGGGCAGCCGCCCAAACAGGCACCACCCGGCGCACCAAGCGGCCAGCGCCAGCCACACCCAAACGGGCGGGTGCACGGCAAAGGCCGTCACGGCGGCGGACACCAGCCCAAAGGCCAGCGCCAGCAGCAGGCAGAGGTCCACCACCAGCCACAGGGTATCCCGCGCGGGTACGGCGGGGCTGATGAGCACACGGTCCAGAAACTCCAGGCCGCTGTCGGCATCGGTGCCGCCGCGTTTGGAAAGCGCCACTGCCTTTTTCTTGGTGGGCGGTGCTTCCCGGTGCAGGGCGGCTTCGGCGGGGAAATCCCCCCACATGTCACCCTCACCCTCGCCGGGGCCGTCACCGCTCCCCTGCCCCGCCATCGTACCGGCGGCCAGCGGTTCACGGATCAACAGCCGGTTCAGCTTGGCACTCAACTTCCAGTGGACTTGTTTCAGCGAGTCCCCTTCGCGGTACTCTCGCACATCGTAGTTGCCGCCCAGCACACTGCGGTCGCTCTCCTGCATGCCGTCGGCGTCAGGGTCGGGCTGGGTGTCGCTGCCCAGGCGGGCACTTTGGGGCAGCACACACAGGCCTTGTGCGGTCTGCGGCAGGCCGCATTGGGCTTTGAACAGCCCCAGATGGTCCCACAGCGTCACGCTTTGCAGCCGTAATTGCCACACGCCGCTTTTGTTGGCCTGCAGCGTCAACCGCTGCTCAGCGCGGGCCTTGCTGCCCAACATACCGCTGCAGCGTAAAGTTATGGTATTGCCGCCCCATTCATCGGTGGCCTGCACCAGTGTCAGCAATTGGGGGATGGGCAGCGGGCTGTGGTTGGTCAGCCGCACGGTCAGCACAAAGGGCCGGCCCTGCACGGCAGGCTGGTCGGGCACGATCAGTTCGGCCTCCACCTTGCCGCGCAAGTACCTCACTTCCAGCACCAGCAGCAGGGTCAGCAGCAGGAAAAATCCCAGCAGCCCTACGGCCAGCGGTGCCTGCGTCAGCACCGCAGCGGCAAACAGCAGCACCAGGCCCAGCGCCCAGCACAGTTTACCTGCCATGGCGGTCGGCCTTTTCCGGGCGGGGACGCGGCACGGTGCGCAGCAGATCGTCGATGACCACATCCACCGTCTCGCCGCCCGCCTTGGCCTGGTCAGCCAGCACCAGACGGTGGCGGGCCACATCGGCAAACACAGTGGTCACATCCTGCGGAGCAACAAAATCCCGCCCCGCCAAATATGCTGCCGCCCGCGCCATGCCAGCCAGCGCCAGCGACGCACGGGGGCTGAGCCCCAGCGCCAGACGCGGGTCCTTTCGGCTGGCCTGTGCCAGATCCACGATATAGCGATACATCAGCTCATGGATAAACACCCCGGCTACCTCTTTTTGCATAGCCAGCAAGTCGGCCTGGTTGGCCACGGGGTGCACCTGTTCCAGCAGGGTGCGCTGGCCGCGGCCCGCCAGCATCTGCATCTCGGCCTCGGTATCCGGGTAGCCCATGACAACGCACACGGTAAAACGGTCCAACTGAGACTGCGGCAGCATCTGGGTACCGGCGGCACCCACGGGGTTTTCGGTGGCGATAACGGTAAAGGGCGCGGGCACGGGGTGGGTCACGCCGTCCACGGTGACGGTGCCCTCCTCCATGACCTCCAACAGCGCCGACTGGGTTCGGCTCGAGGTACGGTTGATCTCATCACCCAAAAACAGGTTGCACATCACGCCGCCGGGGTGGTATACCAGCCGCCCGGTCTCCTTCTGGAACACGGTAAAGCCCACAATGTCCGAGGGCAGCACGTCCGGGGTAAACTGCACGCGGCTCTCGTTCAGCTCCAGTGCGCGGGCAAAGGCCAGCGCCAGCGTCGTTTTGCCCACACCGGGGATGTCCTCGATCAGCACATGGCCGCCCGCCAGCATGGCCATCCAAATGGTGCGGATGGTCTGCGGCTTGCCAAACACGGCTTTGGAAACTTCCGCCGCTACGTCAACGGCCTTTTGGTTGTATTGCATGGTCATTCCTCCCGGTGTTTTTGCCAGATCGCCAGCACGCCGACACAGGCGGCAATAAAGACGAACCCGGCCCAAAGGGCGTTGTTTTCCAGCCAGATCATCAGGTTGGAGACCACGCTGCCTTCGGATTCTGTGCTGCCCTCCTGCGGCAGCGGGGTGATGCTTTGGGGTTCCACCTCAGCGATAGACGTTGTACCGTCTGTTTCCATCGTCACCTGCCGGGGCGAGGCATCCCAGGTGGCCTCGCTTTCCTGCAGGTCGGTGTCCTTATCGGTCACGGCGGCATCGGGGTCGCGTTCGGCTATCACAAGGTAGCGCTGGTAATTCTGGGTGTAGGGGTGGCAGGTGGAAAGCGTCAGCAGATCCCGCCCCGGCTGGATGAGTACCGAGGAAATATCCGCAGGGTCGATAATTTTCAGCTCTGCCACGCGGTAAATTAAAGTGTCCCACGGGGTGGTCAGCTGGATCTTGTCCCCCACCTGGATCTGCTGCACGTTGCGCAGCATTTCCGCGCCATAATAGCCGCGGTGGGCGGCCAGTACGGTGTTGGTGTTTTCGCCGCCCAGCGGCATCGAGGTCTGCCCCAGCAGCGCCGCGCCCTTGGCCATATTCTCCCGGCTGGCGCCCAGGTAAACGGGCAGTTCCAGATCCAGCCGCGGGATCCACAGCATAGCGAGGACCTCCTCGTCATAGCCGTAATCGGTCAGATCCAGCGGCGGGTTCTCGTAGGCGAAGGCGTCGGTCAGGCCGCTTTGGCCGTCGGCGTAAATCTGCGCGTTGTAGGCCTGCATGGCGGCGTACAGTTCCGGGTAGGGGCGGCTTTCCTCGGCGGTTTGGCTGGCGCTGTCAGTGTTTGCCGCATCGGCGGCGGTGGCTGTGTTGGCGGCAAACTGCTGTGCCGTTTTGCTGTTGCGCTGGCGGGTCAGCCAATCAGCGGCGGTGGGCTGCAGCATCATGGCAAGGCCCAGCAGAATGGCCAGCCACGCGCCGATTTTTACAAGCAGACGCCGCATTTAGTCGTCCTCCTCCCGTTTTTTGCAGCGATGCAGCAGCAGAAGCAGCAGCAGTGCTTCGCCGCCAATAATCACGCTGCCGGTCACCGAGATCCACGGCCAGGCATCCACGATGCGCTTGACCACGGTGCCGGTGTGCAGGGCCTGATATTGCACGACCTGCGGGGTATCGCCGGTTTCTTCCTCTCCATTATACGGCACGCGGATGCCGCGCACAAGCATGCGGTGGGTATTTATGGCGTAGGGCGTGCAAGTCACCAGGGTGCAGTAGTCCTGGCCCTGCACGATCGTAAGGTCATCGGTCTCCTCGGGCAGAACGACCTTGACCTGGTCGACCTGGTAGGCCAGCACCTCGTCCATGATGTGCAGGTAAAATTTGTCGCCCTCTTGTAATTTGTCCAGGTCGGTAAACAGCACAGCCTCGGCCAGGCCGCGATGCCCGGTCAGCACGCTGTGGGTGCTTTCTCCGCCCAGCGGGTAGCTGGAGCCTTCCAGATGGCCGACGCCTTTCAGCAGCACATCGTCGCTGGTGCCCTCGTAAATGGGCAGGTTTACGTCGATTTTCGGGATAGTGATGTAGCCAAGGCTTTCCCCCACGTCGATCAGGTCCACATAGCTGGTGCCGGTGTCCTCGGCTTCGCCGGCGGCATCGCGGTCCAGCGCGCTGCCCAGCTGCTGGTTGTAGCGGCGGGCGGCTTCCTTGGCGGCGTCCAGCTTTTCGGTGTCCATGCTATGCACGGTCTCGTCGTAATTTTGGATAGCCGTACTGGCGTGGCGCTGGGCCACCATATTGCTGATAACCGGGTAGGAGGCCACGCCGATGCCCGACAGGATCATCAGCGCAGCAAAGCCCAATTTCAGTCTGGTGGAGGTATCCATGGCAAAAATCCTTTCAAAACCCACCATAGGGGAAGAGCCGGAACCGGCCCTTCCCCTTTTGGTGTATGGTTTGATTCGTTTTGTTTGCTAAAAGAGGGGTGTCAATCAGCCATTGCCCTTCTTTTTCTTGGTGGACATCAGCACGCCGACACCGCCGACGACCAGCAGTGCGCCAATGCCGCTGAACAGCAGGGTGCCGAAACCACCGGTACGGGGCAGGTTGAAGCCCTTGCGGTTGATGATGACGATCTCTGCATATTTGTACGGAGTTTTATCGCTATTCTTAACCTCGGTCTTACTGTATTCATTCTTAATCAGTTTACCCGTGTTATCAAAGGTATCCTTTTTACTCCATGTGGTGGTGCAGTCCAGAGTCAGGTTTGCGTCCACCGGCTCAGTCAACAGGTTATAGCCTTCGTGAGTCTTGGTTTCAACCAGCTTATACTCGCCAGTCGGCAAACCATTTGCAACATCCTTACCGTCGTCGCCCGTCTTCAAATTCATAGCAGCAAACCACTGAGGCTCAGTACCACCATCAGTAGCGTTCAGTTTTTTTGCTTTTGCTTCCGCAGGCGTTAAAATGGGCTTAGTAGTACCCATAAACGTAACGGTGGTGCCATCTTTGCTCACCGTATCTTTTTTTGCATCAACCTTTTTATAAAGGGTAAATTCAACATCCTTCAGCGCTTCGCCATTCGCACTACCACCCTTTTTCAGGATGCCAGTCTTGAACGTATAAACAACAGCTTCGTCATGGATATCATACGGATGATCATCTTCGGTAGTTTTAATATCTGTCTTCTTGGAGTATTTCAGGTCGGCACTGTTTACATTGCCCACTTCACCAACCGAAGCTTTGGCCTGGAGCTTTGCGGTATAGGTAATGGTAATGGTTCCACCTGCATATGCAGCAATCTTTTTAGTATCAAATGCAATCGTAAAGCCAGACTTACCCGTAGCACTCATTGGCGTCAGGGTATACTCCTTACCCTCGCCCTCTTCAAGTGTCATTTCTTCAGTTTCGCCAGCTTTTACACCTTTAACATCAATACTATTATCATTAACAACCAGCTGGTCGCTATTCATTTCATCAGATACGGTGAAAGTCCTCAGTTTTGCAACGTTTTCAGGAACATTGACAGTCAGAGTATACGGAACATCATCACCAATGCCATAGTCTGCATCCTTATGACCTTTAATTTCCTTTTTGAAGTCCGGCTTGTAGTTCTTTACTTTAACCTGTGCTTCACTAAAAACATTAGTGTCAAAGCTCGTTACATTTTCTTCAGGGTATTTCACGTCTTTAACATCATCGTTGGTCGCTGCAACCATATCGCCATTGCCATCGATCTTAAAAACATAGGCAATGCCGGAATCCAAAATGTAACCATCGTTTGCATTAACTTCAGTTTCCACAAAGGCATATACACCTTTGGTCAAACCAGAAACGCTGATTTTGCCATCTGCACCCGTGGTAAGGACACCCGTTTTATTATCTGCGTCAAGCAACTCGCCTGCATTATCTACGCCATTTGCAGGCTTCTTCTCAATCCAAGTCCATGTTCCGACATCATTCTTCTTATAGAGCTTAAACTTGTAGCCCTGCATGGCTGTAACTTCTTGATCCGTACCGCTCTGCTTACCGACTTTCTGCAAAACAGCCTGACCATATGCAGTAGAGTTTTTCGGGAAGACATGAACATCGTACAGCCAATCAGTCAGACCGCCATTCGTATCACCCGAGACTTTTGTCATAGGAACAGAGACAAAGAACGGCTCACATGCAGTCTTGACAGAATCCGGTGTTTTGGTTTCAAGCACAAGGTAAAGACCCAAAGGCAATACTTCTGTCTTCTCATTTTCCCCCTGCACTTTGCCAAACTGAGCAACGCCATTGGTATCTGTCGTTTTCGAACCGAATGGAGTTAAAGACACGCCACTCCTCAGTTTATAACTGCCGGTAGCAGAATCCTTTTCTGCATATTCTGCCCAGCTTGCAGGCCAACCTTCTACAACTTTACCATCATAATAATTTTTCAGTTCGTCTGCATCCTTAACCTTATAAACGGTAAAGGTTGCACCTGCCAACGGAGTAGGCGTTTCAGTTTTGTCATCAGTAGTTTTCGAAGGAAGACTCGCTGCGTCTCCTAGCTCGCCGGTTGCAGGCCCTCTACTTGTTTCGTTCCACTCATACTTATGAATCGTAATGGAACCTTCCGTTTCCGTCCAAACCGGATTTGCAGTGTTTGTCGTTGTTGTTCCACTGCCTTCATCTGCTGCCATTGCCGGCAGGGCGCACAGGCTGAGGGCCATGACGGCGCTTAACAGGCCTGTCAAGAATCTGCTTTTCTTTTTCATGACTTTACCTCTCTTCATTTGTTTATTGTTTGTATTGGGGAACAATTAACGCGTCCGTCCCCCTTTCTTGTTGTAACGGAATACCAGTATCAACAACCCCGCCACTGCCAGCGGCAGCCCGATCAGCAGCCACAAGCTAGGCGCATCCGCACCCGTATGCGGCAGCGCAGGTGTCTTTCTGTTCAAGACGGTCAAGGCCAACTTGTAGCCGTTTACGGCATCGCCTGTAAAGATTGTGTCGTTTTTGGCTTGCATGAGGGCATCATTCCCAATCCGGCACTGACCATCTTTTGTAAAGGTAATAACAATCGGCGCCGACAGCAGGTTGTAGCCCTCCGCTGTCTTTGTCTCGGTCAGGCGGTAGGTACCGGCCTCCAAGTCGGCAAAAGCTTTATCGGATGTGCTTCCACCAGAATTTTTCAGCTTCAGTACACCTTGTCCGTCGGTAATGCCGGTTTTTGTTTCAAAGCTTGTATCCACCTGGCCGTTCTCATCCAGCTTTTCCAGCGTGAACTCAACACCTTCCAGCAGCTTCTGCTTGTCGTTCTCGCCATCGTTCTCGGCCGACTTCTTGGTAACATCCAACGTAAACTTCGGGTCTTGCTGCGTGTTGGTGATGGTCACGGTCTGCTTTGCATTGTTGTTACTTGAATCATCGGGTTTCGAGGCCGTATACTTATAAGTGACGCTGTAAACCTTCTCGCCAATCGTGATGGTTTTCTCATCATCAACCGCTTGGAAAACTCCCTTATTGTCAACGGAACCTTCGACTACACGGTACTCGTAGGGCGTCTGGTTTCCGCCGTCGTAATCCTTAGCAGGCAGGCCCAGGAAGCTGAATTTCATACCTTCATATTTTTGCTCAACCCTTGTGTAAGTCTCGTTCAGGTATGTAACAGGTGTCCAGGACAATTCCGATGTCTCGCCAACACAGCGGCGCTGCAGCTGCACATAAATCGTGGCCGGATGCTCCGTCATTAGGCTGTTGTCAGCATTCTTCCAAATCTTTGTGCCGGTAATATCCAGCGTTTCCTGCTTGGTGTTGGTGAAGGTCGCTACGGCCTTATTCTCGTCGCCTGCAACGATAGAACCGCGCACGGTTTGATTGTTCAAGACCATGGTGCCGCTGCCACCACCGGTGACCGATACGTTCGTCAGCTTGGAACCATCCGTAGGCGTTACTTCCTCAATGGTGAAGCGTGTGCCAACGGGGATATTGTTAATGACACACGGCTTGCCAACTGTCACCTCATACGGTTCTACAATGGCCTCGTCTTCCAGCGCATGGCCGCCAACGTTGGTGAAGCGGACCATAAACTTGTACGTTTTGCCATCTAAGCTATCGCCTTTTCCGTCCTGCACCTTGTTGATGGTCAGGCTGCCGGTTTTGACCGTGTTGACAAACACGACCTTCAACTGGGTCTCGCCTTCTGCATCCGTAGCGTCGGGGTTCGCGTAAGAGCGGAAAACGATGGTATTATCGTTTTCGTCTTTCTTGCTGGGTTTGATGCCGTCGTAGGCATTATAATTAGGGGCAATTTGCGCGGCGTCGCCTTCGGCATTTTTTACTTCGATACGGCCATCGTCGGGGGCAGTGCCAGTCTTATCTTTGAGACTTATAGAATCGCCATCAAGCGTTAGCTTCTTGCCGTCTCCCTCTTTTGTCGATGTAACCGCCTTCCCATCTTCATAGATGGTCCATTGCGTGTCAAACAGATTTTTGTCGACTTGCTCGTTGATGGACAGGTAGCTGCCGCGGCGGAACTGGTCCTTAAAGCTGATCGTCTCGCCAGTTTTCAGGACGAAACCGCCGTTTTTATCCACCACCATCGTGCCTTTCTCGGCATCCGAGGTGTACTGCGCATTCACGGCGGGCATCAGCTTGCCCTCTTGGGCTGAGCCGTAATCCGCAATGTCCTCCTGCTTGGTGGTAAAGCCGGTAACTGTCTGGGGCACCGCTTTGGACGAGAACACGATGTTGCGCAAATAAATGCTGCGCGGGTAGTTGCAGCCAAACCGCAGTTCCTTTACATTGCGCTCGTCAAAGCCTTCCTCTGCCTTCACATCGTCCAGGCTCAGCTTGACGGTGATCCACTGTCTGTTGTGCATTTCGACCTGGCCGTAAAGATCTTTGCCGCCTATGAACGTCTGGCCAAGACAGCCTTTTTGCTTGCCTTTGCTGTCCCGCAGCTCCAGGTACATGTTGCTCAGCGCGGCGTCGCCCGCCTTCGAGTCGACATAAACGTCAAAGCTGAGGTAGCTCATGCCGGAGATGTCGATGGTCTGGTCGCCGTCCAGCCTCAGGATACCGTAGCGTTTGTTCTTGTTGGAACCCGGTGACGGGGTCAGGTCTTCGAGCTCGGCAAACCAATTCAACAGGGTTGTACCATCAGTGACCTTCAGATCAGCGGGCGGGCTGTTCACTATTTTGAATCTGTTTTCATCACCCGTGTCTGTTGTGGAGGGCACTGTTGTAGTGAAATCTTTTTTGTCAGAGGTACTCTTGGTAGGCTCCAACAGGTTGATGGTGGTTACTGTATCGCCCTTTGCATCATTCGTGCCATAATGGGTAGCCTGGTTCCTGATGGTGAAGTTGAAGAACCTTTTATCCTTGAAGCAATTTTTGAAAAGGTCGTTGACACCGTTAACGTCGACTTCCTTTTTCACCTGCAGCTCGTTATAATCCGGGAAGTTGAACGCAACCGCCATGTTGGACTCCCACATGCCGCGCTCCATGTAGTACATGGTAAGGGTGTGGGTGGTGCCTTTTTTAAGATTGATTGTTTTGCCTTTGTAGTTGAACTCAATTGGAATTTCGCTAGCATTTTCAGACGGCTTATATTTCACCTGAAGTGTAGAGCCTGTTCTAACGTCTTCCTCTGATGTACCACCAGCCTTTACACCGCTTACATAGGCGGTTGCATACTCTGACGAACCATCTACGCTGAATTCTAGCAGACCAGACGCCTTAGCGTGTGCGCCGCCAACATCCAAGGCCAACTTTCCATCAATGAACACCCAAACATCGTCATCGCCTGAGAAGAAGAACCTGATAGGCTTTTTCCCTTCATTTCCCTCTACCATGCCATCATCCGTCAAGGTGAAGTCGAACTGCAGCCGTGCACCAAAACCATAGTTATAATTGTTGGCCGATGCACCGTCTTTAACTGTTTCATTGAACGGGAAGAAACCGGTCTCACCCTTTTCCGTAGAATCTGCTCCGCGGTTTTTAGATGCCTTTTTGTTGGTCGAACTCTGCAGGAAGTACGAATCATCGTCCTTATCCTGCTTCAGGTAAAGAGTTGTTTCGGCTGCGTCAAAACTCCAATACTTGATTCCGTCGCCGAACACATCATTTTGGGTAAACGGGAAAGCTACATTTTTATAGACTTCGCCAAGTTTTGTGTGTTTGGAGTTAGTCCCCAATAGGAACTCTGTGTTAAAATGCGGTTCAACTAGCGGCTTGCTGGAATTCTCCGTTCCACGCATGACCGGCAGCCCGTCTTTGCTGGTATTGGTTGCATCATCAGCCACGATACCCTGAACGGTGAGATTACCGTGATTTTTCTCATTATCCTTCGTGCACAGGGACGAGTTGTTATCCACCATAAATTTGCGGCCTTCATCAAAGCCAAACAAATTCATTTGCAGTTGATTATGGAGATCAACAAATTTATAATCACCGCCATACTCGCCCGGTTGGAAGTGCCCTGTATAAATCGGATATTTCACCGCATTGGTAACGTTGGAAGAACTTCCTGATGTTTTGTAATAATCGCTTAATGCAAGGTCAAACTGGCGGAACGGTACCCAGCTGCGGTGGGATACGCTGAAACCATTGTCATAAGCGTCACGGTTGTTGCCGTTCAGTTCCCAATCTGTATAATAGTCGTAAAGTGTAGTGGTTACATACTTTGTCGCGCTGTCACGCACAAACGAAGTTGTGTTATCGATGTCTACAACTGTGGTGCCTTTTCTGGCTTCGGCATCCCGAACATCATCTTTTTCTGTCCAGTAGCCTCCGCGGGAAGCGCCGCTATTATAGACGACCGCATCGTTTGTATCAGCCATATAGCACGGTTTGTCCAGGCTCCAATCAATGGGCACCCAATCCGTGCTGGCACCACTGTTGGCGGGGCTGGTTCGTTTATCGCCCGAGAACATGATTTCGCTGTAGCCCCCGGGAACCTCAACGGAATAGAGGTTGTTCCCGAGCGAAGTCATTTTTTGAGCATTAGACGTTGTCCCTTTACTATCATTTTTGAAGCAGCAATACACATCTTTGCTTTCCCCATTAGGGATTGAAAGAGCGGCACCATTGTATTCCGTGTATGCGCTGGAGAATGTTGCGTCAAAGTAGACTGTTATCGTTCCCTGTGGAATCGTCCAACTGCTGTCATTATCGTTTCCCTTATAGACGTAGCAGGCTGTGCCGCTGTCGTACAGGAAATGTCTATTATTTTCCCCTTCATCTTGCTGGTCATAGAAATTGTACAGCGATGTTTCTTTTCCATCTACAATGAAGCGGATGTAAGTGCAATCTTTTTTAGGGATTTTGAACGAAACGCACTTGCCGACAGCAATGGCTTTCAAATCGATGGTTTCGACTGGTTGCAAACCGTTGTTTGTTTTTTCGCAAAATACTGCTTGTACATTTGCAAGGTCAGTGCCGCTCTGGTTTTGGAAGAACATTGTCTTGCCAGCAAACGTTTGATGGTTGTTGGGGTCAAAAGGAGTGTATGCTGTCCAAGTACCCGCATCAGCGTCATAAATTTGGTCGGCATACGTGTATACGCTTGTCCACTCAAGGCTGTTTTGTCCAAGCCCCCAGTAGCTTGCAAGTTTGTCACCATTTGCAGTAGAAGTAATAAATTCAATCTTTGAATATCCACTATACGGGCAGGAAGGGCTCTGCCCTGGATAAACTGTTGTAAAGAAAATTTTGCGTCCATTCCGGTCCGCTTTACCAGAATCGGTCATCTGGGCAGTATACCAATTATCGTTGTCCTGCTCACCTTGAATACGAGCATGAAACTTTACTGTTGCAGTTGTGTCAAAACCGCTCGGTGCTAAGAAGTAAATGGTTACCTCTTTTGTCGCTGCTTCCTGTACCCGAACCTCATCCTCCACCTCATTGTCGGGCTGAGCGACGGCATCGTCGGCGGTTCCTGTGTTCTCGATGTTCGCGCCTTCGGTGCCATCATTATTAGTATCCTCGTCCGAGGTATCAAGGGTATCATCCGTGGCGGTCTCCCCTGCCGGGGTGGTGTTGGTGTCATCGGCGGACAGGGTGGTGTCGGTCGCGTCGTCGGGGTCAGTGGATACAGATGCGTCGTCGGTCGTTTCGGTTTCGTTGACCGTTTCAACTGTTTCAGCAATTTTCGTGGCGTCCTCGTTCTGGGCCGCGGCATAAACGGGCAGGGCCATGGCGGCGAGCAGGGCCAAGGCGGCCAGGAGGGCCGCCAGGCGGCGGCTCAGGGTACGGTGGGTGGTGCTGTGCTTAGACATCTGCTCCCTTCCTTTCTGTTCCTTTCGGTGGCTCTATGTATGTCTGTAATGTTGGCTGGATTTTGCGTGCCGCGGCGGCCGAATACATCGCCTGCTGACAGTACGCATTATTTCACAGGTCTACCTGTGAAATAATATCCCCAGGGGATATTATGCGCAACCGTTGCGTTTTTGAGCAATTTTTTTGGGGTTTCCTGCGCCGCTCACTTTTTATTCGTTACGCTTATAAGGATTTCTAATAATGTTATAACACTTTTTGCTTCAAATTTCAATATCTATGGGTGATTTATGGGCGTTGCACCTTATTTTTCGTCATTGTGTAAAAGTCTACAATGTGGAATTTGGTAAATTTGCTCAACACATTTTTGCGTCATTCTTTGCGTATTTTTTCTTTTTCACGGCTTTCTTCCACATTTTTTGTCGTTTTTTGGCGTTTTGTGCAATCAATTTGCGCAAACAAATTGCGCAAGTCCGGCCTGTTACATAGCCAAACATAGCGCAAAACTTGGACAAAAAAATAGAGGAGTGCCTAATACACTCCTCTCAGCCGGGTCTATACACTTTTATTCTTCTGCCTTGCAACGTGCCAGCAACACGGCACCGGCAGCGGCGTCGCCCTGCGGCTCGGCCAGGGTGAGCTGCGGCAGCAGGGTTTGCAGCTGCGCTTGGGCGGCGCTGCGCACCGGGGCGCACTTTTGCAGCACGCTGCCCGCAAAAGCGATACGCGCCGATTGCAGCCCCAGCTTTTCGGCCACCGGGCGCACCAGCAGGGCCAGCTCGCGGCCTGCCTTTTCCACAATTTGCAGGGCGGCGGCGTCGCCCTGTTCGGCGGCGGCCCCCACCAGCGGGGCCAGTGCGGCCACCTCCCGCTTGCCGAAACCCGGTGCGTAGATCTTGCCGATCAGTTCCCGGACGGTGCCGACCTGCAGCGCCTTGAACACTGCATCGTGCAGCACGGTGGGGGCAATGCGGCCATCCTCGGCACGAACGACCGCCGCCAGGGCGTCCCGGCCCAGGGCGAAGCCGCCGCCCTCGTCGTCCATCAGGCTGCCCCAGCCGCCGCTGCGGGCTTCGCGGCCATCGGTGCTTTGGCCGTAGCAGATGGAGCCGGTGCCCGCGATGAGCACGATGCCGCCCGGCCCGCCGAGGGCCCCGTACAGGGCGGTCTGCTGGTCGCCGGTGAAGGTGACCGGGCCGTGGTAGCCGCCTGCCTGCAGGGCATTTTGCAGGTGGACCCGGGTGGCCGGGTTGCTGATGCCCGCCGCGCCGATGCACAGCATGCGGCAGGCGTCCAGCCCGCCCGGCAGCGCGGCCATATTGCGCAGCAGGTCGGCCACGGTGGCCTCGCACTGACCCGCCACGGTGCCATTGGGGTTGAGCGCACCGGCGGTAAAGGGCTGCGGCGCGGTGCCATCCTGATACAAAACGCGGCAAAGGGTCTTGGTGCCGCCGCCGTCCCACCCGGCGTAATACTGTGTTTGCATACATTTGCTCCTTTATTGTTCAGTTATTACGTTTATACGCAAATTTTCTCTTGACAAAGTGCCCTAAAACGAACATAATAGAATCAGGTTGAAACTTTATTTTAAACGGATGTTTTATTATTTCAGGAGGTCCTACGATGGAACTTTCTTTTTTGCAAAAGGATGCCTGTATCGCCATTGGGCTGATGAGCGGCACCAGCGCCGACGGCATTGACGCCGCCGTGGTGGAGCTGCGCGGCTGCGGCACCGATACCAGGGTGCGGCAGCTGGGGTTCATCACGCTGCCGTTCAGCGATGAGGCGCGGCAAAAAATTTTGCAGGTGGCGGGCGGTGCACCGCTGGACAGCCGGGAGATCTGCCTGCTGAACTTTTACCTGGGTGGCCTGTCCGCCGATGCCTGCCTGGAAGCCTGCCGCGCGGCGGGTATCCAGCCCGGCGACGTGGACTTTGTGGGCAGCCATGGGCAGACCATCTGGCACGAGCCTGCGGGCGCAGACTACCTGGGCCGCAAGGTGCGGGCCACGCTGCAAATTGGCGAGCCAAGCCTGATCGCCGAGCGGCTGGGCTGCCCGGTGGTGAGTGACTTCCGCGTGCGGGACATGGCCGCCGGCGGGCTGGGTGCGCCCCTTGTCCCCTACACCGAGTACCTTTTATACCGCGAGGAGCACCGCACCGTGGCGCTGCAAAACATTGGCGGCATTGGCAACATTACCGTGCTGCCTGCGGGCGGTGCGCTGGCGGACACGCTGGCTTTTGACACCGGCCCGGGCAACATGGTCATTGATGCACTGGCCGCGCGGGTAACGAACGGCGCGCTGCGCTACGACGACGGCGGCAAGCTGGCACGGCAGGGACAGGTCAGTGCCGAACTGCTGCGGTATTTAGTGGACAGCGACGATTACCTGCGGCTGGCCCCGCCCAAGACTACCGGCCGTGAGCATTACAGCGCCGCCTTTGTGGATGCGCTGTGGCGCAAGGGCGAGGAGTTGGGGCTGACCGGGTACGATAAGATCGCCACGGCCACGGCCTTTACCGCCGAGAGCATCTGCCTGGCGGTGGAGCACCACTGCCCGCAGAAGCCGGAGCGGTTGATCGTGGGCGGCGGCGGAAGCCACAACCCTGTATTGATGGAACTGCTGCAGGCGGGCCTGCCCGGCTGCGAAGTGGTGACCAACGAGGCCCTGGGCCTGGACAGCGACGCCAAGGAGGCCGTTGCCTTTGCGATTTTGGCCAACGAGATGCTGCACGGCCGCTGCAACAACGCCCCCAGCGCCACCGGCGCGGCCCACCCTGTTGTGATGGGCAAGCTGAGCCTGTAAAGGCATAAGAAGGAGAGAACCTGCATGACTAATGTAGAAGTACGGGTGCGCAGCAGCTACAGCGCACTGAGCCCCACCTGCCAGAAGGCGGCCGATTATCTGCTGGCCCACACGCGGGAGCTGTACAGCATCCCCATTGCCGAGTTGGCGCGGCAATCCGGCGTAAGCTCGGCGGCCTGGGTGCGGCTGTGCAAGGAGATCGGCTACACCGGGTTGAAGGACATGCGCCAGCAGCTCTACCTGCAATACAGCGCTGAGCCCCAGGTGGAAGTGGACCCGACCGTACATTTTTCTGACCTGCGAGAGGGCAAAAGCGCCCAGGAAATTTTGCAGAACGTGACGGCGGCCAGTTTGCAGGCGCTGCAGCGGACCTCCAAGCTGATGGACCCCGCCGCCTACCAGACGGCCTCAGATTGGCTGCTGCAATCCAAATCCATCAAGCTGTTTGGCATGGGGGCCTCTGGGCTGGTGGCCTCGGACCTGTGCGACAAGCTGCTGCGCATTGGCAAAAACGCCATTTTCAACTTTAACAGCCATGTGCAGCTAAGCTACAGTGCTACGCTGACAAAGGACGATACAGCGGTGTTTATTTCCAACACCGGCAAGACGCAGGAGATCTTGCAGGCATTGGAGGCCGTGCAGGCCAGCGGGTGCCATACCATTGGCATTACCCATTACAGCAAGTCCCCGCTGAGTGCGGGGTGCAAGCTGCTGCTGTACACATCGTCGAAAGAAGTGTATGTGCGCAGCGGCGCGATGAGCAGCCGGCTGGCGCAGCTGATGGTGGTGGATGCGCTGTTCACCGTGCTGGCCAGCCAGGATTACGCGGCGATACAGGGCACGCTGGAGAGCAGCTACCAGATTTGTATGTCGCACAGGGTGGATCATCGGTAACTCTGAAAGGCTCCCTCTGCGAGAGAGACTCCCCCGATACGAGGGAGGTGACACGAAGTGCCAGAGGGGGCAAAAAAGTGCGCAACCTATTCAGGCTCCCCTTGCGGGGAGCCTTTTGTTATGGGAAGATCTGGTCAAGGACGCGTTTGAGCTGGGCATCCCAAAACGGCCAGGTGTGGGCACCGGGGGCTGTTTCAAACGTGTGGGCGATGCCTTTGCTTTGCAGCAGCGCGTGGAATTCCCGGTTGGCGGGCAGCAGGGCGTCCTGTTCGCCGCAGACCATGCGGATGGCAGGCAGGGCGGCAGGGTCGGCACTGGCGGCCAGCTGCCACAGGTCGGCCTGGGGCGGCAGTTCGCCGTGGTCAATGCCGGGGCCGAACACCGCGCGGGCAGCGACAGGCGGCAAGGGCCAATCGGAGCTTTTGACTACCTGCTCCGGGCGGACCGCAGCAGAAAGTGCAGTACAGGTCGTATAACTATACGGATTGGTCAGCGCTAGTTTCAGCGCCGCATAACCACCCATGGAAAGGCCGATGACATGCGTTTTTTCACGCTGCTGCGTCAGGCCAAACATACGGCGGCAGACGGCGGGCAATTCCTGCGTGACGCAGGTAAACGCCTGTACACCGCTGGCCATATCCGTGTACCAGCTGTTGCCTACGCCGGGGATGATGAGGACCAAGCCCTTCTCGGTGGCGTAGCGCTCGGCGGCGGTGTAGCGCAGCCAGCCTGTGCCGTTGTCCCCTGCCCCGTGGAGCAGATAGATGACCGGGGCTTCGTGCAGGTCGCCGGCCTCGGGCAGGACGACGTGGAAGATGCTTTGCCCGCCCAGTGTTTCGAGCCGCTGCTCAATTTGCAGGTGTGCCATTATTCCGCCGCCTTTGTCAGGGTAAGCAGCGGCAGTTTGCCCGTGGGCCGAGCGGTGCCGTTCAGCACCGGCCACAGGGCGTCAAACAGCGGGCGGGTGTACTCCCACCCGGCCAACGCGGCCACATGGTCGGGCATGTTGCGCAAATCGTAGGGGTTGCGCAGCGCAACTAAGATCATCGGCAGGCCGGTGGCGGCCAGAGCCTTAGCCAGGCGCAGCTGGCCTTGCAGGATGTGACCGTTGTAGGTGCCCAGCACGATGCAGCTGTGAGCCGCAGCCTGGGATACGACCTCGGCAATTTCAGCGTCGCCGGGGTCTTTGTCGGTAACCAGCGCGGTGCCTTTGTCCGCGTGGCGGCGCATTTCTTCGGGAAAAGTGAAGCCGCTGGATTCGCCGTTGGAGGCAATGGTGCTGCGGTAGTCGGCGCAGCCCAGGAACAAGGGGTTGTCACCCAGGGCAGGCATGCCGCCCTGGGGCAGGTGTACGGCGGTGATGGACGCGGCGCGCACTTCCTCGGCGCGGGCGCGGCAAGCGGCTTCATCGCCCAGCGTTTTGGGCTGCATGGCAGCGCACTGGGCCTTGGCCTCCAGCATGCGCTGCACGCTGACGTCCAGTTCGGCCAGGTCCAGCTCGCCGTTTTCGGCGGCACGGCGGGCATTTTGCATTGCTTCGGCGGCCAGGGCGGGTGTCTGGGAGACGAACACCAGGTCGACACCGGCTTTCATGGCAGCCAGCACGCCGTTGACCGTACCGTAGAACTTTTTGATGGCGTCCATCTCCATGCAGTCGGAAATGATGATGCCGCCAAAGCCCAGCTTTTCCCGCAGGAGGCCCGTCATGATGCGGCGGGACATGGTAGCGGGGATGTGCTCCGGCTCGATCTGCGGAAAGAGGATGTGGGTGGTCATCACGGCGGGTGCACCGGCTTCGATGCCCGCAATAAACGGTTTCAGTTCCCGCTGCATCAGCTCGTCAAAGCTGCGGTCGATGCAGGGCAGGCCAAGGTGGGAGTCCACCGCCGTATCGCCATGGCCGGGGAAATGCTTGAGCGAGCAGTAGACGCCGCCGTCCAGCAGGCCGCGGACCATCTGGCTGCCGTATTCGGCCACACGCTCCGGCGTATCGCCGTAGCTGCGCACGCCGATGACCGGGTTGTCCGGGTTGCAGTTGATGTCCATGACCGGGGCCAGATTGAAATCCACGCCGCAGCTGCGCAGTTCCTGGGCGGTCAGCAGGCCCATATCGTAGGCGTTGCGGGGGTTGCCGGTGGCGGCTACCGCCATGGCGCCGGGGATGTTGACCTCACTCTCCGGCAGGCGGGTGACAACGCCGCCCTCCTGGTCGATGGTGATAAAGGGCGTCACGCCGGTTTCTTCCTCCACCACTTTGCGCAGGGTGGCGCAGAGCTTTTTCAGCTGGGGGCCATCCTGGATATTGCGGCGGAAAAGGATGATGTTGCCGACCTTATATTCTTTGATAAGCCGCAGAAATTCTTCCGGCGGCTCTAATCCCTGAAAGCCCGCGGCCAATCGCTGGCCCAGTTTTTCCTGCAGGGTCATTTCTTGCAATGTACGCATAAAAGCACCTCGTTAATACAGGTGGTAGGCCGCTTTGCGGGCGGCAAAGGCGGCTTCGTCCGGGGCCTGGGCTTTGATAAGCTCCGCCGCCGTCCAGTCCGGACGTTCCAGTTCCCGATGGCCTGCCAGCAGGCTGATAAAGGGGCGGCCGCCCTCGGTATACGGGGGCAGCAGGGCGAAGTCATTGGGGCAGGTATCCCGGATGAGTTCCAGCAGGGTCAGGCCTGCCGAAAGCGGGCGCACGGCATCGGCATCCAGCACGTGCAGGTGCACACCGCCGCACAATTGGCCCTGATGTTTGGAGAACGTCGGGGTAAAATAGTACGGCGTAGCGCAGATACCTGGCAGGCCGCGGGCGTTAAAAGCCGCCGCCAGCGCCTCGGCATCATGGATATAGGGCGCACCGATGACGGCGAAGGGAGCGGCGGTGCCGCGGCCCTCGGAGACATTGGTGCCCTCAAACAGGCAGGTGCCTACGTAGAGCAGAGCCGTTTCGTAGTTGGGGATGTTGGGGCTGGGCATAATCCACGGCGTGCCCCAGGCCAGGGCGCTTTGGCCGCGCTGCCAGCCGGTGCAGGGTACGACGGTAAGGTCGCAGCCAAAGTGCTGCTCGGCGTTGACCATTTGGGCAAACTCGCCGATGGTCAGGGCGTAGCGAGTGGGGAGCGGATAGCAGCCCACAAAGTTCTCCATACCGGGGCGCAAAGTTGTACCCTCGATGATCTCTCCGCCCAGCGGGTCGGGGCGGTCCAGCACCACCAGCCGCTTGCCCGACCCGGCGCAATCCTCGATGAGGTAGGCCAGCGTGGAGAGGAAGGTGTAGTACCGGCTGCCTACATCCTGTATATCATACACCAACACATCAAAAGTTTCCAGCATGGCGGGGGTCAGCCGCTTGGAGTCTTTGCCATAGAGGCTGAACACCGGCAGGCCTGTGGCGGCGTCGGTATACTGGGGGATGAACGCCCCTGCCGCGCCGTCGCCCCGCACACCATGTTCGGGGCCAAGCAGGACACGCAGGTCAGCGGCCTGCTGCAAGGCGGCAATGGTGGAGCGGCCGTCACTTGTGCGGCCCGTGGGCGTAGTGACCAGACCCACGCGGGCATCTTTAAACAGATGTTTATACTCTCCCAGCCTGTCCGCACCGCAGCGCAGGGCGGGCATCAGCCCACCACCCGGGCGATATAGCCGTCTTTTTCCGTCAGGCGTTTTTCGGCTTCCTCGGCGGTGCAGCCGCACAGCAGCATGACGATGGCGATCTTGGGATGATAGCCGCACTGCTCCAGCGCAGCGGTAGCGGCGGCTTCGTCGCACTCGGCAGCCGCGCAGACGATGGACACGCAGCGGCGGATCAGCTTCTCGTTGGAGGGCTTGACGTCTACCATCAGGTTGCCGTACACCTTGCCCAGGCGGATCATCGTGCAGGTGGAGAGCATGTTCAGCACCATTTTCTGGGCTGTGCCGCTTTTCATGCGGGTGGAGCCGGTCACGACCTCGGGGCCGGGCATCGGTGCGATGCCCACCTCGGCCAGAGTGTCGATCTCGCTGCCGGGGCAGCAGGTCACACCGATGGTCACACCGCCCAGGGACTTGGCGTACTCCATAGCGCCGATGACATAGGGCGTGCGGCCGCTGGCGGCGATGCCCACCAGCACATCCTGTTTGGTGTAGTGGATCTCTTCCAGATCCTTGCGGCCCAGATTGGGGTCATCCTCGGCCCCTTCGACGGCACGGAAGATGGCCGGGGTGCCGCCTGCGATGAGGCCCTGCACCAGCTCCGGCTCGGTGGAGTAGGTGGGCGGGCACTCGACAGCATCGAGGATTCCCAACCGGCCGGAGGTGCCGGCGCCCACGTAGATGAGCCGTCCGCCCTGCTTCATATGGCCGGTGATGATGTCCACGGCCCGAGCGATGTGCTGTGCCTCGCGGCCGACAGCGTCGGCCACCTTGTGATCCTCCTGATTGATCAGCCGTACCATCTCCAACGTGGACATGCGGTCGATATGGGCCGTAGCTTCGTTGCGTTGCTCGGTCGGGATTCGTTTGAGTTCAACCATAACGGTCCCCCTTGATTTCTTTTGCAGTAGTATTTTCGGGCGGCAAAACACAATTCTAAGTGCCGATACGGCGAGCGAGGTGCGCCAGCTGCTAAGCAAAAAGCGCAGAGAATACTTTGTGTATTCTCGAGCATTTTTGCAACGCAGATGGCGTGCCGCAGCCGCCGGAGCGGTGCTTAAGCCCGAAGGGCGGGAATTGTGTGATGTTGCCCTATAGTAGTTTTTTCTTTTGCCAGATATTGGAGTGGAAGCGCAGGCCGAACAGCACGGCCCTAAAGCCCCAATCCACGAAGATCGCCATCCAGATGCTGACCACACCCAGGCCGAAGCCCCGCACAAAGACGAAGCTTAGCCCGACGCGAAAGACCAGCATCGACGCCACGCTGATGACCATGGGGTAGCGCACATCTCCGGCAGCGCGCAGCGCCGCAGGGATGCAGAACCCGGCCGGGTAGAACAGCGAGGCAAAAATGCAGTGCCACAGCAGCAGGTCGTGGACCACGGCGGTGGTCTCGGCGGTCAGGCCATACAGGCCCGAAAGCTGCGGCAGGAAGATGTAAACGAGAAGGTTGGTGCCCAGCATCAGCACGTAGGCAATGGCCAGCAGCTTGCGGCCCAAGCGGCGGGCTTCGTCAGGCTTGCCCGCGCCGATGGCCTGCCCGATGACGGGCAGCATGGCCAGACTGATAGCACCGCCCGGCAGCGTGGCAATACAGGAGAGCGCCCCTGCGGCGGCATTGGCCGCCAGCGCCACTGTGCCCAGCGAGGCGTAGAGCTGCTGGACCAGCAGCTTGCCCAAACTGAACAGCGAGCTTTCGACGCCTGTGGGCACACCGATACGCAGCATCTTGCCGGTCAGGCTGCGGCAATCCGCCAGCGTTACGGTGCCGGGGTCGTGCAGCATGCCGCTGTGGGCCACCAGCGCGCAGAGCAGCAAACACACCACCCCGCGGGAGAGCGCCGTTGCCAGCGCTGCACCGCCTGCACCCAGCCCCATAATGCGGATGAACCAGAAGTTACCTGCCACATTGATGAGGTTGACGACCAGGCTGGAGACCATCGAGATCATGCTGTTGCCCTGGCTGCGGTAGAGCGCGGTAATAGCGCTGTACACCGCCAAAAACGGGTAGCTGAACCCCACGATGCGGAAGTAGTCGCGGGCACTTTGCATGACGTCTGCCTCCACATTGCCGAAGATCAGCCGCAGGGCCGGGGCACCCAGCAACTCAACACCTGCTAAGATAACAAGTCCGATGAGCAGGGCACCACCCAGCAATAAGCGGCCTGTCAGCGCGACCTTTTGCCGGTCGCCGCTGCCGAGGTACTGGCTGGCCACCACCGCGCCGCCGGTGCACAAAGCACCCAGCACGGCAGTGATCAGGAAGCTGATGGTATCCACCAGCGCCACGCCGGAGACGGCGGCCTCGCCCGCGTAGGACACCATAAAGGTATCGGCCACACCGACAAAGACGATGAGGAATTGCTCCGCAAAAAGCGGGAGCGTCAGCTGTAAAAGCTGTTTGTTTGTGTACATCATAGCGTTTTTAGCAGTACGCCAAAGGTGCGCACCGAGGTGAAACCAGCGCTTTCATAGATGCGGCGTGCCGGGTTGGCCACGCCGGTGAACAGCGACATATAGACTGCCCCGGCGCGCTTTTCCTCCGCACATAGGCGAAAGAAAAGCAGCTTGCCCAGGTGGCGGTGCTGGTACTGCGGCGCAATGCCGATGCCCGCAAAGAAGCCCCGGCCGGTAGGCTCCGGGTAAACCGGGCCTGCGAAACCGGCCACCGTGTTCCCTGCCAAAGCCACCGGCAGGCAGAGGCCGTCGCGGGCGGCGGCTGTGACCCGGACCGTCCAGTCCGGGTTATCCAGCGCTTGCAGCATGGCGTCCAGCCCGTGGTGGCGGTTGGGGTCATACAGGGCGAGGGTGCAGCCTTCGGCGGCTGTGCGGTGTTCCAGTGCGCGGATCTCCGGCGGAATCGCATAGTCCGTCAAAGTTCGGTACATCGCAGTTTCCTGGGTGGTTTCGGTGTAACCGTGGGCCAGCATTCTTTCACGCAGGGGCAAGTCGGTGGCAATGCCGGGCATGTTGTTGTGTTCATGCCCCGGCGAGCCGGGAATGACCCAGGGCAGGTGCATGGGGTTGAAGAAGGTCACGGCGCTGGTGGTTTTTCCCGCGACACGGAAAGCTTCTTCCAACGCATCCAACAACTGCACCGTGGTTTCGGGCGTATCCCAGGCGGGGTCTGCCGCAAGGCAGGTGAAGCAGCCGCGCTCGCGCCCATGGGGGATGTCGTTTCCCACACAGCCGCAGATAAAGGCGACCGCTCTCCCCTGTTCTGCCCTTACAAAGGTATATTCATAGGAAAAATACGGGTGGCGGAACAGCAGCCGGTCCACTTCAGCGTCCGGGCGGGACGCATACCCCTGCCGGGGCGCGTTTGCCTGCCACAGGGCCAATAGGGCAGCGTGGTCCGCCGGGGCAGCATTACGTATCATGGTATCAGCCCTTGACAGCACCGACCGTAACGCCCTCGAGGAAGTACTTCTGCAGGCAGAAGAACAGGATGAACATGGGCAGAGCGGAGATGGTGGCACCGGCCATCATGGGGCCAAACAGGGTGGTGTTGGCAAACTTGAACTGCTTCAGGCCGACCTGAATGGTATACATTGCCTCTTTGGAGGTAACCAGGAAGGGCCAGAAGAAGTTGTTCCAGCTGGAAAGGAAGGTGTTGATGGACAGCACCGCCAGAATGGTCTTGGACAGGGGCAGCACGATATGGGTAAAGATCTTGGGCTGGCTACAGCCGTCCAGCTTGGCACTCTCCAGCAGCGAGGTCGGGATGCTGGAGAAGAACTGCTTGGTCAGGAAGATGTTATACGACGTGACCAGGCCCGGCAGCACCAGCGCCGCGTAGGAGTTGGACAGATGGAACTTGTTGACGATCAGGATGTACAGGGGCACCTGGGTGACCTGGTACGGGATCATCATGCCGATCAGAATCAGGTTGAACAGGAAGTTCTTGCCCTTGAACTTCAGCTTGGCAAAGGCATAACCGGCCAGACTGGCGAATACGACGTTGCCCAGCACCTGGCAGGCGGACACCACAAAGGTGTTGGCCAGCCATTTGACGCTGTACTCACTGAAAGAGAAGAATGCCTTGTAGGAATCCAGACTCCAGGACGTCGGGAACACCGAGCGGTTGGAGGAGGCAGCCTCGACCGCAGGGCCGAAGGAGTTGACGATCATGTAAAACAGCGGGAACAGGCAGCACACTGCCAGGGTGACCAGCACCAGAATGATGATGGTGTTGCGCAGATACAGCATCTTTTTGTTGTTGACATGCTGGGAATACAGACCACTTGCCATTTATCTCTCCCCCTTTCTCAGTATTCGACATCGCTGCCGGCCATCTTGAACTGCAGGAACGAGATAGCCGCAATGATGATGGTAAGGATGACCGCCTGTGCGCACGCCAGACCGTACTTATTATAGGTAAAGGCGTTGTTGTAGATCAGCAGGCCGATCATCGTGGTGGCATTGTCCGGGCCGCCGCCGGTCATCATGTAAGCGTTCATGAACACCTGGAAGGAGCCGATGACGCCGGTGACCAGCAGGAACAGGGTGGTGGGCTTGACCAGCGGGAATACGATGCGGGTGACCTTCTGCATGAAGGTCGCGCCGTCCAGCTCGGCCGCCTCGAAGTAGGTGTTATCGATACCCAGCAGGGCGGCGGTGTAGATGATGATGTTCTGGCCCTGGCCGGAAAGCAGCGCCATGATCATCAGGGACAGCATCGAGGTCTTGCTGGAACCCAGCCAGTTCTGGGTGGGCAGGTGGAAGAAGGTGAGCAGCTGGTTGAAAAGGCCGGAGGGCGAGGAATCGTAGATCCACAGCCACACCACCGAAAGCGCGATGCCGGAGGCAACGGCGGGCAGGTAGTACATGGCCTTAAAGACAGACTGCAGCTTCTTTTTAAAGGGCATGATAAGGATGGCCACCGCGAAGGAGATCAGCAGCGAAAGCGGCACGACCACGGCGGTGTAGACCAGCGTATTTTTGAGGGACTTCCAGAACAGAGCGTTGGTGAAGGTGGTCTGGTAGTTCTTCAGGCCGACAAAGTCAGAGCCGAAGGGTTTGTAATCCTCCAAGCTGGTGATGACAGCCGAGATCAGCGGGTAGATGGTAAACATCAAAAAGAAGATGACGGCAACGCCGATGAACGCATAGCCCCACAGATCATCGTTGGTGAAAAAGGGCTTTTTGCGCGGCTTTGCGGCCGCCGGTTGGGTGGATTTCGACATTCGGGAACCTCCTGCGGTGTTCTGGATACACAGCGTTCCAACGTTGTTTTTGCGCTATAATATCCTATAGAAATGGCGGCTCGCCACCAGTAAGCCGGGGTGAGCCGCCATAGCTGAACGGGGGGTATGCGCAACTCCCATTCAGTGCGGATTCAGTTGGGGCAGCGGCAAAATCAGGTCAGGTCGCAGCCATCCTCGCCAAAGACGGCGGTAGCCTGCTTGACGATCTCGTCGTACATGGCCTGTGCGGTGGTCTCGCCAGCGATCAGAGCCTGGAACTTGGGCACGATGACCTCGTCCATCAGCTGCTTGGCGCTTGCGGTCTGCTCAGCGGTGATGCCGACCGGAGGAGCGACAACGGTCTTGATCAGGCGGGCAGCGCAGTCGATGTTGCCCTGGTCACGGTCGCCGGTATCCATGGAAGCGAGAGCCTCACGGGCGGAAGCGCAGACGCCGTCCAGGCAGGTGGTAGCATCAACGTAAGCGGCACGTTCGCCGGAGGACAGGAAGTACAGGGCCTTCATAACGTTCTGGATGTGCTCATCGGTGGAGTTGCTGTTGCGGAAAGCGACCAGACCGTCGACGGTGCCGTAGCAGCTCTCCTCCACGCCGTCCATGGTGGGAACCGGCAGGAACGCGTAGGTAACGGGGATAGAGTTCTCAACAGCGGTGCCGTCGTTCGCCTCGATCGCGGCGTTGTTCTTGTTGATGTTGTTCTCGAACAGAGGCATGGCCTTGCCGAAGATCATGGCATTGCCGGTCTCGCACATGACCATACGCTGGGAAGCCTCGACGCCGTAGTTGGGCATGTAGCTGGACTTGGTCATTTCCTCAACAGCGGTCAGCAGGTTCAGCATCTTGGTGCTGGTGTACTCATACTTCAGGTCGGAGTTGAAAGCGTTGTTCAGGCCGGCGCTGACACCGAAGATGTTCAGGAAGTCAGAAGCGGTTGCGCCGGAGTTGGCGAAGACGAAGCCGAAGGTGTCGTCCTTGGTGCCGTTCTTGATGGCTTCCATGAACTCATCGTAAGTCCAGCCGCTCTCCTGCACCTTGGCAACATCCACACCGGCGGCTTCCAGCATATCCTTGTTGGAGCCCAGTGCCTGGATGGTGATGTAGAGGGGCAGGCCGTAGACGTTGTTCTCGACGGTCATGTAGTCAAGGGCGTTCTGGTCAAAGTCAGCCAGCTGATCTTTGTCCATGTACTCGCTCAGGTTCAGGGCGGTGCCGTTTTCGACGTAGGTTGCCAGGCCTGCGTAGGAGATCTCGGAGATGTCCGGGGCTTCGCCGGCCTGGGCCATGGTGGACAGCTTGGTGGTGTGGTCGTCCCAGGAGGTGCCGATGACTTCCATGGTCAGGTTGGGATACATCTCGTGGAACTCGTCTGCCCACTCGGTCATCTTATCCAGATAGTCGCCGGTGACGGGGGGCACCATAACGGTGATGGTGTCCTCGGCTTCAGAGGCCGTGGATTCGGCGGCAGAGGATGCCGTGTCCGTCGTGGCGGTGGATGCTGCTGCGCTGCTGGAGGATGCGCCGCCGCATGCTGCCAGTGAGAGGGTCATGGCCGTAGCCATGGTAAGTGCAACAAGCTTTTTCATGTGTTGTGTTCTCCCTTCGATTTTGTGGTTTTGTGGTCACCGTTTCCTCGCCGGTGATCTTATGCTTTGGATTGTACTCTTTTTTCACGAAAACGTCAAGTGTTTGAAACAAAATTTTAGATAAAACAGCAAAATGACGGTTTTACTTATATTTTTTTGCTTTTTTGCACAAAGAACATTTGGATTTTCAGCCGCAAAACAGTTAAGTGAAATAAAGTTACGATAAAAACAGCCCCCTCGCAGGGAGGGCGCTGAATGTAGATATTATCCTAATGTAAAATTACCGTTATATTCGTCATATTCGTTACAATCGTTCTTTTCGTCATATTCGTCACCCAATAACCGTAACGAATATGACGAATATAACGAATATGACGGTAATAACGAATATTACGATAATTACGAAGTGTACGACATATACAACTATTACAGTAACTACAAAAGGCTCCCCTTCGAGGGGAGCTCCCGCGCAGCGGGTGAGGGGTGGTTACTTTAGCCACGAGCGGCACGAGAGCCACCCCTCAGTCACCTTCGGTGACAGCTCCCCTCAAAGGGAGCCTTTTATCTTACCGCTTATGATACATGCGGTCCTCTTCCTCATAATGGGGGGCGCTGGTCAGGTTCAGCCCTAACTTTTTCAGCGTGTCGATGTCCACGCCGGACAGGATGACCGTGGTGTGGATGTCACAGCCGCGCAGTTTGGGCAGTTCCCGCATAGCCGCGGCGGCGATGGGGTTCTCGTAGGCCGAGCTGGACAGGGCGATCAAAATCTCGTCCGTGTGCAGGCGGGGGTTCTTGCTGCCCAGGTAAGTGGTCTTCAACTGCTGGATGGGCTCGATAGCCTTGGAGGATACCAGGTCGATCTCCTGGTCGATGCCTGCCAGCCGCTTCAGTGCATTCAGCAGGGCCGAGGATGCCGCGCCCAACAGCGGGCCGGTTTTGCCGGTGACGATGCTGCCGTCGGCCAGCTCAATGGCAGCCGCCGGGGCACCGTCGATGGCCTCGGAACAGGCGGCGGCTTTTTTCTCCACCTCGCGGTCGCCGGGGGCGATGCCCGCCTGGTTCATCAGCAGTTCCAGCTTGAAGCGGTCCTGCTTGACCACGCCGCTGACTTTCTGGTCGCACATACATTTGTAGTAGCGGCGGACGATCTCTTTCAGCGAGGCTTCACGGCAGACTTCATCGTCGATGATGCAGTTGCCCGCCATATTCACGCCCATATCTGTGGGCGAACGGTAGGGGCTTTTGCCGGCGATCAACTCAAACATGGCGTTGACCACCGGGAAAATTTCAATATCGCGGTTGTAGTTGACGGTGGTCTCGCCGTAGGCTTCCAGATGGAACGGGTCGATCATGTTCACGTCGTTCAGGTCGGCGGTTGCGGCCTCATACGCAAGGTTGACCGGGTGCTTGAGGGGCAGGTTCCAGATGGGGAAGGTCTCGAACTTGGCGTAACCGGCCCGCACGCCGCGCTTGTACTCGTGGTACAACTGGGACAGGCAGACCGCCATCTTGCCGGAGCCGGGGCCGGGCGCGGTGATGACCACCAGCGGGCGCTGGGTCTCGATGTAATCGTTTTTGCCGTAGCCGTCATCACTGACGATATGGGCTACATCGTTGGGATAACCGGCGATTTTGTAGTGGCGGAAGGTGCGGATGCCCAGGCTGTTGAGCTTGGCCTCGAAGTTTTCCACATCGGGGTGGGCGGTGTACATCGTCACGCAAACGCTGCCCACAAACAGTCCCACACCCTGGAAGGCATCAATCAGGCGCAGCACATCCATATCGTAGGTGATGCCGTAGTCACCGCGGACTTTGTTGTTCACGATGTCCTCGGCGCTGATGACGACGACGATCTCGGCCTGGTCTTTCAATTGCAGCAGCATCTGCAGCTTGGAGTCCGGCTGAAAGCCCGGCAGCACGCGGGAAGCGTGGTAGTCGTCAAACAGCTTGCCGCCAAACTCCAGGTAGAGCTTGTTGTCAAACTGGGCGATCCGCTCCCGGATATGCGCCGACTGCATGGTAAGGTATTTGTTGTTGTCAAATCCTATTTTCATCGATGATTCCTTTCCCTATCTACAACCCAAAACGCCCCTAAACCAGGGCACACTATGTTAGTAGTATAGCATATTGGGTGGATGGATTCAATCTTCAATTTTGCCTGCTACAGCAAAAGCGGTATGCGTATCCGCATACCGCTTTGTATTTAGGGTTATTCGTCTTTGCCCCGGGCATTGGCTTCGGGGGAACCTGCCGCAAGGTAACCATGGCTCTTGCCCTCGGCGCTGTCGGTGATCCAGAAGGCGTACAGCTTGGCATTTTGCAAGCCAAACCGGACTCTCATCACCTGCGGCCAGGGAGTCTGCTCGCCCTTAGCATTCCAGTGCAGTTCCCAGCGGGTGCTGTCCTTGCCGCGCAGGGTGCAGCATTCCGCACGGGTATAGCCCGGCAGCGGATGTCCTTCCGCATCCAGCAGTTCCGCCCACAGCTCACCCTGGCTGCAATCCGCGTTAACAAAGAAATGATTGCCTGCATAGGTCAGTTTTTCCGTCAGCAATGTACCGTTGCCGTTTTCTGTCACCATCGCGGCAAAACCGTCCCGGCGCAAAGTGGCAACGCCCACCGCACCGCCGGAATATTTGTGGCTGCCAAAATGCGGTGATGCACCCGAAAAAGCAGAGTAGTAGAAATGCAGCTTATCCCCTGCTACCGTGCAGATGCCATTGGCCGGGTGCAGGTAGCCGTAGTCCCAGCTGCCTTTCTGGCGGGAGGATGACAGGAAATTGCTGTAGGAGCCACGAGAAAAATGGAAGCCATCCCGGCTGAATCCCAGTTTCAAGTCATTGATCTTGGGCAGGCCGGTCTTTTCCGCTACGAAGTTAGGCGGCCCCATAAAGACCGAGTACATGCCAAGCATGACACTTTCGTACCCTACCGCATCCAGGTTATACAATTGTGTGTAGTAACCCAGGTCCGGGTCCGGGCGGTCATAGATGTCTGTGCGGGACCAGAAGCTTACATCCTCCGCTTTCCAATCCTTTCCCGCAAAGAGGTCATCGGTCTCATAGTAACCACGCACACGCACACGGCTGTCCAGTGTGGAGAAGGTGCGCATACTGTAGATCCACTTTTTGCGGAACGGATTGTAAAAGAAGGTCGTGTTATCGCCGCTGGGGCCGGTCTCCCCTTTCGGGGTCCAATGCAGGCCGTCGGGCGAGGCATAGAGCATCGTGATCTCTTTCGGCGGGACCGAGGTCGGGTCATCGTGGGCATGCTTAGGTTTAAACGGATAATACCGATAGTCCTTATCAAAGCAACGGTAAAACGCCAGCATCTTATAGCGCTCTGCTTCGTTGGCAGTTTGCAGATCCAGCCACACAGCATCACCATCGCGCATCTGGCCCGGTACGCGGGGCAGAACACGGTCACTGCTGCAGCTGGGATCCAACTCATGCAAACGTTTCCAGTGCAGGCCATCCTTGCTTTCCGCATAGGCGCTGCCATCGAACCAGCCTGCCTGATACCACATTTTGTAGGCTGCACTTTGGGGATCATAAAAGACACCGCCGTTGAAGGGACAGGCGCAGGTGCAGTACCCGCTGTTCAGTTCCATCTCGCTCTCCGGCTGCAAAAGCGGCTGGGGCTGGGTCTCCGGCTTGCCTTCTACCCGGACAAGGTCGGTTTCCGCAATCAGAAAGTCATCTACAAAGAGCTGACGGCCCACCCGAATATCAATGGTATCCGGCTTCTGGGAGAGATAGGGCACTTCCAGCGGTTGGTCCAGTGTCGTCTCCTTATTTTTCGGTGGCCAGACATCCGGCAGCTGAATGTTGTTGTATAAGCGTTCCATCCTTATGCACGCTCACTTTCGTAAGTTTTCAATTTTCTTTCGGCTTGTAAAATACCGTGGTCAGCACAAAGGCAACCACAAAGCCGATTGCACAGGCAATGAGATACTGGGGCAGCTGGCCGTTCAGGTAAAGCAGCATACCGGGGATTGCCGTGATGGACATGCCCGTTGCAGCAAGGCCCATGATGGAGGAGAAAGCACCAGCACAGCCGCCGCCCACGCAGGCGCAGACGAAGGGAGTCAGGCGAGGCAGGTTGCCGCCGAAGATCAGCGGCTCGGTGATGCCAAGGGAAGCAGGCAGGACCTCGGACAGGTAGAGGGACTTCTGCTTCTTATCCTTCAGCTTCAGGGCAGCAGCTACTGCAGCACCGCACTGCGCCACGATAGCACCGCAGGTCAGCGTGTTGAAGGGGTTTGCACCGGTGTTGGCCAGCAACTCAATTTCCAGCGTTTTGAAGGTATGATGCAGGCCGGTGATAACAACTACCTGCTGCAGGGCACCCACGATGAAGCCGCCTACTCCGAAGGGAATGTTCATAAGTGCCTGTACGCCGATGAGCAGGCCCTGCTCCACAACGTGCATGATGGGGCCGATCACGATCAGGCCAATGACCATGCTGCAAAGCAGCGTGACGAAAGGAGTAACGATCAGATCCAGGACATCCGGCACGACTTTTTTCAAAGCCTTTTCAATCTTGGCTGCGATGATACCCAGCACCAGGGCGGGCAGAACCGACCCCTGATAACCAACGATTGGCACAGACAGTGCGCCGAGGGACAGGTAGATTGGTTCCACATTACCGGCAGCCACCTGGTTGGCGTTGGGCAGCTGCGGAGCAACCAGCATCAGGCCGATGACAATGCCCAGTGCCGGGGAACCGCCAAACTTTTTCATGACCGAGTAGGTGACCAGGGCTGGTAGGAAGGCGAATGCCGTATCGATCAGCACCTGGGAAAGGGTCAATGCCGTGGGGTCCAACGTTACGCCTAGGTTGGTGATCAGACTTCGTACGCCCATAAACAAGCCGGTAGCAACCAGGATGGGAATAATGGGCAGGAACACATCACCCAGCAGACGGGATGCCTTCTGGAACCAGTTCATGTTCCCTGCGGTGGCTTCTGCCTTAGTCTTCAGCTCACCCTCCTGGAAGTTAGCAATCTCCATGAACTGTGCATAGACCTTATCAACAAAGCCGGTGCCCAGGATGATCTGATGCTGGCCAGCAGCCTTAAAGCTGCCCTTCACCCCATCAATGGCTTCGATCTGCTTTTTATCAAAGCGAGAATCATCTTTCAGGATCAGGCGCAGACGCGTTGCGCAATGTTCTGCACTGACAACATTTTCTTTTCCGCCGATGTGCTGCAGGATCTGTTCTGCAACATCTCTTTCTTTACTCATGGTTTCCTCCCATTTTTGGTTGTGTCCATTTTTTCGCTGCGTGCATTTCCGGTTCATGAACGTAGCCTTGCAACTATGAACGCGCGTTCATTTCGTTCACAACATAACACCATTTTTGTGCTTTGTCAACCAATCCACGTTGTTTTCTCTCTTTTGGCTATGAACGCGAGCGTTCATTTGTCTATTTTGACAAGGGATGACTCCCGAATCAGCAGGTGCGGGGCCAGGTAAACGTTTTCCGTCCCGTCATCACCGCGGATTTCTTTCAAGAGTAAAGCAATGGCATTGCGTGCCATTTCATCAACAGGCGATGCAACGGAAGTAAGCGATGGAATCATTTTGCGGGCCAGCAGGGTATCATTGTATCCACAGACGCTCACCTCCTGGGGGACCTGTACACCATGTTCCATCAGCGCGCGGATAATATCACTGGCGGCAATATCACTGTGCGCAAACCAGGCATTCACTGCGCGGGGGTCATTTCCCTGCAGATATTCTGTAAAAATCTGATAAGCTTTCTGGTTCTCGGCGGTTTCATGCTGGTTGCAGGGCAAGATTTTTTCGATCTGCAGTCCACAAGAATCCAGCCCTGCCTGCAAACCTGCCAGCTTGTCGTTACCATAGAGGGCACTGGTAGGCCCCAAATACCCCACACGCACCCGGCCTGTGCCGTAAAAATGACGCGCCACCTGGGCACCGCCTTCTTCGGAGCTGATGATAATGTTTTTATGCCCAATCACCTTATACAGGCTGACCATTGGGATTGACAGTTCTTTATACAGTTTCTCGTTAGGGCGGCCGATGGCACGCACAATAATGCCGTCCACTTTTCGGCGCTTGAAGCTGTTGATGATGTTCACTTCCCGGGCACGTTCCCGCTGGGCATCCCCCACGATCACGCTGTATCCCTCGCGCTCCGCCTCCCGGATGATTGCTGTAGAAAGTGCCGCATACAACGGGTTGGAAAGGTCCGAAAATAGCACACCAATCAGATTGGTGTGGTGTCCCGCAAGGTTTTGCGCCACCTGGTTTGGCTCATAATGCAGCTCTCGTACCCAGTACATGACCTGCTGGCGGGTTTCCGGCTTTATAGATGGGTAATTGGAAAGCACTCTCGATACTGTCGCGCGAGAAACTTTTGCTGCCTTTGCCACATCTTCCATTGTTGCCATAGGGTTTCTCCATTTCTCTATATAAGGATAGCCTTCATCGCTTTTGCTGCTAATTTTTTATAAAGCCATTATACAGCATTTATTCCAGGCTTTCAACGTTGTTCCGCAAAGTTGAAAAGGTCATCCGCATTTTTTACAGGGTGTTCACCAATATTTCATGTTTTGCAGTGCGGGACGTGCTATAATCGGTAGGTTAAATGCGGGATGCCGCGAAAGTCTCCCTCTGGGAGGGGGCCATTGCAAGCTGCGACATTTTTATAGTAGAGGATACACCGTGGAAAAGAAAAAATACTGGCCGCTGACTTTGGCGGCATTTGGGGGCGGCTGCCTGTTGATGGCGGCGGTCTATTTTTGTCTGGGCTGGTGGCCCTTTGGCACCGGCACCGTGCTTACCGGCGACCTGCGCGGGCTGTACGTAAACTACATCACCGATATGTGGGCGCGGGTCAAACAGGGCGGCTTCTTTTACAGTTTCGGCAAGCTGGCGGGCGGCAGCACCCTGGGGCTGTTCGCCTACTACATGAACAGTCCCTTTAACCTGCTGTTTTTGCTGCTGCCTACCCGCATGGTGCCCCAGGCGGCGGGGCTTATCTTTTTATTGCGCACCGGGGTCACGGCGGCGGCGTTCTGCTGGTATTTGCAGCACCACTTTGCCAAGGCAGACCCATTGTTTGCAGTGCTGGGGCAGTGCTATGCCTTCTGCGCGTTCTGCATCGTGTACAACCAGAACATCATCTGGATGGATGTGGTCTGGCTGCTGCCGCTGGTGCTGGCTGCACTGGACGACATGATGCGCCAGGGCCACCACTGGGGCTTTACGGTGCTGGTCTTCCTTTGCATTTTGCTCAACTTTTATATTGCCTGGCCGGTGTGTCTGTTCAGCATCCTGTACTTTTTGTGCCTGTGGCCCAGCCGGGGGCAGGGACGGTTTGGCCGCCGCTTCGCCGCCTTTGCGGCCAGCGGTGTGCTGGCGGCGGGGCTGAGTTTCTTCTTTTTGCTGCCGGTGCTTTTGGAAGTGCAGGAAAGCAAAGGCGGGCTGTTTGACTTCACCTTCAGCCTGACGCCCCAGTTTAATTTATTACAACTCCCCTACCGGCTGTTCTTCGGCAACTTTTTCTGGAACGATGTCACCAACGGTCTGCCCAACATTTACTGCGGCGTGGTGCTGGTGCCGCTGGTGCTGCTGTACTTTTGCGGCAATGCGCCCCGCCGGGAAAAGCTGGGCTTTGCCGCGCTGCTGGCGGCGCTGGCGGGCAGCTTTTGGGTAAAAGGTGTAGACCAAATCTGGCACGGCATGAAGCAGCCGGTGTGGTTCCCCTACCGGTACAGCTTTTTGTTCAGCGCGGTGGTCATTCTGCTGGCCGCGCGGGTGCTGACGGCAGGGCCCCAGCACCGCCGCGCCTGGGGGCTGGCCGCCGGGCTGACGCTGGTCTGGCTGGCGGGGTATCCCCTGGCCGCCGGGGCGGAGCTGTTCAGCAAGACCAAGCTGATTGCCGCGGCGGGGCTGTGTACGTTATCTCTGATTCTGGCGTGGCTGCTGATTGAAAAGCCCGCTTTGCCCGTAAACAAGCGGCGGCTGCTCTGCGGTACGGCGGCCCTGCTGACCGCCGCCGACCTGGGCGCCAACACGGTTTTGGCCCTGCGCAAGTTTGAGCAGTTCGACCTGGCCGACTTTACCACCTTTTACGATAACGCCGCCGCTGCCGTGGCCACTGCCAAGGCCGAGACCGACGGCGATTGCCGCATCGAGAAGAACTTTCTGCACACGCTGAACGACCCCTTCCTGCTGGGCTATTGGGGCATCAGCCACTATTCCAGCACCAAAGCCAGCACCGCCAAGGAGCTGCTGGAGCAGCTGGGCTACGTGGGTTATTCCACCTACGGCTGGGGCAGCACCGGCGTGGCCGACAGCCTGCTGGGCATCCGCTGGCTGTACAGCGATGGCAGCCGACCGGTGGCCGGGCACTGGCAGCCGGTGGACTGCGACTCTGCCTATACTTTATATAAAAATGACGCGGCCTTCCCGCTGGCCTACCTGGCCCGGCAGGATGCCCTGTCCGTGGACGTGGATGCACTGACCGACAATACCTTTACCATGCAGAACGCCATGCTGCAAAGCCTGACAGGCTGCACGGACACCGCGCTGGTCAGCGTGGAGCCGACCTTTAGCGTGACCGACAAAGGCACCGTGCAGGTGGACTTTACCGCGCCCCTCACCGGGCCTGCCTACATGGCCATCCCCGGCACCGAGGAGCAGCTGCCCATCGACGTAGTGGTGGACGGCGAACTCTACGCCCAATATTTTGAGCCGGAAAGCCTGGGCGGTGTCATCTGCCTGCCCAGCTTTACCGCCGGGCAGCACGTGACAATGGTGCTGGGCATTGCCGACGACGAAATTTTCCATACCAACACCCAAATCTACCAGCTGGACAGCGCCGCTCTGGCCGCCGCCCGGCAGCAGGTGCAGGATGTGGATGCCGACATCCGGGAGGGCGGGCGCATCGATGTGCACTGCGCCGTCAGCGGTGACAACGACCTGCTGGCGCTGAGCTTTGCCTACGATGACAACTGGGTCGTCACCGTCAACGGTGAGGAGGTGCAGCCCTCGGCGCTGTTTGGCGGGTTACTCGGCGTATCGCTGCCCCAGGGCGATTGCACCGTTACCCTGCGCTACACCCACCCCGGCGTGGTGCCGGGCGCTGCAGCCAGCCTGGCCGCATTGGCCGCCGCCCTTGTCTGGTGGTTTGCAGAGCGGGGGCGCAGCCAAAATGCCTGACCCCCTTGGCAGTATTTCCCCTAGGCTGCTCTGAATAAGTAAGTATGCCCCCGCCAGGTTGAGGGACCTGGACGGGGGCATTTTATATGAATGGGAAAATTATGAATGGGAAAATGGCAAGTTTTAGCGCAGCGCGTCCTTCATGCTTTTCACATACGCGCCGATGTGTTCCGGGGCGGCGGTGCCGTAGGAGAAAACCACGTTGGCGTAGGTCATGAACACCATCGGGATGATGACATCCTTGCGCAGTTCGCGGACGAAATCAAAGATTTTATCGGTGGTCACACCGCCCTGCAAAGCGCGCAGGTTGGCCCCCTGGATGACCAGCCCTCGGCGGTAGGGTCCGAGAACGGGAAGTCCAGGCTGTCAATAAGGTTTTGCCGTTTTCACATTTTGTGTTCTGCACAAACACAAAGGCCCCGGGCTTTGCGGTGCCCAGGGCAATGGAGAAGATAGGATACAGCGAAGTTATTTGGCCTTGTACTCAGCAGGCAGCTGGTCGATGGTCTGCCACTTGGCCATGGCATCTTCCAGCTTCATGCCGCCCGCAACAGCGTCGCGGCGGCAGGCGTTGACGGCCTGGATCTCTTTCATCTTTTCGCCGGTCAAAGCGTAACCCTTCATGGCAATCAAGGTCGCCGCCCAGGCCAGCATGGGAATCACACAGAACAGCACGATGACCACCACGTTCATACCGGGGGTATAGGGGTCATACTGGGTGGGCAGATTGTTCAGGCCGATGAAGGTAACGGCAATGCCGACGACCGTAGCGGACAGGCTGGAAACCAGCTTATCCACCAAGCTGAACAGCGTACCCATAATGCCGGGGATATACTTGCCGGAGCGGTAAGTCTCGTAGTCAGAGCAGTCAGCCACCATGGGAATAGGCATATCCGCCGTAGCGTAGTAGGCACCGTAGCCGATGCCGAAGAAGAGGATGAACAGCACCGTGTACAAGTTGATGGACAGGCCGTTCTCCCCCATCAGGGACAGGTGGAACGCATCACCGCGGCCCCACAGTGCCAGCAGCACAAAAACGCCAATGTAGCAGACCAGCGCCACACTGACATATTTGGTCAGGCTGGCTTTCTGGCCCTTTTTCTGGCTGGTACGGACCGACAACAGGAAGAACGGCACGCTGAACACATAGCCCAGCACCATCATGGGCAGGTAGAGCCCATCGTAAGCGCCCATCATGCAGCCATACAGCATGCACAGCACGGTGGTATTGTTGGCGATGGACAGGGCCAGCTTGGTGCCGGCACCGGCAACCATCAGCCGCTGCATGGGCTTGTTCTCTTTGATGATCTGGAGATACTCGGAGACTTTGACCTTCTCGGTCTTTTCGCCGCCGATGCCAAAGTACTTTGGTTGGTCCTTCTCCCAGATGCCGATGATGGCCAGGATGGTCAGCACGATGGACATGATGATGCCTACCGGGGCCAGGGTACGGAAGAACCCGGCGGAGGAGTAGCCGCCCTCAAAGTTCTTGGCCAGGATGGGAGCAAAGAACTGCATGACGCCCATGCCCAGCAGAGAGCCGACGGTGTTGAAGATGGTGAACAGCGGGCGCTGCTTGGGGTCGTTGGTCAGCACCGTCTGGCCGGAGCGGGTGCAGCTGGTCTGGAAGGTGTAGCCGATGACCCAGACGAAATACAGCCCTACAAAGGCAGCATAGCGGGCCCACATCATGGTATCGGGAATCATGGGGGTGATGCCGTACAGAATCAGGATGCTGACGGCCATAATCAGGTTGCCGATGGCCATGAACGGGCGGAACTTGCCGAACTTGCCGTTGGTGCGGTCCATCAGTGCGCCGATGATGGGGTCAGTAATGGCATCGCACAGGCGCATGGCCGTAACCATGACCGAAGCAAACAGCGTACCCAGCGCCAGTACATTGCTGCCAAAGGTAGCAATGTAGGAAAGCACCAGTACATAGTATACGTTGGTGGCACCGTTGTTCAGCGGGAAAAGCACCAGCTGATAGAGTTTGGCGCGGTTGACACCCGCTGCCTTTGCATTTTCACTCATGGGCTGCTCCTTGTTGTGGGGGAGAATTTACTCAAAAGTCCCCGCCGGGGCCGGCGGGGAGCTTGCGGGATCCTGTAGGGGGGTTAGGCTTTCTTAGCGGCTTTCAGGGATTTTTTGAAATCTTTATAAGCCTTGTATTCTTCGGTCTTGCGGAACTTCTTGCCGCCCAGCACCCACAGCACGATAAAGACAACGAACAGCACCGCGGAGATGCGGGCAATGTTCTTGAGCATGCTTACCAGAGGCAGCTCCTGCACCTTGATGGTGGTGTCCGCGCCGACGCCGTTCATACCGCAGGAGTTGGCGATGGCGTACAGGTTGTGGTGGCAGGCCTCGCGCATGGCGGTGACGATGACGGGGTCGTTCTTGTACTGGGGCAGGGTGTCGGTGACGAAGGACATCATGGCGTCGTAGATGGACACACCGGCCAGAACGCCGTCGGGACCGTTGACATACTGGGTCAGAACGTTATCGGTAATGACCATGCCGTCGCAGCCCCACTCGTTGCGCAGGATGCCGGTGACCAGACCGTAGTTGCCGCCGGACCAGACAGCACCCCAGCGGGTGTAGGCGATCATAACGCCGTTGCCGTTGCCGACCTCGACGGGAGCCTGGAAGGCTTTCAGGTAGACTTCACGGGCAGCCTGCTCGTTCAGCCAGACGCCCAGACCGATACGATCCTGCTCGCAGTCGTTCAGGGCAAAGTGCTTCATAACGACGTGTACGCCCTTTGCCTGAATGGCGGCGACCTCGTAGGCGCTCATCATGCCGGACAGGAAGCCGTCCTCGGAGTAGTACTCGAAGTTACGGCCGCCGTAGGGGGTGCGGTGAATGTTGTTGCCGGGGCCGTACAGGCAGGCAATGTTGGCTTGCAGGCAGTTGTTGCCGATAACCTTGCCGATCTCGGTCATGATCTCGGTGTTGAAGGTGGCAGCCATAACGTCCTCAGAGGTGAAGGCGGTGGCGGTCAGCTGGCTCTTGTCGTTGCCCAGCAGGCTGGCGGTCAGACCCTGGGGGCCGTTCTCGTCACGGGTGCCGGGGGCCTCCACGCTCTTGACAGGCATGGTCCAGTGGAAGGCGTCGCCGATCAGGGAGTTCATCTCGTCGAAGGTCATCTGATCCAGCAGCTCGTCCCACTTGGGATCGTTGTAGTCCAGACCGATCATATCGTACAGCTTGACGCCGTTCTTGGCGCCCAGGGTGGGCATCTCGACGCTCTCGTAGTCAGCGGCATCGTAGCGGATGTCCTGCAGATCCTTCTTGAGCAGCTCGGTCAGGGTCAGCTTGACGGTTTCGGTGGGCAGGGTGCCGTTCCAGTCAGAACGGCTCAGCCAGGTCACGGTTTCCTCCACGCCCTCGTACAGGTTGGGGTCGGCGCAGGAAAGCTGGTTGGTGATTTCGGTGCCGTTTTCGCTGGTAGCATAGGTGGTGGTGTCGAGGGCGTCCTCGGTCCAGGTGTAGGTCAGGTCGGCGTTGCCGTCGGCAGTCATCTTGCCGTCGGTGGACTCGACAGTGTAGCCCTTGGCAGCCAGAATGTTGTTGACGGCGTTGTGGGCATCGGTGGCGGCGGTGAAGTAGTAGTCACCGGCGTCGAGGATGTAGGTGCCGGCGCCGTAGGTATCGTAGGAAGCGATGTCGCGCTTGTTGACGGTCATGGACAGGGTCTCGGAAGCGCCCGGCTCGATCATGCCGGTCTTGCCAAAGCCGACCAGAGAAACGGCAGACTTCTCGACGCCGTTCTGCTTGTCGTAGTCGGTGTAGGGGCTCTGGACATAGACCTGCACGGTCTTTTTGCCCGCCATATCACCGGTGTTGGTGACCTTGACGGTAACGGTGTAGGTGTCATCGGCGGCATTGTAGCTGACGTTCATATCGCTGATAGTAAAGTCGGTGTAGCTCATGCCGTAGCCGAAGGGGTATGCCACGATGTCGCCATAGGCGTAGTCGCCTGCGTTGCCGTTGCCGGTAACGAAGTCCTCGTAGCGGGTTTCGTAGTACTTGTAGCCTACATAGATGCCCTCTTGGTAGATCATGTAGGACTTTGCCTTGGCGGAAACATCGCCGCCCTCAACGTAACCCTCGTAGGTGGTGGGGGTGAAGTTCCACATGGCGGGGGCGCTGAGGTTGTCGTAGCAGTAGGTGTCGACCAGGCTGCCGGAGGGGTTGACCTTGCCGGTCAGGATCTCGGCTACGGCGTTGATGCCGGAGATGCCCACGTCACCGATCCACAGCGCGGCGTCGATGTCGTACTCGTTGTTCTTGAGGAAATCGACCTGCAGGGCGTTGGCGGAGTTGATCAGCACGATGGTCTTTTTGACGGTGCCGTTCTTCTTCATCTCGGCCACGTTCTGCAGCATGGCCTTCTCGTTCTCGTCGAGGGTCAGGTAGTTGACCTCGCCGTAGGAGAGGTCAGCGCCCTCGCCGCCGACGCGGGACAGGGTCACGATGGCGGCATCGCCGTACTGGGCAACGCTGTCCTTGACCTCGTCGGTGTAGACGTCCCAAGGCACCTCGGCGGTGACTTCACTGGCGGTGGCTACGGTACCGGCGGTATTGCGGGAGTAATCCTTGCCGGCGCCGGTGGTGTAGAAGTCCCACAGGGTGGGGTTGACGGTGACACCGACCTTTTCGAGGGCGGTGCGCAGGGTGTCGGCGGTGGAGGCATCAATGTTGCCGGAGCCGGTGCCGCCGTACACGAGGTTGACGCTGCTGCTGGAGAAGGTGCTGACCTTCGCGTCGGCAGCCAGAGGCAGCGCGTTGTTGTTGTTCATCAGCAGGGCAGCGCCCTCGGCCTCGACCTGCTGGGTCAAAGCCAGACCATAGTTGACCATCTCCTCGGCGGAGTTGAAGTCACTGGTGTAATACTGGGCGTTGGTGTCCTCGTTCTCCAGCTCCCAGAAGCTGCCGCCAAAGCGGGCAGCCATGGTATTGTCGAACTTTGCGGCCAGTACGGACAAAGGCACGGAAATGACCATAACGATCGCGCAGAGGATCGTCAGGACTTTCCACAGCGTAATGTGCTTACGCTTAGCCTTTTTGTAGGCCTTTTTCAAGGTCTGCTTTTGCATTTTCAGATCATCCATCATGTTTTCTCCTTGTTTTGTTTAAACCAACCGCGGAGTGCGGTGTGTTTCCAAAATTATACCCAGTTTGCGCTGGTGGACTTTTTCTTGCCCAGCTTGTAGGCAGGGTTGGGGGTGCTTACCTTGCGGAAAGCGGCCTCGTCGATGCAATCCCCTGCCACAGCCTGGACCTTGACTTCGCCATCCAGCTTTACGCGGAAGCGGAAGATGTGCTCACCCTCTTGCTCGGCCAGCTTTTCGCCGTTGGCGTACAGCGTGACCTGCTTCTGGTTGGAGTAGACCTTGACCTCAATCTCGTTCTGGGTGCGGTCGATGAATCGCTTGGAGCAGATATGCACAAACGGTTCATTGCTCCACCAGGCTTTGTAGATGTAGAAGCTGTCCTTGCGGGTCTTGCGGTCGAAGGTAACCAGTCCCTTATGGTTCATGCCCGGTTCACCACCCTGGTCGCGGGCATCGGCGGCGAAATCGTACATATTCCACACGTGGGTGGACCACAGCCATTTATGGCGGGCGAAACATTCCAGCATGTACTCGTGGTAGATGGCCTGATATTCCTCGGTGTGATCACCGCGGCGGGGATGCTCACTGTGCAGATTGGGCATACCCTCGGCGCCGTATTCACTGAAGCCCAGCGGGCGGTTGGGGTAGCAGAGGTGGAAGAAATCCATCCACAGGTCGTTCAGGAACAGCCCCGGCACATACCAGCCCAGGTACAGGTTCCAGCTGACCAGATCGGTGATGTGGGCCACCGGGTTGAAGGGGCCGCACATGGCGTAGCAGGCCAGCGTGGTCAGGCGGGTCTTATCCATCTCGTGGCAGAGATCGTTGAGTTGGCGGTGGTTGTCCCGCATGTCGCGGTTATTCTTGGTGGAGATGGTGATCTCGTTGGAGACCCCCCAGCAGACGATGCTGGCATGGTTGTAGTTCTGGACGATCAGCTCTTTCATCTGGCTGATGGTGTTGGCGCGGCCGTTGGGCATGTGCTCCGAGATGTAAGGGATCTCGGCCCAGACGACCATGCCCACCTCATCGCAGAGGTCATAGAAGTACTGGTCATGCTGGTAGTGGGCCAGGCGGATGGTGTTCGCGCCCAGCTCCTTGATGAGCTGCATGTCCTCGTCGTGCATCTCCCGCGTGATGGCGTTGCCCAGGCCCTTGCGGTCCTGATGGCGGGAGACACCGTGCAGCGGGTACGGGCGGCCATTGAGGAAGAAGCCCTGCTTGGCATCAACCGAGAAGCTGCGCACGCCGAAGCGCTGGCGGACTTCATCGACAGGCTGGCCGTCCTTCATCAGGCGGACGACGCAGGTGTACAGGTAGGGGTCGCGGATGCCGTCCCACAGGTGGGGATACTCCATCGTCAGGGTGGTGTCGCCGCCTTTGCCAGCCAGCACTTCCCTGCCCTCGGCGTCGAGGATGGAGATGGCGACCTCGCCCTCACCGCTGACCCTGGTCTCAACGCGGATGTCAGCGTTGGCGCCCTGCACGGTCGGGGTGATCTGCACGCCGGGGCCGCCGAGGTGATCCAGCGCGATGTGATCCTTGCTGACCACCAGCAGGCTGACCGTGCGGTAGATGCCCCCGTAGAAGGTGAAGTCGGCTTTCTGGGGGTAAACAAAGTCATTTTTGCTGTTGTCGGCGATGACGGTCAGCTCGTTCTGCTCTTTCAGCAGAGCGGTGATGTCCGCCCGGAAGGTGGAGAAGCCGCCGTCGTGGTTGGCAATCCCGGTGCCGTTCAGGCTGACCTTGGCGCTGTCGCCCACACCCTCGAACTGCAGCCAGACCTGCTGGGCAGCGGGGTCAAAAGCGGGGGCCGCGAAGCTGGTTTTATAGGTGCAGCTGCCGCGCCAGTAGTCGTTGCCGCCATCCTGGCCGTCGATGTTATTCCAGGTATGGGGCAGGTCGACCGTGATGGTTTTGCCATCCGGGCCGGTGAACTGCCAGTTTTTCATCAGCGTGGTCGTGCTTCGCATAGCGTCCCTCCGTAGTGTGTTTTCGTCTGCTATGTATTGTACAGAAGAACGCAGTTTTCTGCAATGGGTTTGCGAAAAGTGGTACTTTTAGTGGGATAATCGGTTTTTTATGACAAAAAATTAACCCCTGATTTTGTGCAACTTGTACAAAATCAGGGGTGATTCTTGTATTTCGAGTATTTTAAGGCAATACCGCATAATTCTAAGTGCCGATACGGCGAGCGAGGTGCGGCAGCTGCTAAGCCAAAAGCGCAGATAATACTTTGTGTATTATCGAGCATTTTGGCAACGCAGGTGCCGTGCCGCAGCCGCCGGAGCGGTGCTTAAGCCGTAAGGCGGGAATTGTGCGGTGTTGCCTTAAGATTTGGGCGGCGGCAGTACGATCTTGACCGCGCTTAGTACATTCTGGTTCTCGGTGGTCATAGTGCCGTTGTATTTCTGCACGATGCGGCGCATGACTTTCAGCTCGTAGTTATGCTGGCGGGCGGCCCGGGCAGGGGCCTCGGTTACGACGGGTGAGATGATGTTGATGACCGTGAAGCCCTGCCGCTTACAGACCAGCAGGTCGATCATCCGGCGCGGCTCGTCCATCTGGCGGGCGGCGGCATCGATGGCCTGATCCAGCGCATTGGAGAAGAGGGCGTACAGGTCGCCCGGCTCCACAAAGGCCACAGCACTGCCGTCGGCCACGCAGTTCAGCGTGATGTGCCGGGCCTCGCAGTGCATGCTCTTTTCGGTCAGCACCACGTCCAGCACCTCGTTGCCGGTGTCGGCGTTGGCATCGTAGCGCTGCACGGCGCGCTCAGCCTCATTCAGGTCCTTTTCCTTGGCTGCATCGGGGTTCAGGCGGCGCAGGTCAGCGATCTGTACCTTTAACTCATGGCATTTGCGGTTGATGATCTGCACGTTCTGCCGTGCGATCTGGTACTGCTGGCGCTGGCGCTCATACAGCAGGTTCAGGGTGTCCATTTCCTTCTGCATTGCCGATTTTTTGAAGAGCTCGGTCTGCAGATAAAGCAGCGTCAGGCAGTAGAGCTGGGTCAAAAATGCGGGCGCAACCAGTACCAGGCCCACGCCCGTATTTTGCAGTGTGGACATCAGCGCGAAAAACTGGAAAACGAACATGCCGCCCAGCAGACCTGCGCTGAGCAGCTGCCGCGGGCCGATACGGTAGAGGCCTTCATCGGGCATCAGCCGCGCAGCGGTATACCGCACAAGAATACAGACGGCAAGGGTAAAGCCGATTTGCCCCAGCATCATGGGGATAGTGGCCAGGGCAGGCTGCTGCAGGCCGGCTTTGGCCGCGCCCCAAATCAGCAAACGCCACAATTCATAGATAGATTCCGACGTAAGCACGATCCAAACGCTGCAGTAAGCGCTGGCAGCGGCGTCCAGCGGGGTACACAATTTTGTAGAAATGCTCACCCACAAAAAGAACCCGCCATAAATCACCAGCAGCATCGGGGCCGAGGTGCGCCCGCTGTTGGCCCAGGTAATGACCTGCGCAAAGGGTACCGTGGCCACAAAATCCAAAAGAAACCGCAGGCGGTAGTTTTCCCGTCGTTTCAGCGGCAGCCAATAGGCCATCTGGGCCAGCCAGATACAAAGGGCACTGGTCAGCAGCGTTACCAGCGGGGCCACTACAGCGCACCCCCGACGTAAGCCGCCACGGCGGCCAAAAAGGCCACCCGCTGGCGGCGGCTGATTTCCAGCTGCTCCTGCCCGATCTGCACGAAATCATTCTGCACGCCGGTCACATGGCGCAGGTTGACCAGATAGCACTGGTTGCAGCGGGCAAAGTGGTAGGGGGCCAGCTCTTTCTCGGCCTTTTGCAGGCTGCCCCGCACCGACCAGGTATCGGCAGCGGTGTGGTAGTGCAGCAGGCGGTCGCGGGTCTCCAGGTACAAAATATCATCGGTATTCAGCAGCTGCACACCGCCGCCCACCTGCAGGGCAATTTGCCCGCCACGGCGGCGCTGGATGCGCTGGAGCGCCCGCTCCAGCTTGGTGCTGAACTGGTAGTAGCTGACGGGCTTAAGCACGAAGTCCAGGGCATCCACCTCGTACCCGCGGATGGCGTACTGGGCCATGTTGGTGACGAACACCAGCACCACATCCGGATCCACCTGACGGATGCGTTCGGCGGTAGGCATGCCGTCCAGGGTGGGCATCTCGATGTCCAGGAAGATAATGTCAAAGCCTGGGCGGTAGGGGTCCACGATCTCGGCCCCATCGGCAAAAGCGGTCACGTCCAGCTGGCGGCCGCTTTCCCGGGCATACTGGGCAATAAATCCGCAAAGCTGCTCCCGCATGGCGTCGTTGTCTTCCACTACGGCGATTTTAGCCATTTTGTATGCCCCCTTCCAGGTAAACGTATATAATAGTATTATGGCAAATATGCCGGCAAAAAGCAACACTTTTTGCTGCAAAAAATCCGCCTTAAAAAGTTGTACTCTTATGTCACCAACAAAAACCGAGTTGGTTCACACAACAGGGGCAGTAAAAACGCCCCGGAAAAAGAAAGTAAGGGTACAAAAATGAAGTACGAAATCGTAGGTATCGAACACGCAGTTGGTGACTTTACTCCCACTACGGGCAAAAACGCGAACACCGTCCAGCACTATGACGTGTATCGTTTGCACACGCTGAAAAACAGCAAGGACGCATACGGTCAGATTACGGCCGTCGTTCGTGCAACGCCTGACCAGATGGGCCAGATTATCGCTGACCTCGGCGGCAATATCGCAGACGTTCCCGGTCACATCCTCGACATGGAAGTCCGCAACAGCTTCGGCAAAATCAACCTCACCGACTACGAGGTTGTAGAGTAATGAAGCCTGCCCCACCACCAGTTGTTCGGCCACCACCAAATAACTGCCCGTGGGGCGGTGAGTATAGCTACTATTTTCCTATAGGTGCATTTTCAAGATGTTCGGCCTGTAGGTCTCCGCGCGAAATGGTAGCTATATTGACCGCCCCACACGTTTTGCCAGACGGATTCTGGCATTCCTTGGCACTACGTCCAAGGAATGCCAAATTCCATGCCAAAATCAAACAGCAGAGGTGGTACAGATGCCAGAACCAAGCACAAAAAGCCCAAAAGCCTATCAGTTTATGTTCGTTCTCTACCCAGAGAGCCAGCAGCCCGCAATCGACTACATTCAAGCCAACTGGCCTTGCGCATGGGCACTGCATGACAAAGATACACATACCGAGCAAGAATTTCTCGACTACGGCAAACACCATGACGGCAACTGCCCTGATTGGCAAATAGGCGACCTCAAAAAGCCACATTACCATTTCGTGGTAAAGTTCAAAAATGCCCGTTACATCACGGGCGTTGCAAAAGAGATTCGCAAGCACTCCGAAATCAATGATGCTGCTATCAAGAAATGCTACAACCTGTACAAAGCGTATGTGTATCTCTGGCATCAGAACGACCCCGACAAATTCCAGTATGACCCGGAACAGGTTGTCGGTCTGCACGACTTCGACCCACCTCAACAGAACGAAGGTGTCACCGAGGAAGAACAGGTAGAGACAATGTTTAATGCGCCTCTGTTCTCCACGGTCAAGGAACTGGCCCGCTGGGCTTATGATAACGGTTGCTGGTCAACTTTCCGCAAGAACTATGGTCTGTGGAAAGACATTCAGAATGAATCCAAGGGCGGTACAGAAAATGCCTAGTATTTTCAATGTATGCACCCAACCGTTGGACGAACAGGGACAAGCTAAACCTTGCCCCTGTCGCTATACCAGAAAATGCCCCGATTCTACTGTAAAGTGTGATTACGGGGAACGTTACTGTAAAAACTGCTACACGGATGAAAACGGTAAGTTCCACCACGAACCTGCAAAGCTGAAAGACGGAACATTCTTCCCCTGCAACAACTTTTCCCCTCTTTCCCGTGACTGCAATCTCTGCGCATTCAACTACAAACGTCCGTTCTATTCTTCGATTCTGGGCGAGTATCGTCCGTTTGAGCAAAGAGCAAACAGAAATACGGACGGAGATTTACCCTTTTGAGGTGCAATATGCGACCCGTACAGAAAACCCTCGTAGACTTCGATAAAATCGACGGCTACGCAAGAACGGTGGAATTTCTTCACAATAAGCAAGCTGCTACCGACCTGCGAAACGTGAAGAAAGATATTCTCGCAGTATACGACAAGCAAGCATCTAACTACTGTGCCCTTGTCACCTGCTTTGATGATAAGACCACCACTGTATCTGTAGTCCCCCGCGATTGCTGGTTGTAACGCAAGCCCCCAAGCTGCGTTTACATACAAAAAATTTTGAAGAAAGGAGACGCAACCATGAATCCTACTTCTGTTGAAGCTGGCGCAGAGGTTGCAAAAAGTGCTATGGAAACCGTTATCGCCGCCATGTCTGATGTGTTCACCCTGTCTGGCACCGTCGTTACCGAGATCACTAAGCAGCCTATCCTGCTGTTCTGCCTGGCCGCTGGTCTGGTGCCCGTGGGTATCCACATCTTCTCTAGCCTGAAGAACGCCGCCCGCGGCTAATCGGGCAAGCCCAAGAGGGCCGGACGAAAGCCCGGCCCTCTTTCTTTTTAAACAAAAATGCCGCCATTACTGGCGGCCATTGAATTTATCGCTGTAGTATTTTCGCCATTGGTGGGCCGTCTTAACCTCGCGGAAATAGCAGAGGACTCTTTCTACCACCACCCAGCCGATTATGCAAGTAATTGCAAATTGTATAATTGCTTGTACCATTGCTATCACCTCTATGTTTATTATATCCGTTGCATCGCTCATTTTCAAGGGGGTTCTATGAAAAAACGTATAATTTCACTTTTCTTGGTTTTGGCTGTTTCTCTTAGCATGTTTTGCCCCTTGGCGTTTGCTGATGATAGTAGTACGCATGAGCATGACTGGTCTAGTGGAATAATTTCTGAATTTTCGGATACGGTTGAGGGTATTCCTGTTTCGGTCTCCGTAAAAAAGTGTACCAAGTGCAATTTTTATAAGCATACATATAAATTTTTCGGCCTTAGTTTCGACTTCTATAATGTCACGGCTTATACCGGCATTGTTGATGATTTTCTATTAGATGTAACGCTTCACATTAGTAGTGCTTTAGGCAAAAACGCCACCGCCAAAAAATACGAAACCGGCGGCGGCTCCGCTGGTACTGGAGGTGTAGGCCGCAACCCTTCTGGCTATTCAGGCACTGGTACACCCTCGGTTGCCGCAAATGGTGAGATTCAGTATACGGTCTATCCCGAATTGGGAGCAAGTCAGGCTGAGGTTGCTGCTTATCCAACAAGTTTTGTTGCTTCTAATGGTAATTCAGGCGCCCTTTTGAAAGTCGCTGTTAATGGTCTTACATGTAATGTAACTTCGACTTTTACATCTTCAAATTATTTAAATCTTAGCATCTCTTGTCGCTATTCGTTTACAACCCCTGTAGCCGGGCGCTACTATTTGGCTGAGGATCAGAAGTTTTTAACTCATGTTCTTCGTACTAGTGCATCGTCTTTTGGCTACTACAGTATAGGTAAATTTCAGGTTAATAGTAACTATAATGCAGGTAAATCGATTGTACTGGGCTTTTATGGCCCCAATTTTTACGCCACAAAAAGCATTTCTTCCTATACCGCTTACTTCCACCCCATCGTAATAAACTGCATCCCCACTACCACCAACATAAACAACTACAACAAAATCACCATCAATAACAACACCTGGAACGGCAACATCTACCAGGACAACAGCACCAACCTAACGTACATCTACCCCCAGTATACGACCATCAACAACGAGGGCGACACCATCACCAATATCAGCAACAATCCCATCATCTACAACAACGAAACCAAGCAATACTACACCTACGATACCGTAACCAACAATTACTACTATATCACCTACGAAGCGCCTACCCCGTCACCCTCGCCTGACCCCACGCCAACACCTGACCCGGGCACAGACCCCACACCTACCCCGGAACCGGGCGGCGATACTGGCGACACCATCGGAATCATTGCCGTATTGGTTGAAATTCGCGACAACATGATTCAAGGCTTCGCCGATATTAAGGCCACGCTGGTGCAAGGCTGGGCAGACCTCTCCGCAAACTTTACCCTCGCTATCGAAAACTTAAATATCAATATTAAAAACTACTTTGATAAAAAGTTGCCTGACCAAAGTACGCCAGAGACCGCCAAACCCAGCCCCAGCCCCTCGCCCTCTCCCTCGCCGTCCCCCAGCCCCACACCTGATCCTGGCGAAACACCTACCCCTACACCAGCCCCCACGGACAAGCCCAGCAACGGAAACACAAACAACTTCTGGAACTTCGTGTTTCCCGGTGGGAACGACGATGGCACCGAGAACGGCCACAAAGGTATTCTTTGGGCGCTTATCTCCCTGCTTATCGCGGTCGTCACCTTTGTTCTCGGCCTGGGTAGTGCCTACTCGTATGTGTTCCCGTTCCTGCCGGCTGGCCTGGTCACCACGATACACATCTGCGTGCTGGTGCTCCTGCTGTTCGCTATTATCAAATTTGTAAGGAGTTTCTTGTAATGTGGAAAAGACTTTGTATTACGCTGTGCTTCGTGTTCTGCGCTACACTTTGCGCCGTGCCCGCCGTCTTTGCCGACGATACGTCCGCCGATTCGTCCGCAAGTTCTGCCGACTCGTCCTCTGATTCTACATTTCTGGGCGATGCTGGTGAACTGAACGGTAAAGTTTCGGATAACTTTGCAGATGGCGTCGACAAGGTAAAAGACGACTTGACCGATGTGCACGGCTCTCTGCACTACAACCTAAAAGACGAGTTCCCGCAATTCTGCAAAGAAGCGCTGTCGTTTGTGCCGGAGGCTTACTGGTGGGCGTTCTCGCTGGCTATCCTGTTCGGCTTTGTGCTGGCGCTTTACCGCCGTATGACATGAGGTGATAACATGAGCAGTTTTCTCAATGTAATGAACGTAATTATGAACGGCTTCAACCAGAGTTTCACAGTGTACGGCTTTACGCTGTCGTTTTGGGACATCTGGCTGTGGTCTATCATCGGCGCAATCGTCGCCGCCTTTATTGGGGGTATGCTCAAGTGATGGACAACTTCTCTAAAACCTGTGCGGCCATTATCCTGTTGCTGTCGCTGGCCGCTGGTGCGGTCGCGCTGGACGCAAAAGCCGAGGACTACACCCCGGACGAAGCGGCCCAGGAAGAGCAGGAACAGGCCCCCAGCATCGACACCAGCAGCTATGTGCAGGTAGCCGACCCTGCTCTCTATGCAAAACTGGACACCCTGCAAGAATCCATTGACCGGTTGGCGGATGCCCTGACCCCGGCAGATGCCGAAACCGACGCCGAAGCACCGACCGAGGAACAGCCCGCGCCTGACTATACGGCCCAGCTTTCGGGTATCTCTGCCCAGCTGGCCGACATAGCCCAGCAAGCTACCGCCGAAACCGCCGAGGATGCCGACCCGTTCCAAAAGCCTTTTGAAGAATACACGACCGGCGAGACCTTGGGCGTTCTCGGATTGTCGCTCTTATTGATGGCATTTGTTCTTTCCCTATTGAAAACATTCTGTGATATGAGGTGATAACATGGCTTCTTTGTTTGCTGACCTTTTGACCTTCTTCGGTATCTCCACGACCCCGCCGCAAAACCTGTCTGAACTCTTTCCGTGGCTCCTGGCTATCTTGGTGGCTATGTCGTTGTTCCTGTTCGTGTTCTCCATCATCAAGGACTTCACCCACACATTCGCGCGGGGTAAATTTTAATGAACGGATACACAGTCCTCTTTCTGGTCGTTGCCCTTATCGTCCTTGGTGTCTCCCGCATTGCTCGGCAGGTCGTGTTTCACCCTCTGCAAACCGGCATCCATGCAGTCAAGGACCTGATCGCCTACATACGGCATAAGGGCTGGAACACCTGCCCGGTCGGCGCTCTCGACATCTACTGCGGCTACTTCGGCTCCGGTAAAACCCTGTCCCTCGTGCATAAGGTGGTCGGCCTGTATAATCGCTACAATGATAAGCCGGTGTGGTGTTCTCGCCGCAAAAAGTTTGTAATGCAGAAAATCAACGTGCTGTCAAACGTCGACCTTGCAATCCCCTATACCAAGTTGGACAGCTTGGCCCAGGTGGTCAAGGCCAGCAAAACCACCAGCGCCATTGATGACGAAAACGACACCCTGACGGTCACGATTGTGGCAATGGACGAACTGTCGGTGCAGATGAACAGCCGCAGCTTCAAGGACAATTTCAACGCCTATTTTCTCAATACGCTGCTGTGTTGCCGCCATTACCACATCAGCTTCTACGGCAGTGCCCAGCGATTCCAGCATGTGGACAAACTCCTGCGAGACGTGACCCACACGGTGATTCAGTGCCATAAAGTCTGGCGCTTCCAGCTGTGGGCCAGCTATGACGCGTGGGAAATGGAGAACGCCACTAACGCCGAGATGATTAAGCCCCTGCGCAAAGGTCTGTGGTTTGTCCTCGACCGGGATTATAACGCTTATGACACGTTGGCGGTGGTCGACAACTTGCAAAAGAAGTTTGAAGAGGGCGATATTCTGCCCGAATCTGAAATCATCAGCAATCAGGCCCCGGCAGGCCCGCTCGGCCTAGAGGTCGCAAGTAAGCCGGCCAACAAAGCTAAACGCAGATTGCAAACAACCGTCAAGAAATAAAAGTGGCCAAGGCGGCAAGCGCGCAAGGGGCGCGGGGGCTATTGCCCCCGCCCCGCGCGCGCCTTGCCGCACTATTCCCCGCCCGTGGGGTTCACAAAAATAAGCACCCTGTACCCGGCATTTCTGCCAGATACAGGGTGCTTTTCAGTTAATCCTGTGAAACTCTATTTACAGTTACTATGTTGTATGCGTCCGCTCCTTCGTCCGTTTCCTCATTCAAACGCCGTCTGGTCATGGTTTTTGCGTCTGTAACACACCATGCTCTGACGAGATATTTGTCCCAAAACTTGTCTACCTTGTTCCAAACTTCAACTTCGTATAAATCCATTTTTCAATACCTCCATAAGCCCGTATAGCCTGATAGCACAGCTTAATATTTTACAGTTCGCTGAGCCGCTTCTCGAACTCTGCGTTGAGTTCAACGATACGGTTCATTGCCTTTTTTGCTGACATCTTCAAGAAACCATCTTTCGGGTCATCGGCTTTCACCTCGTAGAATCTGATGCAGGAATCAATTGTCCCAATGTACATCCAAACCAGTTCGTCTCTGTCCTTGCAACTTTCAAACAATTTCAATCTCTCCTTTCAAAATGGGCAAGTTTCTTCTTCTTCTTCCAGCTCCTTGTTGTGCTGTTCAAGTTCCTCGAAGCTGTCGAATCCCAACCAGCTTGCAATCGTATCTTCTTCAAACCAGAAGAAGTCATTCAGGCCGGTCTCGGAAATTGGCTGTTCGCAGCACTCTTCCAACATGGCTTCAATCTGGTCGCACTGTTCGTCTGTAAGAACGTTGCGGCGGTAAACAGCGCCAGACCAGAACTCAAAGTTACGAACGGAAATTTCAGTAGTGATAGTCATAATAAATACCTCCAAAATGTAGTAAAAAATAAAAAAGCCCCCTTTCGGGGGCCATCGAACCTTAGCCGTAGATGTGCATTGCCATTTCTTCCCGCTCCTCTTTGTAAGTGAGCATCAAGTCTGCCATTTTCTGCATCTCCCGTGGGCTTGCATCAAGCATAAATTCTACGCGGTGAAGCTGCTTATTGCATCGGAAGAATAAACCCAAGCCGAGAAATTTTGCTGCTCTGACGATGTCCTTTGCAACCTGTTGCTTCTTCGTTGCCATCTTGTACGTCTTAGTCATTTGAAATACCTCCAATTTTTGTTTTGGAGCCTGTGTGGCTCTTTGAGCCTAAGAAACACCCTGAAATCAAGGACGCCGTAGGCGCCGCGCAGCGGGGATGTTGAACGCACCACGAAGCAGGGCGGGGGCTTTCGTTTCAGGCCCCCGCCTGTATCCTGTATCCTCTAAAGCGTTCAACATCATCCTTGATTCAGGGTGTAGAAATAATAGAAAGAGCCACACAACAGGAACTTTCCCTCTACGATCCGGGCGCGACGCGAACCCGGTGGATTGCGAGCGCGGCGGCGTACGGATTGTGCCGCCGTGTCGAGCAATCCATTTCGAAGGATAGACACCTTCCGTTCCGTTAGCTTTTATCAGGGCCACGCTTGGCAGGAACAGAAGTCAAGAGAGGGTGGAGATTTTTTCGAGGAGTAAATACTACCCCGTAGGGGTGGAGATTTGCGGAACGAAAAAATACTACCCGACCTTTACTTCTGCGACTGACGAGCGACAATGTCCATGAAGCTAACGGAAGGATGTTAATGAAATGGAAGTTGAACCACGCCGCAAAGGAAAGCATTTCACACAGGACGAACGTGCAAAAATTGAAGCGCTGCATAAAGCTGGCCTGACCCATCAGGCTATCGCTGACATCATCGGCTGCTGCCGTTCTGCCATCACCAGAGAACTGAAAAAAGGACAGGTAGAGCACCTCGACTACAGAACGTGGATAGTCAGCAAAGTCTATGATGCCTACGCCGCCCAGCAGACCGCCAACTACCAGAAAACTGCTCACAGCAAGGGATTGAAACTCGGTAATAACCACGCCTATGCAGCAGCCCTCGGCGAGTGCATCTGTATGGGTTATAGCCCCTTTGCCGCTATTCAGAAAGTAAAGGATACATACGGCCTGACCATCAGCAAGCAAACACTGTATCGCTACATCAAAGAGGGCCTAATTCCCAAAGTCACCTATAAGGAACTGCCAGTAGGCCACCCGAAGAAGCGCAAAGGAAAAGTAGAGGAAGAAAAGCCCATGCGTAGCAAAAACGTACTGCACCGCAGCATAGAACAACGCCCAAAGTACATAACCTTACGGAATACTTTCGGACATTGGGAAATCGACTCCATCATCGGCAGCAGCGAAGGCAAAAAAGAATCCTGCCTTGTCCTCACAGAGAGAATGACAAGGCAGGAAATCGTGATAAAGGTAGCAGATAAAACAGCACTCTCCACTGTGAGCGCTATGCGCTGGCTAAAGCGCCAGCTGGGCAGAGATTTCAAACAGATATTCAAAACCCTGACGAGCGACAACGGCTGCGAATTTGCCGACCAAGCAGGACTGGATGCCCTCGGCCTGACCACCTACTACTGCCACCCGCAGGCCCCGCATGAACGCGGTTGTAACGAGAACAACAACAAGCTGCTGCGCCGCTACTTTCCCAAGGGAAAAAGCATGAAGAACAAAACCCAGTACGACGCCACCATGGCCCAGCACTTCATCAACGGCTACCCACGGGAGATGTTCGGCGGCAGATGCAGCAGCGACCTATTCAAAGAAGAATTGCAAAAATTGACCTTAAAGAATCCCCAGAAAATCTATAGATTCTTTAATATTTAAAAAAATGAACGGCTGCATTGCAGACGTTCACACTGCTTTGTTTTTTCAGACGGAGAGCACACAAAAAAGAATGAGCCACCCCGCAAAGCGGAGTGGCCCAAAAGCTGCTCACCGGCTGAAAAAACGTCTTTCCCAGCCGCCCCCAGCTGCTGTGCGTGGATGCGCAACGTGTAGCCACACATAGCAGCGTATGCGAAAATTGTCCATTTTCTCTACATATTCAACAAAGCAGCACTTCCCGCCTTGTTCAATCTACCAAATTGTTACGTAACTACTTGACGGCAGCGCAAAAAATCCGCCTGCCGAAACAGACGGAATTTTCTAAATTTAATGCGGTGCGCCGCCGCCCAATTGCGGGATGGGGCAGTGCCGGATGTACCACGCGAAGAGTAGCGAGGAGATGCTCCATGTGATGGGGTAGGCCCAGAATACCACGCCGATGGCATGGATAAAATGCAGCGTGATTGTAATGTAGGTGATGCGCAGCACGCACCAGACCGCCAGCATGACCATCATGGGCACCACCGGGCGGCCCAGGCCGCGCAGGATGCCTGCACAGCAATGGCTGAACGCCAGCAGGCAGTAGAACAGCGCCGCCGTGTGGGCCTGCTGGACGCCGAAAGCGATAACGTCCGGCTCGCTGCTGAAGGCTCCAATGAGCCAGGGGGACGCCAGATAGATGCAGACGCCCACGACCTCGGCCATGGCGATGGAGCAGAGGATGCCGAATTTCATGCCCTTGCGCACGCGGTCCGGCTGACCCGCGCCTACGTTCTGGCTAACGAACGTTGCCAGCGCCATGGCAAAGCAGGTCACCGGCAGGAAGGCAAAGCCCTCCACCTTACTATAAGCACCACAGCCCGCCATGGCGTTGGCACCAAAGGAGTTGATGTTGGACTGCACAATGACATTGGCCAGCGAGATGACCGAGTTCTGGATGCCGGAGGGCAGGCCCTGCACAATGACAGCCTTGAGGGACGGCCCATCAAAGCGGACTTCCCGCGGGCGGACGGCCCATTCTTCTTTGGAGCGTATCAGCTTGGAGAACGCCAGCACGGCGCTGACCGTCTGGGAGGCAATCGTGGCAAATGCCGCTGCGCCAACACCCATGCGGAAACCGCCGATCAAAACAAGGTCCAGCACGATATTGATGATGGAGGCCGCGATCAGGTACCGCATAGGGCTGCGGCTGTCGCCCACAGACTGCAAAATACTCGCACCTACGTTGTACATGACCACAGCAATGCTGCCCATAAAGTACATGCGGAAGTAGGCGATGGAGTTAACCAGTACGTTGTCCGGCGTGCCCATCCAACGCAAGATCTGTGGAGTAAGCAGCACACCCACCACCGTAAGCACAGCACCGGCGGCCAGGCCCAGGGCTACCGTAGTGTGGATGGTGCGGCGCATGCGCTGCCAATCCTTGGCACCAAAGTAGCGGGCCACCACAACGCCCGCGCCCAGCGACACGCCGTTGACAAAGCCGGTCAAGAGAAAGATCAGACTGCCGGAGGAGCCGACAGCGGCCAGGGCCTCGCCGCCCAAGAAGTTGCCGACGATGAGGGAATCGGCTGCATTGTACAGCTGTTGGAAAAGGTTGCTGATAAAAATAGGCAGCGCAAACAGCAGCATGCCTTTTGCTACACTGCCCTCGGTCAGGGTCGTTTTCTTTTGGGGTTCCATTCTGTGTTTCCTACACTCCTTCTGATCGCCATCGGGCGACATAAATGTATTGTAACACTTCCGTACGAGGTATGGCAAGTTTTTGGATACATATTTTATACAAGGGCAATACCGCATAATTCTAAGTGCCGATACGGCGAGCGAGGTGCGGCAGCTGCTAAGCCAAAAGCGCAGATAATACTTTGTGTATTATCGAGCATTTTGGCAACGCAGGTGCCGTGCCGCACACCGAGCCGCAGCGAGGCGCTTCGGAGCGCAACCGCCGCTTGCGGCGGCTCTTGGCGCGGAGATCCGCCGGAGCGGTGCTTAAGCCGTCAGGCGGGAATTGTGCGGTATTGCCCAAGATGGCAAAAGGCCCCGCCATGCCTTGCGGCGCAGCGGGGTCTTGACCTTGGTGGGGCAGACAGTGTTGACGACGATGCCGGTGCCTTTCAGCTCCTGGGCCAGGGTCTTGCTCAGGCCGCGGACGCCCCACTTGGCCATGCAGTAGGTGGTCAGCTTGGGGGTGCCGTACATGCCGGAGGTAGAGGAAATGTTGATAATGCAGGCTTTGGCAGAACAGTTGGCCGCATAAGGTCTGCTCTTTACAGTTTGCCCCGGCTGCGCTATACTGTGGATAACACCTATACAGAACAGGAGCAGGCCATTATGGAAAACGAAAAGATCATCCTTGATATTGTAGTGGATGTGCAGAAAGATTTTATCACCGGTGCGCTGGTCAATGCCGAGGCTCAGGCCAATGTGGCCCATCTGGCTGAGGTCGCCCGCGCCCACGCCCAGGCCGGGCACTGGATGTTCTTTACCAAGGACACCCACCCCGAGGAATACCTGGACACCCGCGAGGGCCGCCGCCTGCCGGTGGAGCACTGCATTGAGGGCACCGACGGTTGGAACTTTGCCCCCGAGCTGGAGGATGCCATGGACGATACCGAGCCTGAAGTCTCCCACATCGTGTGCAAAAAGACCTTTGGTGCCTACATGCTGCCCAGCGATATTCTGGACGAACTGATGGCCCATAACAAGGCTGTGGATGACATCGAAAAGATCATCGTCTACGGCTACTGCACCGACATCTGCGTCATCAGCAACGCCATGGTGCTGCGCGCTGCGTTCCCGGAAGTTGAGATTGAGATCCGATCCGATTGCTGCGCTGGCGTTACGCCCCAGTCCCACCAGACGGCGCTGGATGCCCTGCGCGCCTGCCAGTTTACCATTGTATAATAAGGGGCTGCCTGTCTTAAAATAACAAAACACCCCGGAGCTGCGGCTTTGAACAGCGCCCCATTTGTTAGACAGTATGATATACTATCTAACAAGTGGGGTGTTTTGCTATGCCAAAAGGAGTACCAAACAAACGATATACGCATCGTCTTGTAAGTTCGATGTAAAGTTGTGTATTATTTGTAAAATCTTGCGTTTTCCTGACTTTTCAACAGATTTTACCATCATTTTGTAAGACATTTGTACCGGGTTTCTGTTACACTGTGTATGTGTACAGACAGGAATCACAAGGAGCACAGCAGATGAACTTTACCCAATGGAAAAATTTCGGGTATCCGGGGCAGGAACTTACCCCCTTTGAGCCGGTGCTGGCCCGGGACAACCTGGTCACGCTGACCAACTATGGCAGGCTGTGCAGTATCCTGTTTGTCACCACCCCGGTGTGCCATTGTCTGTTCGGGTTCTTTCAGCCATTGCGCACAGTACCGCTGCTGTTGGCGGCGGGTGCAGCGTTTTTCCTGCGGTGGGCCGCTCAGCGCTGCCTGAACGATCCCGACCAGCTGGTGCCCCGCGCCCGGCTGCTGACCAGCCTGTTCACCCTGCTGATCTTTCTGCTGGGCGTTTACTACGACCTCATCCGCCACCCGACCGAGGTCAACGTTCTCATCTGCCTGGTGATGCTGATCCAATTGCTGCTGTTTGATGCCCGGCCGGGGCATAACCTGACGGTGTCCCTCTCCGGGCTGGCGGTGGTGGTGTTGTGGGAGTGCTATGTGCCGGACCCCCACCGGCTGACCAACATCATGTACTGCTTTTTAGCCTCTCTCATTGGGCTGTACCTGGCCTGGCACAAGACCCACAACATGTTTGGCATGCTGCTGTATGCCCAGCGGGAGAAAGCTGCCGTGGAAAAAGAAACTTCCACCCAGGCGGCAGTCAGCCAGTTCCAGCCGCATTTTATCAGCAATATGCTGTCCACCATTCAAATTTTATGCGATGATGCCCCCGCCAAGGCCAAGGACTCCCTGGGCTTGTTTGCGGATTACATGCGGGTCAGCACCGATGCCTTCAACTATAACGGGCTGGTCTCTTTCCCGCGGGAGTTAGCCCACGCGCGCAACTACGCCGCGCTGGAGCAACTGCGCTTTGGCAACAAGCTGCAAGTTGTATATGATATTGAATCCGAGGATTTCCTGCTGCCAGCGCTGACCCTGCAGCCGCTGGTAGAAAACGCCATCACCCACGGCATTGGCAACAAGCGGGGCGGCGGCACCGTGACCATTGCCACCCGCGAGGAGCCCGACAACTGGCTGATCACCGTGCAGGATGACGGCTGCGGCACCGATAACATTGCCGCCGACGGCCTGCCGCCCCAGCAGGATGGCGGGTTCATCGGCCTGGCAAACGTGCGCCAGCGGGTAGAATCCATCGCAAGAGGACGGCTGCATTTTAACAGCATTAAAAATAAGGGCGCCACGGTAACGGTCGTGCTGCCCAAGGAAAGGTGAAGAGAAGTATGACGATCCTGGCAATTGACGATGAGCCAGTTATGCTGGCGCACCTGGAAACCGAGCTGCGGAAGGTCTTTCCCAAAGCGGACATCGTGACCTTTGACGAGTGTGACGAAGTGCTGGCCTTTCTGGAAACGCCCCAGAGCCGCAGTCTTCACTATGCGTTTATGGACATCAAGCTGCGGGGCATGCTGGGCATCGAGCTGGCCAAACGCATCAAGGACCAATGCCCGCAGACGCGCATTTTGTTCTGCACCTCCTACTCCTACTACGCGCTGGAAGCCTACCAGCTGCACGCCCTTGGCTACCTGATGAAGCCCGTCGACGCCGATAAGCTGCGGGAGGCGGTCTCCCAAATTGAAGCGCAGCTGGGTACCTTCCCGGAGAACGGCACAGCGACCCCCGGCAAACTGGTGGTGCATACCTTTGTCAATTTTGAGGTGCTGTACAACGGCACACCGCTGGTGTTTGAGCGGGAAAAGGCCAAGGAGCTGCTGGCGCTGCTCATCGACCGGCAGGGGCTTTCGATGACCAACGGCGAGATTGAGGCCTTTTTGTGGGAGGAGCTGCACTCGCCCCAATATTTACAAACGCTGTTCTACTCGCTGCGCAAGACGCTGCGCGGCATCGGGTTTGAGGATCTGCTCATCCGCACACGTAACCACACCAGTATTGATGTGAGCAAGCTGCACTGCGATCTGTACGAGTTTTTGAAAGGCAGCGCCGACGCCGTAAACAGCTACGCCGGAGAGTACATGAACAATTACAGCTGGGCCGAGCTGACCAACGCCCGGCTGTACAACGGCACTTTTTCAGATTTTGTGCTGGCGGCGCAGGCACGGTCAAGACGGTAAAATGGCAAAAAGGCTTCCCTTTGAGTACCCTCCATAAAGAAGATGCCCCAAGGCGGCTTTTGCAACTCAATTTAACAATTATTCGAAACGGTGTAGCCCTATTGGTTACGCCGTTTCTGTTTTCTTGCGCTCCGCGAGAGATTTCTGGAACACTTCTTCCATTTCTTCTGGTGTCAGTTCGTCGAGAATTCCGACGGCGCTGTAATAAGTATCTACAGTCTGGATACGCTTGCCGTCAAGGTATTTCGGGGCGTAACTTTTAGAAATCTTTTGTGAACGCCAATCCGAGCAGCAAAAAACCGGAGTACACAGCCTGAAATCCGGCTGTGTGCTCCGGTTTATTTTGATGGTACAAATATGAAATTTTTTCAATGAAATAAGTCGTAACAAGCCACGGATTTGATTGTTCAAATCCAGCTTGCCAAAGAATTTTTCTGGGACCCTCGCCAATTTTTTCATGGCGCTTCGATATCTATCTCCGTACTCTTTTACCAGATCGTTTGTGTAGACTTGCCCGCACGATAATCCGGATTCGGCAGATCAACCTCAATAAATGCAGAAAACCGCCATGTAAACCGAGATGTAAAGCAGAATATACGCAGTAATTGGTGGTGGCAACCGAACTTTTTCGTTATAATTTGCAGCGTAATCAAGACAAAGGAGGATCGAACAATGGCTATCCTATGAGCTGATGGGCTACACTGAACAGGGTGAACCGTGCGAAGTGTATTTCACCAGATCCGGCAGTGCAGAGGACTATTACGCACCCGGGACCTATATCAAGATCAGCATGAGTAAGACCATCACCCTTGGCGTGGAGGTCGTGGAAGAACCGTCTGTTCCGCAGACAGCGTTGGAGAAAATTCAAGAGTTGGGAACCAAAGCTGACTGATAGGAATATGGACAAATCAAATTATTTTATATATAATTTTTATGAGGTGATTGTACTATGTACGCAACAGGAGTAATAATCATTTTAGTTGCTGTTCTCTATGTTTTATTCTGGATAGCAGTGTCTGCCGGCATCGTCTACCTGTTTATTCTGATCGTGAAGGCACTCAAGAAATATGTCAACTCCAAGGAAGTACGAGAGGAAAAGAAAGCTGTTGCCAAATCCTTGGGCGAAGCATTGAAGGAAAACCGCATCCGCTGCCAGATGACGCAGGAATTTGTGGCGGAAACGCTGGGCGTCAGCCGCCAGTCCGTTTCCAAATGGGAGAACGGCTCCAGCGACCCCAACACCTCCAATCTGATTGCTCTTTCGAAGCTCTACAAGATTTCTCCGGAGGAACTGTTGGAATGTGCAACGAGAACACCGGAGGAAGATTGAGATTTCTTTGCAAAGGTCAGTCAGCTGACAAGACCGATATCATCTTCCAACCGGAAAAGTTTTGTCACAGCGGTTCTCTTTTCGGTATAATTCAGGGGTGTAGTTTTGCTTTATTATAGGCGTTGGGCAAGCTGTTGGCAAAGCTTAAAAAAAGCACCGCCTTGGATAAGACGATGCTTGATGATTTATTTTTGCGGCTGGTTATGACAGCCCAACATATTTATTATAGCACCATAGGCATGCACTTATCAATCCTTAACATGCACAAATAATTCATCGCAGGATTGTCTGCTCTGCGAATAGACGAATTTCTAAGTGTGTGCTATAGTATAGTCACAGAAAGAAAACAGCCGGAGATAAGGAGATAAGAACTCCAAGCGAAGCCACTTTCTTAACACTTCCCCATAAAAGACCAATCGTGAACAGACCGACATCTTAAAGCAGATCTCCCGAAGCGGAAACGTGAAGAAGGAGCACTTTAAGGACTCCGATCCAGCAGCACGAGGGCAGCGGGAAGAAAGAGAAAGAAATTGTAAAGGCCGCCGGCAGGATTTCGGATGAAAGGAGGCTCTGGACCCGATGGCAAACTTTAAAGATCCCATTCATCACCGGCGGGCCTGGGCCTGCTGAAACGAAGAGAACCACATTGAAAGCCGCAGGTCGTAACCTGTAAAAGATTGAAAAATTCAGATGGTTGGTTCATAAATCAGATTCAGCAAGCCCAGGGGCCGTCAAGACAGACCCTGGCGTGTAATATAGATTAAGATGAAAGAAGGTCGGTAGCGATGACCGTTACCACTCCACCGAACAGGAAGAACCTGAATTTCATCTGATCCACAAGGAGACACTCCAATGTACTAGAGTTAAGAGGCGCAGTCCTCAGCATCAGACCCCGATACCCACATCGATCTTAACTATCAGAGGGTAAGACCAATGAACAGGTAAATTGAGATCCCTGAAAGGGTTAGCAATATCGCAAAGTTAGGATGATCCTTATGAAAACAAGGGTACTGTCCGAAAAATAACGAGTAAGGGTTATGAGGCTATGACTCCGAAGAAGTAAGACCGCCGGGGCGAACAGAAATGTTCGCCCCGGCTTTTTGTGTATATTTTTTCATTGACAAACCCACTTCTCTGCGCTACCATGTTACTATCTTATAGTATACGAGGGGGATCACCATGAAATACGGTTTTATCGGCTGCGGCAATATGGGCGGCGCAGTGGCCCGTGCGGTCTGCAAGGGTGCAGGCGCCGGGGATGTGCTGCTGGCCAACCGCACACCCGCCAAAGCGCAGGCCCTGGCCGGCGAGCTGGGCTGTGCCTGTGGCACCAACGAGCAGGTCGCCAGTATCTGCGATTTTATTTTCCTGGGGGTCAAACCCCAAATGATGGCTGACATGCTGGACGAGCTGGCCCCCACGCTGGAGGCCCGGGCCGAAAGCCGCCCCTTTGTGCTGGTCAGCATGGCGGCGGGGCTTTCGATGCAGCAGATCCGCCACATGGCGGGCAGCGGCTACCCCATCATCCGCATGATGCCCAACACCCCCGTGGCGCTGGGCGCCGGTATGATCCAGTACTGCTGCGACGACGTGGAGCCTGCCCAACTGCAGGAATGGCTGGCCGCCATGCAGCCCGCCGGGCGGCTGGACGAAGTGCCTGAGACGCTGATCGATGCCGCCAGCGCAGTTTCCGGCTGCGGCCCGGCCTGGGTGTACCAGTTTATCGAGGCACTGGCCGATGGCGGCGTGGCCGCCGGCCTGCCCCGCGCCAAGGCCCAGGAATATGCCGCCCAGATGGTGCTGGGCAGCGCCCGCATGGTGCTGGAAAGCGGCAGCCACCCCGGTGCCTTGAAAGACGCCGTGTGCAGTCCCGGCGGGTCCACCATCCAGGGTGTGCGCCTGTTGGAAGAACGGGCCTTCCGCGGTGCTGTGACCGACGCCGTGCTGGCCGCCTACGAGAAAACGAAAGAGTTGGGAAAGTAAGATGCGAATTGTTGTTAAGGTCGGCACAAGCACCCTGGCCCACCCGGGTGGGCGGCTGAACATCCGCCATACCGAGGACCTTGTCAAGGTATGGAGCGACATCAAAAACGCCGGACATGAGCTGATCGTGGTCTCCTCGGCTGCTACCGGTCTGGGCGTGGGCAAGCTGCAAATCCAAAAGCCCCGGGACATCACCACCAAGCAGGCAGCCGCTGCCGTGGGCCAGTGCGAGCTGATGTACATCTACGACCGGCTGTTTGGCCAGTACAACCACACTGTGGCCCAGATGCTGCTGACCTGGGAGGATTTCGACCACGAAAACCGGCTGCACAACCTGCGCAATACGCTGGAGCGTCTGCTGGAGCTGGGAGCCATCCCCATCATCAACGAGAACGACCCCATCGCCTGCGAGGAGTACTCTCTGGGCGACAACGACACGCTGGCCGCGCTGGTGGGCGAGTGCATCCACGCCGATCTGGTGGTGCTGCTCTCTGACATCGAGGGCTTGTACACCGCCGACCCACACACCCATGCCGACGCGAAACTTATCCCTGTGGTGGAAGAAATCACACCCGAAATTGAGGCGTTGGCCGGCGGGGCCGGGTCCAGCCTGGGCACCGGCGGCATGCTGACCAAGATCAGCGCTGCCAAACGCGCCACCGCCGCCGGGGCCGATATGATCATCACCAACGGTGCCCGTGCCGACGTGCTGTACGATATTGTGGAGGGCAAGCCGGTAGGCACCCGCTTTATTGGTAAAAAGGAGCATGCCCAATGACGACGCAGGAAATTTTGCAGGCGGCACAGACTGCCCGCGTGCCGCTGGCTCTGGCCGACGCCGACACAAAAAATGCGGCGCTGGAGGCCATGGCCGTGGCATTGATTGCCGCGAAAGATGCGATCCTGGACGCCAACGCGAAAGATCTGGCAGCGGCCCGCGGCCGAGTCAGCGATGTGATGCTGGACCGCCTGGCGCTGACGCCCTCCCGCCTGACTGACATGGCCAAGGGTATGCGCGAGGTCGCCGCCCTGCCCGACCCGGTGGGCGCGGTGCTGCGCCGCATCGTGCGCCCCAACGGGCTGGTGATTGAAAAGACCGCCGTGCCCATGGGTGTGATCGCCATTATTTACGAGAGCCGCCCCAACGTGACCAGCGACGCCGCTGCTCTGGCGGTGAAAGCAGGCAGCGCCTGCATCCTGCGCTGCGGCCGAGATGCCTGGGCCAGCTGCCACGCCATTGTGGAGGCCCTGCGCGCCGGGTTGCGCAAAGCCCACCTACCCGAAACGGCAGTGAGCCTGATCGAGGATACGAGCCACGCCAGCGCCAACGAGTTGATGACCGCTGACGGGCTGGTGGACCTGCTGATCCCCCGCGGTGGTGCCGGGCTGATTCGCGCCTGCGTGGAGAATGCCACAGTCCCCTGCATCCAGACCGGCACCGGCATCTGCCACGTTTATGTGGACGCTGCCGCTGATCTGGAGATGGCTGTGAACATTGTGGAGAACGCCAAGACCAGCCGTCCCAGCGTTTGCAACGCCGAGGAGGCTCTGCTGGTACACCGGGATGTGGCCGCCCAGTTTTTGCCGATGCTGAAACAGCGCCTTGTAGACGACCGCACTGCCGTCGGGCTGACCCCGGTGGAACTGCACCTGGACGCCCGCGCCGCGGCTATCATTGACGGTGTGCCTGCCGCACCTGCGGATTTTGACACCGAATATCTGGACTACAAGCTGAACGTGGCCGTGGTGAATACACTGGACGACGCCATTGCCCATATTGCCAAGCACTCCACCCACCACAGCGAGGCCATCATCACGGCGGACAAGGCCGCCGCCCAGCGTTTTACCGCCTGCGTGGACAGCGCCGCGGTCTACGTGAACGCCAGCACCCGCTTTACCGATGGCGGTGAGTTCGGCCTGGGCTGCGAGATGGGCATCAGCACCCAAAAGCTGCACGCCCGCGGCCCCATGGGGCTGGCTGAGCTGTGCACCTACAAGTACATCATCCACGGCAGCGGCCAGACCCGCGGCGGTGCCGCCGCCAAACTGCAGACGCCCTGCTGCTGAAAATTTAAAATGGCAAAAAATTCCCCGGTGCGGTTCAGAATAAAACCGCACCGGGGAATTGCTGTTTATATGGATGTCAGCCGATGTTCATATCGACGGGCTTGGAGATGCCATTGACGTGGCCGGAGCCCGTGTACTGCCAGATGTTGTATTTATAGCTGAAGTTCAGGGTGTCGCGGTACTGGGCGATCCAGATGTTGTACTTGCTGATGTTAGCGAAGTTCAGCGAGTTGTAGAACCAGCTTGCATAGGAGTACACACCGGCAGAGTAGCCGGAGTTGCGGATGGTCTCGCAGAATGCGACGGCGCAGGCGGTGCGCTGGGCGGCGCTGATGGTATCGGCGCGGCCGGTATCACCGGCGACTTTCTCGGTATCGTAGTAGACGCCCAGGGGCAGCGAGTAGCCGCTGACCAGGCTCAGCACCATGCTGGCTTCCTCGACGGCCTCGGCCTCGTTAGTGGCTTGGCTGTAGAAGTAGACGCCCACTTTCAGGCCCGCGTTGATGGCGCCGCGGATGTTGGCGCGGTAGGTGGAATCCTCGACCAGAGCGCCGCTGCCGTAGCCGCGGTAGCCGCAGCGGATGATGGCAAAGGTGATGCCGTCGGCCTTGACAGCGTTCCAGTCAATGCTGCCCTGGAACTTGGAAACATCAATGCCGCGGGCCGTGCGGTTCAGCGCACCGTCGGCACCAAAGGTGTAGACGTTGCCCTGGATGACCTGGTTGCCGGTAACGGGCTGGTGGGTGGCGGGGTCGTAATAGTACGTGGCGCCGTCAATGTTCTGCCAACCGGTGTACTGGTACTCGACGGTCTCGGTGCTGGTCACGGCAAAGCCGTACCCGGCCAGCTTGGAGGCTTCGATCTCATGGGGAAAGCCTGCGGTGCGATCCACCGGCGTGGGGGCCGGGGTGGCCGTGGGGGCAGGCGTCGGGGTCGCGGTCGGCTCCGGGGTGGCGGTAGGGGTGGGTTCCGGCGTGGCCGTCGGCTCCGGGGTGGCGGTCGCTTCGGGTTCCGGGGTAGGCGTTGCCTCTTGCTCCGGGGTGGGGGTCGGCGTGGACTCGCTGTCACCACTGGCAGAGGAGGAACCACTTTCGACGTTCTCGTCTACCCCCATGATGCCCTCGTTATCGTCGGCATGGTGGATGACACGGGTGGTAACAGCCAGAGGCACGATGGTATCCGCTGCACCGGGTAGCCAGACAGCCATGCTGTGGGCAGCGGCATAGCTGTCATCGCGCTTGGCACCGGCCAGGTCCTTGGTGCCGTCTTTGTAAACGGGCAGGTACGGGGTCTCGGTGCCGTCAGACAGCAGCAGATGGCCGCTGCTGCTCAGCTTGGCGGTGTATGTAGTGGTCTTGCCGGTCTCGGTCTTGGCGCTCTCAGCGTAGGTGACGGTGTCGGTCACTTCCTCGACGATGGGGGCAGCGCCTGCGTTTTTGCTGGCAGAGTCCTCAGCGCTCTCGTTGACCTGGCTGGCCTGGACGATCTTCTCTTTCACGGCAGCCACATCAGCCTTATAGACGACCTTCTCGTTGACGGTTACAGTCTTGCTTTCGGGCGTGACATACCCCTCGATGGGCTGCACAGTCACGGTGTAGTCGCCAGGCTCCACCTCCTCGGCCAGGGCCGTGCCGGTCTTGGTGTCCAGCTCGTAATCGGTGGTCTTGCCGTCCTTGTCAGTCAGGGTCACGGTGGCGGCCACATCCAGCAGGGGCAGCTTTTCCTCGGCGTCCTCATCCTTGTCGGAGGCACTTTCGGGGGTGGTAGTCGGCAGCGTATAAAGCTCCACACCAATGTCCTGCTGCACGACGGTCACATCGACGTACAGGTCCTTATCCGGTTCCGGCGTAGCCGTCGGTTCTGGGGTCGGGGTGGGGGTTGCCTCCACGATGGCCGTCGGCTCCGGGGTGGGTTCCGGCTGGGCCTGGGGCGTGAAGGACGCTGCCATGACGCCCAGGCCGATGCTGGCCGTGAGCACTACGGCCGAGCCGCCTGCCACCAGTTTGTACAGCGGCAGACGCGCAAAGGCGTTGCCGGAGAAATATTTCATGGGATTCCGCTTACTGAACATCCTGTCCTCACTGTTTCCTTTTATAGAGTTCTATTACTGCTTATGGTCATCATACCATAAAGGATCCCCTGGCCGCAAGGGGGCAGGGGCGAAAAAACTTGTAAATTTTGCCAAAACTGATGCTCCAATTTTGTTCAATTTACCGCATCTTGGCAGTTTTTTAGCTGATATGGTGGTTACTCTGCCGTAAGGCCACCAGTAGTTGTGTAGGGCAAAAATTCTTCTACCAGCAGGTCCACGCAGGCGCCGTAGCTGCGCATGCCCAATTTCTGGCCGTAACCCTGCAAAAAGGCAGTGTACACTTTTTCGCCGGTCTCCTTCACCGGGCCTTCCCACTGCTTCCAATAGGCGTTGTTGTCCGCCATGTCGGCCTGAGCCTCGGCGCACAGGGCGGCATAGGATGCCCGGGCCAGGTCCGGGTCGGCACTGTACAGCGCGTTGGAGAGATGCAGATAGCCGAACAGCCAGCCGGAGTACTGATATGCCGCATTGCCGCCCGCTGTGGCCGCCATAACGCCGACGAAGTTAGCCTCCTGCTCCGCCGCCACGCCCCGCTGGTGGGCCAGCTCGTGGGCGACCGTCACCGGCAGGAACACCGCCGGGCTGTCCACGTTGAGGGTGCTCTCCCCCACCAGCGGGCAAAGGTAGCCGGTGAAGCCCCACGCGCTCATCAGCTTGGAGTAGACCGCCGGTTTGGGGTGCCGCTCGGGGCCGTCCAAAAACGGCCAGCGCTCCAGCAGCGGCGTGTACAGGCCGGTGCAGCTTTGCAAAATTTCGGTTTTCTCCACCGCAAACAGACTGCTTTCGTCCCGGGGCACGGCATCGGCTGTCTCGTTGACGCGGGCGGCGAAGTAGTCGGTCACCGCCGCCAGCTGCCCTACGCTGACCGCCGGGGACTGCATGCCTGCCCTGCCTGCAAAGCTTGTACCGTAGTACTGGGTGCCCCAGAGGGCGCACACGCCCGCATAGCCCCAGACGACCAGCACCGCCACATGCAGCAGCCAGGCGGGCAGGGCACCTTTTTGGCCCTTAACCGCACGGCGGATGGCACGGACCAGAAAGGCCAGCGCACCCACGATCAGCACGGTGGCCCCCAGCTCGCAGGCACTGAAGGGCAGCGGGTCCACCAGCGCCGAGATGCCCCGCTTGACGGGCATCGAGACATGGGCCAGCCACCAATCCATGGCCGCCCGGTTGCCGCGTGCGGCCGCAAACAGGCCCAGGGCCGCCAGCCCGGCCAGCAGCCCCAGGCAGGCGGCCCGGTGGCGGCGCAGCCAGGCGGTAAGGGTTTTGCAGGTATTTTTCAGCATTGCAGTGTCTCCCGTTTGTGTTTTACTTTAGGCAACACCGCACAATTCCCTCCTTACGGCTTAAGCACCGCTTCGGCGGCTGCGGCACGGCATCTGCGTTGCCAAAATGCTCGATAATACACAAAGTATTATCTGCGCTTTTGGCTTAGCAGCTGCCGCACCTCGCTCGCCGTATCGGCACTTAGAATTGTGCGGTATTGCCTTTATTATACTACACGCATCCCCGTATTGCCAAAGTTTTTGCTTGACAACGCCCGTCTTTCGTGTATACTGAAAGCAGACATAAAAACAGGGGCGCTGGGGGGCATCCTCGGCTGAGACCGAAATCAACTGCGATTTTGGAAACCTTACACCTGATCCGGGTAATGCCGGCGTAGGAAGTTTGACCCATAGTCGTACTGTTTTGCGCCTGCATGTTTTGTAGGCGCTTTTTCTTGTTTTTATGTACTATTTTTGAGGAGTGGATACCATGTCCAAAACCTATTCCAAGACCCGCACTCTGGTAGAGTGCGCCCTGATGATCGCGCTGGGCACCGTGCTGGCGAACATCAAGATCTATTCCCTGCCCAACGGCGGCTCCATCACGCTGTTCAGCATGCTGCCGTTCATCATGATCTCGTTCCGCCACGGGGTCAAATGGGGCCTGTTCACCGGCTTTGTCAACAGCCTGCTGCAGATGCTGCTGGGCTTCTATGCACCGCCGGCCCCCGGCCTGCTGCCGCTGGTTGGCATGATTTTGCTGGACTACGTGCTGGCCTTTACCCTGCTGGGCCTGGCCTGCGCCATCGCTAAGCCCTTCAGCAACAAGCTGGTGGGGGTCGGCGTCGGTACGGCTGTCGTCTGCTTCATCCGCTTTATGTGCAGCTTTTTGTCCGGCGTGCTGATCTGGGGCAACCTGAGCGACGGCCTGCCCGCCTGGACCTACAGCCTGACCTACAACGGCAGCTACATGCTGCCCGAGACCATCATGACGACCATTGCCGCCGTGCTGATCTACAAGGCCGCTCCGCAGCTGTTCCGCGCACAGAACGACTAAATTCTTTCCCATTCCTAAAAAAGCTGCCTAAAATTCTCGAACAGAAGCATTGCAAGTTGTGCAATTCTCTGCTATAATAGCTGTAATGATAGAAAATTCTGTGCGCTTTTGCAGAGAGGCCGCACTTTGAAAGGGGATTTTAGAATGGCAATCTCTGAACCTACTGCCGTATTTTCCATCCGGGATGACCGGGATATGGAGATCAAACAGGCAGTATTGCAGGTCTACCGTGCGCTGGAAGAGAAAGGCTACAACCCCATTAACCAGCTGGTGGGCTACATCCTGTCGGAGGACCCGACTTACATTACCACGTACAAAAACGCCCGCGCCATCATCCGCCGCATTGACCGCGACGATCTGCTGCAGGCTTTGGTGCGCGACTTTGTAAAAGGCTGATTTTTCAACAGAATATGCAAAAAACGCCCGTGTGCTTTAGCTGGCACACAGGCGTTTTGTTTTATTGATGCTGCTTAGTCGGCAAAAAAGGCGTTCTGCACGGCGTTAAGCACAGCGGCGCGGCCAGCGGTAAAGTTGACACCGCCCTGCAGGTAGCAGGTGTAGGGGGTGCGCAGGGGGCCGTCGCAGCTGATTTCGATGGTGCTGCCCTCGGTAAAGCTGCCAGAGGCCATGACCACCTTGTCGGTGTAGCCGGGCTCGTCAGCGGGCTCAGGGTCAGCGAAGCTGTCCACCGGGCTGTTGTGCTGGATACCGGCGCAGAAGCCCGTGAGGGCGGCGGCACTGCCGGAATCGAAACAGGTCACGATGTCGTTGTGGTCGTCGGTGTAGCGGGGCACCGGCTTGACCCCCACCAGCTCCAGCAGGCACTGGGCGTAGATAGCGGTCTTGAGGGCCTCGCACACGACGCCGGGGGCGTAGTAGAAGCCCAGGAAGGTATCCCGCAGGCTGTCCTGGGTGCAGCCCAGGTCGGCGCCAATGCCGGGAGCCGTAAAGCGGTGGCTGCACTTTTCCACCAGGTCGGCGCGGCCTGCAATGTAGCCGCCGGTGGGGGTGATGCCGCCGCCGGGGTTTTTGATGAAACTGCCGGCAATCAGGTCCGCGCCTGCGGCCAGAGGCTCCTGCGTCTGGGTGAACTCGCCATAGCAGTTATCCACAAAGATGACCGCATCGGGGTTGGCCTTGCGGGCAGTCTCGGCCACCCTTCGGATCGTCTCCAAATCGAACGCATTGCGCTGCATGTAACCGCGGCTGCGCTGGATGTGCACAACGGTAGCCGTTTTGGCTTTTTCAGCAATCAGCGCATAGTCCGGGGTGTTGTCGGGCAGAAGCGGGCACTCGTCGTAGTTGACGCCGTACTCCCGCAGGGTGCCGCAGCCCTTGCCTGCTTCGCCAATGCCGATGACACCCTCCAACGTATCGTAGGGGCGGCCGGTGGCGGCCAGCAGGGTATCGCCGGTGCGCAGCAGACCAAACAGGGCGACCGTCAGGGTGTGGGTGCCGCTCATGAACTGAGAGCGCACAAGGGCAGCCTCGGCGCCCATGCAGCGGGCGAAGACCTCCTCCAGCTTATTACGGCTGTCGTCCCAGACGCCGTAGCCGCTGGAACCCCAGAAGTGCCGGGCCTCGACACCGCAATCGGTGAAGGCACGCAGCATTTTCAGCTGGTTGTAGTCGCGGATCTCCTCCACATGGCAGAAAGGTTCACGACAAAGTTCCAAAGCTTTTCGGTCCAGTTCCAACACGTCGGGGCGTAAATTGTAGAATTGTTCGATCATTTTGTATTCCAATCTGTAGTATATTGTTGAATCATGCCATTTTGTACAAACCCAAGTCGCTGGTAAAATCCGCAGAGGTGGGGCAGACAGAGGAAACAGACGTCCTTCTCCGCCGCCAGTTCGTTGGCCAGGCTGGCAATCAGCCAGCCTGCCAATCCCCTGCCCCGCCATTCCGGCGCGGTGACACCGGCGGCCATGTAGGCTTCGCGGGTGCTCTGCTCATAGCAGCCTACCGTGCAGACGGGCTTGCCATTGTACAGCAGGGCGCGGCAGGTGCCATAGCCATGGGCCAGGGCCGTGCAGGCGGTGGAGTAGAATTCGTCGGCCTCGGCATCGCTCTCGGCAAAGACCAGGCGGCTGATGGGCAGCATCGAAGGGGCAGTATCCAGCGTAAGGCCCCACTTCCCCGCCGGAGGCTTTGGCAGGGGCAGTGCACGGCCCTGGGGCAGCGTCCACAGGGTCAGCGGTTTGCCGGACTGCCATGTGTTGGCGTAGGCCGCAGGCAGCGGGTGTTCGCACCGCAGGCAGTCGACGTGCAGGAATCGCAGGAAGCCCTGCAGTTCCTCGCGTGTGTCCTCGTCGTCGGGCAGGCCACCGCACAGAGCGCCGCTGCCGCCGCGCAATTCCAGCACCGCCGTGCCGGGCAGCAGGTAGAACATCCACCCGCTGGCCGGGTGCGCACCGAACAATGCCAGATGGGTGCCCAGCACGCTCTCAAAATACGGCTTGCCGGCAATGCGCCAGCGGTACTCGGCCTGCTGCTGCGGTGTGGTAACGGCTTGGATCATGGGTGGTCCTTTTCTGTTCCTTTTCTTATAAGAAAAGGAACCAAAAGAATTTTAATGGAAAAAGCATAGAAACGGTCGGATATAGAATCCGCCCCTATGTGGGGTGGAGTTCTATCGTGCATAGGGCGGCATTTTTATGCTAATTTTGTTTGAAAATTCTTTGCGCAACTTTCTTTCAAGAAAGCTGCATCACAATGTTTTTATAATCCCGCCCGCGGACCTCGAAGTTGGGGTAGAGGTCAAAGGAGGCGGACGCCGGGGACAGGCTGACGACGTCGCCGGGCTGGGCGGCACTACGGGCCAGCTCAACGGCATGCTGCATGTTGTCGGCGTGCAGGATAGTCAGCTTGCTTTCGTCAAAGTCTGGATGCTCGCGCACGGCCTTCTCGATGCGGGGGCCGGTAGCGCCCATCAGCACCAGCGTCTTGACGTGTGCGATGATCTCCGGGGCCAGCGGCTCGTAGGGGATCTTTTTGTCGTAGCCGCCCGCGATCAGGATGATCTTCTGGTCAAAGCTGCGCAGGCCCGCGATGGTACGCGTGGGGCTGGATGCGATGGAGTCGTTGTAGTAAGTAACGCCATCCAGTACGCGAACCGGCTCAATGCGGTGCTCAACACCCGTAAAAGTGGAGCCGACCTGGCGCATAGCCTCGACGGGCACGCGGCCCCAGACGGCGGCAATGGCTGCCAGCAGGTTTTCCACGTTGTGCAGGCCGCGCAGTTTGATCTCAGCGCGGGGCAGCACAGGGGTCACAACGCCGTTCTCGGCATAGCAAAGCGTATCATCGCTTGCGCGCAGGAAGGCGCCGCGGTCGGTCTCATGCAGGCGGGTGAACCAGACCTGCTCGCCCTTGCAATCGCTCTGCATGGCGCGGGTGATGTCGTTCTCGTAGCCCAGCACGGCACGGCAGGGCGGCACCTGCCAAAGCAGGATGTTGCGCTTGGCATCGATGTACTCCTGCATATCCTTGTGGTGGTCCAGATGGTTGGGGGTCACGTTGGTGACGACCGCCACCTTGGGGCTGCGGCGCATGCTGATAAGCTGGAAGCTGGACAGTTCGACCACGGCCACGGCGTCAGGTGTGACGTCGGCCAGCTGGGGCAGCAGCGCCGCGCCGATGTTGCCGCCCAAAAAGACTTTGCGGCCGGCGGCCTCAAACATTTTGGAAATCAGCGTAGTAGTGGTGGTCTTGCCGTCGGAGCCGGTCACAGCCACGATCTCACAGGGGCAGAACTCGAAGAAAAGCTCCACCTCGCTGGTGACCATAGCGCCAGCGGCCTTGGCTGCCTGCAGTTCGGGCTTGAAATACTCATAACCCGGCGTGCGCATGATGATGTCCTGCCCGGCGAAACCGTCGGTGTAATGCTCGCCCAGACTCAGGGCCACGTTCAGGCGGCGCAGCGTGTCGGCGTAGTCGCCAAAGTCCTCGATGGATTTTTTCTGGTCGCACAGCGTGACCTGCGCGCCCAGTTCTACAAACTGCTCAATGCAGCGCTTGTGGCTGACCCCGGCACCGATAAAGGCAACTTTTTTGCCCTGAATAAGTTTTTCCAGCTGTTCGATCGGCAGCATAGCTATCTCTCCCCTGCTTTATAATTTGGTTTGAATCTATACGCTATTATATACGATTACGTGCGTCCCTGCAACAAAATTCGGCCCGCCGAAGCGGACCGAACAAGATTTATTTTAAATCCATCGGCATCGGCGGACATGCGCCGACAATGCCGATACCGCTAGAGCCAAAAAGTGCATTTTTGTGTCGTCAGGCGCGAAAATGTGCTTTTTTTGCGGCGGGGTGAATCCAAAGGAGGGGTACAGAAGCATGGCGCAGCCACAAGCGACGAACCCCTTCTTTGAGCGCACGAAGTACGCGCTTACTGCTGGCCGCCCATGGGGATGCCGTGCTTGTCCAGCAGGGTGCGGATCTTGGTCATCGGATCGATGATGGAAGAAACGCTCTTGTCGTGGTTGATGGCGGCGATGAAGTAAGCGGTGTACTTGGAAACGTCGACGTCGTAGTACCACTCGCGGTCCAGCAGCTCGGGCTTGCGGTAGGTCAGGTTGGTGCCCAGCACAGCCTTGATGATGCCGTCGTGGTAGGCCTTGTCGAACTTTTCCAGGCCGGCGGTGAACAGCGGGAAGGTGCAGCAGGTGAAGATGTTGCGGGCACCGCGCATCTTCAGCTCGTAGGCAATATCCAGCATGGACTCGCCGGAAGCAATGATGTCGTCAGCGATGAAGACATCCTTGCCCTGGACGCTCTCGCCCAGGTACTCGTGGGCAACGATGGGGTTACGACCGTTGACGATGCGGCTGTAATCGCGGCGCTTGTAGAACATGCCCAGGTTGCAGCCCAGCACGCTGGAGTAGTACATGTTGCGGTTCATGGCGCCCTCGTCGGGAGAAACGATCATGAAGTTATCCTTGTGGAAGCTGACGTCAGGCACGTGATGCAACAGGCACTTGAGCACCTGGTAGGTGGGCATGACGTTGTCGAAGCTCATGGTGGGGACGGCGTTCATGACGCGGGGGTCATGGGCATCAAAGGTGATGATGTTCTTAACGCCGACATCGCGCAGCTGCTGCAGCGCAAAAGCGCAGTCCAGGCTCTCGCGGCTGACGCGGCGATGCTGGCGGCCGCCGTACAGGCTGGGCATAATGACGCTGATGCGGTGGGCGCGGCCTGCAACGGCCTGGATCAGACGCATCAGGTTCTGGAAATGGTCGTCGGGAGAGAGATGGTTCTCATAGCCGAACAGCTGGTAGGTAACGCTGTAGTTGCCCGGATCGACGAAGATATACAGGTCGTCGCCACGGGTAGAAGCCTTGACCAGGCCCTTTGCGTCGCCGGACTGGAAACGCGGGCAATCAGACGGGATAATGAAGGTGTCAACATCCATGCCAACCTCGCGCGCCCAGCGCACCAGGTGACCATCTACCAGCTTGCACAGTTCCTCGGCACCGGGGCAGGCAATCAGACCCAGGTCAGCAATTGCAGACTCCGTGGCGAAGAAATCGCGCGGGCTAATATTTTGTTCAGCCATACGTGTGTACTCCTTACTTCCATCACAAATTTTTACCGTTCATCAGCGGCGGGCATACCGCCACATCTATTAGTATTGTATCACAGCCCCCGTGTAAAATCAGCCCCGGCATGCGTTTTTCTGCCGTTTTTTCGCATTTTCCGCGCTTTGCACATGCACAGTTCTCCATTGTTTGAAAAATACTGGCGGATTTTACAAAAAATTTGCAAAAGGCGGACAGAACCAAGCTCCATCCTCCTATTACAGGTATTTCTACGCTTTTGCGCTTACTCTTCGGTCTTGGTTTCGCTTTCGTGGATTTTTCGCAGGATCATCTTTGCATCACTGCGGCGGTTTTCAGTACCATCCATATCCACACGGTTCAGCGCCCCTTCTGTCTTGGCGGGGATGACCAGCTGCAGCTTGCACATCTTGTACAGCAGGCCCACCAGCATGACCGTATTCTGCACCAGGCGCTTTTCACGGTCGTTGTATTGCAGCCAATCAGTACGCTCACTATAGTTGATCATCATCTTCATATCATAGAGATGCTCCTGGTAGACGGTATCTACCTCTTCCAGCGCCACTCTGTATGAATACGCCTGTCTCATCAGCTGTTCAAGATAGTCAACAATGCGCGTGACTTCGCGCTGCTCTTTCTTAGCCTGGCTCATGGCTTCGTCAGCTTTTTCCGAGATTTTGCCGCCGGTCACACCGAAGATGGCACCACCCACCAGCAGGCCGACGCCCAGCGTTGCTTCGCCCAGCACAGCGCTGCCCAGCGCCATACCACCGCCGCCAGCTGCCAGTGCACCGCCCCCCAAAGCGGCCAGCGTTGCGTTGGTAGCGGCCACGCCCGTCAGAGATGCGATTGCCGTTCCCGTAGACGCGGTACCTAATGCCATCACAGCTGCTGTGGTAGCGCCTGCGGCTGCAAAGCCGCCCGCAGTACCAACCGCTGCGCCACCCAGGCCGCCCAGCAGCACACCCGCGCCGATGGAGACCTGCTTCAGTTCCTCGGCGTTATACTGCGGCAGACTCACGTCGCCAATCTGGCACTCCTTGAAATCCGGGCGGTTCTGGATCTTTTCGATCATATCGGAGAACTTCTCGAAGCTGCTCAGGATCTCCATTTCCCTTTTGCCCAGGCGGTCCATTACCTCGTTTGCATCTTCGCTCTTCTTCTTAAATCTTTTCTGGCTTTCTTCGTGCATCTCCTGCGCGGCTTCACTGGTCTTCTTGGCATCACTCATCTTTGCAGCACCACTGACCCCCAGGCCTACGCCGCTGATACCTGCAGCGATAGCTCCAATACCCAAAATAATCGGTAACGGCATATTATAGTTCCTCCTGTTGTTTTAATAATTCACAGCACAGATAATTCTGCCTGTAGTACTCTTCTTTGGACATTTTGCCTTTAAAGTACACCTCATAGCTTTCGTCCACGCGGCAAAGCAAGGGGCGCGTGGCGTAAATGCTGCACAAGTTCCCATCCAGATAGCGGCAGACGCCGTCGCCCCGGTCAAGGCCGCTGTACAGCGGCGACCGCCGCAGGCTGCGGCAGCAGATGCCGCATTTGTCGCAGTGGAACATTATTCAAACACCAGCCTGTTGTTCTTATCTGCCATGAAGGTGTCAAAATCACCTTCTCCCCACGGGATTTTGATGTCCAGTTCCCGGTAGGCATTCATCAGAGCGTCGTTCAGCGCGGTCTCGCTCATGCCTTTATGGATGGACGCCACCACGCTCTCGACCTTTGCCATCTGCTGGCGCAGGTGTTCCGGCGTCATCCGCATCAGTTCGGCGGCGTAGGTTTCAAAGGCTTCAGCGCAGCGGCGCAGGTAGTCGATCTCCGTCTCAATGGTATGTACATTGTTGAGTACCTGCACCAGCTTGTTGATTACCTTGCTTCGGTCAAGATACAGCAGCAGCGTACAGCTCATGATGCCCGACACCATCGACGCGCAGAAGGTCTGCACCACAGGGCCGACTTCCGCCAGTTGGCCGAAGGGCGTCTTGGCGACAGCCTCCCGTACGACGGTGCCCATCACCACGCTGGCGCCCACCGCCAGGATCTTGGCCGCAGCGCGGATACGATCGCCAAATTCGTAGTTCTTGGGGTTGATAAACAGGGTTTCGCCCGCTTCCACCAGCGATGCCCAGGACTCGCGAATGATTTTCACCGTGTTGGACGCCGTGGTCAAGAAGATATTACAAAGGGTCGTCGTCAGGCTTGCCAGCGCGCCCGCCACGGTGCCTTTTAGGAAATGTTGAAACAGGTCAGCATACTTTTCCTTGGCACGCTGGTATCCCTGCTGAATGCCCTGACCGATGTGGCGGAACAGTTCCGCAAAGTCGGTATCGTCGGCCTGATTTTTTTCTTTCCAGGCGGTCAACTCATCCTGCACAGCAAACCACATTTCGGCAAAGACGAAGCCCAGCACCTGGCGCACACCCATGCCTACGCCGACGATTGCGGCGGCTGCGCCCAAATCCTGTGCAAAACGCGGGCTTGTGTAGTAGGCGCGATTGATTTGGGCATCCATGTCCGCTTTCGCCGTATTGTAGGCATCCATCATGCGCTGTTTCTGGTCTTCGGGCAATTCGGGATGGGCGGCGATAAAGTCGGGGATTTCTGTTTCCTGTTTTGATTTATTCAACTTTTCATTGGTAAACTTCAGGTTTATCTCCGAATTTGCAAGACGTTTCCCATCCACTCCCGCCAACACACGTCCTCTGTCGTCATGGATATGATTGGCCGAGATAATGTGGTCCAAATTTGCCATTTTAGCATCTGGAATACTTTTGCTTTTTGTTACGTACAGATTACCTCCTGTGTAAACATCTTCCAGCTTTCCCGTCTCGTTAAACGTTTTTCTGGCATCTCTTTTAATCTGGTCAAACACTTTATCATGGTGGTAGGCTTTGTTATCATATTTCCCATGTGCCGCATACGCCGCCTCATTGGCGGCGTTTTTGTACTGCATCTGCGGGTCCATACCGATATTGCACACATTATGCACTGTATCCACGTCACCGCCGTAGCGGTCATGCACCAGCAGACCGTCCAGCCCAAAGGATTGCACAAGGCTCTGGGCTACAACAGCACCGTATTGGCGCATGATGCTTTCAAAAATCGGCTCTTCCGGCTGCGGGTCGTACCCCTGCACAGCCTTTACTGCAAAACATTCTGCCATAGCTGCACCTCCCTTAATTTTAAGCACATACTATAAGAAGCCCGGAATCTGCACATTTTTAAGAGCGCATATCTTTTTGCTTATTATTTCATACTTAATGATATCACTTCCACTATCATTTGTAAATTGCCATAACGCACAAATCCATTTAAAGTTAATTATGTACGCTATCATAAAGTAGGAGTGTGCCCCATGGCTGACAATACCCGGCTTGCGCGCGAGGTTGGCGCAAAAATTAAATATCTGCGCCAGAAGCGCGGCCTGAGCCAGGAGGCGCTGGCGCTTTCCTGCGATATGAACCCAGCCTTTCTTGGCCATGTAGAACGCGGGATGCGCAGCCCCACACTAAACACCTTACAGCGCATCTGTGATGGGCTAGGCATCACGCTGACGGAGCTGCTGTTGACGGAGCCAGATGCAACTGCTGCTAGCACCGGCTGTGCCGCTGCCATCCAACATGTTACCGACCGTATGCGGCATTTGACACCCACCCAGGCTGCCCACATTGCCGATATGGTAGAACAGGCTGTTCAGCTGTTGGATGATAACAGCTGATTCCTTATTCTGTTTTCAGTATACACACCGCATTGGACAGTCTTTGTCCTTCTACAAATTAATTTAAAATTTGCAGCAAAAAAGGCTCCCGCCAAAATCTGGCGGGAGCCTTGCTGTGTTATATTTACTTTTTGTGCTCAGGTTCTTCGGGTTCTTTGCGCGGGGTCAGGCGGACTTCCTGGACGCGGCGGTTGGTGGCACGGGTGACGGTGCCCTCAAACTGGCCCCAGGTGAAGCGGTCGCCTACCTTAGGCAGGCGGCTGAGCTTTTCCTGCACCAGGCCGCCGATGGCCACAGCGTCGATCTCTTCCTCGTCCTTGTCTTTGACGTCCAGCTCTTCGGCAACATCGTCCACGCTGGCGCTGCCGGAGACCAGCCAGCTGCCGTCGGTCTGATGGCGGATGTCCTCCACCACGTCATCGTGTTCGTCCCAGATCTCGCCGACCAGCTCTTCCAGGATGTCCTCCAGCGTGATGATGCCAGCGGTGCCGCCGTATTCATCCACGACCACGGCCATATGGTGTTTGCTTTCCCGCAGGGTGCGCAGCAAGGCGGAGATCTGGGTCACACTGGTAGTGTACAGCGTAGGTCCGATGAGATTCTCCAGTTTGACGTTGTTGTCCCGCTTTTGCAACGCGGCAAAGCAATCCTTCTCATGCACAACGCCGATGATGTTGTCGATCGTCTCGTGGTAGACCGGAAGGCGCGAATAGCCGCTCTCGGCGAAGCGCTCGGTCACTTCCTCCATGGGGGTATCGTCCGCTACGGCCACCACGTCCACGCGGGGCGTCAGGACGTCCTGGGCTTCCACGTCATCAAACTCAATGGCACTGCGGATCAGCTCGCTCTCGCGATTGGTCAGCTCGCCGTCTTTCTCGGCTTCGCTGACCATCGTGACCAGCTCGCCTTCGGTGATGGTGTCCTTCTCCCCTGCATTGAAGCGGCGGGCCAGGAAGTTTTTCCAGGCGCCGAACAGCATGTTAAGCGGCGTAAAGATCGTAACCAGAAAGCCCAGCACCGGCGCGAAGGCCATGGCCATGGTTTCGGGCATTTCCTTTGCCATACTTTTGGGGGTGATTTCGCCAAAAGTCAGGACCAGCAGGGTCATGACAATGGTGGAAACCGTAGGGCCGTAGGTATTGCCCACCAGGCGGCTGAACAATACGGTGGCAAGCGAGGACGCACCGATGTTTACGATATTATTTCCAATCAGGATCGTGCTGAGCAGGCTGTCGTAACGCTGTGCCAGCCCCAGCACCTTGGCGGCTTGCCTGTCGCCATCATCAGCCTTGCTTTTCAGGCGGATCTGATTCAGCGAATTGTACGCTGTTTCAGCCGCTGAGAAGAAGGCCGACATACCAATCAGAATCACCAGTGCGACGATCATAAATATACTGCCATCGTCCATGAGAGAACTATCAACTCTTTCTTTGTTTTATTTATGTACAGAAATATACATTTTAATTATTATATCATAGATATGCACACTACGCAAAGGGTGTGCTGTCAAATTTTTGTAAAAAAACGCTTTGACCAAAATTTGAGTTTCTTCAGCGCTTTCTTTGCAAAGAAGGAACAAAAGCAAACAAAAACAGCGCCTGCCCAAACGAACAAGCGCTGCTTTTATATCAAACTATTCTGATGAAATCAGACGAGCTCGATGATAGCCATCTCGGCGGCGTCACCGCGGCGAGGGCCGGTCTTGTAGATGCGGGTGTAACCACCGTTGCGATCAGCATACTTGGGGCCGATCTCGTCGATGACCTTCTTGGCGACATCTTCCTTGGTGATGTAGGAGTAGACCTGACGCTTAGCGTGCAGATCTTCCTGCTTACCGAGGGTGACCATCTTCTCTGCCATGGAACGAACTTCCTTGGCGCGGGTAACGGTGGTCTCGATCTTGCCGTTCTCGAACAGATAGGTCACCATCGCGCGCAGCATTGCCTTGCGGCTGTCGGTGGTACGACCGAGTTTTCTGGTACCGGGCATTCCGTTTCACTCCTTAAATATCAAATGGTATCCGCGTGTCGCGGGGGGTTAGTTTTCATCGTCCTTGGTCAGAGAGAAACCAAGACTATCCAGCTTGGCCATGACCTCTTCGAGACTCTTACGGCCCAAGTTACGGACCTTCATCATCTCATCCTCGCTCTTGTTGATGAGGTCGCCGACAGTGTTGATGCCAGCGCGCTTCAGGCAGTTGAAGGAGCGGACACTCAGATCCAGCTCTTCAATCGTCATCTCCAGCGCCTTTTCGCGACCCTGGTCGTCGTTATCGACCATGATCTCGGTCTCGCCGGTCTCATCGCAGAGGTTCACAAACAGGTTCAGGTGCTCGGTCAGCACACGGGCCGCCAGGCTCAGGGCTTCCTGTGCGTTGATGGTACCATCGGTCCAGACCTCGATAATGAGCTTGTCATAGTCGGTGATCTGGCCAACGCGGGTACGGTCAACGGTGTAGTTGGCCTTGAGGACGGGGGTATAAATGCTGTCTACGGGCAGGGTGCTGATGTCGTTCTTCTCGATCAGCGCCTGCTTGTTTTTCTCAGCAGGGACATAGCCGCGGCCCTTATCAAAGGTCAGCTCCATGACCAGCTTAGCCCCCTCGCCCAGGGTAGCAATGTGCCACTCAGGGTTCAGGATCTCCAGGTCATCGCCAGCCTTGATGCTGCCGGCAGTGACCTCGCAGGGGCCGACGGCCTCCACACGGACGGTCTTGGGGCTTTCGCCGTAGATCTTAGCGGCGACGCCTTTGAGGTTCAGGACGATCTCGGTTACATCCTCACGCACGCCCTCGATGGTGGAAAACTCATGCACCACGCCGTCGATCTTGACGCTGGTGACAGCCACACCGGGCAGAGAGGACAGAAGCACTCGACGCAAGCTGTTGCCCAAGGTCGTGCCAAAGCCGCGCTCCAGCGGCTCGACAACGAACTTACCGTAGCGGCCGTCCGGGGAAAGGTTGGCCGTTTCGATCTTGGGGCGTTCGATCTCCATCATAAAAACCCTCCTTGTTTCGCTGGCGCAGCGCGCCAGTCAGGTTGGAAAAATCGTAGAATAAAGCTAAGAGGATTACTTGGAGTACAACTCGACGATGAGGTGCTCAGCGATGGGCACATCGATGTCCTCACGAACGGGCAGCTTGGTAACAGTGCCCTTCAGAGCGTTCTTGTCGCGCTCCAGCCAAGAAGGCAGCAGCACAACGGGAGCTTCCTCGCCCAGCAGCTTGCTGAACTTGACGGAAGAACGGCTGGACTCGACGACCTCGATCACATCGCCCGCCTTAACCTGGTAAGAGGGGATGTTGACACGCTTGCCATTGACAGTGAAATGATTGTGGGAAACCAGCTGGCGAGCGTCGCGGCGGGTCTTGGCAAAGCCAAGACGGTAAACGACGTTGTCCAGGCGGCGCTCAACCAGAACCAGCAGGTTGACACCGGTCTGACCGGGCATACGGCTGGCCTTCTCGTAGTAGGTATGGAACTGGCTCTCCAGGATACCGTACACGAACTTGACCTTCTGCTTCTCGTTGAGCTGGGTGGCGTACTCGCTCTTCTTCTTTCTCATCTGGCCGCCGGGGTTACGGTTGGTGGTTTTCTTACCATAGCCCATAACAGCAGGAGAAATGCCGAGAGCACGGCAGCGCTTGGCGATAGGTTGGGTATTTTTAGCCATAACTCAAATTCTCCTTTCAATCAAACGCGGCGGCGTTTGGGCGGGCGGCAGCCATTGTGCGGGATGGGGGTCACGTCACGGATCATGGTGACCTCCAGGCCGGTTGCCTGCAGGGCGCGGATGGCGCTTTCACGGCCGGAACCGGGGCCCTTGACGTAGACCTCAACGGTCTTCATGCCATGCTCGATGGCGGCCTTGGCGGCGACCTCAGCAGCGCTCTGCGCAGCGTAAGGGGTGCTCTTGCGGGAGCCACGGAAGTTCAGTGCACCAGTGCTGCACCAGGAAACGGTGTTGCCCTGAGTATCGGTGATGGTCACGATGGTATTGTTGAAAGTGCTCTGGATGTGAGCAGCACCGGCGCTGATATTCTTGCGCTCTCTCTTTTTAGTGCGGGTTTTTGCCGCAGTAGCTTTGTTAGCAGCCATGTCTCAGTTCCTCCTTACTTCTTTTTGTTCGCGACAGTGCGCTTGGGACCTTTGCAGGTACGCGCATTGGTCTTAGTGCGCTGGCCGCGGCAGGGAAGACCCTTGCGATGGCGCACACCACGGTAGCACTGGATCTCGGTCAGACGCTTGATGTCAAGCGCGACGTTACGGCGCAGATCGCCTTCTACCATGATGTTGTTTTTGTCGATGTAGTCACGGATCTTAGCTTCTTCATCAGCAGTCAGATCCTTGACGCGGGTATCAGGGTTAATTCCGGTACCGGCGAGAATCTCGTCGGCAGTGGACTGACCAATACCATAAACATAAGTCAGACCAACCTCGATCCGCTTCTCGCGAGGCAGATCAACACCAGCAATACGTGCCATAAAGCACCTCCATTAGTAACATCCCATGTCCTGGTCGGGGCCTGCGCCGGGAATCTACGCACTTGGCCCCCAAGCGTTTTGGGTACGGTTTCCGCGGAATGATCCGCGGACCTTTAGCCCTGACGCTGCTTATGCTTCGGATTGGCACAAATGATCATCACGCGGCCTTTGCGCTTGATGACTTTGCACTTCTCGCAAATGGGTTTCACGGAAGGTTTTACCTTCATGATGTTAACCTCCTTTATAACACAAGGCGCTTATTTAGAACGCCAGGTGATCCGGGCTTTGGTCAGGTCGTAGGGCGACATTTCCATGGTGACCTTGTCGCCGGGCAGGATGCGGATGAAGTTCGTCCGCAATTTGCCGGAAATGTGAGCCATAACAACGTGTCCGTTGGGCTTACCCTCTTTGTTGAGCAGCTCGACCTTGAACACCGTGTTGGGCATGGCTTCCCGTACGATACCTTCTACTTCGATGACATCTTCTTTAGACAAGCTGATTGCCTCCTTGAAGGGTTCCGTCAGTTTGCACAGGCCGCATCGTAAGCGGCGATGGCATCACTGAGTTGTTGATCGCTTTTCAGAAGCTCGTTCGCGAGAACGGTGGTCGTGGGGGCGACATGCTTCGCCTTTTTACGCTTCGGGTCTCCTACCTTACGCAGGTTTCCGTCGGCCAGCAGAAGCATCTCTCCTTCCACTTCCAAAACAGCCAGGGTGCGGGTTTTGTCCCTTCCCGCTTTGGAGCGGACCAGTTGGCCTTTTACAAAGTCCATCCGGGTTCCTCCCAGCCGTAGGTCAGGACTTCGGCGCCGCCAGCTGTGATCGCCATGGTGTGCTCGAAATGAGCAGCCAAGCCGCCATCACAGGTTTTGACCGTCCAGCCGTCCTTTAACGTCTTTACCGCGTACTTGTACTGGCAAACCATCGGTTCGATAGCGATGCACATGCCGGGCACCAGCCGCGGACCGCGTCCGGCGTTGCCGAAGTTCGGCACTTCAGGGTCCTCATGCAGCTCTTTGCCGACGCCATGGCCGACGAAGCTGCGGACGACCGAGAAGCCGTTCTCCTCGACGTAGCTCTGAACAGCATGTCCGATATCCCCTACCCGGTTGCCGCCGCGCGCCATTTCAATGCCGCGATGCAGGCTTTCCTTGGTAACGTCCAGCAGTCGCTGGGCTTCCAGGTCGATCTTGCCGCACGCATAGGTGCAGGCATTATCGCCATTGAAGCCATCGATCTTGCAGCCGGTATCGATCGAAACGATGTCGCCGGGGCGAATCTGCTGCTGACGGCTGGGGATGCCGTGAATGACAGTGTCGTTCACGCTGATGCACGCCGTGGCCGGGAAGCCATACAGGTGCAGAAAGTTAGGTCTTGCACCGTGGCGCACGATAAAGTCGTAGATGATTTTGTCGATCTCTGCCGTGGTAATACCCGGCTCGATCGCCTCGCCGCCGGCCTTGAGTGCAGCCGCGCTGATCGCACAGGCTTTCCGCATTTTCTCAAGTTCAGCAGCATTCTTGATTTGGATCATGGATTTTAAGCCTCCAAAAGCTTGAGCAGGAACGCGGTGGTAGCCTCGATAGACCCCTGGTCGGGAACCTCGACGAGCTTACCGCGCTGGCGATAGAACTCAACCAGCGGTTCGGTCTGCTCGTGATAGGCTTTCAAGCGGTCCAGCACGGTGGCGGGCTCGTCATCCTTGCGAATGGCCAACTCACCGCCGCAGCGGTCACACACGCCCTCTTTGGCGCTGGGTTTGTTGATGATGTGATAGCTTGCACCACATTTGGCGCAGACGCGGCGGCCAGACATGCGCTTGGTAATGGCCTCATCGGGAACGATCAGGTTCACGACCTTGTCGATCTCCACACCCATCTTCTCCAGGGCTTCGCCCTGGGCGATGGTGCGCGGCATACCGTCAAGGATAAAGCCATTCACGCAGTCAGGCTGTGCCAGGCGCTCTTTCACGATTCCGACGATGACATCATCGGGAACCAGAGCACCGGCGTCCATAAAGCTTTTTGCCTTTTGCCCCATAGGGGTGCCGTCTTTCACGGCGGCACGCAGAATATTACCGGTCGAAATGGTAGGGATTGCCAGTTTATCGCAGAGGATTTCTGCCTGGGTGCCCTTACCGGCGCCGGGGGCGCCCAAAAGGATCAGTTTCATCGTACATTCCCTTTCTTATTCCAAGAACCCTTTGTGATGGCGGGCAGTCATATAGCCTTCCAGGGAACGACCGGTCTCCAGGGCAACGCCGACCACGATAAGCAGGCTCGTACCACCCAGCTGGATGGACGTGCCGGTGATGTTACCGAGGATGATGGGCAGGCCTGCGACGATCGCCAGGAAGATGGCGCCGATCAGAGTGATCTTGGACAGCGTCTTGGTGATGAAATCGCTGGTGGGCTTGCCCGGGCGGATGCCGGGGATGGTGCCGTTGTTCTTGCGGAGCTGGTTGGCAATATCAACGGGGTTGTACTGGATCGCAACGTAGAAGTAGTTGAACGCAACGATCAGCAGCACGTAAACGATGAGATAGAGCACGCTGTTGTAGTTGAACGCGCTGAAGAAAGCATACAGGGCCGGATGATCAGCCGCACTCAGGTTGATGAAGCGGAAGATCAGGCCGGGCAGGCTGCACAGGGTCGAAGCGAAGATGATGGGCATAACGCCAGTCATGTTCACCTTGATGGGGATGTAGCTAGCCTGACCGCCGTACATCTTACGGCCGACCACACGCTTGGCATACTGGACAGGGATGCGGCGCTCTGCGTTCGTCAGAATGACGACGAAGATCACGGCAGCCAGGGCCAGCAGAACCAGTGCGGGCAGGAAGATGTAGAACTGCGGCTCGCCGTTGCTTGCACGGGCCAAAATGTTGGTGACAGCACTGTAGATGCTGGACCAGCGGGCCACGATACCGGCGAAAATCATCAGCGAGATACCATTGCCGATACCCTTGGAATCGATCTGGTTGCCCAGCCAAGTGCACAGCTGAGATCCTGCCGTAAAGGACAGGATGATAACAACAGCGCTGAAGATGCCTGCGAAGCCCTCAGTATAGGAGAGGGCGCCCATGTTGCGGATGATGAAGTAGTAGCCGATGGACAGCATCAGACCGATACCCGCGCCAACATAGTTGGTGATGCGGCGCATCTTGCGCTGACCTTCTTCGCCTTCCTTGGCGAGGTTTTCCAGATACGGAATAGCTACTGCCAGCAGCTGCATGATGATGGAGGCATTGATGGCGGGCTGGACACCCAGGGCGAAAAGTGTACATTCGCTCAGAGCTCCGCCGCTCATCATGTTCAGATACTCCAGCATATCGCCGGTACCACCGGCGAACATGGTGGACAGCGCACCGGCACTGATGTACGGCACCGGAACTGCGCAGCCCAAACGGAACAGGACGAGGATCAGAAGGGTGAAAAGAAGCCGCTTGCGGAGATCATCGATCTTCCATGCATTACGGAAGGTTTCAAACACCTTACATCACCTCAGCCTTCCCGCCAGCTTTCTCGATTTTTTCTTTGGCGGAGGCCGTGTAAGCGGCAACCTTGACGTTGACAGCCTTGGTCAGCTCGCCATTGCCCAGGACCTTAACGCCGTCCAGCGTCTTGGAGATGATGCCGGCGTTCAGCAGAGCCTCGGTGTCGACGGTCGCACCAGCCTCGAACTTCTCGAGGTCGGATACCTTAATGGTAACATACTTGGTTGCGAAAATGTTGTTGAAGCCGCGCTTCGGCAGACGACGCTGCAGAGGCATCTGGCCGCCTTCGAAGCCGGCCTTCTTGACACCGGAGCGAGCCTTCTGGCCCTTGTGGCCGAAGCCAGCGGTCTTGCCGTTGCCGGAGCCAGCACCGCGGCCCTTGCGGGTCACAGCCTTACGGGCGCCAGCGGACGCTTTCAGTTCGTGAAGTTTCATGCTTGCACCTCCTTGCATTATGCCTTGGTAACGACAACCAGGTGGGCGATCTTAGCGATCTTGCCCTGGGTGGCTGCGTTGTCAGGCTGCTCGGTAACCTCACCGGGGCGGTTCAGGCCCAGGGAGTGGGCAACGGCGATCTGCTCTTTGCCGCGGCCGATCAGGCTCTTGGCGAGACGAATGGTAACTTTTTCCATTGTAATACCCTCCTTAGCCCAGGATCTCGGCAACGGTCTTGCCGCGCTTGGCAGCGACGCTCTCGGCGTCGGTCAGGCCGCACAGGCCAGCGAAGGTAGCAGCAGTGACGTTGATGGGGTTGTTGGAGCGCAGGCTCTTGGCACGAATGTCCTTAATGCCAGCGCACTCGAGGACGGCACGGACGGGGCCGCCGGCCAGAACGCCGGTACCGGGGGCAGCGGGACGCATCAGAACGCGGCCTGCGCCGAACTCGCCGACGATCTCGTGAGGAATGGTGCTGCCCTTCAGGCAGACCTTGCGCATGTTCTTCTTGGCAGCGCCCTCACCCTTGCGGATAGCCTCGGGAACTTCGCCGGACTTGCCGACGCCGTAACCGATGTTGCCCTTGCCGTCGCCAACGACAATCAGAGCAGCGAACTTCATAACGCGGCCGCCCTTGACAGTCTTGGAAACACGGTTGATGGAGACGACCTTGGTGATCATGCCGTCATCTTCTTGTCTTCTCTGCATGGCCATAGTATCTTCTCCCTCCTTACAGCTTCAGGCCGGCTTCGCGGGCACCCTCAGCGAGCGCCTGAACGCGGCCCTGGTAGACGAAACCGCCGCGGTCATAGACCACTTCGGTAATGCCCTTTTCAAGGCACTTCTTGGCGATGGCCTCGCCAACCTTCTTAGCGGCCTCAATATTGCCGCCGTAAGCGTTGAAATCTTTGTCCATGCTGGATGCGCTGGCCAGGGTAACGCCCTGGACATCATCGATGACCTGAGCGTAGATGTGCTTGGCAGAGCGGAAAACATCCAGACGGGGACGCTCGGCAGTGCCGCTGATCTTGCCGCGGACACGGCGGTGACGGCGCAGACGAGCAACGTTCTTATCAGCCTTATTGACCATAATGTTTCTCCTCTCCTATTATTTACCCTTGCCGGCTTTGCCTTCCTTACGGATGACATACTCGCCAACATAGCGGATGCCCTTGCCCTTGTACGGCTCGGGCGGGCGCTTGCCACGGACTTCGGCAGCGTACTGGCCGACTTCCTGCTTGTCGATACCGACGATGCTGAAGTGCAGAGCATCTTTCAGCTCGATCTTGATGGTATCGGTCTCCTCAAACTCAACGGGATGAGAGAAGCCCAGGGTCAGGGTCAGCTTGTTGCCCTGCTTAGCAGCACGGTAGCCAACGCCCTGGATCTCCAGGTCCTTGCGGAAGCCCTCGGTAACACCGACGACCATGTTGTGGATGAGGGTGCGGGTCAGGCCATGGAGGCTGCGGGCCTCCTTCTCGTCATTAGGACGGGTAACCAAAATCTCATTGCCCTCGACGGCAACAGTCATCAGAGGATGAAATTTGGAATGCAGGGTACCCTTGGGGCCCTTAACGGTGATGGCGTGCTCGGCCGCATCGACCTTAACTTCCACACCGGCGGGAATGACGATGGGTTTTCTTCCAATTCTCGACATTGTCTATACCCCTTTCTTACCACACAAAGGCGAGAACTTCACCGCCAACGTGAGCTGCACGGGCAGCCTTGTCGGTCATGACGCCTTTAGAAGTGGAGATGATTGCGGTGCCCAGGCCCTTCATGACCTTGGGCATATCTTCGCAGTTGGTGTAAATACGCAGGCCCGGCTTGGAAACGCGCTTCAGGCCAGCGATGACCGGAGTACCGTTCTCCTGGTACTTCAGGGTCAGGGTGATAGTCCCCTGCTTGTTGTCCTCGGTCACTTTCATACCCTTGATGTAACCCTCATCAACCAGGATCTGGCAGATAGCCTTCTTCAGGTTGGAAGCAGGGATTTCCACGGAAGGGTGTTTGGCAGTGCTTGCGTTGCGGATGCGGGTCAGCAGGTCCGCGATAGGATCGGTGATTTGCATGCCACTAACCTCCTTAGGTTGTGTTTAAGAGTGTTGTTATTCGTTCAGACAGAAGCAATCAAGGGCTTACCAGGAAGCCTTCTTGACGCCGGGGATCTCGCCCTTGTAAGCCAGCTCACGGAAGCAGATACGGCAGACACCGTACTTGCGCAGGTAAGCATGGGGACGACCGCAGATCTTGCAGCGGTTGTAAGCGCGGGTCGAGAACTTGGCAGGTGCCTGCTGCTTGAGCTTCATAGAAAGTTTTGCCATTAGAGTTCCCTCCCTTAGTTAGCGAACGGAGCGCCCAGAGCCTTCAGCAGCTCCTTGGCTTCCTCGTCGGTCTTAGCGGTGGTAACGAAGCAGATGTCCATGCCGCGGATCGCGTCAACCTTGTCGAAGTCGATCTCGGGGAAGATAATCTGTTCCTTCAGGCCGAAGGCGTAGTTGCCGCGGCCGTCGAAGGAGTTGCCGTTGATGCCGCGGAAGTCGCGAACACGAGGCAGAGCAACGTTGAACAGACGATCAACGAACTCGTACATACGCTCACCACGCAGGGTGACCTTTGCGCCGATGGGCATGCCCTCGCGCAGTTTGAAGTTTGCGACGCTCTTGCGAGCCTTGCAAACGATGGCCTTCTGGCCGGTGATCTGGCCCAGGTCGGCGACGATGGCGTCGATGACCTTAGCGTTCTCTTTAGCTTCGCCAGCAGCAACGTTGATGATGACCTTATCCAGCTTGGGGATCTGCATAACGCTCTTGTAGCCGAACTTCTTGTTCAGGGCCGGAGCGATCTCGTTGACATACTGTTCTTTCAAACGTGCCATTGTGTACTCCTCCCTTACAGTTCAGCGCCGCACTTGCGGCAAACGCGGACGGTCTTGCCGTCCTTGACAGAATGACCAACGCGGGTAGCCTTGCCGCACTTGGGGCAAACAGGCATAACCTTGCAGGCGTAGATAGCGCCCTCGGCCTTGACAATGCCGCCCTGCTCACCCTGACGGCGAGGCTTGACGTGCTTGGTGACCATGTTCAGGCCTTCCACGATGACCTTGCCCTCTTTCGGGGAGGTCTGCAGGACCTTACCGGTCTTGCCCTTGTCCTTGCCGGAGATGACCATAACGTTGTCGCCGGTTTTAACATGAAGATTATTCATTTAATTAAAACCTCCTTACAGCGATTCGGGAGCCAGGCTCAGGATCTTGGTGAAGCCGGCATCGCGCAGCTCGCGAGCGACGGGTCCAAAGATACGAGTGCCCTTGGGGCTCTTGTCGGCCATGACGATAACGGCGGCGTTCTCATCGAAACGGATGTAGGAGCCGTCATCACGACGCAGGCCATGCTTGCTACGGACGATGACGGCCTTGACCACGTCGCCCTTCTTTACAGTGCCACCGGGAGCAGCTTTCTTGACGCTGCAAACCACGATGTCGCCGATGTTTGCGTATCTCTTGCGGGTACCGCCCAGTACACGGAAGCACATTAACTCCTTAGCACCGGTATTGTCGGCCACTTTGAGATAAGTTTGCATCTGAACCATCTTTCAGGTCCTCCTTTCAAAGTACCAGGCTGATTATTTTGCTTTCTCGATGATCTTGACGAGACGCCAGTTGACTTCCTTGGAAATCTTGCGGGTCTCCATGATCTCAACGCGGTCGCCGATGCCGGCTTCGTTGTTTTCGTCATGGGCCTTGAACTTCTTGGTGCGCTTCAGGATCTTCTTGTACAGAGGGTGCTGGACGCTGTCCTTAACAGCGACGACGATGGTCTTGTCCATCTTGTCGGAGACAACGACGCCCACACGGGTCTTTCTCAGATTACGTTCCATGTTTTACCCTCCCTCTTACGCGTTTTTCGCATTCTTCTCAGCCAGGACGGTCATCACGCGGGCGATGTCCTTCTTAACGGCCTCGATGCGAATGGGGTTATCCAGCTGGTGGATGGTGTGCTGAAAGCGCAGGTTGAAGAGCTCGGCCTTCAGGTCCTTGAGCTGCTTGTTCAGCTCTACATCGGTCATTTCGCGCAGTTCAGTAGCTTTCATTCAGCGTCACCCTCCTTTACGGTGTCAAGCTCTTCACGCTTGACGAATTTGCAGCGGACCGGCAGCTTGTGGCTGGCCAGACGCAGAGCCTCGCGGGCAACATCCTCGCTGACATCAGCCAGCTCGAACAGCACGCGGCCCGGCTTAACGACGGCTACCCAGTACTCCGGGCTGCCTTTACCGGAACCCATTCGGGTGCCGGCCGGCTTCTCGGTGACGGGCTTGTCGGGGAAGATCTTGATCCAGACCTTACCACCACGCTTGATATAACGGGTCATAGCAACACGAGCTGCCTCGATCTGGTTGGAGGTGATCCAAGCCGGCTCGAGAGCAACCAGACCGTAATCGCCCTGGTTGACCTTGTTGCCACGCATGGCCTTACCGGTCATGCGGCCGCGCTGAACGCGGCGGTACTTAACACGCTTCGGCAGTAACATTACTGTTTGCCTCCTTCCTTCTTGGCGGGGGCTTTGGCGCCCTTCAGGATCTCGCCTTTGTAGATCCAAACCTTGACGCCAACCTTACCATAGGTGGTGTTGGCCTCGGCAAAGCCGTAGTCGATATCGGCGCGCAGAGTCTGCAGGGGGATGGTACCCTCATGGTAGCTCTCGGTGCGAGCGATGTCAGCGCCAGCCAGACGGCCGGAGCAGGTGACCTTGATACCCTTGGCAGGCGTGGCGCTGCGGTCACGGGGCTGCATGGCATTGCGGATAGCCTGCTTCATGGCGCGGCGGAAAGCGATACGGCGCTCCAGCTGAGAAGCGACGTCCTCAGCAACCAGCTGAGCGTTGGTGGAAGTGCCCTTGACCTCGATGATGTTGAGGTTGACGGCCTTGCCGGTCAGCTTTGCGAGCTGCTTCTCGATCTTAGCGCTCTCAGCACCGCCCTTGCCGATAACGATACCGGGCTTAGCGCAGAAGACATTGACCTTAACGCGGGGTGCGCCGGTCTGGCTGTCGACGGTACGCTCGATCTCGATCTTGGGGACGCCAGCAGCGTACAGCTGCTTCTTCAGGGTCTTGCGGATCTTGTGATCCTCGACCAGGGTGTCGCCGAATGCCTGCTTAGAGGTAAACCAGCGGCTGTCCCAATCTTTGATGACACCCACGCGCATGCCGTGGGGATTGACTTTCTGGCCCATTTGTTTACCTCCTTACTCTTTCTCTTTCAGCACAACAGTCATGTGGCTGGTGCGCTTCAGGATGCGGTATGCACGGCCCTGTGCGCGAGGCATGATGCGCTTGAGCGTGGGGCCGGGGCAGACGTAGCATTCTGCGACGTAGAGATTGTTGCGGTCCATGTTGAAGTTGTTTTCCGCATTAGCGGCAGCAGAGTTCACCAGTTTGAGAAGGGGCTCGCAGGCGGCCTTCGGGGTGTACTGCAGGATAGCCAGCGCTTCGTCCAGGGGTTTGTTACGGATGAGGTCCATCACGATCGAAACCTTGCGGGGACTAATGCGGGCGTAACGAAGAATTGCCCGTGCTTCCATTCGATGTTCCTCCTCTCTTATTTACCAGCGGTCTTGCCGCCGCCGTGGCCGGTGAATTTGCGGGTAGGTGCAAACTCGCCCAGCTTGTGGCCGACCATGTCCTCGGTGACGTATACGGGCACATGCTTGCGGCCGTCATGAACGGCGAAAGTGTGACCAACGAACTCGGGGAAGATGGTGGAGGAACGGCTCCAGGTCTTCACGACGCTCTTCTTGCCAGCCTCGTTCATAGCCTCGACCTTTTTGTACAGGGAAGGCAGAACGTAAGGGCCCTTCTTAGTGCTTCTAGACATTGTTCAATAACCTCCCTTAGCCGTTGGCGCGCTTGACAATGAACTTGTCGCTGCGGGCCTTGTGTTTGCGGGTCTTCAGGCCCAGAGCGGGCTTGCCCCACGGGGTACGCGGGCTGGAATGACCAACCGGGGCACGGCCTTCGCCACCGCCGTGCGGGTGATCGCAGGGGTTCATGACAGAACCACGGCTGCCGGGACGAACGCCCATGTGGCGCTTGCGGCCAGCCTTGCCCAGGTTGACGTTCTCGTGGTCGAGGTTAGAAACAACGCCGATGGTGGCGATGCAGTTCAGACGAACGTTGCGCATCTCGCCGGAGGGCAGACGAACCAGAGCGTAACCATTTTCCTTAGCCATCAGCTGAGCCATGACGCCAGCGGAACGGACCAGCTGGCCGCCCTTGCCGGGATACAGCTCAATGTTGTGGATCATGGTACCGACGGGGATGTTCTCGAAGGGCAGAGCGTTACCGGGCTTGATGTCGGCGTTGGGGCCGGCCATGACCTGGTCGCCAACCTTCAGACCATCGGGAGCCAGGATGTAGCTCTTGACGCCGTCCTCATACTCGATGAGGGCGATGAAGGCAGAACGGTTCGGATCGTACTCCAGAGTCTTGACAGTGGCAGGTACATCAAACTTGTTGCGCTTGAAGTCGATGACACGGTACTTGACGCGGTTGCCGCCGCCGTGATGGCGGACGGTGATCTTGCCGGTGTTGTTGCGGCCGGCATGCTTTTTCTTGGATTCGAGCAGGCTGCGCTCCGGGTCAACCTTGGACAGGACACTGTAATCAGTAACAGTCATGCCACGGCGACCGGGGGTAGTCGGCTTGTACTTCTTGATAGCCATGATGTTCTCCTTGTTGTTATCTTATGAATTATTCTCGGGGTCATATCCCCATAAGCGAACCCCTCGGCGGGGTCCTGAGTGACGGCCTTGCGGCCATCCGGTCATCAAACCATGGAGTTGAAGAACTCGATCTCCTTGGAGTCCGGGGTCAGGGTGACGATGGCCTTCTTGCTCTTGGCAGTGTAGCCAGCATGCATACCCTGGCGGCGATAACGGCCGCGGACGGAGATGGTGTTGACCTTAGCGACCTTGACGCCGAACAGTTCTTCAACTGCCTTGGCGACGTCGATCTTGGTGGCATCGGTAGCGACCTTGAAGGTGTACTTCTTATCGGCGATACCAGCCATGGAGTTCTCGGTGATGACGGGGGCGAGAACGATGTCCTGTGCGAATTTCATCACGCATATACCTCCTCAAGTTTCTTGGCGGCGTCCAGGCTGAGGATCAGCTTGTCAGCGTTGACAACGTCGTAGGTGTTGACGCCGGTAGCGGCAGTCTTGACACCGGGGATGTTAGCGGCGCTCTTGACGAACTTGGTGTCCAGGGTGTCGTTAACGATCAGGTTCTTCTTGCCTGCGCCGACAGCGGCCAGGAAAGCAACGACGGTCTTGGTCTTGTACTCGTCGGCGGCAATCTTGTCGACGACGATCAGGTTGCCGTTGGCAGCCTTGTCAGACAGGGCGCTGAGCAGAGCCAGGCGCTTGACCTTCTTGTTGATGGTGAAGTAGTAGCTGCGGGGCTTGGGGCCGAGAGCAACGCCACCGTGGGTCCACTGCGGAGCGCGGATAGAGCCCTGACGAGCGTGGCCGGTGCCCTTCTGGCGCCAAGGCTTCTTGCCGCCGCCGCGGACTTCCTTGCGGATCTTGGTGTTCTGGGTGCCCTGGCGCTGGTTGGCCAGGAAGTTGACGACTGCCTCGTGGACAGCCTTCTCGTTCGGGGTGATACCGAACACGGCGTCGGAAAGCTCAACGGTGGAAACCTTCTTGCCGTTCATATCGACGACATCAAACTGTGCCATTGTGTTTTCCTCCTTTACGCTTTCACGCTGTCGTGGATGGTCACGACCGAGCCCTTCGGGCCGGGGATCGCACCCTTGATCGCGATCAGATTGTTTTCGGCGTCGACCTTAACGACGCTCAGGTTCTGAACGGTCACGCGCACAGCGCCCATGTGGCCGGGCAGACGCTTGCCCTTGAACACGCGGGACGGGGTGGAAGTAGAACCGTTAGAACCGGCATGACGTGCAACGGGGCCGGTGCCGTGGCTCTCGCGCAGGCGATGCTGGCCGAAGCGCTTGATAACGCCCTGGTAGCCCTTGCCCTTGCTGGTGCCGACAACGTCGACCTTGTCGCCCTCTGCGAAGACGTCAGCCTTGAGGATGTCGCCGACGTTCAGAGCGGCGATGTCATCAAAGCGGAACTCGCGCAGGGTGCGCTTGGGAGCGACGTCAGCCTTGTCGAAGTGACCCTTGGCGGCCTTGTTGACCTTCTTGGCGCTCACTTCGCCGTAGCCCATCTGAACAGCCTGGTAGCCGTCAGACTCAACGGTCTTCTTCTGCACGACAGTGCAGGGGCCGGCCTCGATGATGGTGACCGGAACGACCTTGCCGTTGGCGTCGAACAGCTGGGTCATGCCCAGCTTCTTGCCGATGATACCTTTTTGCATTGTGTTTGTCCTCCTGTAAAGGTTATTGGTTGGTGGTTTCCCATCAACATGACCTCTCCGCTGATTTGCTTGGCAGCGAGATTGGTTCTGTTTTCGTGTTTCTCATTACTGCCGGCCGTTCACGGATCACGGCCGTGCGTACCGGCCCTTATATAATGTAGGGAACTCGATTACAGCTTAATCTCGATGTCAACGCCGGCGGGGAGCTGCAGGCTCATGAGAGCCTCGACCGTCTTGTTGGACGGCTTCAGAATGTCGATCAGACGCTTATGAGTGCGGGTCTCGAACTGCTCACGGCTGTCCTTGTACTTGTGGACAGCACGCAGGATCGTGACGACCTCCTTGTCGGTGGGCAGAGGGATCGGGCCGGAAACGCGAGCGCCAGTGCGCTTAGCGGTCTCCACGATCTTCTGTGCCGCAGCATCGATCAGGGATGCATCGTAGCTCTTCAGACGGATTCTGATTTTTTCTTTGACTGCCATTGCATTCGCCTCCTATAAAATTTTGCGCCTTAGGCGAGCCGATAAATTACACACGTTTCCGGGTGTTCAACAACTTCGCATGACAAAATCCGGTGAACCGTATTTGCACAGTTCTCCCGGAAAGAATCATTACAAAGTAAGGTGAACATTGGTCCGCGCCGCAGAATGCAGCAACGTACATATCCCTTTGTTTCCGTAATTCTTTCGCCCGGTTCTAAGATCGGACATACTCCGCGGAAAAACCCGCCAGCCTATTGGCTATGTGGCGGCAACCTCCCGCATCAACGCATATCGCGGCTTGCGCAGCTTGTTTATCTGCACAAGCCTTCCGCAGCCAAGACGTATTATAACACACGTTTCCCGGTGTTGCAAGTGTTTTTTGGCATTTTTATAAAATTTTTTTGAGATTTTTTTACGTTATGCCGAAAGAGGCGTATGTCAAGAGGGTTTTCCACAAATCTCACGTTTTTTGTGGAATCCCGGGCTTGATTTCAGGCAAAACAAATTCAATTGGGCAATTCCAGCTGGTCCACGCGCCAGCCGCCCTCGGTGGGGACGAGATGCACCGGGCGCAGCGTAGCTGTATCGGGTGTGACCGGCTCTGTCACATCCCAGCCGTGGAAGTTCTCATCTTCGCAGGTCAGGACAATCTGCCAGAATTTCAAGCTGCCGTCCGGCTGCATTTCCGGTTCGGTAAACAGATAGCCGCAGTAAGCAATATTGCCGCCCCGGTCGCCATCGATGGAAAGGATCGTATCGTCCGGCCCTTCCTTATAAAAGCCATCCTCACTGTATGCAATTTCCTTTACGCGCTTGTCTGAATACACCGCGTGCAGGAAGTTGTCAAATTCAGAAAACTTCGTGTAGAGAGCTCCGTCCACCGCACGGACACTGAACCTGGGGTCCACGTCTTCTGCGCTCTCGTAAGGGAGAGAGCCCGCGTGAAGCCCGCCGCAGAAATTTTGTTGAAAATAATCCGCCATACCCATTGCCGCAGCCGCCTGCCTGTCCAGACTGGCCGGAACCTCATAAACCGTTTTGTAGCCACACTCAGCCCACGGAGCGTCCACCTTGACCCAGACCACATCATTCTGCGGTAAAATGTACGGTTCTGCCTGTATCTTTAACTGATAAAAATATCCATTGCGGGCAAAATTTTCTTCCCAGTCCGGATTCAGCGCTTTCAGTTCATCAACCGTCGTATCAAAGGCTTCGGCCGCTTCTTCCAGCGTCTGGCATGTGCAGCAGAGGGTCACTCCTTCTTCGGGCCAGGCCACCATTTTGTCAAGACGCGGTTTTCCGTCCGCCGGGGCGCTGATGGAACAGTCCGGCATACGGCAGTTTGCATTTGCAAGCCAGTTATCAACCGAGACAGGTTCATAGGATACCATAGTCGGCACAGGAGTTGGTTCTTCTGAGGGCTGCGGACTTGGTGTGAGCACAGGCGTTGCCGCAGGGGTGGGCGTTGCAGTGGGCGTCGGCATCGGTGCCGACGTTGGCACGGCAGTATTCGATGGCGCAGATGCACAGGCAGAAAGCGCAGCGAGAACAAGAGATAAGGCAATCAGTTTCTTTTTCATAGAATCCTCCTGACAGATGCGGAATTCTTCCCTGTATACCGATTCCGGATTTTTTATTTCTTCAGCTGTTCTTCCAGCCCCTCACGCGGGGTAACGTGGACTGTAGTGTACACCGCGTTTCCCGGCGTTGCAATCCCTTTTCAGCACTTTTATAAAATTTTTTTGAGATTTTTTTACGTTATGCCGAAAGAGGTGTATGTCAAGAGGGTTTTCAACAGAGTGCATGGTTTTGGTGGAAATTCCGTATAGTTTATAGATATTTTGTAGGGACGGATGCGGGCATCAGCCCTACAAATATGCTATATATGTATCAGTTCGGCAGGTTCACGCCGTTCACCCGCCAGCCGTCCTCGGTGGAGACAAGGCGGATGGGCATAACCGTGGCCGTGTCCGGCACGACAGGTTCCTCCCCACCCCAGCCTGCAAATTCTTCACTCTCACAAGTCAGAACAAGCTGCCAGAACTCTATGCTGCCATCGGGCTGCAACTCGGGTTCGGTGAAGAGATGGCCGCAATAGGCAACATTGCTGCCGCGGTCGCCATCTCCTGTCAGGATGGTATCATTTTCTCCCTCAGCAAAAAGTGCCGGTTCCTCATTTAACAAATCATCTACCCAGGCATCGGAATAGACCCTGTGCAGGAAGCTGTTGAACTCTGAGAACTTTGTGTAGAACGCACCGTCAGTTGCATACCCTTGCAGCCACTTCGGTAAGTCGTCCACCGGTTCGTAAGGCCAGAACCCACCGTGCATGCCGCACCACTTATACTGGAAGTAATAAGCTGTAGCCAGCGCGGCCTGCGCCTGTTTGTCCAGTGAAGCCGGGACATTGTAAGTTCCCGTGCGGTCGTATTGGTTCTCCACCCACGGCGCGCTGACCGTGACCGACACCACGTTGTTCATCGGCAGCGTATACGGTTCCGCCTGGAGCTTCAGACTCCGGTATTGTCCATGGTTACGGGTATAGTTTCCCTCATAATCAGGGTTCAATTCTTTCAAGGTTTCCACTGTCGTGTGGTAAAGTTCCGCTGCTTCTTCCAGGGTGTCGGCCACATACATGCGGAGCGTCACACCCTCGGCGGGCCAGGCGACCTTTTCAAGTGGTTGGGGCGCGTGAGGTGCGCTGAACGTGTAGTCCGGCATAGTGCAGCCTGCAGCCGCCCGCCAATCATCGAAGGACACCTCATCGTATACGGCCATTGTCGGCGCGGGTGCCTGAGACGGGGTGGATGTCGGCTCCGGGGTGGGTTCTGCTGCGGGTGCGGGTGCTTCGGTGGGTGTGGGTGTTGCCGCGATGCTGTCCGACGGCGTGGATGCACAGGCGGAAAGCATTGCGAGGACGAGAGATAAGGCAAGCAGTTTCTTTTTCATAAAGTGCCTCCCTTGCGGGCGGATAGGGAATCTACCCCTACGAATGGAATTACACGGTTACTCTGTGGGGGTCAATGCTTGTCATCGACCTGCGGGCGGATGCAGGCATCCGCCCCTACACACAACGGAAAACTTTCTCTTACTTCTTTTTCAGCTTCTCTTCCAGCCCTTCACGCGGGGTGACGTAAACGGTGGTGTAAACCTCATACAAAACCATGCCGGGTTTGGCGCCGTTGGCTTTCCAGATGTTCTTTACCTCGGTGGTGTCCACGGCCACCTTGGCGCCGCCGTTCTGGCTGGAATGCAGCACGGCCAGCTCGGCGGCCTCCTGCTTGGTCGTATCGGGGATGTCCTCTCCCCTGCTCATGACCACACAGTGGCTGCCGGGGGCTTTCTGCACGTGGAACCACAGATCTTTACCGCGGGCGGTGTGCAGGGTAAGCTTATCGTTTTGCAGGTTGTTGCGGCCTACCAAAATTTCAAAGCCGTCGCCGGACATGTACCGCAGGAAGTCCGCCGGTTTCTGCTTGCGGTCCCGCTGCTTGTAGTATTTCAGATAGCCCTGGCTCTTCAGCTCTGCGCGGATCTCGTTGAGCGCAGCCTCACCGGGGGCGGACTCCACCTCGTACATAACGGTGGCCAGGTACTCGATCTCGGCTTCGCCCTCCACCAGCAGCTTCTGCAGCATGGCGTGAGCGGTCTGCTTCTTTTTATAGTCGCGGAAATATTTCTGCGCGTTCTCATTGGGACCGAAGCGCGGGTCCAGCTTGATGGTGACATCCTCGCCGGTGTAGTAGTTCTGCACGGTCACCTGGCGGTCGCCCTTGTGTACAGCCCAGAGGTTGGCCTGCAGCAGCTCACCGTACAGGCGCAGCGTATCGGCCTTGGAGGATTGGGCCAGTTCCTCGCGGCGGGCAGCCTGCTTGCGGACGGCACGGTCGTGCATGTTGTGCACAGCCTTGTACAGTTCACGGCTCTTCTGCCGCAGGCGCTCGGCGCGGTCCTTGGTGGCGTAGTAGTCCTCCAGCAGTTCGCTGTAGCTGGGGTACTGGGTCAGCAGCGCGGCGCTGCCGTACTGCTGCGGCACAAAGAAGCTGAACTCCACCGGCTTGGCCACGCCGTCCGGCTGGGGCAGGCGCACCGCCGTGGGGGTGCCACCGTTGGCATGTTCGGCCTTCAGCTCATCGATGGCGGCGGCAAGCTTGGCTTTTTCGTCAACAGTCAGGTCGCAGGCCAGCGCCGGGGTCTCGCCCAGAGCGCGGCAGACGGCCTCCCGCACGACAACAGGGCCGACACCCGCCACGGTCTTGCCCAAGGCCTGGGCGACGGGCAGGTCCTTCTCGCAGGCAGCGGCCACCATGGCGGCGGCGCTGGTAACGAGGAAGTCCGGCCGGGCGGGCTTGGGCGGCAGCGTGTAGGGCAAACCGGGCAGCAACTGGCGGACCTCGCTGTCCTCAAAATCCACACGCTTGAGGGCATCGATGATGCGGCCGTCCTGCACCAGCACCAGGTTGGAGTAGCGTCCCATCAGCTCCGCCGCCACGGTGTTCACGACCAGGTCGCCCATCTCGTTGGTGCAGCGGAAATCAAAGTAGATGATGCGGTCGCCCGGCTCCCGGCGCAGATCGATCAGGCGGCCGCCGGTCAGATGCTTGCGCAGCAGCATGCAGAAGCCCGGGGGCGCAAGCGGATTTTCAAAGCTCTCCTTGGTCAGGCAGACGCGGGCCGACCCGCTGCGGGCCGACAGCAGCAGCCGGTGGGTCTCTGTGCGGGTGCGCAGCGTCATCAGCACTTCGTCTCGGGTAGGCTCAAAGATCTTATCGATCTTGGCATCCAGCAGGGTGGTTTTCAGTTCCCCGGCTACCAGCGCCAGGGTCGCAGCATCAAGAGACATGGGTTCTCCTTTTATAATAAGTAGGAATAGGGGTCGCGGTCCGCGGCAGCGTGGCGGACGGTAAGGGCCGGGAAGCTGCTGGCGATATGGGCAGCCAACACATCGGCGATGCCGTGCTCGGTGCCCCAATGACCGGAGACCACCAGGCCAACGCCTTTCTGTTTAGCCAGCAGAGCGATGTGGTGGGCGGCCTCGCCGGTGACAAGGCAATCCGCGCCCGCATCAATAGCTTCCTGCAGGTAGCTGCCGCCCGCACCGCTGACTTCGGCCAGGCAGGTGATGGGGCGGCCGCAATCCACGTACCGCACGCCGCTGTGCAGCGTGTCCGCGCAGAAGCGGGCCAGCTGCTGCACCGTAGTGGGTTCCACAGGGCCGATACGGCCGCAATCCTCGGCGAAATTGCGGCGGCCCTCCCGCTGCATACCCAAAAGATCCGCCAGCGTATCATTGACGCCGCCGGGGGCTGCATCCAGATTGGTGTGCATGCAGATGGCCGAGATGTTGTTTTTGATGAGCAGCGCCGGCACATCCCCTGCGCTGATATGCTTGAGCGGGTCAAAGATCACCGGGTGGTGGCTGACGATCAGCTGGCAGTCGTTCTCCACTGCCTCCTGCACCACCGCCGCCGTGATGTCCAGTGTGGTCAACACGTGGCTGACCGGCACACCGACATCCACCAGCAGGCCCACATTGTCCCAGCTGCAAGCCAGCTCCGACGGGGCCAGCGTTTGCAGCAGCCCGAGAATTTGCTGCACCGTTACCGACATGACAACTCCTCCATTTGTTTGATGAGCACATCCACCGCTTCGGCTTCCTGCCCAGCAGGCAGGCCGAGGCGGTATTTTTTTAGTTTAGCATTCTGCTGGGCGTAGTAATCCCCGCAGCCAGGCTGGCCGTTCGTCAGGCCGCAAAGGCACTCTAAGCCGTCCGGTTCACGGCACGCGCCGGTGTAGCGGGCGTTCATCACGGCATACCAGCGGCCTGCCGCCTGGCAAAGGGTCTCCCCCGCCAGTGCAAAGCCGCGGCGGGCCAGCCAGCGGCGCAGCACACTGTGCTTGGTGGCGGGCACCAGCACCAGATTGTACCGGGCGTCAAACACCCAGGGGGCGGCCTCCAGAATTTCAATGATTGTTTCCGCACCCATGCCTGCGATGATGATGTCGTCCGCCTCGCCGGGGGCCAGCACCTCCAGCCCGCTGCCCAGGCGGCACTGCACCTTGTCCCCGAAGGGGGCGCAGGTCACACGGGCTTTCTCCAGCGGGCCGGGGCGAAGGTCACAAGCCAAAACAAGCGGGCAGCGACCGCTGCCCGCCAGTGCGGCGCTTAATTTGCCGTGGTCGCAGCCGATGTCCGCCGCCACATGCCCCGGCCGTACATAGGCAAAGGCAGCAGCCAGGCGGGCATCCAGCCGCGGTGCATTACAGGTGTGCAAAGTAGTCGTTCAGCTCGGCGACCAGAGCGTCGGGGTCAACACCGTGGACGGCGCAGGCCTCCTCAACGGTCTCGCCATGGGAAGCCATGCAGCCCAGGCAGTGCATACCGGTGGACAGGAAGATGGGCACGCAGCCCTGGGTGGGGTCGTTGTTCAGAATCTCGGCGATGATGGTATTCTTGGTGATAGTCATGGAAATTTCTCCTTTATATAAATATTGCTTATTTTATGATACCGGCTGCCAGGCGGCGTACAGGCCAAAGCCTTGCAGCAGGGTCAACATGGTTAAAGTGCTGGTGCAGAGCGCCGCGGTGTGGGAGACATCCCCGCGCAGGACCAGCTTTTTGCTGCTTTTTACCAGCAGCAGGGCCAGCGGCAAAATCGGCAGCAGGTAGCGCCCCTGCAAGCCGAAGAGCGTCTGGTAGTTGATGGGGGTCCAGTTCAGCGCGGCAGCCAGCACAGCCAGCACAACGCAGAGACAGATGCCCGCCATGCCCGCTTTGCTGCGGCGGCCCAGCAGGGCCGGTTCGTCCTGCCGGGGCAGGGCGGCGGCCAGCACAGCCAGCAGCAGGCCTACGCCCAGCAGCCAGCTGACATCGATGCGGTAGACGATGGGTTCCCCCAGGGTAGTGCCCAGCAGACCTTGCAGCCAGAGAGCGCCCTGTTCCGGCAGGGTGCGCAGCAGCAGCTTGACGGTGGCCGGAATGTTGCGACAGATATAGCCGAACGAGAAGGTCCAGATGGAGTCCCCGTTGGGGTAGGTCATGGTCAGTTGGTCAGGGTCCAGCCCGCCGCCCATGTGGGAGACAGCGTATACGCCGCCCACAGCGCCCACCACCAGTACGGCGGCAAAAGCCACTTTGCACCAGAAGAATACCTTTAGGCGCTTGTGCAGCTTGAGGTACGCCGCCAGTGCCAGCACCAGCAGCACCGCAGCGGCAGCGGCAGCGGTTACCAGGACGGTGGTGTTCATATCGCGGGCCGCGTAAGCCACGGCATTCAGATTGGCGGCCAGCCAGAAGCAGAACGCCAGCACCAGCGTAGCCGCATAGATGCAGCAGCCGCCGGGAAGTTCTTCGCCCAGGAATTTGACGGTTGGGTTCCCGTCGTAGGTCAGGTTTTCCGCCGGGATCAACAGGCAGAGCAGGATGACCGGCAGGTAGATGGCCTTGCCGGGGGCGGTCAGACCGCCCAGCACGATGAGCAGGATCTTCTGCCACCAGACAGCTTTCTCGCCCCGCAGGCGCAGGCAAAGCGCCGTGAAGCTGAACACCAGCCCCAGCACGGCGGCATCCGGGGAAAGGCTGGCCGCCAATTGCAGCGGCATGGGCAGCAGCGCCACGCAGGCAAACAGCCCGCGCAGGCTGGTCGGGGCCAGCCAGACGGCCAGCGCCGCCAGCAGTAAATACAAAATCAGGTTGGCCAGCCGCCCATAGAGCAACATCGTGTAAAAGTTCTTGCCCTGCGCCCGCGCCAGGCGGATGCCCAGAGCCTGGGCCAGATAGCTGCCGCTGCCCTGCCCTGCTTTCACCTCGCTGTGGGTGGTCAGCACATCGGGGCTGCCGGGTTCGGAGGTCTCGGCGATGGCCTCATTCTTGTAGGCCAGGACGCCGATGTCTCCGGTCTTTGTGCCGAAGTGGGCGGCGTCACATTCCCGCAGCAGCAGGTTGCCGTCCTCCTCGGCAGCGGTCTGGCCGCTCCAGGTACTGGCCAGCTCGTAGGCGGCAGCCAGGTGGGTGTATTCATCGGGGGCGACCAGCGCCGGGGTAACATAGGTGAACGTCACGCCCAGGGCCAGGCCCACCGCAGGCACAAACAGGTAGAGTGGCGCGTGCAGCATGGCCAGCAGCACCGCGATAAAGACGGCAGCGGCCAGCGGCTTTTGCAGCCGGGCGGCCAGCGCGGCGGGCCAGCTGCCGGTAAAATCGCTGACGCGCTGCATTGCCATGGTGGCGTTGAGGGTGTCGCCGTCCGTTACCGAAAGCGGCATACCGGATACTTCGTCCTCGCTGGTCCAGACGCCCAGCGGGCCGTCCCAGGCGGATTCGTTGTACAGGCGGATGGTCAGCGTTTCGTCATGGTCAGGGATATAGGCCTCGTTGCAGGTGAACTCAGTAAAGGTATCGTCCCAGATATTCAGGAAGTTACCCGCTGCAAAAAGGATCTGCTCCCCCGCCTCGTTGTAGGCTTCCACCATGGTCATGCCAGATTTGTACAGCTGTCCGTGAGTGCTGAACTTGAACCGCACACCGTAAAACGGCTGGCCGGCCTTCAGCGGCATGGCCTGGGTCAAGCCCTTGGCTGGGATGTCGATGATCTGGCTGTAGTCGTCGTTGATGATCTCATAGCTGGGGGTGTTGCCCAGCCGTTCCTGCAGGTCATACCCTACCCAGCGGCACAGCAGTACCGTGCACCACGCCGCCAGCGCGGCAGCCAACAGGCTGCACAGCACCCGCAGGAACTTTTTATTTTGTTGCATGGGGTGCCTGCCTTTCTGTGAGTATGGTTCTTGCAAAGGCTATTATACCGCATATACGGAAAAAGCGCAAATCATTTGGTTTTTGCGTAGAGATACCAGGTCACTTCGCCCTCACCGCCGTTGTAGGTCTGGCTGGCGACGCAGTGGTAGATGGGGTAGTCGTTCTGCAGATCGCCGGTCAGGGCCACCACATAGTCCACAGCGGCGGCATCCAGCAGGTCCCATTGCTGCTGCCACTGGTCCTGCAGCGGCATGTTGGTCACACAGAAGTAACGGCAGGGCGGCAGTACCCCGGCGGCGGTGTAAAAGCCGCCGTCCAACGTGCCGTAGTTGAGTAAAGTAGCGTTGGGCGTCTGGCGGATGATTTCGGCAAACTGGAGCTGGGGCAGGCTTTCCGCCGTGCGGCCCCGCAAAGCGCGGTTGGGGCTTAGCAGCAGGCACCATGAAGCCGCGGCGGCAATGCCTGCCACGGATAAGGCCGTACACACGCCGCGCTTGGCAGGCAGTTTTTGCGGCAGGGCCGCCAGCCCCAGCGGGGCAAACACGGCCAGCACCAGCCCGTAGTAGACGAGGTAGCCGCCCATCAGGCTGGTAAAAGCCAGTCCTGCGGCCATTGCCAGGATTGCCAGCGCCGCACCGTGCCGCTTAGAAAGCGCCGTCCAAAGCAGGAACGCCGCCAGCAGGCAGACGGCGGGCAGATCGTCCCGCACAGCCCACCACAGGTGCTGGGCCAGGGTCAGGGCGCTGCGGCTGTCCCCTTTATAAAGGAAGAGGTTGTCATAGAAGTAACACTCCCACCAGGCGTCCAGCGCATGGTGGGCCCCAAAGTAGGCAAACCAGGGCAGGGCTGCCAGCGCCAGGCCGCCCAGGTAGGCGACACAGCTTCGGCCCAGCTGCCGCAGCCAGCCCCGGCGCAGGTACAGCACCGCCAGCACGGCCACCCAGGCCAGGTAAAAGCCCAGCACCGTGTATTTCAGCAGTAACGCACAGCCGCACAGAAAACCTTGCAGGGCTACGGTGCGTAGCGGCATTTGTCTGTTGGCTGTCAGGCACTTGACCAGCCCGTACAGGGCGGCGGCCAAAAAAGGCAGCAGCAGTTCCTCGGCACTGCCGCCGTGGGAGAAGGCCCGGCAGGCCGCCACGGCTGCCGCAGGCACCAGGCACCAGACCGGGTGCAGGGGTTTGCCGCGCAATAGCTCCGCCGTACACGGGCCAAGGCCTAGAAACACTGCGAAGCCGCAAATTTCCAGCACAAATACGCCGATAAAGCCCGTGTGGTCCAGCAGCCACCCCAGCCCGTAGAGGAGATACAGCACCGGGCCTTTGTGATCGAACACATCACGGTAGAGTACCTTGCCGGACAGCATGGATTTTCCCATTGTAAAAAAAATGTTGGCGTCCATCCAATCGTTGAAGGCATACAGCGGCGAAGTTTTGCTGCACAGGGCCAGCACCAGGGCGGCCGCGCCCAGGCACCATATACTACGTTTTAACTGCGCCATGCGCGTGGTCATACAGTTTCCCCCGTAACAAACCGCGCCCCGGTCAGGTGCGACCGGGGCGCGGAGTGGAAATCAGACTACTGTTACACAGTCAGCGTGTAAATCAGCCGTTCTCCTTCATCTTAGCGAAGCACTCGCTGCAGTAGACCGGACGGTCCTCGCGAGGCTGGAAGGGAACCTTGCAAGCCTTGCCGCAGCTGGCGCAGACAGCGTCAAACATCTGGCGCTCACCGCGGGTAGCGTTCTTGCGGGCATCACGGCAGGCCTTGCAGCGCTGGGGCTGGTTCTCGAAACCACGGCTGGCGTAGAACTCCTGCTCACCGGCGGTCCAAACGAACTCCTTGCCGCAATCCTTGCATACCAAAGTCTTGTCTTCGAACATAGTGGGTATCTCCTCTGATTTGTATTTGCCCGCGGAAGAATCTAAACCAACGCATTAGGAATGGACCAACGAACTGATTTTAGGCGCTACTGGGGGCAGGTTGAAATATATGATACAGGCAAACGCCTGAATCCTAGGGTATTACGCTCCCCGCAGTTTGCGGCGGGCGCGGGCCAAGGCGTTGGCAACGGCTTTGGGAGCCAGCTGCTTTTCCTGGGCGATTTGGGCGGCGGTCTGGCCGTTTAGGGTGGCCAGCAGCACGCTGCGTTCCAGCGGGGAAAGTTCGGTCTGCATCCGTTCGATCGTCGCGGCGTACTGCTCGCTGGCGATGGCCTGTTCCTCGGGGTCAGGGCCTGGCTGGGGCAGCTCCTTGGCATCGGGCAAGGGCACACTGAAGTTCAGCGGCGCGTGCTTTTTGCGCAGAGCGGCGCGGCGGGCATCCTGCTGGGCGTGGGTGATGCAGGCGGCGGCAAAAGACGCGAAGGCCATTCCCGCGGCGGTATCGTACCGATGCATTGCCTCAAACAGACCGATCAGACCTTCCTGCACGGCATCCTCGAAATCCAAGCCCGGCGCGGTCGCGGCGGCGGCACCTTTGCGGATGGCGGGCATCATGCGTGCAATGAGGGCGGCCACAGCCGTTTCATCGCCGTTCTGGGCCAAAGCCAACAGGTCATTGGTGATTTTTTGCATGGGGCTTCCTCCGGCAGGCAGATGCGAACACCTTTATAATAGCCGTAATCACGCATTTTGTCAATCTTTTTTTGGGATTATGCTCAAAATTCCGCTGTATGAACCGCACAGAAGCTGGTATACTGAAAAAAATAAACTTGTCTGTAACAAACCGCCTGCCCCGCGCGTGTTAAAAGTGAAACAGGCCTGATGAAATCCAAAACAAAGGAGGTGCCGCGATGGAGCCGAGCGAACTGGCCGCGGTCGCAGGACGCTACTGCGACATGATCTACCGCGTGGCCCTGCACTGGTGCGGCCACCCACAGGAGGCTGAGGATGCTACCCAGGACACGCTGTTAAAGCTTTGTGCGACCCACCGCACTTTTGCAGACGAGGAGCATTTGAAAAGCTGGCTGATCCGGGTGACCATCAACCACTGCAAAAGCCGTCTGCGTGCGCCCTGGCATACCCGCCGCCTGCCGCTGGAGGAACTGCCCGACATACCGGTGTTCGACGACCCCGCCCAGCGGGAATTGTACGACGCCGTACTGGCCCTGCCACAGGCGTACCGCATCGTGCTGTACTTATTTTATTACGAAGACATGCCCACCAAGGAGATCGCGGCGGTGCTGCACATCAGCCAGAACGCCGTGACTACCCGGCTGACCCGTGCGCGGGAGGCCCTGCGCCGGGCGTATCAGGAGGATTGAACGATGGAGTTTGAGACTTTGTATAAACAGACCTTTGCCCAGGTGCGCTGCCCGGCCCGCGTGGCGGTGGCGGCCCAGCCTGCCCCGCGGCGGCGGTTTGGGTGGGTCATCTGCCTGGCCGCGCCGCTGCTGCTGGCCGCCGGTGTACTGGCGCGGGTGGAGTTCACCAATTTGCACAACACCCCCCACCCAAGCTATGCCCCCGATGCCGTGGGCGGTTATGCCCTGCACTATACGCTGACCACCCATCCGCTGGATACGCTGGGCGAAGCGGTGCAGACACTGGCCACCGAGGAACGGCAGCCAGCGTTCCAACGGATGCGGACGCCTGACCACTATAGTTTCAGCCAGATGGTCATGACGCTGGGAAACTCGGATTTGTTAATTCACTACCCAAACGATATTGAAAAAGCCGAAGTATTTACCGATGCGGCGGACAGCTTGCAGGATGCCGCTGAACTGACCAACCTGCCGCTGCTGCGCAACGATCTTGTGGATGACCTGCCGGACGGCGCGGCGCTGTACTGCCCTGCCGACCCCAACGATTACCGCAACCCCGTCAAGCGCAAGGTGCTGCTGTACGGCACCTGCGCGGACGGCGAGCCATTTGGGCTGAACGTGCTGGATGGCGGCTTGCTGGAAAAGGAAGTGAGCGGCGAAAGTTATGACATGTATATTTCGTTCAACGCCCACGCCGCCGTGACGCCCAGCGGCAGCTGCACCGCCACCGTGGAGCAGGTGCTGACCGACGGCATCTACGATTTAAAGGATGGCTGGACCTGCGAGGAATACACGCTGCCTACCGGAGACATTGCCGTTATCCCGCTGTACGGCGGCGGAGACGAGAGCAAAGCCAGCGGGAATACCGCTTATTTTGTAAATAACGGCATGATTTATACGGTTTGTATCATGGTGCCGCAGCCCGGTATCGGGGATGCACGGCTGCGGCCCTACCTGAAGCAGGTATTGGATGCGTTTTACGCGCCGTGACGTCCTACTGACAATACGCACAAAAAAAGCCAGCCCGCATTGGGCTGGCTTTTGGATTATTGTTTCTGGTAAACCAGGTAGCGGAAGCCGATCTCGGTGGTCAGGCTTTTGCAGGCCTGCAGGTGCGCGGCGCCGTCGGCGGGGGTGTTCCAGTAGTAGGGGGTCATGGCAAACAACTGCTGCACGGCATCGCCGGTCAGGGTCAGCTGGCCGGTGGCCTCCACACTGCGCACAAAGGTGAACCCCTCGTAGGCAGTGTCCTTCACCTCGTTCTCGTAGGGGTGGTCGTAGAGGACCTCTTTCAGCCCGTAGAGGTGGCGGGCGGTGGGCACGGCGTAGACCAGATGTCCGCCCGGGCGCAGCATGCGGCGGAACTCTGCCCCGGCAAACGGGGAAAAGATGTTCAGCAGCAGGTCGGCCCAGCTATCCCGCACGGGGGCACAAAAGCTGCCGCCCACACAGAAAGCGGCCTCCGGCAGCAGCTTGGCCGCCAAGCGCACGGTCTCTTTGGAGAGGTCGAAGCCCACGATGGCAGGTTCGTCCCCCAGTGCTTTGTACAGGTAGGCGTCATAGCTGCCCTCGCCGCAGCCAGCATCCACGATGTGGCCGTGAGGCAGGTCAGCACAGAGATCCGCCAACGCCTGCATCAGCGGGGCGTAGTGCCCGGCCGAGAGGAATGCGCGGCGGGCTCGCACCATCTCCTTGCCGTCGCCGGGGTCGGCGGCATGCTTTTTCTGGATGGGCAGCAGGTTGGCGTAACCCTCTTTGGCCAGATCAAAGCTGTGAGTCTTGGGGCAGCGCAGGGTGCGGCCCACCTGCAGCAGCGGCCCCTGGCAGACCGGGCAGCGCAGGGCTGCGGCAGTGGCCGGGGTCATTCGGCGCTCTCCCCTGCCATCGGCTGTGGGGCGGGTGCTTCTTTCGGTTCCTTGGGCTCGTTAGGGTCCGGGGGCAGCGGCAGCGTCATGCCGCCGTGGGCCGCGAGGTACTCCTCGAAGTTGGAGAACTTCTGCTTCGGAGGGCGGCGGGTGATGAGCTCCAGGCCCGGCTCTTCCTCCGGCGTGCGGCGCAGCGGGCGGCTGGGGCGCTGGGGCTGGCGGGGCTTGGCAGTCTCCCGCGGCGGGCGTGGGGGCGGCTGGTTCAGCGTGCGTCCGCCGTTCTGACGGGGCGGCTGCGGCATCTGGGCCGCCGGCGGATTCTGGGACTGGGCCGGGCCACGGCCGCGGGGGCGCGGTGCATTGCCGCGGGACGCCGGTTTGGGCTGGCCGCCCTTGGTGGGTGCCGGGGCCTGCGGACGGGGCTGCCCCTGCTGGGGGCGGGGAGTCCGCGGCTGGGCCGGGGCTGCCTGGCGCGGGCCGGGCTGGCGGGCAGCCTTTTCAGCCGCAGGCTGCTGGGCTGCAGCGGCAACCCCACCGTTGCCGGAACCGCGGCGGCGACGGCGGCGGTGCGGGGCGGCGGGATTCTGGGTAGGTTTTTCCATAGTCTTTTCCATTCTTATCATCAGTCGATTGCACGACATTCGTTGTAGTAGCGTTTTTCTTCGGCGTGACCCATGCTGAAGGTCTTGCGGGGCAGCACACCGCCCAGCACCACGCCTTTAAACAGGTCTGCCTTGGCAAGGTCCGGCAGCAGGATGGCGGCGGCTTTCTGCCCGGGGCGGGAGGCCAGCGCCATGGCCGTGGAGGAGCCGTGGATGTAGTCCACGCCGGCCTCGGGGTGGCTGGGCAGGAAGTCGTTCAGGAAGGCTTCGACACTGCCCACCGTCAGGGGAGCCGGGGGATTCTGCAGGGCCACCAGCAGCTCACCGTTCTGGTCGGCAATGGCAAAGCGCTGCTGAGACGGAGCAGTCTCGTCGCCCTGGGTCTTGTCCCACTCATCGATGGCCTTGTACAGCTCATGGGCCGTTACACCGAACACTACACGGTGGATCGGCTCGATCTCGATGGCCGGGCTATGTACATTGCAGACCTCGGCCAGGCACCAGCGGGCGGGGTGATCTTGCTGCTGTTCGGGGGTCAGGCCCTTCTTCAGTTCCTCCCAGTAAGCTTTGGCCGTGGCCAGAGAGTGGTTGCCGTCGCCGACAGCCAGTACCATGGGCGGCTCACCGGCAGCACGGGGCCAGCGAGCGGCAAATTTTTTCTCGTCGGCCAAGTCGGCCAGTGCGGCGTTGATCTGGTCGATCTGGGCGGGGTCTTCCACCGCCCAGCCGCGCAGATGGCCGCCGCCCAGCATCAACTCGCCGTCATACAGCAGAGGCAGGCTATCTTTATGGTCACCGATGGGTTCGATCAGCGTCTTTTTCTCATCGTCGGCCAGCATCATCACGTGGGGCGTTTCCAAAATAGCACCACGGCGTACTTTCAGGCGCGGCGGGATGCGCTCCACCACCGTCTTTTCGCTGGGGCGGATGGCCGGTTTGCTGCCGGGGTTATAGTCGTAGGCTTCCAGGTCCACGGCACCTACCAACCCCTGGCGGATGGTGCCGTCCATCTGGGTGCGCTCCACATAGACAAAGCCGTGGACGCGGCGGGTCAGCACCGACTTGCGGTACTCCTGCATCGTGCGGCGGATGGTCTGCATCCGCTCTTCCTCCTGGGGGGTGCCCAGGTAGGCTTCGGGCAGGACGATATGCAGCGTGCTGGGCTTACCGGCGGCCAGCTCTTCGGCGCGCTGCCAGTACTCCGGCTGGGAAGTAAACTGGTCTACCGCAATGCAGGCCCACGGGTCCAGCGAAATGTTGGCGGCAGGCAGCAGAATATCAGCGGGAACAAAGCACGGAACAGACATACAATGCACCTCTTCCTTTTATTGTTACAAAACCACAGAATGACCCACCAGCGCATAGATGGCCAGTGAGAGGACGCCAATGTAGATCATGGAACTGGGCAGGCCCTGAAAGATCGCAGGCACCGCCTTACTGCGCAAGCGGCGGCGACCTTCACGCACGATGAAGACGATGAAGGTGTAGCCCAGGCCGCTGCCCAGACCAAACGCGATGGATTGCTCCAGCGTGTAATTCTGGTTGGAACTGATGAGCAGCGTGCCCAGCATGACAGTGCTGCAGGTGGCCAGGCTGAGCTGGCTGCGGCAGCTTTGGCGCATTTTGCGGGGCAGCAGGCCCAGCACCAGCCAGGTGACGGCCATGGCAGCGACACCGCAGGTCAGGTAGACTACCGGGCGCAGGGCTGAGATGGGCAGCCACGCAGGCAGACGCGGGCGCAGCCACGGAAAGAGCAGGTTATGGGCAGCCCAACCCAGCGGGGCGGACAGCGTCATGACCCAGATCAGCGGCAGACACAAATCCCACACCTGGGCCTTGTGGTCCGGCACCAGTTTCATCAGGCGGGTCACGCCCAAAGCGCGGGCTAGAATGACGTTCTCGGCAAAGATGGCCAGGCCCATATAGCTGACGAACTGCCACAGGCCTTGGCCCAGGGAGGATGCGAACTCAATGTTTAGCATACAGGCGGCGCACCTCCTCGTGTTTATAATTGGTGTACAGGTTGGCGATGGCGCACCAGACGGCGGCGATGGCACCCACCAGTACGAAACCGCCGGAGGGCTGTGCCGCCAGCGGCAGCGGCGCGGCGTAGATCACCTGGTTGCCAAAGACAGCACCGGTGGCCAGCAGTTCCCGCAGGCAGCCCACGATGAGCAGAGCCGCGCACATACCCAGACTGTTGTTGAAACCGTGGCGGAAGGCCGCGCTGACAGGCTCCAGCTCAGCAAATTCCATGCGCTTGACAATGGCAGGTTCCACCACCAACAGCGGCAGATAAATGCCCAGCAGTGACAGGTCAGCACCAAACAGCTGGTACATCAGCACGTAAACGGGGATGTACAGCAGCGCCGCCGCATAGCTGTAGATGACCGGGCGGAAGCGGTTTTGGGTCAGGTGGCAGACTGCCACAGCCAACACACGGGTAAAGGTGATGAGCAGCAGGCTGGCCACACAGAGCATGAGCGCGTGGCGACCATCCAGCGCAGCGCCCACGATGGGAGCCATGCCTAAGCCGCGCACCATGACCGGGTTGGACAGCCAGATGTGGTCGCGGCGGATCTTTTCGTTCAGGTCATTTTCGGCCTCGGTGCGGCTGCGGGGCACGGCGTTTTTGCGCGGCTCCGGGGCCGGGGCAGCCGGGCGCGGGGCAGGTTCCCCTGCCGGGCCCTCAGTGCGGGCGGCAGGCTGCGAGGCAGGTTCTGCCGGAGTGGGCTGCGGCGGGGCCGCAGACATCACGCGGGTGGCTTCGGGGGCCGGTTCCGCCGGGCGGGATACAGTACGCTGTTTTGGGATGGCAATGGTGCGGGTACCGGTAGGCTCGTCCACTTTTGGAGCGGCCGGGGCCTCCGGGGCGCGCGGGGCAGCGGCCAAGGCCTGGGCGGCGCGACGGGCGGCTTCCTGCGAGTCGTTTTGTGCCGTCTGGCGGCGGCCAAACCAGGCAGGGCGGTTGGCCGCCCGCCGGGCGGCTTCCTGCCGCAGGGCCTCCTGTTCGGGTTCGGGCTGGGGCGTTTCTGCCTGTGTCTCCCCCATCTGCATCTGCTGGCGCAGGGCGGCGCGTTCTTCGGCCGAGAGACGGGGGCGGCTGGTGGGGATGATGCGGTGTTTACGCTCCGGCGGGGCGGCCATCGGCTGCGGGGCCGGGGCGGCATGTTGGGCCGAGCGGGATGCCGGTGAAGAAGCGGGCTGGGCCGGGCTTTGCATGGCCGAGATGGCCTTTTCGATCTCCGCGCGGGAGGCCCCCTCCTCCGCCATGCGGCGGGCCGTTTCCAGCATTTCTTTGGTAATATGGGGAATGATCAGCGTTTCGGAGCGTTCCTCGCCCTTGCGGCGGTCATTCCGGTTTTGTGGATTTGGCAAGACGCTGTTCCTCCTTCTTCATAAAGCGGATACGCTCGGTGCGGTGGCTGATGAGGTCCAGCCATTCGGGGATGGCACCGACGATCAGCAGCGCAAAGCAGATGGCGCTCTGATACGGGCTGAATATGCGGAACGCATAGGTGGCAATGCCCAGCGCCGCGCCGTAGATCAGACGGCTGCTGGTGCGGTTGGGCATGGTGACCGGCTCACAGATCAGGAAAAAGGCACCGAACAATGCCGTGCCAGACAGCAGCGTGTACTTTTCAAGATAGATGCGCTGGCGGATGAACTCCCACGGCCAGCTGAAGGCAGGCAGTTCGTTCAGGTGCGGGAACAGCCAGGGAATGCCGATAACGGCAATCATAAACGGGATGAGCACCGAGAGGCGGACCCGGCCGCGCACCAGCAAAAACAGACCGCAGGCCAGAATGACCAGCGCCGCGCCCGTACCGATACCCGCGGACACGTTGCCGGTAAGCAGATTCATCGTGCTGGCGCTGGGCAGGCCGCCGCTGCGCAGGGACTCATTCATGCCCTGGACAAGGTTATCATTGATCTCGCCCCAAATGGGCAGCTGAGTGCCGGGGGCCGGGTAGTAGTAGACATGCTCCGGCCAGGAAACACCGGCGATAGCGGCGCCCACCGCCGCCGGGTGGAAGGGATAGTGCCCCTCTCCGCCGAAGGCCTCCTTGACCAGCACGGCCGCGATGACAGCAACAATGACGATGCCGTAGGAAACGCTGGCGGGCATCAGCAGCACGATCAGCGCTGCAAAGCACTCGCTGGACGGCTCGTGGGCGCGGTAGCCCTCGCCATGCAGCGGGGCCAGGGCGCAATCACACAGATAGGCCGTCACCAGGGCTGCCAGCATCAGCAGCACCGGGCGCAGGCCGTAATAGTACCAGGCCATGCCCGTAAGGGGCACGGCGCACCACAGCAGATCACTATAGTAGCCATAGTTCTCGCTGCGTTCGATCGTAGGTTGTTTTGCCATGGGGCTTGGGTTCTCCTTTGGGTTAATGGCTGCCGTGCAGCGTATCGATGACGGCGGCGGGATCTTTGGCTTTGAACAGGGCACTACCGGTCACCAGCCAGTCGGCCCCCGCAGCGGCGCACTGTGGGCCTGTCTCGGTGTTGACGCCGCCGTCCACTTCCAACAGGGTGTGCAGGCCGCGGCGGTCACGCTCGGCACGGAGGACGCTGAGCTTATCCAGCGCCGAGGGCATGAACTTCTGCCCACCGAAGCCCGGCTCCACGCTCATGACTAAGACGAGGTCCAGGTCGTCGAGGTAGGGGTAGACAGCCTCGGCCGGGGTGCCCGGCTTGATGCTGATGCCCACCTGGCAGCCAACGGCACGGATGGCGGCGATGGTCTCGGGGACAGCATCGGGCACAGCCTCCAGATGGAAGGTGATGAGGTTAGCGCCCGCCTTGGCGAAATCCGGCGCGTACTTAACCGGGTCGCTGATCATCAGGTGGACATCGTAGAACACCTCCGGCAGGGCCTTGTGCAGGCACTCCAGCACGGGGGCACCAAAGCTGATGTTGGGCACAAAGTGGCCGTCCATCACGTCAAAATGCAAAAGGTCGGTGCCCTGGTTTAACAGCCGTTGGCAGTCGGCGGCAAGGTCCGCAAAGTCAGCGGACAAAATCGAAGCGGCGATCTTCGTCATAATATACTCCCTGTTTGTGCGCGTGTGCGCTTTTTCCACTGTATCTATTCGCGCAGACTTCTGCGCAGATAGTCGAGTTTATTATATCCCATTACGGGGTAAAAAGCAAGGCGAGCCACTTGGCGGGCAGCAGAAAAAACTGCGCCATGCTGTAAAAAGGCAGCGCGGCGCAGTTTGTAACTTTTTCTTGCAGGGATTATTTTGCCAGCTCGGCACGCACGCGGGCCAGGGCAGATTCGATCACGCGGTCCATATCGTAGTACTTGTACTCACCCAAACGGCCGCCAAAAAGGACCTTGCCCTCGGCATCGGCCAGGGCCTTGTACTGCTCATACAGGGCGCCGTTCTGGGCATCGTTGACGGGATAGTACGGCTCATCGCCGGGTTTCCACTCGGCAGAGTACTCGCGGCTGATGACCGTCTTGGTGCCCGGCTCGGTGGAGCCAAAGACAAAGTGCTTGTGCTCAATGATGCGGGTGTAGGGGGTTTCGGCGTCGGTGTAGTTGATGACAGCGTTGCCCTGGTAGTTGGGGATGTCCAGGGTCTCGGTCTCAAAGCGGACACTGCGGTACTGCAAAGCGCCCAGCTTATAGTCAAAGTAGGCATCAATGGGGCCGGTGTAGACGACTTTATCGGCCAAGGCATCCAGCGCAGCCTTGTCAGCCAGGTAGTCGGTGTCCAGGCGGACCTCGATGCCCTGCAGCAGGTTGGCCACCAGCGTGGTGTAACCCTCGTTGGGGATGCCCTGATACAGGGCGTTGAAGTAGTTGTTATCGAAGGTCAGGCGCACGGGCAGGCGCTTGATGATGAAGGCAGGCAGCTCGGTGCAGGGGCGGCCCCACTGCTTCTCGGTGTAGCCTTTGATGAGCTTCTCGTAGATGTCGGTGCCCACAAGGTTGATGGCCTGCTCTTCCAGGTTTTTCGGCTCGGCGGTGTAGTGGGCGGCGCGCTGCTCGGCGATCTTAGCCTCAGCCTCAGCCGGGGTGATGACGCCCCACATCTTGGTGAAGGTGTTCATATTAAAGGGCAGGTTGTACAGTTGGCCCTTATAGTTGGCCACCGGGGAGTTGGTGTAGCGGTTGAAGGTGGCAAAGCGGTTGACGTAGTCCCACACCTCTTTATTGTTGGTATGGAAGATGTGCGCACCGTAGCGGTGGACGGCGATGCCCTCCACATCCTCTGTGTAGATGTTGCCGGCGATGTGGCTGCGCTTATCGATGACCAGGCACTTTTTGCCGGCGGCGGTGGCCTCGTGGGCAAAGACGGCGCCGAACAGACCGGCACCGACGATCAGATAATCATACTGCATTTCAGTTCTCCTTTTCTGCGCTGTTACGCCAATGCTGCACAGTTTGCAGCTGGAACTCAAAATCGCGGGCATCCTTGGCAAGCTGGCTGGACAGGATAATGCCGGAGATGAACAGCAGCAGTGCCGCCACCAGCACAAAGCAGCAGACGATCAAAGTCGGGAAGCGGGGCACAAGGCCGGTGTGGAAGTACTCGTTCAGCACAGGGATCATAAAGCCGATGCCGAACACGGCCAGCACTGCCGCCAGGATGCCGAAGAATAGAAACGGGCGGTAGTTTTTGAACAGCCGCGCGATAGTGCCCAGCACCTTGAAGCCGTCGGAGTAGGTGTTCAGCTTGCTCTCGGAGCCTTCGGGGCGGTCGCGGTAGTCGATGACGACGTTCTCCACCTGCATGTTGCGCTGCAGGGCGTGGATGGTCATCTCGGTCTCGATCTCGAACCCGCGGGACAGCACCGGGTAGGTCTTGACGAACTGGTAGCTGAACGCGCGGTAGCCAGTCATAATGTCCTTGATCTTGCCGCCGAAAAGGTGGTTGGTGCAAAAGCGTACCAGATCGTTGCCAAAGTTGTGGAAGGGACGCTTATTCTGGGTGTAGTAGGTGCTGGACAGGCGGTCTCCCACCACCATATCGGCCTGCCGGTTTGTAACGGCAGCTACCATCTCGGGGGCGGCCTCAGCGGGGTAGGTGTCGTCGCCATCCACCAGCACGTAGGCTTCGGCATCGATCTCGCGGAACATGCGGCGCATGACATTGCCTTTACCCTGCTGATACTCGTGCCGGACGACAGCACCAGCCTTGGCGGCCAGCTCGGCGGTGCCGTCGGTAGAATTGTTATCGTAGACATAGACGGTGGCATCGGGCAGCACGCGGCGGAAATCCGTCACCACCTTTTCCACAGTTTTGGATTCGTTGTAGCAAGGGATCAGAACAGCGATCTTATCCATTTTGAGATTCTCCAATCTTTACATCCAGAATTGCACCAGACGGGCAACATTAAAGTACAGCGAGGGGTTCAGTCCCTGCAGCCACGGCTGGGTGGCAAAAAGGGTGAAGAAGCGATAGACGGCGCTCCACGCCACAGCGGCGGCCATGGCCACGCGCAGCACCGGCAGCAGGGTGACGGCCAGCGTTTCACCTGCGGCGGCGCGGCGGGCCAGCACGCTTTCCAGCAGCAGCCAGCACAGCACAGCGCCCAGCAGCAGCACGGGGCTGTAGTCCATCAAATAGCGGTACAGTACACCGGCCATCTCGCAATCCACCACCGTGATGATGACCATACCGGCCACCGCCAGCCAGACGAAACCGGCCGCACCGGGGCGGCGGCGCAGACTTTGGCGGGTCTGCGGCAGCGCCAGCAGCCCCAACACCCAGGTGAAGGGTGTAGCCGCCAGCATACCGCCGACGAACGGCTCGCTGATGGTGCGGATGACGGCGTTGGTGGTGACTTCGGTCTCCTGCAAAAACGGAAAGACGCTCTTGAGCCGCGGCAGGTCGAACAGGCTGGTGAACACGGCCGGACCGATGCGCACCACATTGAAGCCGCGCTTGGTCATATCGTTGCCGGTCAGGTTGTAGTTGGCGCCAAAGTCAAAGGGCGAACCGAACCGGGCGTAGTTGTACCACATCAGACCTGCGGCCACCAGCACCACAGGCAGCAGGAAGGCGGCCGCTTCCCCTGCCCCGGCGCGGCTGCGCAGCCGCTTTTGGGCGATATATCGCTGCCAGAAGATGGGCAGGGCCAGCACGGCAAACAATTCCATCTGGGGGCGGCAGCCGGCGACCAGCGCCATACAAAGGCTGCCCAGCGCCAGTTTGGCCAGCAGCGCACCGCGGCGCTCCACCGCCGTGTTCGCGGCAGAAAGCCAGAACCAGAGGGCCAGCATCAGCAGCGAGGTGCCGCAGACGATGGCGTATTCATAAATGTAGGGGCGCACAAACAGGTAATAGAGCTGGCTGCCCAGCACGATGGCCGCCACGCTGAGCAGATACGCGGCTGAGGATGCCTGGCTGAACCAGCGGCGCACCACCTGATGCACCGCGCCGAAACTTGCCAGCAGGAACAGCAGCCCCATCACGATCATGCAGGGCGGATAGGCCAGGTTTTGGATGCCGGTGACAGCCTCGAAAGGAAGCTGAAACAAAAGACAGGGCACGATGCCGAAATAGACATAATAGCGTCCGTTATAATAGGCATGGTCCCACAGGCTGTTGACCTGGGCCGCTTCGCGGGCGGTGGAATCGTAGGGGTTATCCAGCGCCAGCAGCTCTTCCGGCGGGTCCTGCATCAGGTCCAGTCGGCCGTTCAACAGACTGTGGGCCAGCGCGCCGTACTGCTCGTAGACAAAGCTGATCTTGCTCTCGTGATCCCAGAAGGCGACATTATAATTTTCAGTGGCAAGGCCGGTGTTGCCCGGCTCCCAGAAAGGCACGACCACCACAAAGGCGGCGAGGATCGCGGCCAGCACCGCACCGGCGGCGCGGTCGCAGACATTGCCTGCCAGCCAGCGGCGGTGCCACAGGCCGCTCTGCGGGCGCAGAGCGTAGATGGCCAGCAGCGCCAGGAAAACAGCGATGCACCGCAGCAGCGAGAACTGCAGCGGGCGCGGCGCGTTGGCAGTGATGCCGGTAAAGGTGACGGCCACCGGGAAGGCTGCAAAGGCCGTGCTGTAGCCGGAGGCGGTCAGCTCCATTGTGCCGACGTTGCCCGTCAGATCCAGGCTGATAACCTGGCTGCGGGTCGACTCGGGCGCGATCTGCCAGGTGCCGAAGTAGTTCAGCCGGGAGTTGGCTTCATCGGTGGCATTGATGCGGAAGTTGAAGAAGCTGTCCCCATGCAGCGGATCGGTATCATCGTTGGTCAGGCCGTCCATGCTCAGGTTATAGATAGGCTGGTCGATGTCAAGGAACCGCATGTAGGTGTGGTCCTCGTCCAGCGAGATACTCCCCTGCCCCCGGATGACGTTGACGTTGGGGTCCAGGTAGTCCAGCAGCTGGAACGGCTGGTAGCTGTGGGTGTTGAAGTAGGTCACGTTGCCTACGAACACCTCGCTGCCCAGGGCCGCCGCCAGCAGCAGCGGCACCACGAACCGCAGTCCCCTGCCGCCAAAGCTGCGCAGCCCGGCCACGCAGAAGGACGCCCAGCCGCACAGTGCCGTGATGGCCGCCAGGCGGAAAGCATCAAACCCGACGGTCAGCCCCGGGCGATGGTAGGCACACAGGGCAAACACCCAGGTGGCCAGCCACAGGCCAGCCGCCCAGCCAAGATCACACTGCCGTACACGGCGGCGCGCCACTTTGGCCGGGGCCAGCCCCAGTGCCAGCGCGACAACAGCCGTAAGGACAACGGTTAGAACAAGCATTCGCAAGGGTTCCTTTCCAGAGTGGGAATCAGGTTGCAGTTTTCACTGCTGTGCGTACTTTTTGATCTCTTCCAGCCAGAAGGCAGCGGTTTTGTCCCAGCTGTATTTGGCCAGGACTTTGTCCGGCGGGGCGACGGGCCGGGCGGCCAAAGCGTCCAGGTCGACCTCGTAGTCGTAGGGGTCGAAGTAGCGGGCTGTATCGCCGTAAAGTTCCGGCAGGCAGCTAGCTTTGGCCAGGGCGATGGGCGCGCCGAGAGCCAAAGCCTCCAGCGGCGGGATGCCGAAGCCCTCGAACACCGCCGGATGCAGGAAGAGGCGGCAGTGCTTCATCAGGGCAGCGTTTTCGGCGTCGGAGACATAACCGGGGTAGAACACATTGTGGGTGTCCTTGGCCTCGGTGTCATCGCCAAAGGCGCGCAGGTCCTTGCCGCCTGCCACCACGAAGGTCTTATCCGGGTTGCGGCGGGCGACCTCGCGTATCCACTTAAAGTTCTTGTGGCCGGCCAGGCTGCCCAGAGCGTAGAAATACTCACCCTTTTTGACGGCGGGCATCCTCTCAAAGATGCTTTCGTCCGGCTGGACTTTTGCCATATGCTCCCAGCCGTTGTAGGTCACGCCGATCTTATCCAGCGGGATGCCCAGCTTATCGTGGATAAGCTGGCGCTGGTCATAGCTGACGGTGAACACCCGCTGTGCAAACCATTTGGTGGACAGGCAGTGCACCCAGAACTTGAAGCGGAAAAAGCCGCGGTCGGTATCCATGACCAGGGGGCGGATGTCGTGCAGCACAACAACGCTGCGGCGGGTCATGAGCATATCACTGGCAAGGCCGACAAAAAACGCATGCTCGCGCCGCAGATAGGCAGGCAGCACCGCCATGTTATAAAAATATTTGACCGCCTTGAGCGGTACCAGCTTGATATTTTTCAGTTCCGGCAGATGAATCTCGCGGCCATCGTCGCGGTAGGCGATGCGCACGTCCAGGCCGGTGCCCTCAATGAGCTTGTCCAGCCGCACTACTGTCTCGTAGACATAGCGGGGGATGCCGGTGATATTATCGCACAGGACAGTGCCGTTGATGACAATGGGGTTCAAATCTGTTCCTCCTTCTCCCAGTGGGAGCAGTCCAGCAGTTCCTGCTGCCAATCCGCCATGCGGCGGGTACAGTATTCTTTGATCTCCCGCTCAAACCGTTCCTCGCTGAAAGCGCGGCTGTGTTCGCGGATTTCCTCTTTACTATAGGCGACGCCATCTTTTTCAAAGCGCTGGATGCAGGCGGCCAGGCTGTCGGCGGTCTGCTCCTCGAACCAGTAACCCGTCTTGCCGGGCAGCACGGTCTCGCAGGCGCCGCCGCGGCCGTAGGCCAGCACCGGCGTACCGGCGCTCTGGGCTTCCACGGGGGTGATGCCGAAGTCCTCCTCGCCGGGGAACAAAAACGCCTTGGCGCGCAGGTAGTAACCGCGCACTTCCTCGTCGGTCAGGCCGCCGCCCTTGAACTCAATGGTGGGGCCAGCCATGGCCTTGAGCTTGTCCATCTCTCCCCCACCGCCGATGACCACCAGCCGCTTGCCCAGTTTGGTGCAGGCCTGCACGGCCAGGTCGACCCGCTTGTACCAGGTCAGGCGGCCGACGGTGAGGTAGAAGTCCTCCTTTTCCACAAAAGGACTTTCGTTGATATGGCAGCAGGGGTAGATGACGTCGCTGTCGCGGCGGTAATATTTTTTGATGCGCTGGGCGATGTAGTGGGAGTTGGCGATGAAGTAATCTACGCGGTCCGCAGCGCACTTATCCCACACGCGAATTTTGTGCATCTGGCGCTGCATGACCTTACGCACCAGCCAGTTGGCGTTGTCGCGGTAGGTGTAGTAAAAGTCCCACACATAGCGGATAGGCGTATGGCAGTAGCAGATGTGCACAGCATCCGGGCGGGTGATAACCCCCTTGGAGCATGAGGAGGAAGATGACAGCACGAGGTCGTACTCGGAGAGGTCCAGTTCCTCAAAGGCACGGGGCATCAGGGGCAAGAGCCCTTTGTACAGCTTGGTAGCAAACGGGATCTTCTGCACCCAGGTGGTGCGGATGTCGTAGTCTTTAAACCACGCAGGCATGTTATCTTTATCATACACCAGCGTGTAGATGACGGCGTTGGGGAACGCATGGTGCATGCAGTCGACCACGCGGTCCGCCCCTGCATAGGTCACCAGCCAGTCATGTACGATGGCTACTTTGGGTTCCTTTTTCCTCATTTTCCGTCTCCCATCAAGCCCGCCGGGGCAGGCTTACTGCAATTTTTCGTCGTTGACCATCTTACCGCCGAATACCGTGCGGAAGATGATCTTGATGTCCAGCGCCACGGTCCAGTTTTCGATGTACCAGATGTCATAACGGATGCGCTCGGCAATGTCTGTATCGCCGCGCAAGCCGTGGATCTGCGCCCAGCCGGTACAGCCGGGGCGCACCTGCTGGCGGACCAGATAGCGGGGAATTTCCTCTTTAAAATGCTCTACATGGAAAGGCACCTCAGGCCGGGGGCCTACAAGGGACATATCCCCTTTAAGCACGTTGAAGAACTGGGGCAGCTCGTCCAGGCTGAACTTGCGGATAAAGCTGCCGAAGTGGGTCTTGCGGGGGTCGTAGTCCTTAGACCAGCCGGTCTCCTGCTGTACATTGACCCGCATGGAGCGGAACTTGTACATCATGAAGGGCTTTTTATTGAGGCCGATGCGCTCCTGCTTGAAGATGATCGGCCCGGGGCTGGACAGTTTCACACCAATGGCCGTGACCAGCATGACCGGGCTGGTGAGTACGATCAGCATCAGGCTGCCGATAATATCCAGCCCGCGCTTGATGGCGGCGTTGAGGATGTTGTCAAAGGGCGTCTGGCGCACATTGATGAGCTTGCACTCGTCCAGCACATCGATGGTAGGCCGGGCAGGCAGGTAGTCGCTGTAAAACGGCACCATCGTGATGCGGGTGCCGTGCTTATCGCAGATGGCAAAGGTGTGGGGCAGCTGATCGATCTCATTGGCTTCCAGCGCGACCACGACCTCATCCAGGGCGGCGCTTTCCAGGGCTTCGTCCAGCTTATCGTAGCCGCCCAGATAGGGCACGCCCAGACCCGGCTCCTCGGTGGCAGCCAGGTAGCCGTCCACCACAAAACCGTAGTAGGGGTTATGCTCCAGCGCGCGCAGGTAGAGGGCCGCCGATTTGCCGCCGCCCACCAGCAGGATGTGCCGCAGGCCCAGGCCTTTGCGGCGGCGGGCACGGTCCGCCCAGCGGCGGATCATCCGCTTAGCGACCATGGCCACGGTGGCAAAGCCGTAGAACAGGCCCAGCACTACGCGGGAATAGTCGTCCAGGTGCATCAGGTAGAGGAAGAATACGAACACCATGATGCCTGCGGCGTTGATCATAGCCATGATGGTGCAGCGCTGGGCCAGCCCCCGCAGACGCGAGGAACTGTACACACCGGCTACCCAGTAGGCCAGCACCAGTAAGACAGAGGTGCCTGCCCCGGCAATAAAGTTGCGCGGGTCACCGGCCACCTGCAGCGCAGGGCCGGCGCCGCCGGGCTCAAAAAAGACTACATAATTAAAACGCACATAGTTGGCCAGCAGAAAGCTGACGAACAGCAGCACCACATCCAGCAGACCGCTGAGCATACTTTTGGTACGTTGATTTTTTTCCAGCAACGAGGGTGTCCTCCCTTGGACAGAAATTCATATCTAGTTAGCATAGCACATTTTCGTGCTTTTTGCAATCAGCGGTAAAGATCCTGCAGGCGGTCCAGCGTCTTTTTCATCTCGGCGCGCACCTCGGGCGGACCTGCCACCACCACGCCGGTGCCAAAGCCAGCCACCCAGCCAAAGAACTGGGGGCTGACCTGCACCTCGGCCATCATGGTAAAATGCTCACCGTCATCGCAGGGGACTAAAGTCGGCCCGGTGCCGAAACGGTCGATCATGGCCCCGGCAAAGCGGTTCTCACACTGGAGCGTCACCTTTTTCAGCGGGCCGTTGAACATGCCGAACATCTGCTGCATGTAGGCGTTCACGTCAAAGTTGGCGTACTCGCCGGCGCCTTCGCGGGTGGTACCGGGCAGCTGGTGCACAGCCTGCATCTTATCCACACGGTAGTGCTTCAGGCGGCCCTCGGTGTAGGCGATAAGGTAATAGTTCGCATTCTCCCACACCAGCACCCAGGGGCTGACGCGGTACAGCTGGCCATCGTGACGGGGGGTCATCTTTTTTTGCAGGTTCCAGTCGCAGTATTTGAACTGCACCTGCTCCCCTGCCGTGATAGCGGCATGCAGGGCATCGACGGTATACAAAATCTTCTCGTCGGTGCTTTTCAGGCGGCCACTGACTAAGACTTTACGGTTCAGCTCCTCCTGCCGGTAGCAGGAAGTGAACTGGCCCAGCTTATCGATCAGCACCTTGGATTTGCGGGCGGTAATGAACTTGCTGGCGTACACAGCGTCCACCAGCAGTTTCAGCTCAGCCAGCTCAAAGGGGGCGTCGGTCATGTAATAGCCGCCGCCCCGGCCCCGTTTTTGCATGATCTCATAGGGGAAGTCCGGCATCTCGTTCAGGGTGTTCAGGTCGTCATAGACGCTCTTGCGTTCGGCTTCGATGCCCTTTTCTTTCAATTTTTCCACGATTTGCGGTACACTTAACGGGTGACGTTCGTCGGTCTCCCGCGCCAAAATCTGCAGCAGTACCAGCAGTTTCCGTTTCTGGCCTTCTTTACGCGGCATAGCACTTGCTCCTTTTACAGAAGGGGACCCGCACGATGCCCGGCCTTATCGGCGCAGGCTGCTCAGATCATGCGGTATAGCCCCAGAATATCCAGAACATATAGTCCCATTATACACCCTATAGGCCGTGCAGGCAATAGGAAAGGGCGAAAAAGAGTCGTTTTGCAGTAGTTTATCGCTCCAGCTCCGCAAAGATCGCACCCAGGTCTGCAAAAATATCATGGGGCAGCATGGCGGCCATGCCTAAGCGTTTGGCGCAGCGGTCCCCTGCCGCGCCGTGCAGCCAGACGGCAGCGATGGCGGCGTCCTCCGCGGTGCGGCCCTGTTTCAGCCCGGCGGCCAGCAGACCCGACAGCAAGCCTGCGAGGATGTCCCCGCTGCCGCCCTTGGCCAGGCCCGCGCTGCCGGTGGGATTGTGGTAGACTTCGCCGCCGGGGGTGGCGATGAGGGTGCCTCTGCCTTTCAGCACCGCGATGCAGTGATACATCCCGGCCAGGCGGCGGGCGGCGGCTTCGCGGTCAGCCTGCACCTCCCCCACTGTACAATCCAGCAGACGGGCGGCTTCGCCGGGGTGGGGCGTGATGACCGTCTGGTCCGGCAAAGGGCCTTTGATTTTGCCCGCAGCCAGCGCGTTGAGGGCATCGGCGTCCAGCACAGCGGCGGACCAGGGGGCTTTTTTGCCCAGCAGAGCGTTGCAGACCGGGGCAGCACTTTCACCCAGGCCGGGCCCTGCCAGCAGAACGGTGTTTTTACCGTCGAACCAGCTGCGCAGCGCCCCGGCGTCCTGAGGGTGGATGCCGCCGTTAACCGCCGTGCGGCAGCCGCAGGCGCAGCATTCCGGCGTACGGGTCAGCACCATCTGCACCACCGGCTCCACGCTGGCCAGGTAGACAAGGCCCGCCCCGGCGCGGAGAGCGCCCTCGGTGCAGAGAGCCGCCGCGCCCCGGTAGGCCATACTGCCAGCCGCCGCCAGCACACTGCCAAAGCTGCCCTTGTTGGCATCTGCCTCCCGCCGGGGCAGGCGGTCCTTTGCCATTTCCTGTGTGATCTCGCGCTGCATCTTGCATCCTCCCTGAAAAAAGCTATAATGATAGGTACATTATAAAACACTTCAGCAAAAAGCGAAAGGGGAACTTTGTATGGTACCGGCATTGGAAGAAATTTTGCGGGATACCCGCAGCCTTGTGTTTTTCGGCGGGGCGGGCGTTTCGACCGAGAGCGGCATCCCGGATTTTCGCTCGGTGGATGGGCTGTACCACCAGAAATTCAAGTATCCGCCCGAGACGATGCTCTCCCATACGTTTTACAAGACCCACACGGCCGAATTTTACGATTTTTACCGCCAGAAGCTCATCGTCCACGGGGCCAAGCCTAATGCCGCCCACCTGCGGTTGGCCAAATTGGAGCGCGAGGGCAAGTGCAAGGCCGTGGTGACCCAGAACATCGACGGTCTGCACCAGGCGGCGGGCAGCAAGGTGGTGTACGAGCTGCACGGCTCTACCCTGCGCAATTATTGTACGCGCTGCGGTAAGTTTTACCCCGTCAGCTTTATTGAGGAAGCCGCCGGGCAGGGCGACGGCGTGCCCCGCTGCACCGAGTGCGGCGGCATCGTAAAGCCGGACGTGGTGCTGTACGAGGAAGGACTGGACGAGGCCACGATGGAGGACGCTATCAAGGCAATTTCCGTGGCAGATACCTTGATCGTGGGCGGCACCAGTTTGGCGGTGTACCCGGCGGCGGGGCTGCTGCGGTACTTCCGCGGGGAAACGCTGGTGGTCATCAACAAGCAGCCCACCCCGGCGGACGGCATGGCCAATTTAATTTTAAACATGCCAATCGGCCAGGCATTGGATGAAAACACCCCGGTATCGTTGTAAAATTTTGGACAAAAGTTGCTTTTTTACTAAAAAAGCATTGCCAAACGCCCTGCTGTTTTGCTATGATAGATAGGTATATTTACGGCTTATGAGTACTGGAAGGGGGACGGGAATCATGGCAAGCGTTTTAACTGATTTTACCAAGAAGCGTGAATTTCTGGTTTGCATGGATTCGGACGGCTGCGTTATGGACACGGTCAGCATCAAGCACACCATTGTAATGTGCCCGGAGCTGATCCGCGTTTTTGCGCTGGACGATCATGCAGACTTTGTCGCCTCGGCGTGGGAGGAGATCAACCTGCGCAACATCACACGGGGCCTTTCCCGCTTTGAGAGCGTGGTGCTGGTGTTTGACCGGCTGAAAAACCGCGGCATCGAGGTGCCGGGCAGCGAGGACATTTCCGCCTGGGTCAACACCTCGGCCGAACTTTCCACCGCCAGCTTACAGCACGAACTGCTGCGCACCGGCAGCCTGGCCCTGCGCAAACTGCAGGAGTGGAACAATGCCTGCAACCGCCGCATCCAGGCCTTGGAGCCGACCTTTGAGCCTTTCCCCGGTGTGGAGGAAAGCTTGCGCCAGCTGCACGCCGTGGCTGACCTGGCTGTGGTGAGCGCCGCCAATGAGAGCGCCATTGCCAGCGAGTGGAAGCACTACGGGCTGGCCCGCCATGCCGATGTCATCTTCGGCCAGGAGGTGGGCAGCAAGGCCAACTCCATCGCCACCATGCTGGCCTGCGGGTACGAGAGCCGCAAGGTGCTGATGGTGGGCGATTCGATGGGCGATGCCCAGGCCGCCGCCGCGAATGGCGTCGCCTTTGTGCCGATCCTGCCCGGCCGCGAGGCTGACAGCTGGCGCCGCTTGCAGGAGGAAGCCCTGCCGAAGCTGCTGCACGGCACCTTCAGCCCGGAATACCAGGCCGAACTGCTGGCCGCCCTGCGCAGTGCCCTGCATGGGTAATTTTTACTTATACTACTTTTTCACGCCGTCACCCTTGTGACGGCGTTTTTTTTATGCTATACTAACTGTATATATTTGCATTTCTGCCCTTTTGCGGCAGGATGTCCCGAAAAATTCAGGAAAAGGAGCATCGGGTATGGATCTTTTACAGCAAGCCCGTGCCGAGATCGATGCCGTCGACGCCGAAATGGCCGCTTTGTTTGAGCGGCGCATGCAGGCTGTTGCCGACGTAGTACGTTACAAAGCCGAGACCGGCAAGCCGGTATTTGATGCCGCGCGGGAGGCGGATGTGATCACCCGCAACACGGCCCGGCTGCAAAACGAGGAACTGCGCCCCTATTACAAGGCGTTTTTGCAGGAGGCCATGGCTGTCTCCCGCGCCTACCAGCGGGCCACTCTGGGCCGCGACACCGCCGCTTATCAGGGCGTGGAGGGCGCATGGAGCCACATTGCCCTGCGGCGGATGTTCCCCTTTGCGCGGGCAACCGCCTTTGCCACCTGGCCCGAGGTGTTTGACGCTGTGCAGAACGGCGACGCCCAGTTTGGTGTGCTGCCCTTTGAAAACTCCAACGCGGGGGATGTTTCCGCCGTGCTGGACCTGCTGTACACCCACCCGGACATCATTGTGACCCACATGCAGGACATGCCCATCCAGCAGGACCTGCTGGGCGTGAAGGGTGCGAAACTCAGCAATGTGCGCACCGTCATCAGTCATCCGCAGGCGTTGGCCCAAAGCAGCGTATTTTTGCAGCAGCTTGGCTTTGCCACCCAAAGCTGGATCAACACTGCCGATGCCGCCAAGCACATTGCCGAGCTGAACGACCCCACCGTGGCCGCCATTGCCAGCGCCGAGACTGCCGAACTGTATGGGCTGGATATTCTGGCCGAGGGCGTGAACGCTGACGGCGACAACACCACCCGCTTTATCGTGATTGAGCGCTCGGCCCAGCCGCCGGTGATGACCGGCGAGGGGCAGCGGCTTTCCCTGCTGTTTACCGCCCGCCACAAGCCCGGCCAACTGGCCGTGGTGCTGGACCAGATCGGTGCCCGCGGCTTTAACATGGAGTGCATCAAAAGCCGCCCCCTGCCCCATGTACCTTTTGAGTATTATTTTTATGTACAGCTTGTCTGTCCCGCTGGCTGCGATGCCGCCGCCTGCAACAGCCTGCTGGAAACCCTGACAGGGGCGTGCAGCACCCTGCGCCTGCTGGGTGCCTTTACGCTGGACGGCATCGACCAACAATAATATAACAAAGTAAGGACGTGCGAAGTATGAAGCTGACCATGCAACTGAAAAGCCGCAGCTATGATATTATCCTGAAAGCCGGCTGCCTTGCCAACCTGCATCAGTTTACCAATGTGGAGAACCGCCGCGTCTTTGTGCTGACGGACTCCGGCGTGCCCAAACAGTATGCCGAGACCGTAGCCGCCCAGTGCCCCAGGGCCACCATTTACACCATCCCCCAAGGCGAGGGCAGCAAGTGCCTGAAAGTCTACGGCCAGGTATTACAGGCCATGCTGGAATTCGGCATGGACCGTAAGGATCTGCTGGTGGCCGTGGGCGGCGGTGTTGTGGGCGATCTGGGCGGATTCTGCGCCGCCAGCTATATGCGCGGCATTGATTTCGTCAACTGTCCCACCACCACGCTGGCCCAGGTGGATTCTTCCATCGGCGGCAAGACCGCCATTGATCTGGGCGAGACGAAGAACATCGTGGGCGCTTTCTGGCAGCCCAAGGTGGTGCTGGTGGACTTTGACACGCTGGCTACCCTGCCCCGCCGCCAGGTGGTGAACGGCCTGGCCGAGGCGCTGAAGACCGGCTTGATCGGCGACCCGCAGCTGTTTGCACTGTTTGAGACCGAGGACCCGGAAGCCTATATTGAACAGATCGTCTACCGCAGCCTGAAATTCAAGAAAAAGATTGTCGAGCAGGACGAGCGCGAGGGCAGCGTGCGTGCCTGCCTGAACTTCGGCCACACCATCGGCCACGGCATTGAGGCTGTGCGTGGTGTGCGCGGCCGCCGCACCACCGGCCTGTACCACGGCGAATGTGTCGCCCTGGGCATGCTGCCGATGATCGAGGACCCGGCGCTGGTCAAGCGGGTGCGTGCTGTCTACCGCACGCTGGGCCTGCCTACCCGCGCCGGTGCCAACAGGGAAAAGGTACTGGCTTACATGCAGCACGATAAAAAGGCCAGCGGCAGCAGCATTACTGTCATCAAGTGCCCGGGCCTGGGCTGCTGGCGGGCTGACAAGCTGCCCATGACCGAACTGCCGACCCTGCTGGGCATCGAGGAGTAACGATGAAAAACACCTTTGGCAATGCTATTTCGATGACCATTTTCGGAGAGAGCCACGGCCCTGCCATCGGCGCGGTGCTGGACGGTCTGGCCGCAGGCCTGCCCGTGGACGAGGCCACCATCGCCGCCGCAATGGACCGCCGCCGCGCCCGGGGCGATGGGCTTTCCACCGCCCGCACCGAGGCCGACGTTGTGGAGTTTCTCTCCGGCGTGTACCAGGGCCACACCACCGGTACCGCCGTGACGATGGTCATCCGCAACCAAAACACCCGCAGCGGCGACTATGCCAAAACTGCAGACCTGCTGCGCCCCGGCCACGCCGACTACACGGCCTATGCCAAGTACGAGGGCTATCAGGACGCCCGGGGCGGCGGACATTTCTCCGGCCGTATCACCGCTGCCAGCGTGGCGGCGGGTGCGCTGTGTGAAAGCGTGCTGAATAGCCTGGGCATCCGTGTCTACACACATATTGCCGAGTGCGCAGGCATAAAGGACGCACCGCTGTCCAGCTCCGCCGGGCTGTTACTGCCCGAACCGGAGCCCGGCCATTTTGCCCTGCTGGATTCGAGCAAGGAGGCCCCCATGCAGGAGGCCATCCGCACCGCCGGCAGTGAAGGCGACAGCGTGGGCGGCGTGCTGGAGACCATCGTCACCGGCCTGCCCGCAGGCATCGGCGAGCCGTGGTTTGACAGCGTGGAAAGCGAATTGGCTCACCTGATGTTTGCCGTCCCGGCCTGCAAGGGCCTGGAATTCGGCGCAGGCTTTGCCTTTGCCGCCATGCGTGGCAGCGAGGCCAACGACCCCTTTGCGATGCGTAACGGCCAGATTGCCACTGCCACCAACAAAAACGGCGGCATCAACGGCGGCATTACCAACGGCATGCCGCTGGTGTTCCGCACTGTGTTAAAGCCCACGCCCAGCATTTATAAACAGCAGCATACCGTGGATTATATTGCCAGGCAGGACGCCGATCTGCAGATCAAGGGCCGCCACGACCCCTGCATCGTGCCCCGCGCCGCGGTGGTGCAAAACACCCTGGCTGCCTTTGGCCTGCTGGACCTGCTGACCGTGCGCTACGGCACGCTGGCCCAAAAGCACGGCCTGCCCCAGGAGTAAACGCCCGAAACACAAGGAGCATTTTGGTATGGAACAGACAAGATACGGCCTGATCGGCTCGAAGCTTGGGCACAGCTATTCCAAGATCATCCACGAGCAGATCGCTGATTATACCTACGAGCTGATGCCGCTGCCCACCAAGGACGAGGCCCGCGCTTTTATGGAGCGGCGGGACTTTGCGGCCATCAACGTGACGATTCCCTACAAGCAGTTGGTCATCCCCTACTGCGATGTGGTCGACCCCAAAGCGGCGGCCATCGGCGCGGTGAATACCATCGTCAACCGGGATGGCAGGCTGTACGGTTATAACACCGACTATGCCGGGTTTGCCTACCTGGCCCGCGCCCACGGCGTGGACTTTGCGGGCAAGACCGTGCTGATTCTCGGCACCGGCGGCACCCATTCTACTGTGACAGCCGTTTGCAAAGACGGCGGCGCGGCGGAGATTCTGACCGCCAGCCGCACCGGCAAGGGCGATGCCCTGACCTACGAGGAAGCCATGCGCCGCAAGGATGTGCAGGTCATCGTGAACACGACCCCCTGCGGCATGTACCCCAATGTGGGGCAGTGCCTCATCGCCCCGGCGGCTTTCCCGGCACTGGAGGCCGTGCTGGATGTGGTGTACAACCCCTTCCGCACCGAGCTGCTTCTGCGGGCTGAGGAGCACCATATCCCCGCCGCTAGCGGCTTTGAGATGCTGGTGGCCCAGGCTGTGTTTGCGGCCGAACACTTTACCGGCAAAGCGCTGGACGCCGACACGCTGATCCCGGCCGTAAGCCGCCAGCTGCGGCATGAACTGGCCAACATCTCCATCATCGGCATGCCGGGGTGCGGCAAATCCACCATCGGCGCGGCGCTGGCCCAAAAATTAGGCAAGACCTTCATCGACCTGGATGCGGAAATTGAACGCCGCACCGGGCATAATATTCCTGACATCTTTGCCCAGGAGGGCGAAGCCGCTTTCCGCCGGTACGAAGCCGAAACGCTGGCCGATGTGGCCAAGCAGAACCGCCAGATCATCGCCTGCGGCGGCGGGATCATCAAGAGCCCGGCTAACGTGCGCGCCCTGCGGCAGAACGGCCCCGTGCTGTGGGTGCGCCGCCCCATTGAAAAGCTGGCCACCGGCGGGCGTCCCCTCTCCAAGGGCGGTGCGGCGCTGAAGCAGCTGGAAGAAGAGCGCACTCCTTTGTACGAGGCCGCCGCCAGCGTGGTGCTGGACAACACCGGCACCCTGCGTGAAGCCGCCGACAAAGCCGCTGCGCTGTTTGAAGCGGACGAAACCCTATAATTTGTTATTTCTTGCCGCATTGCGGCAGAGTGCATAGAGTGTAAAGTATTTAGAAAGAGGTTCCCAAATGATCATTTCCACCAAAAAAGGTGCCCCCCAGGCTGAACTGGACCGCATTATCGATAACTTCGAGCATCAGGGACTGTCGGTCACGCTGATCCGCGGTACCGACTACAACGTCTTTGGCCTGGTGGGCGATACCACCAAGATCGCCGAAAAGGACGTGCTGGCCAACCCCTGGGTCGAGAATGTGACCCGTGTGTCCGCCCCCTACAAGCGCGCCAACCGCCTGTTCCACCCCGATGATACCGTGGTGGACGTGAACGGCATCAAGATTGGCGGCAAGTCCCCCATCGCCGTGATGGCCGGCCCCTGCAGTGTGGAGGGCGAGGAGCACACCCTCAAAATGGCCAAGCTGGTCAAGGCCGGCGGTGCTAACTTCCTGCGCGGCGGCGCTTACAAGCCCCGCACCAGCCCCTATTCCTTCCAGGGCCTGGGCACCGAGGGCATCCTCGACCTGGTGAAGGCCCGTGAGGCCACCGGCCTGCCCATCGTAAGCGAGCTGATGGATGAGGCCCACATCGACGAGTTTGAAGAATACGTCGACATCGTGCAGATCGGCGCCCGCAACATGCAGAACTTCCAGCTGCTGAAAGCCGTTGGCAAGATGCACAAGCCCATCCTGCTCAAGCGCGGTCTGGCCAACACCATCGAGGAGTGGATCATGTCCGCCGAATACATCATGGCCGGCGGCAATGAGAACGTCATTCTCTGCGAACGCGGCATCCGCACCTTTGAGCGCGCCACCCGCAACACGCTGGACCTGTCCGCCGTGCCGGTCATCAAGGAAAAGACCCACCTGCCCATCATCGTTGACCCCAGCCACGCCACCGGCGACTACAAGTACATCGAGAGCATGGCCCTGGCCGCTGTGGCTGCCGGTGCCGACGGCCTGGAGATCGAGGTGCACGACAACCCGCAGTGCGCCTGGAGCGACGGTGCCCAGTGCCTGAAGCCTGAAAAGTTTGCCGAGACCATCGCCAACTGCCGCAAGGTTGCTGCCGCTATCGGCCGGGAGATGTAATCCATGGATGCTCGCCTGCATGTCAGCCGCTTAAGCGGCCAGGCCACCGTGCCGCCCAGCAAAAGTGCGGCACACCGCGCTGTTTTGTGCGCGGCGCTGGCCGATGGGGTCAGCCACATTACCAATATTGAGTACAGCCAGGACATCCGCGCCACCTTGGGCGCTGTGACCCAGCTGGGCGCCAAGGTGGCGGAGGAGCCTGCCGCCGTGACCATCACCGGCCGGGGCAGTTCCGGCGGATTCGTGACCGTAACGCGGCCGGTTTTTTGCAACGAGAGCGGCTCGACCCTGCGTTTTATGATCCCGCTGTTCAGCCTGACGGCGCAGAAGGTGCGCTTCACCGGCGCGGGGCGGTTGTTTGACCGCCCCCAGGCCGTGTACCAGATGTTGTTTGATCGCCAGGGCCTGCGCTTTGAGCAGACCCCCGAGGGCATTACTGTGTTTGGGCGGCTGCGTCCGGGCGGGTTCACCCTGCCGGGGGATGTGTCCAGCCAGTTCATCAGCGGGTTGCTGTTTGCTGCGCCGTTGATGGAATCGGAAAGTTCCATCGAGGTGCTGCCCCCCTATGAAAGCCATTCCTATGTGGACCTGACCATCGACGCCATGCAGCAGTTTGGCGTAAAAGTGGCCGCCCGGGCGCGGAAAAACGGCAGCGTGATGTACCGTGTGGCCGCGCCCCAGCGCTACACTGCCAGCGACTTTGCCGTCGAGGGCGACTACAGCCAGGCGGCTTTTCTGGCCGTGCTGGGCTGCGCGGTCGGCGGCATCAACGTGGTGGGCCTGAACCCCGACAGCCAGCAGGGCGACAAGGTCATTCTGGATATTTTAAAGCGCTGCGGCGGAAAGTTTAAGCCCATTGAGGGCGGCTACCGCTTTGAGCGCAGCCTGCTGAAGGCCACTGAAATTGATTTGGCCGATTGCCCCGACCTGGGGCCGATTCTGTTTACGCTGGGCTGTTTCTGCAACGGCAGTACCGTCATCCGCAATGCGGGGCGGCTGCGACTGAAAGAATCAGACCGCATCAGCGCCATGCAGGAGGAACTGAAAAAAATGGGTGCCCGCATTGAGGTGGACGGCGATACCGTGACCATCACCGGCGTGGCACTGCATGCCCCTGCCGAGCCGCTGTACGGCCACAACGATCACCGCATCGTGATGGCGCTGGCCGTGGCAGTGTACGCCGCCGGGCTGCCCGCCCTGCTGCGCGGGGCCGAGGCCGTGAATAAAAGCTGGCCCGCATTTTGGGATACCCTGCGCGGGCTGGGTGCAAAAATCGATACCGAGTAGGGGTGAGGCTGGATGTTGGATAAATCGAAAACCTATCTGATCGTGGGCCTGGGCCTGCTGGGCGGCAGATACGCCCAGGTGCTTAGCAGCCACGGCTACCATGTAACGGGCATCGCCCGCAGCCGTGAGACCATCGACTACGCCCTGCAGCATGAATATATTGCCGAGGGTGCGACCGAGAATTTTGACGCGCTGGTTACCGGCGCGGATTGCATCATCTTTGGTTTGTACCCTACTGTTTTGCTGGAGTGGGTCAAGCAGTATGGGCATCTGATCCAGCCCGGCACGATGGTGACGGATGTTTCCGGCGTGAAGCGCGGCGTGGTGGAACCGGTGCAGGCCGCTTTGCCCGAGGGGGCGGAGTTTATCGCCAGCCACCCGATGGCGGGCCGCGAGACCAGCGGCATCACCCACAGCGCCGAGGTCAACTTTGCCCCGGCCAATTTCATCATCACCCCCACCGACAAGAACACCCAGGCAGGCATCGACTGGTGCCATGCTTTGGCCGAGGAACTGGGCTTTAAGCGCATCACCATCCTGACGCCTGCCGAGCACGACTACATGATCGGCTACGTCAGCCAGCTGTGCCATGCCATTGCGGTGAGCCTGATGTGCGCATCGGACAACACCGAGCTGGCCAAGTACACCGGCGACTCCTTCCGCGATTTGACGCGAATTGCCCATATCAACGATAAAATGTGGGCAGAACTGTTCTTGTGGAACAAGGACAACCTGATCTCCGAGATCGACATGTTCAGCGATGCGCTGCAATCGATGCGGGAAAAGCTGGTGCAGGACGACCGCGAAGGACTGGAGGAGATGTTCCGCCTGTCCACCAAGCGGCGCTCGGCCTTTGACAAAAAGTAACCTTGGGCAACACCGCACAATTCCCGCCTAACGGCTTAAGCACCGCTCCGGCAGCTGCGGCACGGCATCTGCGTTGCCAAAACGCTCGATAATGTCGGGTTGCGGTACCCGCATCGTGCTTCGGGGACAAAAGCCCCTCGCACTCTGCGACCGCTGCCCCTGCTTCGGTTCGCTGTATCCGCCACCGGCGGCGCTCACCTTTGCAGCACAAAGTATTATCTGCGCTTTTGGCTTAGCAGCTGCCGCACCTCGCTCGCCGTATCGACACTTAGAATTATGCGGTATTGCCCTTGTCTTATAAAACGCAAAACCCGTGTGCTGATGAATGGCACACGGGCTTTTTTGTTTGCAGGCAGCAAAAAGCCCCGCCGAAGCGGGGCCAACGAAATGAGGCTGTGTAATGCTTGCTTAGTCCTTGGGCAGCAGGTGAGCTTTTTCCAGCGCCGGGCGCAGGGCCAGGTACAGGATGACCGCGCAGACGGTGGACAGCAGCGAGTTGATAAGCGTAACGCCGCTGGCGATCTTGGTAAAGACCGAGGCAATCTCGGCAGGCTGGCCGAAGATGAAGCGGTTGCGGAAGTAGCCGATGAACGGGTCAGTAAACACGTTGACCAGCAGGCCGCTGAACGCGCTGGCGGTGACGACCAGCAGGTACTTGCCTCTGTTGGCGGTGGGGTAGTCTTTCAGGTGGATGACCTTATGCGCCACAAAGCCGCAGACCAGGCCGATGATGAACTTAAGGATGAAGGTGGTGATGGCATAACCGGGGTCGCCAGCGAGAATATCGGCCAAAGCCAGGCCGATAGCACCGGCCAAGCCGCCGGAGACGCCGTCCAGCAGCATAGCAGTCAGCGCCGTAAAGGTGTTGCCCAGGTGGAAGGACGAGCCGCTGCCGAAGACGTTCGGGATGCGGAAGAACTCATACGCAACCAGGCTGAGGGCGGCCATCACGCCGATGATGCTGATTTTTTGCACAGTAAATTTCGTTTTGGTCAAAGCTGCTACCAGCAGGGCCAGCGCCACTACCACAAACAGCAGCAGCCACATGGTGGATGTAGACATAATTTTCTGCTCCCCTATCTTTTTTACTTTTTTACCACAAAGCGGTTGACAAATACTTCCTTGCAAGGTATGCTCCTATTATAGCGCTTTCTGGCATCAAGAAAATGCCCAGTTTTTGATTTTTTTATAGTGCCAGTTAAGGAGAGATTTGCCATGATCGAACTGGACCCCCGCTTAAAAACACCATTGTATGAGCAGCTGTACGCCGCCCTGGCGGACGAGATACGCCGCGGCGACCGCGCCCCCGGCACGCCTTTGCCAGGGCGGCGCACCATGGCCGCCCAGCAGGGCGTGAGCGTAAACACCGTGGACACGGCCTACCAGATGCTGGCAGCCGAGGGCCTGGCCGAACCGCGCCCCCGCAGCGGTTTTTACGTGCAGAAAACCTACGGCATGCTGCATACCCGCACGCCGCGCCCGGCCCCGCAGGCTGTTGTGCCTGCCGCCCCGGAGCCTGTGGGCGAACCCGCCACGCTGTTTGACCTTTCCACCGGCAGTGTGGACACGGCGCTGTTCCCGGCGCGCAGCTGGGGACGCATCCAAAAGGAGCTGCTCTACCAGCGGCCGGAGCTTTTGCAGCGCGGCGAGATGCAGGGCGACGCTGACCTGCGGTGCGAGATCGCGCACTACCTCTCGGATTATCGCGGTGTGGAGTGTACGCCGGAGCAAATCGTGGTGGGTGCGGGCATTGAGTATCTGCTGGGCTGCGTGGCGCACCTGTTCGGTAATTGCACGGCGGCCATCGAGAACCCAGGCTACTCCCGCACGCGGGCGGTTTTGGGCAACAGTGGCTTGCCCTGTACGTTGGTGGACATTGACCGGGACGGTTTGTCGGTTTCGGCGCTCGAGGCCAGCGGGGCAAGCCTGTGCTATCTGACACCGAGCCATCATTTTCCCACCGGTGTAACGATGCCCGCCACCCGCCGGGCACAACTGCTGGCCTGGGCGGCCAAAAAACCGGGGCGGTATATTTTGGAGGATGATTACGATTCAGAGTTCCGCTTTGATACGCGTCCCCTCCCCTGTCTGCAGGGCATGGCGGGGTCGGACGGGCCGGTGGTATACCTGACCACCTTCTCCAAAAGCCTTGCCCCCGGCATCCGCATTGCCTGCATGGTGCTGCCGCAAAGTCTGCTGAGGCGGTATCGCCGGGATTTTGCGGCCTACGCCAACACGGTGAGCCGGTTTGAGCAGCAGACACTTTGCGAGTTTATGGCGGGCGGGTATTTTACCCGTCACCTGGCCCGGATGCGCCTTGCCTACAAGCGCCGCATGGAAACTTTTGCTGCGGCGCTGCGGGCGGCCCTGCCGGGCGTGGAACTGGACGGTGTACACAGCGGGCTGCATTTTCTGCTGACGCTGCCCCAAGCCGAGAGTGAAGCCGCCATGGTACAGGCCGCCGCCCAGCACGGTGTGCGGCTGCGGGGCCTGAGTGAATATTACATGGCCCGACCGGAGTTGTGCCGACCCAACACGGTAGTGGCCGGTTACTCAGCTCTGAAAGAGGACGACATCCCCGCCGTAGCGGCAGCTTTAGCGGGAGCATGGTGTTCCTTTCTTTGAACCTGCTTTCTTTGAAAAGAAAGTAGGCAAAGAAACTTTAAAACATTAAAATCACAAAGAGGGTACACGATTTTTTCGTGTACCCTCTTTGATTAAAAGTTCTTTTGGTTCCTTTTCCTTCAAGAAAAGGGAGAAGCCCCGTTATTTGTCCGCAGCAGCCTCTTTGATAGCGGCCACGGTGGCCGCGAGGTTCTGCATATCGCTGGGGACGATGAGCTTGGTAGCTTTTCCGTCAGCGACCTTCTCCATAGCTTCCATGCTGCGCAGGGCCAGGAAGTTGTGGTTGGGGTTAGCTTCATTGATCATGCGGATGGCGTCGGCCTGGGCTTTCTGCACAGTCAGCAGGGCCTCGGCTTCACCTTCAGCCTCACGGATACGCTGCTGCTTGACAGCCTCGGCACGCAGGATGGCGGATTCCTTTTCGCCCTCGGCGCGGGTAATCGCAGCCTGCTTTTCGCCCTCGGCCAGCAGGATGGAGGCGCGCTTCTCACGGTCGGCCTTCATCTGCTTCTCCATGGCCTGGCGGATCTCCACGGGCGGCTCAATATTCTTCAGCTCCACGCGGTTGACCTTGATGCCCCAGCGGTCGGTGGCTTCGTCCAGGCTGGCGGTGATCTTGGTGTTGATGGCGTCGCGGCTGGTCAGGGTCTCGTCCAGCGTCATGGAGCCGATGATGTCACGCAGGGTCGTGGCAGACAGGTTCTCGATGGCCTGGATGGGACGGTTGACGCCGTAGGCGTACATCTTGGCATCGAACACCTGGAAGAAGACGACGGTGTCGATCATCATGGTAACGTTATCGCGGGTGATAACGGGCTGCGGGGGGAAGTCTGCGGCTTCCTCTTTCAGCGAAACTTTGCGGGAGATGCGCTCGACGAAGGGCGTGCGGATGTGCAGGCCCGCACCCCAGGTGTCTTTGTAGACACCGAGCCACTCGGTTACGTAGGCGTTGGATTGGGGCACGATGACGATGCAGCGCACCAGCACCACCAGAATGATGATAAGAAGAATGGCAAGGATCCAGATCATGGCAGGGTTCCCCTTTCTTTTTGGTTTTTCTTTTGTTTATTTTACGGACGTTGCTTCTGTCACCGGGGTGACCAGCAGAACGGCGCCGTCCACATCGGCTACGCAGATACGCGCGCCCTGCGGGATGGCAACTTCGGCACGGGCCTGCCAATCCAGACCATCGACGCGGACACGGCCCGGCATGCCCGGCTCAATGGCCACCAGCACGATGCCCTGTTTGCCGATGGTCAGCGGCGAGCCGTTGGTGACCGGCGGCTTATGCTCTTTCCGGCGGCGGGTCAGCGTAGGCACCATAATGGCCAGTGCAACCGCCGATACCACCGCGAACACCGCCGCCTGGATGCCCAGCGAAGATGTAAAGAAGCTGGCAAACATAGCCGCCGCAGCACCGATGGCGAACCACACCGACACCAGCGCGGTGGTGGCTGTTTCCACGGCGATAAACGCCACGATGGCCACCAGCCAAAGGATCGTATCAAACCACATACAGGCTGCCTCCTTTCCGGCAGAATCATTTGTGAACACTTTAACATAGTAAAGCGCTGCTGTCAAGTCTTGGGACGAAAAAAGACGAAGCAGAAACAAAAAAGGCTCCCTCTCAGAGGGGGCCTTTTGCACGCACCTCTACAACGGGGCGCGTTATAAATAGCTCATTTCCTCGCGGCGTTTGCCAGCCAGGTCGGGATTGTCGAGGACGGCCCCGGCACCAAGGGCTACGCAGTCCAGCGGGGCTTCGGCGATGTGCACATCGATGCCGGTCTCGTTCTGGATGAGGGTATCCAGCCCGCGCAGCAGCGCGCCACCGCCCGAAAGCATAATGCCGCGGTCGATGATGTCGCTGGAAAGTTCCGGCGGGGTGCACTCCAGCGTATCCTTGATGGCGTCCACGATGCGCAGCAGGCTTTCGCTCATGGCCTCACGCACTTCCTCAGACCGGATGAGGATATCCTTGGGCAGGCCATCCACCAGGTTGCGGCCCTTGATCTCCATGCTGGTCTCGGGGTCCTGGGGGCAGGCAGAGCCGATCTCGATCTTGATCTGCTCGGCGGTGCGCTCGCCCACCAGCAGGTTGTACTTGCGCTTGATGAAGGCGATGATGCTCTGGTCCAGCGTGTCGCCCGCACAGCGGACGCTGCGGCTGGACACGATGCCCGACAGGCTGATGACAGCCACCTCGGCCGTGCCGCCGCCGATGTCCACGATCATGCTGCCGATGGCATCGGTGGTGGGCAGGCCCGCACCGATAGCGGCAGCCATAGGCTCCTCGATCACCGTGACTTGGCGTGCGCCCGCCTTGGCTGCAGCCTGGCGCACAGCGCGGCGCTCGACCTCGGTAACGCCGGAGGGCACGCAGATGACCACCCGCGGGTGGGCCAGAATACTGTTGCCGCAGGCCTGGCGGATGAAACTTTGCAGCATGGCGGCGGTAATATCAAAGTCCGCGATGACGCCGTCCTTTAACGGTCGGACTGCCACGATGGACCCCGGTGCGCGGCCGATGACGGCCTTTGCCTCGTGCCCGACGCTGCGGACCCGCAATTCATCACTGCGCGGGTCCACGGCCACCACGCTGGGTTCCCGCATGATGATGCCGCGGCCTTTCATATACACCAGCGTGTTGGCGGTACCCAGATCAATGCCGATATCCTTGGTAAACATAGCCTGTATTCTCCTGAAAAATGCAGTCAGAGTGTCTTTGAATTTGCCCATGCAGCTCCCACTTTCTTTGGCGGGGCTGTTGGCAAATGTTACGCAAATTCGCGCAAAAGCTGTGCCGCGCGGTGGACCGGCAGCCCCATAATGTTGTAATAGCACCCCTCGATGCCCGCGCACCAGAGGGCAGCATGCCCCTGGATGGCATAGGCCCCGGCCTTGTCATACGGCTCCGGCGTGCGGACGTAGGCGCGCAGGTCGTCCTCGACGATGGGCGAGAAATGCACCAGCGTCGTCTCCACGGTAGCGGCCGCGCGGCCGCCCTTGCAGATGCAGACGCCGGTGTGTACCTTGTGGGTGCGGCCGGAGAGTGCCCGCAGCATGCGCAGGGCGTCGGCTTCATCCTGGGGTTTCCCGAACACCTCACCGCCGCAGTCCACCACGGTATCAAAGCCGAGGACGGTATCCGCCGGGTGCAGTTTGGCCACAGCGCGGGCCTTGGCCGAAGCCAGGCTCTGCGCCAGGTGAGCCGGGGTATCGGCGGCGATCTTACCCTCGTCCACATCGCTGGTGATGACGGTATAGTCCGGTGTGATGAGTGCCATCAGTTCGCGGCGGCGCGGGCTGCCGGATGCCAGGATCAATGCCATAGCAGGGTGTCCTTTCGTGTTTGATTATAGCCGGGGCGGGGTGTCGAAGTCTGTTCGTTCCGCCCGAGGCTGGAAAATTTTGGAAGTTTCGTTTTTGTTGGTGTCTGCGGGTTATGTTCCGCCGGGTTTACTTGCCGGTGGAACCAAAGCCACCGGTGCCGCGGTCAGTATCGGAGAGTTCCTCGGCCGCCGCAAACCCGGCCTGCCAGACGGGGGCGATGCACAGCTGGGCCACGCGCTCGCCGGGCTGGATGGTGTAGGCGGTGTCCGACAGGTTGACCATCGGCACACGGAGTTCGCCGCGGTAGTCACTGTCGATGACGCCGACGCCGTTGGCCATGCACAGGCCGTGCTTGATGGACAGGCCGCTGCGGGCGTACACCAGCGCCACGCAGGAGGCATCGGGCAGCTCAATGGCAAGGCCCGTGGGCACCAGCGTGCGCTGCATGGGGGCCAGGGTCAGCGGCTCATCCAGCACAGCGCACAGGTCAGCCGCCGCCGCGCCGGGGGTAGCGTAGGCGGGCACCTGGGCGCGGGGGTCTAGCTTTTTATATTTTACGGTAGGATTCATGGTCGTCTCCTAAACATCAGTTATTGGTATAGTATAGTCCACGGGTGAACTCGCTGTCAAAGGGTTGGGCGGCAAAAAGCTCTGCCAAAATCTGGGCCGTGCGCTGCGGGGTCTCGGTGGTAAAGGCGGCAACGGCCGTATCCACCGGCATCTCCCGCAGGCGGTCGCCCATGTAGAGCGGCACCGGGTTGTATACTGTGCGGATGCCCGCCCCGCCGGGGGCCGAGCAGGTCACGGTAAAGTCACGGCCCTTGCGGTCCCGCAGGGTGCCGCCGCCGCGGCAGGAAGCGCAGTCATGCACATTGCGCAGCGGGCAGGCGCGGGTCAGCATCAGCGGAAGGTGGCCGTAGCAGAGGGCCGCAGTAGGTACACCGGGGGCCACCGCCTGCATGGCGGTCAGGGCCGTTTCCGGCTGCAGAAGCATGCCTTGCAGGCCCAGGGACGTATAGCGGGCGGCGCTCATCGGGTTGGTGATGTTCAGGCCCAGGCCGCCATAGAGGGTCCAGCCGTCGGTATAGCGCAGCTGGGCGGGGTTGTTGACCACCGCCCCGGCAAAACCGGCGTCTTTCAACGCGGCCAGACAGGCGGCGGTCTTTGCCTCCAGCTTGCCAAACATGACGCGGGGCAGTTCCAGCAGGGTCTTGCCGCGCCATTCGGCAGGGATGCTGTCGGCTTCAGCGATGGGGAATACCAGCCACTGCAGCTTTTCTACAGAGTCCGCCGGGCACTGGGCCGTGCGGGCAAAGCGGGCCGCCAACTCCGGGATGTGACCTACGCTGTGGGCTGGATAGACGGGCATCTCAAAGGGATGGATAGCGTGGGGCTGTACAACACTGCGCTTTTCCAGCAGCTTGTCCAGCGCCTCGCGGCGCATCTCGTTCCAGGCAGAGCCGGGCAGGAAGCCCAGGCTCCCCTCCCCTGCGTCCACCGTGATACCGGCGGCCGCAAAGGGGGTGCCACCGGTCTTGTTCAGCGCACGCTCAATTCCGGGCAGCGGGTCCTTCTGGGCGGGCTGCGGCTCGTCAGCGCTGTAAACGTTGACCCTGTTGCCCGCATCATCGGCGGCGGTCAGCTTGATGCCGCCATCCTCGACGCCTCCGCTGACGGTGTACTGTACCGGCACCCGCTGCAGTTCTCGGCGGAACAGCTCGCGGGCTTTGGGCGTGGCGGCGCGGGTGGCCGCAGCGTCAGCCTCGGTGCGGACGCCGAACATCCTACCGTCGTTATGGTTGGTCAGGTAGCCGTCGGTGAAGCCGGACCGGGAGAAGATGTCCCGCACCAGCTTTTCATCATAGGGCTGGCCCTCCCGCACGGCACGGCAGGCGGCCACCGCGGCGGCAGCGTATTCGGGCGTGCGCAGACGGCCCTCGATCTTGGCGCTGACCACACCGGCGTCCATCAGTTCCCGGATGTGGGGAATATAATCCATATCTTTCAGGCTCAGGTGGCAGGCTTTGCCGGGCTGGCCGGGGCGCAGGCCCGCGCTGGCATCAAAGGGCAGGCGGCAGGGGCCTGCGCAGGCGCCGCGGTTGCCGCTGCGTCCGCCTAAAAAGGCGCTCATCATGCACTGGCCGGATACGCTCATGCAAAGGGCGCCGTGGACAAACACCTCTACCTCAATAGGGCTGGCGGCGCAGACAGCGCGGATCTCTTCCAGCGAGAGCTCGCGGGCCAAGATCACGCGGTCGTAGCCCAAGGCGGCCAGTTCCCGCGCACCCTCGGGCGTGTGGATGCTCATCTGGGTAGAGCCATGCAGGTGCAGCGTGGGGGCGATGGTCTTTACCATCCGGGCCGCAGCCAGGTCATCCGAAATGACGGCATCGGCCCCGGCTTCGGCCACGGCGCGCACGGCATCGGCCAGACCGGGCAGTTCGCGGTCATAGACCAGCGTATTCAGGGTAACGTGTACCTTTACGCCGCGGGCGTGGCAGAAACTGACAGCCTCTTTCAGCTCGTCCGGGGTAAAGTTGCCCGCAGTGCGGCGGGCGTTGAATCCCGTAAGGCCCAGATAAACAGCATCAGCGCCGCTGAAAACAGCGGCGCCAAGCATTTCACGGTTACCTGCCGGGGCTAAGATCTCCAGCTTGTTGCTCATGCATCCTCCAGGGGGGTCTGGGCGCGGCGCAGGCGGCGCTCCAGTTCATCAATGCGGCGCTTCAGCGAGGCATTCTCGCGGCGGGTCTCCTCGGCTGCCATCTTGGCGCTGGCGGCATCCTCGAGGTAATCCTTGATCTGACGGCGCATGTTGTCAGCGCTGCCGCTGGCCTTTTCCAGCTCATCACGGTAGTTCAGCGCCGTCATCACAGCGGCGGTAGTGATCGAAACCGAGTTTGAGGAAGCCATCAGTTCATTCATATCCAGGTTCAGGCGGTCGGCAAGGTTCTGCATGTAGTCCTCGCTCTCGCTTGTATTGACAACGTAGCTGGACCCGCAGATGTTCAGCCGCACTTTTGAAGTGGCCATGCCCATGATTTGTACTCCTTCCCAAATTGTGTCTAAATTCAGCCCTGCTCCAACCGCGGCTGAAATTTTATGCTAGCTTTATTATAATACAAAACCGGGCGCAGCAAAAGGGCTTTTTTCATAAAAGTCTAAAAAAAGCCGCCAAGCAGGCAATTTTGACTTGCGTAATTTATACTTTTTAGCTATAATCAATAAAGTGGTGTGTTAAAGCAACCGCAAAGTACGCCGTATCCCTGAAACATACGGCGGAAAATGATGGAAAGAACGCCTGAAGAAAGTTAGGAGAGAACGATTTGAAATACACAAAGCGTGAGTTTGAGAAGCTCCTGAAAGATAAGTTGACCAGCGAGTGCAATGTCACCCTGGATACTGCTTCCGCCGACCAGATCTATCGCTGCCTGGCTTCTGTCACCCGCCAGATCATGTCTGACCGCCAGAAGCAGTTCCAGTCCAAAGTGCTGGGCCAGGGCAAAAAGCAGGTCTACTACCTCTGCATGGAATTCCTGATGGGCCGCAGCCTGCGTTCCAGCCTGTTCAACCTGGGGCTGAACGAAGTGGCCGAGAGCGTGCTGGCGGATGCCGACATCAAGATCGATACCATTTACGATCAGGAACCCGATGCCGGCCTGGGCAACGGCGGTCTGGGCCGCTTGGCCGCCTGCTATCTGGACGGCATGGCTACTGACTGCATCCCCGGCACCGGCTACTCCATCCTGTATGAGTACGGCATTTTCAAGCAGAAGATCGTGGACGGCTGGCAGCAGGAAACTGCCGACAACTGGCTGCCCGGCGGTCAGGTCTGGATCAAGAGCCATCCCGACCAGGCCCAGGAGATCCGTTTTGACGGCCAGGCTATCGAGACCTGGGAGGGCGGCTTCCACCACGTCAAGTACGAGAATTATAACTCTGTCATCGCCGTGCCCAACGATATGTATGTGGCCGGTTACGGCAGCAACGGCGTTTCCAAACTGCGTCTGTGGCAGGCTAAGGCCCCCAGCTTTGATATGAGCAGCTTCAACGCCGGCAACTACAACACCGCCATCAGCCAGTCTGCTTCTGCCGAGCTGATCTCCAAGATCCTGTACCCCAACGATAACCACACCGAGGGTAAGATCCTGCGTCTGCGCCAGCAGTACTTCTTCTCTGCCGCGTCCATCGCCGACATCCTGCAGAACCACCTGAATCAGTACGGCACGCTGGACAACCTGCCTGACAAGGTCTCCATCCAGCTGAACGATACCCATCCCACCGTGGCCATCCCCGAAATGATGCGCATCCTGCTGGATGAGTGCAGCTATGAGTGGGATGCCGCCTTCGACATCTGCCGCAAGGTCTTCGCTTACACCAACCACACTGTCATGAGTGAGGCTCTCGAGAAGTGGAACGCCGACATCTTCCGCTCCACCCTGCCCCGTATCTGGCAGATCGTCTGCGAAATGGACCGCCGCTGCCGCGCCGAGCTGGCCCAGGCATTCCCCGGTGACCAGGGCAAGATCGACTACATGGCCATCATCGGCGACAACCAGGTGCGCACCGCCAACATCTGCGCTTACACCTGCCACGCTATCAACGGCGTTTCCAAGCTGCACAGTGAGATCATCAAGGACAGCGTTTTCCACGATTACTACCTGTTCAAGCCCAACGCCTTCAAAAACGTTACCAACGGCATCGCTTACCGCCGCTGGCTGCTCTGCTCCAACCCCGGCCTGACCCACCTGCTGGAAGAGACCATCGGCGACGGCTTCAAGACCGATGCCTCTGAGCTGAAGAAGCTGGAGAAATTTGTGGATGACAAGAGCGTGCAGGAGGCTGCCGCCAAGGTCAAACGCGAGAACAAGGTCATCTTCGCCAACTACCTGCAGAAGTCTACCGGCCAGGTCATCGACCCCGATTCTATCTTTGACTGCCAGGTCAAGCGTATGCACGAGTACAAGCGCCAGCACCTGAACGCCCTGAACATTGCGGCCGAGTACCTGTACCTGAAGAACAACCCGAACGCCGAGTTCACCCCCAAGACCTACATCTTCGGTGCCAAGGCTGCCCCCGGCTACTACATGGCCAAGCAGATGATCCGCATGATCTGCAAGCTGGGCAAGCTGATCGACGAAGATCCCGCTGTGCGCGGCAAGCTGCGCATCGTCTATCTGGAGGACTACTGCGTCAGCCTGTCTGAGCGCCTGATGCCCGCCTCCGAAGTTTCCGAGCAGATCTCTCTGGCTGGCACCGAGGCTTCCGGTACCGGCAACATGAAGTTCATGCTGAACGGTGCCATCACCCTGGGCACCCTGGACGGCGCCAATGTGGAGATCGCCGATGCCGCTGGCCACGAGAACGAGATCATCTTTGGTATGCTGACCCCCGAGGTCAACGCACTGAAGGGCATGGGCTACCATCCCGGCGCCTTTATCAACGGCGACAACACCGCGATGGCCGTGCTGGACTTCCTGGAGAAGGGCTGGAACGGCGAAAACTTCAGCGAGGTCACCAGCAACCTGCGCAATGCTGACCCGTACATGGTCATGGCGGACTTCAAGGATTACCGCCGTGCCCAGCACGACCTGCAGCAGCTGTACCGCGACAAGCAGAAGTGGAATCACATGAGCCTGAAGAACATTGCCAACGCCGGTATCTTCAGCGCCGACCGTTCCATCATGGATTATGCGCGCGACATCTGGGGTGCTGCTCCCGTCAAATAATCATATCTTTTGATTTTTGCCGTGCCCCGTGAGGGGTACGGTTTTTTATTATCCAAAGCGAGGACAACTATGTCTCACACCTATTACAACAGCCTGGATACCGCCTGCAAAACGCCTTTTGGCGCGGTGCCTGCCGGGCAAGAGGTCACTTTTCGCCTGACGGTCCCGGAATCCCTGGGCTATGTGGACCCCCACCTGGTGCTGACCAAGGACCGCGAGGCTCCCGTGCATTACCGCATGGAGTTCGCGGGCCAGACACCCCAGCAGAACCACTTTACCTTTACCATCGCCCCCACCACGCCGGGTCTGTACTTTTACCACTTTGACCTGTACACCGATTTCCGCCGCATCTACCGCGATGCCGGCGGCGAGGGCGTGCTGAGCTGGACCGATGGCACCGACTGGCAGCTGACCGTTTACGAGCCGGATTTCAAGACACCGGACTGGATCAAGAACGGCACGATGTACCAGATCTTCCCCGACCGCTTTTGCGAGGGCAAGCCCGGCAAGCCGATGCCTTTTGCCGACCGCATCTACCGCGAGGACAAGACCGGCGAGCCCTACTTTTGGCCCACCGAGCAGCAGGAAGGCTACCTGAACATGGACTATTACGGCGGCGACTTTGCGGGCATCCAGCAAAAGCTGCCGTACCTGTGCGATTTAGGCGTCAGCTGCATTTACCTGAACCCCATCTTTGAGGCCCACGCCAACCACCGCTACAACACCGCCAACTACCTGAAAGCCGACCCGCTGCTTGGCACGAACGAGGAGTTTGCCGCCCTGTGCGCTGCCGCTGCCAAAGAAGGCATCCGCATCATTCTGGACGGTGTGTTCAGCCACACGGGGTCGGACTCGGTCTACTTCAACCGGGAGGGCCGCTATGGCCCGGGCGGTGCTTATCGCGATCGCAATTCACCCTATCGCAGCTGGTACGACTTCGACTCCGGCTATCCCAGCGGCTACCGCTGCTGGTGGGGCTTTGAGACGCTGCCCGAGGTGCAGGAGGACTCGCCCTCCTACATCGATTTTGTCTGCGGCAAGGGCGGCGTCATCGATACCTGGCTGGGGCTGGGGGCTTCGGGCTTCCGGCTGGATGTGGCCGACGAACTGCCCGACGCCTTTATTGAGCGCATCCGCCAGGCCGTCAAGGCCCACGGTGAGGACAAGCTGCTGATTGGTGAAGTGTGGGAGGATGCCACCACAAAGGAGGCATTCGGCCGGCGGCGCACCTACCTGCGCGGCAAGGGGCTGGACGCCGTGATGAACTACCCCTTCCGCAATGCGGCGCTAAGCTATGTCACCGGCGGCGACGTGCACGCGGTGGCCGAGCAGATTTTGAGCATCTGCGAGAACTACCCTGCCCCGGCGCTGAACTGCGCGATGAATTTCCTATCCACCCACGATACCGAGCGCGCCATCACCGCCATTGCGGGTGAACCCGCCAACGGCCGTGACCGCTACTGGCAGAGCGGACGGTGCATCCCTGCCCAGAAAATGGACGATGCCATGCGCAAACTGCTGCTGGGCTACGCCATGATCTTTACACTGCCCGGTGTGCCCTGCATCTACTACGGCGACGAGATCGCCATGCAGGGCTACTGCGACCCGTTCAACCGTGCGTTCTTTGATTGGAACAGCACCGAGCAGCGGCTGCGCGGCCCGCTGAAAACGCTGGCCCACCTGCGCAAAGACTGCGACGCCTTCGACGGCGGGCGGCTGGAGATCGTGCGGGCGGACACCGATGTGCTGCACTACCGCCGCATCGGCAAGACCCAGACCGCCGAGATCATCCTGAACCGCGGCCCTCACCTGATCGCCGAGCTGGCCTTTGGCAAGTACGCCGAGGTGAACCCCGGCGGCTTTACCGTGCTGGTGGAGGAAAACCACCCCGAACATGTGGGGTATTTCTCCATTTACTGATTTTTAACGATTTATAAGCAAAAAACATCCGCTTACCGCGTGACAAAACGCACGATAAGCGGATGCTTTTATTTTTTATGTTCGCGGCCGGGCAGCGGCAAACTGCACACCAGCGCAATGCCCAGGGCCAAAGCCAGGGCGATTTTTAAGGTTTCCACACCTTTGTTCAAAAACAGCGTGCGGTCATCCCGCAGGAAGTAATAGGCGGTGTAATAGATGCCCGCCCCCGGCACCAGCGGGAAGATGCCCGGCAGCAGAAATACCGTGACCGGGGCCTTGTGGTAGACCGAGAAGAACCGTGCGCAGAGCGTCAGCGGCAGCGTGGCGATGAGCACCGCAACGGGCGCGCTAACGCCCAGCAGGTCGTAGCAGAGGATGTAGGCCATCCAGCCCACCGCGCCGGTCAAGCCGCCCGCCAGATAGTGCCGCTTGGGCACGTGGAAGGTGATGCCAAAGCTGATGGTGGCCACCACCGCCACCACAAACTGTGTAAGGTAGTTGGTCCAGAGGGGCGTACTCATACGGCCACCCCCAATCCGTGCATGACCAGCCAGCCCAGTACCACGCCGCAGGCAATGCTGCCCGCAATCAGCACCGCATCCAGCAGGCGAATGGAACCAGAGAGGTAGTCGCCGTTCAGGATGTCGCGCACGCCCATGGTCAGAGCGACGCCGGGGGTCAGCACCATCAGCGCACCGATGATCGCCGCATTGGCACTGACGGCGGGCAGTGCCGCCTGCACCCCGACCGACCACACCGTGCAGGCAAAGGCCGCCACAATATCGGTAAAGATGCGGTTGATCTTATGCTGGCCGAACCACTGGCAGATCAAAATTTCCAGCAGGCCCGCCACGGTAGCTACGGCGGCGTCCAACGGTGTACCGCCAAAAAGGTAGGCGAATCCCGCCGCGCCGACGATGCAGGCCAGCCGCTCGCCCGCCGGCGAAGTGCGGGGCACAGACCGTGCCTGCTGCAGGCGGGCTTCGGCTTCCTCGACCCCCAGCCGACCGGCGGCCAGCTCACGGGAAAGCTCGTTGATGGCTTCGACCCGGCCCAGGTGGATGGACACTGACGGCACATGGCGGATGAGACTGACGTTGTGGGCGCTGCCCATGGATGCTGACGCGAAGATGCCGTTTGTCAGCACGTAGACATGAAAGTCCCGCACACCCAGGCTGTGGGCCATGATTTCCATCGTCTGCTGGACGCGAAAGACCTCGCCGCCGTTTTCCAGCAGGGTCTGCCCGGCGTCCATCACCAGGTCAGCCGCCCGTTCCAGCAGGTCATTCTCCACGGATATTCTCCCGTACAGCGTTAAATTCTGGGTAATGGGCGTACAGGTGCTTGGCGATGGCTTCCATCAGCAGGTAGTCATGCTCCGAGTCAATATCAATGATGCCGGTGTCCATCATAACGCTGACGCCGAACTTGGAGTGCCACAGGATGGGGTCCGGGTTGTCCACCAGAAAGGCGCGGCGGATGACGTAGATGGAGGCGTTGACATCGTAGACCTCAGGGGCCTGCTGGCGGCCGGTGAACTGGCTCTCGATGACCATCTCGGCGTGGTCGCCCACAATTTTGAACATGTTGAACCAGGGGTTGCGGCGGGCTTCGCAGACGCTGAAGATGATCTGCAGATCCTCGCGCTCCTGCGCTTTGGCAAAGGCGTTCTCGATGTCCTGCTCAGTGCGCAGGGGGCTGGTGATGTCCAGGTCGATCATAGCGTCGTAGGGCTTGCCGGTGCGGGCCTCCATACGGGCAAAGCTGTCCTTGTAGACCTCCACCTTGGGCACACGGTCGCCGCCCAGCTCAGCCCCGCGGGGCAGGTAGATGACCTCGGGGTATTCGGCAGCCACCAGCTTGGCCAGGTCCTCGCTGTCGGTGTTCAGGGCAATGTCCACTTCCAGTTCGGTGTGGTTTTTGATAAACAGTTCGGCGGCGCTCAAAGAGTAATAAACCAGCGGTTTACCGCAGAAATTTTTGAGATTTTTGTTTTTAAAGCCTTTGCTGCCTGCACGGCCGCAGATGGTGATAAGCAGACGTTTCATATCAGTGTTCCCCCAAAGTCAGTTTCAGGACATCCAGCGCCAGCGCGGGCGGGTTGCAGCTTTGCTGTTCGTCGCCCAGGGCGTAGTCAGTAAAATATTCGATCTCCCGCTCGTAGCGGCGGTTGACGTCCTCTTCATAATGCTGCACGGTGCCGTCGGGCAGGGTCAGCGTACCGGCGCCAAAGTCGGCCAGATAGCTGCCGTCGCGGCAGAAAAGTTCGATGCTGCGCCGATAGCCGCGGCCGAAATAGTCAAGATGCACCTCGGCCAGCAAGGTGGGATACTTGGCGATATAGACCGACAGATCGTCGGAGTCGATCTCCAGATCCGAGTAGGTGCCCTTAAAATTGTACAGCTGCTGCGGCACGCCGAACAGGTCCACAAGGTAATCCCACTCGTGGATGAGGTCGATGGTGACGCCGCCGCCCAGCGCCTTGTGGGCGCTGTAGACCGTGCGGTAGTCGACACCCGGCCGCCAATCCGGCAGGTAGCTGGAGCAGATGACCCGGGCGCAGTAGGGGTGCAGCGTGGGCAGCAGATCTTTGAGGGCCAGCATCACACCGCACCAGCGCATGGGCGCGGCCACGTAGGCTTTCTGGTTTTCCGGCAGGCAGTCGGCCAGGTTCAGGCCGGTCTGCTCGGCAGAAAAAATCGGCTTTTCGATAAAAAGTGCTTCACCGCGGCCCTTCACCTGCTGCAATGCCTCGACATGCAAACTGGTGGGGTTGGTGATAAACACCATATCATACCGGGCAGGCGCGGCGGCCAAATCGGTGTACTGGGCGTGCAGCAGCTCAGCCACGCCGTCCCGCAGGGGGCGGTGCAGGTCACTGCGCAGGGCGTCGGCCTGCAAGGTCCATCCGCGGTCGGTGCAAAGGTTATGCAGGTTTTTTAAGTGGCGGGTTCCGATGGAACCCAACCCCACAAACAGCGCGGTGATGGTGCGCATGGATCAGGCCTCCTCGATTTTGTCCATCAACTGGATGGCCGCCAAATCCTTGGTAAAGCTCCAGCGTGGCGTCTCAGTGCCCTTCAGCACGCCAAAAAAGTTCGTCAGTTCGTCCACATAGGCGTTCTCGACGATGTTGTCGCTGTAGCGGCTGTCATGCTCAAAGCTGGCGTAGGTGTTCACAGGCTGCTTGTCGCCGTCTTTGAACTCGTACAGGGCCTTGGGGTTCCCCTCCCAGAAAAGGTGGATGCCGTCGCCGAAGCACTCAAAGCTGCGCACAGCCTTGCGGCTGACCACATCCGCCGCCAGCACACCCTGCACGCCGCCCTTGTGGCGCAGCAGCAGGGTCACGCAATCTGGGTACGGCAGGCCCAGGTCGCTGATGGTATCCTTCTGCACAGTGACATACTCGACATCCCCGAAGGCATCCAACAGCCAGGGCAGGTCGATGCCGAATATCTCTCGCACACCGCCGGTACGGGCATTGCCCACAAAGAAGTTTTTGTAGTTTTCCCAGGGGTGCCAATCCGGCAGATACTGACCGATGTGGTAGATATAATGCACCGGCTTGCCAAAAGCCTGCACCTGCTGTTTGATGTACTGCGTTTCGCGGCGGTACAGCATGGTGGAGGAGAGGAACAGCGGCAGGTTTTTGGCGGCCGCCTTGGCCATGTTCTCGGCGTAGCCGTCCCCTACCAGGTTCAGCTCGGTAAAAACAGGCAGGTCGTTATCCAGCAGTTCGCCGATGACCGCAGCGTGGGAGAGCGGCGCGGTGCAAACCAGAGCGGCGTCCGGGTGCTCGGCGGCCACGGCCTCGGCAATGGTGGGATAGGCGGCATCCGCCAGGCCCAGGGTGCAGGCCTCGGCACGGCGGGCCTCGGCGGTATCCACGCCCACAATGTGGAGGGCGGCGTCAATGCCTTTGGACAGGCGTGCGCGGCGCTTGCCCATACTGCCCAGACCAACGATCAGAAGTTTCATACCAAAACGCTCCTTTGGGGGTCAAATTCCGGCACTGGGCCGTCATAAAACATTTTAGGCTTTGAGAAATCAAAGTTTTGCAGCACGGTGCAGATCTTGCCGCTGGTGTCCCCGCCGCCGTAGGGGCTTTGGGCCGTGGCGGCGGTGGCGGCAAACTCCGGGCTTAACGCGCGGCGCAGGGCAGCTTCAATGACCGGTTCCTCGGCATCACAGCACAAAACGTTGGCGCAGATAGCGCGCCCCGCCTGGCGCTGGCCGATATTGACGGTGGGCACCTTAAAGGTCGGCGTTTCCACCACGCCGGAGGAGGAATTGCCCGCCACCAGCGCGGCGTACTGCATGGCCGAAAGGTACCGCCGCAATCCCAGGCTTTGGATGAACCCGGCGCGGTCGGGGTGTTCGGCGGCAAAGCGCTGCATGCGGGCCGTGCAGATCTGCCCGCCTGCGTCGGCGTTAGAGCCGGTGATGAGCCAGTAGACGCCGGGCACGGCTTCCATAGCGGCGCAAAGGGCTTCACTCTGGGCGGCAGGCGAGCCGGCATCGGCAGAAGTCTCGGGGTGGTAGGTCACCAGCGCAAAGGGCTGCTGCAGCGGGAAGCCTGTGGAGTTGCACAATTCTTCCCGGCTCATTTTGGGCAGAGTGCGGATGTTCTCGTCGCCCAGGCCGCCCACGCAAAACACCGTTTTGGGAGCTTCGCCCATACGGACCAACCGGGCGGCGCTATCAGCGCAGGACGGGAAATGCACCGCTGCCATTTTGGTGATGCAGTGGCGGTAGTATTCATCCGCCGCGCCAAGGGTCACATCCCCGCCCGAAATGTGGGCGATGGGGATATGCCGGGTCGCCGCAGCGATGGCTGCCGCGAAAATTTCAAACCGGTCGCCCAGCAGCAGCACGGCATCGGGACGGTGGGCGGAAAAGTATGCGTCAAACACGGTAATGGTGCGGGCAATGGTCACGGCCACCGGCTCGTTCTCATCGCCCACAAAAATCGGCAGGCGGGCCGCGATGGGTACGCCGTCGGCTTCGATCTCCCGCACTGTCTCGCCCAAACGCGGGCAGAGGTGCGCGCCGGTGGCCACCAGCTGCAATTGCAGCGTGCTGGACGCCGCCAGCTTTTGCACCACAGGGCGCAGCAGACCGTATTCCGCCCGCGTGGCGGTCACTACACAAATCGTGCGCATAAAACCTCGTTACAGCTCGATTTTTTCATCCTCGGCAAAGTCGCGCTTGGCGGCTTGGCCCAGCACTTCGTACCAGCGCATGGGGGAAATGCCGTCCCCGGGGCGCTTGGTGGTCAGGTTCTCGGTGGTAAAGATCTCCCCTGCCTTGATGGCGCGGGCAGCCACGATGCTTTTGCGGGCCACCGTTTTGTTGGGGGCTTCGCTCTCGGTCAGGTGCTTGTGACCGTCGCCCAGGGCGGCTTCCACATGGCGCACCGCGTCCACCATAGCCTTGAACTCGGCAGGGTCGAGGCTGGCTTTCTGGTCAGGGCCGGGCAGGGATTTATCCAGCGTGAAGTGCTTTTCGATCACCTGCGCGCCCAGCACGGCAGCGGCGACGTCACACTCCCAGCCGGGGGTGTGGTCGGACAGGCCCACCGGCAGGCCGAACTGGTCGAACAATTCCATCATGGCGGTGAGGTTGGCGTCCTCGTAGGGGGTGGGGTACTGGGTGTTGCAGTGCAGCACCGTGACCTCGGGGCAGCCGCCATCGTCCAGGATGCCCAGGGCGTCGGTGATCTCATTCAAGTTGCTCATGCCGGTGGAAAGCAGCACAGGGGTGTGCAGCTTGGCCACTTCCTCGAGATACGGCAGGTTGGTGATCTCTCCGGAGGGCACTTTAATAAGCGGCAGGCCCAGAGTGCCCAGAAACTGCACACTGGGGATGTCAAACGGCGCAGAAAGGTATTGGATGCCGATGGAATCGCAGTATTCTTTCAGCTCCTTATGCCCCTCGAAGGAGAAGTGCAGCTTGCGGATCATCTCCAGCTGGCTTTCGGCCGCATCGGTGGTCTGCTTCTGGTACTCAGCCTTCTCGGCGAATTTGCTCACGACCAGTTCAGGCACAGCGGTCTGGTACTTTACAATGTCCGCGCCGCACTCTTTGGCGGTCAGGGCCAGTTTTTTGGCCATTTCCAGGTCGCCGTTGTGGTTGACACCGGCCTCGGCAATGATGGTTACGGGCATCAGGGTGCCTCCTTTACTGCTGGCTTTCCAGCTTGCGTCTCATTTTTTCCAGTTCTTCCAGCTGGCCCATATCCATCCAGCTGCTCTCACTGATGGGATACACGCCCACCTTCTCGCCAGCGGCGCGGTAACGCTCGATGACATCGGGGAAGCCGATCTTCTCTCCATCGCGCATCTCCTCCACCACGCGGGGCTCCACCACGTAGACGCCGGTGTTGGTCAAGAAGTCCAGCTCCGGCTTCTCGCGCATGGCGGCAATGCCGCCGTCCTCGCCCAGTTCCACCACGCCGTAGGGCACGGTGTAGTGCTTGAAGGCACAAACCATCGTGACCAGGTTGCCGTGGGCCTTGTGATACTCGTAAATATCGCCGAAGTCCACATCCAGCAGCGTGTCGCAGTTGGTGAAGAAGAAGGGCGACTTCATCTTGCCTTTCAGCAGGCAAAGGCCGCCGCCGGTGCCCATAAATACATCCTCGTCGGCGAAATTGACGGTGTAATCCTTTTCCAGTTCGCCAAAATAGCTTTTGATCATGCCGCGCTTATAGTTGACGATCATGGTGAAATCGTGGCAGCCAAAATCGCGGAAGCGGTCCATAATCAACTCAGCGATGGGCTGCTCCCCTACCGGGATCAGCGGTTTGGGCAAAATTTTGGTGTAGGGGTACAACCGGGTGCCAAGACCGCCTGCCATCATAACGACGGGGATGTCGGCGCGTTTGCGGTTGTCCACATCCTCGCCCCGGGCAAAGACGATGTCGGTGATGACGCCGCGCTTGTTGAGGATGGGCAGCGCGTCGATGCAATGCTTTTGCAGCATTTTGCGGGCTTTTCCGCGCTCCGACACCGGCAGGCTAAGGGGATGGTAGTTGGCGGCGTTATCCACTGTCTGGTCCGGCGTGCCGCCGCGCAGGAAGAATTTGCGGATGTCGCCATCGGTGATAACGGCTTTCAGCTGGCCTTCCGGCGCGATGAACAGGATGCGCTGGCCGGTCTCGTCCAGCTTGCGCAGGGTCTCCAGTACCGTGGCGGTAGGCTCGATAAACAGCTCTTCTACTTTGATCAAGGGTCAGCCCCCTTTCGGGCGGTTATTTTTACAGTGCCAGCACGGCCTGGCAGACGCGCTCGCAGTCCTCCATGCTCAGGTTGGTGGAGCAGGGCAGGTTGACGATGTACTTGCGGTAATCCTCGGCCTTGTCCAGGGCGTAGGCCTCGTTGCGGGGGTAGTCGGCCTGCTCATGGATGAGCGCCCAAACCGGGCGGGTCTGGATATGCTGGGCCTGCAGCTTTTCAATGACGGTGTCACGATCCAGGCCGGAATCCTTCAGGTACAGGCTGAAGAACCAGTGGTTGGAGCGGCATTCTTCCTCGCGGAAGGGCAGGATGTGCAGACCCTTGACGCCGTCCAGGGCGGCGACATAGTGGTCGTACAGTTCCTTTTTGTGGGCGATAAAGCCCTCCAGCCGTTCCAGCTGGGCCAGGCCCAGGCAGGCCTGTACGTTGGTCATGCGGTAGTTGTAGCCCACCTCGTCATGCAAAAATTGCAGCATGTCGGCCTTTGCCTGGGTGGAAAGGTGCTTGGCGTGCTCGGCCCAATCGGGATGATTGGAGACGACCGCACCGCCTGCGCCGGTGGTGATGATCTTGTTGCCGTTGAAGCTGTAGCAGCCGATATCTCCGATGGTACCGGCAAACTTACCCTTGAAGGGGCCGTCGATGCACTGGGTTCCCAGGGCCTCGGTAGCGTCCTCGATCAAAATCAGGCCGTAGCGGCGGGCGATGGCCATCAGGCGGGGCATATCGGCCATGTTGCCGAAGACATGCACAGCTTCCAGCGCCTTGACATGGGCACCGGTGGTCTTGTTGTACAGTTTGCCGTCGCGCAGTTCGCAGTGGTTGGTGCAGAAGTCCTCAACAGCGTCGGGGTCGATGCAAAGGCTGTCGTCGCAGCCGACGAAGATGGGTTCTGCGCCGACGTAGCGGGTCAGCGGGTTGACAGCGGCGATGAAGGTCAGGGTCGGGACGATGACTTCATCCCCGCGGGTAATGCCGGCAGCCATAGCGGCCAGGTGCAGGGCGCTGGAACCGGCGTTGCAGGCCACGGCGCGGGGCATGCCCACGTAGTTGGCCAGCGCTTCCTCAAACTCGGTGACTTTGCCGCCGCTGGTGGAGACCCAGCCGGAGGTGATAGCCTCGCTGGCAAGCTCTGCTTCGCGGGGACCGAAATTCGGGACAGAAAGCGGAATAAATTCAGACATGATACTGCCTCCCAAACACGCGGGGCGGTGGAGCCTGCCGCGTGGCATAGTTACAAAAACATTCTATTCTATTATACCGCATTTGGCTGTGTACGACAAGTAGCAAACGAAAAACAGGCGGCTTGCCTCGCACAAACCGCCTGTAAAATGTTTGATTTTAAAAGCCGATATGGTAAGTCATAATCGGCACGTTGTAAGAGACTCCCTGCATCAGCCGCACCAGATAGCACACGCCGCTGATGATGTGCCAGCCCAGCGCTATGCCGCACAGGACGGTGCTGGCGTTTTTGGGCTTGGCAAGTGCCTGCTTGAGGAAGATACCCACCGATTCCAGCCAGAGCACCCAGAAGCAGATGAACGGCCCCCACCAGAGGTTGGCGTGGTACAGCCGGTCGCCGCCCTCCACCAGCAGCAGGGCTTCGGCCATGGCGACGGCAAACAGAAACAGGCTGAATTTATAACGGAAGCTGCCAAAAGCCGGCCAGCGCAGCAGCAGCGCCACCGCCGCCACAAAGGGCAGGGAGCGGAGCAGGCCCAGCAGCGCGGCCTCGTTAAAGATACCCCACAGCAAAGCGTGGCGGTCGAACTCGGTGGTGAAGATCAGCCGCAGACCGCTGCCTTCCTCGGTAAACAGGACGTTGGCCTCGAGGATGCAAAGTCCCACGCCGGGGAAAACGCTGCAGCCCATCAACACCTCATTGCCAATATTTTTTGCGCGGGTGCGTATGAAATCAGCAATCAGCAGCACCAGCAGCGCCGGGGCGAAAGCGAAGATCAGGTTTGCCTTAAAGGCGGTGGCTGCCGTTAAAAATGCCGTGCAAATCAGCCAGGTGCGCAGATCGATCCGGCCGTCGATCCCCTGCCAGGCGCGGTAGAACCACAGCACGGCCAGCAGCGCAAAGGGAGCCAGCATAATGTACGTTGTGTTGTGGTAAATTGTGCCGGTAATGGTGCCCTGATACCAGTAGCCGCCGCGGGGGATATAGACCGCCTGGGCCAGGTTGACCACAAAGCTGGCCAGCAGCCGGGCGGGCAAGCTCCATTCGGGCAGGGCGGCCTTTAACCCCCAGGCAAACACAACCACAGCGGCCAGGTGAAACACGGCCAGCAGCAGCGCAATGCCCAGCTTGCCGCCCGCGGCATAGGCCGGGCCGATAAGCAGCGAGGTGGCCGAGTAGATCAGCCCGCTTTGGGCAAAGTGCAGATGCTGCCCTAGGTCGGAGGTATAGGGGTCCTCGCCCCGGCCGGTGGCACAAAGCTGCTGGTAATGCAGCCACACCATGGCCGCAGCAAACAGGGCCAGCGCCGCAAGGCAAAGGGCCCACAGCAGCCGCTTTTTACGGGTTTGCGTCATGTAAGTTTGTACTCCTTGATTCAGCTTTGCAGCCGCAGCGTATCGCCCACGATGGGGGTGGTCTCCGGCAGGGTGACCAGCGTGCCGCCGTTTTCGGCCTTGGTTTGCGCCAGTTCTGCCAGGGGCTGGGTGTGCTCAGTCTCGGTACCGTCAGCGGCGCGGGTGGTGTAGGCAAGGGCGCCCGCCGGGTCTGCCTGTTTGGGCAGGTAGACGGTCACGCCGGTGACGGTGTCGAGGTTATCGTCCGCTGCCGTGCCCAGCCAGGAAATATCGGTGCGCTTATCACTGCCCAGGGCAAAGCCTAAACGGCAGACGGTGGCCTCCTCATGGCTTTCGGTGCGCCAGACAGCCAGGCTGTGGGCATTGGTGTCGGTATCGGCATAGCGCAGGAAGAAGGCGTTTTCCGCCTCCAGGTCGCCGCCCCAGACGGGGTAATCGGTCACGACAGGCGTTTCGGTGTCGGCAGCATCGGCCAGACCGGCCTCTACGCCCTCGGCAAATACCGTATAAGCGCGGCCGCCTTTCTCATAGGAGCGGGCCGCCGAGCGCTGCCATACCACCGAGAAGGCCATGCCCGCCGCCAGCAGTACACTGCAGGCCGGGCGCAGCTTTGCCCACCAGTTTTTGCCGCGCACAAAGCGCAGCAGCACCACAAACACAGCGACAGCCATCAGGCCCACGCCGAAGGACTCGACGGTCTGGGGGATGTAACCGTGGCGCCAATCCACGTTGATGCCGTTCTGGTATTTGGGCGAAAGGCCAATCAGTAAGGACGGCGCAGACAGCAGTGCCAGCCCCGTCAAAAACAGCAGCAGGTTTTCCTTGCGGGTGGGCAGACGGTCCAGCACAGCCAGTGCCGCCACCACGCAAATTGCCAGCGCAATGCCGCAGATAACATCCGAGGGCTGCACGTTGCTGGGTTTGATCTTGCCAAAGATCATGGCGTTGAGGGGGAACCCCGCCGACATCTGCATCACCCAGGTGCGCAGCACCAGCGGCAGATCAAAGTTGGGGGAAATGCCGCCGATGTCCGTTGCGCCGGTATCGCGCATGGCATTGACCGCCCGCGAGCCCATATTGAAGCCGAAGCTGATGATTTCGCCCGCCAGCGGTGCCAGACAAAGACGCAGCGCAGGCAGCACCTTGCCGGAGCCGGTGTAGAGCCATGCGAAGCCGAACAGCGCCGCAATGTAGGTAAAGCCGATTTCAAAGGTGCCGCAGGCCATAAACATGAAGAAAGCCGACAGCACCGCCCACCGCATATGGTGGGTATCCTGCCAGCGCAGCATGCACAGGCCCGCCAGCAGCACCGGCAGCAGCGTACTTTGGGCCAGCGCGCCGTAGGAGTACATGCTGTTGCCCGTGGCGTCCTGCCAGAGGGAGAACATCATGGGCAGCAGGCAGAACGCCAGCGCGCCCAGCTTTTTACTGTGGGTGGCCTTGGCGGTCAGCCAGGCCGTCAGGGCGATGTCCGCATAGGTCCATGCCAGGATGTACAGCCGGTAGACCACCAGATCGCCCAGGAACCAGCTGTTGAGAGAGCGGACCGGCGGCGAGGAAAACGGCCGGAAGCGGGGGCTTTGCAGGGCCAGCTGGTTCAAAATTTCCTTGGCGTGAGTCAGCACCACCTGCCACCAGGGAGTGTGGGTGATGTAGTAGTAATTCTGCAGATTGATGATCTCGTCATCGCCGCCCAAGGGCGCGCAGGTGGTGATGCTGAGATACCACCACCCGAACACGAAGGACACCGCGCAGACCACGGGCAAAAACCAGCGGCTCCCGGTAATTTTTTTGAGGTTGTTACGCTCCATCGGTCATCCTTTCCCCAGCGGGATGTAGCACAGGGTGCCGCCCTCGCTGATGATGACATCGCTTTCGTCACAGCCCGCGGCGTCGATCAGCGCCTGCAGGGTGGGCTGCTGTTCTTCCTCGGTGTAGCCGTCCAGGTCCAGGTAGATGCCCGCCATGCCTTGGGCGCGCAGTTCGGCGACCATAGCCTCCGGCTCCAGCTCGCTGGTCGCCTTGTACCAGTTGTCGTTCTCGGTGCCGTAGCCTGCGCCGTAGCTGAATTTCAGCGTTTTGCTGTGCAGCGGGCCGCGCAGCAGCGTGTAGTCCCACATTTTATTCTGGGGGCCGTTCTCGAAGTTCTTCATGTAGGGCAGCTGGAAGATCATAGCGCCCTCCCCTGCCGCCGACTCGACCTCGGCCATAAAGTCCTCGTCCTGCTGCCAGGTCTCCTGTACGGATTCGTACTTAGGATTGTAAAGCCCCTGCTGCTCCCAGAAGCCGAAGACCAGCAGCACCGCCAGCACCGCGGCAAAGGCCGCCCTGGATTTGCCGGTGCGCTGGGTCAGGCGCTTTTCTGCCGTAAGGCCCATGGTGAGCAGCGCGAAGAAGATAATGTACGGGCTGATGCGGTTGTACCCGCGGATGAAGCGGATAAAAATGCCGATGATGCTGCCAAAGCCGGCCAGGGTGGCCAGCAGCAGCGCCATAACGTTCAGCCGGCTGAGCAGCCAGACACGGTCACCCAGTTCGGGGTGCTCGGTACGGCCGGCCTTCCAATCCCAGTTACGCAGCAGCATCAGGATCAGAAACAAAAATCCGATGATGCCCATGATGCCGAGATAGCCGTAGCTGTTCTCGTTGTACATGGGGCCTTCGTCGGTGGAGAGGATCTGGAAGTAGCGCTGGATCCACCGCGTCAGCTTGCCGATGCCAAAGCCGTTGGGCGAAAGCAGCAAACTGCTGATGCGCAGGCTGTAGATGTCCGCACCCACCGGACTGCGGTAGACGCCGTTGGTGATGGTGCTGCCAACCCCCACCAGCTTGCCCAGCACCATGGGGAAGAAATCCGGCACCATCCAGGCGACGATCTCGCCGATGGTGACCAGGCAGGGCACGGCGGGCTTCCAGGCGTGGTCACGCAGCATCAGGCAGAGGGCCGTAACGCAGAGGAAAAAGCAGGTAAAGTACGGGTAGTAGGCCGCACCGTTGTTGGCGATGCCCCAGGCCATAGCCAGAGCCAGCCAGTTGCGCTTATTTTTGAAGAAGCCTTTGCCGGGCTTGTTAAAATTGGGGTCCTCTGCGCACCAGAGGCAGAGCAGGACCGAGAACGGCACAAACTCCACGGCGGCCAGCATCATGTGGCCGCCCAGGCGCTGCTGCACATAGGCACACAGGCCGAAGGTCATGCCGAAGCCGTAGGACAGCCACCGGCGCATGCCCACCATGCGGAATACCGTGTACCCGGCCAGCGCATTGGCAAAGGGGATAACCAGGATATACAGGTTGAACACCGTGCCGGTATCCTTGGTAAACAGGCCCACAAAGGCCACAAAAATGTCGTAGACAAGGTCATAATTCGGCTCGTAGGGGCTGGGGGCCTGGTAGAACGGCCACCCCAGGGAGCCGGTCAGCTCGCCAAAGCTGCGCTGGATCTGGCCCACCCAGTAGATGCCGTCGCCGCCGTAGAGCATGGGCACCTTCCAATCCAGCCGCCAGAGCTGGAAAAACCAGTATTCCGCCAGCGCAACGCTTGCCAGCAGCAGCACCACTGTCAAAGTTTCGCGCAGAATATTCTGTTTTTTATTCAGCATAGCGTTCCTTTCATTCCCCGCGCTGCATGGCGGCCACGTAAGCATCGCACACTTCAGCCGAGGGGCCGTCTCCGCGCAGGTGGCCATGATCGATCCAGATAGCGCGCTTGCAGAGCTGCTTGACCTGGTTGATGTCGTGGCTGACGAAAAGCAGCGTCGTACCGCCGGAAAGCATCTGTTCCATGCGGTCGTGGCATTTCTGCTGGAACATGAAGTCGCCCACCGACAAAATTTCGTCGCAGGCCAGAATGTCGGCCCGCACCTCGGTAGCGATGGAGAAGCCCAAGCGGGCGATCATGCCGGAAGAGTAGTTTTTCACCGGCACATCGACAAAATCCCACAGTTCGGCAAAGTCGATGATATTCTTGAAGTGCTCATCCATATAGGCACGGTCATGCCCCAGGACGGCGCCGTTGAGGTAAACGTTCTCGCGGGCGGTCAGCTCCATATCGAAACCGGCGCCCAGCTCGATCAGCGGGGCGATCTCACCATTGACCCGCACCGAACCTTTGGACGGATACATGACACCGGCGATAAGTTTGAGCATCGTGCTTTTGCCGCTGCCGTTGCGGCCGATGAGCGCGACAGATTCGCCGGGCTCGATGGAGAAGGACACGTCCTGCAAAGCGTAGAACTCGTTAAAGAAAAGCTGATGTTTCAGCAGTTTTACGGTGTATTCTTTCAGCGTCTCGGTCTTTTCCTGTGCCAGGTTGAACCGCATCGAGACGTTATCCACCTGAATGATGGGCATAGGGGGAACTCCTTACAGATACAGAATAAAGTTGCGCTGCAGTTTGCGGAAAGCCGCCAGGCCTACCACCATCACGCCCACAGCACAGACGATGCAGGCAAACCAGGTGTTGGGGCCGGGCACCGTGCCGTACATGACCAGGCACCGCATACAGTTGATATAGTGGTACAGCGGATTCAGCTTAACGATCGCCACCATAAAAGGCGGTAAAGCCGAGATGGGGTAAAACAACGGTGTGGCGTACATCCAGGCCATGGTAACGATGCCGTACAGGTATTGCAGGTCGCGGAAGTAGACCGCCAGCGCCGACAGCAGCAGCGCCATACCGCAGGTGAACAGAAACAGTAGCACCAACGGCGCCCATACCAGCAGAATGGTCAGGTGGAAGGGCGAGCGGGTGATGAGCATGACCAGAATGATAGCCGCCAGACTGAACAGCAGGTTAACAAAGCTGGACACCACACGGCTGATGGGGAAAATAAACTTGGGCACGTACACCTTCTTGATAAGGGACGAGTTGCCCAGCACGCTGCCCATGCCCATATTGGTGCTCTCGTTAAAGAAGTTGAACAGCGTGTTGCCGCAGATGAGGTAGAGCGGGAAGTTCTCGATCTGGAAGCGGAACATATAGGAAAATACCAGCGTTTGCAGCAGCATCATCAGCAGGGGGTTCAGGATGCTCCACACATAGCCGAGGAAGCTGCGGCGGTATTTTACCTTGAGGTCGCGGGTGACCAGCTCGCGGATCAGCGGCCGGTACTTGGAAAAATTGTGCCAGCTGCCGCGCAGCTGGGCGGTGGTTTTACCTTGCATTGGAAAATGGCTCCTAGTAAAGTTTTGATTTTTTGGGGGCGGGCCGCGCCGCTTTGCGCCCATAGGGCGGCGGGCGCAGGGCTGCCGTTACTGTTTAAAGGGGGTATCCCCGGTCAGGCCGTCTGCGCGCAGCATGTTCTGCATCACGTCGATGTCGGCGCTGATGTCCATGGCATCGGCGGCAAACAGCTGGTCCAGCTGGGTCTCAAAGGCATGCACCAGCGTGTCCATCGTCTGCTCAATGCGGTGTTTGGACTCGGTGATGTTCTCGCCCTCGACGCCCTGGGAATCCAGCTCAGCGTAGGCTTGCAGCAGCTTCAGCGAGGTGGGCAGGTAGTAGTCCATGAACTTGCGCATGCGGGGCAGCTTGTCGGGGTCGGTTTTGGCCTGCTCAAAAATTTTGGCCGAGACAGCCTCCAGACGGCTGATCTTGTCGCTCATCTCCTCGTCGGGGATGGCATCGTTGACGCGGCGCAGTTCGTCCAGGATCTTCTGGTACCGGTCCTTGGTCTGCGCGGCCTCTTTGGCCGTTTGGGCCTGGGTCTCCTGCGTTTTGGCGGGGGCCTTGGGGGCAGTCGTTTCGGGGGCTTTGCCCTTGACCACCAGGCAGCGGCGCTTCATATCCAGGTAGGCGTCCGGGCCAAAGACACCGGCATCGATGCAGTTTTCCAGGTGCTTGCGGCACTTGTCATAGCCGCAGGGGATGGCAGCGGCAATGTCCTCAATGTACATATACTGCGAATCACCGACGATATTGGCGATCTTTTTGCGCAGGCGGTTGCCGGTGCGCAGCTTGTGGGCGCCGAACAGGCAGCCGATGCCGCCCGCCGCGGCAATCAGCATGGGCATGCTGTCCTCGATGAGCCAGCGCCAGTAGTAGCCGCCCTCGGCCAGCGCATCAGGCAGCCAGAAGATGCCATCCGGCAGGGCGATCAGCGCGCAGATCAGCAGCGCAACGCCCGCCACGGTCAGCGCCGTAGCGGCACCGGTCTTTTTGCTCTGCTTTTCGGCGGCCTCCACAGTCGATTGCGGCGGGACGCTGCGGCCATAAATGGGGGTGTTTGCGTCCGCGTTCCGGCTGGTGGACGTTCCGCTCTCGTCCACGCGGCGGAACTGGGCCTCGTAAACGGTCCGGCCATCCGATCCGGTCGTGGTGCGGGAGGTATGGGTAAACTGGGATGTCCGCTGTCGGGCACGCTCCTCAAAGTCGGCCATCTTGCCCTCTTTCATCAGCTTGTTCATGATGATAAAGGCGATGCCGACAGGCCACATCCCGATGCAAAACGGGATGACGATGGCCCACCAGGGGAACTGGAACGGCTTGTCTGCCGGGCGGCGGGACCGGGTGGAATATTGGTTTTGGTAGCGGCCGTCACTGCCGCTGTAGGGGTGGCCGGGGTCTGTGTAGCGCGGCCCCTCATCCTGATTCTGCATACGATGCTCCTTCTGCAATACTTTCCTTTTAGGCAATACCGCACAATTCTAAGTGCCGATATGGCATGCCGCAGCCGCCGAAGCGGTGCTTAGGCCGTCAGGCCAGAATTGTGCGGCATTACCTTTTACGGCAGGTCGGCCAGCTGGCTCTGCATCTCCTCGCTGAGGTAGTAGGTGCTGCCGGGCTGATAGGGATTGTTTTTGCTGTAAGGCGTGTGGGTACACAGGTAGCTGACCCACTTGTTGTAGCCCGAAACCGTCAGATGGATGCCGTCCGGCTGTGCGTAATCGGTGAGCAGGTAGCCGTTTTCGTCGCTGAACTCTGCGTTCAAGTCCAGGTAGTACAGGCCGCGCTCCTCGCACAGGGCCTTGATCTGCTGGTTGATGGGGCCGATGTGGTCCGGCGAAAGGCCGGGGGCGTCGTCCTCGACGGTCTCCTGCGTGGCGCACAGAATGGATTGCACGTAAAAGGTGGTGTTGGGCAGCGCGGCGCGCAGCTCGTCCAGCATGCGGGCGTAGTAATTGATGAAGCTGTCCTCGTTGCCGGTCTGCACCAGGGCGTTGGTGCCCAGCAGGATGTAGAGCTTGGCGGGCTGGTTGGCGGCCAGCACGTCGAGGGCTACTTCCTCGCCGCGGTCAGGGTTGGTGACAGTGGTGCGGTTGACGATGGTGTTGGGGCTGATGCTGCGGTAGCCGCAGATGAGCGCACCGCCCACATCGATGTTGTACTCGTTGGCGCAGAAGCCTGCGGTGAGGGAGTCACCCAGGAAAGCGGCATCGGCAAACCAGCTGGTGCTCACGCGGCCAAACTCGCCCAACTGCACAGATTTTTGCGGTGTGGCGGTGTAGGTGTAGCCGGTATCGGCGCTTTGCTGCTGCGGGCCGACGGTGCCCCAGTTGAGAGTCTGCACGGTGCCGCTGGTATCGCTGCTGTTGGTGCCCGTGTAGGGCAGCGGGGCCACCAGCTGGGTGGTGCCCGTTACTGCCGGGGCTTCGGGTTCGGTCTCGCCTTTCACACTTTTGGGCAGGATCAGCGTGATGATGCCGGACAGCGCCAGGATACCCGCTGCCGTGCCCAAAAAGGCGGCACGGCGGCGGCGACGGCGCATTTCCCGGCGGCGGCGAGCAGCTTGCCTCCGCTGGCGGTCGGTCGGGGCCGGGCGGGGTGGCTGCTCAGGCGGCGGAGTGGGGCGTGCCCAATCCCCCTGCCAGGTATATTCAGTTTCGGGGCGCGGGCTGCGCGGTTCCTGCGGCGCTGGCATAGGCGTGCCCTCCTTTGTTTACAGATAGCTATGCAGTATTGATTATAGCACAACCCCTGTAAGAAAAACAGTAGGAAGAGGAAAGTTTTTTGTGCGGCCTTGGGATGCAACAAAAAGGCTCCCCTTGAGGAGAGCCTTTTTGTTACCGATACAACTTTTTCTGCTGCTGATGGGCTGCGATCTTGATATAGGCGGAACGCGGCAGATAGCGGCCCAGGGTCATGCCAGCGGCCACCAGCGGGCCGGGCACGATGATGGTCCTGCGGCGGTGGATGCCGTGCAGTGCGCATCGCACGCAGAATTCCGGCGTGATGCCCTTTAAGGCAAACTGCACGTTGGCCACGGCGTTGAACTCCGTGTTCACCGGCCCGGGGCAGAGGCAGCCTACATAGACCGGGCTGTGCATCTCCCGAAGTTCCTCGGCCACAGCGCTGGTCAGGCTGACAACATAGGCCTTGGTGGCGTAGTAGGCAGCCATGTACGGCCCGGCAGGCATCAGCCCCGCGCAGGAGCCGACGTTGAGCAGCGCGCCGCTCCCCTGCTCTTCCATCTGCTGGACGATGCGCTTGGTCAGGATGTGCAGCGCCCGGACGTTGGTCTCGATCATCTGCAGTTCTTTTTCCAAATCGGTCTGCAGAAACGGCCCGCAATCACCAAAACCGGCATTGTTGATGAACAGATCGATGCGGCGGTCGGCCAAAGCATCCGCCAGACGCAGGCACTCGCTTTTGCGGGCCAGGTCGGCGGTGAAAATTTCACACTCGGTGGTCAAGCTGTTGGAAAGCGCCTGCAAACGGTCGGCCCGGCGGGCCACCAGCATCAGGTTATAACCGCGGGCAGAAAGCTGACGCGCGAACTCGGCCCCGATGCCGGAGCTGGCACCAGTGACAACGGCAAATTTAGGCATAGGGATGTTGCCTCCTTTTCTAAAAATGCCCCGGCGCGAAGCCGAGGCACTGTAAAACTGCTTAATGGTGACGGCCTACACCGCCGCCACGGCTGGAACCGCCGCCGGTGTGGTAGCCGCCGGATGGACGGGAACCGCCAGATGGGCGCGATGGACGAGAGCCGCCCGAACGGCCTGCGCCGCCAAAGCCGCCCATGCCACCGCCGGTGCGATAACCGCCGGGGCGATAACCGCCGGGGCGCGGCCCACCGCCAAAACCAGGGCCGCCCGGCGGCGGGGGCGGCGGGGGCGGCGGACGCCGCGGCCGACGGGAAGCACGGCCCATGCTGTACCAGAACATATCACGGCCAACGCCACCACGGGGCCCTCCGCCGCGGGGCGGACGGGGCGGTCGGGTCAGCGTGGAGATGACCCAGATGATCAGGATGACCGCAATGATAACCATGATAAAGCCCATGATGTTGCTTTCTCTGTTTCTGCCAAATGTGTTGTTGGCTACGGACGAGGTATCCAGGGTCACACCATAGATGCCGCACAGCTTATCCGCAATTGCGGCCACGGTAGCGCACACGCCGGCATCGTAATCGCCGCTGACCCAGTTGGGTTCCATCTTGTCGTCCAGGATCGTGCCCAGGGTGCTGATGGACAGGGCCGATTCCAGGCCGGTACCGCGGGTGATGTAGTAGTCATCCTCGCCGGGGGCCAGCAGGAGCAGCACACCGTTGTCCCTATCACTGGAGCCCAGGCCCCATTCGTTCAGCACGCTGTAGGCGTAGCCTTCCATGGTGGAGTTGCCGATGTACTCGGTCGTATAGACGCCGATCTCTGCGCCGCAGGTGCTTTGCAGGGCGGACGAGATCTCCGTAACATAGGCAATGGTATCCCGGGAAAGGATGCCGGCATAGTCGTTTACGGGGGTGGTTTTATCCACCTGGGGTGCTGCCGCAGCCGGCAGCGCCAGGACCACCACCGCAAACAAGCTGACCAGCACTGCCGCCAGGCGGCGCGCCAGTTTATTTGCAGATACGTTCATTTTCATTTTCCTTATCGTGTCACGGTTCAAAGGTCGGAATGTCCTTTACGCCCCACAGCGCAGCCTGCACCCCGCCGGGGAAGCCGGAGGCCAGCTTCAGGTAGCTGTCGGCTTCTTGATTATAGGCAGCGGTCTCGCGGTCCAGGATCATCTGGCTGGAAACAAAGCTGTCATACAAATCGGTCAGCTGCCCTTTGGCCTTGCTGTCCGCCTCGTCGGCGGCGGCCGTGTACAGGGTGTCGACGGCGGTGTACAGCTGCCGGTTCAGCGTGTACTGCTCGTTGGTATCTTTGCGGTCGGCGGCTTCGTTCCAGTTATCCAGCGCAGTCTGGGCGGCCTGCAGGTCCGCATCGTCGGTACCCACTACGGCAGATGCAATGCGGATGAGGCTGGCGGCGGCATCGGCCTGATTCGAAAAATCCTGCTGGATGCCGTTGCCGTAGTCATCGATCTGACTGGTGTAGATCTCGCTGGTCTCGCGCCACTGGCCTTTTAACTGTGCGCCGCCGATGCCCAGCACCGACGCCACGATCGCCACGGCCAGCACGGCCAGGGCGGCGGGGCGCTTTTTGGCCGCAGCGGGCAGCCTGGTCTCCGCCTCGCCAAAGACCTCCAGCTGGGGGCCTTTGATTTCGAAGCTCTCCTGTTGTTCCAGTTGCATAGTTTTATCCTTGTTATAAAATGCCGTTCGTTAGGGGCTCCCCCTGAGAGGGGGCCTTTCGAGTGGGATCCTTTTACGCGTTGATCTCCAGCAGTTTGCTGCGGAGCTCGCCTTCGATGCGGCCCAGTTCCTGCTCGGCGTTGGCGCGCTTGACCTTGCCCTCGGCGCGGATCTTGTTCAGCTCGTCCAGCGTCTCGATGAGCTGCTTGTTGGTCTGCCGCAGGGTCTCGATGTCCACGATGCCGCGCTCGGACTCCTTGGCAATATCGATGGTGCCCTGCTTGAGGGTAGCGGCGTTCTTGCGCAGCAGCTCGTTGGTGGCGTCGGTGACGGCGCGCTCGGCCTGCATGGCCTGCTGGCTGTGGGCGATGCCCAGGGCCAGGACCATCTGGTTTTTCCACAAGGGGATGGTGTTGACGATGGTTGTCTGGATCTTCTCGGCCATCATCGTGTCATTGCTCTGGATCAGGCGGATCTGCGGGCCCATCTGGATGGAGACGTTGCGGGTCAGCTCCAGGTCGTACAGCTTCTTCTCAAAGCGGTCACACAGGTCGGCCAGGTCGCGGGCAGCCTGAGCATCCTCGGGCAGCTGGGTGCGCTGGGCTTTTTCCTGCGCAGCCTTCAGGTCGGTATTGCGCACCTGCTCCAGCTTCTTTTTGCCGGCCAGGATGTACATCGTCAGTTCTTTAAAGTAGACAAGATTCAGCTCATACATCTTGTCCAGCATGGTGATGTCCTTCATCAGGGTGACCTGGTGGTCCTCCAGCTGGGTCTTGATGCGCTCCACGTTCTTGTCAGCACTTTCGTAGCGGGTCTTGAGCTGTTCCAGGTTATTGCTTGCCTTTTTGAACAGACCCAGAAAGCCCTTGGGCTGCTCGGCGGTGGCGTCAAAGCCCTGCAGCTCAGAGATCAGGCTGGTGATGAGTTCGCCGGTCTCGCCCATATCCTTGGTCTTGACGCGGGAGAGGGCGGTCTCGGAGAAGTCGCTCAGCTTCTTCTGGCTGGCGGCGCCGTACTGCAGCACCATCTGGGAGTTGGTGATGTCAATCTTCTCGGCAAAGTCATTGACCATCTTCTGCTCTTCGGGGCTAAGCGGGGTATCCTCGACCTTGACAGGCTCGGCCTTGGGGGTTTCCAGCTTGGCCGCCTCGGCGGCTTCGTCCGCGATAGGGTCCAGTGTCAGGGTGGGGGCAGCGGGGGCGGTCAGGTCCAGTTCATTGTTCAGTTCAGCCATGGGAGGTCTTCCTTTCCATTTCAAAATATATGAATATGATCCAATCAGGTTGCGGCTCAGGTCAGGTTCTGGCTCTTCAGGATGCCGTCCAGCACCTCAATATCGGTGGAAATGTCCATTGCCTCGGCACTGTACAGGGCGTCCAGCTGATTTTCAAAGGCTTTGGCAATCGTAGTCGTATTTTTTCTCACTTCATTCAAAATTTGCTGGGAGTTCTCGCCTTTAAAGCCTGCCTGGACTACCGTTTCATAGGTCGTCCGCTCTCCCATATCCATTCCGACATCGGCGAAATCTTTTTCAATACGCGCATATGCAGCCAAAATCTTTACAGCTTCCGGCAGATAATAGCGGGCAAAACGGTCTACCTGCTTTGCCTTTTCCGGCTGCCGTTCGACCACTCTCACAATACTGCGCCCGGCCTTTTCCATTCTATCCATTTCATAGGAAAGTTGGGCATCCGGGATTTCATCGTTCAGTTCATGCAGTTCATCCAGCTTTGCCGTAATTTCTGTCAGCATGGTGTCCACATCCTCACTGCCCGTGGCGTAGGGCACCTGCTTACGGATGACGCGGGTGGGGCAGAATTTGGTGCCCAGCCCGTAGGCCGCCAGACTAAGCCCTGCGATGATGAGCAGGTTGGACAGACGGTAAGCCGGCAGCAGCAGTGCGCCCACCGGCCACACCAGCGCCGCCAGATAGATCGGCAGCACCGGGCGGGTGCGTTTTTCTTCCCATTTATTCATCTGCAAAGTTCTCCTTTGCGCTGCTTACGTTAAAATTGTAGCGATATGTCCTTATTATAGAACAAAATCGGTACGTTCGCAACCGTTTTCCTGCAAAAAAGGCAGCAGTTCCCGGCCCCAGACGGTGCGCAGACGGTCCATCGACCACGCCGCGTTGGCGGGGCTGGTGCTGGGCAGCACCACGGCGGGCATACCCGTGCTTGCCTGGGCATATTTTGCATAGACACGCCCCGAAGCCGCGCCATTGCAGAACACCGCCTGCACCCCCAGTTTGCGGATGAGGGCGGCGACGTCGTTCGGTTCCACATTGCGGATGGAGGCATCGGACGCGCCGCGGATGTCGCAGGCACCGATGGTATCCCACACAGCCAGGCCGTGCTTCAGGATGACAGCCTTTTTCGCCTCGATGTCCTGCCAATCGGGCACCGGCTCGCCGGTCAGGCTGGCCATCAGCGGCCAAAAGCGGTTTTGCGGGTGGCCGTAGAAAAAGCCCTGCTCCCGGCTTTTGGGGCTGGGAAAGCTTCCCAAAATCAGCGCTTTGGCCCGCGCCCCATACAGCGGCGGCAGGCCGGGGCCCACATGGGTGTAGGCGGCTTTGGTCTCGGCCATGTTAGAATGCCTCCGGCCAAAGTTCCCGGCAGAGGTCAGCCACGCCGTGGGGTTCGGCGTCGGGGCCGGTGCGGTCGGCGGCGGCTTTGGCGTTGGCGCTGCCGTTGGCCATGGCGATGCCCATGCCTGCGGCAGCCAGCATGGCGGTATCGTTGTCGCCGTCTCCGATGGCCACGCACTCCTCCGGCGTCAGACCTGCCAGCCCGGCCAGCTCGCACAGGCCGGCGCCTTTATTGACGCCCTTTTGCATAATATCGCAGCCATCGCTGCCGGGGTAGGAGTAGAGAAACTGCAGGCCGAGATAGCCGTACTTTTCCTGGAACTGCGCGGCTTGTTCCCGGGGCAGGAAGCCGAAGCAGCCGAAGGGCATCTCCACCAGATGGTGATCCTGGTCCTCGCCGTCCACGATGTTGTTGTACAGGTTCTTGGCCTTTTCCCGGCGGTCGAACTCAGCAAAATCGATGTAGGCGTAGTTGGCGTCGTGGAAGGTGAACCGCAGGGGCAGCTCGTAATCCTCGAAAAAGTCCACGAGAGCGTACATTTCTTCAGCAGTCAGGCGGTGGAGGGCCAGGTCATTGCCTTTGGCGTCCACCAGCTGGGCGCCGCCCGCACAGACCCAGTAATCGGGCTTGAGGTCCCGCAGCAGGCCCTTGCCCACGCCGGTGCGGCCGCGGCCGGTGGCGATGGCGATTTTGACACCCGCTTTCTGCACGGCACGCACGGCGGCGGCGTTCTCCTTGGGGATCTGCTCGCAGCTGCCGGGGCGCAGCGTGCCATCAATATCTAAAAGCAACAGCTTGTATTTCATGGTTTGTTTCCTCCTGGTTTGATCCCTTAGGCAATACCGCATAATTCTAAGTGCCGATACGGCGAGCGAGGTGCGGCAGCTGCTAAGCCAAAAGCGCAGATAATACTTTGTGTATTATCGAGCATTTTGGCAACGCAGTTGCCGTGCCGCAGCCGCCGGAGCGGTGCTTAAGCCGTCAGGCGGGAATTGTGCGGTGTTGCCCTTACATTATAGCAGAGTATGCGGGGCAACCGCAAGGCATATTCTGGGGTGGAGGTGGTGCGGATGGCACGGGACAGCGGATTGATCTTTGCGGAGCAGCCCCGCAGGCGGCGTTGGCCGCTTTTTGTGCTGGCGGCGGGGCTTGTGCTGCTTATTGCTGCGCTGCCCCGGCTGGCAGTGCTTTTGCCCGCCGGGGTGCAGCGGGTGGATGCCGCGCTGGCGGCCCGCTTTGTGCCCCGGTACGAGGCCCGGCTGGCGAGTTTGCAGGCAGAGAATACCGCTTTGCACAAGCATCTGGCCGGGGCGCAGATTGCCTTGGCCGAGAATGATGCCTTGCGGCAGTGGGCAGGCATCGAACGCCCGGCGGGGCGTTGGCAGGCCGCGCGGGTGGTGTTCCGCTGGCACGACCGCGCAGAACTGGCAGGCGTGTACCCCGTAGGGGCTGCCGTATGCGATGAGCAGGGACGGTTCGCCGGGCGCATCACCGAAGCCGGGGCCGACCGCTGCACGCTGACCTTTGCGGGATATCTCTCCCCTGCTGCCGCCGGCTTTGCCGGGGAGCAGGCCGGGCTGCTGCAAAAGAACTGGCGGCTGACCGAGCTGCCCCTGCCCACCACGTTGGCCGCAGGCACGGTCGTGACCACCGCCGACGGCCTGTGGCTGGGCACGCTGGCGGGGATACCTGCCCCCGCCGCCGACGGATTGAGCGCCGAAGCCCCGCTGACGGATACGGCAGATTTGGGGAGCCAGGTGTTTTTTATAAAAATGTAACATCTTTTTTGCCGCGGAAATGTTGCTATTTCGGCAGGGATTGCCTATACTGGATGTAGACACATCAAAGGCCTCCCTCTGGGAGGGGGCCGTTTGCGTGTGCGCTCAGCATAGAGGCAAAGGAGGTCTCACCCATGGATAAGCCGCAAAGCACCCGGCGACGCAAGGCGCGGCGGCGAGTGATGGTGCTGCTGGTGCTGTGCTGCGCCGTGTTTGCGCTGTTTCTGGCGCGGCTGGCCTGGCTGCAGTTTGCCATGGCCGACCACTACGCCCAGAAAATGGCCGAGGCCAGTTCGGCCAGCTATACCCTGCCCCAGCATGCGGCGCGGGGTGCCATCACCGACCGCAGCGGCACGGTGCTGGCCCAGGATGAGACAGTCTACGACGTATACCTGCGGGTTCCCGCCCCGCCGGGCACGAACCTGCGGGAGACGGTAAACACAATAGCGGCGCTGACAGGCGGCAAGGATGTGGAAACACAGCTTGCCGCCTTTTGTTCTGCCGTTTCGGCCGGGGAACTGCCGGTGACCCAGGGGTTGGACAGCATCGGAGCCGCCGCTTACTACCGCGCCGGGCTGGTGCAAAGCGGCGCAGTGCGGCTGGCCGCGCGGGGCGTACGCCGCTGGCCGGATGGCACAATTTTGCCCCACACGCTGGGTTTTACGGGGCCGCTCACCGCCGAACAGTGGCCCGCTGCCAGGGCCCAGGGTCTGGCGATGGACGCGTCAATAGGCCAAAACGGTTTGGAAGCCGCCTACGACACCCTGCTGCGCGGGCGGGACGGCCAGCTGCAGATCAACGTCGGTTTGGACGGTGTAACGCGGGAAACCATGCAGACATCCACCCCTGTACCCGGCTGTACGCTGGTGCTGACGCTGGACGCCGACCTGCAAAAGACCCTGCAGACTGCCCTGCAAAACCAGATGGACACCCTGCGCACCACCAAGGGCATCGGAGCCGGACGAGAGGTCAGGGCCGGGGCCGCCGTAGTGGTGGATGTGCGCACCGGCGGCATTTTGGCCGCAGCCAGCCTGCCGGATTTTGACCTGAGCCGCTATCGCAGCGACTACACCGCGCTTTCGGCGGACAGCGCCGCTCCCCTGCTGGACCGGGTCTGCCAGGGGCTGTATGCGCCGGGTTCGGCTTTCAAGCCCGCTGTGGCGGCCGCAGCTTTGACAGCGGGCATCGACCCTGCCGCTACCGTAAACTGCACAGGTAAGTACTTTTATTACAGCAACTACCACCCCGGCTGTTTGCAGTACGGCCACCGCGGGCCGGTGGACCTGCGCACCGCGCTGGAGTACAGCTGCAACATTTTCTTTTACGATACCGGGCGGCGGCTGGGCGTGGATACTTTCAGCGCCATGGCCCGGCAGCTGGGCCTTGCCAACGACACCGGCGTGGAAATTACGGCGGCGCAGGGGCGGCTGACCTGGTCCACCGACACCAACTACCAGGACGGCCTGACCCTGATGGCGGCCATCGGGCAGGGCAACACCGCCGTCACGCCGCTGCAGCTGGCCCAATACGCGGCCACGCTGGCCAACTACGGCCGCAAGCCAACCCTGCATTTTGCCGACCGCGCCGTGCAGCCTGCCACCGGCGCAGCCGTGTGGCAGTACGAGCCGGCTTTTACCGAGATCCCCGGCGGCGAAGCTGTGTTCGGCCCCATCCGGGATGGCATGAAGCGGATGGCCCAGACCGCCCGCGCCCTGCGGGAGGCCCCTGTTACCGTTGCGGCCAAGACCGGCAGCCCCCAGCTGGCCGACACCCTGCCCGGCGGGAGCCACTACGTCAACTCGGTGTTGATCGGCTACGCCCCGGCAGACGACCCGCAGATTGCCATGGCTGTGGTGCTGGAGTATGGCGGCGGCGGCGCCAACGCCGCGCCTGTCATGCGCGCCGTGCTGGACGCGTGGTTTGAATAAAGCTTGCATGATTGCATGACTTTTGCAGGCTTCGTTTGCGCTTTGCGCAACCGCTTTTACAATTTTATTGTGATATTGCGCAAAAATATTTTGTGATTTTTTACCAAAAAATCTGTTGCCGAAGCGCAGACAGTATGCTATAATGTAGACAGAATAGTGTCGCGGTATTGTGCGGCAGAGGGAGCTTCCATGAGCGCACAATGTGTTATGATCTGTTCCGGTAAAGGCGGCACCGGCAAAAGCACCGTTTCGGTGCTGCTGGGTGCGGGCCTGGCCCGGCTGGGCCGCAAGGTCCTGCTGGTGGAGCTGGATTCCGGTTTGCGCAGCGTCGACATTATTGCAGGCGTCTATGGGCGCACGGTGTACGACATCGAGGATGTCCTTTGCGGCCGGTGTGAACCGGCCAAGGCCATCGTGCCCAGCCCGTTGTACGCCGGGCTTTCGGTCATCAGCGCTCCGTATGAGGGTGGCGAGGTCGCGGCGGTGCCGTTGGGACGGCTGCTGCAGGCCGTGCGGCCGTACTTTGATTTTATCCTGCTGGACACCGCCGCCGGGATGGGTGCGCCGTTTACAGCGGCCGCCACAGTGGCAGACCGTGCCCTGCTGGTGCTGACCCCCGACCCCGTGGCCCTGCGGGACGGCAAAATTGTGGCCGACCGGCTGCTGGCGGGGGGGCGTCCCCAAGGCGCCGTGCGCCTGGTGATGAACCGCGTCACGCGGGACAGCTTCGGCAAGCGCGCCAGCGTGGAAGATCTGGATGAATGTATCGACACCGTGGGTGCGCAGCTGATTGCAGTCATCCCCGAAAGTGTCGCTTTACAGCAGGCCGGCGCCGCCGGTACTGTGCCCCCTGCGCACGATGCCGCTGTTGTGGCCGGGCAGGCTTTGGCAAAACGCTTATGCGGGCAAAGGGTCCCGCTTACTTTCTAAGGTACATATTTGTACGAATTACCGCAAAAGGATGGTGGATCACTCATGACGATCGCTCTGGTTGCACATGACTCCAAAAAGGAGCTGATGGTGCAGTTCTGCACGGCTTATCGCCACATATTGGCACAGCATCACCTGATTGCCACCGGCACGACCGGCCGCCTGGTGGAGGAAAACGTCGGCCTGCCCGTGCAGAAGTTCCTGCCCGGCGGCCATGGCGGCGGCCAGCAGGTCATGGCTCGTATCGCCTGCGAGGAAGTGGACATGCTGCTGTTCTTCCGCGACCCCATCGCTGCCAAGCCCAGTGAACCCAACGAGATGAACCTGCTGCGCATCTGCGATGTGCACAACATCCCCGTGGCCACCAACATCGCCACCGCCGAGGTCCTCATCCACGGCCTGGAGCACGGCGACCTCGACTGGCGCACCATCCTGCACCCGTCGCATGCGTAAAAGTCAAAAAATTGCACAAAAACACCCCCGCAGATTTGGTTGGTCTGCGGGGGCGCTTTGTTTATTGCGGTTTGCTTAGTAGTTCATAATATCCTTCACCACGCCGGACATGGAGAAGAGTCTGGCGGAGAGGTGGTCTAGGTAGACGATGCCCAGCTTGTGGCCGGTCTCCTCGTTGTACAGGTCGGCCAGCTGGGGCATGACCTGGAAAGCGGCGGCCTGAGCTTCGGGGGTGTTGTCAAAGTTGGCAGTGCCCTGCACGCGCAGCCACTCGCCGCGGTCGTTGGCTGCGCAGATCTCCAGGTTGGTGTTGTCCAGCAGCTGCTTGTAGGCGGCCTTGTGCTTGCCCAGGGCAATGCACAGGTGGTCCTTATACCACATGGCAAAGCCGATGGGGCGCACGCGGGGCAGGTAACCATCCACGGTGGCCAGGTAGAAAGTGGGGTTTTCCTTCAGGAATTCCATAATTTCTTCATTCGGTTTCATTGTACGTTCCTCCGATGAATTAAAGTGCAGCCAGGGCGGCCTTGATGCGGGCAGCAGCCTCTTTGGTGCGGGCTGCGTCACCGAAAGCCGTCAGGCGGAAATACCCTTTGCCGCAGGGGCCAAAGCCCTCGCCGGGGGTGCCGACCACGTTGGCCGTTTCCAGCAGCCAGTCGAAGAACTCCCAGCTGCCCATATTGTTGGGGCAGCGCAGCCAGATGTAGGGGCTGTTTTTACCGCCGCAGTACCACACACCGGCCTCGTCCAGGGCGGCGGCGATGACGGCAGCGTTGGCGCGGTAGTAGTCCAGGTTCTGCTGGATCTCGCGCATGCCTTCCTCGGTAAAGACGGCGGCAGCACCGCGCTGGACAACATACGCAACACCGTTGAATTTCGTAGTCTGGCGGCGCAGCCACATCTTATTCAGCTTACCGCCGGCCAAGGCAGTGGGCACCACGGTATAGCCGCAGCGGGTGCCGGTGAAGCCTGCGATCTTGGAGAAGCTGCAGACCTCGATGGCCACCTCCTTGGCGCCCTCGACCTGGTAGATGCTGCGGGCCAGGCCCGGCTCGGTGACGAAGCACTCGTAGGCGGCGTCAAACAGGATGACGGCATCGTTCTGCTTGGCCCAGTCCACCCAGGCTTTCAGCTGCTCCACCGAGTAGGTGGCACCGGTAGGGTTGTTGGGGCTGCAGATGTAGACGATGTCAGCGTGGGGGGCTTCGTCCGGCATGGGCAGGAAGTTGTTCCCGGCGGTGGCGGGCAGGTACAGGATCTTACGGCCAGCCATCACATTATCGTCCACGTAGACCGGGTAGACGGGGTCGGGCACGAGGATGGTGTTATCCCGGCTGAACAGGTCCAGCAGGTTGCCCAGGTCGCTCTTGGCGCCGTCAGAGATGAAGATCTCGGCCATATCCAGCGATACACCGCTCTTGGCGTAGTACTTCCGGATGGCCTCGCGCAGGAACGCATAGCCCTGCTCGCTGGGGATGTAGCCGTGGAAGGTCTCCTTGCGGCCCTGCTCCTCGACGGCCTTGTGCATGGCCTCGGTGACCGAAGCGGCCAGCGGCAGGGTGACGTCACCGATCCCCAGGCGGATGACATCGGCCTCCGGGTGGGCTTTCTGGTAATCAGCGACTTTATGGGCGATGGTGCTGAAGAGATAGCTCTCGTTCAGCTCGGCATAATGCGGATTGAGCTGCATGGTAGTCCCCCTCTATGAATGTTCGGTATTCCTCTAATTAGGATAACTTTACCACAATTTTGCAATCGGTGCAAGATAAAAGCGGCGGAACTTGCTTTAATTAAGCAAATCGATCCGCAAACGGACCTCCCGCAAAGCGCGGGCGAAACGCTCTCCCGGCCATCTTATGCCGGGAAACTGCGCAAAATGCCGCCCACCACTTGCGAAATACCTATAACTGGTGTAAAATAAGTAAATACTAGAAATTTGGGGTGCAATTATGGCAGAAGAGAAATTTTCCAACTTTTTGACGGATATTATCGATGCCGACCTGGCCGAGGGCAAGGTCGACGTGGTGCATACCCGTTTCCCGCCGGAACCGAACGGCTACCTGCACATTGGTTCGGCCAAGGCAATTTTCATCAACTACACCATCGCCAAGCATTACGGCGGTTTGTTCAACCTGCGCTTTGACGATACTAACCCCGCCCGCGAGGGTGACGAGTACGTGCAGAGCATCCTGCAGGACCTGCACTGGCTGGGTGCCGACCCCAACGGCGGCATCTACTACGGCAGCGATTATTTTGAGCGCTGCTATGAATATGCCGAGCAGCTCATCCGCGAGGGCAAGGCCTACGTGGACGACCTGACCCGCGAGCAGATGCAGGAGTACCGCGGCAACGACGCCGGCAAGCCCAGCCGTCCCAGCCCGTACCGTGACCGCACGCCCGAGGAAAACCTTGACCTGTTCCGCCGCATGCGCGCCGGTGAGTTTGCCGACGGCGAAAAGACCCTGCGTGCCAAGATCGACCTGGCCAGCCCGAACATGAACATGCGCGACCCGACCATCTACCGCATCAAGCATGTGACCCATCACCGCCAGGGCGACAAGTGGTGCATCTACCCGATGTACGACTTCGCCCATCCCATCCAGGACGCCATCGAGGGCATCACCTTCAGCCTGTGCAGCCTGGAGTTTGAGAACCACCGCCCGCTGTACGATTGGGTCATCCGGAACCTGTTCGGCAAGGAATTCCCGAAGCAGCGCGAGTTTGCCCGCCTGAACGTGACCAACACCGTCATGAGCAAGCGCTACCTGCGCGAACTGGTGGAGAAGCACATCGTGGACGGCTGGGACGACCCCCGCATGCCCACCCTGTCCGGCCTGCGCCGCCGCGGCTACACCCCCACCAGCATCTTCACCTTTGTTAAGGAGGCCGGTATCTCCAAGGCCGACAACCTGGTGGACATGCGCCAGCTGGAGGCCGTGCTGCGCGCCGAGCTGGAGCTGAACGCCCAGCGCCGTGTAGCTGTGCTGGACCCCATCAAGCTCATCATTGACAACTATCCCGCCGACCGGTGCGAGATGTTCGACCTGCCTAACAACCCGAACCGCGAGGTCAACGACACCACCACCCGTCCCGTGGCCTTTACCAAGGAGCTGTGGATCGAGCGCAGCGACTTCTTTGAGGTACCGCCGCCGAAGTTCAAGCGCCTGACCCTGGGCAGCGAAGTGCGCCTGATGGGCGCTTACCTGGTGCGCTGCACCGGCGTGGACAAGGACGAGGCCGGCAACGTGGTGGCCGTACATGCCAACGCCGACCTGGAGACCCGCAACGGCAACCCCGCCGACGGCCGCAAGGTGCGCGGCACCATCCATTGGGTCAGCTGCGAGCATTGCATCGACGCCGAGGTCAGCCTGTACGACAAGCTGTTCACCGAATCCAACATGAACAGCATCCCCGACGATGCCGACTTCAAGGATTACCTGAACCCCGACAGCGTGACCACCGTGCCCCACGCCAAGCTGGAAGAAAGCCTGAAGGACGCCAAGCCCGGTGACCGTTTCCAGTTCGTGCGCAACGGCTACTTCACCCCCGACAGCAAGCACGCGGGCACCTACAACCGCATCGTGACGTTGAAGGACAGCTTTAAAGTTTAAGGCAACACCCGGTCTGCCCTGAAAAATCGGAGCGGCCGGGCTTTTTTGACAGGCCGGAAAAAGGAGGAGTTCCCATGAGACGCATCATGCTTTTGTCTGCCGGGCTGCTGGCGCTGGGCCTTACGGCCTGCGGGGCTGCCGGGGCGGTGAATCCCGCCGCATCCCCTGCCGCACCGGCGCCCACTGCGCCGCCTGACGAAAACGCGCCTGAAATTTCTGAGCCTGCCGTTTCCGTTGAGCCTTACAGCGACCTGCGCTATCTGCCCTGGGTGGATGACTATGCCAAGCAGACCTATCAGCCCGACGAATACAACGCCTCTGAGCTGTACACCTATACCTACAACACCGGCACTGCGTTTGCCGGGGCCGAGGACGAAGCCGCCGCATTGCTGGAGGCGTGCAAAGACCCCGGCCTGGGCGTGCGCAGCTTGCAGGCGCGCGGCATCACCGGCAGGGGCGTGAACGTCGCCATCCTGGACCAGCCGCTGCTGACCGACCACCCCGAATTTGCCGACCGCATCGCCGCTTACTACGATACCGGCTGCGAGGGGGAGACCAGTTCCATGCACGGTCCGGCGGTAGCCAGCCTGCTGGCGGGCAAAACCATCGGCGTGGCGCCGGATGCCCACATTTACTATGCGGCCTGGCCTTCCTGGCTGAAAGACAGCCGCTATGCCGCGGATGCACTGGATTGGGTGCTGGAGCAAAACGAGGCGCTGCCCGAAGGTGAGAAGATTCGGGTCGTTTCCGTTTCGGCTGCGCCCGGTTCCGCCGATATGTTCCAGAACACCGACCTCTGGAACGCCGCAGCCGCCCGTGCCGAAGAAGCCGGGGTTCTGGTTTTGACCGTAGAGGGCGCAGGCACAAAACCGGACCGCCTTATGCCCTATCCTGCTGTCTTTGACCCAAACGCCCGGGATGACCCAGCCGCCTGTCGGGTCGGCTTTCCTGGCGAGGACGGTTCCTCGGTGTTTGCAAAAAATGCACTTGCTCTCCCCTGCTCTTACCGCACAACAGCCGAGGAATACACCGCCGGTCAGTTCGGCTACACCCACTACGGACAAGGCGGCCTGAGCTGGGGCATCCCCTACTGCGCCGGGGTGATGGCCCTGGGCTGGCAGGTGGACCCCACCCTGACCGGCGATGAGATCATGCGGTATCTGCTTTCCACCGCCGCCACCGGCACGGATGGCAACTCCATTATCGACCCGGTACATTTTGTCGAGACGCTGGAAACCAACCGCAGCACCTGAACACAACAGCCAGCCCCGGTTTTGGGGGCTGGCTGTTTGGTTTATAGGCAAAATCTCACAAAATTTCAAATCCCTGGGTGGTGGGATATTGAAATTTTGAGATTTTGAGACAACGTCATACCATCGTTGATTTTTTATGTTATGGAACGATGGTGTAAAGAGAAGTGAAATAACGGGTAGTTTGTACTAACCGTATTCTCAAAATTTCATTATTTCACTATCCAGCTCATGAAATTTTCTATGAGAAAATAGCACAGGAAGTAGTATTGCAGTTTCCAGGTATAGGGTAATACCTGGAAACTGCAATACTACTTCCCTGTAATGATAGAGCATGTAGGGGCGAACACTGTTCGCCCGTCAACTTGGCGTGGCAGCGCCTTGCCGGGAAAGTTGCTCATGCGGCAAACGGCCGCGGGCGACCAGTGGTCGCCCCTACGATCAGGTTTGTGCGTCCCGCTTCGCAATGCAGCGTTTCAGCCAGCCGCCGCGCAGGTAGTAGAGGATGAACAGCAGCGACGCCAGCGTCCAGGTCAGGGGGTAGCTGAACTCGACCGTGGCGATCGTGTGATAGAGCGGGACCATCGTGGCCAGCCACAGCATCCGCAGGCCGCAGACGAAAAACACCGTGATCAGCGTCGGCACGCGGACGTCGCCGCAGCCGCGCAGTGCGCCGGACAGCACCTCGATGCTGATATAGGTGATGTACACCGGCGTCAGCACATGCATCATCTGCACGCCCACCGCCACCACGTTGTTATCCTGCGTAAACACGCGGAAAAGCGGCTCGGCCCCAAAGTAGAAGCTGACACTGACCAGCAGCGTCAGCCCGGCGGCCATGGCCATACACACCCGCACGCCGCTGCGCACGCGGTCGTACTGGCGGGCGCCAAAGTTCTGCCCCACAAAGGTGGTGATGGCAATGCCCAGCGAGTTGATGGTCATCCAGAATACGAAATCAATTTTGCCGTAGACGCCCCAGGCGGCGATGGTGTCGGTGCCGAAGCTGTTCATGCAGCTTTGGATGACCATGTTGCTGAGGTTGTACATGGCGCTTTGGGCCGCCGCCGGGATGCCGATGGTGCAGATGGCCCCCAGGATGCCCGGCTCCATCCGCATTTTGTCCAGCGAGACATGCCAGGGCATGCCCTCGGAGCCGATGACGCAGCGCAGGGTGAGCAGGGCGCTGGCCACCTGGCTGACCACCGTGGCGATGGCCGCACCGGCCACGCCCCAGCCCAGCACCGCGATGAACACCACGTCCAGCACGATGTTGACCAGCGACGCGGCGATGAGGAAGTAAAGCGGCCGCTTGGAATCACCGATGGCACGCAGAATATAGGTGCCGGTGTTGTACAAGATCTGGGGTATCATGCCCAAAAAGTAGATGCGCAGATACAGCGTGGATGCGTCCAGAATTTCGTCCGGCGTGCCCATCAGGCGCATCATGGGCTGGGCCGTCACAAGGCCTGCCAGCGTAAGAACCGCACCGATGACCACGCTGAACACCAGCGCCGTGTGTACCTGGCGGTCGACGCCGTCATAATCCCGCGCACCGAAACTTTGCGATACCACGACACCTACGCCGCTGCAAAGCCCAACGAACAGGCCTACCAGCAGGTTGACGAACGCTCCCGTTGCGCCCACCGCTGCCAGCGCCCGGGTGCCCACAAAGTTGCCCACGATGAGGGTATCGGCGGTGTTGTACAGCTGCTGGAACAGCGTGCCGAACCAGATCGGCAGGAAAAAGGCCAGCAGCTGCCTGGGGATGCTGCCGGTCAGAATATCCGTCTGTTTGACATTTGCCATGTTTTTGCTCCGTTTTTCTTGTCTTTTCTTCCATTTCATATTTCTTGCCACACTATTTTATGCTATAATGTGGGCAATGTAAAGGGGTGATTTTTGTGGCCGTACTTTGGGAAAACTGCGCACGGGGGGAAAACTGCGCGCGTGGTGCGCGGGTGCTGCGGGTGCTGGGCGATACGCCCTGCCCGGTGGTGCCGGATACCGTGGATGGCCTGCCCGTGGTGGAGATCGCCCCCTATTGTTTTGCCGACAGAGCCGTGATCGGCGGTGCCCTGTGGCCTGCGGACAGCGCCGACACCCATGAGGTCACCGGCAATTTTGTACAGGAGGTCACCCTGCCCGACACGGTGCGGGTCATTGACAGCGCGGCCTTTTATAACTGCCGTAAGCTGCGCCGGGTACGGCTGGGCAAAGCGGCTGACAGCTTTGGCAGTGACCTGTTTACCAACTGCCGCAGCCTGGAAGTGCTGGAGCTGCACGCCGGTCCCGGCGAGGCAACGGGGTTGCGCCGGCTGCTGGTGGCCATCAGCGCGGACGTGACGGTGGAGTTCACCGGCGGGGCGCGGTTGTTCTACCCAGAATATTTTGAGCTTCTGGACGAAAACACCCCCGCACACATTTTCAACCACAGCATCGAGGGCGAGGGCTACCGCATGCGGCAATGCTTTGCAGCGGACGGCAGCCTGGACTTTGCCGCCTACGACGCCAGCTTTGCCCAGGCCTGCGTGGGCGAAAGTGAGGAAAAGCTCTGCCGTCTTGCGCTGGGGCGGCTTTGCCTGCCCTACGGTTTGGGCGACGATGCCCGCGCCGACTACGAGTTTTATCTGACTGCCCACCCGGACGCGGCGTTTACGTTGGCCATCACCGCCCGGGATGAAGCGGCGGTGAAACTGCTGGTTGGCCTGGGCCTGCCCACCGCCAACGCTGCCGCTTTTTGCGCCCGGCAGGGGTGGAGCGCGGGAGCCGCGCTGTTATTAGGCCGCCCCAAGCGTGCCGCGAAAAAAACGTACGGTTTTGACGATTTGTAGAATATTAGCAAATATAACGTTGCGTATTGCAGAAAGGAGGGCACCATGGCTAAGCACATCCAAACCCAAGCCGAGTGGGAATCCACGATGGCACGGCGCATTATGGATCAGCTGCGGGGCGAGTTGTATCTCGACCAGCGCTACCTGAACGCCGCCCTGGGTGCCCTGCCCCCTGCCCCGCTGCCCCCCGGTACCACCGGCGCGGCCTTTGCCGCCGACGGTGCCCGCCTGTGCTATCCGCCTGCCTGGGTGCTGGCCACCTACCGCAAAAACCGGCGCTACCTGCCCCGGGCTTACCTGCACAGCGTGCTGCACTGCATCTTCCGCCACCTGTGGCTGCGGGGCGGCCGCGACCGCACCCTGTGGGGGCTGGCCTGCGACATCGCCGTAGAAAACACGCTGGACAGCCTGAACACCCCGGCCACCACCCGCCCGGTGGGCTGGCTGCGGCAGCAGGCCTACCAGCAATTGCAGAACCAATGCGGCTTGCTGGCCGCCGGGCCTATTTACCGCGTACTGCGGGAGTGCGACGAGGAAACGCTGACCAGGTGGCTGCGGGAGTTCACCTGCGACGACCACCGCTTCTGGCCTGCCGACCCGGACAGCCCGCAGGCCCAGATGCAGGGCAAACAGTGGGAACAGCTGGGCCGCCAGACGCAGCTGAGCATGGAGGAATCCGGCCGGCACGCCGGCGAAAACGCCGGTGCCCGCGCCCTGCAAGCGCAAGTACAGGCCAGCCGAAGCCGCCGCAGCTACCGGGATTTTCTGCGCAGGTTCGCTGTCTGGCATGAGGAACCCCATCTCGACCCCGAAGAATTCGACCTGGGCTTTTACAGCTACGGCCTGCGGGTGTACGGCAATCTGCCGCTGATCGAACCGCTGGAAAGCCGCGAGGTGAAAAAGATCCGCGACTTTGTCATTGTGCTGGACACCAGCGAATCCACCGCCGGGGAGCTGGTGAAAGCCTTTTTAAAGGAAACCTTCACCTTATTAAAAAGCCAGGACAGCTTTTTCCGCCAGTGCCGTATTTTGGTGCTGCAGGCGGACAATGCCATCCGGGACGAGACCTGGCTGACCGATCTGGACGCACTGGACCGCTACACCGCCCGTTTTACGCTGCACGGGGGCGGCGGCACCGACTTCCGCCCCGCGTTTGCCCGCATTGCCGAACTGCGGGAGCAAGGCGAGCTCCGTGCCCTGCAGGGCGTCTTGTATTTTACCGACGGCAAGGGCATCTACCCCGCCCACCGGCCGCCCTTTGAGACCGCCTTTTTGTTTTTGGAGGACGGCACCCCGCCGCCGGAAGTGCCCCCCTGGGCCATGCGCCTGATTTTGCAGCCTGAGGAATTTGAATCGATTGAGCAACACGACCGCAAAGCCCCGCCGAAAGGATGATGCGCTATGGATATTCAACGTGCGAAAGAGGAAATCAAACAAACCGTGCGGGCTTACCTTGCCTGCGATGACACCGGTGCGCCGCTGATCCCGCCGGTACGCCAGCGCCCCATCCTGCTGATGGGCCCGCCGGGTGTCGGCAAGACCCAGATCATGGAGCAGATCGCCCAGGAGTGCGGCATTGCGCTGGTGGCCTACACCATCACCCACCACACCCGCCAAAGCGCCGTCGGCCTGCCTTTTATCCGGGAACGCAGCTACGCGGGCAAGACCCGCAGCGTGACCGAGTACACGATGAGCAAGATCATCGCCAGCGTGTACGCCGCTATGGAGCGCACCGGCAAACAGAACGGCATTTTGTTTATTGATGAGATCAACTGCGTCAGTGAGACGTTGGCCCCCACGATGCTGCAGTTTTTGCAGTGCAAGACCTTCGGCAACCAGGCCGTGCCCGCCGGGTGGATCATCGTGGCCGCCGGCAACCCGCCGGAGTACAACAAAAGCGTGCGGGAGTTCGACCTGGTCACGCTGGACCGCGTGCGGCGCATCGACATTGAGCCGAAGCTGAGCGTCTGGCAGGAGTACGCCCGCGCCACCGCCTGCACCCCGCCGTAACGGCCTATCTGGAACTGCGGCCCCAGCATTTTTATAAAATCGAGAACGATGTGGACGGCGTGCAGTTCGTCACCGCCCGCGGGTGGGAGGACCTCTCTGCCTTTTTGCAGGCCGCTGACAAGCTGGATCTGCCGGTGGATGAGGGAGTCATCGGCCAATACCTGCGCCATCCCGAGGTTGCCCGGGACTTCGCCGCCTACTGGGTGCTGTACCGCAAATACCATCAGGACTACGGCGTCGAGGACATTTTGCAGGGCAAGCCCTTTGATGCGGTGGTGGAGCGTGCCGTCAAGGCCGGCTTTGACGAGCGCATCAGTCTGGTCAGCCTGCTGCTGGCGGGCCTGAACACCCGCTTTGCCGCCGCGCGGAACATTGGCGCTGTGACCGATGCCTGCTACCAGCAATTACGCAGTTTTAAGCGGGCGCTGAACCAGCAGCCCGAGGCCGGGCCTGCCGCCCTGTTTACGGAGCAGTGCGAGAGCTACCGCCAGCGGTTGGAGGAAGCCAAAGCCGCCGCCAGCCTGCTGCCCGAGGAACTGGCCGCCCGCATCCGCACCGCCGCCCTGCTGGACGCCTGGGGCAAAAAGCTGGACGAAGCCCTGGACGCCGAGGATGCCTTTGACGCCGTGCGGGCCGAGTTCAATGCCCAGGTGCGCCGCCGGGAGGACGCCGTGACTGCCGCCGGGGACGCGCTGGAGTTTGCCTTTGACTTTATGGAGCGGATCTATAATTTCGGTGAGACCGGGCAGGAGATGGTCGTTTTCGTCAACGAGCTGGCTCTTGGCCCCGACTCTGCCCCCTATCTGGCCGAGAACGAGTGCGAGCGCTTTGAGCAGTACAGCCAAAAGCTGTTGCTGCACCAGGGCGATGACGAAATTCTCGCCGAGCTGGAACGGGATGATATTCGGGCGGAGGAACACAGCGCGGAGTTTTGATGCAGTAGAGCATAAAGCCTTCACTCGTTCTAAAAGTCCTACTTTCTTTACTCTTTCCCGCCATTCTGTTATAATACTGGTAATCCGGCAATTGGGCCGGTGTTTTATGAGGGGGTATATCGTATGAAAGCAGTTATCACCGTCATCGGCCGCGACACCGTGGGTGTTGTCGCCAAGGTCAGCGCCGTCTGCGCCGAGCTGAATATCAACATCGAGGACATCACCCAGTCCATCATGCAGGATATGTTCTGCATGATCATGCTGGTGGACATGGCCCACTGCAACGCAGACCACGTTGCCATGCGGGACCGCTTTACCGCCCTGGGCGCTGAGATGAAGATGCAGGTCACCGTGACCCGTCAGGAAGTCTTTGACGCCATGCACACCATCTGACGGGGAGGAATTGGGAGATGCGAATTCTGAACCGCAACGACATTATGGAAACCATCGGCATGCTGACCGATGAAAACCTCGACGTCCGCACCGTGACCATGGGCATCAGCCTGCTGGACTGCATCGACCCGGACGGCGAGAAAGCCTGCGAGAAGATCTACAACAAGATCACCCGCCTGGCGGGCAGCCTTGTCTCCACCGTGGACAGCATCAGCAGCGAGTACGGTATTCCCATCGTAAACAAGCGCATCAGCGTTACGCCCATTGCCATGCTGCTGGGCGCCGCCCCCGATGCGGACCCGGTCATGTACGCCAAAGCCCTGGACCGCGCGGCCAAGGCCGTGGGCGTCAACTTCATCGGCGGCTTCGGCGCGCTGGTGCACAAAGGCTTTTCTGCCGGTGACCGCCGCCTGATCCAGGCCATCCCCCGCGCTTTGGCCGAGACCGATATTGTATGTTCCAGCGTCAATATCGGCTCCACCAAGTCGGGTATCAACATGGATGCCGTCAAGCTGATGGGCGAAGTCGTGCGCAAGACCGCCGAGCTGACCAAGGACAACATGTGTATGGGCGACGCCAAGCTGGTCGTTTTCTGCAACGCCCCCGAGGATAACCCCTTTATGGCGGGTGCCTTCCACGGCGCAGGCGAGCCGGATTGCGAGATCCACGTGGGCGTTTCCGGTCCCGGTGCGGTGCGTGCTGCCCTGGCCAAGCTGCCCAAGGATGCCCCGATGGACGAAGTTGCCGAGCTAGTCAAACGCACGGCGTTCAAGATCACCCGTCTGGGCCAGCTGGTGGCCAACCTGGCCAGCGAGCGTCTGGGTGTGCCGGCGGGCATTATCGACCTGTCCCTGGCCCCCACCCCGGCCATCGGTGACAGCGTTGCGAATATTTTGGAAGAAATGGGTCTGGAAAGCTGCGGCTGCTGCGGCACCACCGCCTGCCTGGCCCTGCTGAACGATGCCGTCAAAAAGGGCGGCGTGATGGCCAGCAACCATGTCGGCGGCCTGTCCGGCGCATTCATCCCGGTGTCCGAGGATGACGGCATGATCAACGCGGCCAACTGCGGCAGCCTAACGCTGGAAAAGCTGGAAGCCATGACCGCCGTTTGCTCCGTGGGCATCGACATGGTGGTCATCCCCGGCGACACCACCGCCGAGGTCATCAGCGGCCTGATCGCTGACGAAGCCGCCATTGGTATGGTGAACAGCAAGACCACCGCTGTGCGCGTCATCCCGGCCATCGGCCACAAGGCAGGCGACGTGCTGGATTTCGGCGGCCTGCTGGGCCACGCCCCCATCATGCCCATCAGCAAGTTCAGCCCCGCCGTCATGATCCACCGCGGCGGCCGCATCCCCGCCCCCATGCAGGCGTTGAAGAACTGATTTTACGGGGTTTTGTTCCTTCTTTGCAAAGAAGGGATTGAAGAAACTCTAAACAATAAAGATATTGCAGCCTAAGCGGTTCTCTTGTGCAAAGGAGCCTTTGACCGCACTATGCATAAATCCCTCCCCAACGCGCCATACTGGCGTACAGGGAGGGATTTTTATGTCCGTATTCAAAAAGATTTTGCTGTTGCTGGCCATTATCGGCGGCATCAACTGGGGCATCTACGGCATCTGGGGCTTTAACGCCGTGGGCTGGCTGCTGGGCGGCTCGCTGTCCTGGCTGTCCCGTACCGTGTTCATCCTGGTTGGGCTGGCCTCGCTCTGCCTGATCCCCAGCCTGTGCATGGGCGATTCCTGCAAAGGCAAAGAGGGCTGACCTCACAAGATTGCCACTGCATCCACACGGCTGCGCCGCGCCTGCAAACCCACACTCAGCACCAGGCCGACGCAGAAGTACATCATCACCACGCTCGACCCGCCCGCCGAGAAAAACGGCAGGGTCACACCAATCACGGGCAACACCTGCAGGTTCATGCCCAGGTTGATGACCGTCTGCAAAAACAGCGCGGCAAAAATGCCAACGCAGATATTGCGGCCTAAAGCGTCCCGGCTTTGCAGCGCTGCCGTCAGCGTGCGCAGGCACACCCCCAGCAGCAGCGCCAGCACCGCCGCCGCGCCCACAAAGCCCAGCACATTGGCGAGATACGCAAAGATAAAATCGTTCCATGCGTTGGGTACAAAGATATGCTCCGGCGTGAACAGCCCTGTACCGGTCAGCCCGCCGGTGCCAATGGCCATGGCGCCCTTGTTCTGCTGGTAGGTAATATCCGCCAGGTTCGGGTCATCGGGCGTGATGACCGCCAAAATGCGCTTGAACTGGTAGCCTTTTAAGATGCCGGGGCGCAGCTTTAGCAGCGCGCCGCCGCCCACAACGCCCGCCGCCAGCGCACCGCCCGCAACCCAGTTGGACAGCCCGCCCGCGTACAGCATAAATACGCCAATGCCGAGAAAAACAAGCGCTGTACCGTCATCACCCTGGATATGGATGAGCGCCGTAGGCACGCCGATGTGCAAAAGCAAAAGCAGCAGGTTTTTGGGCTGATTCACCCGGCCCCGCACCCGGCTTAAATGCAGCGCCAGCGTTAAGATAAAGCTGATCTTTGCCAGCTCGGCAGGCTGGAAGGTCATGCCGCCCACCCGATACCAGCTGTAATTGGAGGTCCCGCCCGCATCGTACCCGATGGTGATGACCCCCGCCCGGAAGTTGTGCAAAAACAGGGTGGGCAGCACCAGTCCCCACGCCACCGTGGCATGCAGCGGCCAGGCGCGGGCCAGGGCACGATAATCCACCGTGGAGAAAATGACCGCCAGCATAATGCCCAGAAAACTTGCAATGAGCTGCACCGACGCCTTGTTGTTGGAGCCGAGCTGCGTCTGCCCGATGGAGACCAGCACCACCACGCTGACCGCCGAACACGCCGCGCACAGCGCCAGATACAGCGCATCCACCCGGCGCAGGTAGCGGCGTAACAGGGCAAACATGGGCTGGCCTCCTCTCCAAAATTTTTGCGTACAATATATTTTCTACCGCATATTATACCGCATCCTGCGGCAATATGCCAACTTTGCAATTAAATTTTACAAATCGCGCTTTTCGTATTATAATATAGTACGAATCAGGGCGCGGGGTTTATGCAATACCGTGGGCCCTTAAAAGGAGTTTTCCTATGGAAATCATCACTCATTCCCGCGAGGAGACCGTTGCCGCCGGGCGGGAGTTTGCCAAAACGCTGCCGGGCGGGGCGCTCATCGCGTTCACCGGCGGGCTGGGCGCAGGCAAGACAGCGTTCTGCCAGGGCCTGGCCGAGGGGCTGGGCTGCACCGACCCAGTTTCCAGCCCGACGTTCGCCATCGTCAACTACTACCGCGGCCCGCACCCGCTGGCCCACTTTGATTTATACCGCATCCACACCGAGAACGACCTTGCCGCCGCCGGGTTCTACGACTATCTGGACATGGGCGCGGTGGTTGCCTGCGAGTGGAGCGAGAACTGTGCCGACCTGCTCGAGCAGGAGCAGCCCACCCATATCCACATCGACCGGGTGGACGAGACGACACGCAAGATTACGATTGGTTGATTTTATAGATTTTATTACATAACGTATAGGTGATTGTATGAATATCCTGGCTGTAGATACCGCAGGCAAGTCCGCCGCCGTAGCCATTTTGCGGGACGACACCCTGCTGTACGAGACCCAGTGCAACAACGGCATGACCCACAGCGAGACCCTGCTGCCCATGATCGACACCGCGCTGCGTGCCTGCGGGCTTACGATGGAGGACATCGACCTGCTGGGCGTGACCAGCGGCCCCGGCAGCTTTACCGGGCTGCGCATCGGGCTTTCGGTGGTCAAGGGGCTAGCCCTGCCGCGGCAGATCCCCTGCGCGGGCGTTTCCACCATGGCAGCGCTGGCCTATGGCCTGGCGGGCGAGGGCACTGTCATCGGTGCGCAGGACGCCCGCCGCGGGCAGGTGTACTGGGGCGCTTTTGACCTGGCCACCCACACCCGCTTGACCGAGGACGCCGCCGCCCCCGTAACAAGTTTGGAAAAATTTGTACAAGACTGCAAAAAACCGCTGTTTTTTGTTGGCGATGGCGCAACTTTGTGCTACAATAGTTATAAGCAGGTCTGCGGGGTCGCAGCCTGTCCGCCCGCCCTGCAGGTGCTGCGGGGTGCCGGGGTGGCGCTGGCCGCCAAAGCCATGTGGGAAGCCGGGGCCTGCGTGCCGCCTGCTGCCCTGCTGCCGGACTACCACCGGTTGAGCCAGGCGGAGCGTGAACGCGCCGAACGCGAAAAACAACAAACAGAGGGGACCAAATAACCAATGAAGTTTGACAAACCGATCGCACTGGCTGCCGACCACGGCGGCTACGAGCTGAAAGAAGCTATCAAAGCACATCTGGATGAGCTGGGCGTTGCCTGCACCGACTTTGGCACCGACTCCACCGCCAGCGTGGACTACCCGGACTATGCCGCCAAGGGCTGCAAGGCCGTGCTGGACGGCAGCTGCGCACTGGTCATCCTGTGCTGCGGCACCGGCGTGGGCATGTCGATGTGCGCCAACAAGATCAAGGGCATCCGCGCCTGCTGCTGCAGTGATACCTTCAGTGCAGAGTTCACCCGCCGCCACAACAACGCCAATGCCCTGTGCCTGGGCGGCCGCGTGGTGGGCGCTGGCCTGGCCTGCCAGATCGTGGACGCTTTCTTGAACGCCGAGTTCGAGGGCGGCCGCCACCAGAAGCGCATCGACAAGATGATGGCGCTGGAGAACCTGTAACCCATTACCCCTGTTGACTTTGCCTGCACGGGCAGGCTGGAATAAATATTTGTACAAGGAGATACCACCATGAGCGTTGTAGAAATTGTTGACCATCCCCTGATCCAGCACAAAATCAGCCTGCTGCGTGACCGCAACACCGGCACCAAGGAGTTCCGCGATCTGGTAAGCGAGATCGCCATGCTGCTGTGCTACGAGGCCACCCGCGACCTGCCTACTGAGGAAGTCGAGGTCGAGACCCCCGTGGCCCTGGCCCGCACCAAGGTGCTGGCTGGCCGTAAGCTGGCCCTGGTGCCCATTCTGCGCGCCGGCCTGGGCATGGTCGACGGTATGCTGAACCTGATCCCCGCCGCCAAGGTCGGCCACATTGGCATGTACCGCAACGAGGAGACCCTGGAGCCCGTCGAGTATTACTGCAAGCTGCCCAGCGACATTAGCGAGCGTGAGGTCTTTGTTCTGGATCCGATGCTGGCAACCGGCGGCAGCTCCTGCGATGCCATCGCCCAGATCAAGAAGCGTGGTGCCAAGCACATCAAGTTCATCGGCCTGGTGGCCGCTCCCCAGGGTTTGAAGGCTCTGCATGAGGCTCACCCCGACGTCGACATCTACGTCGCCGCCCTGGATGAGAAGCTGAACGAGAACGGCTATATCGTGCCCGGCCTGGGCGACGCCGGCGACCGTATCTTCGGCACCAAGTAATTTTTAACAGGCAACAGTAAATCCCCCGCAGTTTTACGTGAACTGCACCCCATTTGTTAGACAGTATGGTATACTGTTTAGGAAATGGGGTGTTTTTGTATGCCAAAAGGAGTACCAAACAAACGATATACGCCGGAATTCAAGAGAATGGTTGTAGAAACCATGGAAAAAAAACATCTGAGTATCCATGCAACGATGCAGGAATTCGGAATTAACGACCATAAAATTATAGAGCGTTGGGAACGCATTTATTTGGAAGAAGGGCCGGAAGGCTTGTCGGTTGAGCGACGGGGCCGCGGCAGCACTGGCCGGCCAAAGAAGCTGCCAAAAGAGGCGGAAGAAGATCTGCTGGCCGAAGTGCAGCGACTGCGTGCGGAGAACGATTACCTAAAAAACTTGCAAGCCTTGGTTTTGGAAGACGAGCGACGCCAGCGCAGAAAACGCAGGTAGTTCAAAAGCTGAGGCAAAGACATTCTCTGGATATTCTTCTCTCAATCGCTCAACTTCCCCGTGCCACTTTCTACTACCATCTGAAGCGGATGAACAGTGCAGATAAGTATAAAGCTGTCAAAGCGGAGATCACGGCCATTTACCATGAAAACAAAGGAAGATACGGCTATCGCCGCATTACAGCAGAACTTCACAAGCGCAATTTCCTCCTGAACCACAAGACTGTCCAGCGGCTTATGAAGGAGCTGGGTTTGGTTTGCCGTGTCAGGATGAAGAAGTATCGTTCTTACAAGGGTGAAGTTGGCAAAATTGCGCCAAATCTGTTAAACCGGGACTTCCGCGCCGAAAAGCCAAACCAGAAGTGGGTCACCGATGTGACAGAGTTCAGTTTGTTTGGAGAGAAGCTCTATCTCTCGCCCATCCTTGATCTGTGCAGCAGCGATCTGGTCAGCTATACCATCTCCGACCGTCCTGTTCTGAGTATGGTTACGACTATGCTGAATAAGGCTTTTGAGAAGATACCGGATGGAACCGGGTTGATCCTTCATTCTGACCAGGGCTGGCAATACCAGCACAAGCAGTACCAGCGAATGCTCCAGAAGAAAGGTGTTCAGCAGAGCATGAGCCGGAAAGGCAACTGTCTGGACAACGCTGTGATAGAGAATTTCTTTGGCTTACTCAAAAGTGAACTGTTGTACTTACAAGAGTTTCAGTCCATGGAACACTTCAAGCAGGAACTCGTTGAATATCTGGATTACTACAACAACCGCAGGATCAAGGCAAAGCTAAAGGGCTTGCCGCCTGCAATTCACAGACAGCAAGCCCTTTCGGCTGCTTGAACAATTTTTGCTTCAAATTATTGTCTAACTTTTTGGGGGCACTTCATACGCTGCAGGGGATTTTTTATTGGATCTTCAACTGTTATTTCAGGTGGCGCAGGTCGCCGCTCTCGCGGAAGTCCTCGTAATCCAGCGAGAGGGACGGGCTGTAGTAGGGGTCATGGAGGATGTTCTCCTTGCCATGCACCGCGTACAGACGGTCATGCTCGGCGTCAAAGCGCGCCTTTTTTGCCGGGTCGTTCTCGTCCGAGCCGCGGGACTTGCTCTCGTGGTGGTACAGCTCGGCGTAGGGCGTCCAGACGATGCGCCAGCCCGCATCCCGCACCCGCAGGCAGAAGTCCACATCGTTGTAGGCGACGGTAAACTCCTCGTCCAAACCGTGGACGCTGTCGTACACGGCGGTGCGCACCAGTAGGCAGGCGGCGGTCACGGCGGAGAAATCCTGCACAGTGGCCAGGCGGAACATATACCCGCTGCCGCCGCGCTTGTGGTATTTGTGGCTGTGGCCCGCGTAGCCGCCCAGCCCGGTGATGATGCCCGCGTGCTGGATGGTGTCGTCGGGGTAGTAAAGCATCGCGCCGCAGATGCCCACGCCGGGCTGGGCGCACTCCCCTGCCATCTGGGTCAGCCAGTCGCCGCCAATAACCTCGATGTCGTTATTGAGCAGCAGCAGGTACTTGCCTGCCGCATATTTGCGGCCAAAATTGTTGATGCGGCTGAAGTTGAACCCGCCCCTGTACATGACCACCCGGGCGTTGTCGTACCGTTCGGGGATGCGCTTGTAGTAGTCGAAGGTGGCGGGGTCGGTGGAGTTGTTCTCGATGACGATGACCTCGAAGTTTTCGTAGGTCGTTTTGGCGTAGATGCTGTGCAGGCACTTCTCCAAATCATCGGTGTGGTCCTTGTTGGGAATCAAGATCGAAACCAGCGGCTCCGGGTCTGGCAGGTCCCACACCACATGGCAGGTGCCAGGGAATTTGCCAGGCTCCACAGTGCCGTGACGGCCGGTGGCGGCCAGATGGTCGGCCACCGCCTTACGGGCGGCCGCTTCCACGTAGGGCTTAGCCCCTGTGCCGCCGCTGGTGGAGGCCGCATGCACCCGCCAGTAGTACAACACCTGCGGGACATGCACCGGCTTGGCGGCAGGGTCGCAGCGCTGCATTTCATCGATAAGCCGCAGGAAAAGGTCATGATCCTGGGCGCCGTCACACTCCGGGCGCTCGCCGCCCACGGCTTCGAACAATTCTTTTTTGAACACCGCCAAATGGCAGATGTAGTTGACGGCCATCAGGTATTCCGGCGCGTAGTCGGGCTTGAAGTGGCCCACGCGGGGGTGTTCGGGGGTTTTCTCAAACAAGGCCTCGTCGCTGTAGGCGAAGTCCGCGCCGGTCTCAGCCAGCAGCTTGCCCATGCAGTAGACGGCGTGAGGAGCCAGCATGTCATCATGGTCGGCCAGCGCCAGGTAGGTGCCGGTGGCCAACTTGGCGGCCTCGTTGGTGTTGGCGGCGATGCCCTTATTTTCAATCTTGCAGTAGACAATGCGCGGGTCAGATGCCGCGCGGGCCTGCACGGTGCGCTCCACGTCGGTGTGAGCCGCATCGCTGGCATCGACCAGCACCAACTGCCAGTTGGGGGACGTCTGGCCCTGCACGCTGTCCAGAAATTGCTGCAGGAATTGCGGCGGTGTGTTGTACAGCGGCGTCAAAATGCTGATAGCCGGCCAGTTTTTGGCGTTTTGCCCGGCGTCCGCACGCTGGGTGTCCAGCGTTTGCTTGGCGGGCAGGTAGCGGGCCTTTTTGCCGAAGAACCGCCGCTTAAAGAACCCTGCCGTCCGGGCCGCCATCACACCGACGCCCTGTTCCTTCGTCAGGGTGCGCGCATAGCCGAACAGTTCCTTGATGCGTTTCGTTTCCAGGCTCATGGTGGTGGCTCCTTTATCGAGGATTTCTTACCTTCTTTGAAAAGAAGGTAAGCGAAGAAACTTTAAACATTTTAAACAATATTAGCCGTGCAGGCCGTTGGACTGACGCTCCATGTTTTCGATGATGATGGTGTGGATGTCGCCCTGGGTGGCGGCGTATTCCAGCACCTTCCACGGGGTGTCGGTGTGGTAATGCACCTTGACGACATCCTCGTCGCCGACGACCAACAGGCAATCGCCCTTGGCGCTGTTCAAAATGCCGTCGTGGATGGCGTCCTCGTCGAGGTCGTGGCCTTCGATTAAAAACTGGGTATCAAACTTATTTTCCATGCAAAACACCTCCTCACTTCAACCCGAAATTTTCAAACAAATTGTTGAAATGCGGGTTGTAGTATGGGTCGTAATTGTCGATATACTGTTTATATTTTGCATAGAAGTTGGCCTTTTCCCGCTCATAGCGCTTGGCGTTCTCACTTAACGTGTCAAGACCTCGGCTCTTGCTTTCGTAATGGTAAGCCTCGGCGCGGGGGGTATAGACGTTCAGCAGGCCGCGCTGCCACAGCTTTAAACAGTAGTCCACATCATTGTAGGCGACGGCAAACTTTTCCTCGTCCAGGCCGCCGTTGGCACGGTACAGCGCGGTTTTCGTCATCAGGCAGGCACCGGTAACGGCCATGTAGTCCTGGGTGGTGACCAGGCGGTACATGTCGCCCACGGCGGTGCGGGGATAGCTCTTGTGGCTGTGGCCCGCGCTGCCGTTGATGCCCATCAGCACACCGGCGTGCTGGATGGTGTCGTCCGGGTAGTAGAGCTTTGCGCCCACCGCACCCACGTCGGGCCGCTGGCTGTAACTGAGCAGTTCCCGTAAAAAGTCGTGGGAAAGCACCTCAATGTCGTTGTTCAACAGCAGCAGGTGCTCGCCGTCAGCGAACTGCGCGCCAAAATTGTTGATGGCCGAGAAGTTGAACGTCCCCTGATACCGCACCACCCTGCAGCGGGCAAACCGGCCGGGGATGGTCCGGTAGTAGGCCTCGGTGGCGGGGTCGGTGGAGTTATTCTCGATGACAATGACCTCAAAGTTATCGTACCCGGCGTTTTGGTACAGGCTGGTCAGGCAGCGGTCCAGGTCGTCGGTGTGGTCCTTGTTGGGGATCAGCACGCTGATAAGCGGGCTGCCTGTCAGCTCATACCGCACCTGGAACGCCCCCGGCGCGTCGGGCACTGCCATGGCGCAGCCGGGCAGGCCGAGGCGCTGCAGCTGGGCGTCGATAGCCCGCTCCCCCGCGGCGATGGCGTAGGGCTTGGCCTCCATGCCTGCGGCGGTGGACCCTGCGTGGCCGCGCCAGATATACAGCACCTTTTTGATATGCTCGATGCGCTGTGCCTTCTCAGTCAGGCGCAAGATCAGGTCGTGGTCCTGAGCACCGTCAAACTCCTTGGACTCGTAGGCCCCGGCAGCATCCAACAGCGTTCGGCTGAACACCGCCAGATGGGTGATAAAGTTCACCCCGCGCAGGTAGTCGGGCGCAAAATCCGGCTTGAAGTGGTAACCGCCCAGCTCTTTCAAATCCGCCGAGAGTACGATCTCATCACTATAGACAAAGTCCGCACCCGTGTTTTGGATGGTCTGCACAACCTCGAAAAGGGCGTTTAAGTACAGAACATCGTCGTGGTCCAGCAGGGCAATGTAGTCGCCGTGGGCCATCTCAAAGCCGCAGGTGGTGTTGGCCGCAATACCGCCGTTTTCCACTGGCTCGTACACGATGGTGCCGGGCACAGCCTTGGGCAGGCGGCTTTCCAAGCGCTTGTCCGGGTCACTGGCATCCACCAGCACCAGCTCCCAGTTTTGGTAGGTCTGGCGTGTCACGCTGCGCAGCATTTCATCAAAAAACTTCGCAGGTGTGTTATACAGCGGCACGATGATGCTGATTTTCGGTCCCTGCAGGTTCGCCGCACGCTGGGCTTTCAGCTCCCGTTTCAGCGGAATATCCGCCCGGTGACGCCAATCGTCATGGTGCAGCGCCAGCCCAACGCGGAACTTCACGTCGCGCCAAAGCTGCTCGGCCCCCTGCTCGTGCAGGGTGGCGGCGCCGCGTTTGGCCAGATCACGCAGGTGGGCGGGGTTCAGCAGGCGCTTGGCCATGCCGCCCACGCTGTCCTGCACGGCCAGGTCGGCGGGGCGTTCGTTGTTCGGTTTCTCACTCATCGTTATTCCTCGGTGATTTTGGCCGGCATGGCGTCTTTTTTCTCGAATTTGCGGTACTCTGCCGTGATCTCGGCGGTGGGGCCGAGGCGGCGCAGGTGGCCATGGTCCAACCAGGCCACCTTGTTGCACATGCGTTCGATCTGGTCGATGGAATGGCTGACCAGAATCACAGTCGTACCACCGGAAAGCAGCTCGGCCATGCGCTTCTCGCACTTTTCCTGGAAAAGGAAGTCGCCGACTGACAGAATTTCGTCCGCAATCAGAATGTCCGGTTTGGTCATCGTCGCCACGGCAAAAGCCAGGCGGGCCACCATGCCGGAGGAGTAGTTTTTCAGCGGAACATCCAGGAATTCTTCCAGTTCGCTGAACTCTACAATGTCATTAAACTTGGAATCGATATACTTCGGTGTGTAGCCCAGCACCGTACCGTTGAGGTAGATATTCTCCCGGGCGGTCAGGTCCATATCAAAGCCCGCGCCCAGTTCAATCAGGGGGGCAATGGTGCCGTTGACGGTGACCTTGCCCGCGCTGGGTTTGTACACGCCGGAAATGACCTTGAGCAATGTGGATTTGCCGCTGCCGTTCAGGCCGATCAGGCCGTAAAAGTCACCGGGCATGATGTCAAAGCTGACATCATCCAGGGCAAAGAACTCATCAAAGCGGATGCCGCCGTGCAGCAGCGCCACAAAATATTCTTTCAGGCTCTCGTGCTTTTCCTTGGCAAGGTTGAAGCGCATCGACACATGGTCGATGGAGATAATGGGTTTCTGTTCTGCCATAGCGCTGCCCCCTTACATGTACAGGACAAATTTGTCCTGATTCTTTTTAAAGACGTAGACACCCAGGCCCAGGCTGAGGGCGGCGCAGAGGAACGGGATCAGCACCATGTTGGGGGTCAGCCCCTCGCCCCACATCACGCAGGAACGCACCGAGGTGATGTACCAATAAATGGGGTTGAGGTTGATAACGTACTGCATCCAGCTTTCCATCTGGCGCGGGTCGTAGAAGATGGCGCTGCCGTAGACCAGCAGGGTGCAGAAGACTTCCCAAATATGCATGATGTCACGTACAAAAACGTACATGGTGGACAAGATCAGCCCCACGCCCAGGCTGAACGCAAACAGCATGACGATGGGATAGATTGCCAGCAGCACGGTATTGACGGAAATGTGGGACCAGGTCAGCAGTGCCACGATGAACAACGCCACCAGGCTGAAGAAGAAGTTGACCAGCGCAAAGCAGCATTTTTCCAGCGGGAAAATATACTTAGGAATGTACACTTTGCGCAGCAGCGGGCCGTTTTTCAGCACGCTTTCCATGGCCATGGTCGTGCTCTCGCGGAAGAAGTTGAACATCAGCTGGCCGATGATAAGGAACAGCGGGAAATCCTCGATGCCCTGGCCGCGCTGGTTGAACAGCGCACCGAACACGGCCCACATGACCAGGCAGGTCAGCAGGGGGTTCAGCACACTCCAGGCCACGCCCAGCACACTGCGGCGGTATTTCAGCTTAAAGTCGCGGGTGATCAGGTTTTGCAGCAGGTAGCGGTACTTCCAAAAGCCCGCAAAGCTATTTTTCAGGTTCTGCACGGCTTATCCTCAATACTTCTCAAAATACTCGAACTTCTGGTCGGCAAAGGGTGTGTGCTCCTTGTCCTTAGCGCTGGTCTTGTGCTCGCAGCCGCAGTCCGGCCACTGGACGTTGACAGTGGCGTCGTCGTAGGGGATGCCGCCCTCGGCGGTGGGGTCGTAGACGTCGGTGCACTTGTAGCAGAACTCGGCCACATCAGACAGCACGAGGAAGCCGTGGGCAAAGCCCTCAGGGATCCAGAGCATCTTCTTGTTCTCGGCAGAAAGGGTCACGCCCACCCACTTGCCGAAGGTCTTGCTGTTGGGGCGGCAGTCGACGGCAACGTCGAACACCTCGCCCATGGTCACGCGCACCAGCTTGCCCTGGGTGTGCTTGGTCTGGAAATGCAGGCCGCGCAGCACGCCCTTGGTGGAGCGGCTCTGGTTGTCCTGCACGAAGGGCTTGTTGATGCCTGCGGCGGCGAAATCGTCGATCTGGTAGGTCTCCATAAAATAGCCGCGATCGTCACCAAAAACGGTCGGCTCGATGATCTGCACCTCGGGGATGTCAGTCTTGACAAAATTGAACTTACCCATGTTTTTTATTCTCCTTTTCGACAATTGACTTTATTTAATTACAGTATAGTATACACATAGCGATACAGTATATATTATACTCCTGTTTGGCCCACTGGGCAAGATGGCGGACATATTTTAAACAAATTTTGCGCAGGGTGTAACATCGGGCGCGTTTTGCCGTCTTGTAGGGTAAGGGGCGGATGTGGTACAATGATGGGAAAAGGAGGTCGCAGCCATGACCAAAACCGAAGCCCGCAAGCTTGCCAAAGCCCGCCGCGCCGCCGTGGACCTGCATACCGTAGGGCACGCAATGGCCGGGGTGCTATTTACCCTGCCCGCCTGGCAGCACGCCGACACGGTGCTGGCCTTTGCCAGCATGCCGGACGAGCCGGACACCGCCGACATCCTGCGGCAGGCGCTGGCCGAGGGCAAGCGTCTGCTGCTGCCCCGGGTGCTGAGCCGCACCGAGATGGATTGGGTGGAGATCACAGCGCTTTCGCAGTTGCAGCCGGGGGCCTATGGCATTTTGGAAGCGCCCGCTTCCCTGCCTGCCTTTGATACCGCCCATTTGGGGGATGGCGCGCTGGCGCTGATCCCCTGCCTGGCTGCCAGCCCGGACGGTGTGCGGCTGGGGCGCGGCGGCGGGTATTATGACCGCTTCCTTGCACATTATAAAGGCAGGCGGCTGCTGGTTTGCCCCACAGCCGCCCTGCTGGGCGACCTGCCTTGCGAGGGCTGGGACGTCCGATTTTCTCCCCATGAAATACTGACCGAGAAAGGAATTCTTCTATGAAAAAACTGACCCTGACCGCGGCCCTGCTGGCCGCCCTGGCCCTGACGGCCTGCGGCAACAAGACCACCGAGGCAACGCCCACCCCCACCCCGGACCTGAACGCACCTGCCACCACCCCGGAGGAAGGCATGGAGATTGACCCGGAGTTTAGTGTTGACCCCGAGCCCGAAATCGATGAAAATGCCCAGCCTGCACCGGACGCCGAGCTGAGCGATATGGTGGACGCGATCTATAAGATCCAGCCGGTGGAGCTGATGGGCATGGAGACAACTGGCATCGACCTGACCGACGAGACCTGGTACGGCTACCTGGCCGGGCTGACCGCCAACAATGTGGGCAAGGTGGACGCAGCGGTCATCAGCGAGCCGATGACCGGCAGCCAGGCGTACAGCCTGGTGCTGCTGCGCCTCAGGGACAAGGCCGATGCCCGCGAGATTGCCGATTCGATGGAGGAAAACATCAGCATGCGCAAGTGGGTCTGCGTGGAGGCAGATAAGGCCCGCGTGGTCAGCTTTGATGATAAGCTGCTGTATGTCATGGCAGACAGTGAACTGGTCGATGTCGATCTGTTGGCGGATGCTGCCGCAAAGGCCTTTAATGCGACATTCGATGTCGATGATTCCCTCGTCAATGAGGACGAGAGCGAGTTACCACCGGAGCTGCTGTCCGCCCCGGCGGTGGCGGATTGACCTTCACGCTGGGACGCGGCATCTTATAAATAGATAAGGCGCTGCCAAACGCAGGGCGCCCCTTTAGTATAATGCAAAAAATCCGCAGCCTTTTTACGGGCTGCGGATTTTTGCTTTATTAGCTTACAGGAAAATATACTTCAGGATAAACAGCACCGTCAGCACATACATCAGCGGGGTGATCTTCTTTTCCTTGGCTTTGCCGGTCAAGACGTTGATCAGCGTCCAGGAGATGATGCCGATGGCAATACCCTCAGAAATACTGTAGGCCAGCGGCATGACCAGGATGGTCAGGAACGCCGGGATGGCATCGGTCATGTCGTCAAAGTTGATCTTGGCGACAGCGCCCATCATGTAGAAGCCGACGACGATCAGCGCCGGGGCGGTGGCGAAGGACGGAATGGTGAGGAACAGCGGGCTGAAGATGCTGGCCAGCAGGAACAGCACCGCGGTGGTGGTGGCGGTCAGACCGGTGCGGCCGCCCACGGTAACGCCGGAAGAGCTTTCGACGTAGGTGGTGGTGGTGGAAGTGCCCAGCACAGCGCCTACGCTGGTGGCGACGGCATCGGCCAGCAGCGCACCCTTGATGCGGGGCAGCTTGCCGTCCTCGTCCAGCATGTCAGCCTTGGAGGCAACACCGATCAGGGTGCCCAGCGTGTCGAACAGGTCAACAAAGAGGAATGCGAACATGACAACGATGAAGTTGACGATGTTGAAATTAGTGAAGTCCAGATTGAACACCTGGCCGAAAGTTTTGCCCAGAGAGGAGAAATCAAAGCTGACAAAAGCGGTGGGAATGACCGAATACATACCGGCGTCGGGATCGGGGATGTAGATACCGGCCAGCTCGCAGACGATGCCCAGCACCCAGGTGATCAGGATGCCGTACAGGATGGCGCCCTTGACCTGCTTGATGAGCATGACGGCGATGATCAGCACACCGATCAGGGCCAGCAGTGCACCAACGCCGACGCTGTGGAAGGTCTCGCCCTTGAAGTGCTGGTAGGTCAGCAGGGTGGAATCGCTGTTGACGATGAGCTTGGCGTTCTGCAAGCCGACGAACGCGATAAACAGGCCGATGCCGACACTGACGGCGGATTTCAGCGTCATGGGGATGGCGTTGAAGATGGCCTCACGCACATTGGTCAGGGAGAGGATGATAAAGACGATGCCCTCCACAAAGACGGCCAGCAGGGCCATCTGCCAGCTGTAGCCCATCGTCAGCACAACGGTGTAGGCAAAGTAGGCGTTCAGGCCCATGCCGGGGGCCAGCGCGAACGGGTAGTTGGCCATCAGCGCCATGCACATGGTGCCGACAAACGCTGCCAGCGAGGTGGCGATCAGCACGGCTTCGGCATCCATACCAGCCGCAGACAGAATGTTAGGGTTGACCGCCAGGATGTAGGCCATCGTCATAAAGGTCGTGATACCGGCCATGACTTCGGTTTTGACATCCGTGTGGTTCTCTTTCAGGTGGAAGAGTTTTTCCATGATGTACCTCCGATTTATGAATCATATATCCTTGCTGCGTCGATATTTTCCGCAAAACGCAACGCTTTTATTGTACCTCTTTATGGCGCATTTGTAAACATTCTTTTAACAAAAGTATGTTGCGAAAGCATTTTGCATGCAAAAAGGGCCGCGCCCTTATGCGGGGTGCGGCCCTTATTACGCTTTACGATTCAATCAAGCCTTGGCAGCTTTGATCTCCTTGATCAGCTCGGGAACGACCTTGTACAGATCACCGACGATGCTGTAGGAGGCGACATCGAAGATGGGGGCGTTCTCGTTCTTGTTGATGGCGATGATGGTCTCGGAGTCCTGCATGCCGGCCACGTGCTGGATAGCACCGGAGATGCCCAGGGCAACGTAGATGCGGGGATGCACGGTCTTGCCGGTCTGGCCGACCTGATGGTCAGCAGACAGCCAGCCTTCATCGGTGACAGCGCGGGAGGCACCCACGACGCCGCCCAGAACACCTGCCAGCTCCTCGGCCAGCTTGATGCCCTTTTCGGGGTCGGCAGAGATGCCGCGGCCGACAGAAACGACAACGTCAGCACCGATCAGGTCAACCAGCTTCTCGGCGCTCTTCTTGATGTCCAGAACCTCGACATGGATGTCGTCAGCGGTCAGGGCGGGGGTGACCTTCTCGATCACGACCTTGGCAGCGCCGGCCTCGTCAAACGGCTGGGTCTGCATAACGCCGGGGCGCACGGTGGACATCTGCGGGCGGAAGCGGGGGCAGATGATGGTGGCCATCAGGTGACCGCCGAAAGCGGGGCGGGTCATCTTCAGGTTGGTGTTTTCCTCAAACTTGGTGTTGTCCACATCGATGTTGGAGGTGGTGCGCAGGAAGTTCTTGTACTTCTCAACGTCGACATCCAGATGGGTGCAGTCAGCAGTCAGGCCGGTATGCAGGCGGGCTGCGCAGCGGGGGCCGAGGTCACGGCCCAGGTTGGTAGCGCCGATCAGCATGATCTCCGGCTTCTTCTCCATGATGAGATCGCACAGAGCCTTGGCATAGCCATCGGTGGTGTAGTCCTTCAGCAGGGGGCTGTCGATGTTGTAAACGCGGTCAGCACCGTAGCCGCCCAGCGCCTTGACATAGTCCTCGTTCAGCTCGCTGCCCATCACAACGCCGCACAGCTCCACGCCCAGGTCGTTGGCCAGCTTGCGGCCTTCGCTCAGCAGCTGGTAGCTGATGGTCTGGATCTGACCTTCGCGCTGCTCGCAGAATACCCACACGCCCTTGAAGGCGGCGGTGTCCATTGCATTGAATTCAGCCATTGTTTGTTTCTCCTTCCTCAAATCAGGTGCTTGTCGTTCAGGATGCCAACCAGCTGGGCAGCGTCCTCGACCTTCATGCCGGCGCCCTTGACCGGAGGAGCAAAGGACTTGTAAACGTTCGTCGGAGAGCCCTTCAGGCCGATGGTATCGGTCTCGATGAGCGGATCATCTTTCAGTGCGTTGTAATCGAACACTTCCAGCGGCTTGTCGTAGCACTCGAAGATGCCGGGCACGCTCATGTAGCGGGGGGTGTTCAGCTCTTTGATGCAGGTCAGCAGGCAGGGAGTCTGAACCTTCAGCTCCATGTAGCCATCCTCCAGCTGACGCTTCACGGTCAGGGAGTTGCCGTCCTTCTTGATCTCGGTAACATAGGTGACCTGGGGCAGGTGCAGCTTCTCAGCGATCTGGGGGCCAACCTGGGCAGTGTCACCGTCGATGGCCTGACGGCCGCAGAAAACGATGTCCTCAGGGCCGACGCCGATCTTATTGACGGCAGCAGCCAGGATCTGGGAGGTAGCGAAGGTATCGGAGCCGCCGAACTCGCGGCCGGAAACCAGGACGCCGCGGTCAGCGCCGCGGGCCATCAGCTCGCGCAGCATGCCTTCTGCCGGCGGCGGGCCCATGGTAACAACGACGACTTCGCAGCCGGTCTCATCTTTCAGCTGCAGGGCAGCCTCAACAGCGTTGAGATCATCAGGGTTGGTGATGGTGGCCATAGCGGCACGGTCCATCGTGCCGTCAGCCTTGACGGCAACCTTACCCTGCGTATCGGGAACCTGTTTGACACAAACGATTGCTTTCATTACGTCTTGCCTCCTTACTTCAGCAGCGCGCCGGAGATGACCATCATCTGAACTTCGCTGGTGCCCTCATAGATCTCAGTGATCTTGGCATCACGCATCATACGCTCGATGGGGTAATCACGGGTGTAGCCGTAACCGCCGAACAGCTGCAGGCAGCGGCGGGTAACATCGCTGGCGGTGCGGGCTGCAATCAGCTTAGCCTCGGCAGCCTCAACGCTGTAACGGACCTTAGCGCCGTTCATGGCCTGCTGCTTTTTCAGGCCAGCCTTGTAAACCAGGTACTTGGCAGCGTCAACGCGGGCTTTCATCTCAGCCAGCTCGAACTGGGTGTTCTGGAACTGGGCGATGGAGCGGCCGAACTGCTTACGCTCTTTGACGTAGGCAACGGTCTCGTCGATGGCGCCCTCGGCAATGCCCAGAGCCTGGGCAGCGATGCCGATACGGCCGCCGTCCAGCGTAGCCATGGCCAGCTGGAAGCCCTTGCCCTTGACGCCGAGCAGACGATCCTTCGGGATGATGCAGTCTTCCATGATCAGCTCACAGGTGGAGGAACCACGGATGCCCATCTTGTCCTCGGGCTTGCCGACCTTGAAGCCGGGATCGGTGCGCTCTACGATGAAGGCGCTGATCTCCTTCTGCTTGCGGCCGCGCTTGTCGGTGACAAAACCGGTAACAGCGATGATGATGAACACATCGGCAAATCCGGCGTTGGTGATGAAGATTTTGGAGCCGTTCAGCTTCCAGTGGTCGCCCTCGTCAACGGCGAAGGTCTGCTGGCCCTGCGCATCGGTGCCGGCGCCGGGCTCGGTCAGACCGAAAGCGCCGATCCACTCGCCGCTGCACAGCTTGGGCAGATACTTTTCCTTCTGGGCGGGAGTGCCGTTCTCGTAAATAGGAGCGGCGCACAGAGAGGTATGGGCAGACAGGATAACACCGGTGGTGCCGCAGACCTTGGACATTTCCTCAACGGCCATAACGTAGGACAGCACATCGCCGCCTGCACCGCCGACCTCTTTGGGGAAGTAGATGCCCATCATGCCCAGCTTAGCCATCTTCTCGACGGTCTCTTTGGGGAAGTACTCCTCAGCGTCGACCTTCTTGGCCAGGGGCTTGACTTCGTTTTCAGCAAACTCCTTGTACATCTTCTGGACCATTTGCTGCTGCTTAGACAGAGTAAAATCCATTTGATAAACCTCCATATACTCAAACAAACGCAGCCCGGCGCGGTTCTGCACTGCGCCAGGCGCGTAGGTTGGTTCAATTACAGGGCGTCAACAGCGGTCTTGGTGCGGTCGGCATTATAGACATAGAAGCCCTTGCCGGTCTTGCAGCCCAGGTTGCCGCCGCGGACCATCTTGCGGATCAGCGGGCAAGCGCGATACTTGCTGTCGCCGGTCTCCTTGTACAGGACGTCCATGATGGCCAGGCAGATGTCCAGGCCGACGAAGTCGCCCAGCTCCAGGGGGCCCATGGGATGGTTGGCGCCCAGCTTCATAGCGGTGTCGATACCGGCGATGTCAGAAACGCCCTCCATCTTAATGAAGGCAGCTTCGTTGATCATGGGGATCAGGATGCGGTTGACGACGAAGCCGGCAGCCTCGTTGACCTGGACCGGGCTCTTGCCGATCTCGGTGCTGATCTTCTTGATGGTCTCCACGGTCTCGGCGGGAGTGTTCACACCGGCGATGACCTCGATGAGCTTCATGCGGTCAGCGGGGTTGAAGAAGTGCATGCCGACCAGGGGACGGCTCAGGCCCTTGCCGATCTCGGTGATGGACAGAGAAGAGGTGTTGGAAGCGAAAACACACTCGGGCTTGCAGATCTTATCCAGCTCGCCGAAGGTGGTCTGCTTGACCTTCATATCCTCGAAAGCAGCCTCGACGATCAGGTCGCAGTCAGCGCACAGATCCTCTTTCAGGCCAGCGGTGATGGCAGCCATGCGGCGGTCAACTTCAGCCTGGTCCAGCTTGCCCTTGGCAACCAGCTTGGCGTAGCCGGCGGCGATCTTAGCCTTGCCGTTGTCAGCCCACTCCTGCTTGATGTCGCACAGAGCCACGGTGTAGCCCTCGACCTGTGCAAAAGCCTTTGCAATGCCCTGGCCCATAGTGCCAGCGCCAATAACGCCTACCTTCATAGTAGTAACCTCCCAATTTGTTCTAAAATGTTCTTTTTAAAACGGCGGGGTGCGGGGCGCCAAGCGCCCCTCCCCTGCTTGCGGAAATCAGTTGTTGGTGAAGACCGGTTTCGGCTTCGGCTTCTCGCGGCTCAGGAAGCAGCCCATACCCTCGACCTGATCGTGGGTCTCGAAGCAATCGCCGAAGAGCTTCTCCTCGACCTCAACAGCCTTCTCGATGGGCAGGCTGATGCCGTCGTTAATAGCCTTCTTGCAGTTGCGCACGGCAATGGGGGCATTCTTAGCGATCTTGCCAGCCAGCTTGAGGGCGGCAGGCACCAGCTCTTCCTGGGTGTACACGGCGTTGACCAGGCCGATGCGCAGGGCCTCGTCTGCCTTGATGTTCAGGGCAGAGTAGACCAGCTGCTTGGCCATGCCCATACCGACCAGACGGGCCAGGCGCTGGGTACCGCCGAAGCCCGGCGTGATGCCCAGGCCTACTTCGGGCTGACCGAAGACGGCATTGTCGGAGCAGAGACGGATGTCGCAGCTCATGGCCAGCTCATTACCGCCGCCCAGGGCAAAGCCGTTGACGGCAGCGATGACCGGCAGCGGGAAGTGCTCGATCATCAGGAAGACATCGTTGCCCAGCTTGCCGAAAGCCTCGCCCTCGGCCTTGGTCATGGTGGACATCGAGCCGATGTCAGCGCCCGCAACGAAGCTCTTGTCACCGGCGCCGGTCAGGACGACACAGCGGACGGTGTTCTGATCGATGGCCTCGAAGGCAGCCTTCAGGTCAGCAAGAACCTCGGGGTTCAGAGCGTTGAGGGCTTTCGGGCGGTCGATTGTCAGGACGGCAACGGCGTCCTGGATCTCGGTAGTAACAAAGGACATGGTAAACTCCTCCGATGATTACATTTCAACGATGGTGGCGCAGCCCATGCCGCCGCCGATGCACAGGGTAGCCAGGCCCTTATGAGCGCCGCGATGCTTCATGGCGTACAGCAGGGTGACGAGGATACGGGCACCGGAAGCACCAACGGGATGGCCCAGAGCGATAGCGCCGCCGTTGACGTTCAGCTTCTCCTGGTCGAAGTGCAGAGCCTGGCCAACAGCCACAGACTGAGCAGCGAAAGCCTCGTTGGCCTCGATCAGATCCATGTCGTCGACGGTCAGGCCGGTCTTGGCCATGACCTTCTTGGTGGCGGCGATGGGGCCCAGACCCATGACCTCGGGCTCAACACCAGCCAGAGCACCGGCAACCCAGGTGGCCAGAGGCTCAACGCCCAGCTCCTTGGCTTTCTCCTCGCTCATGATGACCAGAGCAGCAGCGCCGTCGTTGATGGCGGAGGAGTTAGCAGCGGTGACGATGCCGTCCTTCTTGAAGCAGGGCTTCAGCTTAGCCAGAACTTCCATGGAGCTCAGGCGAGGACCTTCATCGGTATCAAACACGGTGTCGCCCTTCTTGCCCTTGATGACAACGGGGACGATCTCATCCTTGAAAGCACCGTCGGCAATAGCCTTGGCAGCCTTTTCCTGAGAACGATAGGAGAAGGCATCCAGCTCCTCACGGGTGATGGGGTTGTAGCCGTACTTCTTCTGGTAGGTCTCGTTGGTGCAGACGTTCTCGGCGGTCATGCCCATGTGCATGTTGTAGCCGGTAGCATCCCACAGAGCATCGTTGACCATGGTGTCAACCAGCTCGCTCTTGCCCATGGGGGAACCCATGCGGTAGCCGTAGCGGCCCTTCATCATAGCGAAGGGAGCCATGTCCATGTTCTCCATACCGCCTGCAACGACGATGTCGGCATCGCCGGCCTCGATCATCTGGGCAGCCATGTTGACGCAGTTCAGACCAGAGCCGCAGACGACGTTGACGGTGACGGCGGGGGTCTCGATAGGCAGGCCGGCCTTCAGAGAAGCCTGACGAGCAACGTTCTGGCCCAGGCCAGCCTGGATGACGCAGCCCATGTAAACATGGTCGACCTGCTCCGGCTTGACATTGGCGCGGTTCAGAGCCTCTTTGATGACGATGGAGCCCAGCTCAGCAGCGGGGACATTGGCGAGGGTGCCGCCGAACTTGCCAATGGCAGTACGGCATGCGCTGGCGATGACGATCTTTTTCATAAGTAGCCTCCAAAAATGTTCTTTTCAAAGTAATCGGATAGACTATTGAGTAACTTGTTTATCTTCAAAGCCGATGTCCGGCTGTGAATACGATTTGGATTTAAAGCTCCCCTGCTTCGCGCTTGGCGATGAGGGCGGTCTCGACGTTGGACGGCACGAACTTGGAAACATCCTGGCCGTAGTGGGCTGCCTCCCGCACGATGGTGGAGGAAAGGTAGCTCCACTTGATGGCCGTTGCCAGGAAGACCGTTTCGATGCCGGGCGCCATGGCGAAGTTGGTGTGGGCCAGCTGGATCTCGTTTTCAAAGTCGGTCACCGCGCGCAGGCCGCGCACCATGACGGTGGCGTGTTTCTGTTTGGCGAAGCTGACGGTCAGGCCGTTGAAGGAATCCACTTCTACGTTGGGGATGTCCTTGCAGCATTCCCGTAGCATGGCAACGCGCTCCTCGACCGTAAACAAGGGCTGTTTGGCACTGTTGACCAGCACCGCAACGATGACCTTGTCGAACATACGGCTGGAGCGCTTGATAATATCCAGATGCCCGCGGGTGACGGGATCGAAACTGCCGGGATACATGGCAATGGGCATATTGGTTTGAACCTTTCGGAAACCGCCGTTCGATTGTTAAAAATTAAACATCTTCGGGCGGAAATTTAGGCACCTGCGCCGTGTCTGGTTGCAGATGTTGCCTGCTCAGGTGGGCGGCGGCCGGTGCCGCAGCAGTGGCGTGGCGGGTCTCGCCAAATTCACTACTATAGTTTTACCATCTTGTTAAGGTTTTGTCAATGCTTTATTCGTTAATTTTCAGACATATTTTGTCCTTTTCTTTTGGTAGGTGCGCTAAAGGCAGATGAGGTGGTTGTTATATTTAAATAGGTAGATGGGTCTGTTGCTTCCGTTTCCGCGCCACCTTGCGGCGCTTTACTCGTTTTAACGGTTTCCTGGCGTCGGGTGTTACTTTTGGAGACCCAAAAGGAAGGCTTAACGGCTGCCTGCCGCTATAAAAGGCCCTGTCGCGAGGTAGGCAGGGCCGCCGAAGCAGCCCCTTAAGGCAATACCGCATAATTCTAAGTGCCGATACGGCGAGCGAGGTGCGGCAACTGCTAAGCCAAAAGCGCAGATAATACTTTGTGTATTATCGAGCATTTTGGCAACGCTGATGCCGTGCCGCACACCGAGCCGCAGCGAGGCGCTTCGGAGCGCAACCGCCGCTTGCGGCGGCTCTTGGCGCGGAGATCCGCCGAAGCGGTGCTTAAGCCGTTAGGCGGGAATTGTGCGGTGGTGCCTTAAGACAAACGAGCGTCAAATCTTTCACATTATCCCCTTGACCCTGGGGCAACTATATGTTATTATTTTAACATGCGAGGGTTTGTGCCCTCCCACACATTTTGTGATGTAGAGTAAACGAGGTGCTGTAAAATGAATTTTGAGGACCTGATCGCTAAAGTAAAGACCTGCGGCAAGCAGAAGCTGGCCGTTGCCGCCGCCGAGGACGATGCCGTTCTGGAGGCCGTAGACGCTGCCCATAAACAGGGCATTGCCGATGCCATCCTGGTGGGCGATGAAGCCGCCATCCGCAAGATCGCCGGTGAGCTGAACATCGACCTGTCCGACTACGAAATCATCAACGAGCCCGACAAGGTCCAGGCTTCGCTGAAGGCCGTCAAGCTGGCCCACGACGGTGTGGCCAACATGTACATGAAGGGCCTGCTGGACACCAAGACCTTCCTGAAGAGCGTGCTGGATAAGGAAGTCGGCCTGCGCACCGGCCACACCCTGTCCCATGTCGCCGTGTTCGAGGTCAAGGGCATTGAGCAGCTGCTGTTCCTGACCGACGTTGCCTTTATGACCTATCCCACCCTGGAAGATAAAGTACATATCATCGAGAACACCGTCGCCGTGGCCCATGCCTGCGGCGTCGAGTGCCCGAAGGTCGCTCCCCTGGCCGCCGTTGAGGTCGTCAACCCCAAGATGCCCTGCACCGTGGATGCCGACGAGCTGCGCAAGATGAACGCCGAGGGCAAGATCACCGGCTGCGTCGTCGACGGCCCCCTGTCCATGGACATCGCCATCGATCCCGAAGCCGCCCACCACAAGGGTGCCCAGGACCGCCCGGCTGCCGGCCATGCCGACATCCTGCTGTTCCCCGACATCCAGGCCGGCAACCTCGTCTACAAGACGCTGGTCCACACCGCCGATTGCAAGAACGGCTGCATCCTGACCGGCACCAAGGTGCCCGCCATCCTGACCAGCCGCTCTGACTCCTTCCAGACGAAGGTCAACTCCATCGCCCTGGCCGCCGTTGTGGCCGCCGGCTTGGCTGAATAAGAAATAAAAGGAGACGTTTCAAATGTCTATTAAAACGCTGGTCATCAACCCGGGTTCTACCTCGACCAAGGTTGGTGTTTTTGAGGACGAGACCCTGCTGTTTGAGGAAACCCTGCGCCATCCCACGGAGGAGATCGCCAAGTACGCCAGTGTCATCGACCAGAAGGATTTCCGCAAGGCCATCATCCTGGACTTTTTGAAAGAGAAGAACTGCGCCCCCGAGAGCCTGAACGTCATCGTCGGCCGCGGCGGCCTGCTCAAGCCCATCCCCGGCGGCACCTACCCCGTCAGCGACGCTCTGCTGGCTGACCTGAAGGCCGGTGTCCAGGGCCAGCACGCTTCCAACCTGGGCGGCATCCTGGCCCGCGAGATCGGCGACAGCCTGGGCATCCCCAGCTACATCGTTGACCCCGTCGTTGTCGACGAGCTGACCAACAAGGCCCGCATCTCCGGCATGCCGGAACTGCCCCGCCGCTCCATCTTCCACGCCCTGAACCAGAAGGCCGTGGCCCGCCGCTTTGCCAAGGAGAACGGCAAGCGCTACGAGGATCTGAACCTTATCGTCATCCACATGGGCGGCGGCGTTTCTGTCGGTGCCCACAACCACGGCAAGGTCGTCGATGTCAACAACATTCTGGACGGCGAAGGCTGCTTCAGCCCCGAGCGCAGCGGCACCGTACCCGTTGGCGACCTGGTCAAGATGTGCTTCAGCGGCAAGTACACCCAGCAGGAAGTTTACAAGAAGATCTGTGGCAACGGCGGTTTCAACGGTTACCTGCACACCAACGATGCCCGTACCGTGGGCAAGATGGCCGACGAAGGCAACGCCGAGGCCAAGCTGGTCTGGGATGCCTTCTTCTACCAGATCGCCAAGGACGCCGGCGCTATGGCCGCTGTCCTGCATGGCCAGGTCGATCAGATCATCCTGACCGGCGGCATTGCTTACAACCCCAACACCGAGAAGTACCTGAAAGAGTACCTCGGCTTCATCGCTCCCATCACCGTTTATCCCGGCGAGGATGAGCTGCTGGCCCTGTGCCAGGGCGCCCTGCGCGTGATGACCGGAGAAGAGAAGCCCATGGCGTATTGATACCCGCCCCCTAAACAGCAGCAGCCTCTGCCCGAAAAGGCAGAGGCTGTTTTTTTGTGTTTTATCGGCCAACCGTGGTATCGGCTTCCAAAATTGCATCATTTTGTTCTTTGTACTTTGCGGCGGTCTCGTCGTCCAGCACATAGATCGTCACCGGGATGACAGCGTTATCCACCGACTCATCATAGGTCTCATAGTACAGATCGATGAACGCATGGCCGGTCATCATAGCCGTGCCGGTATCCGCAGCGTAGGCATAGCCATAGACGAATTTTCCATCGTCGCTGGTGATGTACATCAGGGAACCATACGGAATGATGCTGGGGTTGATGGCCACAGTGCCGTAGGTCAGGCGGCGGCCGCTGGCCCCCTTGGCACTGCCACTGGCCGAGTAGGCCGTGGCGCGCTGGCTGGTGTAGACGGCAGCGACACCTTCCACGGGCACGCCATCCTCGACCTCAGGGCCCACGAAGCTGGAGACAGACGCCTGTTCTCCATAGACTTTCTGGATGGTGGGGATCATGCCGATCTGGGTCTCGCGGCCGATCTCCTCGGTGTCGACCTGCTGGCCGTCCACCCAGGTCTCGCGGTAGGTTACAGTGTCCAGGCCATCTGTCCCCTGCTGGACCACCTGCACTTTGTCCTGTTTGCGGTAATACAGGCTGGTGGGGATCTCCTCCACCTCGCTGGGGACGGTCTCGTCCTCGGTGTACTCCACGTAGCTGACGCGCTGCAGGGTGACGCTGCCGCCCTCGGGGACGGTCTCATCGGCGGCGGGGGTCAGATAGTCCTCCTCGGTGTAGGTCAGGCCCGCCTGGGTCAGCAGGTCGCGGGTGGTCGCGCCGGTAGTGATGATCTCCTGGGTCTGGCCGTCCGCGGTGACCGGCACAGTGTAGGCCCGCAGCACCTGCATCAGCTCGCCGTCCGGTGTCTCCGAGGTGACGATGCGGTCGTTTTCCCCCAGCGGGGCCACGCCCGCCTGGGCCAGCACAGCGGCCTCGGTCTGGTTGACCGTCAGGATGCGGGTGTTGCCGCCGTGGGTGTCGGTAACGGTGACAAAATGCAGGGCAGAGGTCGTGAACATGATCACGCCCGCCAGTGCCACCGCGCCGCCCATCAGTGCGCCCCACTTAGGGCCAGCCAGTGCCATGCGGCGTCGGAAATGCTCTTTTGTTTTTACGGATAAAGGCATAAGGGCTCCTTTTGCACAAAAAGGCGCCGGCCCCGCAAAGGACCGACGCCGGAAATGCTGGTTATTTGCTGCCGCGCGGGACAGCGTAGTACAGGATTTCTTGCTTTGCGTTTCGGCTTGAAATAATAACACAAAATCGTGCATTTTGCAAGTCTTTTGACAAAACAGCCGCACATGTTACAAAAATGTGCGTCATCCCGGGCCGCTTTTGTGCTTGTTGCCCAGCCTTATGCGGGGCCGTGATGTAGCACAGCCAGACTGCGCCGCCCCCCTCCCCGTTGCCGTAGGCCTGGGCAATATCGATCGGCGGTAGCCGACGTTGATAGCGTTTCCTGCATATTTTATGTCATTTTTTCAGGCGGCAAGCGCAGCAAGGATATAAAGCAGCCCGATGTGCGTCGGGTAAAAGATCCAGCTTTACACCCCGTTTCTTTCATTATATCAGAAACGGGGGTGATTTTGTGGTTTTTTGACAGGCTGGGGAAGGCTCCGGCGCTTTTGGCACCGGAGCCTTCCTTGAGTCTTACTTTGCAAGTATAACGGAAATTTTGATCTCCTTTTCCGCCTCGCTCAGGTCGAACGCGCCGCCGTCCGCGACGCTCACACGCAGCTCATACAGTGTGCCGTCGGCCAGGGTATCCACGCTAGTCCCGGCTTCATCCGTGATCGTCCACAGCTCTTTGCTGACCTCCGCCAGCTTTCCGTCTGCACCGTAGGCATAGAGCTTCAAATCAGCGGCGCTTCCGGAAAGATTGTTCATCCGGAACGAGACCGTCGTGTTGGGGTGGACGTTTTCGACCGTCACAGTATTGCGCCAGCTCGCGACCGTACCTTCGCCGCCGGCTTGCTCAAACTGTTCCTGTGTCAGTACGTTCCGCGCGGCCTTATCGAGATCGACCTCTCGGTACGGCATTTCGGGCAGATAGACGAAGCGATCCTGTAATCTGAGCAGTTCCAGATAGCCCGTCGGGCAGTAGAGCGCGTTGCCGCTGTTTCCGGCATACATACCGATAGCCATGTTATTGTAGCCATATTTGTTGGAGACGTCCATGGTGAATACCGTCTCGCCGGTGGCAAAGTCCAGAATGATGTACTGCCACATGCCGCTTTCCAGATCCTGCACATAGCCGTAGATATAGCCCGTCGCGGTGGAGAGCTTGAGAATCGATGTATCGCTCAGGTCATTTCGAGACCAGATGCTCTTCATCTCATAGCCGCTATCGGTTTTCACGGTGTCCACGCGCTCGACGCCGGGCGCGATCATGCAGTTGCCCTTTGTCAGCCAGTTTGTGTCATAGATGTTGGCATAGCTCTGGATGGAAGAGTCACTGTTGGGATCGGCAAGGCCTGCGCTGCCTGCGCCGAACCAGTTGCACACAATAGTGCTGACGGTGCCCTCACTGTCGTCGTAGACGATGGCAGAGTTTTCAATCGCCACCTGATAGCCCTCGGGCAGATCATCCAGCACCGGCACGCTTGCAACGATCTCACCGGTCTTCATATCGAGCGCCAGCAGCTTGACTGGATCCGCGTTGTCGGTGAACATCACAAAATCCGGCGTCAGCGACGGGGAGCAGCCGCCGCCCCAGGCAAGACCGCCGCCGGTGGTCTTGTCGTTTTCGCCGCTGACCTTCGCGCCGACGCTCTCATACGGTGTGCACCAGACAGCCTCGACACCGTTATTGGCACGCAGCAGATAGCAGTTCTGGTTTGTCAGGATGACCGCGCCGTCCTTGGAGGCGGCAATCCCGTTTTCCGCGCCCTCGCCGAGCGCCAGCCCGTAGACGAAGACGGCCTTCGAAAGGTCAGCCTGCTCTCCGTTCAGGATCGCCTCGATCGCCGAGTGGGCGATATAGCCCATCACGCCCTGCTGCTGGCGCTCCGGGTAGATGCGGAAGCCGCCGGTGGCAAACCAGAGGTTTCCTTCGTAGTCAAAGACCACGGACAGAAGGTTCTGCGTCAGCTCCTTGCCGAGCGCAGCTTCAGCTGCCGCCTTGATGTCAATGTCCAGTACCTTTTCAAATTCAGGCAGGACGTTTCCTGCTTCATCGGTTGCCCGCAGCATCAGCACATGGTTGTTGCTGGTGGGGCAGACGATGCGGTTTTCCGAGTCCAGGAACGTATAGGAGCTCTGGATGACGTAACCGCCGCCGTCATGCTGCTTTGGAGAGAAATAGCCCAGCGTCGTGGTTTCCTCCGCGTTCAGATCGCGGATGGCGATGCCGCCGAGCAGCGGAACGACTGCGTGGCCATAGCTGTCAAAGTAAATGGCAGGCGAAGCGTTCGCGTTGGTTCTTTCATAGGAAACATTGATCTCCGGATAGATGCCAAGCGGCAGGACTTCATCCGTAGAGTCGGTATTGTAGCCGTCGTGGTGAATGTTGGCGTCGCTCTTTGCCATATAAGGGTTTTCGTCAACACGTTTGGCATTCATGGCCTTTACCGGCAGGGCAGCGCTTACCGTGGAGTCTGTATCCGATGCAGGCATGTCGGAAGGCTGCTTCGCACCGCAGGCCGCCAATGTCAGGCACAACACGCCGGCCAGCAGAAGGGTTGGTACAGAACATTGTAACTTTTTCTTTTTCATTGATTTCCTCCATTTTTGTGCTTGTTGTCTCGGTTTGGTTCGATGCCCGTTTATTCAATCCAGGCATTCAGTCCTTGCCGGAATGCTTCTTCGGAAACCGGCTTCATCAGGAAATAGTCGGCCCGCAGCCGGAAGGCGTGAAGAGAGAAATCCAGGTCACTGCACCAGATCATCCGGCACGCGGGGCATAAGGAACGAAGGTGCTCCGCCGCATTCAACCCGGCCACCCCGGAAAGTGCAATGACGGCATTGGTCGGAGCATCTTTCTGCGCCGTTTCAAAAAAACGTTCCTGATCGTCATATTGCATGACCTGCGGAAACAGCCCCTTCGCTTCACAAAACCGGGTAATTTGCTCGGCGTAGCGCTGCCGCTCTGCTTCCTGTTCTGCCAGCACGGCGATACGATACACAGATCTCCCTCCTTCCTTCATCCGATTCGGCATCTTGCTTGCATTCAGTATAAAAAGGCCATTCGGTTTTTTCAAGCGCCGTAGCACGAAAGGGGTGATTTTGGCACGAATTCCGACAGCGGTTCTTTGTCATCCTCGACACGCTGTGATATAATTATCTTGGAATTCAAGGACAAGGAGAGAACCCTGCATGAGAATTGCGATTGTGGATGATCTTGCTGCGGAACGTGCACTGCTGAAAGACCGGCTGGAGCAGCAGCTTCACCGGAGAAATGTGCAGGCGGATATTCTGGAATACGAAAGCGGCGAGACATTTCTGGAAGCGGCAAGGAAAGCGCCCTTTACTGCCGCATTTCTGGATATTTATATGGATGGCATGACGGGCATGGAGGCGGCAAAGAAGCTACGGAAAACCAACACGGACTGCCTGCTGGTTTTTACCACGACTTCCACCGACCATGCGCTGGAGGGCTTTCAGGTACGGGCGCTACACTATCTGGTCAAGCCCTTTACCGAAGCGGACATCGATGCGCTGACGGACGAGCTGCTTGCCCGCATACCGCAGCCGGACAAATATATAGAGCTAAAGGTGGAGGGAAGCGAGATCCATCTGCGCTATCAGGACATCGTCTACGCAGAACACTTCGCCCACTTGATCTACGTCCATACGACGGTTCAAAAGACGCTTGCCACACGCCAACCCTTCAAGACTTTCATCGCCCCACTAAAGGATGACACACGCTTTTTTGTGTGTGGGCGCGGCGTGATCGTGAATCTGGAACACGCGAAGGATCTGGAAGGCGCCGCCTTCCGCATGGCGGACGGAAGCCGCGTGTTTGTCAGTCAGGACCTTCTGAAAAGTGCCCGGCAGGCGCTTATGGAGTTTTTGCTTCAAAGGAGGCGGATGGCATAATGGAGCTGCTGCGTCCAATTCTGGAGCTCGGCGTGGTGATTCCCGGCATGCTGCTTGCCTACTTCCCGGCAAAATCCAGCTTAAAGCAGCCGCTGTCAAAGCTTGTTTTGTGGCTTGTTCCGCTGCTTGCGCTACTTTGCGCCGCCGGAGGCGTGGTGTGTTATGCGCGCCGCATGCCGACTGCGCCGATGCTTGTAGGCCTAACCTTGCTTGCGGTCGTGATCTACATAAAAACGCTCCGGATTTCGCTTTGGAAATCCGGAACGATTGCGTTGTCTGTCTGTGCGGTATTTGCCTGTATCAACAGCCTTGTATTATAAAATAGTAGTTTTTAAAGTCCCTCTCCAAGGACTGTGCTACACTGTAAGGGATGCTGTAGATTGGTTATCAGCTCCTACCGCAAGACGGTTCTTGAAAGGCTCCAACCACAGCTCTTTACAGTATTGTTGATCAGTTAGATACCGCCAGACGGTTTATGTAGAACAAGGTTACAAGAGTAAAGTGTTCTGTGGAATCAGCATCAAATAAACACAGCGGAGGTATTCTCATGGTTTGCGTTGGAATTGACGTTGCAAAGGACAAGCACGATTGCTTCATCCTCAGTTCAGAGGGCGAAGTTCTAGCGGATGTATTCACCATCCAGAACAATGCAGAGGGCTTCAACACACTCTTGCAGACGATTAGTTGCTGTACCAACCCAAAGGATAAAATAAAAGTAGGACTTGAGGCTACCGGACACTACAGCTACAACATCCTCGGATTTCTGCTTGATAAAGGCCTGCCAACCTATGTCATCAATCCGCTGCACACCAACCTCTACCGGAAAAGCCTGAGCCTTCGCAAAACCAAGACTGACCGTGTCGATGCGCGAACCATTGCAGCTATGCTCTTGTCTGATGTGGACCTCAAGTCCTACACAGACACAGCATACCACAACGAGGAGTTAAAGTCACTCACAAGATACCGGTTTGACAAAGTCCGCGAGAGAGCGAAGCTGAAGCAGTCCGTTTCTCGGTTGGTCACAATTCTGTTCCCAGAGCTTGAAAAGTTGGTGCCGACATTGCACATGGCGTCAGTTTACGCACTTCTCAGCGAGTTTCCTGGCGCCAAACAGGTTGCCGAAGCGCACCTGACGCATTTGAAAGCCGTCTTACACGACGCCTCCAAAGGCCGCTACGGGCGAGACATGGCAGTAACACTTCGGGATGCCGCCAGATGTTCTGTCGGCTCTGTCATGCCGGCCAAGTCCCTAGAACTGCGGCATACGATTCGCCTGATCCGCGAACTGGATTCCGAAATTCAGGACATTGAAGCTGCCATCCAGACGATGATAGAGGAAATCGCTTCTCCCATTACTACCATTCCGGGCATCGGCGTTCGGATGGGCGCAATGATTCTGGCTGAGATTGGGGACTTCTCCCGGTTCGATTCACCGGACAAAATCCTTGCCTACGCCGGGATGTCGCCATCTACCTACCAATCTGGGCAGATGTCACTCACAGGCGCATATTCCCACATGGAAAAACGAGGTTCCCGATACCTGCGCTACGCTCTTTACAATGCCACGAAATACGTCTGCCATTGGGACCCAATCTTCTCTGCCTATCTTGCCAAGAAGCGGGCTGAGGGCAAGCACTACAATGTTGCGCTCTCCCATGCGGCCAAGAAGTTGGTTCGGTTGATTTATGCCTTAGAGAAGTCCAGGCTACCCTACAGCAGCGCTGCATAAGTCCTTTATTCTCATAGGCTCAAGCAGGCGTCCAACAGGGCGTCAGCTTTGTTATACTCTTTTTTGACCGCCTACATTTTCCTCACCTTTCCACTCATTTCGGCTTGACTTTTAATAGTTAGTCTTTCAAGAGCGATCAACGCCGCTATGCTGGCCGGTTTGCCGCAGGCGCAGGCTGCGCCATGGTTCTGTCTGCGGGCCGTGATTTGCTATCATGCGATCTGCTGGCTGTTTGCCGCCATCGCCTATTATCCTGCGACGCACAGCGTGCGGAGGATGGTCGAGGACGAAAATTTTGCGCAGACCTGGTATGTGTTCTGGGTGCTGCCGCTGGTGTTCATTGCGCTGAATCTGTTTATGATCCCCAAGTATGCGGACACGCTCTATACCGGGCGTGTTTTGCAGGGGTATTTTGTGATCAGCATCGCACTTTTGTTTTTGATGCTTTTCTTCACCGCAATCTTCCTTCTGATGGCGATCAGCATCAACCGGAATGTGAGATTGCGGCAGGAGAACCAGCTGCTTTCCATGCAGCAGCAGCGCTACGAAAGCCTGAAAGCTGCCATTGAGGAAGCACGGCAGGCGCGGCACGATCTGCGCCACCAACTATGTCAGCTCGCTGCCCTTGCAGAAGAAGGGAATCTTGAAAAGATCAAAGCCTATCTTTCCGGCGCAGTTTCTAGAATTCCGAGTCTGGAGCTGCATTTCTGTGAAAACCGGGCGGCAGACGGCGTGGTCGGGTATTACTGCGCACTTGCGAAGCGGGAGCAGATCCCATTTTCCGTGCAGCTCGATCTGCCGGAATGTCTTCCTGTAGACGAAATCAATCTGTGTCTGGTTCTCTCTAATCTGCTGGAAAATGCCCTGGAAGCCAGCCTGCGTACTGCACCTGCCAGACGCAGAATCGAGCTGACCGCCTATCTGCATGGCAACAATCTGGCACTGATTCAGGTTGAAAACACCTATGACGGAGTTATCCGGGAAAAAGACGGGATATTCCAGTCCTCCAAGCGAAAAGGAGAAGGTGTTGGTATCCAGTCCGTCCGCCATATCGCAGAAAAATCTGGTGGAGTAAGTACAATTACCTATCAGGACGGCCTGTTCTGCGCAAAGGTCATGCTCTGCGGATAATTATGCCCTGCCTTTCCAAAACGGCACGGCCACAGATTTCAGCAGTCTCGCTTCCGGCAATCCCTGTATGTACCGGATCGTCGTTTTTGCAAAGATGTTGGACTTCATCGTGTCCCAATCTGCCAGTTTTACTATCTCGGCTGTGCCGTTCTCAAAGTCAAACCGCAGCTCACCCCATTCACCGTCGTTGTCCGCCTGATACAGGTAGACAGCGGCGGCTATTTTTTGTTCTTCTTGCGGCGCTCGGTCTGTTTCAGCGTCACGGCATGGACTACACTGCTTTCCAGCAGCTTCAGCCGAAGCTTGTCCAGTGTGCGCCGGTAGAATCGCTCCGCACCGCCGGCTGTCGTTCCTTCAAAATCCACCGCTAAATCTTCAAAGGTGGACTGCGTGGACAAGGGGCTGACGCGCCCGCAGGTCATGCAGATGGCATTCCGCTTTTCCAGATACCATTGCTCTTTGTAAAATGAAAAAAGCACCCAGTTATTTGTCACTGAGTGCCTGCATTAGAATCGTATTTAATTGTTCAGATTTGGTCAGATTATGCCAAACCCTCCAGCGAAAAATCCGGTGTCTGAGAGTGCCAAAATCACCCTCAAAAATACCCCCGAAATTGCTCTCTGGTTGTCCTATTTTTTAACCACTAAGACCGTTTTTTGACCCCATTTTTGGCGGTTGTCCTATATTTAACCACTAAAAATTGGGTGAAAACGGCTCTCGTTTTGCCAAATTTGGTCAAACTATATCAGCCCATTTAGGTATAAGAAAACCCCGGAAAACCTTGATTTTCCGGGGTTTTTGAACTATTTTGATATAGTCTGAGCAGTCGATTATCGCTTGCTGAACTGCGGAGCGCGACGTGCTGCTTTGAGACCGTACTTCTTACGTTCCTTCATACGAGGATCGCGAGTCAGGAAGCCAGCCTTCTTCAGAGCCGGGCGCAGCTCAGGGTTGAACTGCAGCAGGGCGCGGGACAGGCCGTGGCGGATAGCGCCAGCCTGGCCAGCACAGCCACCGCCAACAACGTTGACAACGACGTCAAACTTGCCCTCGTTCTCAGTCAGAACCAGGGGGCTGTTGACGAGCAGCTTCAGGGTCTCGAGGCCAAAGTAATCGTTGATATCGCGGCCGTTGATGGTGACCTTGCCGGTACCATTGTAAACGCGAACGCGGGCAACGGAATGCTTACGACGGCCAGTGCCGTAGAAATAAGGTTTCGTCTCGTACATATTCTATTGCCTCCTTACTTAAATCTCAACAGCTTCGGGCTTCTGGGCAGCATTTGCGTGGTCAGCAGCCTTGTAGCAGTGCAGGCGGGTCATAGCCTTGGTGCCGATGGTGTTAGAGGGAACCATGCCCTTGACAGCGTAGGTCATAGCCTTGTCGCTGTTCTCAGCCATCAGGGTCTTGTACTGGGTCTCCTTCAGGCCGCCGATCCAGCCGGAGTGAGTGCGATGGAACTTCTTCTCCATCTTCTTGCCGGTCAGGACAGCCTGGTCGCAGTTGATGATGATGACATGGTCACCACAGTCAACGTTAGGAGTAAAGGTGGTCTTGTTCTTACCGCGCAGGATGACAGCAGCCTTGGCAGCAACGCGGCCGAGGGGTTTGCCGGCGGCGTCGATCACATACCACTTGCGGTCAGCCATTTCAGCGGGCTTAGCGAGAGTCGTGCTCATAGTAGGAACCTCCATTGAAGAATTAACACGTCCGTCTTATAACGGTATTTAACAGCGCCTTGGCGGCGCTTTTTCGCGCAAGTGTGATTATAGCAGAATTGGGCGGCAGAGTCAACGGTTTTTCGCAAGAATTTTAATTTATTCCCGGCATACTCGCGAATTCTCGCAAATGCTCTTGTTTTCTCTCGTTTTCTAACATGCTATTTTTCGTATAAAAACGCCCCCAGCCTGGCGGCTGAGGGCGCTTTCCTTATTTTACTGTTTCAGCGCGTTGACAACGCTGTTCAGATCGTGCTCGTTCTCGCAGACGATCTTGACGGGGTGGCTGTAATCCAGGCTCATCATGCCCAGGATGCTCTTGGCATCGGCAATGCTGCCCTTCATATCGTGAACTCCGACATCGTTATAGCACTTGGCGGCAGCAGACACGATCCCCTTTACCTCAGTAAAATTGGAAACCTTGACTTGTTTCACCATCATAATGACCTCCAAACATAAATCCCCACCGCACCCATCATGGCGCGGCGGTAAGGGCGCCCGGCTGGGTATCCAGCTCGGTTCTCTCGTCCTTGCATTGTGCATTATAGCATAATTGTTCCCGTTTGGTTTGTGTAATATGCACAAAGCCGCTTTTTTCCATTTCCTGCACAGAAACGTCAAATCTTCATTTTGTGGTTTTGGTGACTTTGCTACAGTTTTAACAGATTTGCCGCTATGTTTACACGGTTTTTATGTTTTTACACATCTACTTTTATAGTTTTACAATATTTTCGCTTATTTTTGCGCAGTTTGTTTGCTGTTCGGCACAACAAACAGGCGGCAGATTTTTCTGCATTGCAACAGATGTACAAATTTTTAGTTTCTTTTCCATGCAAAGGGTCAATGCAGGCCCTTCATCGTCAGGGCAATGCGCTTTTTGGCGGTATCCACGTTTAAAACCTTCACTCTGACAATATCGCCCACCTTCAGCACCTCGCTGGGATGCTTGATGAACTTATCGCTGATCTGGGAGACATGCACAAGGCCGTCCTGGTGCACGCCCAAATCAACGAACGCACCGAAGTCGATGACATTGCGCACGGTGCCGGTCAGCTCCATGCCGGGCTTGAGATCTTCCAGGCTCATGACATCGCTGCGCAGCAGGGGCTTGGGCAGGCTGTCGCGTACGTCGCGGCCCGGCTTACACAGCTCGGCCACGATGTCGTTCAGCGTCGGCTCGCCAATGCCCAGCGTCTCACACAGGTTCTTGGTGCCCTTAGCCTTGACAGCGGCAGGCAAACCCGCCAGTTTGTCGCTGCCGATCTCGGCAGTGGTGTAGCCGCAGGCATCCAGCAGGGCCTTGGCGGCGGGGTAGCTTTCGGGGTGGACAGCGGTGGCATCCAGGCGGTTCTTGGCCTCGGGCAGGCGCAGGAAGCCCGCGCACTGCTCATAGGCTTTGGGGCCGAGGCCCTTGACCTTTTTCAGCTGGGCACGGGAGGTGAAAGCCCCCTCCTCCTCACGCCAGGCGACGATATTTTTGGCCGTGGCAGCGCTGACGCCCGCCACACGGCGCAGCAGCGGCGCACTGGCGGTGTTCAGGTCAACGCCCACCGAGTTAACACAGTCCTCCACCACGCCGTCCAGCGTCTCGTTCAGGCGCTTTTGGGGCATATCGTGCTGGTACTGGCCCACGCCGACTGCCTTGGGGTCGATTTTGACCAGCTCGGCCAGCGGGTCCTGCAAACGGCGAGCGATAGACACCGCACTGCGCAGGTTGACATCGTACTGGGGGAACTCCTCGGCAGCCAGCTTGCTGGCAGAGTAGACCGACGCGCCTGCCTCGCTGACGACCATGTACTGCAAGTGCAGATTTTTCTCGTCGTCCAGTTCCCGGATGACCTGGGCGGCGAATTCCTCGGTCTCGTGGCCGGCGGTGCCGTTGCCGATGGCCATGACCTCAACGCCGTTTTTGAGAACCATCGATTTGATGGTCTTTTTTGCCTGGTCAACGCGCTTGAACTCCGGCACAGGGTATACCACGTTGGTATCCAGCACCTTGCCGGTGGGGTCGACGACGGCCACCTTGCAGCCCATGCGGTAGCCGGGGTCCAGACCCATGACGGTTTTGCCGCGGATGGGCGGCTGGAGCAGCAACTGGCGCAGGTTGTCGCCAAAGACATGGATGGCACCCTCAGCAGCGGCGTCCGAAAGTTCACCCCGCAGTTCGTTTTCCAGGCTGGGGTGGATCAGGCGGCTGTAGGCATCCAGAGCGGCTTCTTCCACCAGCTGGGCGCTGGCACCGCCGGTCTTTTTGCGGGCGAACATCCAGGCCACGATGCCCCCGGCACGCTCGGCATCCACCTGAATACTGACTTTCAAAAAGCCTTCCCGCTCGCCGCGGTCCAGGGCCAGCACGCGGTGACCGGGAATCTTGTTCAGCGGCTCGGCGTAGTCGTAATACTGAGCGTAGACGCTGTCCTCATCCTTGGCCTTGACGCTGGTGATGCGGCCGAAGGCGCGGTAGTAGCGACGCAATTCGGCGCGGCAGGCGGCATCGTCAGAAACAGCCTCGGCGATGATGTCCTTGGCACCGGCCAGCGCAGCGGCGGCATCGGGGACTTCCTCGTTGATATAGTCCGCCGCTGCAGCGTTGGGGTCAAAGGCAGCGTCCTGCTTGAGCAGCGCATCGGCCAGGGGTTGCAGCCCGCGAGCCTTGGCGATGCTGGCGCGGGTCTTGCGCTTGGGCTTGTAGGGGCGGTAAAGGTCCTCGACCTCGGCCAGCGTCTTGGCCTTGGAGAGGGCGGCAGTCAGTTCGGGGGTCATGGCGCCCTGCTCGGTGATGGAGGAAGTGACCTCCTCCTTGCGCTTATCCAGGCCGCGCAGGTATTCCAGGCGGTCACCCAGGTCACGCAGCACCTGGTCGTCCATCGAGCCGGTGACCTCCTTGCGGTAGCGGGCGATAAACGGGATAGTATTGCCCTGGTCGATCAGGTCGATCGCACCCTGGACATTTTTAGCAGAAAGATTCAATTCGGCAGCAAGCTGCTGTGCATAATCAGACATGGGATACTCACTTTCAATTTTATAGGATCGGATAAGAAATTGGCTACCTGCCTGCAGGGGCGGATGCTTGCAACGGCCCCTACACGAGCGTTCAATAATATCATAGGAACCGGCAAATTACAGGCATTTTTTCCTTTTCAACACCACTAAATAAGCCCCATACACCGCCAGCGCAGCCAGGCTGATGATGGTGCCGGTGCGCAGGCCGGGGGTGTGGTAGGTGCAGGTGATGCTGGTCTGCCCCGCCGGGACGCGCAGGGCCATCAGGCCGTTATCGACCTTTTCGATTTTGGCCGGTTCCCCGTTGATGGCGGCGGTAAAGCCGTCGTCGTAGGGCACACTGAAAAACACCAGCCGGTCGGTGTCGTAGTCCGTCTCGGCAGTAAAGCCGGTGCGGGTGGCGGTAAAGTTTTCCACGGCCTCGGCACGGCAGGCGGTGCAATCCTCGGCGTAGGTGTCCTGCGTGCAGTTGGTCAGCCTGTCGTCCGGGATAGGCTGCAGCAGGTCGCCATAGGCGGCGATCTGGTCCTCGTCCAGTAACACCGCCCGCAACAATATCTGGGCGCGGCTGTCCTCGCCTACCTGGTCCAGCTGATCGGCGGTGACATAATACTGCTGGGCAAAACCCATGGGCACCCAGTTTTTGTTCTCGTAGATCTGGTAGGCGCTGGTGCTGCCTACCAGGTCCCAGCCGTCCATGTCCTCGCCCTGCCAGTTGCTATCGGCATCCTTAGCCACCAGCGTGTACCGCACGCTGAGCAGCCCGCGCAGAGCATAGTTTTGGACCTCCGGCTTGGAGTTGACGTCCCGCTTGACGCCCACTTCCGGATAAAACTCCATGATGCTGGGGGCAACCGTGGAATTGAAAAACTGCAAACAGCTTTTGTCAAACCACAGGCCCAGATTGTTGTGGGCGCCGTAGGCATCGATGCGGTAGAACGCATCGTCCGGCAGGGCTTCCTTGATCTCCTGCACAGAATCATACGTTTCCGCGATCAGGTCGCTGTCGGTATCCCACTGGGCGTACTTGGTCAACGAAAGGTGCACGCTGCCATAGACAAAGCTGAACACCAGCACGGCGGCCAGCATTACGGTAGGCCAACGCTGGCGATCCCGGAAGAAGTGCCACAGCACGCCGAAGATCACCAATCCCAGCACCGATACGCCCAGGATGGCCCAGAAGCGGGCGGGTTCCTCGGTGACGCCGAGGGTGGTCACGCCGTCATCATCGGTATAGGGCACCAGGCCGAACGCCGCCGCCGAGAGAGTAACGGCCAGCGTCAAACCCCAGGCGCGGGGCAGTTCCCTCCGGGCCAGGTGGGGCCGTGCCAGCAGCGACGCTGTGGCCCCGCACAGCACCAGCACCGGCATGTAGTACCACCGGGCGTAGTAGCTGGAATTGAGGGCATAGAACAGGCTGTTAAGGATGGGCACAAAGGCGCAGACCACGCACACCTTTAAAATGTAGGTGAACGGGTGGCTGCGCCGCCCGCGGCAGAACGCCAGCCCGCCCGCAATGCCCACCACCGGCAGGTAGGCCGTCATGCTGGTATGTTTGAGGATGCCTTCGCTGAACATATCCTTAAAGTAGGGGGCGTCGGGCATCAAAAAGGCGCTGTAAAAAATGGCCCCGTACTGCTGGGCCTTGCCGTAGACCAGGTAGCCCATGCCGTTGAATGGGTCGATGGTGCGTGGGTTTTGCAGCAGTGACAGCCCGGCAGGAAGCAGCAGCACGCAGCCCATGGCACAGCCCAGCAGGGTCTCCCCTGCCAGCAATGCAAACTTGCGGGGGCCGATTTTGTAGGCATGCCCCGCCAGCATGCAGAAAAAGTAGATGATGAGAAAGACCGCCTGCCCGGCAAAGAAAAAGTAGTTGTTGAGCAGATTCACCGCCACCCAGAACGGGAAGCGACCTTTTCTGCCATCGATGACCGCATCATCCAGCGCCGCCAGCATGTATGGAAACAGCGCCACAACGTCCAAAAAGTGGTTGAAGAAGATGTTGTACACCGTAAAGCCGGAGAAGGCATACAGGCAGCCGGCCAGCATGCTCCAATCCTCGTCCCGCACCCAGCGGCGCGCCCAAAGGTAGCCGCCGCCCCCGGCCAGGGCGATTTTCAGGCAGAGCAGCGGCACCATCATCCACGGCATGAACCGCGCGGGCACCAGCAGCGTCAGCCAGAAAAACGGGCTGCCCAGCAGGTAGAACGAGTAGGAATTGACAAACCCGCTGCCCAGATCGGTAGCCCAACTGAAGCTGCCCCCCTGCTTGATGAAGCTGTTGGCGTACTGGTAAAAGTTGATCTGCTGGTCATTGAAATCGCCCGCGTAATGGAAGTACCCGCCGCCTGCGACGGCATCCACCAGGCAGTGGGGCGCAAACAGGGCGGCCGCCGCCAGCAGGCAGAGCCAGAACACCTGACAGTATCTTGTTTTTTTGCCGGGAAGCTGCAATTTCATAACAAACCCCGCTGAAAGTCCGAACCATGGGACTTTGTTTTTGGTAAAATCATGGTATACTGATAGTAACACCACAGAGAGGATCGTGCAAGATGAAAACTTATCCCTTCAGTGCCCTGCTGGGCCGTATGAAGTACATCACCCGCTGGAGCCTGATGCGCAGCGGCCGCGCCGAAAGCCTGAGCGAGCATACGGCAGACACCGCCCTGCTGGCCCACGCGCTTTGCTTAGTTGGCCAAAAGTGCTTGGGCACCGGAGCCGACCTGCGGCCCGAAATGGTAGCCACGGCGGCGCTGTACCACGATGCGCCGGAAATTTTGACCGGCGACATGCCCACCCCAGTGAAGTACAAAAATGAAGCCCTGCGCAGCGCCTACAAGGCGGTAGAGCAGGAAAGTGCCCGGCTGATGGCCAGCCTGCAGCCCGAAGCCCTGCGCAGCGAGACCGAGGAATTTTTGACCGGCCGCGTGCTAAATGACGCCGAGCGGAAAATTTTAAAGGCAGCGGACCGGCTCTCGGCCTTAATCAAGTGTTTGGAAGAGTGCCAGAGCGGCAACCGGGAGTTTGAAGCCGCGCGGGAGCAGCAGCTGGCCGCCCTGCACGGAATGGACTGCCCCGAAGCGGAGTATTTCATCACCCACATGCTGCCGTGCTATACGCAGAATCTGGATGAGCTGACGAGAGGAAGGTTTTGATCACTCCTGCAGCCGATACACCGCATCGATGAGCTTGTCCACATCGGTGAAATGCTCCAGCATGGAGCAGTAGCGCCGCAGGGAGGCTGCACCCCGCAGACCCTTCATATAGTGCATGGCCTGGCTGCGGGCCTGAGGCATGGCGAGCCACTCGCCTTTTTCCTCGCACATTTCGTAAATTTGCGCCCGCAGGGCGTTCATCCGCTGGTTCAGCGTCGGCTCAGCGGGGGCTTCCTCGCCCAGCAGGGCCGCGCGGATCTGCTCAAACAGCCACGGGTCGCCCAGTGAGCCGCGGCCGATCATCACGCCGTCGCAGCCGGTCTCTTTTAATAAGGTAAGCGCCCCCTCGGCAGTGGTAATATCGCCGTTGGCCAGCACCGGGATGGACACCGCCTGCTTGATGGCGGCAATTGCACCGGCATCAATGGGTGGCACGTACATCTGCTCCCGCGTGCGGCCATGCACGGCGATCAGGTCCGCGCCGTTGGCCTCGCACTGTTTTGCCACCTCCACGCCGGTCATGTGTTCGGCGTCCCAGCCGATGCGCATCTTCACCGTCAGGGGCGTATCCTCGCCCAGGGCGCGGCGGGCCGCAGCGACCATCCGTCCGCAGAGGGGTGGGTCCAGCAGCAGCTTACTGCCCGCACCGCTGTTGGTGATTTTGGGCGCGGGGCAGCCCATGTTGATGTCCAAAATGTCAAACCGGATGCCCTTTTCCCGCACCAGCAAAACGGCCTTTTCCAGGGCTTCCGGCTCACAGCCGAACAGCTGGATAGCGTACAGCCCGTGGGGGTGGGCATCTTTGAGCAGAGCAAAGGACTTTTGGTCGTTAAAGTTCAGGGCCTTGGCGCTGGCCATCTCGCTGACGGTCCAGGCTGCACCGTGGTCGGCCATCAGGTGGCGGCAGGCAGCGTCTGTCAGGCCTGCCATCGGGGCAAACACCGCCCCCACAGGGATCTGCAAATTGCGTAACTGCATAGTTCCTCTCTTGTAGCGCCGCCTTTGGCTCCCTCCAAGGGGGCTTTTGCGCGGCCGCTTTTACTATTTGAATTTCAGATTCTATTCTACCATAAATCCCGCATTTGTGGTATACTAAAAGATAGATTGTTTACATCCGATTTAAAAAGGAGCAACGCTATGAAACTGATGGTACTGGACGGCAACAGTCTGGTCAACCGCGCGTTTTTCGGCATCAAGCTGTTGACGACCAAGGACGGCCGCTATACCAACGCCATTTACGGCTTCCAGAATATACTGCTCAACCTGCTGGCCGCCCACAAGCCCGATGCTGTGGCCATCGCCTGGGATTTGCGCGCCCCGACGTTCCGCCACAAGGCCTACGACGGCTACAAGGCCACCCGCCACGGCATGCCCGAGGAGCTGGCCCAGCAAATGCCCGTACTGAAAGAATTGCTGACCGACCTGGGCTTTGTGCAGGTAAGCAGTGAGGGCTGGGAGGCCGACGATATTTTGGGCACCCTGGCCGCCGCCTGCGAGGCCGCCGGCGGCACCACCCTGCTGGCCACCGGCGACCGGGACAGCCTGCAGTTGGTGGACGACAACACCACCGTTCTGCTGGCCACCAACAAAGAGACGATTTCCATGGACCCCGCCGCCATCCGCGAAAAGTATGGTGTGGAGCCGCAGCAGCTCATAGACGTCAAGAGCCTGATGGGCGATTCGTCCGATAATATCCCCGGTGTGCCGGGCATCGGCGAAAAGACCGCCCTGGCCCTGGTGGCGAAGTTCGGCACGCTGGAAAATATTTACGCGAACCTCGAGGACAAGGCCATCAAGCCCGGCCAGCGGGCCAAGCTTTCTGCCAACCGCGATAAGGCGGACCTGTCCTACATGCTGGGTACCATCCGCAAGGACGCGCCCATCGAGACGGACCCCGCCGCCTATATCCGCCAGTCCGGCGACCCCGCCGCAGCCGCCCAGCTGCTGGCCACGCTGGAAATGCATAAGATGGTGGACCGCTGGGGTCTGGAGGAGAACGGCGCCGCTGCCGCCCCCGTGGACGCTGCTCTGCCGGAAGAAGTAGAGCCGGCCCCCCTGCCGCTGCTGGTGGAAGGCCGCCTGTTTGTGGCCCAAAACGCCGACGGCGGCTGGTACGCCGTACAGGGACAGGAAGTCTACCTGCCAGACACCGACCGCCTGGCCGCCCTGCTGGACAGCGATGCCGAAATCTGGGTCTTTGACGCGAAGCCCCTCTACCGCCTGGCACTGGAGCAGGGGCATATTGGCAAAGCCCTGCATTTTGACGGCAAGCTGGCCGCGTACCTGCTCAATCCTTCCGCTAGCAGCTATGCGGTAAAGTCTCTGGCTGCTGAGTACGGCGTGGCGGCGGCGTTCCACTGCGAAGCCGCCCCCGATGCCGGGGTGCTGGCCGCGCTGCTGGAAAAGCTGGCCGCCGAACTGGACGCCAGCGGCCAGCGCAAACTGCACGATGAGATGGAGCTGCCGCTGGCCCGCGTGCTGGCGGACATGGAGCGCATCGGCTTTGCGGTAGACGCCGACGGCATCCGCGCCTTTGGCGACAGCCTGCGGGGCGAGCTGGACGGCATCCTGCAGAATATCTACACTGAGGTGGGCTACGAGTTCAACGTGAACAGCCCCAAGCAGCTGGGCGAAGCCCTGTTTGACAAGCTGGGCCTGCCGCCGCGCAAGAAAAACGCCCGCGGCTACTCCACCGACGCCGCCACGCTGGAAAGCCTGCGTCCTTACAGCCCGGTCATTGATGAGATCTTAAAGTATCGCACCTACGCCAAACTGCTGTCTACCTACGTAGATGGCCTGTTGGCGGCGCAGGCGGCGGACGGTCGGGTGCACTCCACCTTTATCCAGACCGAGACCCGCACCGGGCGCATCTCCTCCACCGAACCGAACCTGCAGAACATCCCCATCCGCACCGAGCTGGGCAGCCGCCTGCGTGGCTACTTTGTGGCCGGGGACGGCCAGCAGTTGGTGGACGCCGATTACTCCCAGATCGAGCTGCGCATTCTGGCGCACATCACCGGCGACGAGCACATGCAGCAGGCGTTTTTGAACGGCGCGGACATTCACCGCTCCACCGCCGCCAAAATTTACCACATCCCCGAAAGCGAAGTCACGCCGCAGCTGCGCTCGGCCAGCAAGGCCATCAACTTCGGCATCATGTACGGCAAGGGTGCCTACTCGCTGAGCAAGGATCTGGACGTCTCGGTGAAAGAGGCAGACGCTTTCCTGAAGACTTACCTTGACACCTTCCCCAAGGTGGACGGCTACATGCAGGACTGCATTGCCCACGCCAAGGAGAAAGGCTACGTGGAAACGCTGTTTGGCCGCCGCCGCGCCCTGCCGGAGCTGGCCAGTTCCAACTTCCAGGTACGCGCCAGCGGCGAGCGGATGGCCCGCAACACGCCCATCCAGGGCACGGCCGCGGACATCATCAAGCTGGCTATGGTGCATGTGTGGCAGCGCCTGCGGGATGAGAAATTGCAGGCCCGCCTGCTGCTGCAGGTACACGACGAACTGATCGTAGAGGCACCGGACAGTGAAGTGGACACCGTGCGCCGCATTTTGCAGGAGGAAATGGAGCATGTGGTGCACTACAACGTGCCCCTGACCACCGAGGTAGGCACCGGCAAGACCTGGCTGGAAGCGCATTAAAGTTTTCTGCGCAGAGGTGTAGGGGGCGAGCAGTGCTCGCCCGCCTGCTTGATGAGGCCGCACTTTTTCGGGAAAGTTTCTTGCCTGCCAAACGGCCGCGGGCGAACAGTGTTCGCCCCTACAAAGTGCTTCTGGCAGTTCAAGAGTCACAATAAGGGTGATTGAAATGTATGTTTTAGGAATTGAATCGACCTGCGATGAGACCGCGGCGGCAATCGTGGAGGACGGCCGCAAGGTCATCTCCAACGTGATCTCCACCAGCGTGAAAGAGCAGGCCCTATACGGCGGCGTTGTGCCGGAGATCGCCAGCCGCCGCCATGCCGAGTATATCAGTGCCACCGTGGACAAAGCCCTGGCCGATGCCAACATGACCATGAAAGACGTGGATGCCGTGGCCGTAACCTTTGCGCCCGGCCTGATCGGTGCCGTGCTGGTGGGCGTCAACTTTGCCAAGGGCCTGGCCTATGCGGCAGGCAAGCCGCTGGTGCCGGTGCACCACCTGCGCGGACATATCGCCGCCAACTATCTGACCCACCAAAGTTTGCATCCGCCGTTTCTCTGCCTGGTGGCCAGCGGCGGGCACAGCCACATCGTGATGGTGGAGGATTGGTGCCGCTACAAAGTTCTGGGCCGCACGGTGGACGACGCCGCCGGCGAAGCCTACGATAAAGTAGCCCGCACGCTGGGCCTGCCCTACCCAGGCGGTCCCAGTGTGGCCGCCGCCGCCCGCGACGGCGACCCCCACGCCTACAAGCTGCCCGTGCCCCATGTAGAGGGCAAGTACAACGTCAGCTTCAGCGGCCTGAAGACCGCCGTCATCAACGAGGTGCACAACGCCGAGCAGAAAGGCCAGCCGGTCAATGTGGCCGACATGGCCGCCAGCTTCCAGGAGCGCATCGACCAGATCCTGGCTAAGAAGCTGCTCTCCGCTGCCTCCGATACCGGTGCCAAGCAGGTCGTGCTGGCCGGCGGCGTCGCCGCCAACGGCCGCCTGCGCCAGCTGGTAAACGACGGTGCCCAAAAACTGGGTGCCCGCGTCTTTTTGCCGGAGCTGAAATACTGCGGCGACAACGGCGCCATGATCGCCGCCCAAGGCTACTACGAGTACCAGGACGGCAACCTGGCCGATTGGACCCTGAACGGCCTGCCCACGCTGGGGATCGATTATCGGTAAAAATAACCAAGGAGCACAACCTCTACAGGCTGTGCTCCTTGGTTTATTTTTCTTTCCTACGGGGAAGCCATGGGATGTGGCGCTGAATCTTTTGCGCCAATTTTAAAGATACGGCATTAAATTTTTCCTCTCGCGGGGTAAGTTGGCTTTTAGGTGGATCCTTCTTGAATGTATCCACATCGAAATAATGGGACTTTAATCTCAGGTAGATATAAATCGGCTTGTCCAGCGGGTAATCTTCAAAATAGCAGAAGCTGGCATCCAGAAGCCTATAGTGTGGATGGGTCAACGCATACCAGTTGATATGCGACTCATCATGCCACAGGGCAATGACACCTTTCGCCAAATCCTGGTTAATCCGTTTATCCAGCAGGTGGCAAAACTTCAGATACGCTTCCGTTTCACCACCGTTCACCGCACCTGTCACATAGTCACGTCCTACCCCCATCGGGATAAATGCCTTGCTGCGGGGATTACGGTCATAGGTAAACTCGTAATTATACCAAGTGTAAAAACACGGGTGAAGAACGAATACCATCTTCTCGTGCTTTTCCGGACGCGGCAAAAACATTTCTTCTGTGATGGGGGCTTTGAACTCGCAGTTTGCATTGAAGAAATAGATATAATCAAATTTCTTCAATTCATCCTCAATCTGCAAAAAGATTTCAAAACGCTTCAGCGTTGTATAGGGCCACGGCTGCGGTTTTTGAAAGATTCGATGCACACGGGAATTGGATTCTTCTCCCTCCAAGTGGTCTGCATCCGTAAATACGAAGTAATGTACCTCGCACTGTTTCAGCAGGTACTTTTCCGCGCTTGCTAGAAATTCCGGCCACAGTTTCAGGTATTGTCCCGTGCACATATACAGGGCTGCCACTTTTTTCATTCTGTCAGCCCTCCTCACACATACAGGCATCCGGCAACTGGATTACGCCCAAATCTTTTGCGTTCCATTCCAGTCTATTTTCATTTGCTTTTGTATCTACAATTTTGAACTGAATACCAGGTACCCAGTCCTCCACAGCATAACTTCCACCATCGCCAAAAGAAATCGTTGTAAAATAATTGCTGTACTGCCCTGGCGACAGAACTGAAAAGTCGTAAGCCACTGTTACGTGGTTTTCACCCTTATGCAGCTGCAAGCCATACAGGCAGGATGCCGCCAGCGGATTACCAAGCTCATCGCGCACCTCGAACAAAAGTCCGACATGTTCTGCTGCTTCTTTTGCTGTAAAGGTATACTTTACTTTCACCGGCTCGATGCGTTCCATCCCTTCTACCGAAGGCACATCAAATTGCACCGTCTGCAGCCGCAGATTATCCCGCTTGAACCAGTTGTCCCGCTTAACATCGGAATAATCCACATAGGCTGTTGCCTGAGACTTAGTTGCCAAATAAATTGAAATAGCTTCGTCAACATCACCATCAAAAACGACCTTGCCTTTGTCCAGCACGATGCAGCGGTCGCAGAGGTCGCGGATGGTGGCCATGTTGTGGCTGACGTACAGCACCGTGCGGCCGTCCTGCTTGGCGGCCTGGCGCATCTTGGTCAGGCATTTTTTCTGGAACTTCATGTCGCCGACGGCCAAAACCTCGTCCATGATCATAATTTCGCTGTCCAAGTGGGCCGCCACGCTGAAAGCCAGCTTGACGTACATGCCGCTGGAGTAGCGCTTGACCGGAGTGTCGATGAAGTCTCCGACCTCGGAAAACTCGATAATCTGGTCCATCTTGGCGTCGATCTCGGCGCGGGTCATGCCCAGAATGGCGCCATTGAGGTAGACATTCTCGCGGCCCGTCATCTCGGGGTGGAACCCGGTGCCGACTTCCAGCATCGAGGCCACGCGGCCGTACAGGTCAATATCGCCGGAGGTAGGGGCCGTCACGTGGGTCAGCAGCTTCAGCAGCGTGGACTTGCCCGCGCCGTTGGAGCCGATGATGCCCACGGCTTCGCCCTTGTTGACCGTAAAACTGACACCGTTCAGCGCCATAAAGGTGGTGCCCACCAGCCGTTGGTCGGTGCCAATCAAGGTATTGGGGTCTTCCTTGCCGCGCTTGCGGGCCAACCAGCTTTGCAGGTCGCCGCGCAGTGTACCGCCGCCGATCTGGCCCAGGCGATACTGCTTCTTGACGTCCTGCACGCGGATCATCAATTCCTGATTTTCCATGCTGTACCTCCCGTCAGACCGTATCGACAAAGGTCTTTTCCACCTTGCCGAAGAGCGAAACACCCACCGCCAGTAGCGCAACCGTCCAAGCCAGCGAGATGACCCACATCAGCACCGATACCTCGCCGGAGTTGAAGCAGACCGCGCGGAAGCTCTCCATCGGGGCGGTCATCGGGTTGGCGATCATCACCGCGCGCAGCAGCGGGTTGGAGATCATCGACAGCGGGTAGACCACCGGCGTACCGTACATCCACAGCTGCACACCGAAAGTGACAACGACCATCAGATCGCGGTAGCGGGTAGTGACGCTGGACACGATGATGCCGCAGCCCAGGCCCAGCAGGCCCACCTGCAGCACGATGGGAAGCAGCAGCGGCATAGCCGCCCAGTTGGGGGCCACCTCGCCGCGCACCACGTAAAACAGCAGCAGGCAGAAGAACATCACGAACTGCACCAGGAAGTTGATGAACCCGGACAGCATTGTGGAAATGGGCATGGCCAGCCGCGGAAAATACACTTTGCTGAAGATGTTGGAGTTGGTGGTAAATGTGCCCGACACCTTGTTGATGCAGGAGGAGAAGAAGGTCCACACGGCCGTGCCTGCCAGGTAGAACAGCGGCTGCGGCACACCGCCTGTGGACAGGTTGGCGATCGTGCCGAACATGACCGTGTACATAGCCATGGACAGCAGCGGGTTAATTAAAATCCACGCCGGGCCCAGCACCGTCTGCTTGTACAGCACGGTAAAATCGCGCTTGACAAACAGCCAAATCAGATCCCTATACCGCCACAGTTCATCAAAATCCACGCGGGTGCGGCCCCCGGCAGGGCCGTAATGCACATGGTACTGCTTTTTGGGTTGTGTTTGCTCCATGAGTAAAGCTCCTTACGCTTTGTGTTTGAGGAAAGCCTGGTAAACCGGCAGGCCCAACCGCAGCAGTGCGGCACGCAACAGCATACTGCGCCGGCCGGTGCGCTGGGCAAGGTCGCAGTAGGCATCGGCGCAGGCACGGCAGGCTGTGCGGTAGCGCTGCTGTTGGGCGGGGGTGGAAAGGTCGAAGCGGTCTTTCTCGGCCAGATTTTCAATTGCGTCGTTCAAAAGCCCCTCGGCCCGCAGAGTGTCGCCCCTGGCGGCGAAGGTAGTGGTCCATTCCAGCAGGTATTCACTGCGGTCCAGGTAGTTGCGAGGGTCACCCTGGGACATGATGCTGCCGGTGCGCTGGGCATAGCGGTAACCGCGAAAATTCAGGCAGAGGATTTTCCTGCACTGCCCAACCAAATTCGGCAAAAGGAACATATCCTCATACCGCTTGCCCTCGGCATAGCGCAGCGTATGGAACAGCTCAGCTCTGTACAGTTTGTTCCATGCTACCACATAATAGGTACAGGCATCACCGCTGGCAAAGAATTTTTCCCAGAATTGCGGCGGCGTCAACGCTTCTTCCTCACGGTCCGCCGGAGTGCGGTCCGGCAGGGGTTGGTCGTTTTCATCAGTGCAGAGGTAGTGGAAAAGGACTAAATCTGCACCGGACCTTTGCTGGGCACGCAAGGCGCGTTCCAGCGTTTCCGGCTCAAGGCGGTCATCGCTGTCCACGAAGGCTATATATTCACCAGTACAGATGTCCAACCCGCTGTTGCGAGCCGCAGATAAACCGCCATTCGACCGGTGGATGACCCGGATGCGGGTGTCTTTCGCCGCCCAGGCATCGCACAGGGCCGGGCAGTTGTCAGGGCTGCCGTCATCAACCAAAATGATCTCCAAATCGGGATAGGTCTGCCCCACCACGCTGGCCACGCAAGCGTCCAGGTAGCGCTCCACTTTATAAACCGGGATGATTACGCTGATCGTTGGCATGGCAATCCTTTCTTTTTGGGAGAGAGGTAATTATTGAGCAGCAGACTGCTGTTCTAGTTTGATGCGTGCTTCCTCCAGCAGGGCTCGTACTTTGGGTTTCCAGATAAAATGGCGGAACACCTTGGTCATAAAGAACCAGAATTTATTTTCCACCTCGCACCAAAGCCGCGCCGGCAGGGCTTCGCGGCTGTAGTTGACCAGGCGGCAGAGACGGCCAGCGCCAAAGCTACGGAAATGTTCAAGAAAAATCGCTGCTTCATCCGCCAACTGCGGGTCTTTACGGTGGGCGTAGAGTTGCTGGTACTCGTAGATTGTGCGCACCAGACTGGCCCCTAAAAATCCCCTGGCTACTCGATTTTGCTCGTAGACCATCAGGGCGTTGAGCATGTAGTTCTGATAGGAGCTGCGTAAGTGAAAGGTACTGCCCTCGGTCTGGCGGTAGTCAAACATGCAGTCCGGCAAATAATAAATGCCACCGTAGGGCAAAAATTGCGCCGTCAGCATATTATCGTCGATCGTTACACCGCTGGCATAAGGGTCGATACCCTGCAGACCGAGATTACGGAACATCAGTGCGTTGGTATGGATATACAAAAAGCTCCAATACTCCCGCGCTGTCAACCCACACTCACGGATAGGCTTTTCGATTGGCTTTGTTTTGCCGGTGCTTTGCCAGTAATAGCAGCCGTTATGGCCGCAGGCTACATATTGGTGCGCCGTATCAGCGTCCAAAATGTCCGCTTGTTTTTGCAATTTATGGACATCGGTATAAAAATCATCGCCATCCAGGTAACAGATATATTCGCCCTGCGCTTCACGAAAAAGACGGCCCCGGATAGCATTTAACCTGCGAATGCGGCTGCGATTATCCTGCTTCACACCCGGCTGACGTTCCATAACAAACATTCTGATTTTGTCTGGGAATCGACTGCACCAATCATGCAGCTTTTCCTGTGTACCATCATCTGAACCATCATCAGCACAAACTACCTCTACATCAAAAGTTGTCTGCTGACTCAGTACACTCTGCAGAGTCTGATCCACATAGGGTTCCAAATTGTAAAACGAGATCAGGATACTGACCTTAGGTTTCGCCATGGATAAATTCTCCTTTAACCGTTGGTCACTTCATACCAGAGTAGATTGTGCCTATCCGGTGTTGTTTCACAAGGGTGATACCCCTGTTTTTCATAAAAACGACAGGCGCGAACATTGGCCGCGTCTGCGCACCAATAAATGCGTTGTAGTCCAAGTTCGGCAAATCCAAAGGAAAGCATCGCATTCATAGCCCAGGGCGAAACCCCCTGTCCCATAGCGGCTCGCCGCACCGCAATGGCAAACTCCGCCTGTCTGCATTGTTTGTCGATGTTTTTTAAACTTACCGTTCCCAGATACACCCCTTTATCATCTGCCACCGCTCTATGCAGGTTTGGACAATCCGACTGGGCAGCCTGAATGAACGCCTGGCAATCTGCTAATGTCATCGCCCCGAATCGGGCGTGCATATGCGCGACTGCATCCGGGTCATGCATCCACTCCAACATTAGCGGAGCATCTTCAATCTGTAAACGACGCAACTGCATTAGTCTTTGACTCCTCTTTTCACCCGATTCAGAAATTCTCCGTAATCACGGATATAATCATCTGGCGCATAGTAGGAGTCAGCGGCAACGCAGAGAACGGAATTGTCCTGCTGCCACAGCATGTCGCGCCACATGTTGCTTTCCACGATCAGGCCTTTGTCGGGGCTGTCCAGCATAACTTCAGCCTTTTCAAATCCGTCATCCAGTTTGATGAGAATTTTGCCGTAGGGGCACCACAGCAGTTGGCGCAGCTTTTTGTGGGCGTGGCCGCCGCGCTGGACGCCCGCCGGGACGTTGTGGATGTAGTAGATGCGCTTGATGGCAAAGGGCACATCGTGCTCGGCCTCAAAGACCGAGAGGGTGCCCATACCCTCGGCGGTGACGCTTTTCATGCGGATCGTTTGAATAATCATCGTTGTATCTGCCTTTCTTCTGGCATGTTAATCGGACAGTTTAATTACAGCCGCACCATCCACCATGGCAATGCAGCCGCTGGCGGGGTAACTGGGCATGGCCTGCACAGCAGGATTTTCGGCCCAGGCATCCAGTTCCGCCTGTGTGTTGACCACTTTGGCGCTGCTGCCCATGATATTGCCGAACCACCACTTGATGGTGCCGTCATAGGTAATGGCGGAGCCGGAAAGGCCGGTCTCCCCTTCCTCATACAGACGGATCAGGTCGTTGTGGTAGGTGAAGTTGGAATCCGTAAAGTCACCGGAGAAAACCACCGGGGTCTCTCCTTCCACATAGCCGGGCAGGTCCTCCACCTTGGCCATAATGGTATACACCTGGGCGCGTGTGTTCTCGTAGACCAGTTTGCGGTAGGTGTAAGCGCCGTTGGCATAAATCACATTTTGCACGGCAATAAAGGCGCACAGCAGGCAAGCCAGCCAGGCGGCGCTGCGGGGGATGGTGTCCGGCTCCAGTCCAGTCAGCAGCAGCACCAACGCATACACCAGATACACCGGGTACAGCATCAACAGCGTGGGGTGCTTTTCCGACAGCAGATACACCACATTCAGCCCCAGCGGCAGCAGCACTAACAGGATAATCACCTGCACAGCGGCGCGCAGTGGCTTTTTACACAGGGCCAGTACCAGGCAGGCAAGACCCAGCAGCAGGCAGACAGCCGTTGCCAACCGCATGCCACGGTTGTTCCAGACATCATACCCCAGCAGGGTGGTAAATACCTGTTTGTACGCGCCGGGCAGGCGGGCCAGGTAATCCGCCACCCCGGCACGGCTCATCTGCTGCAGGCCGTTATCGCTGTCAATCAACTCCAGATGCTTATAGGCCAGCACAACTTTCAGCGAAACAGCGTACAATACGCCGCCCAGCAGCAGCGAAACCACGGCTGTGACCCCACGGCGCAGATACTCTGCCCAAGCGAGATCCTCTGTCAGGCAATCACGCAGCAGGCAGATCAGGAACAGCCCGATGGCAAACTCGATGTACCCCTGGTATAGTCCCATCGCCAGGCAGAGGCACCCGCTGCAGAACAGCACGCCCCACCAGCGGCAGCGAAAGCGCCGTACCGCGTACACGCCCCAAACGGCCAGAAACATGGCACAGGCATACAAATCCGTTTTATCGTAGTACGTCGCATATAGCAGGGTCACGCTGATTGCCGTGCTGAAAACCGCACACAGCGCTATCGTTGCCTTTTTCCCCAGCTGCAGCAATTTTCCAACCAAGTATACAGCCAGTGAAGTCCACACGATTGTAAATGCTCCATTCAGCCATGGCGCATTGATTCTGCCACGCACAAACCGAAAATACAGCAGTTCGACCCACCGCCCCAGCTGCAGCATAACAACATCGGCATCAAAAACCAGAATCGTGCCGTCATGGCTGGGGAACAGGTTAAACCATGCAAAGCCGTGCGCCAGCAGCATACACAGCGCCGTTGCGGCAAAGCACCATTTCAGGCGGGCCCAATCAAAGGCCCTGACCCGGCGCAGCAGGGCATCTTCCCTGCTCTGCAAAGTTGTCATGCGTGTGTGTCCTCCTCGGCATAGGCGTAGATTTTCTTCAACTCAGCCATATCGCCGTTAATCGGCGGCTGCCAGCTGTGCTGCGCCTTTTTGAACGCACAGTTCTGCGGCACAACCAGACGGCCGATCAGCCCGCGCAACAGGCGGGATTTGTGGCGGTCGTTGTGGTAATACTCCCACGCCAGGCGGACCAGCCGGTCTTGGGGATACAATTCCCGCATCAGCGTCAGCATGGCGCGCCAATCGGCTTCCATCCTGGCGCGGGCCTTCTCGTTGGTGGAAACACCGGTACCGTACTCGTACCAGCGCAGAATCCGATCATAGCAGCGGATCGGAACCCCCTGCACGGCAAACAACCGGGTGGCAAAGTCCTCGGCAAAGCGGACGCGGCCATTCATCTTTTGCAGCGCATCCAGGAAAATTCCGCGCTCGTACATTGTTTCAATGCCGCTGATGCCGTCATCGTACAACAGCACATTGCGGCGGATAGCCTTGTTATCGTAGTGGGCCGCATCGTAGGGGGTGCGGTCAAACGGCGTCTCCCCGGGCAGCTGCACCAGCGTGCCGTCGCTTTCCTGCCGGTAATAGGCGGACTTTCCAAAGGCCACCTGCGGAGCGTCCCTGCGCAGCATGTCCAGCACCCAGCGGATGGTGGAGGCATCGTACACATAGTCGCCCGGCGAGATACCGGCGATCCACTGCCCGCTGGCCAGTTCCACCGCGTGGAGCATATTAGTGACTGTGCCCTGGTTGACCTTGTTTTTGGACAGTTTTACGTTGGTAAAGTCGTGGGCCGCCAAGTAGGCGTGGGTGTCATCCCAGTAATCCTCCGGCGAGCCATCATCGGCGATGATGAGCTCAAAATCGTAGGTATCCTGTATCAGCAGCGAGTCCAGCGTGTGGCGCAGCTGCATTTTATCCGGGTAATACTGTGCCAGAATGATCGACAGCGTCTGTGCCAAAATCAATTCTCCTTCGTTTTGGGCGGTTCCATCCGCCCCATCTTGCCGTTCCAAAAGTCCACGGCACCACGGTAGGCGCCATAACTGCGGCCTTTTTTGCGACCCAGCGCCTTGGTCAGCGCATAGCGGGCCGCGCCGGTGAGAATCGGCAGCACGGTTTTCCTCTTCGCGTAGGCGCGGGATTTGCCCTTGCAGGTCAAATACAGCGTGTTGCGGGTGATATAGTACACCGACAACATGCCCCCTGCGCTGCCGCCTGCCTTATGCCACAGTTTGGCATCGGGCAGGAACCACAGCGGCACACCGGCTTGCCCTAAACGGATGCAGTAATCCACATCCTCGCAATACATAAACAGTGTCTCGTCGAGATAACCAACCTGTTCAATGACCGCCCGCGGCAACAGCACACAGCAGAACGTGATAAAGCTCACCTGCTGCTTTTGGGCAAAGGCGGAACCGTCCTTAGCGTGGCCGCCCAGGTGCTTCACCTTACCGGTAGCGGGATCCAGCGTGCCGCCTGCAAACCAGATTTCGTCCGGCGGGTTCATAAACAACATTTTTGGGCAGCTCACGGCGCCCACCGGGGTCTCCCGCAGCAAGGTCTCCAGCATATCGGGGGCAACGGCGGTGTCGTTGTTCAGCAGCAGCACATAGTCGCAGCCATCGGCCAGTGCACGGCGCATACCCACATTGTTGACGGCAGCAAAGCCCAGGTTCTGCTCTTGCGGCAGAAACACTGTGTTGGCAGGCAGTTTATCCTGCAATTGCGCTACCGAGTCATTGGGCGAAGCATCGTCCAGCAGGATAATTTCAAAGTCCTTGTACGTCTGCTTTTGCAGGCTGTCCAGACAGACCAGCGTATCCTGCCAGCCGTTGTAATTGGAGATAACAATTCCTACCTTGGGCATGGTTACTCCTTAAAGCTGTTCACGGCGTCGATGACAGCGGTTACCTGTTCCTCGGTCATGCCGTAGTACATGGGCAGGCTCAGCTCCGTGGCGGAGATTTCTTCAGCCAGGGGCAGCGCACCGGCAGGGATGCCCAGTTCTTTGTAGGCGCCCTGCAGATGGATAGGCGTGGGATAATGCTTGTTGGTGCCGACACCACGTTCGTTGAGATGTTTTTCCAGTGCATCACGGTTTTTGCAGCGCACGGCGAAGATGTGGAATACATGCTCACAGCCCGGCATCACAGTGGGCAGGGTCACGGCGGGGTTGGTGATCTCGGCAAAATAGCGGGCGGCAATGGTGCGGCGCTGGGCGTTCATCGCGTCCAGGTGGGGCAGCTTAGCCGCCAGGAAAGCCGCCTGCATCTCATCCAGGCGGGAGTTCTGGCCTTTATAAATATGATGGTACTTGTAGTCGCTGCCGTAGTTGCTCAGGGCGCGGATCTTCTCGGCCAGGGCCTTGTCGCTGGTGGTCACGCAGCCGGCATCGCCCAGGGCGCCCAGGTTTTTGCCGGGGTAAAAGCTGAACCCGGCGGCATCGCCCAAACTGCCTGCGCGGCGGCCCTTGTAGGTGGCACCGTGAGCCTGGGCTGCATCCTCGACGACCTTCAGGCCGTGGGCACGGGCGATCTCCAAAATAGGGTCCATGTCGGCGCACTGGCCGTAGAGGTGCACAGCCATAATAGCCTTGGTCTTCTCGGTGATGGCCGCCTCGATACAGGCGGGATCGATGTTGTAGCTGGCCAGCACCGGCTCCACAAAGACCGGCGTTGCCCCGGCGTAGGAGATAGCCAGCACGGTGGCAATAAAGGTGTTGGATGGCACGATAACCTCGTCTCCTGGGCCGATGCCCAGCGCTTTTAAAATAAGCACCAGGGCATCCAGGCCGTTGCCGCAGCCGACGCAGTATTTTGCGCCGCAGTAATCGGCAAAGGCGGCTTCAAAAGCGGCATCTTCTTTGCCCTCGATATACCAGCTGTTGTCCAGCACGCGGGCAAAAGCCGCGCGCAGATCGGCATCCAGTTCCCTCTCCATGGGGCGGAAAGAGACAAAAGGCACAGTGATGGGCTGTGTAGCCATAATAAAACGCCTCGCTTCGTCAAATTTATAGTACAGCACCCACGCATGGGCGCACAAGACCTACTATATCGTCTTATTATACAACGAAATGCGGTGTTTCGCAACTAAAAGCACACAAAAAGGCTTCCCCGTTCCATAAGGGAAGCCTTTTTGCGCAGTTTGCGGTTATCTTGGCGCCCGTGTAGCGCAGGCGGGGCCGCAGCTGCAGGTGTCCACGCTGACATGGCTGGCGCAGCAGCAAAGCCCCTGCTGATGGCGGCAGCCGCGGTCGTCGCAGGCAATCTCGGTCTCGGGGCTTGCGGGCTGGTTGTCAGTGGCAACGTTGCCATAGCCCTCGCTGTTGCGGTAACTGCTGCAGACGGCATCACTCTCGCCGGTGTGATGGACCTTGATGTCGTTCAGGCAGCAGCAGCCCGCCTTGTTATGGCAGCAATCATACTGCGCGCAATCCAGATAAGACATACAAAACACCTCCGCCCGTAGTATACCCGGCTGGTGGGCGGGGTATGCACGGGGCGCGGGCTGTTCAAATCCGGCCTAAAAATATCCCTTACAAACAAAAAATTATAATAAAAAGCGCATCCCCTTTTTATGGGGATGCGTGGTTGGGCCGGCCGGATTTGAACCGACGGATGGAGGAGTCAAAGTCCTCTGCCTTACCGCTTGGCGACGGCCCATTATAAAGAAAAGACCGCGCAGCGTGTATCACTGTACGGTCTTTGGTGGGGTGCCTAGAGAGATTCGAACTCTCGGCCTCCAGAGCCACAATCTGGCGCGCTAACCAACTGCGCCATAGGCACCATAAATGCGCCCGAAGGGACTCGAACCCCCGGCCCACTGCTTAGAAGGCAGTTGCTCTATCCAGCTGAGCTACGGGCGCATAGCGGTTCTTGCCCTGTCCATGGGGCACGCTGCGTATGATATTATAGCAATCAGGGGCGCATTTGTCAACAACTTTTTTCAATTTTTTTCTGATATTTATTTCAGGCCGTCCTATTTTTCTTGCAACGGCATCTCAAAGGTCCAGGTGGTGCCGGTGGCGTCGGTCACGATGGCGCGGTAGAAAGGCTGTCCGTCGGCGTACAACCATTCATTGGGGCCATCGTCTTTATAAAAGGTACCGTTCCAGACGGCGTGCATCATAGTTTCCTCACCAGAGCTGTACCAGCCGTCTGCGGCCAGCTGGGCGGCGACCAGTGGTTCGCCTTCCTCGCCCGCGCGTAGTTCAAGCGTTACATCGTCGATTTTCATCCAGTTAGGCACGGTCAGTTCCACTTCCACGGGGTAGCAGCTCAATTGCAGGTACTTTTTATTGCCGCTGCGGTTGATGTAATAGCCGTAGTCCAGGGTGCCGCCTGTCCTGCCCCAAGCCAGCTCCGGCTCGGTCTGGGTGGCAGTAAAGTCCACGGTACCCAGTTTTTCGTTGGCAGCGGCACCGTCGGCGGCCGTCCACTGTATGGTCAGGTCGTAGGTCTGACCCACGGTAAACACCAGCTGCGCCTGATAGATGTCTCCGGCCAGCACGTCCATATTGTGCAGCTCGGTGGTGTCGCCGTAGGTGACCGAGAGCCGTGCGGTCATGCCTGTGGTACTCTCACTGGGCGTGACCTGCACCAGCACAGGCATCCAGCTGCTTTGCACGTCCCTATGCAATTTATCAACTGGTACCCAGTGCCATTCCAGCACGGTGGATTTGCCTTGCCGCACGGCATCCTGCAATTCGTCCATGCGGGTGCTCAAATCGGCGGTCGTACTGCTTAACTGGGATTGCAGCATGGCGTAGCTGTCGGTCAGGCTTTGCATTTTACGCTGATACGCAAAGTTTTGCACCACCAGCAGCAGTACCACCACAACAGCCGCAGCGGCCCCCAGCAGGCCCCACAAGCGGCGGTGCTTGCGCTGCTCGGCATCGCGGGCGGCCAGCAGGTCACGCATGGCGTCCAGCGTGACCGCCGGGGCAGGGCCGGCGGCCTCGGTACCCAGCAGTGTGTCCACCGACACGCCCAACACCTGGGCGGCGGCCTGCAAGTTGTCCAGGCCGGGCAGGGCAGTGTCCTTCTCCCACTTGCCCAGCGCCTGGCGGCTGACGCCGATCTGTTCGGCCAGGGTCTCCTGGCTCAGGCCTTTGGCCTTGCGGGCAGCCTGCAAGTTTTGGCCCAGTGTCATGGCGGCCACCTCCTTTTTTTAACCATTGTAGCAGGCGGGGTGCAAAAAGTCCAGCAAGCGGGCTTGGCAAACCTGCAACCCAGGGTTACAACGGCGAAATTGTGCATAGTATGGAGGGAAAGCGAGGGATGCCCTATGATGCTTTGCCGCCTGCTGGAAGATCTGGACTGCACCCTTGTGCAGGGCCGCAGCGACATCGAGGTGAACGCCATTTGCTGTGACTCCCGCTCTGTGACGCCCGGGTGCGTGTTCGTCTGCCTGCCGGGGCAGCACACCGACGGCCGACGCTTTGCCCACGCGGCCGCGGCGGCCGGGGCGGCGGTTCTGGTGTTTGAGGACACACTTCCCAATTTTGAATTTTCCCGGTCCTGCAGCCCGGCGCTGGTGCAGGCGGAGCCGGGCAAGGCTCGCCGGGTGCTGGCGCTGATGGCATCGCGGCTGTATGGGTATCCCGCGCGGCGGATGACGATGATCGGCATCACGGGCACCAAGGGCAAGACGACCACCGCCCACCTGCTGGCAGCGGTGCTGACGGCAGCTGGGCGGCGGGTGGGGTGCATTGGCACCAACGGTGCGGTGTGGCCGGGACAGCGGCACACACTGGGTTACACCACCCCCGAAAGCTGCGATCTGCAGCATATTTTGCGCGACATGGCCGACGACGGCTGCGACGCCTGTGTGATGGAAGTTTCCAGCCTGGGACTGAAGATGGACCGGGTAGGCGGCATTGAATTTGACGTAGGTGTGTTCACCAATTTGTCGCCGGACCACATCGGCCCCGGCGAGCATGCCAGCTATGCCGAGTACCGCGCCTGGAAAAGCGTGCTGTTCCGCCGCTGCAAAGTAGGCGTGGTGAACGCCGACGACCGGGAAACGCCCGCCATTTTGGAAGGCCACAGCTGCCGGGTGGTACGGTATGGCATCGCCGCGCCGGCGGATTGGCTGGCCCTGCCGGGGTTTACGCCGCGGCGCAAGGCGGATGCGCTGGCTACCGATTTCACCGTGCGGCTGCCCGGCGGGCGGATGGCGGATTTCACCGTGCCAATGCCCGGGGCGTTCAGCGTACAGGACGCACTGGCAGCCCTTGCGGCGGCGGGCGTGCTGGGCGTGCCGGTGGCGGCTATGCAGGCCGGGCTGCGAGGCGCGGCAGTACGGGGCCGGTGCGAGGTGGTCCCCTGCCCCGCGCCCTTTACGGTGGTGCTGGACTACGCCCACAACGCCGCGGCGGCAGAAAGCGTGCTGACGGCCCTGCGGGCGTACCATCCCCGGCGGCTGATCACAGTGTTCGGGTGCGGCGGCGGGCGAAGCCGTTTGCGGCGCACCGGCATGGGCGAAGCCTGCGCCCGCCTGGCCGATTTGTGCATCGTGACCGAGGACAACAGCCGGGGCGAACCGTTGGAAGATATTTTTGCTGACATCCGCGCCGGGATGGACCGGGTGCAGAACGGGGCAGCGTGCGTGGAGATCCCCAACCGCCGTGATGCGCTGCTGTACGCCCTGGGGCTTGGGCGTGAAGGGGATATTCTCGCGGTATTGGGCAAAGGGCATGAGACAACAATCGACCGCGACGGGAGAAAAGTCCCGTTTGAGGATGCTGCAGTGGTGAGAGAGTACATGGAGCGGGTAAAGTAAGCGCAAATAAAAAAGCTCCCCTTGGGGGGGAGTCTTTAATGCAGGAAGGGTGGATTTTCCCCTACTTTGCCATAAACAGCATGCCAAGCACCAGCAGGTGCGCGGGGTAGAACGCGTAGGCGGCGTGTTGCAGGGCCTTGTTTTTGCGGCCATGCTGGCCGTTGTAGAGCCAGATAAGCGGCAGTGCCAGCAGGGCGAAGCACTCCTGCTGGATCTCAAAGGGGCCGACCAGATACACCTGGCCGATGAGCATGTACTGGCTGACCACGAACAGTCCCACTGCCTGGGCGAGGCAGCTGCGCCAGCCACCCCCGCGGGTGAGCCGGAACAGCAGGATGATGACGACTCCCGCTGTGCCGTAATCCGTCAGCAGCAGGCCGGGCAGCAGTAAGGCCGCCAGCAGACCCAACAGGGGCGGTAGTTTTTCCGGCAGAGTGGGGGCGATACGGCAGCGATCGGCGCAATGGCAGGCCCACAGCCCGGCCAGCAGCGTCCAGGCCACGTTCTGATGCCAGGGGTAAAAGTACGTGCCGCCTGCCACCATATCAAAGGGCACCTCGGACACGACAGCCAGCAACAGCAGCCGCTTGGCGTAGGCGCGCAGGTCGTGGGTGTGGGTATAGCCCTGGGCCAGCTCGAAGGCAAAGATGGGGAACGCGATGCGCCCCACGCAGGTCATCCATTCCCGGCCGGGCACGATGGTAGCCCACATGTGGTCCAGCAGCATGCAGAACAGGGCGATAGCCTTGAGCTGGTTGGCGGTAAAAAAGCGGCGGTTGGGCATGGGAGTCTCCTTTAAATTTATAATAACACACGGGCGGATGGGTAATGTGTCCGCGGGCAGATGCAAGCATCGGCCCCCACAGGGTGAATGTGTTCTCTATTATATCACACCACCCGTCTGCGGGGCAAATTTATACGCCCGTGCCCGTGTGTTTTTTCCAAAAAAGACGGTTGACAAAGCATCTCTCGGTCGATATACTCGGGGTACAAACAGCCATGCTGTGCAAAGTTTGCGGCATCGGCCAACGTAAAAAAGGAGGGGACTGCTATGAAACGCTGCCCGCACTGCAATTCGCCTATCACCCAGCCCGACCGCAAGACCTGCCCGGTCTGCGGCAATCCGCTGTCCGGCCCAACCGGCGCGGCACGGCGCAGGCTGCCCCCATGGATGCCCGTGGTGCTGCTTTGCGCCGTGGCGGTGGTGGTCGTGTACTTTGCCCTGCACAAGCCCGTCACCCTGCCCGCAGACGTTCAGGTCCCGGCCGAGACCACACCGGAATCCGCCGGGCTGGTGCTGGACGAAGCCGACCGTTTTTATCTGGACAACCTGCCCACCAACATCACCTTTACGCTGACGGCTGACGGCGCAGAGCAGCCACACGGCACCAGCGACACCGGCCGCTACTACATGGCCCGCAGTGCCCTGACCCGCACCGACACCCTGCTGCGGGTGGTTTCGCCCGAGGGGGACGGCTACCGCACGGCGCTGGCGCTGGTGTCCAAGCCCAGCAACGAGAACGCCGCCTTTGGCACTTTTGTGCCATGCGAGGCAGACGGCTACGCCAAGCCCGATGAGGAATATCTGGACGCCATGCTGACGGTGTACTACCGCGCCTACCTGCGTGCCGCCAACGCCGCCGCCCCCGCCGAGCTGCGCTATGTGACCGAACTGCACAGCCAGAGCCTGTCCGCCGGCATCAAGAGCGGGGCCACCGGCGCGGTGACCTTTACGCTGGACAAGTCCGACATGGTGTGCGATACCGAACACATTGCGTACGGCGACAACACCGTGACCGTGAACGCCGCCGCCAGCTACGAGGCCGTGAACGACACCACCGGCGAGGTAGAGACCGCTACGGATTACTACACCATCCAGGCCGTATGGCAGGATGGCATGTGGCTGGTGGACCGGAGCTGGATGATTTCGGAAAGCGATTACCAGAACGGCGTGTTTGGAAATCAGTAACTCATCGCATGGCTGCTGTAGGGGCGGATGCAAGTATCGACCCCTACATATGACATTCGCTTTTTTACCCACAAGCTAAAACAAGCGGCAGAGTTTTTACGCTCTGCCGCTTGTTTTATGTCATTATAAAAATTTACTCGGCATCCTCGGTGGTGACTTTGTCGGTCTTGCCTTCGCCGTCCAGGGCTTCCTCCAGGGTGTGCCAGGCCAGCACCGCGCATTTTACGCGGGCGGGCACGTGGGCGATGCCCTGCAGGGCGGCCACGTCCTCAAGGTCGTCCAGTTCTTCGGGGGTGATCTTGCCCTTGATCATCTGGAAATAGAGGGAGATCAGGCGGCGGGCATCCTCGACCGTGCGGCCTTTGACTAGGTCGATCATCAGCGAAGCCGATGCCTGGGAGATGGCGCATCCGCTGCCGATGAAGCCGGCATCCTCGATCTTGCCATCCTTCACCCGCAGCTGCAGGGTGATGTCATCGCCGCAGCTGGGGTTGACGCCCTCCAGGCTGTGGGTGGCACCCGGCACGGGATGGCGGTTTTCTTTGCTGCGGCTGTTCTCGGTAATGATCTGGGTATACAGTTCGTTCAGGTTCACAGGCCCATCACCTTTCGTACATTTTCAAGATTTTCCAGCAGGGCATCCACATCCTCGGCGGTGTTGTAGATTGCCACGCTGGCGCGGCAGCAGCTGCCGATGCCCAGGTACTCCATCAAAGGCTGGGCGCAGTGGTGACCGGCGCGCACGGCTACGCCGCCCGCATCCAGAATGGTCGCCACATCGTGGGGATGCACATCGTTGACGTTGAAGCTGACGACGCCGTAGCGGCCATCGGCCACCGGCTCGCCGTAAACGGTCAGCCAGGGCATGGCACGCATGCCGGACAGCATACGGTTCAGCAGCATATACTCGTGGGCTTCCATAGCCTCCCAGCCGATGTTGTTCATATACTCGATGGCGGCGGCAAAGCCGACCTCGCCGCCGACGTTGCGGGTACCGGCCTCGAACTTGCGGGGGCCTTCGGCCCAGGTGGCCTTGTGCTCATGCACAGCACCAATCATATCGCCGCCGCTCAGGAACGGGGGCATCTTCTCCAGCAGCTCGGCGCGGGCGTACAGGGAGCCCATGCCCATGGGGGCGTACAGCTTGTGAGCGGAGCAGGCTGCGAAATCCACGTCCAGCTTCTTCACGTCTACAGGGGTGTGGGGTGCGCTCTGGGCGCAGTCCAGCACCACCACAGCGCCCACGGCGTGGGCGCGCTTGACGATCTCCTCCACGGGGGCGCGCAGGCCCAGCACATTGGAGACCATTGCAATGCCGACCAGCTTGGTCTTGGCGGTAATTTTCTTATCCAGTTCGTCCAGCGTCAGGCGGCCGTCCTTACCGGGGTACATATACACCAGCTTTGCGCCGGTGGTTTCGGCCACGCGCTGCCAGGGCACCAGGTTGGAGTGATGCTCAGCCACCGAGATGACGATTTCATCGCCCTCATGCAGAAAGTGCATGCCGTAGCTGTAGGCCACCAGGTTCAGTGCCTCGGTGGTGTTCTGGGTAAAGACGATCTCGTCATCCTTGGCGTTAAAGAACTTGGCTACGGTGTGGCGAGCACCCTCGTGGGCGTCGGTGGCACGCATGGCCAGCTCGTACACGCCGCGATGGGGGTTGGCGTTATCCTTATTATAGTAGTTCACCACGGCGTCCAGCACCTGCTTGGGGTGCTGGGTGGTGGCGGCACTGTCCAGATAAACCAGGCGGTTGCCGTTCTCATCGGCCGCCAGGATCGGGAAATCAGCCGTCCAGTTGTTCATCATCAAGCCTCCGTGCAACAGTTTCGCGCACCTCGGTGCGCAGCTCTTCCAGCGGGATCTTCTCAATAGCCGGGGCAAAGCGGGCGTCCACCATCAGGCGGCGCGCCTGGCTCTCGCTCAGGCCGCGGGAACGCAGGTAGTAGAGTTTGCCCTCATCCAGGCGTCCCACACTGGCGGCGTGCTGGCCCTCTACTTCCTCCTCACCGCACAGGATCAGCGGGGCGGTACGGTTGCGGGCCGTAGGGCTGAACATCAGCACGTCCTCGCTCTCGTGGCCCACACCGCGCTTGGCGCCGCGACGGAAATCCACCGTACCGCGCAGGATCTTGTCGGCATTACCGGTCAGGACACCGGCGGTGTGCATCTCGCACAGGGTATCTTTGCCGATCTGGACGGAGACATCGTTGTAATCCAGCACGTCATTGTCGCGTCCGAAGTAGACGGCGTCCAGGTCGTACTCGCTCTTGTTGTGGTCCTGCAACGTGCGGGTGCCGCAGACGGAGACCTTGCCGCCCAGCTCGATGCGCACCTGCTCCACCCGGGAACTGGCGGCCTGCTGGATGGCAACAGCGCCCCAGCGGCGGGCGTTGTTGCCCATCAGCTGCACCTGTACCAGTTTCACGTGGGCGCCCTCGGCGGCGTTGATGCGCACGAGAGAAGCGGCCACGCCGTCCTCGGCATCGCCGCGCAGCACCTGCACGACGGTCAGGCTGCTGTCCTTGGCGGCGTCGATGGTCAGGCAGCTCAGCGCGCAGGGGTGGGCCTCGTCCAGCTTTACCTCAAAGACGGCGGGCGTCTCGATGGCAGTGCCCTCGCCCACGGCGAGATGCTCTTTCACGTTGGCGTTGGCGGCCAGGAAGGCATCGGCGGCGACGCCCATTCCGGACTCGGTAAAGGTCTCGAAGATTTCAGTCTCCGGGCCGTTGGTGCGGATGCCCGCAGGCACGGCGGCGGTGGCAGCGGCAGTTCCCCAGCCATTGGCGGGGACCTGCGGCAGGGCGGCCTTATCCGGGGCAAAGTTTACGCCCAGGTGGTTCCAGGTAGGCACCGGCAGGCGGTTCATGTTCATATTCATGCTATGCTCCTCCCCTCTCAGCCAATGCTGCCCTTCATCTCAAGATGGATGAGGTTGTTCATTTCCACGGCGTATTCCAGCGGCAGTTCCTTGGCGATAGGCTCGGCAAAGCCGCCGACGATCAGCGCCCGGGCGTCCTCCTCGGAGATGCCGCGGCTCATCAGGTAGAAGATGGCATCCTCGCTGATGCGGCCGATCTTGGCCTCGTGGCCCACGTCCACGGCGTCGCAGCGGATGTCCATTTCGGGGATGGTATCAGAGCGGCTGCGGTCATCCAGCATCAGGGATTCGCAGCTGACGCTGGACTTGCTGCCATCGGCCCCCGGCAGCACCACGACAGACGAACGGAAGTTGGAGATGCCGCCGTCGCGGGCGATGCTCTTGGTGGAAATGTGGCTGGTGGTGTGGGGGGCAGCGTGGACGACCTTTGCACCGGTATCCAGGTCCTGGCCCGCACCGGCGAAGGTGATGCCGGTGAACTCCATGCGGGCACCCTCACCCTGCAGGATGCTCATGGGGTACAGGCAGCTGGTGTGGCTGCCGAAGGAGCCGGAGACCCACTCAATGGTGCCGCCCTTTTCCACCTTGGCGCGCTTGGTGTTCAGGTTGTACATGTTCTTGGACCAGTTCTCGATGGTGGAGTAGCGCACGCGGGCACCCTCGCCGACGAAGATCTCCACGCAGCCTGCGTGGAGGTTGGCCACGTTGTATTTGGGGGCCGAGCAGCCCTCGATAAAGTGCAGGTAAGCGCCCTTATCCACGATGATGAGGGTATGCTCAAACTGGCCGGCGCCGGGGGCGTTCAGGCGGAAATAAGACTGCAGCGGAATCTCCACATGTACGCCCGCCGGGACGTAGACAAAGGAGCCGCCGCTCCACACAGCGCCGTGCAGGGCCGCGAACTTATGGTCGGTAGGCGGCACCAGCTTCATGAAATGCTTGCGCACCATCTCGGCATAGGGGCCGGTGAGGGCGCTTTCCATATCGGTATACACAACGCCCTGGGCGGCCACTTCGGCCTTGACGTTGTGGTAGACGACCTCGGAGTCATATTGGGCGCCGACACCGGCCAGGCTGGCACGCTCGGCCTGGGGGATACCCAGACGCTCAAAGGTGTTCTTGATGTCGTCGGGCACTTCGCTCCACTTGCCGCGCATCTCGGTATTGGGGCGCACGTAGGTGACGATGTTGCTCATGTCCAGGCCGGCGATGGAGGGCCCCCAGTTCTGCACCGGCATCTTGTTGTAGGTTTCCAGTGCTTTCAGGCGGAAGATGCGCATCCATTCCGGGTCGTGCTTTTCCTCACTGATCTTTTCCACGATCTCCGGCGTCAGGCCGGAGCTGACCTCGAACGCCGCGTTGGCCGCATCTTTGATGTCGTAAATGCTGCGGTCTACTTCGGCGACGTCGGTCTTTTCAGTTTCAAAGGCTCTCATTTGGCTTCGTCCTCCTTCAGGGCGGCAAAGCCTTCCTCGATGATCTCGCTCACCAGTTCGCCGTTGCCGGTGCGCACGATGCGGGCGTCGTCCAGCACGTGGACGTAGTCGACCTGCAGGCCTTCCAGAATTTTGGCGTTGTGGGTGATGATGATGAGGGCATTGGTGTCGTTGTGGTAAGCCTTGATGCCGTTGGCCACGGTCTTGACGGCGTCGACGTCCAGGCCGGAGTCGGTCTCGTCCAGCAGGGCCAAAGCGGGCTTGAGCATCAGCAGCTGCAGGATCTCCGCCTTCTTCTTCTCGCCGCCGGAGAAGCCGACGTTGAGGTAACGGTCGGCGTAGGCGGGATCCATGTTCAGAGCTTCCATCTGGGCGGCCAGCTCGTGGCGGAACTTCATGACCTTGACGGGCTTACCGGTAACGGCAGCCTGCGCAGTGCGCAGGAAGCTTTCCAGCGTGATGCCGGGGATTTCCTCCGGCGTCTGGAAGGACAGGAACATACCGGCGCGGGCGCGGACATCGGCGGTCTCGTGGGTGATGTCCTGGCCGCGGAAGATGATCTGGCCGCGGGTAACGTTGTAACGGGGATCGCCCATCAGGGCGCTCATCAAAGTGGACTTGCCGGCACCGTTGTGGCCCATCAGAACGTGGGTCTCGCCGGGGTTCACGGTAAGGTTCAAGCCGTCGAGAAGGACTTTGTTTTCCTCACCGACAGTGACCTGTAAATCTTTAACTTCCAGCAGCGGGCTGCTCATGGAAAAACACCTCCAAGTGAATCACCGGGGAAAAATGCCCCCGGCAGGCAGTATTTGCTCTACTCATGTATACTATACCATTTTTATAGGAATTGCAAGTTCTGAAGCAGGAAAGTCACACACTTCGTCAATATCATACAAAAACAGTCGGGATTTATCGGTCGGTTTTTGTACACTAATCAGGGCACGGTATGCTTTACACATCGGCCCCTACAAGCAAGTTAAAAATAGCTGTCACTTAAGAGGCTCCCTCTGCGAGACAGACTCCCCCGATACGGGGGAGGTGGCATGAAGTGCCAGAGGGGGAGCGCTGTCAGCGAAGCTGACTGAGGGAGAGACATTTTCATAAAATGCCGCTAGGTAAGGACTCTCCCCCACCCGCTTCGCGGGAGTCCCCTCGCAGAGGGGGCCTTTCCGCAGTTGCAAAACTTTCTCAACCACCTTGCGAAATCCTTTCGGGTGGGGTACAATAGAAATATCCGTAAACCTGTCCCCTGCCCCAATTACGGGCAGCATATTATAAACGTATAGTAAGGAGGGCATATCTCCCTATGTCTACTGCCAAAGAGAAATTTGAGCTGGCCCGGCAGCGCTATGCCGCCACCTTTGAGCGCCACCTGGATAACGGCGTGGAATTCATCAGCGATAACGTCTATATCGAGCCGGAGGTCATCATCACCCCCGGCACGGTCATCCTGCCCGGGTGCATCCTGCGCGGCAAGACCGTGATTGCCGAGAACTGCGTTATCGGCCCCAACACCCTGCTGGAGGATACCGTCGTCGAGGCCGGCACCACCATCAACGCCAGCCAGTGCTACGAGAGCCACATCGGTCCCAACAACAAGATCGGTCCCTTCACCCATGTGCGCACCGGCACCAAGACCGCCGAGGGCTGCCACCTGGGCGCTTACGTCGAGACCAAGAACGCCGACTTTGCCGAGGGCAACACCGTCAGCCATCTGACCTACATCGGCGATGCCACCGTGGGCAAGTACTGCAACTTTGGCTGCGGCACCGTCACCTGCAACTACGACGGCGAGGGCAAGTACCACACCACCATCGGCGACTATGCCTTCATCGGCTGCAACACCAACCTGGTGGCCCCCGTCACCGTGGGCGATCATGCCTTCACCGCCGCCGGTTCCACCATCGGCCACGATGTGCCCGCCGGTGCCCTGAGCATCGAGCGCGCCAAGCAGACCGAAATCGACAACTGGGGCGAGAACAAGCTGCAAAAGTACATCGCAAAAAAACAGAAATTGGAAGCCGACAAAAAGAACAAGTAAAGGAATTAAAATGTTAGGAATGACCTCCGGGGCGGACTGGCTGATCGCCGGGCTGGGCAACCCTGAACCGAAATATGATGGCACCCGCCACAACGCCGGGTTTGAGGCGCTGGATTATCTGGCTGCGCAGTGGCACTGCGACATTGCCAAAGCCAAGTGGCAGGGCCTGTACGGCACCGCCCAGGTGGGCGACCACAAGGTCGTGCTGCTGAAGCCGCTGACCTATATGAATCTGAGCGGCCAGAGCATTGCCCCCGCCGCCAACTTTTATAAGATCCCCGCCGACCACGTCATCGTACTGTGCGACGACATCACCCAGGAGCCGGGCCACCTGCGTATCCGACCCCACGGCTCGGCGGGCGGCCATAACGGGCTGAAAAGCATCATCGCCAGCCTGGGCACCGAGAATTTCAGCCGCATCCGCATTGGCATCGGCGCCAAGCCAAACCCGCAGTACGACCTGGCCGCCTGGGTGCTGGGCAAGCTGCCCCCCGCGGACCGCAAGGCCATGACCGACCGCTACCCGGACATTGAGGACGCCTGCAAGCTGCTGATGGACGGCAACCTGCAATACGCTCAGAACAAGTTCAACCATTAAGGGGATGTACACCATGAGCAAACTTCGTAAACAAGCCCTGATCCGCATCGTGATCTGCGTTATCATGCTGGCCGCCACCATCGTGTTTTCCTTTTTGCTGATCACCGGCAAGCTGGACGGCACGTCTTCTTCGGCAAGCTCCAATGCCGACAGCCTGCCCTCCGCAAGCGACAGCGTGGAGGCCGATACTCCCGAATCTACCGAGCCTGTGGAATCTACCGAGCCGGAGCCCACCCCCGAACCGACGCCGGAGCCCACCCCGGAGCCGACCCCGGCCAACTTTGACGGCCTGGCCGAGCAGCCCACCACCGTGTTTGCTGAGGGCGAGCAGCCCAGCTACACCACCACCGCCGATGCCAGCATGAACCTGCGCGCCGGCCCCGGCACCAACTTTGACAAGGTGACCAGCGTACCCGCCGGCACCGCCGTGACCGCCCTGGGCACCAACAGCGACGGCAGCTGGGTGGTCGTGCAGGTAGGCGGCCAGTACGGCTGGCTGAAGGTCGAGTTCCTGAACCAGTAACCTTATAAAATCATTGTAACTATGCTGTTTTCTTCACTTTTTGCTAAAACAGCCGAATATGAAAAACTGGCGCATGCGCTCTCCGCACCGGGGGCATGCGCCTTATTCGGTTTACCCGGTTCCGGCCGGGCGATGGTCTACGCCGCGCTGGCGAAGGAGACCGGGCGCTTTCTCTGCATCGTGACCCCCGGTGAGGCTGAGGCCACTCGCTTTGCCGGGGACCTGAACGCCCTGGGCATCCCCACCGCCGTTTTCCCTGCCCGAGATTACGTGCTGCGCCCCATTGAAGGCACGGCCCGCGAGTATGAGTACCGCCGCCTGAGCGTGCTGGGCGACATCGTGGGTGGGCGGCTGCAGGCCGTCTGTGTGCCGGACGAGGGGCTGACCCAGTATACCACGCCCCGCGCCGAGTTTTGTAACAACACCCGCACCCTGCACCTAGGCGACACCGTGCCCCGCACCGAGCTGACCGCGTTGTTGTACAACGCCGGGTACGCCCGCCGCGCCCAGGTGGACGGGCCGGGCCAGTTCTCCATCCGCGGCGACATTGTAGACCTGTACGCCCCGGATATGAAGCTGCCCGTGCGTATGGAATTTTGGGGCGACGAGATTGACACGATGCACACCTTCGACCTGGCCACCCAGCGCCGTGAGGACCCCATCGAAAAAATTTACGTCAGCCCCGCGCGGGAGGTGCTGTTTGGTTCCCCTGCCGAAGCTGCCGAGCTGCTGCGGGCCTTCATCAAAAAATTTCGCGGCAAAAAGCGCACTGCCTTAGAGGCCTGCCTGGCCACCGAGCTGGCCCAGCTGGACGGCGGTGCTCTGCCTGTGAATATGGACAAATATCTCGCGGTGCGCTATCCACAGCCCGCCACACTGCTGGATTATTTCGATGATCCGCTGCTGGTGCTGGAGGAACCGGCCTCCTTACGGGAGGCTGAGCGCGCCACCACCTACCGTCGTGGCGAGGAAATTTCTGCCCTTTTGCAGGATGGCGTGCTGGCCGCCGGGCTGGACAATCTGTACGCCGAGAATGGCTACCTCTGGGCACAGGCCGCGAACCGCCGCACGATCTGCGCTGAGAACTTTGCCCGCAGCATGCCGGACATTCCACTGAAGGACATCGTCAACGCGCCCGCCCACACGCTGCCCGCCTGGGGCGGCGAGGTGACCAGCCTTTTGGAGGATCTGCAGCCGCTTTGCAACGGCGGCGCAGCCGTCACCGTATTGGCGGGCACCCAGCGTGCCGCCGCGGGCCTGGCCGCCGACCTGCGCACCAAGGGGCTGCTGGTCACCACGGACCCGGACGCCGCCCCCGGCGCAGGGCTGGTGCAGGTGCTGCCGGGGCAGCTTTCCGCCGGGTGCAGCGTACCCTTTGCCAAGTACGCGCTGTTCACGGCGCGGGCGTTTGGCATCAGCAGCACCCAGAAAAAGAAAAAGCGCAATAAAGACGCGCTGAACAGTTTAAGCGAAATTGCTGTGGGCGACCTGGTGGTACACCAGAACCACGGCATCGGCCGCTATGCGGGCATCCAGCGGATGGCCGTGCAGGGCGTCACCAAGGATTATCTGCGCATCGAGTACGACAAAAAGGACGTGCTCTACGTCCCGGTCACCCAGCTGGACCTGCTGTCCCGCTACACCGCCCCCAACGACAGCGACAACGTGAAACTGTCCCGCCTGGGCGGCAGCGACTGGGCCAAGACCCGCAAAAAGGTCAAGGCCGCCACGGAGCAGATGGCGAAAGAGCTGATCGAACTCTACGCCCGCCGCAAGCAGGCCAAGGGTCACGCTTTCCCGCCCGACGACACCTGGCAGGGGGATTTTGAGCAGCGCTTCGCCTACGATGAGACCCCCGACCAGCTGGCCTGCGCCGCCGACATCAAGCACGATATGGAAGAGCCCTGGCCCATGGACCGGCTGCTGTGCGGCGACGTGGGCTTTGGCAAGACCGAGGTTGCTCTGCGCGCGGCGTTCAAGTGCGTGATGGGCGGCAAGCAGTGCGCCATTCTGGCTCCCACCACCATTTTGGCTTGGCAGCATTTCAATACCGCCATTGCCCGCATGGAGGCATTTCCCGTGCGCATCGGGCTGCTCTCCCGCTATCGCAGTGCCAAGGAGCAGAAAGAGACGCTGCGCGGCCTAAAAGACGGCACAGTAGACATCGTTATCGGCACCCACCGGCTGCTGTCCAACGATGTAAAGTTCCATGATCTGGGGCTGGTCATCATCGACGAGGAGCAGCGCTTCGGCGTCAAGCACAAGGAGAAGCTGAAAGAGGCTTTCATCGGCGTGGATATGCTCACGCTGTCGGCCACGCCCATCCCCCGCACACTGAACATGGCGCTGTCCGGCATCCGGGATATGTCCACACTGGAGCAGCCGCCCTTTGAGCGCCAGCCCGTGGAAACCTACGTGCTGGAGTACGACGAGGGCATCGTGGCCGAGGCCATCCGCAAGGAACTGGCCCGCGGCGGGCAGGTCTACTACCTGCACAACCGCGTGGACACTATCGAGGAATGTGCTGCCCGCGTAGGCAAGATGGTGCCGGGCGCACGCATAGGCATCGCCCACGGCAAGATGACCGAGGAGCAGATTTCCTCGGTGTGGCAGCAATTGCTGGACAATGAAATTGACATTTTGGTCTGCACCACGCTGATCGAGACCGGCGTCGACGTGCGCAACTGCAACACGCTTATCATTGAAAATGCCGACCGCATGGGTTTAAGCCAGTTGTACCAGATCCGCGGCCGCGTGGGGCGCTCGTCCCGCAAGGCCTATGCCTACTTTACCTTCACCCGCGACAAGGTGCTGACCGAGGTCGCCGCCAAGCGGCTTTCCGCCATCCGGGAGTTTACCTCCTTCGGCTCCGGCTTCCGCATTGCGATGCGCGACTTGCAGATTCGCGGCGCGGGCAGTCTGCTGGGCCACAGCCAGCACGGGCATATGGAGTCGGTCGGCTACGACCTGTATGTAAAGATGCTGAGCCAGGCCATCTCCGCCGCCCGTGGCGAGACCCCCGCGCCGGACAAGAGCGATTGCCTCATCGACATCACGGTGGACGCTTTCCTGCCTGAGGATTACATCCCCGATGCCGCAGGCCGCATCGAAGCCTACAAGCGCATTGCGGCCATTGAGACCACCGCCGACGCGGATGATGTCATTGATGAACTCATCGACCGTTACGGCAGCCCGCCCAAGAGTGTGCAGGGGCTGGTCGATGTATCGCTGATCCGCGTGACCGCCGCCCGCGTAGGCATTGCCGAGATCGTGCAGCGGAGCGACCAGCTGATTTTGTACTCCGACATCGTGGGCCCAAAGCAGCTGGCCCCACTGATGGACCAGTACCCCCACCGCGTGCTGTATAACGCGCTGGGACGGCCGTATTTCAGCCTGCGGGTGCAAAAAGGTGAGAACCCGCTGGTGCTGCTGCGGGATATTGTAACCCTGCTGCCGGGGGCACAGGGTGAAAAGGAAAAATAATCCTTGACAACCCCCCGGTAATAGGCTATATAATAAATGAATATCTGTTTTAAAGGAGTTATCGTATGGATTCCGAAGTTTTTGCACGTATTCGTGATTATCTGGCTGACCAGCTGGAAGTTGAACCTGAAAAGATCACCCCGGACAGCGACATTGTCAACGATTTCGGCGCGGACAGCCTGGACGTCATCGATATGATCACCACCCTGTCTGACGAGTTCGGCGTGGAGATCCCCGATGAGGACATCGAGACTTTCCACACCGTCGGCGACGTGGTAAACTATCTCGAGGACAGAATGTAAAATCATTAAGTTTCGTTAAGAAAAGTGTGAGGATAAAATGGCAAACGATAAGAAAAAAATGGTCGAAGCGATCACCGCACAGGAGGTCGACTTTGCCCAGTGGTACACTGACATCTGCACCAAGGCCGAACTGGTCGAGTACTCCAGCGTAAAGGGCTTTGTGGTGCTGCGCCCCTATGGCTACGCCATCTGGGAGAACATCCAGAAGAACCTGGACAGCCGTTTTAAGGCTACCGGCCACGAGAACGTGGCTATGCCCGTGCTGATCCCCGAAAGCCTGCTGAAGAAAGAGGGCGAGCTGGTCAACGGCTTTGCCCCCGAGGTTGCCTGGGTCACCGCCGGCGGCAGCGACCCGCTGGAAGAGCGCCTGGCTGTGCGCCCCACCAGCGAGACCATGTTCTGCGACCATTTCAGCCATGTGCTGCACTCCTACCGCGACCTGCCCATGCTGTACAACCAGTGGTGCAGCGTCGTCCGCTGGGAGAAATCCACCCGTCCGTTCCTGCGCACCCGCGAGTTCTGGTGGCAGGAAGGCCACACCATCCACGAGACCGCCGAGGAAGCCAAGGCCGAGACCGAGCAGCAGCTGAACTGCTACGCCGACTTTGCCGAGCATGACCTGTGCATTCCCGTGCTGAAGGGCCGCAAGACCGACAAGGAGAAGTTTGCCGGCGCCGAGGCCACCTACACCATCGAGGCTATGATGAAGGACGGCAAGGCCCTGCAGAGCGGCACCAGCCACTACTTTGGCGATAAGTTCAGCCGCGCTTACGACGTGACCTTCACCGGCCGCGACAACACCCTGCAGTATCCGTTCCAGACTTCCTGGGGTGCTTCCACCCGCCTGATTGGCGCGATCATCATGACCCACGGCGATGACGACGGCCTGATCCTGCCCCCTGCCATTGCCCCTGTGCAGGTAGTCATCGTGCCTGTTGCCGCCCACAAGCCCGGCGTGCTGGACAAGTGCCGCGAGCTGGCTGCCGAGATCGGCAAGTATGCCCGCGTGAAGCTGGACGACAGCGACAAGCAGCCCGGCTGGAAGTTTGCCCAGTGGGAGATGAAGGGCGTGCCCGTGCGCCTGGAAGTCGGACCCCGCGACATCGAGAACGGCCAGTGCGTGCTGGTCCGCCGTGACACCCGCGAGAAGCAGTTCGTCAAGTTTGACGAGCTGGCCACTGCTATCCCCGCCGCCATGGACGCCCTGGCTAAGGACCTGTACGACCGCGCCCTGGAAAACCGCGAGAAGCGCACCTACAGCGCCACCACCATGGACGAGATCAAACAGATTGCCAAGGAGCATACCGGCTTTATCAAGACGATGTGGTGCGGCGACCTGGCCTGCGAGGAAGCCATGAAGGAGCAGGCTGGTCTGTCCAGCCGCTGCATGCCTTTTGCCCAGGAGCATCTGAGCGACGTTTGCCCCGTCTGCGGCAAGCCCGCCCAGAAGATGGTCGTTTGGGGCGTTGCCTACTAATTCGTAAAAATAAAAGCGGTGCCGCAAAGCGCCGCTTTTTCTGTATCGGTGAAAAGTATCATGTCTGTGCTGGTTTTAACATTGGGGCTGTATATGCTGGGGCTGCTGCTGGCGGCCGTCGGCAGCCGGTTGGCAGGGCGCTGCACCACCTGGTGCTGTGCCCTGCTGGGCCTGCCCATGTGGGTAGTGGGCGGCACCATTGCGCCGTTCTGCCTGGCTTTGCCCCAGCTGATGCTGGCGCTGCTGGCCGCCGGCATGGGCATCACCGGCCTGGCGGTAGGCACGGCGCTGGCCGGTGCCGTTACCAATGTAGGGCTGGCGCTGGCACTCTGCCTGCTGGGCGGCAACGGCCAGCCTGTGGTGGCCGACCGGCAGGAGTTTTGCCGCAAATGCCTGCTGCTGGCGCTTTCCTGCGGGGTCATCGCCCTGTTTGTGCGGGATGGCACCCTAAGCTACACCGGCACCGGACTGCTGATGCTGCTGTTCGTCATCTTTGTTTTGTCCAGTATCGTCTACCAGCACCAGTTTATTTATGGCGAGCGGTACGAACCGATCTCTACCGGCGGCTGCACCGCCATCCCCCCGGCGCAGGATTACGGCTACACCGCCCGCACAATGGCCTTCCCCGTGATGAACCTGCGCAACTCGCTGAAAAACCTGGCCGGTGTAGTGGGTGGGCTGGCGCTGCTGGCCGTCGGGGCGCGGGCGCTGGTGTACAGTGCCACCACCATTGCCAATTTGACCGGTACCATTCAAGCCTTGTGGGCGGCGACGCTCATAAGCTTTGGCTTCTGCCTGCCCCTGCTGGCAGAAGCACTGGGGCACCCCTTCGGCTCGATTTGGAAGCGGTTCGACACCCGCTGCCGCTTCTACCCTGCTGACACGCTGCCCATCCAGCTGTTGAACAGTGCCATTCTAAATTTAACGCTGGCGCTGCCTATTTCCAGCTTGATGTACCGCCACCGCCTGCCGGTGGGCGCACAGTTCCGCGCCTATGAGGTGCCCATTTTGGCTGCCATGGCGCTGGTGCTGCTAGCCGAGCCGCTACTGCGCCGTCGCCTGCACCGCTGGCAGGGTGCGGCCTGCCTGGTGCTGTACTTTTTGTACCTGGCGGCGGTCTCCTTCGCGCCCCGGGCCGGCGCGTAAAGTTTTCAACAAGACGAATCCCCCCGCGGAAAACTCCGCAGGGGGATTTTCTGTTTTAGTAGGTTGTCAACGTTGTGCCGACGAAGTAGTGGGTCAGGATGTCGCGGTAGCTCCAGCCGTTGCGGGCATAGCCGATGGCGCCCCACTGGCTCATGCCGCAGCCGTGGCCGTAGCCGTACACATCAAAGATGAAGCAGTCCAGATCGGCGTTGTAGCTGACCGTGAAGCACTGGCTGCGCAGGCTGCGGCCGTCCACGCTCTGGCGGGCCAGCAGGTTCTCGCGGAACCAGCGGCCGCTGACGGTGCCCACGCTGGCATCCGGGCCGACCTGGATCTTGGCCACCCAGCCGTATTGGTTGGCGGACTGGATGGTGAACCAGCTGTTGGGGTCCACGCCGGAAAGGTCGATGTCCATGACCTCTTTGATGCGATCCTGCAGGGTCTGGCGGGAGAAGCGGGCCGTGCCGCTGGAATTGCCGTTGGTGTTCCAGTTGGTGGCGATCTGCTGGTCGTAGGGGCTGTCCACGGCCTGCAGCCAGGCGCGGTCGTTGCCCCAGACCTCGGCAGCCGAGGCAGTGCCGGTGCTGGCGGAGGCGAAGTAGGGCGTAAAGCAGACCTGACCGTTGTAGGTCACCAGCACGTGGGCAACCTCCTGGGCAGCGGCCAGCGCGGCAGCTCCCGGCTCGGCCCCCAGCACGGAGGGGTAGCCCGACTGGCTCAAGATCCAGCAATGGGTGGCCACGCATTGGGCCTTGTAGGCCTCGGCGGGGGCGCTGGAGCCAAGCTCGTTCTGGGCCACCATGGCCAGGCAGCGCACCAGGTCCATCGTCTGGGCGGTGCCGTTCATCGTTACATTGATGGTCTCGCCCTCGGTGCTGGTGCCTCCATTGTTGGTGTTGTTGTCGCCGCTGTTGTCCGGCGTATCCGGCGTGGTACCACCGTTTTCGGTGCTGTCGCTGCCGTCGGCGGTGCTGTCCGCCGGGGCGGGCGTGGGGTTGGCGTTGGCGATCTGGTCCACCGTCACAGTCTGCTCGGGCAGGGTGCCTTCAGCGCCCTTGTTCAGGTCGGTCTCGGTGGCGTTGGCCGAGCCTGCCACATCGGTCAGGCCTGCCATCAGCTTGTCAGCGCTGGCAATCAGCGCGTCAGTGCGCTGCTGCATCTCGCTGGCGGCCTGGCTCAGGTCGGTGCTGGTGTCAGCGCTGTCGCTGGCCGTCTGGCTGCTGCCGCGGTTGGCGGCAGTAGCGGCACTTTGCTTGGCGTAGCGGTCGATGCTGGCACCCAGCAGGGCGCTGACGGTGGGCATCGGCTGGTTTTTACTCTGGTACTGCACGGCAGTCAGCAGCGGGTCATCCGCCGCCGTGATGGCCGATGCGTTGAGCACCTCGGCCTCGCCGTCCTCGATGAGGCGGCCGGTGACGCAGAGCCGCACGCCCGCGTCCTCGCTGGGGGCGGTCAGGGTCAGGAAGCGGGATGCGTCCCCCACTTCCACCTCGGTATCCCACAGGCTGCGGGCCTGGATGCCCGCCACGAAGCGGAGGTAATCGTAATAGCTGGACAGGTCGGTGCTGCCGTAGAGGTCGAAAGCACCGTCGCCCTGCTCGGCGGGGTCGTAGTAGTAAACGGCCAGCACCTTAAAGCGGTAGGCGTGGCCCGGCAGGTAGAGGGTAAAGCCGCTGTTGGCCTTGATGCCCTCCTCAGTGGTAAGCGGGGTGAGCAGGGCGTCGGTGGAGGCCAGCACCGTGTTGCCGGGGGCGGTGCTGTTCAGCGCGCTGGCTGTGGCAAAGCGGGTCTGGGCAGTTTCGCCGTCAGCGTTTTCGGCAGTGGCAGTATCAGCCGCGTAGACAAAGCGGCCCTCCATACCGGGGAAGCCCAGGTAGCCTACCACGCCGGGCAGCTTCTCGGTGCCCTTGGTCAAGTAGCTCTCGGCAGTATTGTCGTACAGGGCTGTGCCGTAGCTCTTGGCAGCGGGGCGTGCACCCAGGTCATTGCTAAAGAACCACCACAGCGCCACTGCGCCGCCCACGATGACCAGCGTCAGCACCACCAGCACGGTGATGACCATACGGCGGCGGCGCTTCTCGCTCTTTTCGATCATGGCAAGGCTGTGGCTGCGGATGCTGTTTTCCGCGCCGGGCTTGTCCCCATGGCGGCGGCGCGGCGGCGGGGCCGTATCTGTGTCGTCGCTGTCGTTGTCATCAAACAGGCGGCTGGCGGCTTTGGTAAAGTCCTCGGCGCTGGTGGCGCGGCCTGCGGCGGCATCGGCTTCGTCCGCCGCCTGGGCAGCAGCCAGGGCCTCGGGGTCAAGCTCTGCCGAGAAATCCGGCACATCATCGTCCAGAATGGACGGCGCCGGGCTGCGGCGGATGGTATGGCCGCTGGTGCTGGGCAACTCGGCTTCGGGGGCGGCAAACGGTTCACCGTCCACTTCGGGGGCCGGGGCACGGCGGTTCACCCGCAGACTGCGGGCGGTACGGGCGGCTTCTGGGCCGGCGGTGCGGATGTCCAGCGGGTCGGTAGTGTTTGCAGCCGCGGCGGGGGCTGCCTCGTTTTCCTCGTCCAGCTCCGATTCAAACCGGATGGTACCGGTGGGTTCGGACACTGTCGGGGGTGCGGTGTGGGTGCGGCCCACATTCAGGTGGCGGGTGGCGCCCACAGCGGTTTCTGCTGCCGGGGCAGGCGGCTCGGGTTGAGGCGGGGCCACCGGTTCGGCGGTGTCAAAGTCCAGCATCGGCTCAAAGTCTGCCGTGCGGTCCGGCTCGGTGGTGGGCGGTGTGCGGCGGCGCAGCGAGAACCGCACCGTGTTGCCCCGCTCACGCCCGGCCTCGGACACGATCAGCAGCGGCCGCTCCCGCCCAGGGCGGAAGATGATGCAGGAATCGGTCAGCCGCAGCCCCAGCACGCGGCGGCGCAGCAGGTCCAAGATTTGGTTGCCGATGGTGGCATCGTTCAGATCCGGCGGCAGCGCGCAGGCGGCAGCACCGTGGTTATCGCAGATCAGCACAAAGGGGCACTGGCCCACGGTAGCGGGCATGTACACGGCGGCAAAGTCCGCCCCGGCGGCCTGCATGGCGGCCAGGGCGCGGCCTGCGGCGGCCTGCACCACATCGCCGGGGAATTTTTTCAACAGCTGGGACGGCACCGTGATCTGCTTTTGCTTTTCGGGGTCAGCGTAGCTTTCGGTGCCAAAGTCAAACACAGCTTCGCTGTGGGGCAGCGGCTGCAGCAGCGCACCAACCAAACGGCCCGTAGTTTCATCCGCCGCCACCAGCAGCTTGCGCTTTTCCAGCAGGGTGTCCAGCGTGGCCTGGGCCAGGCTGGTCTCGCCAGTGGCAAACACATCATCGCCAAATTTGGCGCGCAGGCGCTGCACCCATTTTTCGCAGTACTGCTCGGCCATGGCGCGGTTGGGCGCACTGACCTGCACGCAGACGGCAAACTCGCCGTCCCGTTCCAGCAGGCGCAGGCCGGGGCAGCCATCGGCCCGTGCCTGACGCAGCACCGCCGAAACTTCCGCCGCCGTGGGGCCGAAGACGCGCAAAATTCTCAGTTCTGTGTTTACCATGTTGAACCTCTACTTCAGGGGCGCTCCCCTGTCAAATATCCATTGTGTCTGCCGGGGTATCAGGGGTGATGGCCAGGCTGTCCGGCACAGGCAGACCCAGCGCCATGCGGCGCAGCATATCCAACGCGTACATGGCGGCGCGGGCGCGGATGACACTGCGCTCGCGATAGCCGCCCAAGGTCAGCCGCATGAGGCAGCCCGTGTTGGTGCGGGCGTCGGCGCCAGCCAGGTAGACCGTGCCCACCGGCTTGTCGGGCAGTTCTCCGCCGGGACCGGCCAGGCCGGTGATACCCACGGCCAGCTCCGCGCCGGATTCTTTCGCCGCACCAAAGGCCATGGCTGCAGCCACGGGGCCGGAAACCACGTTGTACTGTGCAATCGTCTCTGCCGGGACGCCCAACAGCTTTTGCTTGGCGGCCTCGGCATAGGTGACAAAGCCGTAGCCAAACACCTCGCTGGAGCCGGGCACATTGGTCAGCCGCTCGGCGATCATGCCGCCGGTGCAGCTTTCAGCCGTGGCGGCATGCAGGCCTTTTTCCCGCAGCACGCGCACGACAGTGTATTCCAGCGCAGGCACGTCCACATCATAGGCGGCATCGCCCAAAATCCGGCGGAACTCCTCCAGCCGTTCGCGGCAGGCGGCCTCGGCGGCTTTGGGGGTTGTTTCCCGCGCAGTTACGCGAATTTCACACTCGCCGGTCTTGCAGTAGATGGCGGCAGTGGGGTTGGTGCTTTCAAACAGCGGGGCCACCTTGCTGGCGATGGCGCTCTCGCCGCCCAGCACCCGAAGCGTGTGGCTGTGGATGGTGCAGTTCTGGCGGGCCAGCAGCAGCGGGCGCACCTGCTCCAGCCACATGGCCTTCATCTCCCGGGGCACGCCGGGCATCAGGGCGGCGCAGTGGCCCTGGGCATCCTCAAACCAGGCGCCGGGGGCGGTGCCGTGGTCGTTGATGATCTTGCGGCCGTTTGTCGGCACCATGGCCTGCTTGCGGTTATTCTCGGTGGGGCGGCGATTTGTCCGGGCAAAGAAAGCCAGAATTTTGTCCCACTCGGTCTCGTCAAAATGCAGCGTATCGCCAAAGACCTCGGCCACTGTCTCCTTGGTCAGGTCGTCCTCGGTAGGGCCTAAGCCGCCGGAGAAGATGAGCAGGTCGCTGCGGCTTTTAGCCTGGGTCACCAGCTCCCGCAGGCGGGCGGGGTTATCGCCGATGACGTGCTGGTGCAGCACGCTGATGCCCAGCTCGGCCAGTTCGCGGCTTAAAAACTGCGCATTGGTGTTTAAAATGTCGCCCAGCAGCAGCTCGGTGCCAACGCAGATGATTTCAGCGGTCACAGCAGATCATCCTCTTCCCCACCCATACGGATGTAAATTTTCTCGACATTTTCAGCAGCTTCCGCTTCCAGCGCCAGCAGGTCGGGCATACCCGCCTCAGCCGCCAAAATTTCCTCCATGGTGGGGCTGGTCTTGGGGTGCGGCGGGGTGAAGATGGTGCAGCAATCCTCGTAAGGTTCGATGGACGTCTCAAAGGTGCCGATCTTGCGCGAAATAGCGATGATCTCGGTCTTGTCCATGCCGATGCAGGGGCGCAGCACGGGCAGATCCTGGGCGGCGTCGGTGCAGGCCAGGGCCGCCATCGTCTGGCTGGCCACCTGGGCCAGGCTCTCGCCGGTGATAAGGGCCTGCAGTTCCAGCTTGGCGGCCACACGGTTGGCGATGCGCAGCATGCTGCGGCGCATCAGCACGGTGAACAGCACGTCGGGGGCATTATCTCGGATATACTCCTGCGGCTTGGTGTAGGGCACGACGAAGAGCGTGCAGTTGCCGGTGTACTCCACCAGTTCCCGGGCCAGGTCGCGTACCTTCAGCTTGGCGCGCAGGCTGGTGTAGGGCGGACTGGCAAAGTGGATGTGATGCAGCGCCAGGCCGCGGCGGGCCATGCACCAGGCGGCGACGGGGCTGTCGATACCACCGGAGAGCAGGTTCAGCGCACGGCCGCTGGTACCTACCGGCAGGCCACCGGCGGCTTCCACCTTGGGGCCGTGGACGTAGGCGGAGTGGTCGCGGATCTCAACCATGACTTCCAGCTGAGGGTTGTGCACATCCACCCGCAGGTGGTGGTGCTTGTCCAGCAGATAAGCGCCCAGCTCGCGGCAGATCTCGGGACTCTTCATCGGGTAGGTCTTGTCGGCGCGCTTGGCTTCCACCTTAAAGGTGCGGATGCCCCGCAGCGTCTCGCCCAGGTAAGCTTCGGCGGTCTCGCAGATGGCGTCGAAGTCCTTGGGGCACTCCACCGCGCGGCTCATCTTGACGATGCCGAACACGTGGGAGACGCGGCGGAAGGCCTCGTCCATGTCCAGGCCCTCTTCCTTCGGCTCGATAAAAACGGTGCTCTGGGCCTGGTAGACTTTGAACTTGCCCAGCGGCTCCAGCCGCCAGCGGATGATCTTGGACAGGCGTGCTTCAAACTTGCCGCGGTTCAGACCTTTCAGGGTCATTTCGCCCTGGTATGCTAGGATGATCTCTTTCATTATACAAAAACGCCTTTCGTTGGTGGGTGTTACGCTTTTACATTTAAATGTGCTGCAGTTCGCGCAGGCCGGCGCGCAGGCCGTCCAGCAGGGCGTCCACGTCCTCGGGGGTGTTGTCGGCGCAGAAGCTGACACGCAGCGCGGTGCGGATGGTCAGGTCATCGCAGCCCATGGCTTGCAGGGTGTGGCTGGGCTCGCCCTTATCGCAGGCGCTGCCGCCGGAGACGAACACCAGCCGCCCGTTGAGGTAGTTGATGAAGGTCTGGCTGTTGATGCAGCCGGTGGAGAAGTTGACCACCTCATCCACGGCGTCATCGGGGGAATTCAGCGTGATGCCGGGCAGCTCGGCCAGGCCGGTGCGCAGCTGCCGATTCAGGGCATGCAGGTGGTCGTCCTTGGTGCGCAGGCGCTGGGCGCCTTTGGCAGCCGCCAGGCCCAGGCCCACGATATAGGGCGTGTTCTCGGTGCCGGGGCGCATGCCGCGCTCCTGATGGCCGCCAACGTAGGGCGGGTGCAGCGTCTGGCGCTGGCTGTCCCGCACGAAGAGTGCGCCGATGCCCTTGGGGGCGTGGATCTTGTGGCCGGAAACGGACAGCGTGTCCACGCCGGGCCACTTTTGCAGGTCGATGGGGATGCGCAGCCAGGCCTGCACCGCGTCTACATGGAAGTGGGTGCGGCTGTTTTTAGCCTTGATGCCCTTGGCCAGGGCAGCAATGTCCTGACGTGCGCCGGTCTCGTTGTTGACGGCCATGCAGGCGGCCAGGACGGTGTTTTTATCCACAGCAGCGAGGAATTTCTCGGTGTCGATATGACCGTCCCGCTCCGGGGCGATTTCCACGACGGTGAAGCCTTCCTCTTTTAAAGCGCGGATCGGCAGCTGCACGCTGGGATGCTCGAAGCCGGTGACGACGATCTTATTGCCCCAGTGGCGGCGGGGCATCGCGGCACCGTAGATGGCCATGTTGTTGCTCTCCGACCCGCAGGCCGTGAAGTAAATTTCATCGCTGCGGCAGTGCAGCGTTTTGGCAATGCGGGCGCGGGCCGTTTCGATACCGTCCTGCGCGGCCACGGCGGGGTCGTACAGGCTGCTGGGGTTGGCCCAGAGTTCCACCAAAGCATCGTGGATGACCTCGGTCACGGCGGGGTCCACGCGGGTGGTGGCGGCGTTATCCAGATAATGGATCTGCGGGTCGGAAAGCATAGACATTCCTCACATTTTGAACAAAATTATACAGGATAAATTATACACGCCCAGGGCCTAAAAAACAACTGGTCCTGCAAAAAAATACGCCAACTTCCACCTGCCCGCTTGACTTTTTTGCAGGGAGCAGGTATAATAATATAGTTTCCTGTGCCGGTGTGTTGGAATTGGCAGACGAGACGGACTCAAAATCCGTTGGTGGTGACACCGTATGGGTTCGACCCCCATCACCGGCACCAATCGTACCTAAGTGGTTTTTACCGCTTAGGTATTTTTTGTTTGGCAGACAAAACGGATTTATTTTCCGTTGGTTTTGGCGGACAAGTTCGACCAACGGAGTTTTCTCCTAAGCGATTTTTTGCTTGGGAGATTTCTTTTTTTCGGGGAGTTCGCCAAGATTGATTTTGCTTGCAATCATGTTCGCAGCCTCCATTTTGCTATCCACGTCAATGTGGGCATAAATATTGGCCGTGGTGGAAAAGCTGGAATGTCCCAGCCACATCTGTACCTCTTTCATTGTGACTTTGTTCTTGATAAGCAAGCTGGCGCAGGAGTGGCGGAGGTCGTGATAGCGAATCGGGCGGAAACCGTTCTTCAAGAGCATTTCGGGGAAAACCCGTGTCACATAGTCCGGGGGCACAAGATACCGGCACCGTAATCTTTACCGTCAGCGTTGATGAAACACCGCCCCCCTAAAGTATAACAGCACCAGCCGTCACGTCTCCGTGGCAGCTGGTGCTGTTTTATAGGCACAACGACAGCAGCGCCCGGGCGGCACAGGAAGAAAAGCCCCTGCTGCAGCTTTCAATGGCGCTGACAAATGAATGGCAAACGGGCTTTTTGCGCTCGAACCAGCAGAATATGCGCCTTTGCCAATTCCTGATTCTGAAAAAATAGCGCATTACAGTATTTTGCGCATCTCCTGCACAAGATCGGCAATCACGATGGGCTTGGACAAGAAACCGTTCATACCGCTTTCCAGGGCGTTGCGGCGGTCCTCATCAAAGGCGTTCGCCGTCATGGCAAGAATGGGGATGCACGCCAAGGCAGAGTTTTCCAATTCGCGGATGCGGTGGGTGGCGGTGTAGCCGTCCATGATCGGCATCTGCACGTCCATCAGTACCAAATCGTACTGCCCCGGCGCTGCGGTGCTGACCTTTTCCACGGCGACCGCGCCGTTTTCGGCGGTATCGACCTCAAAGCCATAGGCGTTCAGAATCTCCACGGCAATCTCGCGGTTCAGCTCGTTATCCTCGGCAAGCAGGATGTGCTTACCCTTAAAGTCGGTAGTCTTTTGGGGCAACACGCCCTGCTCCTCCTGCGCCTGTTTCTGCCCGATGGCGGTCATCAGCGTGTCGCGCAAGTCAGACAGGAACATCGGCTTGGAGCAGAACGCCGTGACACCGGCTGCCTTTGCCTCCACCTCAATGTCGGACCAGTCATAGGCGGTAAGGATAATAATGGGCGTATCATCGTGCAGGCTGCGGATCTGGCGGGTGACCTCAATGCCGTTCATATCCGGCAGACGCCAGTCGATAATATAGGCCTTATAGGTATCGCCCATCTCGATGGACTGCCGTGCGCGCAGCACTGCCTCCTTGCCGGAAAGCGTCCACTCGGCACGCATACCCACCTTGACCAGCATCTTGGTCACGCTGTCGCAGGTGTTGAAATCATCATCCACCACCAGCGCCTTCAGACCCTCCAGCTCGGTGATTTTTACCGTCTTGCGGTGTTCTTCCTGCACGCGCAGCGGCACACGAACGATAAATTCAGAGCCTTTTTCCGGCGCGGTCTGCACCTCAATGGTGCCGCCCATCATATCCACAATGTTTTTGGTGATGGCCATACCCAGCCCGGTGCCCTGTATTTTGCTTACCGTGGAGGTTCGCTCGCGCTCAAAGGGTTCAAAGATTTTTTTGGCAAACTCCGGGCTCATACCGATGCCGCTGTCTTTGACGCGGAACTCATACTGCCCGCAGCCGCCGACCTTGCCGGCGAGCTGGCGCACCCGCACCGACACGGTGCCGCCTGCGGGGGTGAACTTAATAGCGTTGGACAAAAGGTTCATCAGAACCTGATTCAGCCGGGTCTTATCGCAATAGACGTCCTCATCGGTAATATCCATTGCGTCCATATACAATTCCAGCTGCTTTGCGTAAATCTGCCCGCTGACGATGGTTTTTATGTCGTGCAGCACATCGGACAGATTGACCTCAGTTTCGTCCAGCTGGATTTTTCCGCTTTCGATGCGGCTCATATCCAGAATATCATTGATGAGCGAAAGCAGGTGGTTTCCGGAGGCAAGTATCTTGGTAAGGTATTCCTTCATGCGGTCCTTGTCGTCCAGATGGCTGACTGCCAGCGTGGTAAAGCCGATGATGGCGTTCATGGGGGTGCGGATATCGTGGGACATATTGGAAAGGAAGGTGCTCTTGGCGCGGTTGGCGTTTTCGGCGGCGGCAACGGCATCCGAGAGGGCCTGATTCACCTGCCTGTCGGCGGTGCGGTCAGACAAAACCAAAATGTACTTGGTTTGTCCCTCGACCTCGCTGCCCATGGCAACCACATGGAACCAGCGCCGTTCCCCTGTTTTCTGATGTACATACTCCATGTCCCATTCGCGCTGTTCGCCGCCCGCAAGCCCTTCCAGATAATTTTTGGTGCGGTCGGGGAAATCCTTCGGGTGCAGCAGCGCCAAGGTATTGATATTTTCGCGCACACTCTCCCGCGTCAAACCCAGCAGCCGTTCCATGTTCGGGCTGAGATAATCTGCCTTGTAGGTTTGTGCATCCAGCATCAGGAAAACATCGTCCACGTTTTGGGACAGCTTTTGGAACAGCTCGTCCCGGCACAGAATCTCGTAATCCTTGCGGCGCAGCTTGACGTGACCCCAGCGCGTAACCAGCAGAATGATCAGCACGGCAATCGTCAAAACAATGCCGGTTACAATCTGCACCGTGCGCAGCCAAAGCTGATTCATACCGGCATTGACGACATCTACGGGGACAATGCCCGCCATGATCCAGTTCTGGACACCGGCGCTCTCGTAGACCAGATAGTATCTTGTGCCGCCCAGCGTCACCTCACGGTTTCCGCTGGCACCTTTTGCAAAGTCGCTGACAAGCTCTTGCATCTGCGTCTCGGTAAGGTCGGAATAATCGCGCAGTACCGCAACAAGGTTATAGATGGATTCCTCGCCCTCTGCAATATCTTCAATCACGACCTGTCCATCCGGGTAGATGACATAGCTGCTGGCAGCACCGCCGAAAGCCGATTCGTCCACAGTTTTCATCACGTCGGCATTGTAGCGGCTGATGGCGATGGCATCGTAGGCAAAGCCGCGGTAGACGCCCTTGGTTTCGGGGCAGATAAACACCAGCATCGGGTCCTGCCCCGGCAAAGCCGTATTCATCACAACGTCGTCCTGATCGGCAAGCAGCTCGTCCAGATTGCTTTGCAAGCCAAGATAGCCCGTTTCACCGCCGGGTGTCATGTAGTTGCCGTCGTAAGAAAGAAAGTAGAATCCGGCAAAGCCAAGCTCCTTCTGCGCAGACTCCAGATACGCCTGCGTTCCGTCATCGTCGGGGTTGCTGTCCAGAAAGCCGTTCCACAAATGCAGATAGGAGATGTTTTTGTTGGCGATCATGCTCAGCATACTGTTGGATTTATGCAGAATTTCATCCAGATGCGCGGTGCTTTCTTCGTAGACGGTTTTGGATACAAACGAAAGGTACTGCACGCTAAGGCAGACAAAAAACGCGATTACCAGCAGAACAGCAGCGGCGGTCAGCCCTTTGCGCGGAAAACGGCGCTTTGTTTTCAGTTTTCGCTTATCATCTTCCATAGCGTTTTACCCCCCCCCCCTAACGTAATATAGCTTTCCGGCGCGGCAAGCATCACGCTGCCGCTGCAAACCGCATCGCTCCAAGTGTTTTTGACCGTGGCTTCCCCGCGCTCAAACGCGCCGGTTTCGTCCTGCAGCAGCGGCATCATCTGCTTTTCTGTCGCCAGGCAGGTCACGGTAACGGTATCATCGTCCCGCAGGGGCTGCCCGTTGCGGGTAACGCCGGTCAGCGTATAGCTGCCGTCGTTCTCCTGTACCTGCAGGGCGATGCCGCTGACCACCGGCAGGGAACCGCGGTTGAACGGGGTAAAGCCGCCCTCGCAGCCCTCCACAAAGGCGCGCAGGGTGTCCTTCAGCTCGGCGCCCGTCATGGTGCGCTGGTACGACATAAGCCCGTTGGGCATGATCATGGCGCGCACCGCTGCCTTGGTATAGTCGGCCTGCAGCACGCTGCCGGTAAAGCTGCTGGCGGGTGCCACCAACACATCGGTGCCGTAAAGCCCGCGCAGCGTGTTTGCCATAACCGAGAAGGACGCATTGCCGCCGTTTTTGTGGAATACATTGGAATAAGCGGTTTCGCTGGTCAGCACAATGTCGCTGGTGTCGGGCTTTTCCCCTGCCAGAAGCTGGGCATTAAACACTCGATAGGCTTGCTCGGCGTCATATTCGCCCGCGATCATCTTGGAGACCACATCCTGCGAGATGGCAAAGAAATCGTTGGAGGCGATGCGGATATACATATGGTTTTCTTCCACCACCGAGCGCACATCCTTCATGGTGTCGGTCAGGTGGTAGCTTACGCTCTGGCTGTAGCTGAGCAGGTCCTGCCCTTCCGCAAGGATCTGTTCCTGCGCATCCTCCGACAGCATGACGTGCAGAACCTGCATCGCCTTTTCGCGCCGCGCGGCGTCCTGCTCCAAATCGCGGTTCAATGCCACTTGGAAGTAGGGCGTGGTCATCAGCCACTTTTCCCCGTTCTGGCTGAAGATCGGCAAAAAGGTTGCGTCAATACCCTGCTCTTGGAACATCCCTACACCGGCGGAGGAGCCGAAGTACATGGCAAGCTGCCCGTTGCCGAACATCTCGACCACGTCATCGTAATTCAGCTCCAAATCCGCCGCCGTAAGACCTGTGTCCTGGATGAACTGCTCCATACGCTCGAAGCCGCCCGGCCACACGGTATCGTCCAGCCCGACACGGGTGTTGTTGGCGGGGTCGCTGTAGGCGGTGCGCCATTTGCGCCCTGCTATGGTCGTAAGCTCACCAGCAGAAAGCCCCTGCAGCGTTTCCATGCAGGTGTAGTCGTACAGATAATCGGCGGTATAGCCGCGGATGCCCACTTCCTCAAAGGCTTTGCAGGCAGCGACAAAGCCGGCGTAATCGGTGGGCAGCGGGATGCCGTACTGCACAAAAAGGTCGCGGTTGACCACAAGACCGTGGGCATCGGGGCATACGGGCAGCCAGTTTACACTGCCGTCCTCATTTTTGAAGCTGTTGAGGTAGGTATTGTAGATGGCACCCGCCTCGTTGGTGGTAGCAAGGTTCATCAGGCTGTCCTTTAAGGGGGCAGCATCGTGCAGGGAGAAACGGCAGCAGGTGATAATGTCCGGCAAACCGCCGTTTTCCTGCAAAAATTTGTAGAAGTCCAGATCGTTGTTGCCTACGATAAACTCAATGTTTACATCCGGCAGCTGCGACTGCACGTAGGGAGCGTACTTTTCGTACAGGTTGTTGGTCCACAGATATACCTGAATGGTTTCGGCGTCCTCCTGCGCCTGCACTGCCTCGGTGCTTTTTCCGGCGCATCCGGTCAGCAGGGACAAGCTCAACACCATGGCTACAAGCAGGGCAAAAACTTTGTACAGTCGTTTCTTTTTCATCCAATTGTTCTCCTCACGGCCTGAAGACAGCCTGCCCTTATCCGGCAGGCTGCCCGGGCTTTTTAACAATACCATCACGACCTATAAAAATACTGCTGTAATTTCTTTGCGGGGTTCCTGTTTCGTGCGCCGCGTTCTGCAAAGTGCGCGGGCAATGTCAGACAGGATAATTTGAATATTTTATCATGATAACGACAAGATTCCAACATCCATTCCATGTTTTTATAAACATATTCAAAAGCTATACAGTTGTCAAAATGTTGACAGCCGTGCCTTTGCTTCGCCGGTTATTGAATTTTTATCTTTACCAGAAACCACCTGCCTTGATTTGCAAAAAGCTGTCATGACTTATTCAGATTTCTCGCAATGACTTTGGCTACCTCTGCCACATTAAGAGGCTTGGAAACATGACCGTTCATGCCCGCATCCAGAGAGGTCTGCACATCCTCCGCAAAAGCGTTGGCCGACAGTGCAATGATGGGGATTTCTTCTGCATCCGGGCGTTCCGCCTGCATGGCGCGGATGGCTTTTGCTGCCTGCAGTCCGTCCATTTTCGGCATCATAATGTCCATCAGGATAATGTCATAGGTACCCGCCGGGTGATTTGCAAACAGGTCGACAACCTCCTGCCCGTCCGCCGCACGGGTTACGATCATCTCCGAATCCTCTAACAGTATCGCGGCAAGCTCGGCGTTCAAATCGTTATCCTCTGCCAGAAGCACCTTGATCCCTTTCAGGCTTTTGCGCTTTGCCGGTTTCTTTGTTTTTTCGACCTTTTCAGAGCTTGTCAGCTCCATGGGGATTTCCACGGTAAAGGTCGTGCCGACTCCCTTTTTGCTTTCCACCGCAATGGTTCCGCCCATCAATTCCACATATCTCTTTGCGATGGGCATACCCAGACCTGTGCCTTTATACTGCGTTCTTGCGTCGTTTTTCTCCTGTTCGAATTCGTCAAAGAGCTTTGTCTGGAATTCCTCGCTCATACCGACTCCGGTATCCTGAACTCGATAGCAAACCACCCTGTGCTGTGCATCGGCTCCCGGACGGTTGCTCACATCCAGACGGATCGTACCGCCGTCATTGGTGAATTTTACGGCGTTGTTCAGGATGTTGACCAGAATCTCCCGGATGCGGACAGGCTCCGTCATGACATAGGGATTCTCCATCGGTTCACGGTGTACCTCAAAGTTCAGGCTCCGGTTCAGAAGGGTACCGTTTATGATCTCAATTGCACTATCCGTAACGGCGGTGATATCTGCCGGAACCGGGGAGAATACCACCTTTCCGCTTTCGATGCGGCTCAGATCCAGTATATCATTCAACAGGGACAGCAGATGATCCGAGCTGTCCTCGATTTTTTTCAGGCAGTTGTGGATTTCGGGTACAGAATCCTGATGCAACGCGATATTCGTAAAGCCGATGATGGCATTCATCGGGGTACGGATATCGTGGGACATATTGGAAAGGAAGACACTTTTTGCTTTGCTGGCGGCCTGCGCCTGCTCTGCAAGGGTGGTCATTTCTTCTGCTTTCTGCTGGGCGGCAAGCTGTAATTCTCTGCGCGTCTGCAAACGGCTCATAATAATGATCAGCGTGACTGCCATACACGAGATAAATACGATGATAAGGACAGCCGCAGCCGGATGCAGGCGGATCATGTCTGCAAAGGTCAGATTTGTCGCTTTATATGCGGTGTACTGCGCCGCAAGATCCTCGACAAGATTCTCCGGCATCGCGTACATTGCCTTTGTCAGGATACCTGCCAGCGCGTGATTTTCCAGGGAGGAAACCACCATGCGGTAGCTGAAGGTGGGCTGTTCCAGCGGCGTGTAGGTCATGGTGCCTGTCGTGTCGCCGTTGATAAACGCCTGCGCCATATAATAGTAGACAAACGCTGCATCCGCCTTGCCGTCACGGACAGCCTCCATCATCTCCTGACGGGTACTGCACATCAGTTTTTCCGCACCGGGTGCCAATGCATCTTCGATTGACTTGGCCACGGTCTGATTGACCGTGGTGACGACATGGATGTTCCCGTCAAAATCTCTCCGCGTCACCCTTGCCATGCGCATCGTGATATAGGGTGCGGTCAATCCCCATCCTTTGGTTTCTGCGTAATTGTCCGTATCCAATCGTGCATCAATGCTGATGTCTACCGCGGTCCTATCGCTTTGATACGCGATATATTCATCTCTGGTTGCGGGGACAAGAAATTCATAGGAAAGCCCGGCATAGTCCGCTATCTTCCGGAAATAGTCCGGGAGAATGCCCTTTACCTTGCCATCTTCTGTATAAGAATAGGGATACCGGGTCGGGTCGCACAGGATGTGAAGGGGATTGTCCTTGGAATATTGGGCGATGATGCGCTTTTCTTCTTCCGTATACTCCAGATTTTTGGCATCAGCGCTTTCGTAATTTTTGCTATAGAGGGTCGTTTTCCAGTTGCCCTCGGCGGCGTTCATCTGATCGATTGCATAATTTACCTGGTTCAGAAGTTCGGTATTTCCTTTTTTGACGATCACATAAATATCACTGCTGCCGAATTTTTCAAGGATGCGCTCGTTGTTTGTCCTGTACAGGGAACTGGTGACCATGGCATCGACCGTTCCGTTCTGAAGGGCCTTTGCCATCTCCTCAGTCGAATCGAAATAAACCGATGTGTAGGTAAAGCCTTTGGCCTGTGCATACTCTGCAAATTCAACATTCCGGGAGTTTCCGTTCAGGAGTGCAACACGCATCCCATTGTAGGTACTGTATTGCCCCTCAACGATAGCAGTATTATCGCCGCGGATCGTCAGGATATCGTTGCTGGTTCCGATGGGACGGGAAAAATCAAACAATTCTTCGCGGTCAGGCGTTTTGCTGGCAGAAGTGACCATGTCGATCTCGCCGTCCAGCAGCATCTGCTGCATATCCTCCCAGCTTTTGTCATAGCCGATGTACTCATAGTCTGCATCCCAATAGCGCGCCATCAGGCGGAGGAAATCATAGCCGTAACCGCTGCGGTTTCCATCTTCATCTATCATGTGATAGCCGTCCATCGCAAAAAAGCCAACGCGCACGTGCTCATGCTGGCTTTCCGCCTCTTCCGCACGCGCCGGGAAAGACAGCAGCGCCGTTAGAATCAGCATCGCTGTCAGAATGGCCAGTTCCCTGTAAACACCGGCTCGCTTTATAAGATTCATAGTACAATCCCCTCTGCCTTTATATGTATGGCGCCTGAAAAAACAAACAACGCTTTCAAGGTATGGCGAACCCATACCTGAAAGCGTTATCTAACCTTATAAAACAATATTTGCGGGCAACCGAAAACGGCAGAGCATTATAGTTGCTCTGCTCTGCTCCGCTCTGTTCTGTGGTCAGCATATCGCTGTGCATTCACCCTTGTCAACCCATGTTTTCAAAAAAGAACACAAAGCTACTGATGACAGAAAAAGCAACAATTTCTTGCTGGCAACTGGCTGACCCAATGGGTCCCTATAGCTTTGCGTCGCCGGCTTGCGCCGGGTTTGCTTATGAACTTGGATGCAGATATTATACCATATAAGTCGTCGATGGACAAGTCAAAAATCATAATAAATTCAAATAAATTCATTTTTTGCTGCTTACAGAAAAGTTGTACCGGAACACATTGCTGTTTGAAAAATGGGCGGCGTTGGTGATTCTATCATCTCTCTGATTTCGCCTCGCCCGGCTTGGTCGTGATGAGCTTATATACCGCCGTGTCCTTGGGTTCCAGATGGGAAGATTGGCTTCTAAGGCAATACCGCATAATTCTAAGTGCCGATACGGCGAGCGAGGTGCGGCAGCTGCTAAGCCAAAAGCGCAGATAATACTTTGTGTATTATCGAGCATTTTGGCAACGCAGATGCCGTGCCGCAGCCGCCGGAGCGGTGCTTAAGCCGTAAGGCGGGAATTATGCGGTGTTGCCCTAAGTCAGAATCACTGCTATATAGACCAAAAAAGCCGCCGGGGATGCCTTCCAAAAACGGGAAGGCTCCCCGGCGGTATTCGTTTACAGGTTGTATTGCGGTCTATGGGTCGTTCTTATATACGACGACTTTCTGTCCGCATCAAAGGTATTTCCGCAGGGTCGACACAAGAATGTTCATATCGATCGGCTTTGCGATATGGTCGTTCATCCCGGCATCCAGTGCCGCTTGTCTGTCCTCGGAAAAGGCATTTGCCGTCATCGCGACAATGGGGATATTCGCCTTTTGGGGGTCGCCCATCCTTCGTATCACTCTTGCCGCATCGTAGCCGTTCATCACAGGCATCTGGATATCCATAAGGATGATCTGATACGTTCCGTTTGCCGCCTTTTCCAGCATATCCACACATTCCACGCCGTCTTTTGCGCGGTCTACCGTGCAGCCTTCCTCCTGCAATAGCTCGGCGGCAATCTCCGCATTGAGGTCGTTATCCTCGGTCAGCAGAATTCTTGTACCGCACAGGCACTTTTTGTCCGAGGGGTTGATTTCTCGTTTTGCCTGTGCTTCCTCCTCGGACGCAATGCGGCTGGGAATAGTCACGGTAAACGTGGAGCCGACACCGATTTTGCTCTCCATCTCCACGGTGCCGCCCATCAGCCCGACCAGCTTTTTCACGATGCCCATCCCGATGCCGCTGCCTTCCACCTTGCTGACGGTGGACGTGCGTTCCCGTTCAAACGGCTCAAAGATACGCTGCTGGAACTCCTGCGACATGCCGATGCCGTTATCGGCAACCGTAATCACCGTATCGCACCAGCCCGCTTTTTCGCAGGGCTTCTGCGTAACATCGCAGCGGATCGTGCCGCCGGTTCCTGTGTATTTGACAGCGTTGCTGACAAGGTTTGTGCAGACCTCGGTCAGGTGCGGGATATCCGCATAGATATACGGGTGCAGCAAGTGCGTGGTCACCGTAAGCGTCTGATTCTTGCTGTCTGCCTGATTCCGGAACATGGCAATGCAATTCCGGAAATCCTTCTCGACATCCGAAACCGAATACTCCATCTCCGTCTTATCGTTCTCGATGCGGGCAAGGTCCAGCACATTGTTCAGCAGCATCAGCAGGTTCTGCCCGCACACCTGAATGTTCTTCATGTATTTTTTCAGCTTGGCAGGGTCGTCCGAATGTCGGGCGGCCAGGTCTGCGTAGCCGATAATGGCGTTCATGGGTGTGCGGATGTCATGCGACATATTGAACAGGAAGGTGGATTTGGCGCGGTTCGCGCTCTCGGCGTTTTCCGCAGCGATCTGCAATTTTGCATTCAGCTCCTGCGTGTCGTTGGCGGCTTTTCTTGCGGCAGCTTCGGCTTTGCGCGCCTTTTGAAGCAGCTTCAGGATCGCGAGCAGAATAACTGCCACAAAAATGCTGCCGCCCAGCAGAACCATAACGAAGTTGTCCCTTATAAACTCGCCAAGGGTAACCTTCCGCGCGGCGCTTTTATACATCGCCAGAGCGCCGGTAAGCATATTGGCCGGCATGGCCTTGATCGTTTTGTTCAGGATGGACAGCAGGATGCGGTTTCCGCTGTTGACTGCAAAGCAGGATTTGGCGGGGTTTGGCAGCGGAACGCTGTAAAAGTCGTATTTTTTACTGTAATTTTCCTGGCTGCTGACCCCTGTGACAAAGCAGTCCGCCTGTCCGTCCTTGACCAGCTTTGCCGCGTCCTCCTGTGTAGCACAGTCCACGATTTCCCACTGCGGATAATAAACCGCAAGGTACCTTGTCAGCGAGAGCTTGTTTTGGGGAACGGCAACGCGGTTCGTTTGGTTTTCGTCAAAGTGCTGTTTGTTCGTGACCGCCATCATGTTGGAGGTCCACGTTGTGTTGGTGCAGGCAACGCGGTACTCTTCCGCCAGATTGGGACTCTGGTCGAAATGGAAAACCATGTCGATTTCGCCAGATTTCAGCGCATCGAGTTCCGCTTCTTTGCTGTCATAACCGACCATCTGGAATTCCAGTTCCTGATTGCCCAGACAATCTTTGGCAAACTGAATATAGTCGGTGATTGTCCCGGTAATCTCCCCTGTGGCAGGGTCATAGGTGCTGACGCCGCTGTCGCTTGTCAGAAAGCCCATCTTGATGGCACCGTGTTCTTTGACCCACGCCTTTTCCTCGCCCGTAAGGATGGGGGTATAATCCAGCGAGAAATACCGTTTATACAGATCCGCTATATAAAAAGGCTCCGATTCGTCCAGCGCGCGCATTGCACTGTCCAGTTCTTCCTTGATGTCGGGGCGGTCTTTGTTGATTGCATAGTAGATGCCGGAGCTTCCCACGCGGGTTATGGTCGAGATGCCAAGCTCTGCCCAGAAGGCTTCTTCCAGCGAAACAAAGCAGTCGATTTCGCGGTTTGCCAGCTTTTGCTTTACATCCTCATTGTTGGCGATGTTGACGTGCTGCGTTTTCAGGTCGTATTTTTCTTCCCATTCGGTCAGCATCACCTCCGGCTCGGTTCCCATCAGAACGCCGATTGTTTTGCCGTTCAGCGTTTTGAAGTCGGAAGCGGTGATGTCCTCGCGCGAAAGATCGGCGTAGAGGTAGTATTTTTCTTCGCCCATCGGCTCGTCCGAAAACAGCATTTCCTCGGCGCGATCCGGCGTATAGGAAATATCCCCCATAATGTCGATTTCGCTGTTTTTGAGTTTTTCAAAGCAGTCGGACCAGTCGCAGCTCACATACTCGAACTGCCAGCCTGTATAGCCGGATAAGGTCTGCAGCAATTCGTAGCCGTAGCCCTTTCTTACGCCCTTCTCGTTGACATAGTTGAAGGTGTCCTCAAACGAGCCGACACGGACGACCTTGGCGGGGGCGGTTTCTGCGGCAGCCTTCACGGGGAGCAAGGCTGACAGCAACAGCAGCAGGCACAGCATTGCACAGATGCTTTTCCTTATCGGGGTCTGCATGGCTTTGCGCGTTCCGGAGTTTCTCATTCTTTCCCATCTTTCTCCGCTGATTTCAAAAATACCATGGAAGCATCATCCCCGTCTGGTTGTCAGCAGCTTTTTTGAACAGTATATACCAATGAATACAATATGTATTATAGCATTGCCGCAGAATCGTTTCAAGATTTTTTTCGTTATTTCGTTATGTGGATATAAAATTATAACTAACGGTTGAGCCGGTAGCATGAGCAGCCCTGACCCCGCCTTGCATAAGTCTACGAGCCGCCAGCAGATAGTCGTTATAATCCTTACCGAAAATGCGTTTGGAATTTGACATTTATATCGAAATGTGGTATCTTTTTGCTAAAGAATGGTGGAAAATAAATCCCCCAAAACTCCTAAAAAGTCCGCGGGGTTCCGCTGGTTTGGGCCGACTCAAAATCCGTTGGTGGTGACACCGTATGGGTGCAGGAGCTGCCGGAAGCCGTACACTTATAACCACAAACGAGGGACTATGGATACCAACACATTCAACACCACCGCCTTACAGGATGAGCTGACCGGGGCGCTGGTGGGGCTGGCGCGGGCGGCGGATACCGCCCCTGCGGTAAGCGATGCGACCTGGCAGGTGATGATCGAAGCCCTGGCGGCGAACAGCCCGGCTGCCGCCTGCAACGAGGCCGAGGTCCTCTCGCTCATCGACCGGGTGCATGCGGAAAAGTTCAAGGTTGTGCCCGATTGCGCCACCTGCGCCTCTCCCTGCGGGCGGACGGCCGATTACAACATGGCCAACATCTGGAACGCACCGGAGGACATCCGCAGCTTAAAGGTGCTCATCCTCCTGGGCGTCCACGGGCTGGCGGGCTATGCGCACCGCGCCCTGGCGCTGGGCGTGCCGGACGACGAGGTGAACCGCTTTTTTGCCGAGGCACTGGCTACCATCGGTGAGGAACTTAGCCCGGAGTACCTGCAGCCCACCCTGCTGAAAACCGGCGAGATGGTCTGCAAGTGCAAGGTGCTGCTGGACAAGGCCAGCGCTGAAACCAGCAGCACCCCCTCCCCCGCCGCGCCAGCACAACCTACGCAGTAACTGTCCACAGAATCAACAAGCTGCGCCCCGTCTATGCCGAGGTGCCGCCCCGGGTGGAGTATACCCTGCCCGACCTGGGCTACAGCTTAAAGCCCGTATTGGACACTATATGGGCCTGGGGCGAGGGGCACCAGGCGAAGATGCGGGGATAAATAGGGCAATACCGCATAATTCTAAGTGCCGATACGGCGAGCGAGGTGCGGCAGATGCTAAGCCAAAAGCGCAGATAATACTTTGTGTATTATTGAGCATTTTGGCAACGCAGATGCCGTGCCGCACACCGAGCCGCAGCGAGGCGCTTCGGAGCGCAACCGCCGCTTGCGGCGGCTCTTGGCGCGGAGATCCGCCGGAGCGGTGCTTAAGCCGTCAGGCGGGAATTGTGCGGTATTGCCATAGGACAAAAACCGGGAGCACCCGTTGAAAGGCGCTCCCGGTTTGTTTTGTTTAATTCTGTACCATTTCGGGCTGCTTGCCGGCCAGGTCGTTGATGACCTCGCCTGCGATGATAAGCCCGGCCACGGCGGGGACGTAGGCGGTGCTGCCCGGCACCTGGCGGCGCTGGGTGCACTTGCGGGCGGTGCCCGGCGGGCAGATGCAGTGCTGGCTGCAGCTGATGGCCATATCGTCCACGGGGGTAATGGCCTTCTCCTTGGAGTAGACCACTTTCAGGTGCTTGATGCCCCGCTTGCGCAGCTCGGTACGCATGACGCGGGCCAGCGGGCAGACGGACGTCTCGTAAATATCAGCCACTTCCAGCGCGGCGGGGTTGATCTTATTGCCCGCACCCATACAGCTGATAATGGGCGTACCGGCGGCATCGGCCTGCATGATCATGGCCAGCTTGCCGGTGACGGTATCGATGGCGTCGACCACGTAGTCGTACTGGGTAAAGTCGAACTGATCCTTGGTATCCGGCGTGTAGAAGGTCTGGTAGATGTTGACCACGGCATCGGGGTTGATCTCCAAAATGCGGTCGCGGGCGACCTCGACCTTGTACTTACCCACGGTCTTGCGGGTGGCTAAAATCTGGCGGTTGATGTTGGTCAGGCAGACCTTATCATCATCGATGAGATCCAGCGTGCCGATGCCGCTACGGGCCAGCGCCTCGACGGTATAGCCGCCCACGCCGCCGATGCCGAAGACCGCCACACGGGACTTGTACAGCTTTTCCATGGCCTCGTGGCCAAACAACAATTCGGTTCTAGAAAATTGATTGAGCATTCCGTTCCCCTCACGCCAAAGGCATTAAGCTACTGATTTACTATGTTTTACAGCATTTGATTATAGAACAGATGCTCGGTTTTGTCAACAGGACGAGGAAATCGGGGCAGGATCGCGCCCCCTTGAGGGGAACCTTTATTGTTTAAAACCCTGTCATATCTCCCAAATCAATCTCCGTCTTGTTCCCCCAATCTCTGCGCAGGGCGATGGTTGCCGTACAATTTGTATTATCATACAAAATCGACCATTGCGTATTACTGGTCACATCCTTGGGGTTCGGCTTCTGGCTGGCAGCTTGGAGTGCCTGCCAGGCAATGTCGGGGGTGATGGCTCCGGCGTTCGAGTCCAGCACTTCCTCAATGGCGTCGTACCGCTCGCGGCCATGGCCGTAGATGCCGTTTTTCTGGTTGGGCAGGACGTTCTCCTTGTACTTCACAAAGAAGTTCGTCACCTGCTGGCTGGGGGTCACGACCATCGGGCGGGCCGGGTCGTCACAATCGTACTCGATCACGCAGCCGTCACCGGCGGCATCGGTGATGTAAAAGTGGTAGTCGCGGCCGCTGGTGGCAAACATATCGTACTGCTGCAGCAGCTCCACGGCCTCGGCGGTGGTGGCGGCGCGGTCCAGCACCAGGCGGATGGCCATAGTGGTAGCCAGCACCGGCTTGCCGGTATCCTGTTTGGTTGGTTCGCTGTCCAGCGTCAGCACGGCAATGGAAACGCCCTTCTCATTGATGCCGTCCAGGCAGGCAAAGGGTGCCAGCAGGCTGGCAATTTTGGCCTTGGTGCTGGCATCGGCCTGGTTGGCACCCAGGTTATCCAGCGCGGCAAAGGCGATGGATTTGTAGCCGCCCTTGGGCGCGGTACACACCAGCATGGCCGAGGTATCCCGCTTGAAGTCGTAGTTGCGGCCCATCAGGTGGTCGCCGCCGGTCTCCTGGATGTGGAAGGCGCTGCAGCCGAAAGTAGGCGCTTTGATGGAGACGGGCAGCAGCGGCAGCGCCTGCTTGACGGCTGCATCAATAAAGCTTTGGTTATCCGCCGTGGTGTTGGCGATCATCTTGTCCAGGTCGTAGTCATAGCGGACCTGCATGCGATAGAGGTTGTAATCATCGTAGTCGGTCAGTTTTTCGATAGAATTTGCGGTCTGGATACGGCTGGTGTACAGCGCGCCGAAGCCCACAGCGGCCACGGCCACAACAGCCAGCACCCCCATAGCAATGCGGGCGGCAAGTTTCATAGCGGATTCCTCCTTTTACTGATTTGGCCCCCTATGCGAGGGGCCCCCGCGAAGCGGGTGGGAGAGAGACTTTGGCATGGTCTCCCCCTCCGTCACAGAGGGAAGCTTTTCTTTATGCAAATTGTATCACATAACTTTGCATCCGCACAAGACCAGCTATGTAACTTTGGCGCGATACACAAAAATGGGCATAAAAAATGGGAGAAACCCACAAACGGGGTTTCTCCCATACACGATTGCAAAAGAGATCAAGCGTTGGCCTGAGAAGCAGCAACAGCGCAGGCGACAGTCATACCGACCATCGGGTTGTTGCCGGCGCCGATCAGACCCATCATCTCGACGTGAGCCGGGACGGAGGAAGAACCAGCGAACTGAGCATCGCCGTGCATACGGCCCATGGAGTCGGTCAGGCCGTAGGAAGCGGGGCCTGCTGCCACGTTGTCCGGGTGCAGGGTACGGCCCGTGCCGCCGCCGGAAGCAACGGAGAAGTACTTCTTGCCATTCTCGATAGCCCACTTCTTGTAGGTACCGGCAACCAGGTGCTGGAAACGGGTGGGGTTGGTGGAGTTACCGGTGATGGAAACCTCAACACCCTCAGCCTTCATGATAGCAACGCCTTCCAGAACGTCGTTGGCGCCGTAGCACTTAACAGCAGCGCGCTCGCCGTCAGAGTAAGGGATGGTCTCGACGACCTTCAGCTCGCCGGTGGCGAAGTCGTAGTCGGTCTTGACATAGGTGAAGCCATTGATACGGCTGATGATCTGAGCAGCGTCCTTGCCCAGGCCGTTCAGGATAACACGCAGGGGCTCCTTACGAACCTTGTTGGCGGTACGGGCGATGCCGATAGCACCCTCAGCAGCAGCGAAGGACTCATGGCCAGCCAGGAAAGCGAAGCAATGGGTGTCCTCGTGCAGCAGCATGGCGCCCAGGTTACCATGGCCCAGGCCGACCTTACGCTGCTCTGCAACAGAGCCGGGGATGGTGAAAGCTTCCAGGCCTTCGCCGATGGCAGCAGCGCAGTCAGCAGCGCTCTTCAGGCCGCGCTTGACAGCGATGGCGGTGCCCAGGGTGTAAGCCCAGACAGCGTTATCGAAGCAGATGGGCTGGATGCCGCGGATGATCTTGTCGCAGTCGATGCCCTTGGCCAGCAGCATCTCGTTGCAGGCGTCGAGGCTCTCCAGGCCGTTGGCCTTCAAGCAGGCCTCGATCTTGGGCATACGGCGATTCTGGGATTCAAAAGTTGCCATAATCTATGTTCCTCCCTCTCTTATTCTTCACGCGGGTCGATGTACTTGACAGCGCCCTGCTCGGCAGAGAAGCGGCCGTAGGTACCGATGTTCTTCTCGTAGGCTTCCTTCGGGTCCTTGCCGTGGCGGATGTCTTCCATCATCTTGCCCAGGCGGACGAACTGGTAGCCGATGACCTGGTTGTCCTTATCCAGAGCGGTCTTGAGGATGTAGCCCTCGGTCAGCTCCAGGTAACGGACGCCCTTGGCCTTGGTGGAGAAGATGGTGCCGGTCATAGAGCGCAGGCCCTTGCCCAGGTCATCCAGGCCAGCGCCGACGGGCAGGCCGTTCTCAGAGAAAGCGGTCTGGCTGCGGCCGTAGACGATCTGCAGGAACAGCTCACGCATAGCAACGTTGATAGCATCGCAGACCAGGTCGGTGTTCAGGGCCTCGAGGATGGTCTTGCCGGGCAGGATCTCGCCAGCCATAGCGGCGGAGTGGGTCATGCCGGAGCAGCCGATGGTCTCGACCAGGGCTTCCTCGATGATGCCGTTCTTGATGTTCAGGCTCAGCTTGCAGGTGCCCTGCTGGGGTGCGCACCAACCTACACCGTGGGTGTAGCCGCTGATGTCCTCAATTTTATAGGCCTTGACCCACTGACCCTCTTCGGGGATGGGGGCGGGACCGTGCTTGGGCCCTTTTGTGATCGGGCACATGTTATTGACCTGTGCGGAGTATTCGATCATAATTTTCTCTCCTTTGCATTTGTTAGGCTTTTCACAGCTATCTTTATTATAAAGGGTGCGGGGTCGATTTTCAAGATGTTAGTCTACCCTAACCTTTTGTTTTTTGGAGAATTCCGTAGAAAAACAAAACCCGCCTCCGAACGAGGCGGTGAAAGCTGGTTTTGCAAGGGATATTTTACATTTAACATAGGGGGGGGATCCCCCATGGCAAATGGTAAATGTGAAATCTACAGCAATACCGCATAATTCTAAGTGCCGATACGGCGAGCGAGGTGCGGCAGCTGCTAAGCCAAAAGCGCAGATAATACTTTGTGTATTATCGAGCATTTTGGCAACGCAGATGCCGCGCCGCAGCCGCCGGAGCGGTGCTTAAGCCGTCAGGCGGGAATTGTGCGGTGTTGCCCTACATCTTCTGCTGCATTTGCCTTTAGTACAGGAACCCAAACACCATGCGGGAGGCCGCGCCGCAGACCGCCATCATCACCACGGCGGCTGCGGCAGGCCCGATCCAGGTGCGGATGAGGCCGGGGGCCGGGGCCTTATTTCCATTCGGCACAGGCTGTCTGGCCTTTTTACCCTTGGGCTGAATGGGTGCGTCCTCGCCTTCCGGCGGCAGGCAGAACACCTGCAAAAGCCCGAACAGCAGCATGATCTCGGGGAAGATCATCGACACACGGATAGACACCGCCGCGTGGGCCAGGTAGCTGACCAGCGCCAGCGTGACCGGCGCGACCCCGGGGCGCAGCCAGTTTTGCGCGGCCTTGCGCAGGTGCGCCGCCACAAACCACACCCAGGCTGCCAGGCCCAGCACACCACTGGTCAGCAGCAGCTCCAGGTACTCGTTGTGGGCAGCGTAAAACGTTTTCATCCGGGCGGTGATGTCCGCCCCTGCCCACTGGGCCACGGCGGTGTGCATCATGCCGGGGCCAACGCCCAGCAGCTTACGCCAGAAAGGCTGCGCCGTCCAGGCCGACCAGCTGATGCGCCAGGCCGTGCCGCGATAGGTGCCCCAATCATCGTTGAATACCAGTAGGTCATCGAGCTTTCCCAGCGACGGGAAGCCCGGCATAAAGTTAGCCAGCACCACCAGCACCACGCCTAATGTGACTGCAATGACCGTCAGCACGCGGCCTGCTTTCCACAGCGGGATCTCGCGGCTGCGCAAGGCAAAGAACAACACAGCCCACACCACCGCGCAGACTGCAAAACCCAGCTGGGCATAGTGGCCGAAGGCCGCCAGAATGGGCTTGCCGCCCTGGGTGTAGACGTGGGTACGCATGTACTGCATCCAGCCTGCGTCGGCAAAGAAAAACATGCCGATGACCATCAGCCGCCGCAGGGTGCGGGTGGTGAAAATCTTCTGGCAGAGCAGCACCAGCACCGCTGCGCCGATGCCCAGCGCCAGGCCGTCGGCATCCACCACCGCCAGCGCCAGCCCGCCGAAAAATGCCGGTACACCGTAAAGCACCGTGTGCCGCGCCCCGCGGGCCACCAAAAACGCATAGAACACCAGCGGCAGTGCAAAGGCCATGAAGCCGGAGCAGAAGTTTTTCTGGCCGAGGGTGGAGAAGAACTGGGCACGCTCCACCACGGCGGTATCGGCATAAGTACCAATAAGGTCGATATTAAAAATGTTAAGCACATACAGCACCGTGACCAGCGCGGTGGTAATGCCCACGCAGAACGTAAGGCCGTTGAGCAGTTTTTGCGGGGCAAAGGCCCGCACGGCCAGGTAACCCACGGCGGTGAACAGCACCATCATGCAGCCGCCGTAGTAGCCGCCCAGCCCCCACAGGGACATGGCGGGCGACAGCGAGGTAACGGTAGAGACCACGCCCGTGGCCACCACAGCCCCCAGCGCCCAAAGGCCATGGTCGGTGCGCCAGGGCAGGCGACCCGCACGGGGGCGCGCCCCGATGGCGGCCAGCGCCCCCAGCCACAGGCAGAACGCCCAGGACAGAGTGGCTACGCCGGTGAATTTGACAACGCCGAGGTTGGAAAATTTATCGATATAAAGCGGATATACGCAAAGCACCGCCAGCAGAAAGGCGACAGCGGACCGTTCCGCCATCCGCCGCAGCTGCTGGGCCTGCATGGTTTGCTGCATGAGGGGTTCCTCCTGTTATGTGGTGGGATGCTTAGAGGCCCCCTCTGTGAGGGTGACTCCCCACAGCGTGGGGAGATGTCGCGTAGCGACAGAGGGGTCCGGCCGCGTAAGCGGTCCCGCAGAGCGGGTGGGGAGAGAGCACAGATTGTATCCGAAGCTTCGGACCAGGCAAGGCTCTCTCCCTCCGTCAGCTTCGCTGACAGCGCTCCCCCCTCTGGCACTTCGTGCCACCTCCCCCGTATCGGGGGAGTCTGTCTCACAGAGGGAGCCTTTTGCAAGTTTCTTTCTATTCCTAGCAAGCCTATATTGTACCCTGTACGACGCAAAATTTCAACTGATTTGGCAAGGTTTTACAAGTCTGACACAAACCAGCCCTGCCACGGCACACGCCCCGGCCAGCCAGTGCCGGGCAGCCAGCGGCAGAGCCTGGCTGCCGATATAACTGACGAGGCTACCGCCGCTCATCCCTAAGGCGATAAACCCGTAGTTCACCCCCGCGTGGGGCAGGCCGAAGAGGTCGGTATTGAACGCAGGCTGCACCGCCGCCCCGCCGGAGTAGAAAAACGTCAGCACCGCATAGGCCGCCAGCACCCACCACTCGGCGGCAAAAGCAAACCACACCGACCCCGCCGCCAGGCCCAGATACACCGCATACAGCACCGGCTTGCGGCCCAGCTTGTCGCTGCAGGCGGGCAGCAGCAGGCGCCCCGCCGCACTGGCGGCGGAACCTAACACGATGCTGCAGGGCGCAGCAGCTTCGGGCAGACCGCGCTCGGTGGCAATTTTGAAGATCTCCGGGCTGAACAACAGCACCGCCGGGGCGGACAGCGCCACCGCCGCCACGCACAGCTTATATTGGGTCGTACGCACCATCCGGGGCCAATCCAACCCGGGCTGGGGGTTGCCGGACGTTGCCGGGGCGGGCGGGTCTTGCAAAATCAGCGCTCCCGCGCCGCAGATTACCAGCATCACGGCTCCCAGGGCCGCAAAGCAAACGCGGATGCCCCAGGCACCGCCCACACCTTTCACAAACAGCGTAAAAAACGCGCCGGACAAGCCCATCGCCACCCCGGCCACGCCGGTGGCCCAGCCTTTTTTGTCCTTGTACCACTTTTGCGCGCAGGCCAGCACCGCCGGGGCCAAAAACGCACTGCCCAGCCCCGCGGGCAGGCTGTACACCAGCAAAAACAGCACCGCGTTGGCAACCGGTACCAGCGAAGCCGCAAAGAATCCCCCCGCCAGCAGCGCCGTACCCCAAAGCCCGGCAAAGCGCGGGCCGTGGGCGTCCTGCAATAAGCCGCCTATCGCGCAGCCCACACCGTAGGCCGCCACCAGCACCGCAAAGGCCAGCATCGCCTGCCCACGGCTGAACCCATACCCCTGCATGACCGGCTGCTGGAACACGCCCCACGCCGCCGGGATGCCGGTAAGCAGCTGTGCCGCCGCCCCCGCCGCCAAAATGTACGGCCCGCGGTTTTGCGCCCGTTTTGCCATGGTGCATCCCTCCCCTACCGCATTAGTATGGGCTATTCAGATTGACAAAATGCGCCGGGCAGGCTATCATTATAAGATAGTATAAAAATAGGGCGTATGCCCCCGCGAACATAAAGGAGTACAACATGAAAACCCAGCCGTTAAAAGGTATGCGCGACCTGCTGCCCCGTGAGCAGGCCCTGCGCGATTATATCCAGGGCCAGATCCTGGCCACCTACCGCGCCGCAGGCTTCCAGCGCATCTCCACCCCCATTCTGGAGGACATGGAGAACCTGGACAAGAGCGACGGCGGCGACAACCTGAACCTGATTTTCAAGGTCCTCAAGCGTGGCGACAAGCTGGAAGCTGCCCTGCGCAGCGGCGATGAAAAGCAGCTGAGCGATATGGGCCTGCGCTACGACCTGACCCTGCCCCTCTCCCGCTACTACGCCGCCAACCGCAGCGAGCTGCCCAGCCCGTTCAAAGTCATCCAGACCGACCGCGTCTACCGCGCCGAGCGCCCCCAGAAGGGCCGTCTGCGGGAGTTCGTCCAGTGTGACATTGACATTTTGGGCGATTCTTCCCCCAACGCCGAGGTCGAGCTGATCGACGTGACCGCCCGCGCCCTGCTGAAGATCGGCTTCACCGGCTTTACCGTCAACATCAACGACCGCCGTATCCTGCGCGCCATGCTGCAGAAGATGGGCTTTGCCGAGGAGCAGCTGGATTCCGTCTGCATCAGCTTTGACAAGATGGACAAGATCGGCTCCGAGGGCGTGAAGAACGAGCTGACCGAGAAGGGCTTTGCCGCCGAGGCCGTCACTGCGCTGGACGACTTCCTGCGCGCGGGCGATTTCAGTCTGGACACCGTCGCCGCCAAGGTGGACGATGAGGCCCTGACCGCCGACCTGCGCTATGTGATTGCCACCAGCGAAAAGATTGCCAACGGCCGGTACGGCATCGCCTACGCCCCCAGCCTGGTGCGCGGCCAGGGCTACTACACCGGCATGGTGTTCGAGGTCACCTGCCCGCAGTTCAGTGGCGCGGTGGCCGGCGGCGGCCGGTACGACAACATGGTGGGCAAGTTCATCGGCCAGCAGGTGCCCGCCGTGGGCTTCTCCATCGGTTTTGAGCGTGTCTGCGGCATTTTGCTGGAGCAGGGCTACCAGATCCCCGGTGCCAAGCCGCACCTGGCGCTGCTCTACCTGAAAGACGCCGACTTTGCCGCCGTGCTGGCCAAGGCCGAGACCCTGCGTGCCGACTATGATGTGACCGTGCTGCCCCAGGCCAAGAAGCTAGGCAAGCAGTTCGGCACGCTGGAAGCCTCCGGCTACAACGCCGTTGCCTTTGCCGACAACGATGACATCAAAGTTCTTGGGCAGAAAGCCGAATAATCACCTGTAAATTTGTGGGAAGTACCAAAAATCATGGCACTTCCCACTTTTTGTAAATGCGCACGTAACATTTCAGCCCCGCTGTCGTGTTTAGGGGTGAGAGGACGCAACACGGCTGAATCCGTGAAAAAGAAAGGAGCATCCACCATGAAAAAACATTTCCGCGTATCCACTGCCCTGCTGGCGGCTGTATTGCTGGCAGGCTGCGGCAGCATCAGCAGTAAGGACGGCGGCTATTACGCCACCGAATCCCCCAGCGCAGAGGGCGCCTACGATACCGCCGCCGGGGCAGCCAACAGCAGCATCGTGCCCGAGGAGCTGCCCGATTCCACCGACGAGACCGCGCAGAAAATCATTTACAACGCCGACATCAACATGGAATCCACCGATTTCGACGCCGCGCGGGACACCCTGCTGGCGGCGGTGGACGATTGCGGCGCGTGGATGGAATACTCCAGCCTGAGCGGCGACGCGAAGGACCACGACCGCTACGCCTACTACACGGTGCGGGTGCCGGTGGAAAACTACCGCACGTTTTTGGCCGCCGTGGGCGAGGCGGGCAGTGTGCTGGACCTCAGCGAGACCGCCGAGAACATCACCAGCAGCTACATTGACGTACAGGCCCGGCTGAGTGCGCTGGAGGCCCAGCGCGAGCGGCTGAACGCCCTGGCCGACCAGGCCGAGACCACCGCCGACCTGCTGGAGATCGAGAGCCAGCTTTCCGACGTGCAGTACCAGCTGGAAAACTACACCCGACAGCTGAAAAACATGGACCAGCAGGTCAGTTATTCCACCGTGGACATCCGCTTAAGCGAGGTTGCCACCCTGACCCCCACCGGCACCACCTTTGGTGAGCGCGTGGCCGATGCCTTTGCGGGCGGCTGGCACGGCTTTGTGGCGTTCCTCCAGGGCTTTGTGCTGGCGGTCATCTACCTGTGGCCGGTGCTGCTGGTGGTTGGCATCATCGTGGCTTTAGCCGTCACCCTGACGAAGCGCCGCCGCAAGAATCATCCCAAACCGGTGAAACCGGCAGCGCCTGCAAAGCCCGCAGAGTACACCCCGCAATCGACCAACGACGAACCGAAACCCAAATATTAACGTATAAAGGCTCCACATTACTGTGGGGGCGAACATTGTTCGCCCCTACATGCTCTACTCGATAAAGGCATCTTTTTTATCCATTACATAAAAGCGGCTCCCCACTACGCATGGGGAGCCGCTTCTATTATACTATCAATCCTTCAGCGTCAGGGCGATGTTCAGATCCTTAAGCTGCTGGGCGTCGACCACGTCGGGGGCGCCGCTCATGGGCTCGCCGGCGTTCTGCACCTTCGGGAAGGCGATGACGTCACGGATGGAGTCCTTCTTCAGCATCAGCATGACCATGCGGTCCAGGCCGTAGGCCATACCACCATGCGGAGGCGCGCCGAACTTGTAGGCATCCATCAGGAAACCGAAGCTCTCGCGGGCTTTCTCCTCGGTAAAGCCGAGGGCATGGAACATACGATCCTGCAGGGCGGGGTCGTTGATACGCATCGAGCCGCCGCCCATCTCAACACCGTTCAGCACAATGTCGTAGGCCACAGCGTGGCAGGCACCGGGGTCGCTCTCCACCTTGTCCAGGTCCTCGGCCTTGGGCAGGGTGAACGGATGGTGCATGGCCATCCAACGGCCTTCCTGCTCGCTGTACTCAAACAGCGGGAAGTCCACGACCCACAGGAAGTTGAACTTGTCGGGGTCGATCAGGCCGTGCTTGCGGGCGATGTCCAGGCGGACCTGGCCCAGGGCGGTGCAGGCCTTGACCCAATCGGTGTCGCTGACCAGCAGCAGCACGTCGCCGGTCTCGGCGTTCAGGGCGGCGTACAGGGCGGTCTTCTCGGCATCGGTCAGGAACTTCTCGAAGCTGGAGGAAGTACCATCGGCGGTCAGGCGGCTGTAAGCCAGGCCCTTGGCACCGTAGGTCTTGGCGACCTCGCCCAGCTTGTCAATATTCTTGCGGGACAGCTTGTCGGCAAGGCCCTTGGCGTTGATGGCGCGGATGGTACCACCAGCTTCCAGCACAGCGGCAAAGGGCTTGAACTCGGTGCCCTTGAACACCTCGGTCACGTCCTGGATCTCCAGGCCGAAGCGGGTATCCGGCTTATCGGAGCCGAAGCGGCCCATGGCCTCGTCCCAGGGCATGCGGACGAAGGGGGTCTGCACGTCGATGTTCAGCATCTCTTTCCACAGGCGCTTGATCAGACCCTCGTTGATGGTCATGATGTCGTCCTCGGAGACGAAGCTCATCTCCTCGTCCACCTGGGTGAACTCGGGCTGGCGGTCAGCACGCAGGTCCTCGTCGCGGTAGCAGCGGGCGATCTGGAAGTAGCGGTCGAAGCCGGACAGCATCAGGATCTGCTTGTAAAGCTGCGGGCTCTGGGGCAGAGCGTAGAAGTGGCCGGGCTGCACACGGCTGGGCACCAGATAGTCACGGGCGCCCTCCGGGGTAGACTTGATGAGGGTCGGGGTCTCGATCTCGCAGAAGTGATTCTCGCAGAAATAATTGCGGATGATCTGCATGATCTTGCTGCGCAGCACGATCGGCTCATGCATCGAGGGGCGACGCAGGTCCAGGTAGCGGTAGCGCAGGCGCAGGTCATCGTTGACGTTGATCTCATCGCGCAGCTCAAACGGCGTGGTCTGGGCCTCGCTCAGGATACGCAGTTCGCTGACGTACAGTTCCACATCACCGGTGGCGATCTTGTCGGTCTTGGCGGCGCGCTCACGCAGTTTGCCGCGGCAGATCACCACGTATTCACTTTTCAGGCTTTCGGCTTTGGCGAAAACGTCTTTTGGCGTATCCTCGTCAAAAACCAGCTGCAGGATGCCGGTGGTATCGCGCAGATCGGCAAAGATGATGCCGCCCTTATCGCGGGCACGGGCGATCGAACCGCAGACGGTCATCTCCTGCCCGGCATTGGCCAGGCTGACCTCGCCGCAGTAATTGGTACGGCGCAGGGTCCCCATCGTTTCCATAGTTCCAGTCCCCTTTACATTATCAGGCAGCGCGCCGGGGCGGGCCGCCGTATTCTTTCAGACATATTATTATACCGCGCCCCGCCGCATTTGGCAAGAGGGGCACACCGAGATTTATCTGATAAGACAAAAAACCGCTTGAGGCGTAATGCTTCAAGCGGTTTTTGGTGCGCCCGCAGGAACTCGAATCCTGGACCCTCTGATTAAAAGTCAGATGCTCTACCAACTGAGCTACGGGCACATCTATCTTGCTGTTTCACAGCCCTAATAGTATAGCAGGTGCGGCGGGGCTTGTCAATATCTGGCGGCAATTTTTTTTGCCGTAGCATACAAAAAAGCCCGCAGCGCAGCGGCCACGGGCATTAAAACCTATATTAGGGGGCAGGATTACTGACCAACCTTCTCCTTCAGACGGCCGCTGGCCTTGAAGCCGGGGATGGCGGTGGGCTCCAGCTTGCTGGTGACCTTGGTCTTGGGGTTGGTGAAGTTCTTGGTCTGGCGCTCACGCATCTCGAAACGGCCGAAGCCTGCGATAGTGACTTTGTCACCGCTCTTGAGCACGTCACCGATGGTGCCGAAGATGCCGTCCATGACCTTCTCGACTTCTGCGCTGGTCATATTGGTGTCGTTGGCAACCTTGGTAATCAACTGAGATCTAGTCATAATTCCTTTTACTCCCTATTGTTCAGGCCAGAGCCTGTTACTATTTACGGGCTTTATTATAGAGAAAATTCCGCGCAGAATCAAGGGTTTTTTCCCAAATCGGTCGAATTTTCTCAAAAATCGGCAAATAACATAAAATTTGCTTTGTAAAAGGCCGCAAATTTCGTCACATGGCGGAAATTTGACCTGTTACAGCAGTTTATTACCACCAAACGTGCATATTTTGCGGACTTATACGCCCATCTGGGCCGCCGTGGGGTAGCTGGCAATGGCGCCGTAGCGCTGCACGCTCTCGCCGCAATAACGGTTGGAGAATGCCAGCCACTGCTCCAGCTGGGCCGGGGCGGCGGAGGGCAGGCTGTCCACGGTTACGCCGTCGCGGCAAAGCTGCCACAGGAAAGACCCGATGAAGCCGTCCCCCGCGCCGGTAGTGTCCACGGCCTTGACCGGCTTGACGGCGGCAAACCCCTGGGCCGTGCGGGTGTAGGCGTAGGCCCCGGCGCTGCCGCAGGTGTAGACCACCAGCTGCACATGCCCGGTGAACAGTTTAGGAAGGGCTTTTTCAATATCTGTCGTGCCGGTCAGGAATTCCAGTTCCTCATCGGACACCTTTAAAATATCCGCCTGGGGCAGGAACTCCCACACGGTGCGGTACAGGGCCTCGCGGTCGGGCCAGAGCGGGAAGCGCAGGTTGGGATCGAAGCTGACCAGCGCCCCAGCCTGGCGGGCGGCGGCAATGGCAGCCTTGTGGGCCTCCCGCATCGGGCTTTCCACCAGCGACACACTGCAAAAATGCAGGGCAAAGGCGGTGGTGAAGAGCGCCGGGTCCACCTGCTCCGGGCTGTAGAGAAGGTCCGCCGAGGGCTTGCGGTAGAAGCTGAAGGTACGGTTGCCGTCCGCCTGCAGCGAGACAAAGGCCAGCGCGGTGTTGGCGCGGTCGGTGGTGGCAATGTGGCTCACGTCCACACCCGCCCCGGCCAACTCGGCGGTGATTTTCGCGCCGAAGGGGTCATCCCCCAGCTGGGTCAGCAGGGCGCTGCGGCCGCCCAGCCGTGCAAAGGCCGCTGCCACATTGGCGGGGGCGCCGCCCACCCGGGGCGCAAAGGAGGAGACCGCACCGAAATCGCAGCCGGTCTCGGCCGGGATCATATCGATCAGCGCCTCACCAATCGCATACAAAGTGTCATGAGCCATCGCAAATTTCTCCTTACAGCGTGATTTCGTACAGCGTACCGCAGCAGCCCGTCAGGCACAGGGCTGCTGGGCCGGGGGCCGGGTAATAGCGGGTGGACAGCACCGCTGCGCCGTCATTCAGGAACACTTCCAGCGAGGAGGCGTCCCCCACCACCCGCAGGCGGCGGCAGGGCGCGTTCAGCACTACATGACGGCTGGTGCGGCCATAGGCCATGGCGGCATTGGTAAAGTAGAGGGTACAGCTGCGTTCGGCTTCGCAATAAGCCAACTGCACGCCGTCAGCCACCGTGAGGGTAAAGTCCCCCGCCGGGGCAGCCAGCAGGTCAAAACAGGGTGCGGCGGAAACGGTCTCACCGTCGGGCAGGTCGTGGGCGGCGCCGCGCAGGACGGCCAGCTCGGCCACGGGGTTCTGCAGCAGGCGGTCGCCGTCGCGGGTCAGCTGGCGGGGCACCGTCAGGCAGTGCTGCCAGCCAAAGTCGACGGGGTTGGTGTAGTCGGCGTCGGGCATGCCCATCCAGCCAATTTGCACACGGCGACCGCCGTCGGCAAAGCTTTGGGGAGCGTAGTAGTCAAAGCCGAAGTCCGCGTGGCGGAACTCGCCCAGCGTGCAGGCACCGCGCCAATCGCCATAAACCGGGAAGTAGCCGCAGCCGTAGACATTCTGGCACTCGATGCCCTGGGGGGACACGGCCAGGAACCACCGGCCGTCCAGCTCGAACAGGTCCGGGCACTCCCACATAAAGCCGAAAGGCTCCGGGGTGGTCAGGGTGTTGATGCAGGTCCAGTGGAGCTTGTCGGCGCTCTCCCAGACAAGGACCTCGCCCCTGTCCTCCACCGTGCGGGCACCCAGCACCATATAGTAGCGGCCGTCGCAGGCAAACACCTTGGGGTCGCGCACATGGCAGGTCAGGCCGGTTGGATAATCCTTATTATAAAGCAGGCACTGCTTGCTGTCCAGGTGGATGCCGTCCCGGCTGGTGGCCAGGCAGACGTTATGCCCGCGGCCCTGCTTGATGTAGTCATAGTCACCGGGGTGCTTGACGTTGCCGGTGTAGTACAGGTACATCGTGCCGTCCTCGACGATGGCGGAACCGGAGTAGACACCGTGGCAGTCGAAGGGTTCATCCGGGTAAAGCATGACGGGCTGGCGCTCCCAGTGCATGAGGTCGCGGCTGGTAACGTGCCCCCAGTGCTTAACGCCGCCGGTCGCATCGAAGGGGCCGTACTGGTAGAAGACGTGGTAAGTATCGCCGATCCTGCACAGGCCGTTGGGATCATTGAGCCAGCCCACGGTGGGCTGCACATGGAAGCGCTGGCGGTGGGGGTCGCTCTCGACCCTTTCCGCGCCGAGAGATTCCACCAGCGGAACAAGTTTTTTCAGGTCACGCTGTAAGGCGTTCATGGGGGTGCTCCTTTTCTATATAAAAGGCTCCCTCTGTGAGACAGACTCCCCCGATACGGGGGAGGTGGCACGAAGTGCCAGAGGGGGAGCGCTGTCAGCGAAGCTGACTGAGGGAGAGGCAATATCCTTAGCTGCTGCTAATCGCAGGTTCTCTCCCCCACCGCCTGCCGGCGGAACCCCCTCCCTGAGGGTGGCCTTTCGCTGTTTTTATGCGTTTTCTTCTTCCGGCTTCCAGATCACCCAGGTCACAGCGAATGCGACACCGAAAGCAATGAGCATGGCGATGATGTACTGCAGCGGCATATGCAGGTGCAGCAGGATACCGAAGATGCCGGTCACGCCGGTGCCGGTGGCACCCAGGCCCACGATGCTGGCGTACAGCGCGCCGCAGGCACCGCCCGCCAGGCCGCCGATAAAGGGCTTGAAGTAGCGCAGGTTGACGCCGAAGATGGCGGGCTCGGTGATGCCCATGCAGGCAGACAGTGCGGAGGGCAGGGCCATGGACTTGACCTTGGCGTTCTTGCTCTTGAGGGCGACGGCCAGAGCGGCACCGCCCTGGGCCACGTTGGCAGCGCTGGCCAGGGGCAGCCAATAGGTGTAGCCGAACTTAGCCAGCTGGCCGACATCGATCAGGGTGTACATGTGGTGGATACCGGCCACAACGGTGATGGCATACAGACCGCCCATAACAAAGGAACCAATGCCGTAGGGCAGCTGGATCAGAGCCTGCACGCCGTTGATGATGCCGTCCTCCACAGTGGTGAAGATGGGTCCGATGACAGCCAGGGTCAGGTAGCCGGTGACAAAGACCGAGACCAGCGGGGTGACGAACAGATCAAACATGGCGGGCACGACCTTGTGCAGCCGCTTTTCGATCTGGGACATGAGCCAGACAGCGATGATGACCGGGATAACATGGCCCTGATAGCCCACCAGCGGGATGGAATACAGCCCGCCGAACACCGGCTGGTAGGTCTGCACGCCCTCGGACGCAACGGTCCAGGCGTTTTGCAGGTTGGGGTGGATCATGATCATGCCGATGACCGCACCCAGGAACGGGTTGCCGCCGAAGACTTTCGCGGCGGAGAAGGCAATGAGGATGGGCAGGAAAGTGTACGCCGTGTTGGAGAACAGCTGGGCGAACACGTAGAGGGAGCCGGAAGTATCGATGTTGACGAAGCCGTTGTTGACCATGAAGTTCAGCGCTTCCATGATGCCCATCAGGAAGCCGGAGGCCACGATGGCGGGGATGATGGGCACGAAGATGTCGCCCAGTGTCTTGATGGCCTGCTGGTACCAAGGGGCTTTGGCAGCGGCTGCCTGCTTGACTTCCTCTTTGGTAGCAGCGCCGATGCCGGCCAGAGCGGTGAACTCATCGTAGACTTTGTTTACCGTGCCGGTGCCGAAGATGATCTGCAGCTGACCCTGGGCCTCAAAGACGCCCTTGGCCCCCTCGGCGTTCTCGAGGGCCTTTTTGTCCACCTTGTCGTTGTCCGCAATGACCAGGCGCAGGCGGGTTGCGCAGTGGGCTGCCGATACGATGTTGGAGGCGCCGCCGATGGCATCCAGTACCTGTTGTGCCGCGTGTTTGTAATCCATGAAAATCGCTCCTTCTATAAGATGTGAGGCAGAGGACTGTGAAATCAATTTCATCTGACGAGTATATTATAGTTGATGGGGCGGTAGATTTCTATTCGCCGAGTGACACAATTTAGCTCGGATGTGTTATCGATTTCACACAGTTTCACATGGGTATTTGGTACTTTGCACAAAAACGGGGTACATCTTTTTACAGCGCCCAAATATTTTCATCGGCGTTTTCGTCACCGGTGGAAGCGCGGCATTTCAGCTCCCAGCCCAGTTCCAGCTCCCGCGGGCGGGCGTGGGGATCGGCCAGCTGGTCCAGCAGCAGGCGGGCGGCCTTGTCCCCTGCCGTGCGGTAATGCAGGTGGGCACTGGTCAGCGGCACATAGGCCACCCGGCCCGCACGGCTGTCGCCGACGGAGGCCACCATCACATCCTCGGGCACACGCAGGCCCTGGCTGCGGCAGTACTGGATGGCACCGATGGCGATGGTATCCGTGGCGCAGAACAGCGCGTTGATCTCCCCCGCCCGCTCGAACAGCTGGCGGGCCTGCTCGTAGCCGGACTCCATGTTGAACTTGGCCACACTGATGCGCTGGGCGCGGGGCATTAAGCCGGCATCCCGCAGGGCGGCTTCGTACCCGGCGCGGCGGGCCTGGCCTACGGCCTTATCCAACATGGTAGCGCCCAAAAAGCCCGGCAGGCGGCGGCCTTTTTCCAACATGCGGGCGGTGGCGGCGCGGGCCGCACCGAAATCATCGTGATACACGCAGCTGTAGCCGGGGTGCTGCTGCCCCAGGATGACCACAGGAATTTTTAAGCTTTCCAGCACAGCTTCGTGCTCCGGCGTAAAGATGGACGCAATCAAAATAATGCCGTCCACCGCGTCGTGGCGCAGCATGTCCATGGCCCGCACCTCGCGGGTGTTGTCGTTGGCGGTGTTCACCAGCAGCAGCTGGTAGCCCTGCTCGTCCAGCACACGGCTGATGCCCTCGACCATGCGGGCACAGCTTTCACTGCTGAGTTTGGGCAGGATGACACCGATCTGTTTGGTGCGGCGGGTGCGCATCATCTGGGCCTGCATGCTGGGGCGGTAGCCGGTCTCCTCCACCGCTTTGGCGATGGCGGCTTTTTTCTCGGCGCTGAGGTAGCCGCCGTTGAAAAACCGGCTGACCGCCGCCTTGGACACACCTGCGTAGGCAGCAAATTCGGTGATATTCATGGGTAAGCCCCCTTTGTGGTATTGATTTCAGTATAGCGCAGGCAAGGATCTTTGTAAAGCCTGCCGCTCTTTCCGGCTCCCTCTGCGAGACAGACTCCCCCGATACGGGGGGAGGTGGCACGAAGTGCCAGAGGGGGAGCGCGATCACCGAAGGTGACTGAGGGAGAGACAAACAAATTAACACCTACTAAATCGAAGGATCTCTCCCCCCACCCGCTTCGCGGAAGTCCCCTCCCAGAGGGGGTCATTCCTGCAACACAAAAAACCGCACCCCTGCGGATGCGGTTTGCGGATCTATTTTATTCCCCTTTGGCGGCTTCACGGTGGAGGTGGGCGATGTCCACCAGTTCCATCTGGCTGATGTCATGGTCGCCGCGCAGGGCGTCCACCAGCACGCGGGCGGTATCCATGGCGGTGATGCAGGGGATGGACAGCTCGGTGGCCTTGCGGCGGAACTTGACCGAATCACGGTGCGGGTCGCGGCCATGGGGGCTGGTGGAGATGATGTAATCCACCAGGCCGCTTTCCAGCAGGTCGATCATATTCGGGCGGGCGCCGCTCATCTGGCGCACCACACTGCAGGGGATCATCTGGCTGTTCAGATAGCGGGCCGTCTCGGCGGTGCCGTAAATCTTGTAGCCGTAGTCATGCAGCTTCCAGGCCAGTTCGGCGGCTTCGGGCTTGTCGCTGTCCTTGACGGACACGATGCAGCAGGAGCCGGGACCGGGCACCTTGAACTGATAACCGGCAGCCACCAGGCCCTTCATCATGGCCTCGTGGAAGGTGGGGGCAATGCCCAGCACCTCGCCGGTGGACTTCATCTCGGGGCCCAGCATGGTGTCCACGCCGTGCAGCTTCAGGAAGCTGTAGACGGGCACCTTGACAGCGTAGTAGGGGCTGTTGCCGTTACGCCACAGGCCGGTGCCGTAGCCCATATCCTTCAGCTTTTCGCCCAGAGTGCAGCGCACGGCCAGATCGACCATCGGCACACCGGTGACTTTGGAGATGTAGGGCACGGTACGGGAGGAACGGGGGTTGACCTCGATAACATAGACATGGTCGTTCTGCACAGCGTACTGCACGTTGACCAGGCCGACGACTTTCAGCTCGCGGGCAAAGCGGCCGGTGTAATCCACCAGCGTATCAATGACCTTCTGGCTGAAGGTGTAGGGCGGGTAGACGCAGATGGAGTCGCCGGAGTGTACACCGGTGCGCTCGACCTGTTGCATGATACCGGGCACGAGGTAATCGGTGCCGTCGCAGATAGCGTCGACCTCGCACTCGGTGCCCAGGATGTACTTATCCATCAGCACCGGGTGGCTCATGTCCACATGCTTGGTGATAACGCCCATGTACTCGGTGACGTCGGCAGAGTTGTAGGCCACGATCATGTTCTGGCCGCCCAGCACGTAGGAGGGGCGCATCAGTACGGGGTAGCCGACTTCCTGCGCGGCCTGCAGGGCTTCTTCCAGCGTAAAGACGGTGCGGCCCTCGGGGCGGGGGATGCCGCAGCGCTCCAGCAGTTCATCAAAGCGTTCGCGGTCCTCGGCCTCGTCGATGGCGTCCGCCGGGGTGCCCAGGATAGGCAGGCCGATCTCGTCCATATGCTTGGCAAGCTTGATGGCGGTCTGGCCGCCGAACTGCACCAGGCAGCCGTCCGGCTTCTCGGTCTCAATGATCTGGTCGACGCTCTCGGGGTTCAGCGGGTCAAAGTAGAGGCGGTCGCCGGTGTCAAAATCGGTGGAAACGGTCTCGGGGTTGTTGTTGACCAGTACTGCCTCACAGCCGTGGTTTTTCAGCGTCCAGACGGCGTGGACCGAGCAGTAGTCAAACTCAATGCCCTGGCCGATACGGATGGGGCCGGAGCCAAAGACCAGCACCTTCTTCTTTTTTGGGTCGCTGCGCTCAGCAATAAACTGCTTGGCTTCGTTGTCCTCGTCGAAGGTGGAGTAGAAATAGGGCGTCTTGGCGGCAAATTCCGCAGCGCAGGTATCGACCATCTTGAACGCTGCAGCGGGGTGTTCGGGCAGGGTGTCCACACCGGCCAGGCGCTTGATGGTCTTATCCAGGAAACCGAACTTCTTGGCGCTCAGGTACTTTTCAGTCGTCAGTTCGCCGTTTTTCAGGCCCATCTCGATGTCAGCCAAATGCTGCATCTTATCCAGGAACCACCAGTCGATCTTGGTGATGTCGTAGATAGTCTCGTGGGGCACGCCGCGCTTGAGGGCCTCGTAGACGCAGAAAGCGCGCTCGGAATCCTGCACGTGCAGATGCTCGATAACTTCCTCGGTGGAGAGCTTCTCGAAGTCGGGCAGGGTCAGGGTGTCCAGGCCCAGCTCGGTGGAGGAGACTGCCTTCATCATGGCGTGCTCGAAGTTGTTGCCGATGGCCATGACCTCGCCGGTCGCCATCATCTGGGTGCCCAGGGACTTATCAGCATAGACGAACTTATCAAAGGGCCACTTCGGGTATTTGACGACGACATAGTCCAGCGCGGGCTCAAAGCAGGCGCAGGTCTCGCCGGTAACATCGTTGGTGATCTCGTCCAGGGTGTATCCCAGGGCGATCTTGGTAGCCACCTTGGCAATGGGATAGCCGGTGGCCTTGGATGCCAGCGCCGAGGAACGGGACACACGGGGGTTGACCTCGATGACGGCGTACTCAAAGCTGTCGGGCTTTAAGGCAAACTGGCAGTTGCAGCCGCCCTCGATACCCAGCTCGGTAATAATATCCAGCGCAGCGGTACGCAGCATCTGGTACTCTTTATCGGAGAGGGTCTGGCTGGGGGCCACGACGATGGAGTCGCCGGTGTGGATGCCGACGGGGTCCAGGTTCTCCATGTTGCAGACGGTGATGACGTTGCCCTTGGAGTCACGCATGACCTCGTACTCGATCTCCTTCCAGCCGGAGATGCACTTTTCCACCAGAATCTGGTGAATGGGGGAAAGACGCAGGCCGTTAGTGGCGATCTCATGCAGTTTTTCCCGGTCCTCGCAGATGCCGCCGCCGGTGCCGCCCATGGTAAAGGCGGGGCGCACGATGACGGGGTAGCCGATGACCTCGGCAAAGTCCAGCGCGTCGTCCAGGTCCTCTACGACCTTGGAGGGGATGATGGGCTGGTGCAGCTTTTCCATCGTATCCTTGAACAGCTGGCGATCCTCGGCGCGGTCGATGGTATCGGGCTTGCAGGCCAGCAGACGCACGCCGCTGCGGTCCAAAAAGCCGTTGCGGGCCAGTTCCATGCTGAGGTTCAGGCCCATCTGGCCGCCCAGGTTGGGCAGGATGGCATCAGGCTTTTCCTTTTCGATGATGCGCTCCACGACCTCGGCGGTCAGCGGCTCGATATAGACATGATCGGCAATGTCGGGGTCGGTCATGATGGTAGCGGGGTTCGAGTTGACCAGCACGGTCTCGACACCCTCGGATTTCAGGGCACGGCAGGCCTGGGTGCCGGAATAGTCAAACTCCGCCGCCTGGCCGATGATGATGGGGCCGGAACCGATGACCAGCACCTTTTTGATACGCGGGTCCTTAGGCATCGGCGATCACTCCTTTCGCTGCCAGCATACGGCTGACAAATTCATCAAACAGAAATTCGGTATCCTTGGGGCCGCCGTTGGCTTCGGGGTGGAACTGGACGGTGAAGCAGTTCCACTGGAAGTAGTCCACGCCCTCGCAGGTGCCGTCGTTGGCATTCACATAGCTGACCTGTCCCACATCGGCGGGCAGGGTCTCGCTTTCCACGGCGTAACCGTGGTTCTGGCTGGTGATGAAGGTGCGGGCTTTGCCGGCATGGGTAACAGGCTGGTTCGCGCCGCGGTGGCCGTACTTCAGCTTGCAGGTGTGGGCACCGGCAGCCAGGGCGGTGAGCTGGTGGCCCAGGCAGATGCCGAAGGTGGGGATGCCGGTGGAGAGCATTTTGCGGATGTTGGCGATGATCTCCACATTCTCGGCCGGGTCGCCGGGGCCGTTGGAGAGCATCAGGCCGTCCGGGTGCAGCTCGGCCAGCTGGGCGGCGGTGGTGGTGCCAGGCAGCACGGTCACGCGGCAGCCGCGCTTTTGCAGGCAGCGCACGATGTTATTTTTGCAGCCCAGGTCCAGCAGGGCCACATGCAGCGGGGTATCACCCCACTCCCCTGCCTCGGTGGGTTCGTAGGTCTTGGCCTCCCGGCAAGTAACGGTCTTAACCGCGTCGACCACCGCGTAGGCGGCGATCTGAGGCAGCAGGGCGGCTTTCTTCTCCGGCTCGGCATCGGGGTCGAACTCGGTGGTGATAGCACCGTTCATAACGCCGCTTTCCCGCAGGGTGCGGGTCAAGCTGCGGGTATCGATGCCCTCAATGCCAATGATGCCGTTTTCTTTTAAGAAAGTATCCAGCGTTTTCTCGCTGCGGAAGTTGGAGGGAGTCTTGCATGCTTCGCGCACGATGTAACCCTTGGCCCAAATCTTGCTGCTCTCGACATCCTGGCTGTTCATGCCGTAGTTGCCGATGAGGGGGTAGGTCTGGGTGATGATCTGGCCGTAGTAGCTGGGGTCGGTAAGGGTCTCCTCAAAGCCGACCATACCGGTGGCGAAGACTACCTCGCCGATGGTGGTGCCGGGGCAGCCCACGCTGACGCCGCGGAACACCCGGCCGTTTGCCAATATCAGATATGCCTGCATAATTAGCCTCTCTTTTTTACAGCGTCTGCTTTGCCTGCTCTTTCATTTTGCGGCTGCCCAGGTGTACCAGGGGCAGCTTGCCCTCCTTGCAGATGGGGCATTCTTCAGGGGCGTAGTTGGGCAGATCCAGCTTGAGGGCGCTGGCCACGATGGGGATCGGGGACGGAGCCTCGGCGCGGGTACGGTCGACCACGCAGGCGATGCCCAGGCAGACGCCGCCGGCCTCCTCGATGACGCGCTTGGTCTCCAGGCTGGAGACGCCGGTGGTAACCACGTCCTCGGCGATGATGCAGCGCTCACCGGGATGGATGCGGAACCGCTTCAGGGTCATGACGTTATCCACACGCTCGGTGAAGATGGCGCGCTTGCCCAGCTGGCGGCCCAGCTCGTAAGCGTAGACAATGCCGCCCATGGCAGGGCCGACCACAACGTCGACATTCAGCTCCTTCAGCTTCTCGGCGACCGGGGCCATGACCTCGGCAGCCTTATCGGGATACTGCTGCAGGAATGCCATCTGGCAATATGCGCCGGAATGGCGGCCGGACGACAGCAGGAAGTGCCCTTCCAAAAATGCCTCACATTCCTTTAAAACTTCCAGTGCTTCTCTTGCCATGATACTTTCCTCCTGTATAATTTTTAGCTTATTGTAGCATATTATGTATATTTTTGCAATACGGTTGTATATTTATTTTGTATGGCACGATGGGGATACCACGATATTGTAGGGGCGAATGCGAGCATCGACCCCTACAGCGAGGTTCTTACTTTCCCTTACCCTCTCGCGCACCCTCTGATCTCATCCAGCGTCTTGACGCCGTGTGCGTCCATCCACTGGGCGATCTCGGCGGTGATGCGGGTGCAGGCTTTCGGGTCCAGGAAATTCGCCGTACCCACCTGTACAGCCGCGGCACCGGCCATGATGAACTCCAGCGCATCGCGGCCGGTCAGGATGCCGCCCAGCCCCACCACGGGGATGCTGACAGCACCCACAGCCTGCCACACCATGCGCAGGGCGATGGGCCGCACCGCCGGGCCGGACAGGCCCGCGAAGGTGTTGTTGAACACCGGGCGGCGCTTTTCCAGATCAATGGCGCAGGCCTGGAAGGTATTGCACAGGCTGATGGCATCGGCACCGGCGGCCTCGACCGCCTTGCACATCTCAGGGATGCTTTCGGCCTGGGGGCTGAGCTTGACGATCAGCGGCACGGTGCAGACCTTGCGCACCGCGCTGACCACCTCGCTGGCGTCGGCCGCGCGGATACCGAAGGCAAGACCGCCCTGCTTGACGTTGGGGCAGCTGATATTCAGCTCGATAAAATCCACACCGGCGGCGCAGAGCATGGCCACGCCCTCGATGTTTTCCTCAATGGTATGGCCGCCCAGATTGGCCCAGACGGTGGTGCCGCACTGGCGCATAGCGGGCAGTTCGTGGTCGATGAAATGCTGCACACCGGGGTTCTGCAGGCCGATGGAGTTCATCAGGCCGGAGGGCGTCTCGTACAGGCGCTCGCCCTCGTTGCCGGGCTGACCGTTCAGGGTCAGGCCCTTGCCGGAGATGCCGCCCAGCAGGCGCAGGTCCTCGATGTCGGCATACTCCGGGCCGAAGCCGAAGGTGCCGGAGGCGGCGACGACCGGGCCGGCCAGCCGCTTGCCGAGGAAATCAACATGCAGGTCTGCCATCAGTCAAACACCTCCTGTGCGTTGAATACCGGGCCGTCCTTGCAGACGGTAACAGGGCCGATTTTCGTGTGGCAGGTGCAGCCCAGGCAGGCGCCCAAACCGCAGGCCATCTTTTTTTCAAGGCTGGCCAGGCAGGGCACATTAGCGGCAGCGCAGAGCTTGGCCACGCCGCGCATCATCACCATAGGGCCGCAGGTCAGCACGATGTCGTAGTTTTTCGCGTCCAGCAGGTCAGTCACAAGGCCGTGATGACCCTCATTGCCGGAATCGGTGGCTACAAAAACATCGTGGCACCAGGGCACGAACCTGTCCATGCCGTAGCTGGTATCGCGGAAGCCGACGTACACGTCCGGCCGCACGCCTGCCCGGCAGAGCTGCTTGCAGAGCAGCAGCAGCGGCGCGGTGCCGATGCCGCCGCCCACCACGGCGATGCGCTGATACTTGCCTGCCAACGCGGCGGCGTCAAAGCCGTTGCCGCAGGGGCCGGTGACGGTCAGCGTCTGACCGGGCTGCAGGGCGGCAATTTTGTGCGTACCCTCGCCTTTGAGCTGATACAAAAAGGTCAGCGCGCCGGTCTGGTTGTCAAAGTCATTCACACTGATGGGGCGGGACAGGATCGGCGTAGCGTCGGCGGCCCAGGCCCGCAGCATGTAGAACTGGCCTGCGTGGGGCTCGTGGCGGGGGTCCTGCCACTGCACCGTCAGGCGGCGGATATCGGGTGCAACCGTTTCTTGTTGCAGCACCGTCAGATTACAGCTTATTGCACTCACCCTGAATGTCCTCCCGCATGCGCACGCACTCGTTGTAGGCGGCCTCGTCAAAGGCTACGCCGGGCTGTTTCTTGTAGGCCAGCAGAATGCCGCGGCTGGAGTTGACCACGCCGCCGTTGCCCTGGGTCAGGTACTGGGCGATGTCGGCAGCCTTGCCGCCCTGGGCACCGTAGCCGGGGATCAGGAAGAAGGTGTTTTTGTAAGCGGCGCGGATGGCGGTGGCTTCCTCGGTATGGGTGCCGCCGATGACCAGGCCGATGCTGGAGTAGCCGTGCTCGCCCATGTAGTCCTTGCCCAGGGCGGTCAGGCTGTCGCCCACCAGGTCGTAGACATGGCGGCCGTCGTCCAGCTTTTTGTACTCAAAATCTTTGGCGCCGGGGTTGGAGGTGCGGCACAAAACGAACACGCCCTTGCCCTGCTGCTCGCAGTACGGCAGGTAGGGGCTGATGGAGTCGAGGCCCATGTAGGGGGCCAGCGTGATGATGTCGGCCTCGAAGTCGCCGGTGAAGTGAGCCTTGGCGTACATTTCGGCGGTCTTGGCAATGTCGCCGCGCTTGATGTCGGCAATGACCGGCAGGCCGGTGGCGCGGGCCAGTTTGAGGGTCTCGGCGTAGGTGCGCATGCCGTCCAGGCCCAGGGACTCGTAGTAGGCGATCTGCACCTTGTAGCAGCCTGCCACGCCCTTGGTGGCGGCGATCAGCGCGCGGTTGAAGTCCAGCACGTTCTCGCCGGCGGTCTTGGCGGTGTCGGTGGTGGGCAGGTAGCCGATCTCGGTATCCAGGCCGACGCAGACCGGGCCGTTGGCAGCTACGCTCTCGTACAGTTTATCCATGTTCGTCAACATTGTGTGCTCCCCCGTTTATATAATGTAGATTGCTTACTCTTCGATTTGGAACGTGACCTTGCCACCCTTGATGGTGGTGACGACCTTGCCGTACAGCAGGGTGCCATCGTAGGGGCAGTTCTTACTCTTGCTGTGGAGGTCCTCGGCGCTCACCTCGTACATGTGGTCCAGGTCCACCAGCACGACATCGGCGTCGTAACCGGGGGCCAGCATACCCTTGTGGTCGGCCAGGCCCAGCACGGCGGCGGGGCCGGCGCTCATCAAAAAGCTCAGCAGTTCCAGCGGCAGGCGCTGCTCGCGGCAAAGCTTGGTGTAGCATACGCCGAAGGCTGTCTCCAGGCCCACCATACCGGCGGCTCCCTTTTCCTTTTCCTCGGCGGTATGGGGTGCGTGGTCGGTGCCGATGCAGGTCACGGTGCCGTCCCTGATGGCTTCGATCAGGGCGGTGACATCATCGGCCTTACGGATGGGCGGGTTGACCTTGTACTGCAGGCGGCTGTCATCGAACCAGAGGTGATGGGGCGTGACCTCGCAGCTGACACGGGCGCCTTTCAGGCGGCTCATGCGGATAGCGTCGATGGATTCCTTGGTGGAGACGTGGCACATGTGCAGGCGGGTGCCGTAGTACTCGGCCAGGTGGCAGTTGCGCACGGTCTCGATATTCTCGGCCAGGCGGTAGTCCCAGGGGCTGATCTCCCGGTCCTCGGCGTGGGACATGACGGTCAGGCCGCGCTCGGTGGCGATGGCAAAGACCCGCGCCATAACGGCATTGTTCATCACGCCGTTGCCGTCCTCGGTGATGAACTTGATGTCCTCCGGCAGGGTAAGCAGATGGTCGATGCTCTTACCGTCAAAGTCCCTGGTGATGGAGACGGTCTGGTTGGCATCGCACAGGCCGATGCGCTTGGCCTCGGCCTCCACCGCGTGGGCGATCTCCGGCGTGGAGCAGACGGGCTTGGTGTTGGGCATCAGGTTCACAAAGGTGTAACCGCCTGCCGCTGCGGCCGCCGAGCCGGTGGCGATGTCCTCTTTATATTCAAAGCCTGGGGTGCGCCAGTGGCAGTGGGTATCGATGAAAGCGGGCAGGATGGTGCGGCCTTTGGCATCCAGCACATCCTCACCCTCGGGCACCACAAGGCCCTGGCCGATGGCTGCGATCTTGTCGCCGCGCAGCCATACCTCGATGGGTTTGCCGGCGGTGTCTTTTGCGTTGCGGATCAGCATGTTATACCTCCCTGGGTGTGTATTTGGGCAAAAAAAAACTTTTCCCAAAAATGGGAAAAGTCAAAAAGTCACACCATGCACAGCGGCGGGAAAGGACGCTGCGCCGTTAATCTTAAAGTTTGCAAAACTGCTCATCAACATGCAGACGTACTCCTTCCCCACGTATTACATAAATTTTACTTATTGTACCATGCCCCGGCGGTGGTGTCAATGCAATGGGGGTTTTTGGGCAGTTAGGGATTTTATAGAGTTTTGGGGCAACTTTTGGACATTTTGACAAAATGTACCGCAAAACCGCCCGGCATTGCCTTTTATCCGCGATTGTGCTATTATGTATACTAAACTTTACTATAGAATCGTGTTTTTATATTAGCACAATATGGTATGCAATAAGAAACAGAGGGAAACATCATGGGCCTTTGGGAAGACGCCAAAAATATCCGGGATAAGGACCCCGCCGCGCGCAATGTGGCCGAGGTCATCATTCTGTACCCCGGTTTCCACGTACTGGTTACACATAAGATCGCACATTTTTTGTATAACCACAAGTGTTTCTTTTTGGCGCGGTTCGTCAGCCAGCTGGCCCGGCATTTAACAGGCATCGAGATCCACCCCGGCGCGAAGATCGGCCGCAAGCTGTTTATCGACCACGGCATGGGCATCGTGTTTGGCGAGACCACCGAGATCGGTGACAACTGCACGATCTACCACGGCGTGACCCTGGGCGGCACCGGCAAGGACACCGGCAAGCGCCACCCGACCTTAGGCAATAACGTGCTGATCGGCGCAGGCACCAAGGTGCTGGGGCCTGTATATATCGGCGATAACGTGCGCGTGGGCGCCGGCAGTGTGGTGCTGAAAAACCTGCCCGCCAACTGCACCGCCGTGGGCGTGCCTGCCGAGGTAGTGCGCATGCGCAACGAGAAATGCTGCCCGTCGGACGATCTGGACCAGCAGGATCTGCCGGATATTGTCAACCAGCGCATCTCCCAACTGGAAGCCCGCCTGAGCCGCCTGGAGGCCGAACACCAGGGAGAGTTCCCGCCGGATAAAAAGTAAAACATACAAGCAGCGCCCCCGTCCAATGGACAGGGGCGTTATTTTTGTGCACATGTAGGGGTCGATGCCTGTATTGCGAGGTCGCGCAGCGATCAAAGCCCCAGTGGGGCTTTGATCCGAACGAGCAGGCCAGCCATGCTGGCTGGCAGCCCTTGTTGTGGCTGCCAAGCGGTCTCGCGGGCGAATACAAGCATCCGCCCCTACAAACTCAACTATGCTTTCCTCCGGTTAAACGAAATCTGCAGCACCAGCCAGGCGGCGATGAGGCATACCACCGTGATAAGCCCCATCATCTGCCAGGAGTGCATCAGGTTGGCTACCGTGGCATCGTACATAGGGCTGTCGAAGCCCTGCTTCAGCCAAGCCAGGCGGCTGTTCAGGTCGGTGGAGGCCCCCAGCGCGCCCATGCCCCAGCGGCAGACGACGACCGCCGCGATCCGGGCGGCCACCCCGGTCAGCGTGAACATAATGCCGCTGAACACCACCTGCCCGATCATCAGCACCAGCACGACCAAAATCGCGCTCTCACCGCTTTTGAAGATGGCGGAGATCAACAGGCCGATAGCGCTGGACGCCACCAGCATGAGCAGGATCGAGACAAAAATCTCCACATCGGTATCCAGCAGCAGGTGGTTCTGCGGGATGTTCACGATGCGCACAAAACCGAAGGTTAAAATGGCGGCCTGGACGTCCTCGATAAGCAGCAGCACGAAGGCCTTGCTCAGCACCACCGCCAGCAGGCTAACGCCTACCGAAGCTTCCCGCAGGATGATCTCCCGCTCCTTACAAATTTCGCGGTAGGAGTTCAGCGTGCCCATAAAGGCGGCCATGGCGCTGATAATGAACAGCGCCGTGCGGCTGCCGATGTTAATAAGGTTGGAGGTAAAGCAATCCGGGTCGACCACCATTTTAATGACCAACACCATGAACGGCGCCTGCAAGATCAGGCTGGCCATCGTGAGCTTATCATTTAAGATCAGGCGCAGATTGCGCTGCACCAGCACCGTGAACTGGCGCCAGAATTTCATCAATTTTATTGGCTGCATCGCTTATCCGCCTCCTGCGCTGCCTCGGGCCAGGCCGCCACCAGGCGGTTGAACTCCGGCGTGGTAAAGTATTGCTGGCGGTACTGCTCGATGAGCTCGGGCACCCGCAGTTTTTCAAAAATGTCGCTGGTCAGCTCCACATCAAAGTAGCGGTGCAGTTTTTCCGGTGCGCCGTAGTAGCACAGCACGCCGCCCACACCCAAAAAGGCAATTTTATCGCACAGGTTGATGTTGGACATATTGTGGGTGACCATCAGCACCGTGCAGTTTTGGTGGCTGAGCTTGCGGCACAGCTCCATCATGCTGCGGTCAAGGTCCGGCGAAAGGCCGCTGGTGGGCTCGTCCAGAATCAGCAGCCGGGGATTGGCCAGCAGTTCCATGGCGATGGAGACACGCTTTTTCTGCCCGCCGGAAAGCTGGGAGATCAGCGTTTTTTCCCGCCCGGTCAGGTCCACAGCTTCAATCGCATGGGCCACGGCGGCGTTGATCTCGGCCCTGGTGGCGTCGTGGGCGATGCGCAGCTTGGCCGTAAAGGTCAAGCTCTGCTCCACGGTCAGGTTATCGTGCATGATGTCCTTCTGCGGCACGTAGCCCAGCACGGCCTCAAAAGCGTTACGGTTATCGGCGGTGTCCAGGCCGTCGAACCGCACGCTGCCCTTGGTGCAGGGCGCAGTGCCGGTGATGCAGGTAAGCAGGCTGGACTTTCCTGTGCCGGAGCCGCCCACCAGCACCACAAAGCTGTTGGGCTCGATTTCAAAGCTGGTGCCGTCCACGATGTTCAGCGGCTTGCCGGTGTTGCGGTTTTTGACGGTTTTATACACATTGAGCAGCTGCACGCTGATGCCGCTTTTATGCTCATGGTAATGCAGCAGCCCGCCGGAAAAAGCAAATACCTGCGTAGGCACGTTGATGACCGCACCGCTGCGCAGCACTGTGCCGGTCACGCGGGCACCGTCCACATAGGTGCCGTTGGTGGAGCCCAAATCGCGCAGCTCGTAGTGGCCGTCCTTGTACAAAATTTCGCAGTGATGGCGGGATACGCGGTCGCTGACAAGCTTGATGTCGCAGTCATCGCCACGGCCGATGAGCACCCGCTTTTTGCGGCGGACGTCCACCTCCCGCAGGACGGCGTTGTCAGTCTGCTCCTGCCGCAGGCCGGTCTCGCCGCTTTGGGCTGTGCGAATTTCCTCAACTCTAAACGTGATTTCCTGCGTAGACGCATTGCCGTCGGTGTTCAGGCCCAGCACGTCACCCTCCTGCAGGGGGCAGGTCTCGCCCTGGTTCAGGTAGCGGTTGTCGTACCAGGTCGCGCACTCGGTGGAGGAATCGGTCACGGTCCAGCCGTCCTTGGTGCAGGCCACCACGAACTGCACCTCGCCCACGTTGTTGCGGCGCAGCACATATTCACACTGAGCACTGCGGCCAAAGCGGTAACTGCCCGCAGGCAGGGTGATGCGCTGTTTGTTGCGCTGCTCGGTAATTAAAAATACGATCTCACTTGCCACGCTGCCACCCCCTTACCAGCTGAAATCCGGGCCGCAGAAGGGCACAAATTTCAGCGTGGCAGTGCCCAGGCGCAGGGTCTCCTCCCCTGCCAGCTCCTGCGGCTCCAGCAGCGCCGTGTCGCCCAGGTAGCACAATTCCTGGGAGGAACCGGGCAACAGCGTGTAGGTCTTGGCTTCGCCGTCGTAGACAAGCACAGCCTGGCGCAGGCTCAGGGGGGCATCGGCACTTAAGGTGACGGGCGTGCCATCCTTGTCCAGTCCCAAAAAGGTCCGACCCACGCCAAGGCGCAGGTCGCGGCCTTTGGCTTCACCATCCAGCACCACCAGCCAGCCGGCCACAGGGCCGGCGGGGGCAGCCGCCGGAACAGCCGGTTCTACCGGGGTCTCTTCCGGGCTTTCTTCCGCTGCGCCGCTGCGCACGATGGAAGAATCGGTCTGCAGGCCGGTATTGCAGTAGGGGCACTCAGGGTATTTATCAGCGTCATAGAAATGGCCGCTGGCACATTTGGTCAGTTTCATTTTGTTTCCTCCGCTCACAGCACCAGGCGTATCGTCGTGCGTCCCAGACGCAGGGTATCGTTATTCTGCAAACAGTGTTCCCCGGCGATCTTCTCACCGTTGACAAACACCGTCGTATCAGGGCCAAGGGGCTGCACCAGCAGGGCTTCGCCCCGCACGGCCAGCACGGCGTGCTGGGGGCGGATGCGGCTGTCCGGCAGGCAGAGGTCGCACTGGGCGGCGTCGCTGCCCAAGATCAGGCTGCTTTCCACAATGCCCGCCCAGCGGCTCTCGGCAATGGAGCCGCGCGCAGCCCAGAACAGTGTCACCCAACGCTTGGGCAGTGCGCCGGTGCCGTCCAGGCTGTCGGCACCCGCCAGCAGGTGCTCCGCTTCGGCGGTCTGCTCCGAGACACGCTCCCTGCGGCGCAGCACCAGCCAGTTGAGGGCCAGCGCCCCCAGCAGCACCACGGCGATGGTCAGCGGCATGCTGAACCGCCCCATGTAGAACGCCCGGTCCCGGGGCCAGCGGGCAATCATAAAGCTGCAGCTTTGCTGGCGGGCGCTGACGTTAGCGGGTGTCATGCGGCTGGCCACCTTATTTAAGGTGACGTTGTAGCGGCCCTGATAGAGTGGTTCGGTGGTCAGCACGGCGGCGCGTCCGTCCTCGCTCAGCTGCACCGATTCAATTTTGACGTACCAGCCCCACACATCGTTGGTGTAAACGCGGTAATACTGGGGGCGGTCGGCGTTGGCATTGACTGCCTGGTTGAAGGTCAGGCGCAGTTTGGTGCGGCCCAGCGGCTCCACCTTGGTGACCTGGGGCTTCTCCATTTTAAAGCCCATGTACACGGTGGTGCTGCTTTTCACGGCGCTGCCCAACTTGGGCACCGACAGGGTAAATATCTCCTGCCGCTCGCCGGTCAGGCTGTCCGGCACCTCGGTGCGCAGGGTCAAAGCCTGGGCAAACTTTGTCTGCTTGGCCTGCATTTCGGCGGCCAGGTCGGCGTGGCGGCAGGCGATGACCTTGCCGCCGGACATTTGGGTCGTGGATTCCAGCTGGTCGGGCGCGGCAGTGCAGATGAAAGTGTACATTGCCATGTTTAAGTTGCTCTGGTCGGTACCCAGCGTGCCGCCCAGCAGGGCCAGATTGGTCATGATCTGGGCGGCATCGGTGCAGACAAACGCCACCTTGCGGGGCGCTAAGGATTGGTACTCGGTCTGGATGTCCGCCGCCAGCATGGTCACCGTTCCGGTCAGATCGATGGCACCCTCGCTTTGGCCGATGGTGCGCAGCGTATTAAAAATTTCCGCCTTATCGTTGGTGGCAGGCAGGGCACATTGTGCGCCGCCCGCCAGCGTGTAGACCATGATCTGGTCCTTATCCTGCTTGGTCTGGGCCAGCTTCCAGATGGCCGTGCGCATCTTGTGGAAATCCTCGGCGTCGATGGAGGTACTGTTGTCCAGCGCGATGATGTAGCAGATAGGGTCCTCGGCCACGCCGATCATGCCGGTGTCCAGCTTGCGGTCACCAAGGGTGGCCTCCACCCCCTGCGCCTGCACGACGATAGGGCTGTAAGATTCCCCGTTGGCGTCGGTGGCATAAAAGTAGACGTCCAGCTCCGGCGCATTGACGTAGACCTGCTCCAGCTGGAAGCTGCCCGCCGTGCCGGAGGCAGTGGTGGTCGTATCCTCGGCCGAGACGCCTAGGGTGCACCAGAGGGCGAGCGCCAGCACCAGCAGCGCCGACACCCAATATGTATGGCTCTTCACAGAAAGCCTCCTGTCTTATTTCGGCAAAACCGCACAATTCCAAACGTGCGGGGCGGGAATTGTGCGGTTTGTTTCAGGCTTTATCCTTCCCCCAGCTTGCGGCGCAAGGCACGCAGGGCGGCTACAGCCTTTTTGCGGCGCGGGCCGCTGGCCGTCACCTTGGCCGGGGTGCCAGCCACCGGGGCAGCAGGCTGGGGGGCGGGCTGCGCCGGGGCTGCGGGGGCGGTGAGGGGGTCGTCGTCTTCCTCGTCCGCGTCGGTGTCCAGGTTCGGCAGCAGCGGGGTGTGGGGCCCGCGCACCGGCGGTTCCTCGTCCAAAATCGGCTCCCCCTTCTGGCGCAGGATGGGGTAAGAGAAAATGGCGCCCGGAATTTCTACCTCTTCCTTCGGCTTGGCGGCGGCTTCGGTCGGCGGGGTCTGCAGGGTGTGCAGCTCGTTAGCGGTGGGGGTGGTATCGAAATATTCCGGCTGCGGTTGTTTTTCGGGGCCGTCGGGTACCGGGCGGGCCACGCGGGTATCGTTGGCGTGGTCATTCCATCCCGGAGCCACCACGCAGTTGCGGGGCTGGCCGTCCTCGTCGGTCAGCTCCGCGGGGGCCGGGGCAGGCTGCGCGTCGTTGGTATCCTCGGTGCGCAGGGCGCTGGCAGCGGCATCCACTGCCGTGGGCGACAGATCCAGCTGCGGCTCAGCCGAAGGCTCGGTCGTCTCCTTATTTTCCAGTGGTTGCGGGGTGTTTTGCTGGGCGTAGTCCTGGGTCTCCTGCAGTTCTGCAATCATCTTTGCCAGGAAATCCATCAGTTTGGCACGCTGCTGCTCCATGGCGTCGATACGGCTTTGCAGATCTTGCAGGCGCAGGCGGTGTGCGTTTTGAATTTCGCGGGTCTCCTCGGTAGCGGCCTGCACCATCTTGCGGGCCTGACCGATAGCCTGCTCCCGGGCCAGCTGGTCGATAGCCTCGGCTTTCAGGTTGGTGTCCTTCAGCAGTTGGTCGGCTTCCTCCCGGGCCTGGCTGCGGATGCGGGCGGCTTCTTTCTGCGCCCCGGCCACCACGGAATCCCGCTCGGCCAACACCTGCTGTTTGGCCTGGTCATGCTCCCGCCCTTTGATGCGCAGGGCAGCATCGGCGTTCTCGGCCCGCTCGGTCAGCTCTTTATTTTTCAGTTCCAGATCGGTGTTTTTCAGGCGCAGCATCGCCACCTGGTCAGTCAGCGAGTGGTTGCGCTCCTGCACTTTGGAGTAGCGCGTCTCCATATCGCTCTGCATCCGGGCAATGCGGTCGGCCTTACCCGCCAGCGAGGCATTCTGCGTGGCCAAATTCTGGTTCTGGCCAATGAGCGTCTGGCAGCGGCGGCGCAGAGCCTCAGCCTCCTGCTGGGCGCCGCGCACCTGCTGGGCAGCGGTGTTCAGCCGTTGTTCGTAATCGCTGCACAGGTCCAGCATGGCCTGACGCACGTCGTCCGGCTCGTATCCGCCAAACCGCGCCTTGCGCATGCCGCTCTGCTCGATGTATTGGTTAATGTCGATGGTAGCCATAGAGATCCTCCCCAGCCACAAACATATGTATACTTACTTAATATTATAAAGCACAATGCGCCCTGTGGCAAGCAAATTCGGCAAAATATCGTGTCAAGCTACGCTTGAAACTTGACAAAGTGCCAAATTTTCGACAAGTTTCAACACGGAAATCATTCCTGTGTTGAAAACCCGGACTAAATATGATAGTATGAATACTAAGTAATCATGTTTTAGGGCAGCGGCTTTGCGGAAACTGCCAGCCAACCCCTTTGTTTGAGGAAGGAACACACACCCGAATGATCACGAAGCGTGAAAAACTACAATATATCTACGTTTTCTTAACGGACCTTGTGGTGCTGCTGCTCAGCACCCTGCTGGCCTGGCTGGTAACGGATGGGCTGTTGAAGCAGCTGGTCCCCTACACCCCCAGCGATTGGGTGCAGACCATCTGCCTGCTGATGCTGGCCTTTGTGGCGACGTTCATCTGTTTTGACCAAACGGAAAACATCGTCACCCGCACCAGCGGCGAGGAAATCAAGCTTTCCATCAAGTTCAATGTGCTGCTGGCGCTGGTCTACTCCACCGCCATGCTGCTGACGAAAGCCACGATGCTGGATTCGCGCTACTTCACGCTGGCGGTGCCGCTTATCAACTTTGCTTTGTTGCCCATCGCCCACGGGCTGCTCAAGCGGTCGTTGCTGCAGATCCAAAGCCAATCCGGCCTGGAAAGCCTGGTGGGGCTTATCACCACCCAGGACCGCGCCGAACTGTTAATTAACGAGTTGCAGAGGGACTGGTCCAAGCGCATCAGCGGCGTGGCGATTCTGGAAGCCCCGGCTTCGGAGATCGGCTCCACGCTGGCCGGTGTTCCGGTGACCGCCAACTACGACAACTTCATGGATTGGATCCGCCAGGCTGCGCTGGATGAGATCTACGTCGACATCCCCATGGACAGCGGCGAATCCTTCATCCCTGTGCTGGAAGAGATGGAGAGCATGGGCCTGACCGTGCATTTCCGCCTGCTGCTGCTGGACCGCATCGAGGAACACTGCTGCGGTGAGACCAGCGCCGTGCGGTTTTCCCGCATTTTGGGCCGCTGCGCCGGAGGCAACATCGTCACGATGGGCACCCTGGAGCTGAAGCTGCGCGACCGTGTGCTGAAGCGTGCGATGGACATTGTCGGCGGTCTGGTGGGCTGCATCATCAGCGTGCCCATCATCGCCATTACGGCTATCCCGCTGAAGCTGGAAAGCCCCGGCCCACTGATCTTTAAGCAGAAGCGCGTCGGTCTGAACGGCCGTGTGTTCTACATCCACAAGCTGCGCAGCATGTATATGGATGCCGAGGAACGCAAAAAGAGCCTGATGACCCAGAACGAAATGAACGGCCTGATGTTTAAAATGCAGGATGACCCCCGCATCACCAAGGTGGGTAAGTTCATCCGCAAGACCAGCATCGACGAGCTGCCGCAGTTCTTTGACGTGCTGCGCGGCGACATGAGTCTGGTTGGTACCCGACCGCCGACGCTGGACGAATATAAGCAGTACGAGAGCCACCACAAGCGCCGCCTGTCCATGAAGCCCGGCATCACCGGCCTGTGGCAGGTCAGCGGCCGCAGCAACATCGAGGATTTTGAGGAAGTTGTCCGCCTGGATGTAAAATACATCGACAACTGGTCCCTGTGGGGGGATATCAAGATCTTGTTTAAGACAGTGTACGTAGTATTTGCCGGCCGCGGCGCAAAGTAAAAATCAAATAGTAAAAACCGGCATCCCTTTGCGTTGGGGATGCCGGTTTTCTTTATCGTTTGCAGGTACCGTCCTGGCACCAGGACACCGTGCTTACTTTATATTCGTATTCGTCTGCGGTATACAGGGTATCGCCATCCGCCCCTGCGAACAACCACACAGTCACAATTGCGTTTGACAGTTTGTTTGTAGGGGGCGGTGTTGCGGGGTCGCGCAGCGATCAATGCCCCAGTGGGGCATTGAACCGCACGAGCGGGCCCGCTTTGCGGGATGGCGGCGCTCGTTGTGCGCCGCCAAGCGCCGACGCCCCGTGCGGCCTTGCGTTGGTTGCTCAATTTCCCATCGGGAGGTACATTTGCAGTTTCAAGGTATCGTTAAGAATACCTTGAAAACTACCAATGTACTTCCCGGGCATCCCATTACATATTTCATTTTTCCCACTGCCGGGCAGAATGAAATATGAAATATGAAATATTGAAATTATGAGATTCATACGATACTATGCGTTTTTTCAGCTTTTGCATGTTTCAGGCAGAAAAAATGAAACATATAAAAGATATATAGTGTAACATATATTCAGCATAAGCTCCTCTCAGGGTGAGCCTATACTATTGTTATATCTCACTTTTCAAGAAGTGAGATATAACAAATTCAAATAATCAACGTTATACCATTAATATCTCAATATTTCATATTTCTTTTTTCCCCTCCATGGGGCAAAATGAAATATGAAACATATTCTACCAGCCAAAAGAAGACACAAAAGGCGGGCGGATATGGAATCCGCCCCTACGGCTGGCCGGGTGCGTGGTGGATGTAGGGGCGGCCCATTACGTTTCTCAAACGTTTCTCATTGCCAGATAGCGTGAGAAATGAGAAACGAAACGTCTGGTAACAAAAAGCGCCCCCGCCGCTGTTTTCAGCGGAAGGGGCGCGGTGCTTACCTACGATTCAGCAGTTTGCAGCTAAAATCTTTCGATTACAGCTCAGCGAAGTACTTAATGGTGCGGACCATCTGAGAGGTGTAGGAGTTCTCGTTGTCGTACCAAGAAACGACCTGAACCTGATAGGTGTCCCGTCAATTATTATCGCTGTATAGCTGTTTTTTCGTTCTTTGGGTGGCTGTATGCTTTCTTTTTTCGTAGCGAAATTTCACAACAATTGTCGTAGTTGGGAAACTTCTTTATTTCTTTATCTTACAAAATCAATACAGCGGCTTGCTCTCCGGCTCCTGCGCGGGCTCGGTCGGCTCGGCTGCGGGGGCAGCGGCGGGCTGACGGCGCGCGGCGGCGACCTCCTGATGGAAGGTCACGGGGTTCGCGTGGTAGCGCTTCTCGATCTCAGCGTCGTAGCCGATCATCGCATCGGGATAGGTGCTCTGCATCTGGCGCAGAATCTCCTGCGCCTCGTCCTCGTTCTTGACGGAGATGTCATGGCAGGCGTTCTTCTCGGTCGCGCCATAGACGCGCACCATCATCTCCTTGCCAACGGTCAGGATTCCGTAGGCCTTGTGGCGCACGGTGTACTGGTACGCCCAGACCACGTCGTCACCGGCCAGCACCCAGGAATCGCGGCTGTGGACGTACATCAGCCAGCTGCGGCTCATGCGCACCTTGCCGTCCTGCATCGTGTCCTCGTAGAAACGGTCGAGCGCCTGCTCGGTGCCTTCCGGGTCAGCGGTGGCAGCGATATAGCGGCGGATCTGCTTCTGGAAGCCGCCCGTCAGGGAGCGGACGACAAACCAAATCAGCAGTGCCAGCACCAGCAGCATCACAATGCCCATGAAGCCCAGCACAAAGGTATCGCTGCCGTCGATCTCGTCATCGGTCAGCACCAGCGGCAGGAAGGTGCAGCCGTCCTCCAGACCGATGTCGTCATAGCTGAAACCGGCGTCGATGAAGTAGTCCTCCCACAACTGCTTGGTCTCATCGTCCATCCGCTTCAGGGTGCCGCGCACGGTCACGTAAGAGCCGTCCCACTCGTAGCTGCCATCCTCGTCGTCCAGCATGCGCGCGGTGTCGTCGACGACCGCCTCGGCGTCGTCGATTTTGGACGCGGGCACTTCCAGACCGATGTAAATGGTTGCATCCGGCGTGTTGATGGGCATAATGTACTCACGCGCGGAGACTTCATCGCGCTTGCCGCTCTCGCTGCTGACGGTTTCGGCGTAGTAGTCGATCAGGGTATCGACGTCCATCGTGATATATTGTCCCTGCAGGGAGAGGATGTCCTCGTGGTCGTCCAGCGGCTCAAAGTAGGCGGGGCCGGCCAGCATCTTGACGATGCCGGGGCCAAACACCACGCCGAGGGCGGCCGTGACGATGCCCAGCACGATGATGCACCACAAATTGCCGAGCAGGGTTTTCTTTTTCAGGGATTCCAGCATTTTGTTTCCTCCATTCTTTTTGTTAGGGTTCACAAAAAGTGTAACAGTTTGTTCATATATTGTCAACCGGTTACGCATGTTTGCGCAAAAAATCTTTGGGTGTTGCTTCCTAAAGCCGGTCATACACAGCGCGCAAAAAAACGCCCCTTCCGGTCAAACCGAAAGGGGCGGGGTTCAGCTATTTAATTCGCAGTTAAGCTACTTGCAGATTACAGCTCAGCGAAGTACTTAATGGTGCGGACCATCTGAGAGGTGTAGGAGTTCTCGTTGTCGTACCAAGAAACGACCTGAACCTGATAGGTGTCGTCGTCGATCTTAGCAACCATGGTCTGGGTAGCGTCGAACAGAGAGCCGTAACGCATGCCGATAACGTCAGAAGAAACGATCGGATCCTCGTTGTAGCCGAAGCTCTCGGAGGCAGCAGCCTTCATAGCAGCGTTGATGGCTTCCTTGGTGACGTCCTTGCCCTTGACAACGGCAACCAGGATGGTGGTAGAGCCGGTGGGAACGGGAACGCGCTGAGCAGAGCCGATCAGCTTGCCGTTCAGCTCGGGGATGACCAGGCCGATGGCCTTGGCAGCGCCGGTGGAGTTAGGAACGATGTTCTGAGCACCAGCACGAGCGCGGCGCAGGTCGCCCTTACGCTGCGGGCCGTCCAGGATCATCTGGTCGCCGGTGTAAGCATGAACGGTGGTCATGATGCCGGAGACGATGGGGAAGGTCTTGTTCAGGGTGTCGGCCATAGGAGCCAGGCAGTTGGTGGTGCAGGAAGCAGCGGAGATGACCTGATCCTCAGCGGTCAGGGTCTTCTCGTTGACGGAGTAGACGATGGTCTTCAGATCCTTGCCAGCGGGGGCAGAGATAACGACCTTCTTAGCGCCAGCCTGGACGTGAGCCATAGCCTTGTCCTTGCTGGTGTAGAAACCGGTGCACTCCAGAACGACATCGATGCCCAGCTCGCCCCAGGGGCAATCCTTAGCATCTTTAATGGCGTAGATGGTGATCTTCTTGCCGTCGACGACGATGTAGTCCTCGCCAGCCTCGACGGTGTGCTTGTGCTCACCGATCTTGCCCAGGAAAGAGCCCTGAGCGGTGTCATACTTCAGCAGGTGGGCCAGCATAGCGGGGCTGGTCAGATCGTTGATAGCGACAACTTCGTAGCCGTCAGCCTCAAACATCTGACGGAAAGCCAGACGGCCGATACGGCCAAAACCATTGATAGCAACTTTAACAGCCATTGTTAAATCCTCCCAAGATTTTTGTTGTACCCGGCAGCCCGGTCACCCGCTCTGCCGTATGCTACTATTGTACCCTATTCTTGCGAAATCTGCAAGGGGGCTGTTATTCATTTAACAGGATTTTTTCAAAAAAATCATGATTTTTTTTGTCTGGAACCATTTCCCACTCCTCCGCCGGGCAGTTTTGCACAGACTAACAGGGACTTGGCACCACGAGAGGGGGAGTGACAATGCAGGTTTTCGACGATCCTCGCCGCCTGCGCCTGTCGGGCATGGCCGCAGCCGGGGCGGATGTGCAGCCCCAGCTGCGGCTGCTGATGCTGGCGGAGGCCCTTGCTGCACCGCCCACGCACCGTGCGCTGGACCTGAGCGCCGAGACAGCCGTCCTGTGTACCGCCGCCAGCGAGGCCGTGCGGCGGCGGCCGGGCTGGCTGTACGTGATGCCCTCCCCTGCCCCGCTGCCCGTGGCACTGCCCCGCAATTTGTGGCAGGCGGCGGTGCTGTGCGTGCTGCGGTGCGTGCTGCCCGCCGGGTGGGCCGCGGTCACGCTGCAGCCGGGCGCAGGGGCGGCGGTGGCGGTGTTCCGCGCGGTTTCCGCCTCCGGGATGCCCGCCGACACCCTGCCCTTGCTGCGCCGCGCAGCCGCGCTTACAGGCGGTCTCTGCCTGGCCACTTGTTCCCCCGTGCATGGGCGCAGCGCGGACGCAGCCCATCCCCCACATTTTGCCGCCGCCCTGCGCCTGCCGCTGGCCCCCCACGCGCCCCTGCGTGAGCCGCCCACTGCCGAAGATTTACTGTATGACCGGTACAGCCCTGTGCAGGTATTGTTGGATGGGTTTACGGTATAGAGAGGATGGATGTACGCACAACATTTTGCAGATTTTATACCGTACAGGATAAAATCGACCAAAAGTTGCCATTGGCAATCACGAACGCCGTATTATAATATCAGTTTACCATCCGCACAATATACAGAATATATTCTTCTTACAGAGAGGTGCTGATCTATGGACATCCTGCAGGAATTGCTGCGTCAGCGCGCCCTGTTGCAGCGAATGCAAGAACTCAACGAAGCTATGATAAAAAGATGTTGTGAGAGCAATGATTTATCCTATGACAGATTCTGATGTTATGAAACGGTTATGCCGCCTCATCGCTGAAATTGATTTTTGATGCTGATAACAGCATCCGCTGCGTGCCGAATTATAAAACAAAAGGCGGGAGAGCCGGTTGAAACGTTTGTTTCAACCGGCTCTCCCGTTACCTTTGGAGCGGCCGACGAGGCTCGAACTCGCTACCTCCACCTTGGCAAGGTGGCGCTCTACCAGATGAGCTACGGCCGCATAAAAAAATCACCGAAGATTGTTCGGTGATTTTTTTGTTGGCTGCCCCAGTCCGACTTGAACGGACGACACCCTGATTAACAGTCAGGTGCTCTAACGGACGACACGGAGATAATGTCGCCTGTTTTATGCACTTACCCTTTATAGAAATGATAGAAGTGCTATTTGCTTAAAAGATATTCTTCAAAATTTGCAATTTCAGGTACTTCTGATCCATCACCTGTCATTTCATCTTTTTCATAATCTATATCGGTTAATTTCATTTTAAACGATCTAACTCCTGGCCAAATTTTCATTCCTTTCACATCTGTGGGAAGCCAACCTCTAATAATTGACTGTATTTCCTTTGGCATTTTATGCCCTACGATTACACCTACAAGCTCTTTGGGTTCAAACGTAAAAAATTCATTGATGTCTTTTTGTAAAATGCGCCACTCCTCTTCATAGCTCCAACCGCTTTGTTTCATCAAGAGGCTTTCACAAACAAGCTCATCTATTCTGAAATCATCGAAGTCATCTCGATCATCTATATCACGAAGTGGTTTTTCTTCAAAATAATTCACCTTCTGCGCCGCTGAGAAGTTTCCCTCGGTAGAAAAGCAAAGGCAAATTCCCGTATAGTTTCCACCATAATGTGCCCATAGTTGTGGATTAATTGGGCTCTTTGACAACGATAATATTCTGTAACTTTCCTTATAAGACGCAACAACAGGGTCTTCCACATCAGACAGAAGAAAGATACTGTGCCCGGCATAGCCACTAATATGTATATCGATTGCCGCCCCTTCCAGTGGGTCATTCAAGTTATCATACTTAGGAAAGTATATGTGATGATTTACTATAATGTCATGTAGCCAAATAAGATGTTCAATATCTGCTACGTTTAAGTATTTGTACAGCAATTTAGGCAATGGTTCGGTACCATCCATTTATTACTCATCCCCATCCTTATATATGAGATAGATATTCCTCACAGAGAAATCACTTCAGACACAGTCTTTGCAAAAGCCGTTGCAATAATATCTTTTATTGCGCTTGAGTTTTTCTTCCTGACGAGTTCTTCAAGTTCACAATCCAATCGCACTTTTCCTTTCTTTGAAAACTCGATAATGTAATGCTCAAATGCGTCCTTTTGCGCCGCTTGACTTGTTGTCAAATGTCGTTTTCTACATAAGTTTCTGTACGAAATGAGCACATCACGATAAGTTTCCATATAAGTAAGTGCAAGGAACGCTTTGCGACAACGCGAAAAATAATTGTCAAATATCGTGTTTTCCACTGATACATAGATGCTTTTTTCTCTCAGTATTCGTAACACACGGCGATTCCTTGTATCATCAGAAACAGCCAATCTGCCCATTCCGATTATTGCGATTTGTGCATTCTCGTCTGGTAATAAATGTAATCCAAAGTTGGTGAAAATAAAGAGTCCGAAAATAGAGTTATATCCAATAACGACTTCGTTCGAATCATCACTTATCATTTTTTCTTCACCATCAGGACAATATCGATATATTTTAGTATCTACATGTATTGTGGGTATTGGAATGTTCCAGCTTTGATTAATATAATCGAATATTGTAGAATCGGAGGACAAGTCATCTGGGAGAAGTTTCAAAATTTTAAAGACTCTCTTGCCGTTACGGTACTCAACGAGAGCAAAGAAGGTAATTTCCAATGCCGAATCCGATTGAAAGCATCTGACCCATGGGTAGAAAAATCGTACTCGCTCTATGACATTGCATCGAATTCCATAAGAATATGCCTTCACAGTTGATTCCATATATTCCAAAATCAATCTTGATGCCGCGTGGATAGAATTCAGTACCGATATCGTTCCTCTCCGCTGATAATCATAAACATAATTAATTAGCTCGGTTATCTGCAAATCCTCAAGGACATCATCACTCGATGGTACACTTCCCAAATTCTTCCGCTCTAATATATGCATCGTGCAACGTGCGGGAGGAACCCAGCTCCGGTCGACTATATAAGAAAAGCTCACATATTTGTTTTGTGCCTTTTCCATTCCATCGCAATCGCTTTTTGTCATATCCTTCACATTCAACCTTCCGTATTATTTTGTGTACTTATTATATCATGCAATTCACAAAAAAATCAAGCCGCAAAACCACTACATATAGTGGTATCACGGCTTATTTAACGGAATATTTGCTTTTTGTGATGTTATATCCATACTGAAGGGCATGTTCAATTTTCTTCTCAGGCACCCACCATAGAAGCGTACAGGGCATACACCTGCCATACAGCACATGCATGCCCTGCAAAAATTCATGTTTAAATTCTGTTATGCTTCAAACGCAGCACGAACCGTAGCCAGCGAACGGCCCTCTGTGGCCGCCACATGGTGCTCGTAGGTTACGCGGGTGACCTCTTCCGCAAAAGCTCGTTCTTTCGGTGTGGCAGTTGCCCAGTCGATGTTGTACTTACGGCAGACCTTGAAAAAGAAGTTATAGAATTCATCTCGCTGTGTTGTCTGCGGCCTAAAGTATTGTGCCGCATTTTTGTTGCGTTCGTTTTTTACAATTTCCATAGCGTGTAAGTCGAAGCCCGCTTCCATGGTGGCGGACAGCAGATGCTCGGTGTATTTGCGGCCCTGCTTGTTCACAGTGTCGCGCACTGCTTCGCTGACCGTGCAGGGCTGGCCCGCCAGCATGTTCTCAATTTGGGCATCCGTAAGGGACAGCCCGGTTTCCCGGCGCACCTGCTCCCGAATGTCGTCCACGCAGCGGATCATGCCGAGTTCCAAGCTGTGCGCGGTGTCGGCCACCGGGATGGCGTTGTCGATGCGCATGAAGTCCACCGTCCAGCCACCCAAGTCCATGAGGAGCATGGACGGTTCGTCCTGCAATAGCCCGGTTTCAGTCATAAGGCCTTGGGGGAAGATGGCAACTTCCTCGATGGTGATGCTGTACTCCACACCCTCGAATCTATAATGTACAGGCTACCGGGTGCGAAACAGGTAATCCCGGAACTTCGGCTTGTCTCGGCCAAAGCTGATTAAGGGCAAGCCCGCCGCGATCCGCACCGAACATTCGGGCGGCAGGCCGCGCTGCTGAATCTCCTTTGCAATGGCCGCCAGCGTCAGCAGGTAATAGTTGTCGTTCGTAGTCTTATCCCGCTGGATAGGCTGCCGCCCGGTGCCACAAACAAAAAAGCACCCGGCAAGTTCCAAAAGACCTTGCCGGGTGTAGGGTTCGTGTTCTCCGTAGCTTGTAAGTCCTGCCGGGAACGAGCAGTGCGCTGTCTTGATAGCGTAGTAACCGTGATCGATGCCGATAATGATGCTCATGGGAATGACCTTCTTTCTTTAATATAATGTAAGATTTATATAAACGGCAAGGGGAGTGTAACCTTTGCCGGAATTTTCGTGTATAACGAGAAAAGCCCCCGGCTGAAACTTACGTTTCAACCGGGGGCTTTATTTGGAGCGGCCGACGAGGCTCGAACTCGCTACCTCCACCTTGGCAAGGTGGCGCTCTACCAGATGAGCTACGGCCGCATAAAAAAATCACCGAAGACTGTTCGGTGATTTTTTTGTTGGCTGCCCCAGTCCGACTTGAACGGACGACACCCTGATTAACAGTCAGGTGCTCTAACCAACTGAGCTATGGGGCAATATTTAACTTGTCGTGTCATGCGCTCTCGCTGACGACTCCATTATTATAGCAATCACGGTTTGCTTTGTCAACACTTTTTCCCAAGTTTTTTTGATTTTTTTGCTGAATTTCCGGTGCCGCTTTTAGGCACTCTGTATATTGTTGCAAAACAAAAGCCAGGTACAACCTGTTGGGTCACGCCTGGCGAATGGTTCGGTTTTACCTTTACAAAAAGCGTCCTGTCACACTTTCGGGTGTGGCTTTGATCTGCGCCGGGGTGCCTGCGGCCACCACACGGCCGCCTTTTTCGCCGCCGCCCGGGCCCATATCCACGATATAATCCGCACTGCGGATCACGTCGAGGTCGTGCTCGATGACGATGACCGTGGCGCCGTTGTCGATCAGTGTGCGGAAAACGCCCAGCAAGGTCTGCACATCCAGCGGGTGCAGGCCGATGGTCGGCTCGTCAAACACAAACACCGCGTGGGACTGGGTGCGCTCCATCTCACTGGCCAGCTTCAGGCGCTGGGCTTCTCCGCCGGAAAGGCTGGGCGTTTCCTCGCCCAGGGTCAGGTAGCCCAGCCCTAGATCCTGCAGCACTTGCAGGCGCTGGCGCACCAGCTTCCTATCCTTGCACAGATCCAGCGCCGTATGCACGTCGCAATCCATCAGCCGGGGCAGTGTGGTAGTGCGGCCGTGCTTGTCGATCAGCTTCACGTCGTCGGCCTCGCGGGCATAGCGGGAACCGTGGCAAGCAGGGCAAGGGATCTCCACATCCGGCAAGAACTGCACATCCAGGCTGATGGCGCCGGTGCCATCGCACACCGGGCAACGCAGTTTGCCCGTGTTGTAGGAGAAATCGCCTGCCTTGTAGCCGTGGGCCTTGGCGTCCTGAGTGTGGGAAAAAATCTTGCGCAGTTCGTCGTGGACGTTGGCATAGGTAGCCACAGTGGATCGCACGTTGATGCCTATGGGCGTGGCATCGATGAGCTTGACCTGCTCGATGCCCTCGGCTGTTACCGCCTTGACATGGGACGGCAGTGGACGGCCCGCGGTACTGGCCGCAAGGGCAGGCACCAGGCTTTCCAGAATCAGCGTGGTCTTGCCGGAGCCGGACACGCCAGTGACGACGGTCAGCCTGCCCTTGGGGATGTCTATCTCCAACGGGTGCACCGTGTGAATGGCATCGGTGGAAAGGTGGATGCGGCCCTCGGCAAAGAGGTCGCTCTTCCCCGCCCCGGCAGGCAGCGCGGCGGCCGCCGGGCGCAGAAAGGGTCCGATTATCGACTTGGAGTCCTGCTCAATTTCGGGCACAGTGCCCTGAGCGATGACGTAACCACCGCCCGCACCGGCTTCGGGGCCCATCTCGATGATCCAATCGGACTCGGCCAGCACCTGGGTGTCGTGATCCACCAGTACCACCGAGTTACCGTCCTCGACCAGATCGTGCATAACGCCGGTCAGGCCCACGATGTTGGCCGGGTGCAGGCCGATGGACGGCTCGTCCAGCACGTAGAGCACGCCGGTGGTGCGGTTGCGGACCGCGCGGGCCAGCTGCATGCGCTGGCGCTCACCGGTGGAGAGGGTGGACGCGGCGCGGTCCAGGGAGAGGTAATCCAACCCCAGGTCCATCAGGCGGCGGGCTGCGGTGCGGAAGGACTCGCAGATGCTCTCGGCCATGGGACGCATTTCCGCGGGCAGGCTGGCGGGCACGCGGTCCACCCACTGGGTCAGCTCGGCCAGCGGCATCGTGCAGGCATCGGCCAGCGAGATACCCTGCAGACGGGGTGCGCGGGCGGCCTCGGACAGACGGGTACCGTGGCAAGCCGGGCAGGTCTCCTGCTTGAGGAACTTTTCCACACGCTTCATGCCCTTTTCGTCCTTGACCTTGGCCAGCGCGTTTTCCACCGTGTAGACCGCATTATAATAGGTAAAGTCCAGTTCACCGGCTTCGGGGGTGTTTTTGGCCTTATAAAAAATATGTTTTTTCTCCGCCGGGCCGTGATAGACGATTTCTTTCTCGGCGTCGGTCAACTGGTTGAAGGGTACATCGGTGCGCACGCCCATGGCACGGCAGACATCGGTCATCAGGCTCCACATCAGGGAATTCCAGGGGGCGACTGCGCCATCGTCGATGCTCAGCGTCGGGTCGGGTACCAGCGTGGCCAGGTCCACCGTGCGCACGGTGCCGGTGCCATCGCAGGTGCGGCAGGCCCCCTGGCTGTTGAATGCCAGTTCCTCGGCGGAGGGTGCGCACACCGTGGCCCCGCAGGTGGGGCAAATCAGCGGCTTTTCAGCCGCCACAGCTAGGCTGGGCGGCAGGTAGTGACCGTTGGGACAGCGGTGGGACGCCAGGCGGGAGAACATCAGCCGCAGGCTGTTCAGCAGCTCGGTGCCAGTGCCGAAGGTGCTGCGAATGCCCGGCACGCCGGGCCGCTGGTGCAGCGCCAGCGCCGCCGGGACGTAAAGCACCTCATCCACGCTGGCCTTGGCGGCCTGGGTCATGCGGCGGCGGGTGTAGGTGGACAGGGCGTCCAGGTAGCGGCGCGAGCCCTCGGCATACAGCACGCCCAGTGCCAGTGAGGATTTGCCGGAGCCGGACACACCCGCGATGCCGACGATCTTGCCCAGGGGGATGTCGACGTCGATATTTTTCAGGTTATGGACCCGCGCGCCGCGGATCTTGATTGCTTCTTTGGTTGGCATGGTCGTTCCTCTGTATATAAATAGGTTACAAAAAGCGGGCAGATGCGAGCATCCGCCCTTACAGATGGGTAATTACGTATTTTCTTCGCTCTTGCCCAGTTCCAGCTGGCGGAAACCTTCGCCATGGACCTCGTTGGATTGCAGCATGATGATAAAGCTGGCCGGGTCCATCTTCTGGATGGCGTGCTCGATCTCGTACAGCTGCTTGTTGGAACATGCGCAGAGCACTACATCCTTGGGTGCGCCGCCATAGCCGCCGCGCCCCTGTAAAATGGTGGCACCGCGGTCCGCCACGCGGTCGATCTCCTTGCAGGCGGCCTCGCCGTCGTCGGTCACGATCATGGCCAGCATCGAGGAGGAGAAGCCGAACATCATCTTATTGATGACCGCCGAGGAGACAAAGTTGAAGATAAGGCCGTAGATGATGGAGTCCACGTCGTGGAACACCAGACCGTTGGCCACAATGACAGCCAGCGCCGCCGCAAAGGTGATGTTGCCAAAGGGCAGGTGTGGGTGCTTGACCTTGACGGCCATCGTGATAAAGTCGATACCGCCGGTGCTGGAGTTCTGCATGTAGATCAGCGCATCGCCGATGCCGCAGATGACGCCGCCGCACAGGGTGGCCAGCAGGCGGTCGCCGGTGTAGACCGGCATCATGGGCAGCAGATAGTCGGTAAACACGGCGAACAGCACCATGCAGCGCATGCTGCGCAGCAAAAACGACTTGCCCAGCACCTTGTAGCTGAACAGGATGATGGGGATATTGATGAGCACGTTGGACAGGCCCATGGGGATACCGAACAGACGGTACAGGATGGCGCAGACGCCCGCAACACCGGTAACAGGCACACCCGATGCCACGGCAAAGCTGTAGATGCCGGCAGCCGCGACAAAGCAGCCCAACACCTCCAGCAGCAGGTTTACGTGTTTGTTTTGGGTCATGATGTACCTCCTTACAAAATGGGGAAAGCTGAAGAAAAGGGCGGGGGCATACTGTGATGCTCCCGCCCTGTGTGTTGCACAGACGTTCTTTTACTTAGAGACAGTCTTTTTGATTTTGGATGCGCTGTAAGTATTGATGGCCGAGCTGTCCAGGTTATGTTCCAGTGCGGCGCCGTCGGCGTAGAGCTTATCCTGGATCTCGTCGCTCTTCATGCTGGTCAGCATATCATACATGCTGTTCAGCTGGTCAACGGTATAGGTCTTGAGCGGGTCGATGCGGCGGGCCACCAGCAGGGTGGTGCCCAGGTCGATGGTCGTCCAGGTGCCCAGGGGGATCTCATCCAGCGGGTCGGTCAGGTTGTTGTAGCCGTCGCCGCCAAAGCTGGAGAGATCGTCCGGGGTGTACAGCTTGGAACCGGCGTAGTAGACCGCCTGGGCAGACTCGATCGTGCTGCCCATGGCGCTCATGGCCTGGGGCACGTAATTCATGGCAGCGGTGTACAGGGCGCTGTTGCTGGCGGTCTCGGCGGTAGCCTGTTCGTTCAGTTCAGCCAGGCACTGGGCCGCGATGTCCTCGATCTGGGACTTCTGGTCATCGGTGGCCAGCGAGTAGCTGGAGTAGTTCACCAGCGGGAACTGCACGGTCTCGACGTAGTAGCAATCGTTGTTGACGTAGTCGGTGTACTCGGCCTCGGTCACGGGGCTGGTGCCGTCGGCGCCGTAGGTCAGGTTCAGGATGGCCTTGGCCTTCTGGGCGTTCAGCAGGTAGGTTTCCACCGTGGACTTGGAAATGCCGTTGGCGGTGTACAGGTCGCCGTTGGAATTCCACAGGCTGTCGGCAGAGTTGGCGGCCTCGGCGGTGGCAGCATCATCCAGCACACCACCCAGCTCGTCGAACTCCTTTTCAACAGCAGCGTAGTACTCGATGGCGTGGCTGGTCAGCTGGCTGATGTAGTCGGCACCGTCGGTGGTGACTTCCTCGCCGTTGATGGTGCCGGTGCACTGGGCCTTCAGCACGGTCTTGACATCGTTGGCGGTTTCGCCGGTCGCCAGGTCGGCCAGGCCGGAGGCGGTGTTGTAAGAGTTGTACTGGGCCAGCAGGTAGACACCGGCCGGGATCTCGACCCCGCCGATGGAGCCCACATTGGCAGGCGTAGACATAGCACAGCCGCCCAAAGCCAGCAGCATGGAAGCAGCCATGCCCAGGCTGAACAGTTTGGTTTTGATGGAACGCATGATCGGTTCTCCCCTTTATAATACTTGGCAGGGCGTATAACACCCTGAATTAGTATTATACCGCGTTTAATCGCGTATTGCAAGCCCTGGCCCCGGTGTGGTATACTGGCTTCACGAGAGTTTCACATATTATAATAAGGAGTACGCCATGCTTCTGACCGAACAGGCCGCCCGGCTGCAGGGCGGCGATTGGGCGCCGTTTTTTGCAGCCGAGTGCGCCAAGCCCTACTTTGCCGCTCTGGACGCCTTTGTGACTGAGGCCGCCGCTCACACCACTGTCTACCCGGCTGCCGAGAATATCTTTGCTGCCTTTGCCGCCTGCCCCTCTGCGGGCATCCGCGCGGTGATCCTGGGGCAGGACCCCTACCACGAGCCGGGGCAGGCCATGGGGCTGTCTTTCTCGGTGCCCGATGCCTGCAAGGCACCGCCCAGCCTGCGCAATATTTTTAAGGAACTGGAAAGCGAGACCGGCACCCAGCGCGCTCACAACGACCTGACCCCCTGGGCGCAGCAGGGCGTACTGTTGCTGAACACCGTGCTGACGGTGGAGCAGGGCCGCGCCTTTGCCCACGCCAAGCAGGGCTGGGAGACTTTCACCAGGGCCGCGCTGGAATACGCCGTGCAGCAGAGTAATGCCCCCCTGGCCGCTGTGCTGTGGGGCAAGCCCGCCCAAAAGTACGCGCCGGTGTTTGCTGCTGTGCAGGACCGCCGCCCCGTACTGGTGCTGGAATCGGCCCACCCCAGCCCGCTTTCAGCGTACCGTGGGTTCTTTGGGTCGGCGCCCTTTGGTAAGATCAACGCCTTTTTGCAGCAGCACGGAGAAGCAGCGATCGATTGGCTGAAATAAGCCGCGCAAGAAAGTGAAAAAGCCCCAGCAGGCTGACAGAAATGACCGAAGAGACCAATATTGACGTTGTGGCTGTGGTTGAGGGCCGAGAGCACAAGAAAGAATAATAAAAACGGCAGGCTACCCCATGAAGGCGGCCCGCCGCTTTTGTGTCCAGATTGGACACGGATTTTATACGACCTTTTTACGACCTGTTGCCTGCTTACGACCATTTTACGGCCTATTTTCTTACAGTATTTTACACAATCAAGCACTATCACGCAAACGAAAAACCGCGATACAGCAACCTTTGCGGTTTGTATCGCGGTTTTTACGTTGGCGGAGTAAGAGAGATTTGAACTATAATTATGATGCAAACCACATTTAATCTAATAAAATCCAGACAAGTAAAACATCATTACAGCATCACTTATTTACAATCCAGTTAAGTTGCTGAAAATGCACTTATATTGTGTTGTGGGTAAAACCGTGGGTCAAAAAGCGACCTTGCAAAGCACTTGACAGCACTACCAAGTATGGCTATAATAGATTATAGAAAAGGCGCTGCGACAAGCGGTTAGTCCTTGACGAGAGAGTTCATTTGAGAACCGTCACCGTGCAGGGTGGCGGTTCTTGCTTTTTACAGTGATCGTTACCGTAAGTCCGAAGACATGGAAAGTCAATGTAATTGGCATTGCCTCACCCCCTTTCGAGAAGTGTGGCCAACCGCCTGCCGTGTTGTGCAGCGCCTTACCGCCGAAGCGGCAATAATAGGATACCACATTTCGACACGCCACGCAATAGGTAAAATAAGTACAGAAAAGCCCCCCGGTGGTTACAAGCCGCCGGGGGTGATTTAGTTTATTGACACGATTCGCGCATCACAGCGCCCACCTCGCCCGCTGAAAATACGCTGCTGTACTTGCTGCCAGTTCAACCGGCGTCTGCTTTGCCGCGTAAATATTTTGCGTCAGGGTAAAGCCGTTGCTGCTGCCCTTACCGCGTCTGTAGCTGTCCGCTTCATCGGCTGTCAGCACCATCTCGCCGCGATGCAGGTTTGCAACGTAGTTGTTATACGGCACATAATCAAGGCCGCCTGCACGGCCGCCGGTTGTGCCACTACTGTTGACATCCACATTAACAGAGCGATTCCCGAACAGGCTGTCCCACAAACCATTGAACCAGCTGACAAGGCCGTCCCAAGCTGCCGAAATGCCGTCAATAATGCCATCAATGACCGCGTCGCCCATCTGCATTGCGCCTTCTACAATGTCCGGCAAATGCTCTATTCACGCCTGAACTCATTGATGCGGTAAAGCTTAATATTTGCAAAAAATACGGACATTACTTCACAACCGCAACGGAGCAAGCCAATGAGTCAATACTCGATGAAAACGGCGACATTATTTTTTAGTAAACGTGGTGATTACTATGCCAAACAATAAAACCAACCGTGCGGCCAGCGGGCAAGGCTCCATCCGGCAGCGGGCAGATGGGCGATGGGAAGCCCGGCTGACACTGGGCTATGATGAGGGCACCGGCAAGCGCAAAACGCTAAGTATCTACGGCGCATCTCAAAAGGAAGTCAAGCGCAAGCTGACCGAAAAGCTGCGCCAGCTGGATACAAACAGCTATATTGCCGATGATAAGCGCACGGTAGCGCAGTATCTGGATGCCTGGTTCACCGAGTTTATTGAGCCAACGCAAAAGCCCTATACGGTCACGACCTATCGCGGTATCATTAAAAATCACCTCAAGCCCCATCTGGGCGCGGTCAGACTGTGCGATCTGATCACCGAACAGGTGCAAAAGATGGTACGCCAGCTGGTCAATGACGGCAAATCGCCGAAAACCATAAAAAATATACTGACCGTGCTGAACAGTGCGCTTGAACAGGCAGTCAAGGCACAGACTATCCAGCGCAACCCGGCCAAATATGCAAAGCTGCCGTCTGTCCGCGTCAAGGATATACACCCTCTCTCCCCCGCTGAGATCGTCTCTTTCGTGGCCGCTGCGCAGAATTCGACTTACTATGCTCCTTTGATGTGCTGCCTGTTTCTGGGCTTGCGAGAGGGCGAGGCGCTCGGTCTGGCATGGGAGCACATCGACTTCGAGAACAGCAAGGCCATCATCTGCCAGCAGCTGCAAAAGGATAAAAGTAAAAACGGAAAGTTCTACATCCAGCAGGGCACAAAGAACGGCCAAAGCCGCATTTTGGACGTGCCTGATTTCCTGTTAGAGATCTTACAGGATGAACGCCAGCACCAGATGCGGGCGCACTTAGCCGCCGGGCCTGCCTGGCAAAACACATGGGGCCTGTGCTTTACGGATGCTATAGGCCAGTGTATCAATCCGCACACCCTATGGGCAAACTTTAAGCGCATTGCGGCAAGCATCGGCCTGCCGGATGCCCGTGTGCATGATTTGCGGCATACATCGGCCACGCTGGCGCTGATAAATGGCGATGACGTAAAAACCGTGCAAGCCAACCTGGGCCACGCTACCGCCGCATTTACCTTGCAGCGCTATGTCCACGCCAGTGAAGAGATGAAGCGGGCCAGCGCAAACAGGATGCAGCAATTCTTTATCGACAACGTAAAAAAGGCATAAAAATACCCCCGGCAAGCGCAAGCCCGCCGGGGGTAAAATTATGCCAAAAAAGCAGTTTTAAATTCTGTTGTGGGTAAAATTGTGGGTCAAAGGGCATTTTTAGACAACCAAAAACCCGCATATCTTACGCAGATACGCGGGTTTTTGTTGGCGGAGTAAGAGAGATTTGAACTCTCGCGGCGGTTTCCCACCCTACGCCCTTAGCAGGGGCGCCTCTTCGACCTCTTGAGTATTACTCCACAAGTCAAAGTGATATATTCTATTCACTTGTTATACAAAATGGCGGAGAGGATGGGATTCGAACCCATGGTCCGCTCGCGCGAATCGCTGGTTTTCAAGACCAGTTCCATAAACCACTCGGACACCTCTCCATAGTGGCTGCCGCCAGATGCGAGTATTATAATACCACAGGCCCCCAAGGTTGTCAACCCCGGAGGCCTGTTTTTTCTAAAAAAATCTATAAAATTTTTAGTCGGCAGCTTTAAAGCCCACGCTGTACATAAAGCGGACGAAAGCCTGCTGTCCGGCGGCGTCCTGCTTAAAGACACCGGCGTTCTCCAGCACGCGGCTGAACACGATGCCGATCTCCTTCTTCACGACTTCGTTGGCCTCTTCGGGGCGCAGGGCCGTGCCATACTTGGTGATCAGCGCATCGATCCAATCGGCGTGTACGGCCAGGTTAGAGCCCTCCTTGCGGCTGGTGTTGGGCTGCTGGCCGCTGAGGATCTCGGCGATCTGGGCGCCCTGTTCTTTCAGGCGGGCGGGCAGGATGGCCAGACCCATGACCTCGATCAGGCCGATGTTTTCCTTTTTAATGTTGTGATATTCCTTGTGGGGATGGAAGATACCGTCGGGGTACTCCTCGCTGGTGCGGTTGTTGCGCAGGGCCAGGTCCAGGATGTAGCCGTCCGTCTCATCGTAATGCAGGATAGGCGTTACGGTGTTGTGGGGGGTATCGCCGGTGTGGGCCAGGATGCCCACGCTCTCATCGCTGTACTCGCGCCAGGCGGTCAGGATGTTGTTGGCCACGGTCTGCATCTGCTGGCTGCTGCGGCCCACCAGGCGCACAGCGGAGACAGGCCAGTTCAGGATGCCCGCCTTGACGCCGGGATAGCGCACGTCCTTCATAGGCAGGGCGATGTCGGCTTTCTGCATGGGGAATACATAGCGGCCACCCTGGAAGTGGCTGTGGCTCAGGATGCTGCCGCCCACGATAGGCAGGTCGGCGTTGGAGCCGCAGGTGTAATGCGGGAACTGGCTGACGAAATCAAATATCTCGGCCAGGGTCTGCTTGTTCATCTCCATGGGCTTATGCTGCTCGTGCAGCATGATGCAATGCTCGTGGAAATAGGCGTATGGACTGTACTGCAGGTAGAACTGCTCCCCTGCCAGCTCAATGGGCACGATGCGGTGGGTCTGGCGGGCCGGGAAGTTGATACGCCCGGCATAGCCGATATTCTCCTTGCAGAGCATGCAGGCGGGGTAGCCGCTCTTGGGCTGCAGGCGCTCCAGGGCGATGGTCTTGGGGTCCTTCTCGGGCTTGGTCAGATTGATGGTGATCTCCAGCTCGCCGTAGGGGGTGGCGGTGTTCCACTGGATGTTCTTGGCGATCTGGGCAGTGCGGATATAGTTCGTTACCACGCAGAAATCATAGAACCAGTCGGTAGCAGCCTTGGCGCCCTTTTTCACGTACAGCTTATGGAACTTTTTGCAGACTTCGCTCTCGCGGGGCATCAGAGCCCCCATCAGGCGGGTCTCGAAGTTGATGCGGTACTGGGGCACAGCACCGTCAAACAGTTCCTTGCGGGCAGCCAGTTCCACCATTTCGTCCAGCAGGGCGGCGGGGGTCGCCGGGTCCTCCTTCGGCGGTTTGGTCTCGCTGGGGGCGGCCAGCTGCAGCAGATCCAGCAGCGTGTTGCGGGCCACCAGCTCGTCCAGTTCTTTGATCAGCTTATGCTTACGCCCGAAGCGCAGCAGGCGCTCCACGTCCAGTGCAAGGCGCGCGTCGCGCTGCTCCGGCGTCAGGGTGGTGCAGTCAAAATCGTTCTTTGCCATGATACAAGCCCTCCTGTAGCGGTGTGTTTTGTGTTCCGTTGTATTTACCATACCGCTTTTTCCTCTCGTTTTCCATGGCGCTGTGTGCCAAGGTTTTGCAGTTTTTGACCAAACTGCGATTTGCACCGCGCAATTTTCTGTCTCTATTGTCGCATTTTGGCGCTGGGTTGTCAATAATTTGTTTTTATGTATGAGTCTGGCACAACGGAAAGACCCGGCACTGCAATGCCGGGTCTTTTCTATAAGATATAGGGCAACACCGCACAATTCCCGCTTTACAGCTTAAGCACCGCTGCTGCGGCTGCGAAGCACAATCTGCGTTGCAAAATGCTCGATAATACACAAAGTATTATCTGCGCTTTTTGCTTAGCAGCTTGTACTTCTCGCTCGCCGCATCGGCACTTAGAATTGTGCGGTATTGCCATAGTTGTAGCGTAAAGGTTCCTTGGGGGGAGTCCCTCTTTACTCTACAAACCGGAATTGATCGCTATATTCCGCTCTTGCGTTATACTCGCTTATAAATAATTGGTTCGTCATATCCAAAAGTTTTCTTTCCATTAACTTCCATGCTTTCAGATACTTCCAGGCAACTATCCGAAAACTTTTCCCAGAGCTTAAATGTCATTACTGGTGAGAACCGGCTTACACTGCCGCCTTCCCAGATTCCATCCTTTTCATGGTAGATCGCCGGAGTAAATTTTTCGGATTTTTTCAATTCAGCATAATCAACATTTTTCATAGAACTATATGAAAATGTACTCTTATCTTCTCCTTCAGGTATTTCATAAGAAGACAATACAATTTCATCTTCTTCCTCTGTAATCAGGAAAAGATGTGGTGAAGCATGGCGTTTTCCATTTGTCTCATAGTAGCTTTCTTCAACAACAAATTTACCGTTAAAATCTTTAGGAAGGTTCAAAATTTTCCCATTGCAGATTGTATTAATGTGTTCTGCATAAGGATATATTTTTCCATCCTTCTGCATCTTATCAAACTGCTCTTTGTTATTAAAGTGTCCCGTCATCATATCAACAAAATTATCAAGTTTCACCATGTTTTTACCTCCGCAAGCACCGATTTATCCACTACACAGTATACGCGGTTTTCCACGTCTTATCAATAAAAGCAGCCGCCCGGGCTAACCGGGTGGCTGGGTGGGGTATGATTTACAGCTTACTTTTTCAGGTCGCTGAACAGGTCTTTTTCATACACACCGTCGGCGACGAGCTTGGCGAAGCTGTCAATGACGATTTGCTTGTCCTCAGCATAGGTGACGCCAAACCATTTATCGTGGGTAGGCAGGACCTTAACGCTGACCTTGTCGGCGTGCAGCAGCTCGTCGATGTAGATGGGCAGCAGATACTCGGCTTTCAGCGGGTTGGCGGGGGCGGCTTTCTCGAAGAACTCCACAAAGCCGGCGTCCAGCAGGTCGACGAACTCAGGCGTCAGGCCCCACATATTCATCGAGACAAGGCTCTCAACGTCGATGGTCTTGCCGCCGGCAGCTGCACCCTCGGCAGTTTTCTCAATGCCGCTGGTCTCCAGCACGCCGGTCAGGTAATGCTGGTCGTTCATCTGGCAGATACCGCGGGTGACAGCGCCGTTATCGCTCAGGGTGTTTTTCAGCACGAAACCGGCCATGCTCAGCTTGCCCGGCTCGGCGGGGGTGTATCCCTGCAAGAAGCTGTGCAGCTGCACAAAAGCTTCCTTACCGTAGTAGTCGTCGGCGTTGATGACGGCGAACGGCTCCTTGATGATGCCCTTGCAGGCCAGCACGGCCTGGCCGGTGCCCCAGGGTTTGGAGCGGCCCTCGGGCACACTGTAACCCTCGGGCACATTTTCCAGTGCCTGAAACGCATAGTCGATCTCGACACCCAGGTCGGCGCAGATCTTCTCGATGCGGTCTCCGATGGCCTCTTTAAAGGCTTCCTCGATATCGTGGCGGATGATAAAGACGATCTTGTCAAAGCCAGCTTCGATGGCGTCGTGGATCGAGTAATCCATGATGATCTCGCCGTTGGGGCCGACTGCGGCCAGCTGTTTGATGCCGCCGCCGAAACGGGAGCCGATACCGGCCGCCATAATAACCAGAGCTGTTTTCATGAGTTTCCTCCTAAATTATCGCTGGGGTGCGTACCCGGCGTTGTAACCTTTTATCTTCCTTACTTTTCAACATCCTGCGGGCAGTTTATGCACCCGCCATGGTCATAAGATACTGAATCGCGCTGGGGCCTGCCATGTAGAGGATGGCCACCTGCAGCAGGCACATAATGCCAAAGTAGAGCAGCGCCGCCAGCAAATTGGTGCCGCCGCGCTGGACCAGCAGCTCGGTGCGGCCGTCGCCCTCGGGGCATGCCATGTAGATCTCCTCGATCTGCGCCTTGCTACTGTCGTGGTACCATGACACGGCAAACATGCCCAAAATCACCTTGAACGCCCAGATGCCGATCTCGCCGATGGTGTAGGCGGCGGGCAGCCAGCCAAGCGGCAGGCTGCCGAAGAAAGTGGGGTTGAAGGTGGCAATGATCGACATAAAGCCGGGGATGCTCAGCACGACCATGACCAGCGTGGCCAGCAGGCCCTGCTTCCACATTTTGCGGTAGAACAGGTAGGCCGGGCCAAACAGAAACGCCGAGAGCGAAAGGGTGACTTTCTGCTTTGTCTCGCTCATGCGGAAAAACTGCATCAGGTAGTACATCGGGCTGCGGCCCACAAAGGCGGCCCAGTCCTTGGCCTTGATGCCCTCGATGGGGTCCTCGGGGCCGATCTCCCGCCGCTGGATGCCGTCCGGGCCTGCGGAGTAGGTGTCGATGTGGGGGCCGGGGGCAGCGCGGTCATTGCGGGGGGCACCGCCAGGGTTTACATCGCCGGGGTTGCGGGCGTAGATGGGACCCTGATCCTGCGGTTTTTGCGGAGCCGCGCCGGAGGCTTCCTCGCCTGCTTTGGGCAGCGGGCAGCCGCAATGGCTACACCGCACCGCGCCGGGGGTGTTGTGGGTGCCACAGTTGGGGCAGGTCGCCGCATGAGCGGCTTCGGCCGCACCCGCGCCAACTTCGGGTTTCCATTCAAACCCGGCCGCATGCTCGGACTGGTGCATGCAGGCGCCGACCTTCTGCCAGCAGGCCCGGTGGTAGGGGGTGCCGCAATCGGGGCAGACGACAATATCGTCATTATCCGTAAATTCCTGTTCACAAACAGGACAGTGGTTGCCAGTGTAACGTGCCATGAAATTTTATCCTCCCAGTAACATAAAGACATTATACCGCACCAATAAGATAAATGCAAAGAACTTTTTATGAAGTTTAGCAGTTTTGGGGCGGATATTGCTAATAGTTATGGCTAACTGCCCTGCGTAATGCCTCCCTCTGCGAGGGTGGTGCCCCGAAGGGGCGGAGGGAGAGACGATCTCTTTACCGTTTCTTTATTTCAGGATCTCTCCCCCACCCGCTCCGCGGGAGCCGCCTCTCAGAGAGGGCCTTTTATGCCATCCTGCCCAACCTCCGAAATCCCTCTTTACAACGCCCCTTATTTGGTTTATACTATTATTATGTAGTTTTATGCCAACCTGACAAAACCGAGGGGTAACGATATGATCACCATTGACGAATTAAAAGCAAAACTCGGGGGGATGAAAACCTCTGTAGATGACCTGCGCGATGCACTTTCTATCGAAGCCAGCGAGAAGCGTCTGGCCGAGCTGGAGCATCAGATGACTCTGCCCGGCTTTTACGATGACCAGGCCCGCAGCCAGAAGATCATCAGCGAGATGGGCGAAGTGAAAAACAAACTGGAGCGCTTCGGCAAGCTGAAGACCCAGTACGAGGAAGCCGAGACCCTGCTGGAGATGATCGAGGAAGAGAATGATCCGGCCCTGGCCGCTGAGGGCGAGGAAGCCGTGGAAGGTGTGGAAAAATCCATCGACGAGCTGCAGCTGATGACGATGCTGAACGGCGAGTACGACCACAGCAACGCCATCCTGACCTTCCACGCCGGCACCGGCGGCACCGAGGCCCAGGACTGGGCCGAAATGCTGATGCGCATGTACACCCGCTGGGCCGAAGCCCACGGTTACAGCGTGGAGGTGCTGGACGTGCTGGACGGCGACGAAGCCGGCATCAAGTCCGCCTCGATGATGGTCAAGGGCGCCAACGCCTACGGCATGCTCAAGAGTGAGCACGGCGTCCACCGCCTGGTGCGCGTCAGCCCGTTCGACTCTCAGGCCCGCCGCCAGACCAGCTTCTCCAGCCTGGAAGTTATGCCCGAGCTGGACAACAACATCAACATCGAGATCAACCCGGCCGACATTGAGATGCAGGTCTACCGTTCCTCCGGTGCCGGCGGCCAGCACATCAACAAGACTTCCTCCGCCGTCCGTCTGATCCACAAGCCCACCGGCATCGTGACCAGCTGCCAGACCCAGCGCAGCCAGCTGCAGAACCGCGAGTACGCTATGGAAATGATGAAGGCCAAGCTGTACCAGATCGCGCTGCAGCAGCATAAGGACAAGATCGACGACATCAAGGGCGTGCAGAACGAGATCGCCTGGGGCCACCAGATCCGTAGCTACGTCTTTATGCCCTACACGCTGGTCAAGGATCACCGCACCAACTTTGAAAGCGGCAACGTACAGGCTGTCATGGACGGCGACCTGGACGGGTTCATCTACGCCTACCTGAAAGCCAGCTCCCGCGGGGAACTGGAAGAGGTGTAATTCTCTTTTCCGCAAACTCAAAACGGTACACACTTTGCGGTGTGTACCGTTTTTTGTGTTTTGCCATGCTTTATTCACAATCAGCGGGTATACTAAACCAATAGCGTTGCGATCATATCCCCGTACCCGCGCCGGCGCGGCTTGGCCTGCATCCGCAACGGTATTTGTATTAAGGCACCACCGCACAATTCCCGCCTAACGGCTCAAGCACCGCTCCGGCGGCTGCGGCACGGCATCTGCGTTGCCAAAATGCTCGATAAGACATCCAGTATTATCTGCGCTTTTGGCTTAGCAGTTGCCGCACCTCGCTCGCCGTATCGGCACTTAGAATTATGCGGTATTGCCTTAAAAATTCTTTTGGTTTCCTTTCTTATAAGAAAAGGAACAAGGAGGTCATTCGTATGCCCATTCACGGCCTGACGGCGGCGGAGGTGGAAAGCCGCCGCGCAGCAGGGCTGACCAACTGCCCGCCCCGCTCCCCCACCAAAACCACCGTGGAGATCGTGCGGGACAATATCTGTACCTACTTCAACCTCGTGTTTCTGGTGCTGGCGCTCATGCTGCTGTCCGTTGGTTCCTGGCTGAACATGGGGTTTCTGGGTATCGTGTTCTGGAACACCCTCATCGGCATTATCCAACAGCTGCGCGCCAAAAAGACCATCGACGAGCTGACCCTTGTCTCCGCCCACAAGGTGCGCTGCCTGCGGGACGGACAGTGGGTGGAGCTGCTCTCAGATGAATTGGTGCAGGACGATGTGGTGGAGATCCGCGCGGGCGAGCAGATTGCCGCCGATGCCGTGGTACTGGACGGCACCGCCCAGGCCAACGAAAGTCTGCTGACCGGTGAAGCGCGTCCCATCGCCAAAAATCCAGGGGACGGGCTGCGTTCCGGCAGCTTTTTGGCCGCCGGGCACTGCGTGGCGCGGCTGACCAAAGTGGGTGCCGAAAGCTACGCCGCCAAACTGGCTACCGAGGCCAAGGCCGACGGCCACAAGGTGGTCAAGGGCGAGATGATGCGCAGCCTGGACAAGCTGATCCGGGCCATCGGCATCGCGCTGGTACCCATCGGCGCGGCGCTTCTGTACAAGCAGCACTGGCAGCTGGGCGTGGCCATGCGCGGCAGCGTGGAGACCACCGTGGCGGCGCTGATCGGTATGATCCCCGAGGGCCTGTACCTGCTGACCAGCGTGGCCTTGGCCGTGGGCATGATGCGGCTGGCCCGCCGCCGGGTGCTGACTCAGGACATGAACTGCATTGAAACGCTGGCCCGGGTGGATGTGCTGTGCGTAGACAAGACCGGCACCATTACCGAGAGCACAATGCAGGCGGACGAGCCGGTTTTGCTTAATGAAAACGCGCCTGTCACCGACATTTTAACCGCCTTTTACAGCGGTGAGGAGCCAGACAACGACACCGCCCGTGCCCTGTGCGAGAAATTCGGCCAGGGTGGCAGCTCTTGGTTTGCCGCCCGCAGCATCCCCTTTAACACGGCCTACAAATACAGCGCCAAAAGCTTTGGGGCGCAGGGCAGTTATGTCGTAGGGGCACCGGATATTTTGGCCGGTGCCCGTCTGGCAGAGCTGCGCCCCGTACTGGACCCGCTGCTGGCCCAGGGGCGGCGCGTGCTGCTGCTGGCCCGCTGTAAGGGCGAACTGCCCGAACCGCCTGCCCGGCTGGACCCAGACACGCTGGAGTTTTTGGCATTGCTGCCGCTGCAAAACCGCATCCGGGAGAGCGCGCCGGAGACCTTTGCCTACTTTGCGCGTCAGGGCGTGGACGTGAAAGTGATTTCCGGCGACGACCCGCGGGCCGTCAGCCATGTAGCCGCCCAGGCGGGCATCCGCGGGGCTGACCAGTGGGTAGACGCGGTAGCCTTGAAAAACGACCGTGAGTTGGAAAAAGCCGCCGCCCACTGCACGGTATTCGGCCGTGTAACGCCGGAGCAAAAGCGCAAGCTGGTACACGCCCTGCAAAAGCAGGGACATACAGTGGCCATGACCGGCGATGGTGTAAACGACGTTCTGGCGTTGAAAGATGCCGACTGCGGCATTGCCATGGCATCGGGTGCGCAGGCCGCCAGCCAGGTGGCACAGCTGGTGCTGCTGGATTCGGACTTCGGTGCGCTGCCCCATGTAGTGGCCGAAGGACGCCGTGTCATCAACAACATCCAGCGGTCGGCGTCGCTGTTTTTGGTCAAAAACATCTTCTCGGTGCTGCTCAGCGTCGTATCGCTGGTGCTGCCGCTGACTTATCCGTTTTTGCCGCTGCAGCTGTCGCTGCTCGGCGCCGCAACCATCGGTACACCAGCGTTTTTTCTGGCGCTGGAGCCGAATCACGAGCGGGTGCACGGGCGGTTTATCTCCAACGTGCTGCGGGCGGCGCTGCCCGGCGGCATAACCGATTTTTTACTGGTATTTTTGGCGCAGGGGTTCTGCTTTGCCTTTGGCCTGTCCAGCGATTACCTGGGCACCATCAGTACGATCGTGGTGCTGACAGTGGGCCTGATGGTACTGTGGGGCGTCTGCCGCCCGTTCAACACCTGGCACTGGGTACTTTGGGGAGCGATGGCAGTCATCGGCTACGGCGGCGCGTTGCTGCTGGCCCCCTGGCTGGGGCTGGTCAAGCTGGATCTGGGCGGCACGCTGGTGCTGGTGGCCCTGCTTGGCCTGGCCGGGCCGACGCTGTTTGGCGTAAGCCTGCTGAATACCCGCATCCACGGCGCCGTAGGCGAGGTACAGGATAAGGTGCGGCGAAGGAGAGAATCATAACGTCAACTAAAAGCCTCCCTCACAGAGGAAGGCATCTGCGCGTAAGCGCAGACGGAGGGAGAGAGCCTTCCATCCAAAGCTCTCCCTACCTGCTTCGCGGGAGCCCCCTCCCAGAGGGGTCAAAAACATCGTCCGCCCGCCACACAACATAAAACCCGCGCTTTCCGGCAATGCCGAGAGCGCGGGTTTTCCTATTTACAATATTTAGGCAATACCGCATAATTCTAAGTGCCGATACGGCGAGCGAGGTGCGGCAGATGCTAAGCCAAAAGCGCAGATAATACTTTGTGTATTATCGAGCATTTTGGATTAGCAGATGCCGTGCCGCAGCCGCCGGAGCGGTGCTTAAGCCGTTAGGCGGGAATTGTGCGGTGTTGCCTTTATTCCGTTTCTTCCCCGGCGGCGGCCCAGGTACAGGCCAGGCCGCACAGGCCAAACACACCCATGGCCAGGCCGGTCAGCAGATCAGGCATGGTCAGCATACCATTGAAAGCCTCAAACAGCGTTTGTGGCAGCTCGATGCAGGTGCACAGCAGAAAACACCCGGCCCCAGCGGCAAACAGCGTGTGACCGCAGGGCAGGCCCGGCGTCAAAAACACTTTAAGCAGCACCACCGCAAACAGCAGCGCCGCCACAGCACTGAGTACCCGCAGCGTGCAGGGGATGCGCCCCAGCGAGGCAGGCACAAACTGGAACCGCCACACCAACCGCCATAAAAAAGCCAGCGGCAGCACCAGGCCCGGCAGTGCGCCGCCCAATTTCTGGCGGCGCACGCCAAAGCCGGTCAGGGCGCGCCAGCCGTACACCAGCAGCCATGCACCTGCCAGCACCGGCGTGATGACATCCGCCCAGGCGGTCCAGGCTGGGGTGGTGGCGTACAGTTCCGGGTAGGCGGAGATCGTTTGGGCCGAGGACACCGACAGCAGACCGCTGCCCAGCAGCAGCGCGCCTGTCATCAACATGCAGCAGCCCAGGGGCAGGTTGGTGTCGGTTAGCTCTGTGGGCTGGGTAGCCACCCGCCGGGCAGGCAGGTAGGGCAGCGCCAGCGCCGCCAGCCAGGGCAGATACCGCGCCCACACCGAGGCTTGCAGCGCAAAGCCGGTGGAAGCATCCATCCACTGCAGCAGGTCCGCTACATGCAGCGCCGCCAGCACGATGCCGGCAGCCAGCACAAGAACCGCATAGAATCGTTTATTTTGCATGGGTCTTCCCCCGTTGTTTCATAAGATGGCAGGCTTGTTTCATAGAATGTACAAGCGCTGGATACAAAACATTGTACCGCCACGCGCCCCAAATTGCAAGCATGGAGTGCCCATCTATGAAAAAATCATCCCTTGCCGTTTTCGCTTTTGCCCTTCTGGCGGCGGCTGCACCTTTTGCTGCGCTGCTGGTACCGCCTGCCGCGCCCACACCCCCAACGGATTCTGTCCAGGCGGACGATCTCTCCCCCGCTGCCACACCGCAGCCTTTGCCCACGATGCCGCCCAGCAATACTCAAAACGGTACCACCGTCCCTAATGCCGCGCTGGCAGCGGCGGACATCACCCTGTATGACGCCGACACCGGAACCAACCGGGTAGTGAGCGTGCGGGACTTTCTCATCGGTGCCGCCGCCTGCGAGATGCCGCCGACCTGGAACGACGACACCCTGCTGGCCCAGATGGTGGCCAGCCACAGCTATGCACTGGCGCTGGGGGCGCCGATGCAGGTCAATTCAGCCCTCTGCGCCGGGTGGACGGATACCGAGGTATTGAAAGCGCGCTGGGGCGATGATTTCACTGCCTACTACAGCCGCTTTGCCGCGCTGGCGGACAGAGCCGCCGGGGCATTGCTGTGCTATGGCGGTGCACCGGCCGCCGCCTGCTACCACAGCATCAGCAACGGCGTGACCGAGGCCAGCCAGAACGTGTGGACCTCGGCCCTGCCCTACCTGCAGGGAGTGGCCTCCCCCTGGGACAAGACGGCCGACGGCTACGAGACGACCATCACCTACAGCTGCGAGCAGGTGGATGCCATTTTGCAGGGCCTTGGTTTGGAGCCGGAGACACTGGCTGACACCGCCCCCGCCGCCTGGTTTGGCGCGGCGCAGTTGGACGAGGCCGGATATGTAGCTTCGATGTCCGTCTGCGGAGAAGCTTTTTCCGGCACGCGGCTGCGGCGGGCACTGGCCCTGCGTTCGACCTGTTTTGCCGTGCAGTACGCCGACGGCACATTCACCTTTACCACCCGCGGCTACGGCCATTGCGTGGGCCTGAGCCAGCACGGCGCCCAATCCATGGCCGAAGGCGGCGCCGATTGGCGGGAAATTTTGACCTATTATTTCCCCGGGTGCGAAGTAGTTGAGTAAAGCAAAAGGGATGCGCCGTGGAAAGCGCATCCCTGAAAATTCAGCCGTGCATTGTAGGGGCGGATGCAAGCATCGCCCCCCTACAAAATCAGCCGCCCTCTTACCCCTTCACCGGCTTTTTCAGTACGCCCATGATGAGCGCCGTCAGCAAACTGCCGCACAGCAGAGCAACCAAAAATCCGATGGGGTTATCGATCACCGCGATGAGGAACAACCCGCCGTGAGGGGCCGGGCAGCGGCAGCCAAACTGCACAGCCAGCGCACCGGCCAAGCTGCTGCCTGCCATGCAGGCGGGCACCACGCGCAGCGGATCACGCAGCGCAAAGGGCAGCGCACCCTCGGTTACAAAGGATGCCCCCATCAGCAGGTTTTGCGGCGCGGTGCGACGCTCCTCCCTGGTGAAGCGATGCGGGAACAGCAGGCAGGCCAGCGCCACGCCGATGGGCGGCACCATGCCGCCGATCATGACCGCCGCCATAATGTCCAGCTGATCGCTGACCAACGCCAGCGTGCCAGTCAGATAGGCGGCCTTGTTGATGGGCCCGCCATAGTCGGTGGCCATCAGCGCACCCAGCACAGCGCCCACCGTCAGACGGCTGCCGCCGCGCATCGAATCCAGCGCACGGTACAGCTTTTGGTTAAAGCGTCCCAGCGGCGGGTTGACCGCCAGCGCCATCAGCGCCGCAATGCCCAGCAAACTGAGCAGCGGCGTTAAAAAACTGCTGCGCACCTGCTGCAGGTTTTCCGGTATTTTTTTGCCCAGCCCGTTCAAAAAACGCACCAGCAGGCCTGCCGCAAAACCGGCAATCAGCGCACCCCAGAACCCGGAGGACACCCAGCTGAGCTTATTGCCCGCCGTGGTGCCCAGCTGAGCCATGTAGCCGCCCATCAGGCCCGGCATGAACGCCGGGGCGTCGCCGATGCTGACCGCAATGGACGCCGCCAGCACCGGGTAGATCAGCACAAAGGCCTCTTTGCCGATATTATTCAGCAGGTCGCAATATTTTTGCGCCAGGCCCATCTGCGCCAAAAGCAGCGACAGGGCGATCATGACGCCGCCCACCACCACAAAGGGAATCATGTAGGAGATGCCGTTCATCAGGTGGCGGTACGTTTCGCGGCCCAGCTCTCGCCAATCGCTGGTGCGGAAGGCGTTGCCGCCGCGGTAGACGGGCACCTTGCTGTTCAGCGCCTTGTTCAGCACGGCGTCAGCATTGCGCACCGCGTCACCGGCCGAGACTGTCACCAGACGCTTGCCTACGAACCGCGCCATCGACACGCCCTTGTCGGCGGCAATGATGATGCAGTCTGCGGCGGCGATCTCGTCGCTTTCCAGCTCGTCGTTCACGCCCACCGCGCCGTTGGTCTCCACTTTGATGGTCACACCCCGCTCCTGCGCCGCTTTGCGCAGGGCCTCGGCCGCCAGGTAGGTGTGGGCCACGCCCATGGGGCAGGCCGTAACCGCCAGCAGCCGGTACTGGGCCGGGGGCGGCGGCGTCTCAGCGGCAGGGCTCTCCTCTGCAGGCGGCGGAGCGGGATCCTCGTGCCGGGCGATCAGGCTGCAAAAAGCCGTTGGCGTGGGGGCATCCAGCATCTGCCGGCAGACTCCCTCATCCAGCAGCAGGGTGGCCAGGCCCGCCAGCATCTGCACATGCAGGTCGTTGGCATCTGCCGGTGCAGCGATCAAAAACAGCAGCCGCACCGGCTCGCCGTCCGGCGTATCGCAGGGCAGCGGCGGGTCCAGCGTTAAGGCGGCCAGCTCGGCATGGGCCACCCCTGCGCTTTTGGCGTGGGGGATGGCCAGCCCACGTCCCATGCAGATGCCGCCCATTTTTTCACGTTCCAGGACATCCTGTTCAAATTGTACGGTGTCGGTCAGGCAGCCGCTTTTCTGCACCAATTCCACCAGTTGGTGGATCGCCGCAGGCAGAGAATCCGCCTGTTGGCGCAGCGCCACGCAGCAGGGCTGCAGGTGATCTGTGATGTGCATTGGGATGTCCCCCTTTGGAAAATTTGTACAATCCGAAAAAAGCGGCCCCGCCAGAACGGAGCCGCTTTTATAAAGTTTACGTGGATTAGTTGAGCAGGGTCAGCTCGGTCTCGGGATCGAACAGATGAATCTTGTTGGTATCCATGGCAACCACGATCTTGTCGCCGCGGCGAGACTTGGAGGTGGGAGCCACACGAGCCATCAGGTTCTGGCCCTGGTAGGTCAGGTACAGGTAGATCTCAGCGCCCATCAGCTCGGAGACTTCGACCTCAGCGGAGATGTGGCTGTTGGGATGCTTCTCGAGGAATTCCTCGTCGTCCTTGATGTCCTCAGGACGGATGCCGACCTTCAGGGTCTTGCCAACGTAAGCGTCCAGCTTGCCGTCGGCGGTCTTCTCCTTGGGCAGAGGAATGTCGCTGCCGGCCAGATCAACGGTGAACTGGTCGCCGGTCTTCTTCAGGGTGCCGTCCAAGAAGTTCATCTGCGGGCTGCCGATGAAGCCTGCGACGAAGATGTTGCAGGGATAGTCGTACAGGTTCTGCGGGGTATCGACCTGCTGGATCAGGCCGTCCTTCATGACGACGATGCGGTCGCCCATGGTCATGGCCTCGGTCTGGTCATGGGTAACGTAGATGAAGGTGGTAGCCAGCTTCTTGTGCAGCTTGATGATCTCGGTACGCATGCTGGTACGCAGCTTAGCATCCAGGTTAGACAGAGGCTCGTCGAGCAGGAAGACGGCCGGGTTACGGACCATAGCGCGGCCCAGGGCAACACGCTGGCGCTGACCACCGGACAGAGCCTTCGGCTTACGGTCGAGCAGGTGCTCGATCTCCAGGATTTTAGCAGCCTCACGGACGCGCTTGTCGATCTCGTCCTTGGGCATCTTGCGCAGCTCCAGGCCGAATGCCATGTTCTTGTACACGGTCATGTGCGGGTACAGAGCGTAGTTCTGGAAGACCATGGCGATGTCGCGGTCTTTCGGGGGAACATCGTTGATCAGGCGGTCGCCGATGTACATCTCACCGCCGGAGATCTCCTCCAGGCCAGCGATCATACGCAGGGTGGTAGACTTACCGCAGCCGGAAGGACCGACGAAAACGATAAACTCCTTATCAGCGATCTCGAGGCTGAAATCAGGAACAGCAACAACATTGCCGGGATAAACTTTCTTAACGTGACGGCAGCTAATGGAAGCCATAATACGTATCCTCCAGTTATTTACAGTGGTTTGCAGCCCGGGTAGAGGGGGCTGTCTTTCTTGACAAGACTATAATAACAGGTTACAATTGGTTTGAAAATAGCATTTTATTGATATAGAGGTGTTGAAATTGATATTTGACCCAGAAATTTACTGCACCGCTGCCGAGACCCGCGAACTGGACGGAAAGGATGCCGTCACACTGGCTGGCGCCGGGCTGTGGGCAGGGGTTCTTTCCCGCGGGGAGTGCCTGTTGGAAGGTCTGGCCCGGCCGGGGCAGAGCGGGGATATTCTGTTAGGTCCCTCCCCGCTGGCGCTGACGCCGCAGACCGATTGCCACCTGGTGGCCGTGCGGCTGACCGGCCTGTGTGCCGACGCCTACCTACTAAGTATGGGCACGCCCTGCTGGGCCGATGGCGCGGCCTGTCCCGGCGCGGCGGAGCTGATCGCCCAGCTGCACGGCTGCGGCAGTGCCCCCCTGGCCTACGGCCTGCTGTGCGCCCTGGGCAAGGCGGATGAGACAGCCCGCCCCCTGCCGCCGCTGGTGGCCGAGGCGGTGGCGGCCATCCGGCAGAATTACATGGCACTGTACGGCGTGGAGGAATTGAGCGAACAGCTGGGCGTGACGAAGAGCCACCTGGTACGGACGTTCAAGCAGGAGATCGGCGTGTCGCCTGGGAAGTACCTGACCAATGTGCGCATTGAGGCCGTGAAGGCACTGCTTTTGAGCGACGAGTACAATTTGGAGATGATTGCCGGGATGACGGGGTTTTCGGGGGCGAACTATTTGTGCCGGGTGTTTAAACGGGAGGTGGGGGTATCCCCTGCCGCCTGGCGGGCGGCAGCCGCGCCCTTGCCGGCGGTGCCGAAATTGCCGCCGAGAAGTGCAGAGATGTTTGTTTAATACAAACACAAAAGCCCGCAGAAAATCTGCGGGCTTTTGTGCATAGAGGGGTGGGAAAGTATATAAAGGTCAGTGAATGTCGTAAATTTATGCATCGCCATATTGATGCGTCGCTTGATTGATTACAGCTATTATTATAGTCTTTTTCCTTAATTTGTCAAACGTCCCCCTTGCAATTTGTTTTTAAAAACATTATAATAAACCAGTAAATGCTTAATTATATTTAGTTGTCGCCGAAAAAATCACACTTTTCCTATTTTGTCAAACCTCACAACGGCGCTTTTCTTCATTTTATTTTTTTGTGCGCATTATACAAAACTTTGTAAGAGGAGTCATCCCATGGACGATCTAGACCATAAAATCGTACAACTTTTATCCGAAAATGCACGTATGCCCGTCAAAGACATTGCACAGAAGGTCAGTCTGACCAGCCCGGCCGTGTCCAGCCGCATCCATCGGCTGGAGCAGGAGGGTATCATCGGCGGCTACACAGTGGTGCTGCGCAACCCCGGCGCCCCCGCCCGTGTGGAGGCGCTCATCTCTGTTTTGGTGGATGCCGCCACCCGCGCCAGCTTCCTGGCGATGATCGAGCAGGAGTCCCAGGTCTTGCAGTGCTTCCGCGTGACAGGCAGTTACAATTTTATTATTAAGGTAAGCTGCACCGACATCGACGCACTGGAGCATCTGCTGACCAAGATGCAGAAGATGGGTTCCACCAACACCCAGATCATCCTGAACACCCAGCTGGACCGCAATCTGGCATTTTAACGAAAGAGGACGTTATGTACTTTTGCAAAAACTGCGGCCGCCTGGCCCATCCCGGCGAAGACCGCTGCCCCAAATGCGGTGCTGCCCACATCCAGCCCGCCCCCGCAGCAGCAGCCCCCACCGGGCCTGCCGCCCCGCAGTATCACCCGGCTGAGGACGCCCCGGAGCAGGATGTTCCGGCCCTGGGCTTTGGCAGCACGCTGGGCACGCTGGTCATCTTTGCCATCCCTCTGGTAGGCTTTATCATGATGCTGGTGTGGAGCTTTTCCGGCGGCCCGGACAGTGCCCGCAAGCGCCTGGCCCGTGCTTATCTGGTCCGCACGCTCATCATCGCGGTTATCTTTGCGCTGCTGTTTTTGATCGGTGCGCTGAGCCTGGCGGCCGTTTCCCACAGCCTGTACTACGCCCTGCGCTAAGGAGGCCGTATGAAAGCAAGTGTCATTATCCCAAACCTGAACGGTGCAGGCTGGCTGCGTGACTCCATCGAGTCCATCTGGGCACAGACCGAGCAGGATTTTGAACTGATCGTCATTGACAATGGCTCCACGGATGAAAGCCTGGAGATTGCCCGCAGCTATTGCGGCCGCGACCGCTACACCCTGATTGAAAACGCCGAGAATACCGGTTTTTCCCACGCCGTCAACCAGGGCATAGCCATTGCCAAAGGCGAGTACATGGCTCTGTTCAACAACGACGCCTTTGCCGAGCCGACCTGGCTGGCGGAACTGCTCCGCACTGCTGAGGCCGACCCCAAGATCTTTGCCGTCAGCAGCCTGATGCTGCGCTTTTACGAGCCGGAACTTGCCGATGATGCGGGCGATTACGTGACTATTTTGGGGTTTGCCTGCAAGCGCGGCGACGGCCTGAAGGCAAGCCGATACACAAAACCCTGCCGCATCTTCAGTGCATGCGGCGGCGCGGCGCTGTACAGAAAATCCATTTTGGATAAAATCGGCGTTTTTGACGAATTGTTTTTTGCCTATTATGAGGACGTGGACCTGAGCTGGCGCGCGAACAACTTTGGTTACAAGAACGTTTATTGCCCAACGGCGCGGTGCCGGCACATCTGCGGTGCCACAACGGGTGCGGTGCGGTACAATCCGTTCAAGAGCATCCAGAGCGGACGGAACAGCATCCTGCTGCCCTACAAGAACCAGCCGTTGGTGATGATGCTGCTGAACCTGATCCCGATGGTGCTGGGGTATCTGCTGAAAGTGGTGATGTTCCGGTTCCGTGGGTTCGGCAACGATTATGCGAAAGGCTTCCACGAAGCCTGGGTAGCCCTGCCGAAGCTGAACAAGCCGAAGTTCCATTGGAAAAACCTGCCCAACTACATCTGGGTCGAGTGCAGTTTAATTGTCGGCCTGTTTCGCTACCTCATCTACCGCATCCAGCGCGCGCTGAAGGTGACCTGATTTGCCCCTTTTCTTGAAAGAAAAGGAACCAAAAGAACTTTAAATTAAAAATGGGAGATACGGTCTGCGACCGTATCTCCCATTTTTGTTTAGGGCAATACCGCATAATTCTAAGTGCCGATACGGCGAGCGAGGTGCGGCAGCTGCTAAGCCAAAAGCGCAGATAATACTTTGTGTATTATCGAGCATTTTGGTAACGCAGATGCCGTGCCGCAGCCGCCGGAGCGGTGCTTAAGCCGTCAGGCGGGAATTGTGCGGTATTGCCTTAGAGTTTCTTCGGTTCCTTCTTTGCAAAGAAGGAACGAATCAGGCTGACCGCCGACGCGCACAGGGCGGGGTAGAGGATGAGGCAGAAGGTTTGATACCAGGTGGGGACAAGGTACTGCCACCAGGCGGGCAGAGTCGAGGCGGCGTTCAGGGTCAGGGTCGCCGAGGCAAAGGTCAGATCCACCGTCTTGTTCTCGTCCGGGCTGCAGGGGTCCAGGCGCAATGCCGCAATGCTCGTGCGGGGCAGCGTGTACAAGTACTGGCCGTTGCCAAGGTTCTGCGGGAACACGCGGCGATCCTGGCTGTAATCCTCGCCCACTTTCGTGGTGTAATACAGGCACATCTCACGGGCGTCGCCATCAAACGTTACCGTGTAGCTCAGCGTGCGCACCACCTGGCCGGAGACATCCTCCAAAATCATCTGCGGGTCACCGTTGGTGGTGGTCAGGGTCAGGGCCGACTCCGCTGTCGCCTGCTTCTCGGCGGGTTCCAGGCCCACCAACTGCCAGCTCTGCACCGGGATGATCTGCTCGGTCATGCGCCCCTGGGCCTTGGCCAGGGCATCGCTGCCAGCATGGGCCAGGCTCAGCACCAGCCAGACGGCCACCGCCAAAATGTAACAGGCCGCAGGCACCGCGCCGCGGCGGGCGAAGAAAGTTTTCAACCGTTTCATGCGGCACCCCCTTGCATTTCCACCGGGGCATAGCCCGCATCGGTCACGCGGTACAGCAGGGTCTCCCCTGCCTGGGCGGCGGCCAATTTATCCGTAAACAGGTCGCTGTAACTTTGCACAAAAATATCGTCCAGTTTTTGGATGTACAACACCGTGCAGCCGTTGCCGCGCACGATGGCATCCAGTTCATCTGCCGTAAAAGCGTGATAATAGGTTGCTTTTACGCCCTCGTCGGGCTTGAGTTCCGGCAGACCAAACGTACCGCCACCGCCGTTCATTTCAGACATAATGCCGGAGTAATCTACCAGCACCGGGTAAAAATCAAACACGGCGCTGAACCAGCCCTCGCCGTTATCGCCCTGACTGACGTAGAACACACGGTCGTCGGGCTGCAAATTCTCGCAGACGTACTCGGCCTCGGCACGAGCCTGCTTGCGGTCGGCAAATTCGCTGTCCGCAAAGCCCAGTACGCTGAGCTGCGGCAGCACGATATGATTCTGCCGCACCAGCATGGCAACGGCCAGCAGCAACACAATGCCCTGCGCCGCCAGCGGGCGCTTGGGGGCATAGCGGCTGGTGGTAAAAGCAGCCGTGGGGCCGTTGACTTTACTGACCGTCTCCAGCTGTGGCTGCAAAGCAATCATCAGACAAGCCAGCGCCATCAGGAACCAACCAATGTAATAGCTTTCGATATAACGGTTATAATCTTCCAGCCGCTCCGCCTGGAACGGCTTAAAGATAAAACCGTAGCTAAGCGCCAGTTCGAGGTTATACCCCAAAAAGCAGACAGCGGACAGCACACCCATGCTGCCGATGCGCAGCCGCAGACGGCGGGAACCGGCCGTGGCCAGTGCCACCACAAACACAACGGCAATCAGCACCACGATGTTGCGGCCCTGACCGATCATGCCCAGTTTGCCGTCGCTGGTCCAGAACTGGTGGCCCATATCGGCCATCGCCTGGCGGAACTGGGGTTCGCGCTCGGCAAAAAAGCCGGTGACGGGCCGACCCAGCAGAATCTTGATGCCGTTGATGACCACTGCACCCATCGAGGCAGTCGTCTCACCGACACCGCCCTCGCTGGCGTTGCGGCTGACGAGCCAGCCTACGTAGCAGACGTTCCACAAATAATACACAGCCATGGGCGCGGCAAAGCAGGCCACGGCAAAGCCTGTACGGCGGGCAAGGCCCTGCTTGAATTTACCATCACAGAACAGCCAGGCGTCCACGGCGATCAGCCCGGCAGCTGCCAGCGACAGCACAAAGTCATTGGCTTTTAAGTTTGCGGCCAGGGCCAGCACCGGCAGCACAGCCCAGCGGGGGCCATCCTGTTGGCGCAGGGCCAGCCACACAGCCACCGCACTGCCGAACACCAACCCGGCCGGGATATCGCCGTAGGACGACAGGTAGACGGTAGTCAGGTAGATGGTGTGATTGTACACCGTGAAGAAAAACGGCGTGACCCACAGCACCGCAGCCATGGGCACGGCCACACGCCACTGCTTCCACGGCAGGACGCTGAGCACGGCGGCATACACGGCAAAGAACAATACATCGTAGGCGAGATAGATTTTCCAGTCTGCATACCGGCCAAAGAACTGGAAAAAGTAGCTGAGCAGCGGCAGGCCTGGGTTCTGCGTCACCGCCCAGGGCGTGCCCAGCGAGGCGGTGGAGTACAGGCTGTTATCCACCTTGGTGACTTTGACGGCGGTGGCCCAGAGGGAGAATTCATCGGACACCGTGGCCATGGGCTGGCGCACGAAGAAGTACACGGCAAAGGCCAATGCCAGCGCCCAGAAGATTACGCTGCCAGGCGTTGCCAATTGCGCGTAGTAGCGCTTTTTTCCCTCTTTCGGCGGCAGCAGCGCCCACACGCCGCCTGCCGCACACAGGGCGTACACAGCCCAGGCGGCGGGGTACAGCATCCCGGCCATACCGGCCAGCGTAAGCACCGCCACGATGCAGGACAGCGTTACCAGCGGGGCCAGCCCGGCCGGGACCCGCGCTTTGAGCGTGAGCGCGGCGCTACCCAAAAACAGCGCCGCCAGCGCTGCCATTACGCAGAGAATTTCCATTGCTTATCCTTGTCTGTTCCTTTTCTTATAAGAAAAGGAACCAAAAGAATTTTAATATAAAATACCGTTTTGTGGTTGGGGGTAAGTTGCGATGACGCGGGGAAAGCGAGGCAGGGAATGGTTGCAGGGGCGAACATTGTTTGCCCGCGTGTGTTTGCACTGCCGCGAGGTTGGCGGGCGCACAGTGTGCGCCCCTACAGATGCCGCTTATCCCTATTTTTGCTTTATTATGTTGCAAGTTTCTTCGGTCCCTTCTTTTCAAAGAAGGAACAAAACACTCCCGCAACAAACGCGGGGACAAACAGCAGTGCCAGCAGTTGGCCGGCGGCGGGGATAAAGCGCAGATACCACGGGGTGTCCGGGTTCAGCGTCACACCAGTGAAAAGCGTCGGCACGCCGCCTACGCTGTCGGGGTCGATGCGCAGGCCCGTGACCCACTGGTCGCCCAGATCGAACGTGTACACGCCGGAGGCAGTGACTTTGGCGTAGACTTTCTGCGCCTCGGTGTAGTCGGTCTGGCCGGGCTTGAGATAGTACAGCGCCACGCCACCCGGGGGCAGGCGGTGCGCAGCATCCAGCTCCACTGTTTCAATATAACCCTGCCCCTGCCAGTAGATGTGGGGGTCGCTGTCGGTAGAAAGATACCAGTTGGGATCGTCGTCCGGGGCGGTCCACCACTCGTTGCTGGAATAGGCGGCAAAACTCTCGGTGGTAAGCTCGTCCGGTGCCAGCGTGACCTGGGGCATTTTGCCCTGCATTTTGTAGTTCAGCATCACGGCACTGCCCGCCAGGCAGCGCACCAGCCACAGCACCACCGCCAGCAGGTAAGCCAGCACCAGCGTTTGACGCGGGTTGAAGAGCGCTTTTTTCTGCATTATTCCACCCCGCTTTCTGCCACCGCGGCCAGCGTAAAGGGCACGGCGGCGTCTGCGCCCTCAAAGTGGTAGAGGGTCGCGGGCATGTCAGCGGTCAAGCCGCCCTCAAAATAGGGGCTGAACTCCCGCTGCAGGTAGTCATCGGCACGGTCAATGAGCAGATAATCGCAGTCTTTCTCCTGCATATAGGCCACCAGCGTGGCGGGCACGCAGACGGCTTTATAGTCGTACAGCGTCCAATTTTCGCTTTCGACCAGGTTCATAAAGTCGCTGTCCCAGCGATCCTGGGTCTCGCCCAAACGACCGTAAAAGCCGCCGAAGCCGTTGACCACCTGGGCCGTCAGCTCGTAGCGGTAGTAGTACCAGCGGGTGGCGTCGTCACCCTGGCTCAGCACCAGCACACGGTCGGGCCAATCCAGCACCGTATTCATCGTGTCAGCGCGGTCTTGCACGTCAGCACGCAGGGTGTACAGGCTGTCGGCATCCGACCAGAAGCCTGCCGCCGGGATGCCCCGCCAGCAGAAGATACCCACCACAGCGGCGGCCGCACAGGCCAGCACACAGCGGCTCCACCGGGCGGCAGCACTGCGGGCCAGCAGACAGAGCATAGCCAGCATCCACGCCTGGTAGTAGGGGCTTAAATAGCGGTCGTAGTCCTTGAGGGCCAGGCCCTCCACGTCCGAGAAATTGTAGTAATACAAAATGAGGTGGAACGCATACAGCGCGGCGAAGCAGAACGCGAATGCCAGATGCGCCATCAGTACACGGCGGCGGGCCGGGCCTTTTTCGGCGGCAAAAAACGCCGCTGCTGCGACCATGGTAATAACCGCCACCGCCATGATGCCGCCGCCCAGCAGGCAGATGCGCCGGGTGAAGAAAGCATTCCCCATGGCGGCCATAATTTGCGCAAACTTGTCATCGCGGCCAATGCCCAGCAGCTGCTTTACGCCGCCCGTCAGCACCGCGCCGTAGCTTAAGCCCGCGCTGCCCACGCTGGCGCCGGTGTCCACCGTGGGGGTCACGGCGGCGGTGTAGCGGCTCCAGCTTGCAAAGGTGGCCACCACGCAGACGGCCAGGCCGCCAGCGCGCAGAAACGCACGCGGGAACGATTGTTTGATTGGTTTATCGGCGGTGACCAACTGGTCAAGGCCGATCAAAAAGGCGGCGATCAGCCCGTAGGCAAAGCAAATATCTTTCGTCAGGGTCAGCAGCATCAGCGGCAGAGCCGTCAGCCAGAATGCCCGCCTGCGGTGCCCTACAGAATAATACAGGCAGAGTGCCCCGCCAAACAGCATCGCCAGCGGCAGGTCCGCCATGGCGTTGGCATACTGCGGCGCATAGCTGCCCGCCGGATTGTTGGAGAAGAAGAACGGCAGCACAAACCCGGTCCCGAACACAAGGATGCCCCCCGCCCACTGCGGGCGAGGCAGAGCCGAAGCTGCCGCCACACAGGCCAGAGCCAGGGTGTCCAGCGCGGCCAGGCAGGCCCACTCAGCCCACGAACCAAAGGGCTGGAACAAGAACGTCACCAGGCTGGTGGCCGGGTAGGTAAAGCTGGCTTTCAGGTTGACGGGATCGGCCACATAAAACGCGGCGCGCTCCACCACCATTTTGGGCGCAAGGCCCCAGGCGGTGAACTCGTCCCACTGGGTAAACATGGGCCGGTGCAGGGCAAACAGGCACCAGATAAACGCAGCACCACCCAAAAACAGCGCAAAGCCGGGGCGGGTCAGGGCGGTTTTCACCGCCGTTCCCACACCTGCCGGGCGCAGGCGAACAACGCCCACAACCACCGCAGCACCCAACAGCAGCACAGCTGCCGCCGCGCCAATGCGCAGATTGCCCAGCATGCCAAACGGGTACAGCACCAGCGCGGCGGTGCTGAGCAGCGGCAGCGGCAGTAAAGCGGCGTCACAATCCAAAAGGGCGGCCAGCACCGCACCGGCACCCGCCAGCAGAACCAGCAGGAACAGCCCCCAGGCCAAGGTCAGCACAGTACAAGTCACCCCCTGTAGTTATTGATAAATGACGTAGACAGGTCCAATAAAGTAATGCTGAAAGAGCAGCACCGCCCCCGCAAAGGCGTACCAGCCGCACAGCGGCAGGGCCAGGGCCTCTCCCCTTTCGGCGGTCAGGGCCGGTTTTAACGCGCGGCGGATCAGCGCCGCCACGCCCACAGCCAGCAGCAACCAGACGGGCAGGAAGTACCGCGTTTGCAGACCCACGATGCGCACCATGCCCACCGGCGTGTAGGTGATGTACATGGCGGTCATGGCGCCCACAGCGTAGACGGCGGCGAACACGCTCAGCCAGCCGTTGCGGCGGCGGCCCAAGGCGTTCGTCTTCGGGGCGCAGAGCAGCGCGGCAGCCAGCAGCACCATTGGGCCGGTCAGGTTGAGGAACGCGACGGGCATATCCTTCCAGCCGAAAAGCCCCAGCTGGCCCAGGAAACCATCATTCTCATAGAGTGTACCCAACAAAACCGCGATATAACGCAGCGGATTTTTCAGCACAAACAAAAGCTGTGCCCCGCCGTTGACGGTGCTGCCACCCTGCCGGGCGATAGTGCCGTAATTATGACGAAGCAGCGTGCCATATTGTTCCACAATTTGGGTCAGCAGCAGTGCGCCCGCCAGCGTGCCCACGGTGTACCACGCGCGGTTGAGTCTGGCTTTCCACTCGCCCCTGCGCACGACCACCAGCGGCAGCACCACCCACAGCAGGTTGATGTAGGGCTTGGTGCCGTTGGCAAACACGCAGGCGGCCGTGTAAACAGCGGCGGTGCGGCTGTCCCATTCCGGGCAGGTCAGCAGCGCCAGCATCAGATAATAGCACGCCAACAACGCCGCATCGTAACTTAACGAAGCCCCCATGTACAACGACATGGGCAGCAGCATCACGGCCAAGAACGCCGGGCGGCACTTTTTGGCGCTGCGCAGCGCCGCGTAACACAGCAGCGTGTAGACCAGCAGGTTCATCAGCCGCCCGCCGTACAGGCAGCCCAGCGCGCCAAACCCAAACAGCCGTGCCAACGCCATGCCCAGTGCCCCGGGCAGGAACGGCAAAATCAGAAAGCTGATGGGTTCGGCGACGGAATCTGCCGCAGAATCGCGCTTTTCCCAGTTGATGTACTGGGTAAAGCTATCCCAGATGCTCTCCACCCGGCCGTCTTTGCCATACTGTTTTAAGGCGTAGCCTGCGGTGTTGTAGGGCTGCTCGGCGTTCGTGTCAGGGTCAGTGCCCAGGCCCGCCGAGGTGTGGGCATTGACCCACGCACCAGGGAAGGCGTCCATCAGCTCGTTGACATCCTCGGGGTAGCTTCGCTTAGCGTCAAAGTCAAAGCGGCCCATAGAGATAGCGTAGGTCCGCAGATAATGGTCGGTTTCATCGGGCGTTTGCAGGGGCGGATTGGCAAAGGCGAACAGCGCTCCGCACAGCAAAATGCAGCAAGCCCCCCGCTTGGCGAAGTCCTTACAATGCCGCAGCAGCAGCGCCGCCGCACCCGCCGCCAGGGCCAGCACCACGCAAAGGCCGGTGATCTGCAGCGGCGGCACACCCCGGGCATCCAGCCCGTAAAAGACACGCCAGTAGTAGCTGACGATGACGCCCGCCACGGCGCACAGCCCCAACACGAAAGCCCACCGTGCGGCGGGGTGCCATACGGTGGGTGAAAATTTGCGTTTGTTTGACGAATTTTCCATAGATTACAGGATATACTGGCCGACCTTGTACTGGTCCAGGTTGCCGCGCAGGAACTCGATGGTAGCGGCAAGGCCCTGCTCAAAGGTGTACTGGGGCGCCCAGCCGGTCAGGTTGCGCAGCTTGGTGGAGTCGCCCAGCAGGCGGTTGACTTCGCTCTTTTCGGGGCGCAGGCGCTCGGCCTCGCAGACGATCTTGGCGTTGGGGTTGATCTGGGCGATCAGCTCGTTGGCCAAGTCACCGATGGAGTGCTCCACGCCGGTGGCAATGTTCAGCTCCTGACCAATGGCGGCATCGCAGTCCGCGATGGTCATAAAGCCGTTGGCGGTGTCTTTGACATAGTTGAAGTCGCGGGTCGGGGTCAGGCTGCCGAGTTTGATCTCAGTCTGGCCCGCCAACAGCTGGGTGATGATGGTAGGGATGATGGCGCGGCCGCTCTGGCGCGGGCCGTAGGTGTTGAAGGGGCGCACGATAGTGACGGGCAGGTCGAAGCTGCGGTAGAAGCTTTCGGCCAGGCGGTCAGCACCGATTTTAGTAGCCGAGTAGGGGCTTTGACCCTGGAAGGGGTGCTTTTCGTCGATGGGCACATACTGAGCTGTGCCGTAGACCTCGCTGGTGGAGGTGACCAGCACGCGCTGGGTGTCCAGCTCGCGGGCGGCGTTCAGGACGTTGAGGGTGCCCTTGATGTTGGTGTCCACGTAGCTGTCCGGGCTGTGGTAGGAGAACGGAATTGCGATGAGGGCGGCCAGGTGGAAGACACGCTCCTGCCCGCGCATGGCGGTGCGCACGCCGTTGGGGTCACGCACGTCGCCCATGAAGATGTCGATCTCGTTGCGGATCTCCGGCGGCAGGGTGTCGATCCAGCCCAGCGAGCCGAAAGAGTTATACAGGCAGAAGGCGCGAACTTTTTCGCCGCGCTTGACAAGTTCTTCGGTGAGGTGGCTGCCAATAAAGCCGTCTGCACCGGTAACCATTACGGTATGTGCCATTGTTTGCTCCTTACTTCTATAAAGGGTCGTCCAGAAGGTGGATTCCCCCACAATTTCAATTATTACAAAATAGTATAACCGATTTCGGCAAAGATTTCAACTATAAAGTAAAAGCCCGCCGGGGCGGGGCGTTGTCCCCTACCAGGCGGGCATGATTTTGTGGTAACTTTCCCAAAGGCCTATCGGCTGACAGCTCCCTTTACACAAGGGAGCCTTTATACCGTGCAACCCGTTCGTGGGTCTATTACATTAAAAGTTCTTTTGGTTACTTTTCTTTCAAGAAAAGTAACAATTAAACAATTAGATAATCTCCACTTTCTCCATCACGACCGGCGTGCGGGGTTTGTCGTTCCAGTCGGTGGAAACGGCGGCGATCTCGTCGACGACGTCCATGCCGGAGACCACGTGGCCGAAGGCAGCGTAGCCGCCGTCCAGGTGGGGTGCATCCTGGTGCATGATGAAGAACTGGCTGCCGGCGGAGTTCGGGTCCATAGCGCGGGCCATGCTGATGACGCCGCGGGTATGTTTAATGGGGTTGACGACGCCGTTCTGCAGGAACTCACCCTTGATGTGCCAGCCTGGGCCGCCCATGCCGGTGCCCTCGGGGCAGCCGCCCTGGATCATAAAGCCGGGGATGACGCGGTGGAAGGTCAGGCCGTTGTAAAAGCCCTGCTTGACCAGCTTCTCAAAGTTTTCGCAGGTGATGGGAGCTGCCTTGGGGTCCAGCTCAATGTCGATGGTCTTGCCGTTCTGCATCGTGATACGGATCATGTTGTTGTCTCCTTTTCGTTGGCGGGGTCGCTGGCGGGTGTCACGCAACCCTCGGTATAACTCATACTGCCGATTTTCTCAGCAAATTCGGCTTCGGTGTACTTGTCCAGCCAAAGCAGCAGGGCTGCGCCCATAAACTCCTCGCTGCGGCGCTCGGCCTTGGGCAGCAGGGCAAACACGCCGCCGGTATGCTCGGTGCCGGTAAAGGGGTCGGTCCAGGCGTCCGGCATGTCGGGGGCCAGCTTGCGGGGCGAGATATGCCCCGTTATGAACCCGCGCCCGCCGAAGAGCGGCTCCACCAGCCAGAAGAACCCGCGCTTCAGCGGATTTTTTGTGGGGAACAGCCCGCGCAGCACCTTGGTGTGGTAGAACGCATCGGCCAGGTACTCCACCGAGACATCCACACCGTAGACTTCCAGCAGGCATGTGTGCAGCAGCGCCGTAATGTCGGCCAGTTCCTCACCGGTGGGCAGGGGGCTGACATCGTTGACGGGCACCAGCGCACTGCCGGTGTCCTCCTCGTGCAGGGCGGAGTCCAGCGCGATCTCCAGGTAGCCGTGCCCTCCGGGGCCCGCGTAGGGCTGGCCGGGCTGGCACATGGCGTACACGAAGGGATGCACCACCGTGTCGGCGGCGTAGTGGCTTAAAAAGCCCAGGGCATACTCCACCTGGGGGCGGCTTTTTACGTGGCGGCACAGGCAGCGCAGAAATTCGCCGGTCTTTTCCTCGTGCATGCGGTTGCCCAGGGTGGGCAGGTCAAAGTGGCGCTTGGCGCGCTTTTTCCACACCTCATAGCAAAAGAAACTGTCCGGCCCGTTGGCGCCCGCCGCAAAGGCAGCGGGGCACTGCACCTTATAATGGATGGCCGCCGCGGCCTTTTGCGCCGTGCGCACATGGGTATAGCCTTCCGGCATGATGGTTCACTTCCTGTTGTTCAGCATGCAAACTATTGTAAGCTTTCAGGCGCGCTTTGTCAAATCTTGCGCTGGTCGCCTTTCAGGGTGCGGGGCAGCACGGCAAAGTAGAGCACCGCACCCGCGATGATGATGAGGATGACCGACAAAATGCCGTAGGGGCCGGCAGCCTTGTTGATGGCGTCTACCTGCTCAGCCGTGGCGGTCACGGCGGTCAAGCCCTGGGCGGCCATCATTTTGCTGGCAGCAAAGGCGCTGACGACACCCACCAGTGTGGGGCCGAGGATGGAGGAAAACTTACCGAAAATATCAAAGAAACCGAAGAACTCACCGCTGCGGGCCTTGTCCGGGATGAGCTTGCCGAACATCGAGCGGGAAAGTGCCTGGATGCCGCCCTGGCTGGTGGCGCAAAGCACGGCCAGCATCCAGAACTGCCACAAGCTGTTCATAAAGTACGCAAAGATGCAGATAAACATGTACACGCAGATACCCACGCCCACCATGGTGCGCGCGCCGAACTTGGCGGCCAACTTCATGTACAGCAGGCAGAAGGGCAGGCCCAACACCTGCACCAGCAGCAGAGCCAGCAGCATACCGGCGGAATCCAGCCCCAGGTTGGTGCCGTAGCTGGTGGACATGCTGATGATGGTATGCACGCCGTCGATGTAGAAAAAGTACGAAAGTATGTACACCAGCATGGGCTTATCCGCGCCGATCTCCTTCATGGTGGTGAACACGTTTTTGATGCTGGCGCCGATGTCGCCCTTCTCGTAGGGTTTGCCGGTGGTCTGCTCGCAGTTTTTCAGCAACGGCAGGCTGAACACCAGCCACCATACGGCGGTGATGGCAAAGATGATGGCCAAACTCGTCAGCATCGGCACGCCGACAGCGTTCATGATGAGGAAGATCAGCAGCGGGATGGTGGAGCCGCCGATGTAGCCCAGGCCGTAGCCAAGCGTGGAGACGGAATCCATGCGGTCCTCGGTGGTAACGTCAGTCAAAAAGGCGTCGTAATAAATGCAGGAGGCGTCAAAGCCGATGGTGCTTAAAATGTACAGCACCAGCACCAGCATGGCCACCTTACCGGCGACAGCGGTGGAGGAGGTAAAGTCCATCAGCGGCGTAAAGGCCAGGCCTGCCACCGAGACAACGCCCAGCAGTAAAAAGGCAGTAAACAGCTTTTTGCGCATGCCGCGGATGTCGCCAAACACGCCCAAAAACGGCGCGGCCAGGGCGACGATGGCCATGGCAATGCTGGTGGCATAGCCCCAGATGGACATACTGGAAACGCTGTCCGCCGTGCAGCTGGCCACCGAGTCAAAGAAGATGGGCAGGATGGTAACGACGATGACCGAGTGGGCGCTGTTGGCCCAGTCGTACATCATCCAGCTGATCTCCTGCTTGGTAAATTTTTTCAAGAAGCCCATGGTAGGTTCCCCCTGCTGGTTATTGCACGCATTTTCGTTACGTGTATAAATATTGTACCATGTACCCGCCCCAAAAACAACACACCCCGCCAGGGTTTTGGTCAGCGGGGTGTAAAACTTTTGTCATTTTTTTGTGGCAGGTTGTATACTATTTGGCACGCAGCTGCCAGAAGGCCACGGCGCTGGCGGCGGCTACGTTTAGGCTGTCCACGCCGTGCTGCATGGGGATCATAACGGTGTAATCGCACCGGGCGATCGTGTTGGCGGCCAGACCGTCGCCCTCGGTGCCCAGCACGATGGCCAGCTTGTCCTCGGCCTGCAAAACCGGGTCCTCCACGCTGACGGCGCGGTCGTCCAGCGCCATGGCGGCGGTCTTAAAGCCCAGTTTGTGCAGGCGGTCCATACCGGCCGCGGGCCATTCGGTGTTTTTCTCCCCCAGCCGTGCCCAGGGCACCTGGAATACCGTGCCCATGCTGACCCGCACCGCACGGCGGCAGAGCGGGTCGCAGCAGGAGGGCGAGAGAAGCACGGCGTCCATGCCCAGTGCAGCGGCACTGCGGAAGATAGCCCCAATGTTGGTGGAGTCAACGATGCCTTCCAGCACAGCCACGCGGCGGGCGGTCTGGCACAATTCCTCGACGGTATGCTGTTTCGGGCGGCGCATGGCGCACAGCACCCCCCGGGTCAGGGCGTAGCCAGTCAGCGTTTGCAGGGTCTCGCGGGGGGCGGTGTACACGGGGGTATCGGGGCAGCGGGCCAGCACGGCGGCGGCCGAACCTTCGATGTGGGGGCGCTCCATTAAAAAGGAAAGCGGCACACAGCCCGCGTCCAGCGCGGTGCCGATGACCTTGGGGCTTTCGGCGATGAAGATGCCCTTTTCCGGTTCCAGCTTGTTGCGCAGCTGCGCCTCGGTCAGTTTGGTATACACGGCCAGCTCCGGCGCGGAGAGGTCGGTGATTTCGATGATGGTGGGCATGGGAAGGCTCCTTTACGGGGGTTTTATTCCTTCTTTGAAAAGAAGGAACCGAAGAAACTTTTAAACAAATAATACCGCAAACCCGCCCCAAACGCAACCCACAAAAACACCGCCGCACCCGGACTTGGCGTACCGGGTGCGGCGGCTATTAAATCCCTATTCCCTCTAAAAACTGTTTACAAATTACTCAACCGCGTTCAAAGCCTGGTCCAGATCGGCGAGGATGTCGTCGATATGCTCGGTGCCGATGGACAGGCGGATGGTGTTCTCGTGGATGCCCACATCCTCCAGCTCCTCGGGGGACAGCTGGGCGTGGGTGGTGGTGGCCGGGTGGATGACCAGGCTCTTCACGTCAGCGACATTGGCCAGCAGCGAGAAGATCTTCAGGTGGTCGATGAACTCAAAGGCTTCCTTCTGGCCGCCCTTGATGTCGAAGGTGAAGATGGACGCACCGCCGTTGGGGAAGTACTTCTCGTACAGGGCGTGGTCGGGATGGTCCGGCAGGCTGGGATGATTGACGTGGGCCACCTTCGGGTGATGGTTCAGGAACTCCACGACCTTCTTGGTGTTCTCGTTGTGGCGATCCAGACGCAGAGACAGGGTCTCGGTACCCTGCAGCAGCAGCCAGGCGTTGAACGGACTGATGCAGGCGCCGGTGTCACGCAGGATGATGGCGCGGACGTAGGTAACAAAGGCGGCGGGGCCGGCAGCGTCCACGAAGCTGACGCCGTGATAGCTGGGGTTCGGCTCGGAGAAAGCAGGGAACTTGCCGCTGGCCTTCCAGTCGAACTTGCCGGAATCGACGATGATGCCGCCCAGGGTGGTGCCGTGGCCGCCGATGAACTTGGTGGCGGAGTGAACAACAATGTCAGCGCCGTGCTCAATGGGGCGGATCAGGTACGGGGTGCCGAAGGTGTTGTCGATGACCAGGGGCAGGCCGTGCTTGTGGGCAATCTCGGCAATGGCGTCAATGTCGGGAATGTCAGAGTTGGGGTTGCCCAGCGTCTCCAGATAGATGGCGCGGGTGTTGTCCTGAATTGCGCCCTCGACCTCGGCCAGATTGTGGGCATCCACAAAGGTGGTGGTCACGCCGAAAGCGGGCAGGGTGTGCTCCAACAGGTTGGAGGTACCGCCGTAGATGGTCTTCTGGGCGACGATGTGACCGCCGTTCTGGGCCAGGGCCTGGATGGTGTAGTTGATGGCGGCAGCACCGGAAGCCACCGCCAGGGCAGCCACGCCGCCCTCAAGGGCTGCGATGCGCTTCTCGAACACATCCTCGGTGGTGTTGGTCAGACGGCCGTAAATGTTGCCGGCGTCCTTCAGGTCGAAGCGGTCAGCGGCGTGCTGGGCGTTATGGAACACGTAGGAAGTGGTCTGGTAAATAGGCACGGCGCGGGAATCGGTGACGGGGTCAGCCTGCTCCTGGCCAACATGCAGCTGCAGGGTCTCAAAATGGTATTTACGCTCGCTCATGATAAAATCCTCATTTCTGTTATTTTTTATTTGTGATGATTGTTTCGTGCTGTGAAAGCCTCCCTCTGCGAGGGAGGTGACCCGAAGGGCCGGAGGGAGAGACATTTTCTTTAACTGCTACTAAATCGTAGGCTCTCTCCCCCACCCTCTCCCAGAGGGGGCCAATGCGGCAACCGGGCAAATAAAAATGCCCGAAGGCTATAGATATAGCTCCCGGGCAGAAAAAACAGTCCAACACCGTTTTACCGGCAATGCAAAGCGCTGCGCGCCCCGCACCAGGCCAGTTCTGCCCGGGAGCCGCACATTCGTCCACAACGGAAATTCTGCCGCAGCAGGCTGCCGAACACAGTAGTCATACGCTTTGCACCTCCTTTTTGTAAGCACATACAGGGTTCTCGCAAGAACAAACCTATGTGATTTGTAGGTTGTTTGTATCATATCATGGATAAACCGCCTTGTCAATAGGAAAATAGGATTTTTACGCAAAAAATGGCAGTGCCGGAAGGGGGCTTTCACGGCTCATTTAACAACTAACGTTAACTCAGAGGTGGGGCGGGGGTGTGTTAAAGCTCCGGCCTCTGTTGAATCTGCCACGCAAAAAGGAGGGGACTTGCCCCCTCCCTGCGATACCTATTTATATTCACAAAATCGTGCCGCCGCCGACTACTACGTCGCCATCGTACAGCACCACGGCCTGGCCGCGGGTGATGGCGCGCTGCGGCTCATCGAATTCCACTTCCACCTTGCCGTCCGGCAGCGGGCGCACGGTGGCGGGCTGCTCGGGCTGGCGGTAGCGGGCCTTGGCCTTTACACGCATGGGGGCGGTCAGCTCGGGGATAGAGATCCAGTTGAAGTCCCCGGCTACCAGCGTGGTGGTGAACAGTTCGCTCTCGGGGCCGACAGTGACGGTGTTTTTCTCCATGTCCTTATCGCAGACGTAAACCGGCGCACCCAGAGCCAACCCCAGGCCCTTGCGCTGGCCGTTGGTGTAGCGCACGGCGCCGTGGTGGCGGCCCACCACCTTGCCGGTGGTATCGATAAAATCGCCGTCCGGGTAAAATTTGCCGGTGTATCGTTCCATAAAACCGACATAATCACCGTCCGGCACAAAGCAGATGTCCTGGCTGTCGTGCTTGTGGGCGTTGCAGAAGCCGGCCTTCTCGGCCAGCACACGGATGCTGGGCTTGTCCATGCCGCCTAAGGGAAACCTGGTGTGGGCCAGCTCGTCCTGGGTGAGGACATACAGCACGTAACTTTGGTCTTTTTCACCGTACAGCGCCTTTTTCAGCAGCCAGCGGCCGGTGTCGGGGTCCTGCTCGATGCGGGCATAGTGGCCGGTAACGACATAATCCAGGCCGTGCTCCCGGGCGAAGGCCAGCATTTTATCAAACTTCATGTAGCGGTTGCAATCGATGCAGGGGTTGGGCGTTCCGCCCGCTTCATACGTAGCTATGAACTTTTTGATGACCTTCTCGCGAAATTCATCGGTGTAGTTGATGACCTCAAAGGGAATATCCAGCTGGAAAGCCACGTCGGCGGCGTCCTCCACATCTTTGGCTGAGCAGCAGGTGTGGAAGCCGCATTGGCCCAGGTCCTCATTCTGGTACAGGCGCATGGTAGCGCCCATGCAGCGGTAGCCCGCCTGCTTCATCAGGTAGGCAGCAACAGAGCTGTCCACGCCGCCGCTCATGGCGATCAGCGCGCCGGGTGTATTTTCCATAGGGAACCCTCCTAAATCATGCAAAAAAGGGGCAGACATGGGTCTGCCCCTTGCATTATAGCAAATTATTCAGTTAGATGCAATCAGTCTGCAAACAACGGGGTGGACAGGTAGCGGTCGCCGGTATCGGGCAGCAGGGCCACGATGATCTTGCCGGCGTTCTCGGGGCGCTTGGCCAGCTCGATGGCAGCCCAGACAGCAGCGCCGGAGGAGATGCCCACCAGGACGCCCTCCTTGTGGCCGACCAGCTTGCCGGTGGTGAAAGCGTCCTCGTTGGCAACGGGGATGACCTCGTCGTAGATCCTGGTGTCCAGCACGTCGGGCACAAAGCCAGCGCCGATGCCCTGGATCTTGTGGGCACCGGCAACACCCTTGCTCAGCACAGGAGAGGTGGCAGGCTCAACAGCCACAACCTTGACGTTGGGGTTCTGGCTCTTGAGATAGTCGCCGACACCAGTCACGGTGCCGCCGGTGCCGACACCGGCAACGAAGATGTCGACCTTACCGTCGGTGTCCTCCCAGATCTCGGGGCCGGTGGTTGCCTTGTGGGCGGCGGGGTTGGCCGGATTGACGAACTGGCCGGGCACAAAGGCGTTGGGGATCTCCTTAGCCAGCTCGTCAGCCTTGGCGATGGCACCCTTCATGCCCTTGGCGCCGTCGGTCAGAACCAGCTCAGCGCCATAGGCCTTCATCAGCTGGCGGCGCTCCACGCTCATGGTCTCGGGCATGACGATGATGATGCGGTAACCGCGGGCAGCAGCCACGGAGGCCAGGCCGATGCCGGTGTTGCCGGAGGTAGGCTCGATGATGACAGAGCCGGGCTTGAGGACGCCCTTGGCCTCGGCGTCATCGATCATGGCCTTGGCGATACGGTCCTTGACAGAGCCGGCCGGGTTGAAGTACTCCAGCTTAGCCAGGATCTTGGCCTGCAGGCCCTCGGCAGCCTCGATATGAGTGAGTTCCAGCAGCGGGGTATGGCCGATCAGCTGGTCAGCGGAAGTGTAGATTTTGCTCATGGTGGTGTCCTCCTAATTTATATAAGGTAATTGTTTATGTTATTGTATGTTCATAAAGGCTCCCTCTGCGAGGGTGACTCCCCACAGTGCGGGGAGATGTCGCGAAGCGACAGAGGGGGGCCTATGGCTAAACGGCTGCTATCAACATCGAAACATGGAATTCGTTTTCATATATTCATACCTCACTTGTAGGTTGATTGGATTGTACCGCATAATTCCCTATTTGTCAATAGGGTTTGAGGGAATTTTTGCAGAAATATTTTGCCCGCCCCTGTTGCATTCCCATTTACCGACCTGTATAATAGGAATATAGAACAAAGGAGTACCACACATGATGATTTCAACGAAGGGCCGTTATGCGCTGCGGGTCATGGTCGATATTGCCGAGAGCCAGCGCGATGGCTATATCCCCTTAAAAGAGATCGCCTATCGGCAGGACATCTCGGAAAAATATCTGGAGGCCATCGTAAAAGGGCTGGTGAAGGAGCGTTACCTCACCGGCCTGCGGGGCAAGTCCGGCGGTTATCGGCTGACCCGTGCGCCCGAGGATTACACCGTGGGCGCCATCCTGCGCATTACCGAGGGCAGCCTGGCCCCTGTGGCCTGCCTGGAGCAGGAGCATGTGGACTGCCCCCGCATGGCGGACTGCCGCACCCTGCCCATGTGGCGCAAGCTGAACACGATGATCCAGGACTTTTTCGACGGCATCACCCTGGCCGACCTGATGGACACGGATCAGGTGGGGAACGATTACGTTATTTGATATGGAAAGGCTCCCTCTACGAGACAGCCTCCCCCCACCCGCTTCGCGGGAACCCCCTCCCAGAGGGGGCCTTTTTTATCGGCATCCAATCCCCCTTTTTTTGTCTCATTTGACAGTTTTCGACTTTTATTTACCGGTTTCTATTGCTTTTTTGTCACATCGTATACTATAATAAGGTATAAAACTGTTAAATTTACCGCAAAAGAAACTGGGGTACTGAATGAGCGATAAACAACGGATCTTAATAGCTGACGATTCAGAGATGAACCGCGCCATCCTTACCGAAATGCTGGGCGAGGAATACGAGATCCTGGAAGCAGAAAACGGACAGCAGGCCATCGAAATGATCGAGAAAAACAGCGGCATTGATCTGCTGCTGCTGGACATCATGATGCCGGTAAAAGACGGCTTCGATGTGCTGACTGCCATGAATCAATATCACTGGATCGACGAACTGCCGGTCATCATGATCTCGGCCGAAAACGCCACCTCTTTCGTAGAGCGCGCCTACAATCTGGGCGCGACCGACTATATCAGCCGCCCCTTTGATATGGCGGTGGTGCACCGCCGTGTGGTCAACACCCTGATGCTGTACGGCAAGCAGAAGCGCCTGATGCAGCTGGTGGCCGACCAGATCTACGAAAACGAAAAATCCAACTCGCTGATGATTACCATCCTCAGCCATATTGTCGAGTTCCGCAATGGCGAGAGCGGCATGCACGTGCTGCACATCCGCACCTTCACCGAGATGATCCTGCGCAAGCTCATCACGATGACCGACAAGTACCCGCTGACCGAGACGGAGATCAGCCTCATCACCATGGCGTCCGCCCTGCACGACATCGGCAAGATCAACATCCCAGAAACCATCCTGAACAAGCCCGGCAAGCTCACGCAGGAAGAGTTCGAGATCATGAAGACCCACACCACCATCGGTGATAAGATTTTGCACGAGCTGCCGTTCGAGCAGGACGCGCCGCTGGTCAAAACCGCGCGTCAGATCTGCCACTGGCACCACGAGCGCTACGACGGCCGCGGCTACCCCAACGGGCTGAAGGGCGACGACATCCCCATCGGTGCCCAGGCCGTAGCGCTGGCCGACGTCTACGACGCCCTGACCAGCGAGCGCTGCTATAAAAAAGCCTTTGACCATGATACCGCGCTGCACATGATCTTAAACGGCGAGTGCGGCGCCTTCAATCCCCTGCTGATGGAGTGCCTGGTGGAGATCAGCGAGGATCTGCGCAGCAAACTGCACAGCGGCGCGGTGGACCACGACTACCTGGCCGAAGCCCAGCAGATCTCCGCCAAGGTGCTGCACAACAGCAACCTGCCCGAGCAGGACAACACCAGCCGTGCGCTGTCGGCATCCTCCATCAAGACGGATTTCTTCCTCCACCACACCCACTCGGTGCAGTTCGACTACAGCGCCGCCACCAATGTGCTGACCCTTTCGGACTACGCGGCGCGGCATCTGCATGGCCCCCAGACCCAACAGCTGACCGAGGCGACCTCGCAGTATTTCTTCTCGCAGGATGATATGCGCAAGCTGCAAAAACTGTTGCATGCCACCACCCCGCAGAATCCCGAGGTAAAAATGCGCGCCCAGCTGCCGATGGACGGCAAGTACCGCTGGTTCCGCGTTTACGCCCGGGCCATCTGGTTGGACGATACCAACCCGGTCTATCTCGGCGCAGTGGGTGAATGTCACCCTGTGCAGAGCACAGAGCTGCCGGACAAGGGCGAGAATGTCAACCTGGTCACCACCGAGGGCGTACAGGCCATGATGCGCGGCATGGAACAGATCTTTGACGTAGTGCGCCTGGTGGATGTGAAAAAGAATACTGTATGGACTTTTGATGAAGCCGGCAAGTTAAAACCCACCAATCACCCCTGCCATGCGGTGTGGAACAAGAACCTGCCCTGCAGCAACTGTTCGTCCTTCCGCGCCTTTACCCAGCATAACCAGATCTCCAAGCTGGAGTTCAACGACGGCAAGGCCTATCAGGTGCTTTCCAAGTATATTGAGGTGGACGGCACCCCCTGCGTACTGGAACTGGTAAATAAGCTGAAAGAAAACCCGCTGCTGACCGTGGACGGCCGCAACCTGCTGAGCGATAACATGAGCGCCTACAGCCAGGCCCTCTACCGCGACCCCCTGACCAACGCCTACAACCGCCGCTATTACACCGAGCAGAGCGAGGCTTTCGCCAATGCCGAGGGCGTAGCGATGATCGACGTGGACAATTTTAAGGCCGTCAACGACACCTACGGCCACCAGGCCGGCGACGAAACGCTGCGTCTGATCGTGCGCGGCATTATCGACTGCATCCGGAGCAGCGACATCCTCATCCGCTACGGCGGGGACGAGTTTTTGCTGTTCTTCCCCAGCATCCCCTCGGACATTTTTGCTTCCCGCCTGGAGGAGATTCGCCGCCGGATGGAGAGCATCACCGTGCCGGGCTGCCCGAACTTCAAGCCCACCGTCAGCATTGGCGGCGTGTACGGTGCCCACCCGCTGGCCGATGCCATCCACCGTGCCGACCTGAAAATGTACGACGCCAAGCACGAGAGAAACCACGTGTCCGTGTCTATTTTACCCCCCCCCACAACGGGATTTTGATGTAGAATAAGGAAGTTTAAAAGGAGTATTCACGATCATGACCCTGCAGGAATTTTACACCCGCATTGGCGGCAATTACGATGACACTCTCCGCCGCATCCCCAGCGAAGCCCTCGTGCGCAAGTTTGTGCTGAAGTACCCCAACGACCCCAGCTTTGGCCAGCTGAAAGACGCCCTGGCCGCCCAGGATTGGGAGACCGCGTTCCGGGCTTCCCACACGCTGAAGGGCGTGGCCCAGAATTTGGGGATGGAGCATCTGTATCAGGTATCCTCGGCCCTGTGCGAGGCTGTGCGCGGCTCCAAGCCCCTGACCGACCCTGCCCTGTGGCCTCCCGTAGAGGAGGCCCATGCCCAGGTGTTGGCAGCGATCCAAGAACTGTAAGCACCTATAAGGCTCCTCTGTCGCTTCGCGGGAGCCTCCCTCCCAGAGGGGGCCATTCCTCTCTGTCAGGAGTGTTGCCACGATGAATGCCGCAGAACGTCCCTGCCTTCTGCACCTGGTCCTGGCCCTGGCGGCGGCGCTGTTGCTGCTGGGCGGCCTGTTCCTCTCCCCTGCCCTTGGCCTGCACCTGCTGATGGCCGAGGACAACGAGCTGAACCGGGAGATCGCCGTGACCCTGCTGGAAGAACAGGGTGCCGCCATCACCACCGCCGAGAACGGCCGCGAGGCTGTGGAGTTGTTCCAGAACGCGCCCCAGGGCACCTTTGACGCCGTGCTAATGGACGTGATGATGCCCGAGATGAACGGCCTGGAGGCCACCCGCGCCATCCGCGCCTTCGAGCATTGCCCGCCGGAGAGCGGCATCCCCATTATCGCCATGACCGCCAACGTTTTTGCCGACGACGTGAAAGCCTGCCTGGAAGCGGGCATGAACTCCCACGTAGGCAAACCGCTGGATATGCAGGTATTGGCGGCGGAGATCTGCCGCCAGGTGCGGCGCTACACCGCCCTGCTGGAGAGCGCAGACTTTACAAAATTAGGAAATTAAAAAGTTGGCGCTTTCCTATTGCAATCCGGCATCTGACAAGCGTATAATAAGTTGATTATTGTTGTAATCAGCGCCGCACAATTCCCGCCGTCTCGGCGCTAAGGATTGTGCGGCATTGTCTTTATGTGTAGAGGGAGGATGTATCATGGCAACGAAGTATATTTTTGTTACCGGCGGCGTCGTTTCCGGGTTGGGCAAGGGCATTACCGCCGCCAGCCTGGGCCGCCTGCTGAAGACCCGCGGCCTGAAAGTGGCAAGCCAGAAGCTGGATCCGTATATCAACGTGGATCCCGGCACGATGAGCCCGCTGCAGCACGGCGAGGTCTTTGTGACTGACGACGGCACCGAGACCGACCTGGACCTGGGCCATTACGAGCGTTTTACCGATGAAAACCTGAACAAATACTCCAACCTGACTACCGGCAAGGTCTACTGGAATGTGCTGAACAAAGAGCGCCAGGGTGCCTACCTGGGCCAGACTGTCCAGATCATCCCCCACATTACCAACGAGATCAAGAGCTACATCTACAACCTGGCCAAGAGCACCGAGGCCGACGTTGTCATCACCGAGATCGGCGGCACCACCGGCGACATCGAGAGCCAGCCCTTCCTGGAGGCCATCCGCCAGGTGGGCATTGAGCAGGGTCCCGAGAACTGCTGCTACATCCACGTGGTGCTGGTTCCCTATATTTCCGGTTCCGACGAGTACAAGTCCAAGCCGGCTCAGCACTCCTGCAAGGAGCTGCAGGGCATGGGTATCGCCCCCAACGTCATCGTGCTGCGTGCCGACGGCCCTGTTGGCAGCGACATCAAGCGCAAGATCAGCATGTTCTGCAATGTCCGCCCGGACTGCGTTATTGAGAACCTGACCATGCCCAGCCTGTACGAATGCCCGCTGATGCTGGAGGCCGCCGGCCTGACCAATGTGGTGGCCCGCCAGCTGCACCTGCAGACCCCGCCCACAGACCTGACCGAGTGGAAGGAACTGATCAGCCGCATTGCCACCCGCAGCCGCAACTGCAAGGTTGCCCTGGTGGGCAAGTACGTTAAGCTGCACGATGCCTACCTGAGCGTGATGGAGAGCCTGTACCACGCCGGTTTCGAGAACGAGAGCAAGGTCGAGATCAAGTGGGTGGACAGCGAGACTCTGGTGGACCAGGACCGCTGCGCCGAAGAATTTGCCGATGTGGACGGCATCATCGTGCCCGGCGGCTTCGGTGACCGCGGCATCGAGGGTATGATCCAGGCCGCCCAGTACGCCCGTGAGAACCGTATGCCCTACTTTGGCATCTGCCTGGGCATGCAGATCATGGTGATGGAGTACGCCCGCAACGTGCTGGGCTACGCCGATGCCAACTCCAGCGAGTTTGCCCCCGAGGGCCAGCACAATGTAATTGACCTGATGCCGGACCAGCAGGGCGTGGAAACCAAGGGCGGCACGATGCGCCTGGGCAAGTACCCTTGCACCATCACCCCCGGCACCAAGATGGCCGAGTGCTACGGCACGCTGGAGATCGACGAGCGCCACCGCCACCGCTATGAATTCAACAACGAGTTCCGCGCCGAGTTCGAGGAGAAGGGCCTGGTCATTGCCGGCACCAGCCCCGACGGCCGCCTGGTAGAAGCTGTGGAGATTCCGGGCCGGGACTTCCACCTGGGCGCCCAGTTCCACCCCGAGTTCAAGAGCCGCCCGAACCGCGCTCACCCGCTGTTCAAGGGTTTCATTGCCGCTTCCCTGAAGTACCAGAACGAGCATACCCCCACCGACCATCCGGCTTCGATTGGGGAATAAGCACAACCTTTAACGCCTCCCTCTGCGAGACAGACTCCTCCGGCACGGGGGGAGATAGCACGAAGTGCCAGAAGGGGAGCCCCCCACCCAGAGGGGGCCGCACAAACGGCATTCTGCCCCCTTTACACAAGGGGGCCTTTTCATTTCCCGCAAAAAATTTAAAAAAATTTCCCTCTTCCTGCAACAATTCTGACACATCCGTCGTTTATAACTATAGAAGCTTCTGAAATACTGCCCTGTAAAGCAAGCGAAAAACCACACAAATTCCCCTGCGAATGTCGAGAGTTTCTTGGTGTGTTTTTGTCTTGTTTTCGCCGGGTTTCCCGGCGTATAATGCTATATCATAGAATCCGCGGAAAGGCCTTTGCCCTGCGGTGTTCCAAAGGAGTTTTCTATGCGCAACTGGTGTGCGCGTCACCCCATCTACTTTATGGGGCTGTACGCATTGTTTTACTTAACCTTCTTCGCCCTGCTGGAGCGCACGATCCAGACCCCCGATCTGTGGGTTCACTGTCGGCTGGATGATCTGATCCCGTTCTGCAAGTACGCGATCATCCCCTATTCGCTGTGGTTTCCGTGGATCCCGTTTACCCTCTTTTTCATCCTGTATAAAGGGGAACGGTCGGACTTCTGGCGGTTATGTCTGCCGCTGTTTGCCGGCATGACGATGGCGCTCCTGTTTTACGCTATCGTACCCAACGGCCTGGCCCTGCGCCCCCGTTACGTACCCGGCAATGACATCTTTGCCAAAGCGGTGCAGTCGCTGTATCGCACCGATACGCCGATGAACGTCTGCCCGTCGATTCATGTGTTCAACTCGGTCACGCTGATGCTGGCTTACTACCGCACCCGCTGCTTCGATGCCCCGCGCCTGCGTTGGATGCGCCCCGCAGCCGCCGTGCTGTGCGTGTCCATCGCACTTTCCACCATGTTGTTGAAACAGCACAGCGTCATTGATGTGGTGTTTGGCATGCTGCTGGCTTTTGCCCTGGATGCCATTGCCACCGAGGTGCAGCGCAATCCTCAGCCCAGCCGCCGCAACCGCCGTGAACGCCAGCCCGAATGGTTGTAACTACTTCTTGAGCCTCCCTCTCACAGAGGAGGCCGCTTATAAAGATAAAAGTCTGCACGGTTTTAACGCCGTGCAGACTTTTATTTTTTGCGCTATAATGCATAAATCAAAATGCCCAGAATAATCAGCACCAGCGCGCCGATCTTTTTAGGGTTCATCTTCTCATGGAAGATCACCACGCCAAAGAAGGTCACATAAATATAGCCGGTGGCCTCCAGCACGGGGCCGACGTTCAGCGGCACGCCCTTGTAGGCCAGCATCGTCAGCAGCGAGCAGCCCACAAACAGGCCGTAGCCCAGGACCACGCGCCAATCGGTGTACTCTGCCAGCAGGGACTTATGCTCCCGCAGGGCGGCTTTTTTCAGCAGCACCTGAGACACCGACGCCAAAAAGGTGCTGAGCAGATAAAGTACCACGTAGGGCAGCTGTGCCTGGTTCATTGGCCGCCCTCCCCTTCGTTGTCGGCCCGCACAAACAGCACGATGCCCACAATAATAACCGCTGCACCGATAAACTGGCGCAGGGTGATGCTTTCCCCAAACAGCAAAAAGCCCAGCAGGATCCCCCACACCACGGTGATGGCCTTATTGGCGTAGGCGGTGGTCAGCGGCAGGTGCTTGATGACCTGCTGCCAGCCAAAGGCATACACCACCAGCGCCGCCAGCATGCCGCCGTACAGCAGGATAAATCCCACGCTCAAAAACGGCTGCTGCGCCGCCAATTTGCTGCACACGCTGCTGCTGGCATACACCCCCAAAATCAAGTGCAGCAACAGGAACCATTTAGCGCTGTTGCGCATGGTAGCCCTCCTTACTTTTTATCGGATATGGCATCACAGCGGATCCACAGGACGCAGATTTTGCCACTCATATTTTTTCATGTACTTAGCCAGCGGCTTTTCCACAAACAGATACAACGGGATGGCCAGTAGCTCCACAACGACCACGAACACCGCCGCCCGCAGGCCACGATCGCCACCGGGTAGATGCGCAGGCATTTATGCCAGAACTTACCCGGCAGGGATTTAAACTGACCTCTGGCATCCTCGCGCAATTCCTGGCTCTCGGCAAAAAAGCCGGAGATCATGAAATACAGAATCGTCAAGTAGCCCACATGCAGCTGGGAATCCATCAGCGGAAAAAAGTTGAAGGAGTCCTCCTAGTAGGTGCCGGTGTACTGCTGGTAATGGTGTAGCACGATGAAGATTGCGGCAAAAGCCTTCAAAAATCCAGCCCTACGTAATATTTTCTGGCAGTTGTTGGCTCACTCATGCTTGATATACTCCCTTGCCACATACTGCGGGGCGGCGTTGGCACACATGTAGATGCGGCCGACGTACTCGCCGATCAGGCCCAGCACCAGCAGGATCATGCCGCCCAACAACAGCAGCAGCGCCGTGGTGGACGCCCAGCCCATGGGGGCGGCGCCGCGGACGAAGTGGTCGATGATGATGTAGATCAGATACAAAAAACCAAAGCCCGCAAACACCGTGCCTGCGTAGGTGGCCAGGCGCAGCGGCTTGACAGAAAAGGACGTAAAACCGTTCATCCAAAGATTCAGCAGCTTGCTGATGGTGTAGCCGGAGCGTCCCTCCTCCCGTGCGCGGTGATGCACCGACACATTGGCAATGCGCTTGGTGGAGCGCAGCACCAGGCCGATGACGTAGGGGTAGCAATGCTCGTACCGCAGCATTTCGTCCACGATGAACCGCCGGGCGGCAAAGTAGCTGTTGACCACCAGCTCCGGCGGCTTGCCCAACATGACCTCAGTCATTTTGCTGTTGACCCAGCTGCCCAGATTGCGCCAGCCTGCCTGGCGCTTGTTATCGTAGCTGGCGTAAACGACGTCGTAACCTTCGTTGATCTTGTCCAGCAGCTTGCCCACCTCATTGGCGGGGGTCTGGCCGTCATCGTCCAGACAGACGATAATATCGCCGGTACACTGGTGGAAACCAGCCATCAACGCGGCGTGCTGGCCGAAGTTTTTCGCCAGATCCACGCCCTGTACATGGGCGTCTGCCGCCACCAGCCTGCGGATGGTGCCGATGGTGTCATCGGGCGAGCAGTCGTTGATCAGCACGACCTCGTAGTCATACTGGGGCAAAGTCTGCATCGTCGCCGTCAGTTCCTCATGCACTGCCGCCAGCGTATGCTCCGAGCGGTAGCACGGGATCACAAAAGAAATTTTCTGCATGTTATTTTCGTCCTTTTATTGCGTATCGGGCCGTTCATACACGATCAGGTCCTCGGTGGAGATGACCTCCTGCCAGCCGTCCGCCAGCAGACGGGCCTCGGCGTCGGTACCATGGTTGACCATGGCATAGCGGGAGTAGATTGTCTCCTCCGGGTCGGCGATGTAGGTGTTCATATCGAACTCAATGCCCATACCTGCGGGAAGAGCGTACAGGTAGCCGTGGAACACATCGTCCGCGTAAGCGTAAGCCAGGGTGTTGTCCCAGGGATCGGCGCTGGCGCGGGCGTCCATGCGCTCCTGCAGGGCAGTCTCCACGGCCGTGATCTGGCTGCCCATCTCGTCAAAATAGGTGGACAGGGTGCTGCGCTCGGCGTTGATGGGCAGCAGCACGACCGCCAGCACCGGCAGCCAGACAAGGCTGCGGGCGGCATCCTCGACCACCACCGACGCCAGCAGCAGGATGGACAGCAGCATCAGGTGGCGGGGCGCGATGTTATACAGGAACACCAGCACCAGCGCAATAATGCCGGTGCAGCCCAGGGCGCAGGCTTTCAGTGGGCTGGGGCGGTGGGCACGGCGGTCCAGCACAAAGCAGACCAGTGTTACCGCCAAAATCATCAAAAAGATAATGCAGCCGCGGCCGAAGTATGTCTTTTCCACAAAGGTACGCGGAATATCCTGACCAACGGTTACTAATTCTTTGGCGGCATGGTTCATCTCATACACGATGGCTTCGCCAATTTTGCCGTGGGCCAGCAGTTCCAGACCGCCGAAATCCATACCGCCGCCGCTGAAATAGGAGGCGGAAAGTTTCGTCATAGAGAAAAGGGCAACACAAAAGCTGAAGATTGCCTCGCCCAGGCAGAAATTGCGCCGCTTTTTATCGGCCCAGACAGCCACCAGCGGGAACGCCCAGAACAAAAGCGCGTAGGGGCGGAAGATGGTCTCCAGCCCGCAGGCCAGTGCCGCGGGCACCAGCCACCAATGGGAGCCGCCCCGCAGCAAGGCCGCCGTGGAACCGGCAATGACCAGTGCAAGCATATAATGCAGCGCTTCGGACGAGCCGCAAAAGCTGCCCGCCAGCGGCATCCACAGGCAGACCAAGCCGCCGTAGCACAAAATCTGCTGACCAATGTTCAGCCGCGCGGCGATCGTAAACACCACCACGCCCAATGCCAGAAACAGCACATTGCACCAGAACATCGTGTTAACGCTGGCGCCGAACAGGCGTCCGGCCAGGCCGTAGACCCAGATAAGCACCGGACCCCAGGCACCGTAGCGGCCGATGTCGGCGGTGCCCTCGTTATAGCCAAAGTAGCCCAGCGGGCCGCCGTGGGCAATAACACTGACCACCTGGCGGTTGTAGATCACTTCGTCGTTATCGATATTGGGCGGCATCCACACCTGCCACAACGGGGTGCGGAACGCCAGCGTGTAAAACAGCAGCAGAAACAGCAACGCGCCCGCGATGCCAAGGGGCACCGGGGGCGTCTTTTTCAGCAGTCGTTTCAACTTATCCATACAGGTATTCTCCGTCTGCTTTTATACGTTATTGTGCAATTTTTGCCATAAAGACCACGTCGCGGTAGACGCCGTCCAGACGGACCATGTCACGGAAGGTGCCTTCCTCCACAAAGCCGGCGGCGGCGTAGCTGCGGCGGGCAGGGGTGTTCTCGGCAAGCACGCGCAGACTGATGCGGTGCAAGTGCAGCGCTGTGAAGCCGAAATCGGTGAACAGGCGGGCAGTCTCGGTTCCAAAGCCCTTACCGCGGGCGCTCTCCTCGCCGATGAAGATGCCGTACTCGGCACTGTTAAAAGTATGGTCCACATCCCGGTAGTACACCGACCCCACCGCCGTATCGGCGGCCTTATCCACGACGATGTACTGCACGACCTCGCCGGTGGCAACCTTGGTTTTCAGCCAGTTGCGGTGCATTTCAGGGGTAAAGGTCTGGCGGAAGATAAAGTTATCGCGCACCGAGGGGATGTTGCGCCAGCGCACGATGTTGTCGGTGTCGGCATCGGTGATGGGCCGCAAGACAACCTTTTCACCGGTCAGGATGGGAAGCTTTTCCATACAGGTTCCTTTCGCGTTTTCTAAGATCCGGCGGTTAGCCGCACTCGTACACAGCAGCAGACGCGCCCTCGTACAGCAGGGCCCAGCCGTTTTCTTCCAGATATTGGGCCACGTCGCTGTCGGTATTTGCCATGACATAACGGGAATGAATTTCGTTGGCAGGGTCCAGAAGATACGTGTCTTCATCAAATTGCAGGCCCATGCCATCGGGCACAGCGTACAGCATGCCAAAGTGGCTGCCGCCGCCCAGGGCGTAGGCGCACACATGGTCCCACGGGTCGTCGCTTGTCAGGCGGGCCTGGCTCTCGGTCAGCGCCGTTTGCAGGTCGGCAACTTCCTGCGATAATCCTGCATTATACACAGGCATCGTAAAGGTGGAGGTATCGCTGTCCCCTCTTGCCGTGGTCATGCGGATGCCCGCCACGCTAAGCACCGCCAGCAGCACCGGGGCCGCAGCGGCGGTCAGGGGCGGCTGCTCGGCCACAAGCGCCGCCAACAGCAGCAGATCATACACGATGGTATGGCGGGAGGCCTCGCCAGGGCGGTACATCAGCATCAGCGCCAAAAACACCACCAGCGTGACCACCAGTGCACATACTTTCCAGAACACCGGCTGCTTATGCGCAGCGTTCCAAATCACACAGGCCAGCGTGACCAGCAGCAACGCAAACAGCAGCAGATAGCAACTGCCCACGCGGGTGCCGTCGGCGATCTCCTGCCCCAATTGCTGCCACGCACCCAACAGCTTATAGTAAACGCTGCGGGCGGCGGCCCAGAAGTGACCGTGGAGCAGTTCCTCCACAGCGCCCAGATCCACATTGGCAAAAAGGTACGGTGCATAGAACTTTTTCATCAGCACCAGCGTACCGGCGGCGGAAGCAGCCGCCCCGACCACCGTGCCGCCCACCGCCTTACGGCGGGGCCAGGCCAGTACCAGCGGGAACAGCCACAGCACAGCGTTATAGGGCCGCACCAGCGTGGCGGCAGCGCACAGCGCAAACAGCGCCGCCCAGACCGCGCCCGCATGCCTGCACCCGCGGCGGATGCCTACGGCCAGGCCCAGCACGGCCAGCACCAGCGCGTAGTGCAGCGGCTCCTGCATAGCGGAGAATACATACCGCACCGGGGCGTTCAGCGCGGCGATGCCGACGCCGAACAACAACTGGCGCTTCCAGTCCAGGCGGGTACCCCACACAAAGCAGAGCCAGCCCGCCAGCATCCAAAACAGGTTGCAATATAAAAAGGCGTTCTGTCCGCGGAAAATCAGCCCCGGGATGGCGTACAGGTAGAACACCGCAGGCCCCCAGGCGGCAAAACGGCCGATCTCGGCGTGGGACTCGTTAAAACCAAAGTACCCTTGCGGTACGCCGTGGGTCACCACCGCCGAAAGCTGCTTGGCGTAGTAGACCTCGTCGCTCCACGCGCTGGCGGGCAGGTAAATCCTGCCCAGCGGCACGCCGTAGACAGCCCACTCATACACCAGCAAAAACACCAGCGCGGCGGCCGCCGTGCAGACCAGCCTTGCCCAGGCGGGCAGGGTCTTACTTTTCATAGAACTCCAGCACTTTGGCGATGACCTTGTTCTGGTCGTCCTCGGTCAGGCCGTAGTACATGGGCAGGCGCACCAGGCGCTCGCTCTCGGCGGTGGTGTAGACGTCCTCGCCGTCAAAGCGGCCGAACTTCTCGCCCGCCGGGGCGGAGTGCAGCGGGATGTAGTGGAACACCGCCAGAATATCGTTCTCTTTCAAAAAGCGGATGAACTCGGTACGTTCTTCCAAATTCTTGCACTTCAGATAGAACATATGAGCGTTGTGGGTACACTCAGCCGGGATATGCTGCAGCTCGATCTTGCCGGCTTCAGCCAAAGGCAGGAATGCCTCACGGTAGCGGTGCCAGCTGGTCAGGCGGTTCTCGTTGATCTCGTCAGCATGCAGCAACTGAGCCCACAGGTAGGCAGCGTTCAACTCGCTGGGCAGGTAGCTGTCACCAAAATCCACCCAGGTGTACTTGTCCACCTGGCCGCGGAAGAACTTGGCGCGGTTGGTGCCCTTTTCGCGCAGGATCTCGGCGCGCTCGTTATAATCGGGGTTGTTGATGACGAGAGCGCCACCCTCGCCCATCGAGTAGTTTTTCGTCTCGTGGAAAGAGTAGCAGCCAAAATCGCCAATGGTACCCAGTGCCTTGCCCTTGTAGCTGCTCATCACGCCCTGGGCGGCATCCTCGACCACCATCAGGTTGTGGCGGCGGGCAATGTCCATGATGGTGTCCATCTCGCAGGCGACACCGGCGTAGTGCATGGCCACAATGACCTTGGTCTTGTCGGTGATGGCGGCTTCGATCTTGGTTTCATCAATGTTCATCGTGTCGGGACGCACATCCACAAACACCAGCTTGGCCCCGGCCAGCACGGCAGCGGTGGCGGTGCTGGAGAAGGTGAAGCTGGGCAGGATGACCTCGTCACCGGGGTGAATATCGCACAGCAGCATGGCCATATCCAGAGCGGTGGTGCCGCTGGTGGTCAGCAGTACCTTCTGGGCGTGGAAGCGTTCCTCAATCCACGCATTGCACTTCTTGGTAAACGTACCGTCACCGCAGATTTTATGGGCATCAATCGCCTGTTTGACATACTCCAATTCATCCCCAACGCAGGGGGGCACATTAAAAGGGATCATGGCAAAAGCCCTCTTTCCTTACAAAATTCGATACTTATTAGATAGTATAGCACACTATGCCTGTTTTCACAAGGCGCGGGCTCACTTTTTCACGCGGGTGGTGTTGTAGGCGCGCAACAGCAGCACGGCGTACCACAGCAGCATGATGCTGAACACGATGAAGGCAAAGGACGCCACGGTGGCCGCCACGGCAGAAAAGTGTGCAACGCAGTATACGGCCAGCGGCACGGCAGCCACAACCGGCATCTTGGCGCTTTTTCCCGTCGTATAGCCAGCAATTTTCAACATCTGCGTCACAGTGGCCCACAGCAGCCACAGGGCCGCGGCCCGCAGCAGCGGGGCCAGCCAGGCGGGACCAGCCAGAGTGCCGCACAGCACCAGTTCCAGCACCAACTGCACGGTGCCGCAGGCCAGCACGGGCAGGGCGCGGCGGCCCAGCAGCAGGTAGCCCACCAGCGCCAGCACAGTCAGCGAGACTTCCTGCAAAGCGACGGCATCGGGCATAGCCAACATAGCACGGCCGGCAGATGCTACCCCCACCAGCAGGTAGGCCAGGGCGGGACGATTGCGTTTATCCATAGGGATAAATCCTCCGATTTTTCAACAATTATTATCATTTTATCATACCATGAACCGTGAGGACTTGCAAGGGAAAGCCGCACGGCGTATAATAAAACCATTCTGCCGTGTGTGCGATTTAAAGCGGCAGACATGTATGGAGAGGAAGTTGTGCAATATGGAATTTTCCCATCGTTTGGACCTGTTCGGGCCGGAGATCTTTGCCGCGCTGAACGATAAAAAGGTCGCGCTGGAGGCCGAGGGCCGCCACCTGTTCAATTTAAGCGTGGGAACGCCGGATTTTGCCCCGGCCGACCACATCAAACAGGCGCTGATCGATGCCGCCAGAGACAACGAAAACTGGAAGTACAGCCTGCGGGACCTGCCCGAGCTGCTGGACGCCGTGTGCAGCTACTACAAGCGCCGCTTTGACGTAGACACCATCACCCCGAACAAGGTGATGAGTTTTTCTGGCTCCCAGGACGGCATCGGCCACTTAGGCTTGGCGCTGTGCAACGACGGTGACGTGGTGCTGCTGCCCGACCCCTGCTACCCCGTTTTTATGACCGGCAGCAAGCTGGGCGGCGCCGACCCTTGGTACTACAAACTAACAAAAGAAAACCACTTCTTGCCCGATGTGACCGCCATCCCCGAGGAAGTGGCCCGCAAGGCAAAGTTTATGCTGGTCAGCCTGCCGGCCAACCCGGTAGGCAGCATCGGCACGCCGGAGCTGTACGCTCAGTTGGTTGATTTCTGCCGTAAGTACGATATTTTACTGGTGCATGACAACGCCTACAGCGACATCATCTTTGACGGCGCCCACGGCGGCAGCATTTTCAATACGCCGGGAGCCGAGGAGTGCGCGGTGGAGTTCTTCTCCCTGAGCAAGAGCTTCAACGTGACCGGCGCGCGCATCAGCTTTTTGGTGGGCCGTCCGGATGTGATCGCCGCCTGCAAAAAGCTGCGCACCCAGATCGACTTTGGCATGTTCCTGCCGGTGCAGAAAGCCGCCATCGCCGCCCTGACCGGCCCGCTGGACAGCGTAAAACGCCAGTGCGGCGAGTATCAGGCCCGCCGCGACGCCCTGTGCGGCGGCCTGCGCAGCATCGGCTGGAACGTACCCGACAGCCACGGCAGCATGTTTGTGTGGGCTCCGCTGCCCACCGGCTACACCGACAGCATGGCCTTCTGCCTGGAGCTGATCGACAAGGCAGGCGTTATCTGCACGCCGGGCTTCAGCTTTGGCCCCAGCGGTGAGGGGTACGTCCGTTTTGCCCTGACCCTGCCGGTAGAGCGCATCCGCGAGGCGGTCGCGTCCATCGCCGTCAGCGGGATGATCCGCTAAATCTTTTATAGCGCACCTCATATACAGAAAAGACCCCGCCTGCGTTAAACAGGCGGGGGCTTTGTTATATGCTATTATGGACTTTTCCGCTTTCAGCCACTTGTTGCAGCTTACTGCTCGCTCTCGGTCTCAGCAGCCTCTGCCGCGGCAGCTTCGCGGGCCTGGGGTCCGTTTTCACGCACGGCGGCGCGCAGGGCCTTCTGGATAGCCGGGGTGATCTCCACCCGCTGCAGCAAAGATGCCAACAGTTCGGGGAACTGTTTGGCAGGCAGCTGCTCAGCTACCACAAGGGCCAGGTACTCGGCATGGGAGATGGCAGGCTCAAAGGTGCGGGCGTAGGTTTTACCGCTGCGCACGAAGCCGACCTCCCGCAAAACGCCTTTCGCCATCAGGCTGTTCAGCATCGAAAAGATCGAGCGTTCTTTCCACTTGCGGTCCTCGCAGGTGTGGATGACCTCGGTCTGGGCCATGGGGTGGTCTGCCTGCCAGAAAATTTCCATAATCTGCTGTTCACTTTTTGTCAGGTGCACGCTTGAACTCTCCCTTACTGCATAGTTGCAAATCTATTACCATAATATAGGTAAATGAATCAATTGTCAATACTTTAACAGTAATTTTTTAGATTTTTCATTTGTTATAATATAACGTTACGTATTTGTACAACATTGCCACACTTCTGCCACACTTTGTTTTCGTTTTGACGGCTCATCGCGCGATTCATAAGGTGTGGCAAATCCGTGGCAAATTTTGTCACACTGTGTCCGCTTTGTGATTCACCTGCTTTCCCTGCTGGTTTTTCTGTCATGTAAGTCATGCATTTCGGCAAATTTTGCATAATTTTCACATGGATTTTTCGTTCATCGGCGCCAGGCGTTCATCAACCGAGTCAGGGCGCGTTTCTCCAACCGGGAAACATAGCTGCGGCTGATACCCAGCTTGTCGGCAGTCTGCTGCTGGGTAGCCGGACGCTCCCCGCCCAGGCCGTAGCGCAGCTGCAGCAGCGCCCGTTCCCGCGCAGGCAGGGTATCCACCAGGCGGCGCAGGCGGGCGGCATCGGCGCGGCGCTCGCAATCGTCTTCCATCACGGTGTCATCGGGCAGGGTGTCGGCCAAAGTCAGCTGTCCGCTGCCGGATTCCAGTGGCTCCTGCAGCGAAACAGCCGCACCTTCACGCCGAATTTTTCTCAGTTCCATTCGTAGCTCGTTCTCGATGCAACGGCTCGCGTAGCTGGCAAACTTGCTGGCGCGGGCGGGATCAAAGGTATCCACCGCCTTGATAAGCCCGATGGTGCCGATGGAGATCAGGTCATCCTGATTGGACGTGGCAGCATAGTATTTCTTGCACACATGGGCCACCAGCCGCAGGTTGTGCCGCACCAGCTGGTCGCGGGCATCCCGCCCGGCCACACCGCCCGTGCGCAGGGCTGCAAAGGCCGCACGCTCGGCCGCCGGGGAAAGCGGCCGCGGGAAGCTGCCGCTTTCGAGATGCAGCGCCAAATACAAAATCTGCCCGGCTGCCGCCTGCAAAAACACGCCCAAAATGCCCCACATAGCAACACCCCCTACCCTTTTGTATGCGGGCGGGGGGTGGTTTTATGCAGTCAGCAGTTCGGCGGCGGTGCAGGTATTGCCCTGCACAGTCAGGCGTAATGTGTGGGTAGCATCCAGTCGGGTTGAATATACAGTTTGGTCATCTCTATCAAAATAGTACAGTTGGTATATATCGTCCAGGCTGCGCCCGATGAACCAGCCGTCTTGCACCAGGCGGGTGGTGGTGGACATCAGCAGAGGTTCCTTTTCCTCGCCGCTGTACTGGGTGGCCCCACAAGCGGACAACACGCCGGTATCCAGCATGGGGTCTATGCCCTGTTCCCAGCGGGTCAGGGTCGCCTCAGCAATGCGGCGGTCGGGGTCAGTGCAGCCCAGCACCACAAAGCTGACGGCCAGCACCGCAATGCCGATGCGCGCCGCCGGGATAGGCTTGAACACCCGCACCAACAACAGCACGCCCCACACCAGCAGCACTATCAGGAACCACCCGGCCGCGACCCTGCGCGGCGTGAAGCCGAACAGCCGGATATACGCCGCCAGCTTGGCCCCGGCCAGCAGTGCAAACGCCACGCCGAAACCGCAGAACAGTGCCGCCAGCGCTTTAGGCAGCGGCCTCTTTGCGAGGAAATGCACCCCCGCCAGCACGGCAATGTCCAGCAGTTGGATGCGCAGCAGCTCCCAGAATCCGTCCACCGCAAAGGCCGAGGCTTCGGGTGCGGTCAGGCCCGGGCCGCCCATGGCGGCGGTCCACTCAGCCAATTGCAGGGCAAAAAACAGACTGTACAGTGCGCATAAGGCACCCGTGGCAATGCCGCAGGTCAGCCGGGGCAGGCGCTTGTAAGGAGCCAGTGCTTTATAAAAAGCAGGGCCGTCACAGGGCGGGCCGTCCCGCCGGGCGGCGCCGTAGACCAACCCGAACAGCCACGCGCCCACGGGCAGCGACAGCAGGATGTTGAACAGCTCACTCAGCAGGCGGGCGCTCCAGAAATTTTGCCACATCGCGGTAAGCCAGGTGCCCAGGGCGGCAAAGTGGACATCGGCGGCGGCCAGCTGGGCGGCGGCAAAGCTGCACAGCACCGCCGTCAGCACCAGTGTACCTATCGCCGCCAGCCACTTTTTGGCCCCGACGCGCCGCACGGCCAGCCCGCGCAGGGCGGAGAAAACGGCACCCGCCCGCGCAAAAAAGCTGCCAAACGGCAGGGTGAAGCACCCGGCCAGGGCATCCAGCGGGGCCAACACCCCGGTGTGCCCCTGGGCCAGCATGCCGCAGCGGGCCAGCACGCACCAGATGGCCAGCAGATGCCACGCCAGCTCCTGCACAAGACCGAGGAAGTAAAAGTGCCCTGGCACCGCTAACGTGACCGACAGTGCCAGCCAGCACGCGGCCCAAAGTGGCGTCTCCCTGGCAGCGGTGCGGCGGCAGACGCGGGCGGCAGCCTCAACGCCCAGCAGAAAGACCACGGCAAAGGCGGTCATGGCCCAGCCGCGGTAACGGCCAGCCTCCCCAAACAGGATGCAGCGCAGGTAAAAGTAGGCCAGCGGATAACTACCCACCACCGCCCAGGGCCAAAAGCATTGATTTTTGGGTACACTTGAATAAAGGGGACGGATCTCGCCCTCTTGATGGGAGTATTTCATAGGGTTGCTCCTTATTTCATTCTTGAGCCATGCACTTTGTAGGGGTCGATGCCCGCATCGACCCGCGGGCGGATGCAAGCATTCGCCCCTGCATAAAAGGCATCATGGTTCCTCTTCCACGTACTCCAGCAGCTCGCCCGGCTGGCAATCCAGCGCCTTACACAGGGCTTCCAGCGTGGAGAACCGCACGGCTTTGGCTTTGTTGTTTTTCAGGATGGACAGATTCGCCGGGGTGATGCCGATCTCCTCGGCCAGTTCTCCCGCGCCTTTGTGGCGGCGGGCCATCATCACATCCAGGTTTACGACAATGGGCATGATGCGTCCCCCTTAAATTGTATAGTCCAGTTCGTTTTTCATGCGCACGGCCTGAGCAAAGGCGTTTTTCAGCACCCGCACCAGCAGCGCCATAAACCCAGCGGCTGCGGCCAGCACCGCAAAGGGCCGGTAGCAGATGAAAACCGCTGCCAAGCAGAGCACCGCCGCCCCGGCACAGCACCAGCTGATGCGCCGCAGCGCCGCGACGTTCTCGGGCACAAAGACCTCGCCTTTCTCGATACGGCGCAAGAATTTGTACAGGCTGACCAGCATGCCGATAGCCAGCGCCGCGCAGGCATAGCCCAGCACCAGCAGTGTGGCGGTCAGGCCTGTGCTAGGGCGCAGCCCTGCCACTGCAATGAACCACGCCGTCACCCACGGCCCGCCCAGCGTCATGGAAATGCTGCCGATGAGTGCGGCCACCACCACGCACCGTGTCAGCGTGATGCTTTTTTCGTCGTCCCAAAATTTCATGGTCGTGTCTCCTCCCGGTTTTTGGTATGGCTGCAGTATAGCATATGCGTTATCGTTTTGCAAGTGTTTTTTATCGTTTTTCGATATATTTGTGTTGTTATACAAAAAGGCCCCACCGTTTTTGTACGGCGGGGTCTGTGGGGCATATTCAGCTGCGGGCGGCGTGGCTGGCTTCCCGCTTGGCGCGGCGCTCCATCAACGTCTCCCAGCTGGAAGACATCTTGTCCGCCAGGCAGACAAGGCAGGCCTCGCGGCAGCGGGGCAGTTGGGTGATGGTCAGCGGCCACATGTGGGTCTGGATGATATTGCGCTCCTTGTTGTTGAGCTGAAACACCGCATCGGCGTTGTAGCGTGCAATTAGGGGGTGCTTAAAGCCGTGCCAGTGGGTGATGTTGGAACAGTTGTGCCAATCGTACAGATAAAAATCGTGCAAAAACGCGCCGCGCACCAGGCTGACTTCATCGGCATGGCAATGCCAGTGCAGGTTGAGCCAGTAGGCGATGCGGGTCACCCGCAGGCAATGCTCGTAGGTGGTGACGGTGCCGTGCTGGATGAACTGCTGCATCTCCAGCGCGTGGGGGTCATCGGCAATGCCGCGCAGGATCTCGTACATACGTGCTTCCTGCGCCGGCGTCAGCTGGCAAACCATCGGCGGCACCTTCCTTCCCTGTTAGTCACCTTTATTATACCGCGCCGCAAGCGCTCCGGCAATGGGTCGGGGGAAAATTCACAGGATTAGTGCTTACTCACCCCAAAATGTTCCTGCACGATTATATTCAGCTGGTCCTTGATCTCATCAAACGGACAATTAAGGTCCAGTGTTTTCACACTGATTTGGTTGCCGCTCATCTGATATGTGTGGTCTGGCTGGATCTGCTCGTCCGTTTTCGCATACAAAAGCATGCCGGAAACTGTATGGGGCTTGCCTCTCATTTCATACTCTTTGTTTTTTACATAGGTGAAGATTTGATACAGATTATGGGAATGGATCGTATGGGTATCGAACCGTATCTGCGTGGTATGCGCATAATATTTAGCATCCAGAATCAAAACTGTGCTATCGCGCTGCAAGGTGACATCCGTTTGCATCGTCGGCAACATTTCATTAAATCCATTATCCAGCTGCCATGCAACCTGTGATGCATTAACTTCCAACTCCGTGAACTCCGTCCGGTAATATTCCAGAAGAAATTTCTCGTACAAACGGCTCATGCGCTGCTCGTCCAGGAAATCCATCAGGCATGTACTTCCATCCGCGTTGGTCTGTAAAAGCCCTTTAACCACAAGGTAGCAAACCGAAATCATCATCCGATAGGTCTGATTGTTTCGGTTATATTGCACATTCCAGTTGACCGTATACAAGTTGATTGGGTCAACCTCGCCGAACAAAACCATGAGCTTTCGCAGTTGCTTTTTGCGCTGTGACGAAATATCTGAGCGCAGTAGTAATAGCACCGTAGATTTGATGATACGGTTCAGCATACTATTGACCGAAAAGTCATCATAGGTGCAAACCATCTGTTTTCTGCGCATGGTTTGCTGTTTGATCGACTCTGGAATATCGATTCTGCCCCGCAGAGAGGATAATGCTTCCGTTTTCGGAAGGTATTCCCGGTTCAAGCCCCTCTTAAGCTGTAAGGTAACACCTTTTTCCAGAATCGCCGCCAGCAGTTCCGCAGTGTTTTCAAAAGGTTCCGTGGCAAGATCTTTGTACCCCTGCTCGTTCAGGATCTGAAACGCGTAGGCCAGCATGTGATAGATATTTTGTATCGGTATCACTGAATTGCACCCCGCAGTTTTTCGCTCCACTCTTTTACTTTGCTACCTTCATCAAACCAGTATTCTTTCAGCAGAGGGATCAGCTCATATTCTACAATTTCACGCAACAGCTGGTCGTTCACTTTGTCCTGCTCTAGGCCGCAGAAATAACTATGCCCAATGCAGAACCCCTCCCCCAACGAAGAATCCGCCACAATTTTTACGTTCAGTTCTTTCACACAGGTAATCAGCTTGTTTAGCTTGTCATTGTTTAAAGATTCCTGGTATTTTTTAAAGCCTGCCGCCTCAAACCCGGGCCTTATATCATAAAAAGCAAATCTTCTTCGCAGGGCATAGTCCAGCATAGCCAGACTGCGGTCCGCTGTGTTCATCATGCCAATGATATAAACATTTTCGGGGACCTTAAATTTTTCATCTGCATACAGCAATTGCAGGGATTGTTCACGTTTATCCGGCTCGATCAACATAAACAGCTCGCCAAATATCTTGCTGATATTGCCGCGGTTGATTTCATCAATAATAAAGAAATAATCATTCTCATCGTCAACTTCTGCCTTTTTGCAGAAATTGTAAAAGGTGCCTTTCCGCAGTTCAAACCCTGTTTCGGTCGGGCGGTATCCCATGATAAAATCTTCGTAAGAATAGCTCTGGTGGAATTGCACCATCATGACCCGTTCACTATCCTTAACGCCCATCATCGAATAGGCCAGCCGCTTTGCAATAAAAGTTTTGCCAACGCCTGGAGCACCCTGTAGGATCACATTCTTTTTGCGGCGCAAAAGACCTGTCAGGCGGTCATATTCGTTTTCTGTTAAATAGACCTCTTTCAGAAAATCTTCGCGGGTATATTCTGGAAGGTCCGTCGGTGCCTCTTCTTCTACGTCCAGTTCATCCGCTTCAAAAAACGCTTTGATTTTCTGCACCAATTCACCATAAGACGTAATATCCGTCAGGGTTTTCTGCACAGATTGACGATCGATCGTCCAATCGCCTTTATCGATCCATCTTACCTCACGTACATTTTTGTACGCATCCTGGCGGGTAGAATCATACATATAATCAGATTCAACGATGCCTCTGCCCAGAATCTCGCTGGTACCTTTCTTTACGAAAACCACATCACCGATCTTCATTTCATGAACAAACTGCCAGGTAGCATGTGCGGAATTTGTGTAGCTGCTTTCATTGTCATACGCTTGCTGCATCTTCCGCTTCATTTCGGCTTTTGAACCATACTCGCTCAAATCGCCGATCTCACCCCAGCCCAATAGCATTACACCATTCTGTTGGCACTCTTCCCATTTTTCAGCGCCAGGGCCTGGTGCATACAGCCAGTAATGTACTGTATCTACGTCATTATCCGAAAGAGCATCTTTGTTCGTCTTTTTTCTGCGGTTGTCCTTGGCAACCGTTTTGAAAATATCAGTGGCCAACGCATCTGTCATTTCAACCATTTTCCCCGCACCCGTCAAGGTCCATATACCATGGATGCTTTTGTCGATATATCCAGCAGATACCAAGTAAGTTCTGGCAAAAGCGACCTCATTGTCAAATTTGTTTACTTTTGTTTTCCCCCTTTTCTCATTGATTTGGTCTTGGGTAAGGTGTTCATTTTCAATAATTTTATTTCTCACTTCGGCTGGTGTTGCCGAGCCTCCAAGATCCCGAAGCGCCTGAATCAAAGGTCCAAACCATTTCAGGAAGGAAGATTTCGATGTCGTTTTCTCTTCTTGCATTGCTTTCTCCTTGTTGTTTGATTCAGTTTGTTTTCCACTTATTTCTTTTCCAGCACCGCCACCGTCTCCATATGTGTATCATTGTCCAAACTCAAGCTCATATCTTCCGCAATGATTGGGAGCTTGAATTTGATGGACTTGAGCCACTGGCCGTTAGGCTGCCGCTCCTCATAGATCTGGACTTCGGATAGCAGCGATTCCATGAGCTGCCGCTTTTCCTGATCGTCCATGACGGAATAGAGCTTATCGAAGTAAATCAGCACCTTGTAGATGTTGTCGCCCGTCAACTTTTCCGCCTCAATCGCCATCTTCTTGGCTCTGGCGGCAACGAGCTGGTTTTCTGTATCCTCGATCTTATCATACATCTTGTAAAGCCGGTCATCAAGGTCTGCTTTGCGTTTGATGTAGTGCTTATCGTCCGGGTCGAGGGAATCAATTTCATCCATCAGCCGCACTTTTACGGAATAACTCTGGCGAAGCTGCTTTTCATGCGCCGCGATCTCCTGCTCAATGGCAGAGGTATCCACCTTCATGCTGATCTTTTCCTGCATCATGGCGGCGAACTTCGGATTGCTTACCAGCTTTACAATGACCTCCGCAACGGCGCTGTCCAGCAGTTCTTCATTGATCTGTTTTTTATAGTCGCATTTATGTCCATGGGTCATCGTGCGGTGCTTGCAGCCGTAATAAAAGAAGTCCTTGTATTTCGTACCGTCCGCCTTGTGTTTGATGCTTTTGTTTCCGTACATTCCCACGCCGCAGACCGGACATTTTACGATACCTGACAGCAGATGAATTTTGGTGTCCTTGCCCCTGTTGACGCGTTCGTATTTTTCCGCTTGCGCCAGCAGCTTGACCTGCGCCTCATGCCATAGTTCTTCGGAGACAATTCCCTCATGCAGTCCGTCAACCAGCAAATAGTCATCCTGCTCCACCAGCCGGTAATCATTTCTTGTGCCATGCACCTTCTCCGTCCGACGTCTGCCATAGGCGATTTTCCCGCAGTATACCGGATTTTTCAGAATCCTGCGGATCAACGCAGAATCAAACAGGGGATTTTTCCCGTTTTGCCTTTGGATTTTGTGAATCCCGTGGGTCACAAGATATTTTGCAAGACCGTTTGCACCGGTATCCGTATGCACATACTGGTCAAAAATCACGCGGATTGCCGCTGCTTCTTCCTCATTGATGAAAAGCTGTCCCTTTTCCAGCTTATAGCCATAAGGCGCAAAACCGCCGTTCCATTTCCCTTCACGGGCTTTCTGGATTCTGCCCTCCATCGTCTGCACACGGATATTTTCACGCTCAATCTCTGCAACCGCTGACAAAACAGAAATCATCAGCTTTCCTGCGTCCTTGGAGGAATCGATCCCATCCTCCACGCAAATCAGATTGACACCGAAATCCTGCATGACCTGTAAAGTGGAAAGAACGTCTGCCGCATTTCTGCCGAAGCGCGAAAGCTTGAACACCAGCACATAGGATACGCCGTCTTTACCGGACTTGATATCCTCCATCATGCGGTTAAATTCTACACGCCCTTCAATGGACTTTCCGGATTTACCGGCATCCTCATACTCACCGACAATCTCATAGTCATTGAACTCGGCATAGGCTTTCATTCTGGATTTCTGTGCATCCAGAGAATATCCGTCAATCTGTATAGCAGTGGACACGCGAGTATAGATATAGACTTTTATCTTTCCTTTTTTCATCATATCTTCTCCGCCATAGTCTACTTTTTATCTGTTTTCTGCTCCAACAACTTGATGGAATCCAGATAATCGCACTCAACTTCGCTGAGAGTACGGGCTTTGTATTTTCTGTACTCGCCGGTTGCTTTGTCGATAGCCTGCTTATGGCTGACACTTCCGTTGCCAATCAGCAGTTGCTCTCCACTCATGGTCAGAATCCGATCAAGGTGCTCCGACCAGTCCTGCATGGTCATTGCCTGCTCCCGCTCCGCCTGCCGTTCCGCAAAATCCAGATAGCCGGACACAAGCTGCCCCATAGCACGAAGCTCTTTCTCGTTCAGATAGTTCTTGGCAACTACCGCCTCTTTCAGCGTGGGCTGACTGCCCGCAAAGGTGGTCAAGCCCATAAATTCTTTCTCCGCATCGGCGCGTGTGTAGATGACCTCCGCCGCTGTTTGCCCATGAATGGCATAATGAATTTTATTTTGGACTTTCTTGAAAAACTGAATGGAGATTTCCGCCTTGGGGTCATAGTCAATACTGGTTGCGTAGATTTCAAGCACCTGACGGTAAAACACCTTTTCGGAAGCGCGGATATCGCGGATACGCTCCAGCAGCTCCTTGAAGTATCCGCCGCCACCCAGATTTTTCAGGCGCTCATCATCCAGAGCAAAGCCTTTTCGCATATACTCCTTCAAAATCCCTGTTGCCCAAATACGAAACTGTACGCCGTGCTGAGATTTCACACGGTAGCCGACAGAAATGATAACATCGAGATTATAGTAATCCACCTGATAAGCCTTACCGTCAGCGGCAGTTGTTGCAAAATTTGCAACAACTGCTTCTCGCTTCAATTCGCCCTCAGTGAAAATGTTCTTGATATGTCTGGAAATGGTAGACTTGTCTCTCTGAAACAACTCTGCCATCTGGTCAATGGACAGCCAAACGGTATCTCCATCGAAGGTCGTTTCGATCTTTGTCAAGCCATCCTCTGTGGTATAAATCATCATTTCAGAATTGTTCTGCTCATTCTCCCAGCGTTCCATTGTCACTTCACCTCGTTTTCTGCCATTGCAGGAACTTTTGCTCCTGCAATGGCGGTTTGGACACTTATTTCATGACGATTATATCATGCCGCTTTCACGGGTTCAATATCGTTTTCGTGAATATTCTTATCAGCATCATCTTTTTCAGACACGGCTTCCTCTATAACGAGATTGGGCAGCGCGTCAAGATTCAGAACCACGGCATACTTTTCAATCAAATTTGCCAGCAAAGCGGCGAAACCGCTCCATTCATCTACCATAGGCAGGCTCCCTCTCTTTCTCCGTTCTGTGCGTATATGCCGCCAGCACTTCCTTCGGAATACGATCCAGCACGGCGACGGCATCCTCATAATCCCGATGCAGCTTGGCGTCAGCCAGCTTTTTCAAGGTGCTTTCCTGTGTAGCTTTGTCCAGCGACTGCTCCAACTGCTCCGTTTTCTTTTTCAGCTTTTTATTTTCGGCAGTTGTGACCGTGAACGCCGTATTGTACTTTTTCAGTGTCGTGTGCATCTGCTCCACAGCAGGAATATACTTGTCCAAAAAAGCGCCGATTTCTGCTGCTTTTCCTTTGGCATTGAACGCATTGACGCCTGAAAGCAATTCTTCCAGCTTGGTCTTCTGCTTGGTCAGGCGAGTCATTTCCTTGAATACCCGCGGTGGGATATGGTCGCGTCCGGTTTCACTGGCACTCTCGCCGCGCTCCAGATCGGGGTATTTCTTCACCATATGCTCCCAAAACCTGTCCTGCCACTGCGTCAGCTTTTTCTTGTTGCCGACGATTTCCTTGGCGCTGAGCCGTTTGTCCTCCGTCAGCGGGACAAAGCAAAGGTGCATATGGGGCGTTTTCTCGTCCATATGCACCACGGCAGATATAATGTTTTTCGGGTCTTGGTGTTCCCGGATGAAGTCCAGTGCCTCCTGAAAATAGGCTTTGACTTCGCTTTTCTTCTTTCCCTTGAAGAACTCCGGGCTGGCTGTCACCAGCGCCTCCACCACGCGCACACTGTCTGACCTTGTGCGGCAGCCCGCCTCGGCGATCTGCTTTTCCGCTTCTGCGCGGTACTTGCGCTGCGGCGTCACCAGATGAAAATTGAAGTGACTGCGGGACGTGTCCACGTCGGGATTGCTGGCGTATTTCTCCTTGGTGCGCTCGTTGTGGGACTCGATGTGCCCGATCTCCGGCCCCTTGTACTTGGCAAAGCGGAGAATGGCGTACTGTGCTTTCATCGGCGCTCCCCTCGCTTCACCCACACGATGTCGCAGTCCAGCGCGTCGGCAAGCTCGACGACCTCTTTATAGCGGATGCTCTCCCGCTGCAACTTGGCGGACAAATTGGGAACGCTGTCCGACCAACCATATTCATCATGTAACAGGTCAACAACTTCCTGCATGGTAAAACCGGCGCGAACGATCTGCGCCTTGATCTCATTGCGTACACTCATATTCAAATTCCCTCCAAAATTCAGATGATGAAAAAGCGAAGCCAGCACGCCATTCGGCGCATCCGCTTCGCTGTATCGTGAAAAATTCTATTGTCGTCAAATCCGCTCAGAATCGCCGTTATGATGTCCTGTCCACAGGTGGCACCTATCGACTTTTCTGTTCTGTGTGACTTTACTCTAAAACGTGTGATTCTCCACGCTTCCACGTACTCGCTTTGCTGTTCCGAGAAGCGCGATTCCGTGAAACCATTTCTGCCATCAGGCAAATAATTTACGGATTTCACTTGGCTTGATTTCGTGCCCGAAAATATAGGCTTTGCCGGTCAGAGTTTTTCATATAGCGGCGTTTCAGGAAAGTAAAACGTACATACGTACACGGCGCAGTCGCAGAAAAATCATCGCCAGTCCTCCGGTACGTACGTATGCTCTGAAACATCAGAAAACCCGTTTATATTAGGTCTGGCAATCGCTTCAATACCGAAGAAGCCCCATACACGCCGTCCGGCAGCATTGGTGATCTTGTTGCAGTATTCAAGATTGTACTTGCTTTGGTTCGCAATCACACTCTCGCTGAAGCTGCGGCGCTTTAACGGTGTCAGATTATTTTCCTCACACCACATCCGGTAAATTTCGTACAAGTCTTTAGAGCTGATGGTGCAGTCCGCCTTCAGCCGGATATAGCCCTCGGATTCCAGAAAATCAAAGACGTTGTTGCTATCCCGCTTGACTGCCTCCCGATTATCCCGCGTACGCTGGCTCTCTGTGAATTTGAAGTTGTTGGCAGCCAGCCGCTGCAAGCCCTCAAACGCCCACAGGAAGATGCCCTCGGCTTCAGCTTTCATTTTCTCCGCAAGGTCGGGATCATCTATCCGTCCCACAGGCTTTTCCCTGGTGGTCAGTACAAGCTGGCGGCGGTAAAATCCGTCGCTTCGGTCATATAGCGCTTGCAGATCGCCATTGGAGAACGCCAGCAGCCGGGCAAACATCCAGCCCTGATAGCTCTGCTTACCCTTGCGCTCCAAATCCATTTTTCCTTGGGCGGTCACGATGGACTTGACATAGTTGGTCTGCCGCAGTGCTTCCATTCGCATATCGTCATCCACACACAACAGAATGTGTTCCAGATCCGCGCGGGCAAACCGGTTTTCAGAAATTTTACCGATGCTGCCGTCCTTCATGTTGCTGCCGAGAAGCGCACCCAGCACAGCTCCGATCTGCGATTTTCCTTCACCACCGTTTCCCTTAATCACCATCATGCGTTGCCCCTTATTGCTGGGAATCAGGCAATAGCCAATAAACTCCTGTAAGGTTGGAATGTCCTCCGTGTAAAGAAGTCCATCCAGAAAGGAAAGCCACCGAACGGGAGCCGGTGCGTCAGGGCGGTATGCCACCGGCAGTCTGCTCCGTACAATGGTCGGTCTGCCCTCGGTGAAACTGCCGTCCAGCTTCAAAGTGCCGTTTGCCAGATGGACTCTATCTGCTTCCGGTGTAAAGTCCTCTACATGAGCTGCTAGCTTCATCACTTCCAGAATGTTGGTGATCTTTCGAGGGATATTGTTCACAGCGCAGCATTTCAGTTTCTCATAGATTTCGCCCCGGAGCGGCAGATCGTCGGTCACCCTGCCGTCCGGCGTGAAGAAAGCACCGTTGGCAAAGATGATTTTCCGGCTGTTCAGAAATTCATCACAGAACAGTGCCTCGTTAATATTCGTGCCGTCAAACCAGATGGGCGCGTCTAAATCAGCCGATTTCCGTTTCGTCACGGGCATCCACCTCCTTTGCCGTCCTTTTCAGGCGTTCTTCCAACCGGTCGATCATGCCGTCCTTTTGAAGCATATCCACAGTTTTCACACGAGCCTCCAGCTCCGCAAAGGTTAAAATATCTGTCAGATCCTCGATATAATCGAGCATCTGGCAGGCTTCCACAAAGCGGTCATCAAGAGTATCCTCCGGCGTTTTGGGTGCGTACTGCATCTTCCAATGCTCCAAAAGATGCAGATAATCGCACAATATCCGCTGACAATGCAGCGTCTCATTCTGGAACGTCTTTGCCAGCGGATATTTTGTTTTCCGCAGCGCTGCCGCAGCCGGGGGCTTGTCCGGGTCGATCCCAAAGTCATCCGCCAGCTTTTTCGCTGCGTCATAGCTGCTCAGGTTGAACAGCTTTGCCACAAGGTCGATCACGTCACCAGTTGCCCCACAGCCAAAGCAGTAAAAGTAATCCTCGTTCAGCTTCATGCTGGGTGTACGGTCATTGTGGAAGGGACAGCAGACCATGCTGCCACGTTTTACTTCCAATCCATAGTATTCGGCAGCCTCTTTTACGGAAACTGCCATCTTGACTTGTGTAAATAAATCCATACCTGTTTCCTCCTATAAAATAATTGAACTTCGCCGTTCTACCCGATGCCGTTCCTGCCCGAGTCCTTACCCCGGCGTTGTCTCTTCCTTGGCACGCGGAATGCGATACTTCTCTGGAAAGCATATCCTCATCGGACGGTCATGAAATTTTCAAGGTGCTGCGTGGTTTACGTCTAAATTTTAGTAAGGAAACAGGCTCTTTCCCGTATATCCGAGAGGTAGGAAAAGTGGGATGAAAGTAGGATTTTTCCACGCTCTTAGACAAAAGCGAAAAAGCATGATACAATACAGAAAAAGCTGCAAAGGAGGCTGGTGTATGCAGGTTAAGCTGACAATCGGGGAACGTTTGAAGGATTTACGAACAGCACAAAAGCTGACGTTGGAGCAGCTTGCCGCCGAGGTGGGCATCTCAAAATCCGCACTCGGCAAATATGAATCGGATAACGGCAAGGACATCAGCCCGTATAGCATTTTGGTGCTGGCTGACTATTACGGTGTTTCCTGCGACTATCTGATGGGGCGGACGGAAACAAAAAATCACCCAAACGCAGCTCTGCATGAGCTGCATTTGGGTGATGCTTCGATTGATGTATTGAAAACGGGCAAGTTCAACCACCGGCTGCTGTCGGAGCTGATCTGCCACAAGGATTTCCAGCGGTTCATGCTGGACGCTGAGATTTACGTTGACCGGATCGCGGATATGCGGGTCAACGATATGAATGCCGTGCTGGAAGCTGTCCGGCAGATGGCATTGATGAAAAATGGCGGCGAAGAAAATGACCTGCATCTGCGGACATTAGAAGTGGCGCAGATTCGGGAAGATGAATATTTCGGAAGCCTGATTGCGGATGATCTGAAAGGTATCCTTCGTGACATTCGGAGTGAACACCGCCCCGACACCATGACGGCGGATGAAATCTCCCTTGCAGCAACTATGCAGGATCAGTTACAGGATGCGATGAACTTTGAGGGAAGCTCCGAGGAAAAGAAAGCGAAAGCATTGCTTTCCACATTGGGGATTGATTACGATGCCATCACAATGGAACAATTTGTCAACTTGATCGAGGTACTAAAGCTGTCCAAACACCTGAAAACTCCCATCAGCCAGCGTGGGAAAACGACCATGACCCACGGCAAGGGAAAGCGGAAGAAACGCTGAAACAAAGGCAGCGCTGTGGTGGGACGAAGGCTTTTATATACCTCTGCTTCCTTTTCCGGACAGGCGGATTTTGTTTCTCAAAAATCCTGCGTTTGTGCTGTAGCTCACATCACAAAATCCGCCTGTCCTACTGCCGCGAAAAAGCGTTTGCCGCCACCCTCTGCCGCACCGCAGAGTACACCGTCAACCCCTTTCCCGCGTCAGACGGAAGCAAAGGTATAACACACTAGACTTTCCGAGGGAAAGTCGTGTGCCAAGGAAGGCACTGCCCTCCTTTGGAAACCTCCCGCCAAGGGGAACGCTGTTCCCCTCTAGACTCCCTTTGCCAACAGGGATGCTACTCGCCCCTATTGGATGACCCAGAGCCAAAGGGGCTTTGCCCCTCTGGACACCTCGCCTGTTCGTGCAGTGGCTATCCATCCTGCTCCTGCACAATGGTGCCCCCATACCCGAACAGAAAAGACCAGGCACGAAAATCCACCCAGAATAAGGGTGAATTTCCGTGCCTGGTTCATTGTTTATGACGCTGTAATTTGAACCGCATTTTCTCGAACCTGATTGATAGTCTCCATCAAAGCGGTTCTGGTTTTTGCATCAAACAATTTGATAAAACTGATTGGCTTGTCAAACGGTGGCTTGGTCAGCTCTGCGACATTTTCCATATATCCGTTCAACTCAATATGATTGATGATTTTGTTTACAAAAGCAATCTGCTTTTGATTCAGAGATTGGTCATTGATAAAAGCGGAAAACGCCTGCATAGCCGCTTCATGATCTAGCTTAGCGATCTTGCGAATGAGCAAGCCAAAGGGTGTGTCGCCAAACTCTCGGGCATAATCTTCTTTGCTGCCCAATTCGCTAGTTAGCACCCGCTCCAGTTCCTGATAATCGCCCATAGCCAGCGGAATATTATGGGTCAGCTTATATATGGCCAGCGTATTTCCATGCTCGTTCACATAGCGATTGACCTTGGCACGGTAGTCTTCAAAGTCATAGGCAGCTTCCAGCTGGACGCCCTCCTGACTGTCAATAATCGGGTCAGTCAGCTTGGTGACAATCTGCCTCTGTGCTACGCCACCTTCGTCTAAAAATCGAATCAGCTCCCGCAGCTCCTTCCGAACCTGCTCAAACAGCAAAATATCATTCGCGTCCCAAAATGCATCGGTGTGAATCTCCTGAAGCATGGGCAACTTTGCCTTGATCTGCGGAATGCTGGCCTTACGCTCCAGTAGGGAAACGGTGTCGCACAGTTGCTTTTTTGCATACTGGAAAGCGGGCATCTGCTCGATGTGTGCCAGAATTAGGCCATACATGAAATTATCAAACCGCTTTGCAAACTCGTCAGCCTCGTCTGAGCGTACCAGAGGTGCAATCTGTGTGAGCAACTCGCCCTTGTCACCTTCGCTTATGGACACGAAGGCTTCCGGCTTTTTATATTTCTCCACATACTGCATCCGCAATTTTACGGCAATCAGGTCTGAGTTGAGCGCCATCACCTGCTTGTGACAGGTGTTGACAATCTCCTTGCGCCATGCCTGATAATCCTCACCGGCAAAGGTGTTTTCCTGCAGCGCCATGGCGATTTTGATTTGTTTGCCGAAGATGTTTTCCGACAGCGTTTTGGTTTCTCTGGTTTCGTAGCCTTCTTTGTGCTGCCGGAAGTATTCGAAGTTGCCGCAGTAGTCAAAAATCAGAAAGCGCCGCTTGTCGGTATAGGTTCCGTCAATCTGGTCCACGCAGGCCAGCCCTTTGCATAGCCGGGTGCCGCGGCCAATCATCTGCCAGAACTTTGCCTTTGACCGAACCTTTTTGAAAAACACCAAATTGACGCATTCCGGCACGTCGATGCCGGTGTCCATCATGTCCACCGATACGGCAATGTGCGGTTCTTTTTCCGGCTGCTTGAAATCATCAATGATGGTCTGGGCATAGGCGTCGTCGCAAATGACCCGCTGGGCGAAGCTGCCCCGGTACTGGGGGTACAGCTTATTGAACCGCTCCAGAATAAACTCCGCGTGGCGTTTGTTCTGGGCAAACAGGATGGTTTTCCCCAGACGGTCGCCGCCCGCCACCTTGATACCCCGGTCCATCAGGTCTTGCAGTACGATGTCCACGGTGGTTTCGTTGAACACAAATTTATTGAGGGCAGCAGAGGGGATAAAGTCTGGCAACTGACCGTCTTCGATGAAATCATCCTCATATCGCTCTTTGTCCTCTTCGGACAAATCATCATAGGAGATGCCTTCTTCCAGAAAACGGGTCTTGACCTCGTAGTTGTAATAGGGAACCAGCACATGGTCCTGTTGCACCGCCGTTTCATAATCATAGGCATAGGTGGGCACGCCGTGTTCCATCTCGAAAAAGTCGTAGGTGTTCCGATCCACATCGGTCTTCGGCGTGGCGGTCAGACCCACCATGAAGGCGTCAAAATATTCAAAGATGGCCCGGTACTTTTTGAAGATGCTCCGGTGGCTTTCGTCAATGATAATCAGGTCGAAGTGCGCCGGAGTAAACAGCTGCCGCCCGTCCTTGGACTTGGTGTCATCAATGGCGTTGAGGATGGTCGGATAGGTGGAGAACACAATGCGGGCGTTCCGGTCGTCCTTGTTGGAGCAGAGGTTGCACAGGGACATATCCGGCAGATAGTTCTTGAAATCGTCCTTTGCCTGCTTCACCAGCGCGGTGCGGTCGGCCAGAAACAGAATGTTGGTCACCCATTTGCCTCGGCTGAGCACATCGGTCAGGCTGGACGCGGTTCTGGTTTTGCCGGTGCCGGTGGCCATCACCAGCAGATGCTTGCGGAACCCCTGCGTAATCTGTTCGCACACCGCTCGGATGGCTTCCTTCTGGTAATACCGGTCAGTGATTTTGTCATCAATGGAAACGCCCATCAAATCCATCCGCTCGGTGCGCCGGTTCATCAGCTTTTGCAGGTCATCCTTGCTGAAAATGCCACTGACCTTCCGTTGCGGGGCGGTCTGGTCATCCCAGAAGTAGGTTTCAAAGCCATTGGTGGTGAACATCATGGGGCGGCGGCCAAATTTCCGTTCCAGACAATCCGCATACAAAACCGCTTGTTTGCGTCCAATGTTTGGGTCCTTGCTGGTGCGCTTGGCTTCCACCACCGCCAGGGGCAGGCCGTCCTTTCCAAACAGCACATAGTCGCAGAAGCCAGGCTGACCTGGCATCCCGGCCATATCCTCCACACGATACTCCTCCTGTACATCAGCATCTGGGCCGGTGAACTTCCAGCCCATCAGTTTGAGGTCCACGTCGATGTAGATTTTGCGGGTCTTGAATTCCGAGAGGTCCTCCGGCTGGAAGGTGCGTTCCTTCTGATGCTGCTCCTTTTCGGCGGTGTATCGGGTGGACATCTGCTCGATTTGCTTGCGCAGCGCCTCGATCTCGGCATCTTTCTGGTCCAGCAGACTTTCCTGTTCCTTGATTTTCCGGGTGTCCACCGCCACCTTTCCGGTGGGGACAAGATTCTCGTCGAAGGTGCGCTCCTGATAGTCCGCGCCATAGCAATAGTCGATCCACTGCACAAACTCAAACAGACCGCGCAGAGAAGCAAGCGCATCACTTGGCTGAACGCTGCGCTCGGTATGTACCGCCAGATTGCCCAACTTGATGATAAAAGGCATCTTGCCCCAAGTGTCGGAGTCCACAGCGAAGCGGAAAGTTGGCTCGTGAATGAGGGATTGCAGATTGTCTTTGTAGGGCATTTTCATGGACTTGTCCGCTGCATATACCCATTTTACTGCCAGCTCCAATGCCTTACGGCAGCCTACTGCACACATGGCAGGAGCAGAAACATAAATTTTCTCAGCTTCCATGCAGGCGGGGGCGAAGAGGGCATATTCAGTTTTGGCTTTGAGAAAGGAGAAGTTAGTCATCACATCATCTCCAGTATTTTATTTCTTTTGAACTCATCATGTCCTCATATTGTTTCAACGCGGTTTCCTTATCTGTATGAAGTAGTTGGTAAACCTGTTCATCATCTTCTTTTTCGGCATCTATTGAAAAATCAATATACGATAATAAGTCTATACGGTTAGAAATTAACAGCTCTTTATTTATCTGCTTGCTGTTCATGCGCTTTACACTGTTGTCATCAATTATGATTATTCTGGGAACGCGCTGAACAGTATCGACAAACGCCAAAAATAATTCTGGCGTAATTGGCATACCAAGCAAGTCATATTCTATACCATCTTTTTCACCGTAAATATTGACTACCGGCATATCGCTTGTAACAAATACGGAACCTTTGGCTTTAAAAATACACAGTTGCGATTCCTTCATTGTCTCAGCCAAAGCCCGAGGAAACAAGCCAACATCCGGAGCAATGTTTATCTTCAAAAACTCGTTTGCCAGCATGGCCAGGTAAACATTTTGCGGTACATCAGGAAACATGTCCTTTACATGTTTAATATGCTGCGGATCGTTTTTGTATTGTGTATCAATAATATAATTTGACAGATGTACAAAAACAGGGTTTCTAAACAGTAGTGATGACATAAATTGCCTTAGTTTATCAATTTCCACCCGCGCCAACTCAAATTCATCTGAATCTCGTAAAGCATTTTTTATCTTTGAGATAATTGTTGCGTATTCGCCTTCCAGTTCGATAAAACTGTTCTCGATCTCATTTGGTGCTGCAAAAACATGAGTTTTGCTATCTGGATCAATTGCAATTTGATCATATAGGTAAGAACGACAGCAAATATTGTCGATTGAAACCATTTTTGCATTTTCATCATTAGCAAAAACAACATAAACTTGTTCTGATTTTTGATTACTCACAGAAAAGTTTTTTAAGTAAGCCTTGGGGACATAATGTTGTTTTCTCGTGATTTGCTTGTCTAAAACCTCTGTATATTCCATGACAATGTTGCTCCCACCAATATTTCCTATATTCAAATCTTCTCAGCATCGCGGTCTCAGCACTAAAATCGATCAAGAAATCATCATTTTATCTAGCCCTAATTCTGCAAGCTTTGTATTAGCCTCGAAAAATTCTGCATTATTGGAAAATGGTTATCTAGTACATAGAACTGCCGATCTTGCCCATCTTTCAAGAAGAATACTTGTTTATCCCGTGCTGAGCTAGTTAGGCTCTCTCTATGTAAGCATACAAAATAGTCTAATGTCTTTTCTTCTGGAAGCCGTTCCTGGATATATCCTTTTGTACTTCTGTCATATTTATAACCGAACTCTTTATATAATCGTTGTTTTCCAATACGAGTTTTAAAAGCAAACATCGCTAATTTTATATGTTTTGTTTCATCATGCAATTGGAAAAATTTATTTTTTTCAATCGTTTCTGTTAAATCATCCAAGGTAGCATTTCCCTTGACTTCTATAACCATTATGCAATCATTTGGTTCAACCAGGAAAATGTCTCCGGCTAGTTGACGTCTATAAAAATTTTTCCTACATACGATGATGTCACATTGTGGGCTTTGATGATTAGCCCAAGCAATAAAGCCGGTAACAAATTCTAGCATTTGAAACCGTTCCTGGAGACATTTTTTGAGAATGTTTTCTCCACATCTACCCATCTCAGCATGATGTTTTAACTTTTCAGCTATAAAATATTTGCAAAACAGAAGTTCCTCCGAATATTCCTCATATATCTTTGTAACATCTTCTTCCATAATAGACCTCTCACTTGCTTAAAACTTTTGTTTAGAAGTCTTTTTGAGCATTTGATAGCCTTCTGTTCCGCTAATTTCAAGCATCGAATATTTCTTTAGCATTTTCTCTAAACTTATACGAATTTGGACAGGGGTATAAGAAGTTAATGCCCCTTGGTTAATGATAGACTTCGTCCAATTTCTTTGCTGATTATAGAGGCTCCAAAAACGATTCATATCAAAATTGGGATTCTGTGCCGCTATTTGTTGCACCATTGCGTTAAGCGTATTTCGATCTGCTTCCGAAACGCCTTGCGGAATCATATTTCCCATAGCAGAAGTGATATTTTGCGCTGTAACTCCGGTGCAAGCATTATTAAGATCGGCCACAATAAACTGCGATTCTATATTTGCCAAAACATTTTGTGTTATCTGAAAGGAATTCTTTTGGAAAGCCTTCATGAGCATCTGTTGTTCCTGAATCTCTGACACATACTCATATAGTTGATTCAGTGCTGTATAGCTGGTCGCGTCCATTTTTCGGACAAAGTAATGTTTGTACTTGTTCCAATAATCCGTATCCATCAAGGGTAGTGATTCATAGAACGCCGTTTCGTTTAATTGTCCGTCAACAATGAACGTAGAGATTTCCCTTAACCGCTCCTGGAATTCATCAATTTGAAGGACGATAAGAGAAGCTGCATCAATCTTTTTCTTCCGTTCCTGCAATATGTAAGTTGCAAGGGCAAAGCTACCTACGATAATAAGCAAAATGTTTGCCCAGTTATCTTTTATAAACTCTAACATACTTTATACTCACCTCAGATACTGGCGTAGTATTTGACTCAAAACCATAACATTTGCTGCTCCAAATAACTCCTCTGCCAACATTTGCTGCTGTTGAGGGGATAATTTTTGAATTGATCTCATTGCCTGAATCAAATCCTGCTTTGCTTTTTTATAATCGTCTGTGGGCTCCATCCCCAGTGTTAATTTATATTCTTCCATTTTATTACCTCACCCAAAGTATTCCTGCATTAGTGCCTTTTTTAGCGTTTCAAGCTTTTCAAGGCTGCGGCTGATGTTGGCTTTTGTCTTTTCGGTTTTCTTTACAAACACAGCAAATTGATTTTGTAGTTCTAGGGGTGGGAAAGGAAAGGTCATTTCTGATAGTTGTCCCTTGCTTAGTATCCCTTTAAGTGACATATTTATGGTGCTATGTATTGCAGGCTTTGATAGTAGCATAAGCCAATATAAATACAGCACATCATCTTGCTTTGGGACAATAGCATTGATTTGCTGATTAAATGCCACCCGGCGATCCGCTACTGCTACATTGCCTATACAGTTAATACTTCCAGCAATACAAGTCATGAGCAAGCTGCCTGCCTCTACAAATCTGCACTTATGAAAACCTGTCTCCGATAAGTATTCCTGTGCCTCTGTAAGCAATACAGCAGGGGTATTGATGTTATCTGATTTAATCCATTCAATAAAATTCCCATAATTCTCCGGCTCAGCACGAGAGGGTGTGTTTCCGGTAACTATATCACATCGTTTTCCCAGTGCAAGTTTCTCCCACCCCATAGGATTCTCCACTGGGTCTCCAAACATCTCCACAAACCTTGCCTTGACCATCTCATCCAGCTTGCCCAACTGCTGGCGGCGTTTGGCAATCAGGTCGCTGACTTTGTCCAGCACCAACGCAATTCTACGCTGTTCGTCAAGGGTTGGTAGATCCATCTCAATTTCTTTTAATGCAGAAACAGTAAAACTTGCTTGGTTAACAGATTTTTTTGTAATTTTTTGAATCTGGCCTAAAAATATATTTGTTGCAAAAAAGTAAGTTGCGAACGGCGGATAAACAATGGACTTATTCGCGCGCAACATTAGCAAATTCATCCCGTGAATGATTTTTTCATTTCCCTGTTTTTTATAGAGTGCAACTTTCCCCAAATGTTTTTCGCTATTGATATGGGACATCAAAATATCCCCATCCTGAAGAATGTACTCACGATATTTATCTGCATCTTCAATCCCAGCGTAGCCAAACTTGCTTCGATCAATTTCTCTATTTGAAATTGTTTCAATTCTCGTAATCGGAAGCCCGCCTGCTCCATCTGCTTGTCTAATTGATGCTCCATTTCTTATAACCGAAAAAGCATCCCCCAATCTCGCCATCACAACATCCCCTCCAATTCCTCCAGCCCTGCGTTGATCTCCATTTCCAGCTCATGCAAGTCTGCCATCAACTCCGTGGTTGAGGGGTACTCCACCGGAACATACTCCACCTTTTTGTACTTGTTGATGGACAGGTCATAGTCGTTGTCGGCAATTTCCTGCCTGGGCACAAAAAAGCTCTGTTCGGTGCGTTGGCGTTCGGCTTCCTGGTCCAGATGGTGGAACCGCTCGATAATGTCCGGGATGTCGTTCTCCGTCACCTCACTACGCTTGTCGTCCAGGGAAAAGCCGTCGGCCTTCATGTCATAAAACCACACGTTTTCCGTGCCGCCCGCGCAGGTCTTGGTGAACACCAGCACCGCCGTGGACACGCCCGCATAAGGCTTGAACACGCCGGAGGGCATAGAGATCACTGCGCGCAGCTGGTGGTTCTCCACCAGTTCCTTACGGATGGCCTTGTGGGCCTTGGAGGAGCCGAACAGCACGCCATCCGGTACGATGCAGGCGCACTGACCACCCTTTCTCAGCATCCGTAGGAACAGGGCCAGAAACAACAGCTCGGTCTTTTTGGTGTTGGTCACGGCTTTCAGGTTGTCGTTGATGCTTTCCGCGTCCACGGTGCCCTTGAAAGGTGGATTTGCCAGACACATGGTAAACTTATCGCTGATCTGGTTCTGCTTGGAAACACTGTCCTTGTAGTCGATCTCCGGGTGGCTGATGGAGTGCAGCATCAGGTTCATCGCAGAAATGCGCAGCATGGTGCGGTCTGTGTCAAAGCCGGTGAAGGCATCCCCAGCAAAGTGCTCCCACTGCTCGGAAGTCATGGTATCCTCGTAGTGGTTGCGAATGTACTCCGCGGCGGAGACCAGAAAGCCTGCCGTGCCGCAGGCCGGGTCGCAGATGGTGTCGTTCGGGGTGGGTTGCAACAATTCCACCATCATTTCCCGGATGTGCTTGGGAGTGCGAAACTGGCCGTTCTGCCCAGCGGTAGCCAGTTTGCCCAGCATGTACTCGTACAAGTCGCCCTGCATATCCAAATCGGCAATGTCATGCTCATACAGGTCATCCAACCCTGTGATGATTTTTTGCAACACCTGCGGCGTAGGAATCAGGAACATCGCATCGCTCATGTACCGGGCAAAGGCCGTCTCATTCTGCACATCACTGCTGGAATCGTCGGCGATTTCCACCAGTTCCCCCTGCTCGGTGAAGTCCGGCAGGCGGCCATGTTTCATGTTTTTGATGGCAGGGAAGACCCGCTGGGAAATTACATTGAAAATATCGCGGGGATCGTTGTTCTTGAATTTACTCCAGCGCATGGACTGTCCAACGGCAGACTGGGGGAAAATCTTCTCCATCTTCTCGCCAGTCATATGCTCAAATTCTTCCGTTTCCAGCTCTTTTTCGTCCAGAGAGCGGATAAACATAAGATAGGTCAGCTGTTCGATGACGGTTAGAGGATTGGTAATGCCGCCCGCCCAGATGTCCGTCCAGATTTTATCTACTTTATTTTTAATCACACCTGTAATCATGCATCTATTCCTCCGTTTTCTGTATCAGGGATAAATTCCATCACGTCTCCGATATTGCATCCCAGCATGGTGCAGATTTTTTCCATGCTGTCCATGGAGACAGGCTCACCTTTACTTAATCGTGCTAAAACATTGGTGCTGATTTTTGCACGGTGCATCATGTCGGTTTTGCTCAAACCATGATCGATCAACTGTTTCCACAGCCGATTGTAACTGATTGCCATCCCGCACCTCCTGATTTTTTCCTATTTACTAGTATAACGGATATTGTGCTAAAAGACAAATAAAATTCACGAAATCGTGAGCTATTGATTGGCAAAAACGTGGTCTGGATATTGGAATCCCAGACCACGTTTTGCTTTGAGCAAGACAGGCTTGCCATCAAATCATTTGAAAATGCTTTAGTGCATCCATAATTGCAGCTTCCTTTTCCGGCGGGCACTGTGGTACTTTCGCGTCTTCTTTCTTTGACAGATTATAATTCTGCCCCACATCTAGCCCGCACTTCCGCTTAACCTGGGAGATATACAGGCTGGACACCTTCAGGCCGTGCTTTTCCAGCACATAGGCTTTGATCTCATCATAGGTTGCCTTACTCTCCGCCGAAGTCAAATCCAACTCGTCCATCTTCACTTCGATCTCGATATGTTCCTTGCTTTGAAGTTTGGACAATAAACATACCGTCTCCACGTGCCGAGTCTGGGGGAAGAGATCCACCGGGGTGAAGCCCTTTGCCTTATACCCATGGCGGGCAAAAAGCGCTACATCCCGCGCCAAGGTTTCGGGGTCGCAGCTGACGTAGACTACCCGGCGGGGGGCCATTTTGGCCACGGCGGTGATGCACTCGGGCGTGCTGCCGGCGCGGGGCGGGTCCAGGAAGACCACGTCCGGATGCAGGCCCTCGTCTGCGGCGGCGGCCATCCACTCGGTAGCGTCGGCGCATACAAATTTGGCGTTGGACAGTTTATTATGCCGGGCGTTGGCGGCGGCATCTTTCACGGCGGCGGGGTTGCGCTCCACACCGATGACCTGCCCTGCGTGGGGCGCGGCGCACAGGCCGATGGTGCCGATGCCACAATAGGCATCCACCACGGTCTCCTTGCCGGTCAGCTTGGCGGCGTCCAGCGCGGCGCGGTACAGCACCTCGGTCTGCCGGGGGTTGACCTGGTAAAAACTGCGGGAGGAAATGGCAAACTGCAGCCCGCACAGCGTGTCCAACACAAAACCGGGGCCGTAGAGCGTTTTTTCCCGGTTGCCCAGCACAGCGCTGCTTAAAGTGGGGTTGATATTTTGCACAATACTGACGACCCACGGTGCTTTTTTGCGCAGAGCCGCGCAGAAATTACGGCTGCCGGGCAGCTCCGGCCCCGGCGTGACCAGTGTGACCAGCACCTGCCCCTTGCGGGAGCAGCGCAGCACCACGTGGCGCAGCAGGCCGGTGCGCTTGTCCTCGTCAAAAGCCGTGTAGCGGCAGGCGCGGGCGGCGTCCTGCACGGCGGCCAGCGTGCGGTTCAGCACCTCGTTTTGCAGCAGGCAGTCGGCCGAGGGCAGCACCTTATGGGTGCCCTCGGCGTACAAACCGCAGACCAGTTTGCCCTGCTGGGTGGCAAAGCTGGCGATGGCTTTATTGCGGTAATGCCACGGCTCGGCCATGGTGCGCAGCGGGGCCACCGGAGCAAAACCGCCCAGCAGCTTTTGCAGGCGCTGCTGCTTTTCGGCGGTCTGGCGCGGATAGGGCAGTGCCAGCAGCGGGCAGCCGCCGCACTTTTTACTAAAATTAACACAGGTCTTGGCCATGGGGCATCTCCTTTAAAATTGCAAGGGCAATACCGCATAATTCTAAGTGCCGATACGGCGAGCGAGGTGCGGCAGCTGCTAAGCCAAAAGCGCAGATAATACTTTGTGTATTATCGAGCATTTTGGCAACGCAGATGCCGTGCCGCACACCGAGCCGCAGCGAGGCGCTTCGGAGCGCAACCGACGCTTTGCGGCGGCTCTTGGCGCGGAGATCCGCCGGAGCGGTGCTTAAGCCGTTAGGCGGGAATTGTGCGGTGTTGCCCAAGGTCTTGCGCGGTATGTTACAATAAAGCTAGAGCATTTTTTGCGGCGTGTGCCGCATATTGTACAAACGGAGGGACTTTGTATGAACGTACTGCTGATCAACGGCAGCCCCCACAAGGAGGGCTGCACCTACCATGCCCTGTGTGAGGTTGCCAATACGCTGAACGCCGCGGGCATTGAGACGACGATCTACCACATCGGCCCCGCGCCGGTGGGCGGCTGTGTAGGCTGCGGCGGCTGCGCCAAGGCCGGGCACTGTGTGTTCGGCGGGCCGGTGGTGGATGTGCTGCCACTGGTGGAAAAGGCCGACGGCATCGTGTTTGGTGCGCCGGTACACTATGCCACGGCGGCGGGCAGCATGCTGGGCTTTATGCACCGGCTGGCCTACAGCGCCGGGCGGTATCTGCGGCACAAACCGGCGGCCATCGTGACCAGCGCACGCCGCGCCGGCACCACCACCGCCATTGAGGCTATGGAAAAGATCCCGCAGTTCTACGAGATGCCGCTGGTCAGCTCCACCTACTGGCCGATGGTCCACGGCACCAGCGGCGATCAGGTGGCCCTGGACGAGGAGGGCTGCCAGATCATGCGCAACCTGGGCACCAATATGGCCTGGCTGCTGAAGTGCATCGAGGCCGGCAAGGCCGCCGGTGTGGAAGTCCCCACCGCCGAGGGCGGCAAGCGGACGAATTTTATCCGTTGATAAGCTGTTTTTGAAAGGAGCCGCGCGGCGGCTCCTTTTTTTATGGGTACAAATTAAATTACCATGATGGCGTAAAATCCCAGCGCCGAAGCCGCCGCGATATAGGCCACACGCCCGGCCACGGCAAACACCAGCCCAAAGGCCAGCCCGGCCAGCACGTCGCTGACAAAGTGTACGCCCGTGACAACGCGGGAGACCGCTATGATGACGGCCAGAACCGCCAACACTGCCCCCAACGGCGGCAGCACGTACCACACCGTCGCTGCAATGGCCGCGGCTGAGAAGCAGTGGCGGCTGGGCATGCTCTGGCCGGTCTTATCTTTTGGAAACAATGGTACAAAGCCATATTTCGTATAAGGGCGCGGACGGTTAATGGCCGCACGCAGAGCCGTACCCACCACAAACGCCGCCGCAGGCACCACGGCAGTAACCCCCAGCGGCACCCACATGGCATGCCAGGCCAACCAGGCCAGCAGGCCCAGATACAGCAGATACACCGCCACCACAGCCCCCGTGCTGACAGCTCGCAGCGCCTTTTTTGCCGCCGGGCGGGCGTTGAACCAGCCGATCACCGTGCGATATTGCTGTTCGTTCATGGGTAGACCTCCCTAGTGTAAAATAGTACAGCATAAGCATAACACCGCGCAAAAGGGTTGTCAAACGCAGCGGCGCACAATATAATAGGTGTAATGTAAAAATAGGAGGATCCTGTTTTGTTTGGTTTTGCAAATGCGCTGCTGCTGGCCCTGTTTGCCGCAGCGGGTGTTGATTTGGTTTTGGCGCTGCGCCGCAAGGCAGTGGGGCAGCTGTTTACCGTGCCGCACTATCTGTTTGGGGATTGGGGCGGCGAGGCCCGTGCCCGGTGGGGGCAGCGTGCCTTTTTGCTGGCGCTGATGCTGTATGAGTTCACGGTGGTGTTCTGCAACAGCATGGCGCGGGAGAACTGGCCCTTTTTGCAGGGGCAGCTTGCCCCGGTGTTAGACATGATTATGTACACGCTGCTGTGCGGCAAGATTTTGCTGGGCACCCGCTACACCTGGCGGGAGCTGATCTGCGCCGGTGCGCTGTATTTTGTGGCGCGGTGGGTATATTTCAACGGGCAGAACATCTGGTTTTTGGGCCTTGTGATGGTGCTGTTGGCAGCCAAAGCTGTGCCGCTGCGGCGCAGTTTGCAGGCGTTTTTAGGCTGCGGCGTGCCCACGCTGGCGCTGGTGGAAGTGCTGCATTTTGCGGGCATTATCGCCCCCGACGCGCTGAGCGAGCGCAGCGGCAGCTACCGGCTGATGTTCGGGTACGGGCACCCCAACACCTTTGGCGGCATCGTGCTTGGGCTGGTGCTGGCCTGGGTGCTGCTGCGCCAGGCAAAGATCACCTGGGCCGAGATCGCCGCCGTAGCGGGCGTGGGGCTGTTTTTATACAAGGGCCCGGCGTCTCGGTCGCCTGCGCTGTGCACGTTTTTGCTGGCAGTGCTGCTGGTCTGCGCCAAACCGATGGACGCGCGCAAAGGGCGCAAGCTCACCGCCGGGCTGTGCGCCGCCATGGTGCCGGTGGTGGGGGCCATCAGCTATATTTTGCCGCTGTTCGTGGTAAAAATTGGTCCCTGGGCGGACGAAATCGGTCCTGCGTGGCTGGCAAAGCTGGACAGCCTGCTGACCTGCCGCATCTCGCTGGCGTGGGCGGCGTACCGCATATACGACATAAAAATTGCCGGCCAGATGCTGATGGACTGGCCGGCGATCGACAATATTTTTGTGTATTTCCTGTACCAGTTTGGACCGGTACTGGTGGTGTTGGCGGGCATCCTGATGGCCGTGACGCTGTACCGGCTGGCCCGGCACGGCCGCTGGCAGGCGGCGGCCTGTTTGCTGGTGGCGCTGTTTTATGGGTATATGGAGACGCAGGTCATCCACATCACCAGCGACCCGGCGCTGTTGCTGCTGGTACCAGCAGTGTTTGGGGATTCGCTTTCAGATTGATTTTGGCCCGCTTGTCGCAGCTGGCTTACGTGGCTCACCACCTTGCGGTGAGCCACTTTTTTAACGGCATCTAACCGTTATGCGTACTCTTTTGTGACCAAAAAGGGAAGCCCTTATGGATGCAACCCATGATAAAAGGGCGTCACCGCATGATGGTGACGCCCGCAGGGCTGTACCTTAATCCTCAGGGTATTCGATCTCCACGCCGTCGGCTTCCGCGGCGGTCTTCGCCGCCGTAACCAGCCCGCTTACCTCGCCGGAGGGCTTCTCCAGCAGGTACGCCCCTACCGGTTTGGTTTTGTACACCAGCAAAACGCAGTAGGTATCCTCGTCGCCGGTGGAAAGCTGCGGGCAAAGCAGCGTCCACTTTTCCACCGTTTTGCCTTTGTAGCTGCCCAGGTCCAGGCCGCTTTCCTGCACCACCTGGTTGAAAGCGGTAAAGCTGTCGTCCCACTTTTTGGGGATCTTCACCTTATCCACCGCCGCGCTGGACAGGTCCGTCTCGAACCCGTAGCCCGTAAAGTAGGTGCCGATGTCCTGGGTGGTCTCCACCGTGGCCGTCACCGGTGCAGCCGCAGCCACCGCGTCGCCGGAGAAATGCACCGCTGCCGCCACCGTGCCGCACAGGCATACCGCGCACAGGGCAAGCGCCCCCGCCTGCCGCAAGCCGGGTTTTGTTACCGTAAATAAAAACATACGCAGCCCCCCTGCCATTCGTTTTCACATAATGGTATGCGGGGGCTGCGTTTTGTATGTTATTTGTATTTTTCCACCGGCTCGTACCACTGGAAGATCACAGCATCGTTCTCGGCTTCCAGCTGCTTGGTGTTATGTTCCGGCAGGGCGGTCCACATCACCGGCATCGCGCCCAGGGCGTCGGCCAGGCGGACAGCCCAGTTGCGCTTATCGGGGCACCAGGCAATAAAATCCGGCCGGCCCAAAAAGTTGCCAAAGCAGTGGGACAACACATACGCCGGGACGGGATGGGTGCCGTCATGGCGGTAGCTGCGGTAACTGTCGGACAGCTGACCGCGTAGCACGCCGGGCGCCTGGTGGCGGATGATGCCCACCACGCGGGGGTCGAAGCTCTCGATGCAGTAGGGGCCGGGGTAGGCTTTCAGTGCGGCCAGGGTGGCACGGCAAAGGTCCTCCAGGTAGGGCTTGGTGTACTCGTGGCGGCTCTTAATCTCGACGATCAGCGGCGTGGCGGGATTGGCCTCGGCCACAGTGCGCAGCATGTCGGCAAACAGCGGCGGGTGGTCATCGCTGCCCGCCAGCGGCATGGCGGAGAACTCCGCCCATGCGACATCGTGGACAAAGCCCTTGCCGGGGGTCATGCGGTCCAGCGTATCATCGTGGAAAACCACCAGCTTATGGTCAGACGTAAACTGTACGTCCAGTTCAATGCCGTAGCCGTGGCGGGCCGCGGCGGCAAAAGCGGGCAGGCTGTTTTCCGGCGGGCGCTGGTCCTTGCCGAAGTAGCCGCGGTGGGCATAGTTGCGGCCATAGAACGGGGCCCGCAGGTCCTCGCGCTTAGCGCCGGGCCAGACGGCAAATAGCACCAGCGCAGCCAAAATCACAAGTATTACTAGCAAAATCATAATCTTTCACGCTCCGCCGCCATTGTACCGCGCGGCGCGGCAAAATGCAAGCTGTTTTTACTTATGGCAACATGTTGCTGTTGACCATGCCGCCGCTGCCCGCCCGCATGACGTGCTCGCAATGCGGGGTGCGGTAGAGGATGGCACCCTTGCGGACGTAAAGGAAGCGCTAACAGGGCCATCCGTTATAAAAGGCCCTGCCGCAGGACAGGCAGGGCCGGGTGGCCACCAATCAAAAAGAAGTTTTAAAACTTTTTCCCAAAAGTTTTCACAATTCTTCCATCATCACATTGTATTGTGTTATTATTATAAATAGAGGTAAATGAGGAGGTCATCCTTATGGCAAAAATATTGATCGTTGACGATGAACCGCGTATCCGGGACCTGATCCGGGAGCATCTGCAGTACGCCGGTTTTGTGTGTGAGGAAGCCGGGGACGGCGGCGCGGCGCTGGCCGTGCTGGCCCAGGGGGGCATCGATCTGGTGATCCTGGACATCATGATGCCCTTTATGGACGGCATGACCTGCCTGCGCGAGATGCGCACCCGCAAGATCATGACCCCCGTCATCATGCTGACTGCCCGCAGCGAGGAATACGATAAACTGGCCGGCCTCGAGGGCGGCGCCGACGACTACGTCGTCAAGCCCTTCTCCCCGCGGGAGCTGGTGGCCCGCGTCAAGGCCGTGCTGGCCCGTACCATGCCCAAACCTGCCGAGAACTCCGGCGTGTTCACCTTTGGCGACCTGGTCATTGATACCGCCAGCCACAGCGTCAAGGTAGCCGGGCAGGAAGCCCCGCTGACCCCCAAAGAGTTCGACCTGCTGGTCTTTTTGGTCAACAACAAGGGCATCGCCCTGAGCCGCGAGAAAATTTTGCAGCAGGTGTGGAACTACGATTATTACGGCGAGGACCGCACCGTGGACACCCACATCAAAATGCTGCGCGGCCATCTGGGCCCCTGCCGCAAATTCATCGTTACCGTGTGGGGCATCGGGTATAAATTCGACCCCGAAGTCTTATCGTAAGGGAAGTGCTGCGCTTTGAAAAACGCTAAAAAGCGCGCCCCGTCCATCAGCATCCGCTGGCAGCTGATGTTCTTCATCGGGGCCATGACCCTGCTGACCGTGGGGCTGATCTGGGGCATCATCACCTACGCGCTGGCCCCGAAATATAACGCCACCATCCGCCAAAACCTGACCAACAAAGCCAGCGCCATCACGGCCATTTTTGACCAGACCGACTCCGAAATTTCCAGCCGGGATTTCGGTGTTTTGCAGCTGGACGATGATTTTTGGACTGCTTTAGGCCAGACCTTTTCCGACAAAAAGATCAATATGGACGGCTACTGCGTCGACTTCAGCGATTCGACACTGCGCTGCCTGAAAGCCTACGAGAGCATGTTCCCCTGCCTGCTGCACGAGAGCAGCGGCTCGTTCAGCGGGGAGTTCGGGTACAACCTCAACACCCGCCAGCTCATCACCTTTAGGCAGGAATTGTTCGAGGAAGGCTCACTGTACAAGATCGTGCAGATCGGCTCCACCCGGCAGATGCTGGTGGGCCAGCTTTCGGCGGACGGCAAGTACGGCATCATCGTGTCCACCGGCATGGCACAGATCGCCACAGCCGCCGAGGTGCTGCGCAGCATCCTGTGGCCGGTGGCGCTGATCTTGCTGGTGCTGGATCTGCTGTTTGCCATGCTGTTCAGCCGGTGGTTCACCCGGCCGGTGCAGCAGCTTTCCAGCGGTGCAAAAGAGATTGCTGCCGGCAACTATGATATCCAGCTGCCCGTTGTACACCATGACGAGATTGGCCAGCTGGCCGAGGATTTCAACCACATGGCCGCTGAGGTCAAGCGCAGCGCCCAGCTGGAAAAAGACATTCTGGCCAATGTCAGCCACGACCTGCGCACCCCGCTGACCCTGATAAAGGGCTACGCCGAGACTGTGCGCGACCTGACCGGCACTGACGCCGAAAAGCGCACCGAGCAGTGCAACATCATTGTGGACGAGACCGACCGTCTGTCGGCACTGGTCAACAGCGTGATGGAGCTGAGCAAGGTGCAGAGCGGTGCCGAAAAGCCCAACCTCATTGATTTTGACATGGGCGAACTTTGCTTTGAAGTTGCGGGCCGCTACGACGCCCTGTGCGACCAGAACCACTGGCATCTGGAGTTGCAGGCCGACGAGGCCGCCCCGGTGCGGGCCGACCCCGCCATGATGGAGCGGGTGCTGCATAACCTCTTGGGCAACGCCTTCCACCACATCGGTGCGGACGGCCAGGTGATGCTGCGGGTGCTGCCCCAGCCGGACGGCTGCCGCGTGGAGATCGAGGATCACGGCCCCGGCATCCCGCCGGAGGATCTGCCCTATATCTTTGACCGCTACTACCGCGCACGGCAGGATTCCGGCAAAGTGGGCACCGGGCTTGGGCTTTCCATTACCAAAGCAATTTTACAGCAGCACGGCTTTGCCTTTGGCGTAAACAGCGCCATAGGGCAGGGCTCCACCTTCTGGTTCGTGATGCGGGACGTCCGCACCGGGCCGCAAGCCTGAAAGGAGACCCCGTATGGACGAGAAACTGAACCGCAAGATGGACGAACAGCTGGCCAGCCGCGTGGCCGAACTGGATGCCCATAACGACGAGACCGGCGACGGCAAACTGGACGCCGCCGACCTGAAAGCCCAGCTGAACCGCATTGAAGCCCAGCTGGAACTGCAGGACGAGCAGAACCGCAGCATTATGAAAAACCAGCGCCTGCGCATGCTGCTGACCATCATCATCACGGTAGTGCTGCTGGTGGTGCTGGGGCTGTTCTGGAACCACATGGACCAAGCCTATAAAGAGGTCATGACCGCCTGCACACAGGTAAACGAACTGGCCGACACCCTGCAAAGCAGCCTGGACACGCTGGACCCCGATGAACTGAACAACATGATGCAGGACCTGCCTGCCATCACCGAGCAGCTGAAGCAGCTGGATGTGGACAGCCTGAACACCGTGCTGCAAGGTTTGCCCACCTTGATGGACAACGTGAATAAACTGCAGCAGCAGGTGGAGACGATCACGAATACGTTCAGCGGAATTAGTGCGCTGTTTGGAAAATAATTTTTTGGAAGGCCCCCACTTGCGGGGCCTTTTTTCACACCTCATACAAAACTTTTACACAAATTCATGCTATAATGCCAAAGTCAAAATTTACCACCCCGTTAAAGAGGAAGGAATACCAAATGGAAGATACCGTAAAGACCCGGCACAATCCGCTGGCATGGTTCAGCAAGCATAAAAAGCTGACTGCCCTGCTGCTTGTGGTGCTGATCGCAGCTGTGCTGGTGCTGCGCGCTGTGCTGGGCGGCAAAAAGGCCGCCGGTTCCACCTACCAGTTCGTGCGCACCTCCACCCTGCAAAAGACAAGCCTGACCGACTCGGTGAGTGTGAACGGCACCGTCAAATCCGGCTACGAGGCCAGCGTCACCGTGGCAGATTCGGCCAAGCTGTACAAGGTCAGCGAGGTCAAGGTGGCCGTGGGCGATACCGTGAAAAAGGGTGACGTCATTGCCACGCTGGACACCTCCGACCTGGAAAAGCAGATCGAAAGTGCCGAGGAAAGCTACGGCGACACACTGAAATCGGCCCAGACCAGTTATGACCGTGCTACCGCCGACCTGGAAACTTCCACCGTGCAGCACGAGAATAGCCTCATCGACCTGCAGGCCAAGATCGACCAGGCTGACCAGAATTTGCAGGATGCCAAGGATGCCCTGACCAAGGCGCAGGAGAACGAGCGCAAGACCCAGAGCACCTACGATACTGCGGTATCTGACTATAACACGCTGAAATCCGCCTATGACAGCGCTTCGGCCAGCATCAGCACCTACACCGCCGCGCTGAACGCCGCTGCCGATGCCCAGAATCAGGCTATCTCCGCCGTAAACAGCGCCATTGCGGCTTACAACGCTGACCCCAGCGACGCCAACAAGGACGCAATGAACGCCGCCAACGACAACTTGAAGTCCGCGCAGGAAACCTACCAAAGCGCACAATCTTCCCTGACGGATGCCCAGAACAGCTGCTCTGCTCCCTCTTTGGGCCTGTACGGTTTCAACAATATTTCGGACGCCCTGAAAAACGCCGACAGCACCAAGAATCAGGCGGAATCCGCCCTGGACTCCGCTAAGAACGCTGTCGACACTGCCAATACCCAGATCAGTACCTGTGAGCAGCAGGTCAAGGCAGCCCACGACAGCTACGACCAGGAGAAGAACTACTCCAACCTGCTGAACAAATCCCAGAATGTGGAGGACAGCGCTACCAAGCTGGAGCAGGCCCAGCGTACCCCGGACAATCTGGAAACACTGCGCAGCACCCTGGAGGACTGCACCCTGACTGCCACGATGGACGGCACCATCACGGCGCTGAATGCTACCGTTGGTTCGGTCTGCAGCGGCACCGTGGCTACCATCCAGAATACCGATGCACTGGTGGTGGACGTGACCATTCCCGCCAACAGCGTGCCTAAACTTTCTACCGGCATGACCTGCCACATCACCAGCGATGCCACCGGCGACGCTGTGATCGACGGCACCCTGACCCAGATCGACCCTGTTGCCAACGACACGGGCAGCTTCGGCGCCAAGGTCGTGGTCAATGGCGATGCGGACGGCCTGCTGATCGGCATTTCCGCCAAGGTGGAGATCGTTATCAGCGAGAAAGACAACGTCTTTATCGTGCCCCGCGACGCTGTGGGCACCGCCGACGACGGCAGCAGCTACGTGCTGCGCAAGACCGGCGGCGAAGGCGTGGATATGACCTTTGAGCAGGTGACCGTGACCACCGGCGACACCAACGATTTCTATGTGGAGATCACCGGCAGCGACCTGCAGGAGGGCGATGTGATCCGCTCCAGCGCCGACCTGACCCAGGGTATTGAGACCAGCAACGACTCCACCCTGCCCGACGGCGTGCAGCAGATGGAAAACGGCGACCTGTATGTAGGCGACCCCAGCAACATGCCCGAGGGCACTGTTGTGATGGGCGGCGGCGATGCCCCGGCAGGCGGCCCTGACGGCGGGCCGGGAGGCGGACAATGAGCCAGAGCCCTACCCCCATCCGCCGCGGCGCCGACGCCCGCGATACCGAAGCCTTTGCCAAACAGATCGCTGCAAGCCTGCTGACCCAGAATGATGCCCCGCAGCCTGTCTCCCCTGTCCCGGAAACCAAAAAGCCGCTGATTGAGATGCACGGCATCCGCAAAAGCTACTACATCGGCAAGCCCAATGAGTTGGAAATTCTGCACGGCATCGATTTGACGGTCTACCCCGGTGAATTTGTGGCCATCGTGGGCGAGTCCGGCTCCGGCAAATCCACCCTGATGAACATCATCGGCGTGCTGGATAAGCCCACCTCCGGTGAGTACACGCTGGACGGCGTGAACATCCATGACGCCAAAGATAACCAGTTGGCCGATATCCGTAACCGCAAGATTGGCTTTGTGTTCCAGACCTACAATCTGATCGGCCGGCAGAGCGCCTTGAAAAACGTCGAGCTGCCGATGCTGTACGCCGGTGTGCCCGGCGGTGAGCGCACCCGCCGCGCCAAGGAATGGCTGGAGCGCGTAGGCATGGGCGAGCGCATGAAGCACCAGCCCAACGAGCTTTCCGGCGGCCAGAAGCAGCGTGTAGCCATCGCCCGCGCCATGGTCAACGAACCGGCGCTGATTTTGGCCGATGAGCCCACCGGCGCGCTGGACAGCCAGACCAGCCGCACCGTCATGGATCTGTTCCATGAAATGCACAACACCTACCACAAAACCATCGTGCTCATCACCCACAACCCCGAGCTGGCCGACGAATGTGAGCGTGTGCTGACCCTGCGGGACGGGCTGATTGTGGGCGAAAGAAAGGGGAGTGGCAAACGTGCAGCTCTTTGAGAATATCAGCATGGCCTTTGCCAGCGTGCGCAGCAACAAGATGCGCAGCCTGCTGACCATGCTGGGCATCATCATCGGCATTGCGGCGGTCATTGCCATTGTCACGGTGGGCAACAGCATGACCGGCTCGGTCACTGACTCAATGTCCGGCATGGGCGTAAGCAACATTACGGTAACGGTCAAGCAGAAAACCTCCGGCGATACCCAGGGCACGGCCCAGGGTGTGACGCTGCGCCGCTTTATGGACGAGACCCCCGGCGAAAGCGACCGCATTACCGATGCGATGATCCATGATTTTTATGCAGCTTTTCCTGACAAGGTAGACCACTTTGAATACACGGTGGACGTCGGCCAGGAGACGATTTCTAAATACGGCGACCCCACCACGACCATCAAAGCCTCAGTCAGCGGCGTAAACCACGACACGCTGGCCAACAAGGACGATGACTCGCAAATCTTATACGGCCGCTGGCTGGACGATGCCAAAGACACGGGCCGTATGCTGGCCTGTGTCTCGGAGAAGTTCGTCACCCAGGCCATCGGCGGCAGCCCGCAGGATGCCATCGGCAAGTCCTTCACTCTGCAGGGCAGCGACGGCACTTTGTACACCTATTTCATCGTAGGTGTGTATAAATACACCGAGGACAGCTATTCCAGCATGTTCGGTTCCACCAGCGATGATGACATCCAGACGGACATCTACATCCCGCTGGACGTGGCCCGCACCATCACCGGCATCGCCAGCGGCTACCAGAGCTTTACGGTGGTGGCCGCCAACGGCGTGGACGTGACCAGTTTTGTGAACACCGTAGGCGATTTCTTCGCCAGCTACTACACCTACAACGACAGCTGGACGGTCAGCGCGTCCAGCATTTCCAACCTGGTAGAAAGCATGACCGAAATGCTGAACACCGTGTCTCTGGGCATCTCGGCCATTGCCGCCATCTCGCTGCTGGTGGGCGGCATCGGCGTTATGAACATCATGATGGTCTCGGTCACCGAGCGCACCCGTGAGATCGGCACCCGCAAGGCGCTGGGCGCCCCGGCGTCGGCCATCCGCATGCAGTTTATCACCGAGAGCGTGATCCTCTGCCTGATCGGCGGTGTCATCGGCGTGGTGCTGGGTATCGCGGCCGGTGTGGGATTGAGCACCCTGATGAAAGTGCCGGGCAAGCCTACGATTTCTTCCATCGTAGTGGCCGTTGGTTTCAGTATGGCCATTGGCGTGTTCTTCGGGTATTACCCCGCCAACAAAGCCGCCAAGCTGGACCCGATTGAAGCTTTGAGATACGAATAACCGTTAAAATCCGAAATAAAACGCCCCCGGATGCACATTGGTTCGTGCATCCGGGGGTGTTTTTGCTTTAGGCAATACCGCACAATTCCCGCCTGACGGCTTAAGCACCGCTCCGGCGGATCTCCGCGCCAAGAGCCGCCGCAAAGCGTCGGTTGCGCTCCGAAGCGCCTCGCTGCGGCTCGGTGTGCGGCACGGCATCTGCGTTGCCAAAATGCTCGATAATGTCGGGTTGCGGTACCCGCATCGTGCTTCGGGGACAAAAGCCCCTCGCACTCTGCGACCGCTGCCCCTGCTTCGGTTCGCTGTATCCGCCACCGGCGGCGCTCACCTTTGCAGCACAAAGTATTATCTGCGCTTTTGGCTTAGCAGCTGCCGCACCTCGCTCGCCGTATCGGCACTTAGAATTATGCGGTATTGCCTTTATTTACTCCGCGCTTTCCGGGGTGGCAATTTCGGTGGTCTGGCTGCCGTAGAGGGCGTTGAACTGGCGTTCTGTTTCCTCATTCAGGTAATCAACGCTGGGGTAAACGTCGTCGTGTTCATCGGCATAGCGATTGCTGATCTGTTCCCGCAGGTCAGCCTTGATGGCATTGTCGCGGGCTTCTTTGCTGTCGTAGCAATCGTAGTTATAGTAGTAGCCCTTCTGCACCCGCCTGGCCAGCTGCTCGGTGGTCAAGCCGTCGGCAAAGGATTGGGAGAACTCGGCACGGTAAGTATCATACACGCCGCCGACATTTTCCTCGGTGCCAAAATTCATGGTGGTAAAGTTCCAGCCTGCGGCTTTGGCGGCCTGCACAATGGCGGCACAGTTGGCGGCAAACTCCGGCTCATTGCCGGCGGCGTCCTGGCGGAAGTTCAGGTACAGGATCAGGGTGTCGCCCGGCTCCAGCGTGTAGTCCACGTTTTCCATATCGGTGCGGTTAAAATCAACGCTGGCGTACATCGAGGTCACGCTGGCTTTCAGCTCCGGGTCGGCGGAAAGCTGCTCGTACATGCTGTCCACGACCTGCTGCTCGATGCGTTTTTCGGCGTTGCGGTCCGCGCCGCCCAGCCAGCGCCAGGCCAGCGGTATCAGGGACGCCGTGCCCACCACGACCAGGACGAACGCGCAGCCCAAAATGCCCAGCCAATCAAACTTGATCTTTACGTTTGGCTTGGTGCTGTAGACCAGCACCTCGATGCCCAGCACGATGAGGATGACCGGCGCGAATTTTAACACAGCCAGCAGGTTTGCCTTGGGCATGAACTGCTGGGCCAGCAGCAGTACACCACCCGCGATGAGCAGCACCGCAAAGGCCATCGTGCCCACGCGGCGGACTTTTTTAGGCGGTTCCGCCGGGGAATTTTGCACCGGCGGGTTGGTTTTCATTTCATCCATTTTGTAATACCTCGCTTTGCATTATACAGATTGTATTAGCATTAAGACGCAGCAGAGCAGTGCCTCCCTCTGCGAGGGAGGTGGCTGCGCGAAGCGCAGACGGAGGGAGAGACCGCCCCATTAGCTGCCGCTGAATCGTAGGCTCTCTCCCCCATCCGCTTTGCGGGAGCCCCCTCCCAGAGGGGGCCTTTTTATGGTCTGCTTCCTTACTGCTTTTCATTCGGATACGGCGGAAGGGTGTCGGCCTCGTTGGGGTCAGCCTTCTTGGCCGGGTGCAGGCCCAGCAGCTTGATGCCGGCCACCACCAGCAGGATGCCCACCAGGATATTGGGGATGCCGTGGATGATATCATACGCATAACCGTAGCCGAAGAAATGCACCAGCACGGTGGTCATCCAGTCCGCGATGAGGATATCATACAGCGCCCAGACGCCAAAGGCGATCAGGCCCCAGCCCAGCAGCTTGTTATGCTGGGGCAGTATGGCCCTAATATTGTCCCAGTTGGCGGGCAGAAGCAGGTCGTCGTCCTTGGGTTCCCCTGCCGCCAGATGACGGATGAGGTCATAGGTGTCAAAAAAGCTGTACATCCACACGATGACTGAGCCAACGACCAGAACATCCACCAGCGTGCCTGCCATGATAAACAGGCAGAAGAACGTGATCATCGACAGGCCGCGCTTCATATAACCGTAGTACATTTGGCCTGCGCCTGGGATGCAGGCAAAAATAAATGTCAGAAATGCGTTCTTTTTCATAGTTTATTCCCCCTTGGCGGTACCGCCGCCGATTGGTTCTGTTTTCAGCTGTTCCAGGCCGCTTTCGGCGGTCAGGGTAAAGTTTTTAAAGGTATTGTTCAGGCTTTCGTAAAAGCCGCCCACTACGCTGTTCACGCGCTGGCGGAAACTGGGCTGCGGCTCGGTGGGTGTGGGTCTGGCCACGGGCACGCCTGTGCTGCCAGTTATGCCGAAAGTGGTCACGTTCCACAGCAGGAAAGCCAGCGCCACCGCGGCCGCCGTGGAAACGTAGCGGTTGGTCATAATGCGGAAGCTGCGCAGCCGCATGAGGTTCTGCACCTGCGGGATCAGGTCGCGCATCGGCTGCTGCAGGCATTCCGGCGCGTTATCGATCATTTTGGTGTACCGCAGCAGGCAGTAATCGCAAAATGTCAGGTGCTCGGCCGCTTCCAGCGCCCCCAGATCGTCGAGGGTGCCGTCCTTCAGGGCATACAGACCCTCGTCGGTCAGGTGGCCTTCGGCGTCAAACAATTTTTCGTTATCAAAGTAAAGGCTCATTCCTTCTGCCTCCTCTCGATGATCTGCTGGCGCAGGATGTTCTTGGCGCGCCAGAGCTGGTTATTGACCGTGGCAGGCGGACGGCCAACGGCGGCCGCGATCTCTGCGGTGGTCTTATGTTCCAGAAAGTACAACACAGCAATTCTGCCGTAGGGTTCGCGCAGGCTGCGCACCATAGTTTCCACTTCGGCGGCACCGGCCCGCTCGGTCAGCTGCTCGATGGGGTCCTGCGCGTCCCCGAGGGGTGCTCCCCGTGGTTCGGGCAGGGCATCGTCCCCCGGGGCTTCCACCCGGCGCACCCAGCTGCTTTTTAAGTGGTCCTTGCATTTGTTGGCGGCCACACGCACCAGCCAGGCCTTGTAATACTGGGGCTCGCACCGGTCAATGGCCGAAAAGGCGGAGAGGAAGGTATCCTGGGTCAGGTCCTCGGCGGTGTGGGGGTCGTGAACAAACTGCAGGCAGACCGTGTAGATCAGCCGCTGATATTGCTGCATCAGTTCGGTAAATTCTCCGTTTGTCAGTTCCCACACCTCCTTTGTTTTGTCTTTCTGTTTACTAAAACGAATCCCCCGCGCCGGATTTTGCAACGCGGGGGATATTTTTTAAATTTCTTTTAAGATTTCTCTCAAATTTCGATGTCCAGGCTTACGGGGCAATGGTCGCTGCCCATGATGTCCATTAAGATACCGGCCTCTTTGATGTTGGGGGCCACGCGGTCGCTGACGAGGAAATAGTCGATACGCCATCCTGCGTTCCGCTCACGGGCGCGGAAGCGCATGCTCCACCAGCTGTACATGCCGGTGTCGGCGGGGTGCAGGCAGCGGAAGCTGTCGGTGAAACCGGCGGCCAGCAGTTCGTCCAGCTTGCCGCGTTCCTGGTCGCTGAAGCCCGCCGCGCCGCGGTTGGGGCCGGGGTTCTTCAGGTCGATGTCCTCGTGTGCGACGTTGAGATCGCCGCAGAGGATGACAGGTTTAACGGCGTCCAGCTTCTTTAAATAAGTACGCAGGTCATCCTCCCACTGCATGCGATAATCGATGCGGGCCAGCTCGTTTTGGGAGTTGGGCACATAGAGGTTGACCAGGTAAAAATTCGGGTATTCCAGCGTGATGGCGCGGCCCTCATGGCTGTGGGCTTCGCAGTCGATGCCATAGTTGACCGACAATGCCGGAGTCTTGGCCCAGATGGCCGTGCCGGAGTAGCCTTTTTTCTCGGCGCTGTAAATATACTCTGTATAGCCTGCCGGGGCGAAGTCCGCCTGGCCGGGTTGCATTTTGGTCTCCTGCACGCAGAAAAAGTCGGCATCCAGGGCGTTGAAGGTATCCTCAAAACCCTTTTTCAGGCAAGCCCGCAGGCCGTTGACGTTCCAACTGATGAATTTCATGAGGTAAGCCTTTCTTTTGTTTTACGTGGGTGTATGGGCGGCTTTCTGTGTTCCGCCTCCTTGCGGCGGGGCCGGGGCGGCATCCGCCAAAGCCAAAAATCAATTCGGCATCTTAACTGCTTTTTTCTTCCAGACGCCGCTGACGAAGCGGCCGACAAAGCAAATGCTGCGGCAGACCCAGTCAATGACCATGGCCCACCAGACGCCGACGGCGCCCCAGCCCATGTTGACGCACAAGATCCAGCTGAACGCCAAACGCCAGACGAGCATCGAGACCACCGATGCGACCATCGTAAACTTTACGTCGTTGGCGGCGCGCAGAGCGTTGGGCAGCACAAAGGCCGCCGGCCAGATCAGGATACCCATGGCGCAGTGGATGATGACCAGTTCCGCCGCCAGGCTGCGGGTCTCCGGCGATAGGGTGTACATATTCAGCACCACCCCCAGCGACAGGATGACCGCCGCATTGGCAATGCCCTGGGCAATGTAGTCCCACAGCATCAGCTTTTTGGTGTAGTACACCACCTGCTGCATGTCCTGTGCGCCCACGCAGCGGCCCACTACGGTAATGATCGCCAGACCCATGGCCTGGCCGATGATAGCGCCCACGGCGTCCAGGTTATTGGCCACCGCATTGGCCGAGATATGCACCGTGCCGAATAACGAGATCATCGACACCACCAGCACACGGCCCAGCTGGAACAGGCTGTTCTCACAGGCCGAGGGGATGCCGATGCGCAAAATGCTTTGCACGGTCCCCCTCTCCAGGTGGGTGACCGACCGCGGCGTAATGTGCAGCACATACTCATGCTGAGCGGCCAGCGCCAGGATGATAAACGCGCCCACCGCACGGGAGATCAGCGTGGGGATGGCCACGCCCTCGACGCCCATGCCCAGCAGGTAGATGCAGATGGCATTGCCGCCAAAGTTGATGGCGTTAACGATGACTGACACCTTCATGGACACAGCGCTGTTGCTGGTGGAGCGGAAAATGGCCGCACCTGCGTTATACAGCGCCAAAAACGGGAAAGACAGTGCCGTGATGGTAAAGTAGATCACCGCCGCGTCCATAACGTCATCGGTGATGGCGCCAAACAGCAGGCGCAGCATCGGGCGGCGGGTCAGCAGGCAGAACGCCGCCACCGCCAGACCCAGCAGGGCACTTAACCCCACCAACTGTCCGGCACTGCGGGCGGCCTGCTCAGGCTTTTTGGCGCCCAGATACTGGCTGGTAACCACAGCGCCGCCGGTGGCCAGCGCCGCAAACACCGTAATGATGAGCTGGTTGATCATATCCACCAGCGAAACGCCGGAGATGGCGGCCTCGCCTACCGACGAGACCATGACCGTATCCGCCATGCCCACCAGCACGCTGAGCGTCTGTTCAATAATCAGCGGCCAAAGCAGCGTGAGCAATTCGTGATTGGCAAAAAGTTTTTCCCTTTGTAAAGGCTGCATAGCAGCGCGTCCCCTCTTTATGTGAACATATAATAAAGTATAGCACAAAGCCGGGGTGCGTGCAATGCGCAAACGAAGTTCCATCTTGCACAGCGGAAAGCTTTGTGCTATACTGGCGGCAGATAGAAGTTAGAATAATCAAACTTTTTTATAAGAGGACTGGAAAAAATGACACTGGCAGAAATCAAAGTTGGGCAGGATGCGGTACTGCGCACCATCGGCGGCCAGGGCGAGCTGCGCCACCACCTGCTGGATATGGGCCTGACCCCGGGCACCGAGGTGACCCTGCGCAAGGTTGCCCCCATGGGCGACCCCATCGAAGTAGAGCTGCGCGGCTACGAGCTGACCCTGCGGCTGGCTGATGCCGCCAAGATCGAAGTGGACAATGTCCACGAAACGGACCGCGCTGCCCGCAGCGAGACACGGCACGCGCCTGTGCCCCACCCCGGCGTGGGCGAACTGCGCAAGGCCGCCAGCTACCACGACCGCAAGGCGGGCAGTGAGATCGCCAAAGGACAGCCGCTGCGTTTTGCCCTGGCCGGCAACCAGAACTGCGGCAAAACGACGCTGTTCAATCAGTTGACCGGCTCCAACCAGCATGTGGGCAACTTTCCCGGTGTCACGGTAGACCGCAAGGACGGCATGATCCGCGGCCATGCCGAGGCCACCGTCACCGACCTGCCGGGCATCTATTCCCTGTCGCCCTATTCCAGCGAGGAGATCGTCACCCGGGACTTCCTGCTGAACACCCACCCAGACGGCATCATCAATATCGTTGATGCCACGAATATTGAGCGCAACCTTTACTTAACCATGCAGCTGATGGAACTGGAGATTCCGATGGTGTTGGCGCTGAATATGATGGACGAAGTGCGCGCCAATGGCGGCACCATCATGGTCAACGAACTGGAGGAACTGCTGGGTGTGCCGGTGGTGCCCATCTCGGCCGCCAAGAACGAGGGCATCGACGAGCTGGTGGAGCATGCCCTGCATGTGGCCCGCCACCGCGAGGTCCCCGGCCGCATCGATTTCTGCGATGCCACCGATGGCAAGGACGGCGCGGTACACCGCTGCATCCACGCCGTGGCCCACCTGATCGAGGACCACGCCCAGCACGCCGGTCTGCCACTGCGGTTTTCCGCCACCAAGCTGGTGGAGGGTGATCAGCTGATCGAAGCTGCTTTGCAGCTGGACGAAAACGAGACCGAACTGCTGGGCCATACCATCGCCGAGCTGGAAAACGAGACCGGCCTGGACCGCGAGGCTGCCCTGGCTGACATGCGCTTTACTTTTATCGAGCGCCTGTGCGACAAGACCGTGGTGCGCCCCGGTGAAAGCCGCGAGCACAAGCGCAGCGTGGCTATGGATAAGGTCCTGACCGGCAAGTACACCGCCCTGCCCTGCTTTATCGGCATTATGGCGCTGGTGTTCTGGCTGACCTTCGGGGTCATCGGCGCGGCGCTGTCTGACCTGCTGACTTTGGGTATCGACGCCGTGACCAACGCCGCTGACCATGCGCTGACCGCCTACGGCATCAACCCGGTGGTGCACAGCCTTGTCATCGACGGCATTTTTGCCGGCGTGGGCAGCGTGCTGAGCTTTTTGCCCGTTATCGTCACTTTGTTCTTCTTCCTTTCCATCCTGGAGGATACCGGCTATATGGCCCGCGTGGCGTTTGTGATGGATCAGCTGCTGCGCCGGGTGGGGCTTTCGGGCCGCAGTTTTGTGCCGATGCTGATCGGCTTTGGCTGCTCGGTGCCTGCTATCATGGCCACTCGTACTTTGTCCAGTGACCGCGACCGCAAGATGACCATTCTGCTGACACCGTTCATGAGCTGCTCGGCTAAGCTGCCGATCTACGCACTGTTTACCACCGCGTTTTTCCCGCGGCAGTGGCGGGCCGTTGTAATGGTGGGGCTGTACCTGACCGGCATCGTATGCGGTATTTTGTACGCGCTGGTGCTGAAACTGACCCGCTATAAGGGCGAGCCTGTTCCCTTCGTCATGGAGCTGCCCAACTACCGCTTTCCCTCGGCCCGCAGCGTGGGCCAGCTGATTTGGGAGAAGGCCAAGGACTTTTTGCAGAAAGCCTTTACCATTATTTTTGTGGCCACCGTGTTGATCTGGTTCCTGCAGACTTTTGATACACGGCTGAATGTTGCAGCGCCGGATACCAGCCTGCTGGCATTGATCGGCAGCTGGGTAGCGCCGATCTTTAAGCCGCTTGGCTTTGGTGACTGGCGTGTTTCTACCGCGCTGCTCACCGGCTTTACCGCCAAGGAGAGCGTTGTTTCCACCTTGACGGTGCTGCTGGGCGGCGATACGGCAGCACTTTCCACGATGTTTACCCCGTTTACCGCCGTGGTATTTTTGGTGTTTACCCTGCTGTATACCCCCTGCGTGGCCGCTGTGGCCGCCGCCAAGCGCGAACTTGGTAGTGCAAAAGCCGCCGCCGGGGTGGTTGTGATGCAGTGCGGTATTGCATGGGTGGTTGCCTTTGTGGTACACTGTATAGGTACACTGCTGGGGTTTGTGTGAACCCTTGTCCCGGAGGTAATTGACTATGGCAAGTGCGATCATTGTAGTGGTAATTTTTGTGCTGCTGGCGCTGGCAATCCTGTTTATCTGCCAGAACGGCGGCTGGCAGGGTGGCTGCGGCGGCAACTGCGCCAGCTGTCACCAGCATTGCAGCGATAAAGAAAAACAGGAAAAGAAGAAGTAACCAGCACATAAAAATGCTCCCCTCACGGGGAGCATTTTTTGTGTGTATGTATAATTTACTGGACGGCAATGGACTCCAGCCTGTAAACCGTTCTGCCATCCGGGCCAGCTGTGCAGGTGAAGTGGTAAACCAAGACCCTGCTTTGCCGGGTGGAATCCTCGAATTGGGTATCCCCCGCTTCCGCAAACACCTGTGCTTTTGACGTCGCGGTATCAATTTTCACATTCGTTACCGTAATATCACCATACGGGAGAGATGTCTCCTGACTATAATAGCAGATCCCGTTTTGCGGCTCGCCAAAAGGCCATTCGGTTATATCCGAAATAGAAAGGTCCGAAAGCCCCAAATATATCGCAGCCGTTTGCAGCAGATCACTTTCCGGAATTTCCCAAAAGTAATTATCATTTTGTGTATAGGTACTGCCTTCGCCCTTGCTTTCAAAGGTTTGGTACAGCAAAAAGAACGATAAATAGTAATCCTGCGGAAGTTCTTTCGTGCTTTGCAGGGGCGTATTAAAGAAACAGCCCAGCGTTTGGGTATACGATGCAAGCTCGGATTCCTGCGCCGCCTGGTCAGGGGCCGCAGGCATCTGTTCGCCTTGCGCCGGTGTACTTTCGGGCGTCGGTTCAGACGATGCCGCGGGTTCCTCTACCGGCGCAGTACTTGCAGTCGCGGGTGCCGGTGTCTCGACCGGGGTATCGGTGGGCTGGGCGGTCTGCGCTGGCACATTCTGTACCCCGCAGGCTGCAAGGGCCAGGGGCAGGGCCAGCAGGCAGGCGATGGCTTTTTTCATAGGGTATTCTCCTTTCCTGTTTATATTTATTTGCCCGTGTACATCGTTACCGGGGTATAGTCGGTGCTGCCGGAAAGGTAGGCGGCGCGGTCCTGGATGGCGTAGGCGATCTTATCCAAAAAGTCCGGGGCATCCATGCTGCCGTGGGTGACGAATACCTTCCCACCGGGCAGCAGCATTTCCGGGTAGCCTGTGTAGGCATACTGGCTCGATTCATTTACAAACGCCGGGCGGTAACTTTGCCCATCGTTCAGGTCATATACCTGTACCGATTCGCCCTCATCCAAAACGATCCATTGCAGCTCGCCCTGTTCGTTCTCCAACATCTGCTCACTTGTGTACGGGTCGTCCCGTGCCAGCACTTGTACCATTTCGCCGTTTTCCAGCTTACCCACACCGGTTGGGTAGCCATCCTCCCCATACAGGTCGAAATACAGTGTGCCGTCGCGTTGGCCGCGATACCAATAAAAATCCTCACTTGTGGGATAGCTGTAGAGTTTTTTCATTTCGCCAGTGGCAGCATCAAAAAGGTCATACTCATACTCTGAGTTCTGAAAAACGGCATTGTACTCATCCCCGTCGACATTGCTGGGCAGCGGGCTGGGGCTGACAATACGGTGGATGACCCATTTATCGCCCGCGCCATATACATTTATGGTCTGTTCCGGCAGGTTGATATAGCTTACCTCGTTCGTGGTGCGGTCCCGCCGGATGATGCGCTTGCCGCTGGCATAGTCCAGCTCGTACAGCGCGGCATCATCATACCATGCAGGGTAGAATTCCTCTTCCACAGGCAGGCGCTCCACACTGCCGGTGGAAGTATCCACGATGTAACACCATTCGGTGGGGTTGCCCTTGTCCATATTTTCAAAGCAGTACAGCTCTACCATGTCGTCCCAGGCGGCCATGCCACAGGTCTCTCCGCCTTGCAGCTCGATCTCCGCCAGCTTTTGCTGCGTGGCGGTGTCGCAGTCGGTTTTTATCAGGTAAAACGTATTGGTGTTGGTGGCTTCATCGTATTTCTGGTTCATGCTGTACAGGCCGGTGTTGGTATAAAGCGTGTACGCTGTGCCGCGCAGCTTGCCCGCAGTGCCAACCGCCGGGGCGGTCGTTTTCTGGGCGGTCTCGGTGGTCTGTTCGGTTTCCGTGGCCGGCTGGCTTTGGGCGCTATCCGCACCCTGCGCTCCGCAGGCGGCGAGAGCCAGGGGCAGGGCCAGCAGGCAGGCGATGGCTTTTTTCATAGGGTGTTCTCCTTTCGCGTTTATTATTTAGTCTCCTGTATACATTGCAATCGGGGTATAGTCGGTACTGCCCGCCAGATAGGCGGCGCAATCCATTACGGCGTAGGCTTTGCGGTCGATGCCATAGACATTGGTGTAGGTACCATTGCTGACCAAAATCTTATCGTTTGCCAGCAGTTTTTCGGGGTATCCGGCGTTCCATCCTTCCACTTTATCCCACTCAATTGCCCGCGTGTAGGTCTGGCCGTCTGCCAGATCATAGATTTTGATGGCTGCTTCGCCCTTTTCTGTCAGCTGGGTGACCCAGCGCAGTTCGCCCTGCTGCTGTACGGTGGATACACTGATACTGCTGAAGGGCAGCGTCCATACGGGAGTCATTACGCCGTTTTCCAGTTTGTCCACCGTGGCCGGAGCTGTGTCACCGATGCCGTTCCCGTTCGTTTGCCAATGTATAAAGTAAAGGCTGCCGTCCCGCTGACCGCAGTAGTCATAACTATCACCTGTCGTAGGAAATTCGTAAAGTTTTTCCATCTCACCGCTGGCGGGCTCGTACAGGATAATTTCCGCCGTGGAGTTCTGCCAGGTGGCGTCGAAAGCGTCCTTCTCGCTGGTCGGATCCGGCATAGGAGACGGGCTGCTGACGCGCACCAACAGCCAGCAGCCATCCACCGAACCGCATACAGTATAGGTCTGGCCCGGCAGGTTCTGCAAGGTCACTTCACCGGTGGTGCGGTCCAGCCGGGTAAGGCTTTCGACCCAAAGGTTTGAGCGGTTTTCCTGGTAAAGGGCAGCGTCATCGTACCAGGTTGGGGCAAACGCGCCATCCATCTGCTGCTTTTCCACGCCACCGGTGGCCGTGTCAATGGTATAGCGCAGGCTGGGCCGCTCGCCCTCAGCCGTGTTTTCCTGCAGGTACAGGTCTACCGCATCATCCCAGACGGCCATACCGTAGTAGCCGCCATCCAACGTGATGCTTGCCACCTTTTCCTGCGTGGCTGTCTCGATGTCCGTTTTGACGACACAGTAGACATCCTCATTTGCAGCTTCGTTGAAAAGCTCATGCAGGGTATACAGACCTGCGGCGGTTTCCACCTCGGTACTGCATGGCCGCATCCGGCCCGTGATGCCCGGCTGGTTGACTTCCGCCGGGGTGCTTTTCCCGTTCTCGGTGGTCGCTTCGGTGGTCATCTCCGGGGCAGTGGTTGGCGCAGGCTGGGTGGTTTGCGCCCCGCAGGCGGCGAGGGTCAGGGGCAGGACCAGCAGGCAGGCAATGGCTTTTTTCATAGGGTGTTTTCCTTTCACGTCTATTATTTAGTCTCCTGTATACATTGCAATCGGGGTATAGTCGGTACTGCCCGCCAGGTAGGCGGCGCGGTCGGCCAGCGCGTAGGCTGTGCGCTCATTGCCTGCAGTATCCTTGTAGGCACCATATCTGAGCATCACCTTGCCGTCTGGTGCCAGCCACAGCGGGCGCCCGGTATCCCAGACTTTGGCCGCATCCATCTGGATACCGATCCTGCTGGTCTGGCCGTCGCTCAGGTCAAAAACATACAGGTCTATTTCGTCCTCTATGGTGGACCATTGCTTCATCTGAGTAACCCATTGCAGTTCGCCATCCTCGATGACCGGCTTAACGTCATCATGTTGGGCGGCAATTTCGCTCACCGGCGTCATGGTGCCGTTTTCCAGCTTGTCGATGCTGCTCGGAGTGGTACCGCCGTTATCGGTGGTGACCGAGTGCATAAAGTACAGACTGCCGTCCCGCTGGCCCAGATAGGTCCAGCTTTCGCCGTCCGTCGGCATACTGTACAGCTTTTCCATATCGCCGGTGGCGGCATCGTACAGGATGTATTCGATTTCGGAATTCTGCCAAATCGAGGTAAAGGTGCCGTCCATGCTGGCCACCTCGGGCAGCTGGGCCGGGCTGTTCACCCGTTGCAACAGCCAGCGGCCATCGACACTCCCGCTGATCAAGTAGGTCTGTCCCGGCATGGCAACTTCGGTCATTTCACCGGTCGCACGGTCCAGCCGGGTCAAAGCAGTTACAAACATTCCCTTTCGCTGTTCGCTGTACACGGCGGTGTCATCGTACCAGGTCGGGGGGAAGTTCCCCTCCAGCGGCTGGGTCTCCACGCCGCCGGTGCTGGCATCCACGATGCAACGAGAATACTGTATCCCGCCGTCCTCGGTGGATTCTTCGCCCAGATAAAACTCAATCGTATCGCCCCAGTGGGCGGTCGCGGCGATCCAGCCCTGCGTTTGGAACTCCGCCGCCTTTTTCTGTTCTGCGGCGGCCGGGTCGGTCTTCAGCACCGTGAACGTGTTGGTGGCGGTGCTTTCGTCCCACACGCGGTTTACATCATAATAGCCATCGTCACAATCCAGCTCCCAGATGCCAGCCTCCAAAACGCAGTGGCGCAGCCATCCGGTGGGCGATGTCTGGCTGGTGCCCGCCGGGGTGGTTTCCCCGCTCTCGGCGGTCACTTTGGTGGTTACTTCCGGGGCTTGGGTGGGCGCAGGCTGGGTGGTTTGCGCTCCGCAGGCGGCGAGAGCCAGGGGCAGGGCCAGCAGGCAGGCAATGGCTTTTTTCATAGGGTGTTCTCCTTTCGCGTTTGCATTTACTTGATTTACTTGCCCGTGTACATTTCTATCGGGGTGTAGTCGGTACTGCCGTTGAGGTAGGCGGTCATGTCGATGGTCACCAGGGCGGGCTGTCTGTCGGTGGCGGCGGTCGTCTCGTACCAGTCGTTGGTCACGACCACACGGTCATCGGGCAGCAGCTGTATGGGATAGCCTATATAATTATCGTGGTCGACCGTCGGGGTGTAGGTCTGGCCGTCTGCCAAATCATAAATTGCAATGCTGTCCCGCAGATATTCCACGACCCAGCGGTTTTCTCCGTCCTGACCGTAACTTTCAAACTCCGGCCATTGATCGCTTTGCGGGGTGTACACGGTCGTCATGGTGCCGTTTTCCAGCTTGTCCAGCCCCACCGCCATGGTGTAGCTCTGGTCCTCCGTCGCGGTATAGTGGATAAAGTACGGTACGCCGTCCCGCTGGCCGCTGTACATCCACTTCTCCCCGTCGCAGCAGGGGGTCTCGAACAGCTTTTCGCAGGCGCGGGTGGCAGGGTCGTACAGGTCGATCTCCAGCTGAGAGTTCTGCCACATGGCAAAAAAGGCATCCCGGTCGGTGGTGTAATCCGGCATGGGGCCGGGGCTGATGATACGGCCGATCAGCCAGCGCTGCCCGATGGCATCATATACGTTCTGCGTCTGGGACGGCAGAGGCAGGTCCACCTGCTGGCCGGTGGCGTGATCCAGCCGGTTGATACATTCGATCCACTGGCCCATGCTCCGCTCGGCGTACACAGCCGCGTCGTCCTGCCATTGCGGGGAATACGGCGCACCTTCCACTTCCAGCCGCTCCATCTGGCCGGTGGCGGGGTCGATCTTATAGCGCCAGCTGGTTATCTCGCCATTCTGGTAACTGTTCGTCACGGGCTGGCCGGTCTCATCCAACCAATCGTCAATGTACAGTTCCAGGCCGTCCTGCCAGGCGGCCAGACTGGTATAGTAACCCTGGGTCTCCAGCTCGGCCGCTTTCTGCTGGGTGTTGGCCGCGGTGTCGGTTGCAATTATGGTGTAGACGCTGGTCAAGGTCTCCTCATCGTAGGTGCTCATCATGCCGTAGAACGTCTGCCCCACGGCGGCGGTATCATAACTCGTTTGGCGCAGGCGGCCCGCAAGACCGGGCAGGGTGCTCTCGGCCGGGGCCTCTGCGGCGGTCTCGGTGGTGGTGGTGGGTGTCTCCGGGGGCTGGGGCGCGGTATCGCCTGCGGCGCAGCCGGGCAGGGCCAGCGCCAAAGCCAGGGCAAAGGGCAGCAGCTTGTTCATGATGTGTTCTCCTTTCGCGTTCGGTTTAGCTGCAGGATACCCCACAGTTGTGACAGAGTTGTTTCAATTCTGCGCTTTTTCGGGAGAATTTACAACTTTTTTCTCTGGTATGTTCACTATATAAATACACTTGACTTTATTGAGAAAGCATAGTATAGTAGTTACATTGTCCGCGCAAAGCGGGCAGAGGTAAGTGTATAAAAGACAAGATGTAAGAAGAGGGGTATTTTGCATGACAATTTTTACGGCGGCCATTGAGCAGGCCAGCGATATTCTGTGGAATTCACTGCTGTTGTTCCTGCTGGTCGGCACCGGCGTGTTTTTCACCATCCGGCTGCGGGGCGTACAGCTACGCCGCTTTGGCGAGGGGTTCCACCGCGTTTTCGGCAACTTCACCCTGCGGGGCAAAAAGGCCGATGACCAGGGAATGAGCAGCTTCCAGGCATTAGCCACGGCCATTGCGGCCCAGGTGGGCACCGGCAACATCACCGGCTGCGCCACGGCGCTGGTCAGCGGCGGCCCGGGCGCGCTGTTCTGGGTGTGGGTATCGGCGTTCTTCGGCATGGCGACGATTTACGCCGAGGCCGTGCTGGCCCAGCGTTATCGCACCACCGTCAACGGCAAAGTCACCGGCGGCCCGGCGTACTACATCCGCGCGGCGTTCAAGGGCACCTTTGGCAAGGTGCTGGCGGGCGTATTCTCGGTACTTATTATTCTGGCGCTGGGCTTCATGGGCAACATGGTACAGTCCAACTCCATCGGTGATGCGTTCCATAACGCCTTTGGCATGAGCCATCTGGCCGTGGGCATTGTCGTAGCCTTGATCGCAGCGTTCATCTTCCTGGGCGGCGTGCAGCGCATTGCCGCTGTGACCGAAAAGATCGTGCCCATCATGGCGGCGTTTTACATTGTGGGCTGCGTGGTGATCCTGGTCATGAACTACAAGGCGCTGCCCAATGCCTTTACGCAGATCTTTGTGCTGGCGTTCAACCCGCAGGCGATGGCCGGCGGCGTGGCCGGTGTGACCGTGCAGCAGGCGATGCGCTTTGGCGTGGCCCGCGGCCTGTTCTCCAATGAGGCCGGCATGGGCTCGACCCCGCACGCCCACGCACTGGCTAAGGTCAACCACCCGCGTGAGCAGGGCGCCGTGGCCATCCTGGGCGTGTTCATCGACACCTTCGTGGTGCTGACCCTGACCGGCCTGGTGCTCATCACCTCCGGCCTGATCCCCGAGGGGCTGACCGGCACCTCCCTGACCCAGGCAGCGTTCAGCCAGGCGTTCGGCGGGTTCGGTCCAGTGTTTATCGCCATCTGCATGTTCTTCTTCGCGTTCTCCACCATCATTGGGTGGTACTTCTTCGGCCAGTCCAACTTCAAGGCCCTGTTTGGTGAGAAAGCCCTGCCGGTGTACAGCGTCATCGTAGTGGTGTTCATTTTGGTCGGCTCTACGCTGAAAGTGGACCTTGTGTGGGCCATGGCGGACTTCTTCAACGGCCTGATGGCCGTGCCCAACCTGCTGGCACTGCTGGCACTTTCGGGGGTTGTGGCGGCCATTGATAAGGAATGATTTTTAGTTTTTAATAGCAGCTTTTACGTGGCTCACCACCTTGCGGTGAGCCACTTTTTTAACGGCATCCGGCCGCTATGCGTACTCTTTTGTTACCAAAAGAGTACCAGAAAAGTCCCGCTCGTTCCGAGGTGTCCGCCACAAGGTGACGGACACCGAAAACCACCGCCTTCAACAAAATCATAAAAAGTTGATACAAACCCTCCCCCATCGGCGTTATAAGGGTGAAACCCAAAGAAAGGAGGCCCGCCATGCAGACAGAGCAGGATCTGGAAAAACTTGTCCGCACCTACACCCCGGCGCTGCTGCGCTACTGCACCGGCATCCTGGGCAGTGAACATGACGCCCAGGACGCCGTGCAGCAAACCTTTATCAAGGCCTGGCAGCGCCGCCACACCCTGCGCGAGGGTGAAAATAACATCCGCGCCTGGCTGTACCGCATTGCCTACCGTACGGCGCTGGACATGCTGCGGGCAGCCAAACGCGCCGCCAACTACCCCACTCCGCAGCCGTTGGAGCAGGACCCCGGCATCAGCGACGAACTGCGCGCCGCCTTAAACGCGCTGTCCCCCCTGGACCGTGCCCTGATGCTGGAGCGGGTGCTGGACGGCATGGACTACGCCGCGCTGGCGCGCATCCACGGGCTGCCCGCGCCCTACTTACGCACCCGCTACAGCCGGGCCAAAGCCAAACTGGCCGCCACTTTAAAGGAGGGTGAACACGATGACCTTTGACCGCGATGAACAATTTCTGCACGAAAAATTCTCTGCTGACCTGCACCCTGCCCCGGTGGACCTGTGGCCTGCGGTGGCCGAAAATTTACCCGCCAAGCCGCACCGCCGCCATTTGTGGCTGTGTCTGGCCGCGCCGCTGCTGATTGCCGCCGGGGTGGCCGCCACGGGCGCACAGTTCACCGACCTGCGCACGAACCCCCGCCCCAGCTTTGCCCCTGACGCCACCGCCGGGTATGCTATCAGCTATGAGCGACAGTATTACACCCTGCCTGCCGACCTGTGGGCCGGGATGCAGGCCAACCACGATTTGGAAACCGCTGAAGATGGAACACTGCCCATGAGTGGACACTTTGACGGTTATCTCTATCTCACGGGCAGCGACGGGCGCACCACTTACAGCAACGCTTCCCGCGGATACGAGAGTTGGTCTGCCATGGCTGAAGCCACTGGGCTTCCGCTGCCGGAGAACCCTGTGTTGGACGCCGGTGAAGAAGAACCTGCCATACGGCTGCACAGCAAGATCATCGCCGAGAATGGCTATTGGACCGATGTCTCCTCCGCCCAAGTCGGCTTTGTTCCCGTTGGCAAAAATGCCCCTGAAAAACTGTGCTTTAAGCGGCTGGATTATCTGAATGACTACCGCTACTGCATCGAACTGCTGGGCACTGTCTACTTGGGCGATGGTTCTTCCGATACCACCGCCGTAAACTATTTCAACAAACGCGCCGCTCTTACCTGGGATTGCGAAACTTACGAGATGTCCAACGGCTGCACCGCCCTGCTACCGCTTTGCACCAGCAATCCCAACAGTTCCCCTTGGAGCAGCTGCCGGGCTTATTTTGAAAAAGACGGCATTTTGTATCAGCTGGCCTGTACGCCGGTCTCCAACTATTTCGACGGTTCCGTGGTCACACTGGATGACTGCCGCGCAACACTGCGGCAAGTACTGGATGGGTTTGAATAAGCAGCCGCCAAAGGCCCCCTTATGTAAAGGGTGACTCCCCGCAGTGCGGGGAGATGTCGCGCAGCGACAGAGAGGTTCGGCCGCGTAAGCGGTGTCAGCGAAGCTGACTGGGGGATTGTGGCCTTGTTTTGTAAACCGGCTTGCCCGACAAACGGGACAATCCCTCCGCCCCTTCGGGGCACCTCCCTTTACACAAGGGAGGCTTTGCGCTACGGCTCCCCTTTGCATGGGGAGCCTTTTTTATGCCCGCATGGTTGCGTCTTTCTGCAAAAACGGGTATACTATAAATAAGTATACATTGCGGGGAGGGCACCTGAATGAAAGCGGATTCCTATCGTTTTGACGGCAGCGGCAAGTGCCGACTGGACAAACTGGCTACCAACAGCAAGGCCGACGGGATCGACAAAGAGAAAATTCTGGCAAAGACCACCGAAAACCTGCAAAAAATGGCCGCTTTGCAGGACGCCTTTTATGCCGACGGCCGCGAAGGACTGATCTTCGTTTTGCAGGCCATGGACGCCGCCGGCAAGGACAGCACCATCAAACATGTGATGTCCGGCCTGAACCCCCAGGGCGTGCAGGTGACCAGTTTTAAACAACCTAACAGCGAAGAGTTGAAACACGACTTCCTGTGGCGGGTCAACAAGGCACTGCCCGCCCGCGGGTCCATCGCCATTTTCAACCGCAGCTACTACGAGGATGTGCTGGTGGTCCAGCTGCACGACCTGCAAAAAGGCTACCAGATGGCCCCGCGTGTGCTGGAGCAGGACAAGGACGAGTTTTTCGCCCAGCGCTACCGCCAGATCCGCCATTACGAGCAGTATCTTTATGAGAACAGCTACCGCGTGGTGAAGATCTTCCTGCATGTGTCCAAAAACGAGCAGAAAAAGCGCTTTTTGGAGCGCATCGATAACCCCGCTAAAAACTGGAAGTTCTCCGCCAGCGACCTGGCCGAGCGCGCCTATTTCGACGATTATCAACGCCTGTACGAGCAGGTCATCGATGCCACCGCCGCCAAGGAGGCCCCGTGGTACGCCCTGCCCGCCGACCAGAAATGGTACACGCGGTATCTCGTGAGTGAAATTGTAGTAGACGCGCTGGAGCATACCAGCCACAACTACCCCGTTTTGAGCACCGAAGCGCAGCAGAACTTGCAGGACTGCCGCACCCGATTGGAGGCCGAGAACAGCTGATGGTACCCATCCGCGTTTTACAGGTCATGCCCGCCATGGACGCCGGCGGCATGGAGACTTTTGTGATGAACGTCTACCGCACCATCGACCGGGACAAGGTGCAGTTCGACTTTTTGTATCATTACGATAAGCCGTGCTTTTTTGACGATGAGATCTGCACATTAGGCGGCAATATCTACAAAATGACCGTGCGGCAGGACAATAACCTGCCCCGCTATCTGCGTGAACTGCGCGAGTTGTTCGCCGCCCACCCGGAGTGGCGCATTATCCACGGCCATTACAGCGGCTTTGGCATGTTTTACAACCCCGTGGCACTCCGGGCGGGCATCCCTGTGCGGGTGGGCCACAGCCACAACACTGCCTATGAGCCGAACCTGGTGGGCCGGCTGGATAAGCTCATGAGCAGCCGCTTCAACGCAGGCCTGACCGACCGCTTCGCCTGCAGCCAGAAGGCCGGGGAGATGCTGTTTGGCAAAAGCCCCTTCACCGTGCTGCCCAACGGCATTGACACGGCCCGCTTTGCCGCCCGCGACCCGCAGCGCCGCGCCTTGCTGCGCGGGGAACTGGGCGTAGCGGATAACGAAATTTTATTTGGCCATGTAGGGCGGTTCTCGGCGCAGAAAAACCACCCTGGGCTGTTGAAAATTTTTGCCGCTGTGCGCGCCCGTCTGCCCAAAGCCCGCCTGGTGCTGCTGGGCGGCGGCGAGCCCGGCTACATAGAAGAGATACAAAACCTGGCCCGTAGGTTGGGCCTTGGCGACAGCGTGATCTTTGCCGGAGTGCGCAGCAACATGCAGGGCTTTTACGACGCCATGGACGCCTTTTTGCTGCCCAGCCTGTTTGAGGGCCTGCCCGTGGTGCTGGTAGAGGCTCAGACCGCCGGACTGCCCTGCTTTGTGGCCGACACCGTGGACAAGGGCGCCGCCTTTACCGACCGCGTGCATTTTTTGCCGCTGCAGGATGAAGCCGCCTGGGCGAACACCATCGCCGGGGCCAGCCTGCGCCGCGACCCGGACGCCCGCCGCAAGGCCGTGGAGGCCGGGTATGACATCCACCACAGCGCCGAAATTTTGCAGGAGTTCTACCTGCGCCGCTATGCCGAGGTGACCCGATGAGCGCCCCGGTCTGCACCATTGCGGTGATCGTGCCCGTACACAACGCGGCCAAATATTTGCCGGATTGCCTGGACGCCATCGCGGCCCAGCAGTTTGACGACTTTTGCTGCGTGCTGGTGGACGATGGCTCCCGGGACGAATCGCCGCTGCTGTGCGACAATATGGCCGCCGGGGATGCGCGGTTTACCGTCATCCACCAGCCCCAGCGCGGGGTGAGTGCCGCCCGCACCGCCGGGCTGCGCCGGGCACTGGAGATCGGGGCCGAGTGGATCGCGTTCTGCGATGCGGATGATCTGTACCACCCTGCGTTTTTGTCCACCTTATATAAGGCGGTGCAGGAGACCCACCTACCGCTGGCCTGCTGCCGGTACGATACCTTTGCCGATGCCCTGCCTGCCGAGGCCGCGCCCCCTGCCGCCGTAAAGCGGCTGGACGGCCCGGCGCATCTGGACGCGCTGCTGCATGACCACGCCGTGGACTACGGCCTGTGGAACAAGCTGTACTCCGCCACGCTTCTGACCCCCGCCATGCTGGACAATGACCTGGCCTACAACGAAGACCTGCTGGCCAACTGGCAGGCGTTTTGCGCCGCGCCCGGCTGTGCTTTTTGCGATTGGCCGGGCTACCACTACCGCCAGCATGCCGACAGCGCCAGCCGCCGGGGCCTGCCACCCCAAAGTCTCGATGACCAGCGCCGCGCGGCTGCGCTGATTCGCGGCAGCGTGCCCGGGCAGTGGCCCGTGCTGCAGCAAAGCGCCAACGCTTTCTACTATGAAAAGCTGGTGTACCTGGCCAGCATGATCCTGCGCCGTGCCGACATTGAGCCTTACCGCGTGCAGCTGGGTGAGCTGCGCATTGGCATCACCGCCGGGCTGAACGACCGCCAGCTGGGCCGCAATCCACAGCTGCCCTTTGCCATTAAAGTATCGGCCTGGGCCACCGTACACGCGCCCAAACTGTGGCGCAAGGTGTGCCGCAAATATTTGAAAGATCGACAGTAATGCGTATTTTATTTGTGTTAGACCGGGTAGAGAACCCCGCCAGCGCCAACGCACAGCTGGCCTGCCGCCTGGCAGAGCAGCTTTTGGCCCAGGGGCACGAGATCCACCTGTTGGAATTGTGGGATGGCGAGAATCCGCCCCCCGCGCCGCCCGCCGGGGCCAGCCAGCACACACTGGCCTTTGCCGATGAGCGGCTGATGAACCATGCGCTGGAAAACGGTGCCAAGGCCGGCAACCCAGTGCCCCTGCGGCTGCTGCGGCTGGCGGCCCACCCCACGGCCGTAGCGGCGGCGTTCCGCCAACTGGTGCTGCATGCACCCCGCCGCACGGTGGACAGCCGCCGGGAAATGGAACGGCTGGACGCGGAATTTCACTTCGACGCGGTGTGTGCCGTCTGTGCCCCCTACCGCACCGCCTTTGCGCTGGAGACCGCGCAGATCGGCGGCAAAAAGCTGCTGTGGCAGCTGGACCCCTACGCCAGCAACAAAGACTACACGGCCCCGGGTGGTTACGCGCGGGAAGGGCAGTTGTTGCAAACCATTGATACAGCGTTCATCACGCCCCAGGCCCTGCCGGATTATGAGGGCGGGCCGCTTTCCTCCTGGCGCGGCAAGGTGCAGGTGCTGGGCTTCCCGGTTTTACTGCCGGGCGGGCCGGTGCCTGCGCACGAGGGGGTGCGGTGCGTATTTTGCGGCAGTTTGTACCCCACGTTACGGAAGCCGGATTTTACGTTGGAATTGTTTACCGCGCTGAACGCCCCCGACCTGACTCTGACGATGGCCGGCCGTGGGTGGGAACCGTTTGAAGCGGCGGCGCAAAGGGCACAGGGCGTTTTGGGGGCACGGTTCGTCCGCCCCGGTTTGCTGCCGCCGGAAAAGGCGGCAGAGCTGGAAAGCGGGGCTGACATTTTGCTCAGCCTTGGCAACGCCTTTGACAACCAGATGCCCAGCAAGCTGTTCAGCTACTTGGGCACCGGCAAGCCGCTGTTGCACCTGGCCGTGACCGACACCGACCCCACCCTGCCTTACCTGGCGAAGTATCCGCTGGCGCTGGTGCTGCACAAAAAGAACGGCGTAACGCCGGAAGTAGTAGACACGCTGCGACGCTGGCTGACTGACGTGCAGGGGCAGTGCTTGCCCTATGCACAGGTGGCCGCCCTCTACCCGGAGTTTACGCCGGGAGTAGTGGCACAGACGTTTATTGGGCGGATTTAGTAAGCCGCATCGCTCTTTGGCTCCCTCTGCGCGGGAGCCCCCTCGCAGAGAGGGCCGTACCTCAACTCCATGAAAGGACCTCAACCTTTATGCACATCCTCTGGCTTGTAAAAACTGTATTGCCGCAGGCGGCGGCTGCCTGCGGGCTGGCAGGTGCCAGCGATGTAAGCGGCAGTTGGCTCACCGGCCAGCTGGCAGCGCTGCGCCCCCACGGGGAACTGCGCCTGACCGTAGCCTGCACCGATGCCCGCCAGAAAGCATCCTTGCAGGGGGAGCAGGACGGCGTAAGCTACCGCATCCTGCCCGGTGCCGATGGTTTTGCCGCCCTGCTGCAAACCGAGCAGCCCGACCTTGTGCATATTTGGGGCACCGAGTACCCCGAAGCCGCCGCCATGCAGGATGCCGCCGCTGCGGCGAACCTGCCGGTGCTCATCAGCATCCAGGGCGTGATGCGGGACTGCGCGGCGCACCTGTGCGACGGCGTGCCCGACGCCTACCGCCATTCCGGCGGACTGTGGCACACCATTGATAAGGTCATTCCCGGCGAACTGCTGGACAACATGCAAGCCAATTTTGACGTTCTGGCGCAGAAAGAAGCCGCCGTTCTGGGCAAGACCCGCTGCGTCACCGGCCGCACCGGCTTTGACCGCCGCGCCGCCGCCGACCTGGCCCCCGCCGCCCGCTACTACCCCTGCAACGAGACGCTGCGCCCCCTGTTTTACACCGGGGCGCTGTGGCATGCGCGGGAGTTTGGCCGCGCGCCGGTACTGTTTCTGCCCCAAGGCAACTACCCGCTGAAAAACCTGCACACCGTCATCCGGGCGCTGCCTGCCGTGCGCCAACAGTTTCCCGGTGCCACGCTGCACATTGCTGGCTGGCCGCCGCTGGACAAAGGCCCGCTTCTGCGGCCCATCATCGACCGCATGTTCCCCTATAAACTCTACTGCAAGCGGCTGGCAGCGCAGCTGGGCGTGGCTGATGCTCTGCATTATACCGGCCCGCTGGATGCCGCCGCCATGCGCCAGGCGTACTTAGAGGCAGACGTGTTTTTGCTGCCCTCCAGTTGCGAGAACAGCCCCAACAGCCTGGGCGAGGCCATGCTGCTGGGCATGCCCTGCGTGGCCAGCAACGCCGGGGGCATCCCCGATATGCTGGCCGCCGGCCGCGAGGGGCTGCTTTACGGCGAGAGCCAGGACGCGGACGCCCTGGCCCGCTGCCTGCTGCAGGTGCTGACCGCCCCCGACGGCGGCACGGCCCTGGGCCAGGCAGCCCGCGCCCGTGCCCTGCACACCCACGATGCCGCCGCCAACGCCGCCGCGCTGGTGGGCATTTACGAAACGATTTTGAAGGGGGATGCCCAGTGAGGATCGGCGCTGTCACCATCATCATCCCCTGTTATAAAGCCGCTGCCACGCTGCGCCGGGCTGTGGATTCCACTCTGTGCGGTGCGCCAGCCGATACCCGGCTATTATTGGTGGACGACGGAAGCCCGGATTCGACCGGCACGCTTTGCGACGAGCTGGCCTCCGCTGACCCCCGCATCACCGCGCTGCACCGTGCAAACGGCGGCGCGGGTGCGGCCCGCAGCACCGGGCTGGACGCCGCTACCGGCGACTGGGTGCTGTTTTTAGACGCCGACGACGAACTGCTGCCCGGCCTGTGGGACGAGCTGGCCGCGCTGGATGACACCGCCCAAAAAGCCGACCTGCTGCTGTTTCACCTGTGCCGGGCCAGCGGCGGCGACACCACCGGGGTGCTGGCACCAGGCTTTTACCCGGATCTGTCCGCATTGGGCGCTGCGCTGGAGCCGCTGCTGTTTACCAGCGGCCTGCTGGCGGCCCCCTACCCCAAACTGTTCCGCCGGACCGTGATAGGGGCGCTGCGGTTCGACCCGCGGCTGCAGATCAACGAAGATGTTTTGTTTAATCTGCAATTTTTACAAAATGGCTCTGCCATTTATTGCCTGCATGGTGTATACTATAAACAAAACGATGTAGGGATCGGCAGCCTTTCCCGCTCACTGCGGGGAGACTTGCTGGATGCCGAGGCCATCACCCGCCCGGCGCTGGAAGCTCTGCTGACCCAAAACGGCATTGACCCCGCCCCCTACCTGCAAACCAGCCGGGTGCGTGCCTGCATCAACCAGTACGGGCTGCTGACCGGCTGCAAGGGCAGTTTAACCTATAAACAACGGCGGGATGTATTTGCCCGCATTTTGGCTGATGCCGATGCCCGCGCGGCGTTGCGGGCGCGGCTGCAAAACGACCCCAACCGCCTGCTGGCCCTGCCCTACAAGCTGGGGCTGGCGCTGCGCGCGCCGGGGTTGCTGGCTGCCTACACGCTGGCCAAACAGCGATTTTTGTAAATGATAAAAGGAGTCCGCCATGGCGATGGATCACCCCAAAATCAGCATTATCACCACGGTTTACAAAACCGGGCATTATCTGCCGCTGACCGTGCAAAGCATCCTGGCCCAGACGTTTACCGATTTTGAACTGCTGCTGGTCGACGACGGCAGCCCCGATAACAGCGGCGAGGTCGCCGATGCACTGGCCAAGACCGATGCCCGCATCCGCGTTTTCCACAAGGAGAACGGCGGCCCTGCCAGCGCCAGCAACATGGGACTGGACAACGCCCGCGGCGACTACATCGGCTTTGTCGATTCCGACGATTTGATCGCGCCGGATATGTATGAGAAACTCTACGCCGCTGTACAGGCCCCCGGCGTGCGGCTGGCCGCCTGCACGGGCGATTGCATCGACGAGGACGGCATCAAAATTGAGGGCCGCGTCGTCACCAGTGACTTGCGGGGCGTGCATGACGCCCAGGAGCTTTTACTGGATGCGTTTAAGACCGGCAGCTTTTACGGACCGCTGAGCTGGAACAAGCTGTTTGATGCGCGCCTGTTTAAAGACAAAGGCATCCATTACGATGAAACGATGCTTTTTGGCGACGACGCCAGCGTGCTGCACCGCGTGTTTGAGGGTGAGAAATGCAACTGCCTGGGTGATACGCTCTACCATTACCGCACCCGCGCGGGGCAGATCACCACGGCCGGCTTCCCGCCGCGCAAGCTGGATGACCTGCGCATGTACTGGGATTGGCTGCAATATTTTGCCGCCAAACCAGACCGCACGGAATACCAGCAATGGGCCACGGCCTGCTACTGGCGGCTGTTTTACCAGTTCTGGTGCCAATCCGGCACGGCTGGCAATCTGAACGATCTGAAAGACCAGTTTATGGCACATAAAAAGCATCTGGATGCCGTTGTGCCGGACCTGATGCGCAGCCCGCTGCTGTCGGCGGGGGAAAAAGTACGGCTTGTCCTGTTCAGTGCCAATCCATCGGCCTTTTACGGGGCCGCCACGGCCTGGGGACGCCTGACAGCAAAGAGGAAGGGGAAATAAACGATGGAACATATCGGAATCAGCGTGATCGTACCGATCTACAATACCAAACCGTACCTGAAAGAGTGCGTGGACAGCATCCTGAAGCAGGAAGTGGAAGTGCCCTTTGAGGTGCTGCTGGTGGACGACGGCGCCACCGACGGCTGCGCCGAAATGTGCGATGAGTTTGCCGCCAAGGACAAGCGTGTGCGGGTCTTCCACCAGGAGAATCAGGGCCTGTCCGCCGCCCGCAACACCGGCATCGACGCCGCCCGCGGCCGCTACTACGCCTTTGTGGACTCGGACGATGTGGTCTGCCCCGGCTACCTGCACACCCTGTACGCCGCCTGCGAGAAAAATGACGCCTACATGTCGCTTTGCTCCGTGGAGGACGTGCAGGAGAACGGCAAGAGCTGCGATCCTGCCAGCTATACCCGCCCCAACGCCGAGGGCGTTTTCTGCGGCAAAGACCTGCTGAATGAGTTTTACACCCCCAACGGCACCGTGTACACCGTTGCCTGGAACAAGCTCTACCGCGCCGAGGTCTGGAAGCTGCTGCACTACCCCGAAGGCCGCCTGCACGAGGATGACTTTGTGGCCCACCGCCTGTTCTGGCGGTGCGACAAGGTCGTCTGCGTGGACAAGGTGCTGTACCACTACCGGCTGCGCGGCGGCAGCATCTGCCGCACTAACACCAAGCCCGAAGCCTTTGACGCTGTGGACGGCCTGGCCGACCGCTACCGCTTCTATGTGGAAAACGGTGCTGACCGCGCGGTGATCGATGCCGCCTATGCAGCCTGCTGGCGGCGGTATCTCTTCCTGTGTGCCAAGGTGCGCCAGAACCCCACCCCGCAGCTGGTAAAGGCCATCAGCAAGGAGCAGTTTTTGATGCAGGGGCTCATCAGCTACCTGCCCAACTGCCGCCAGATGAAGATGACCGAGAAACTTTCCGCCGCCCGCTGGGCCATGATGAGTGCGGAGAGTTTGTGCCCGATCAAAAAATAATTTTTGTGGTTCGTGCTTTTTTGTAGGGGCGATGCCCGCATCCGCCCCTACAGTACGGCGTGACCCTAACAAGGAGTTACCCCCTTTGCCCATCCTGAAACCCGACAAAGAGAAAGACGCAAACAAGCGTCCCCGCGTGCTGCTGATCCCGCCGCCGGACCTGCCGGTGCCTGCGGTGCAGGGCGGCGCGGTAGAAACGCTGCTGACCCATCTGATCCGTGAAAACGAGAAGCAGGGCCGGCTGGATCTGCTATGCGCCAGCGTGCCTGATGAGGCCGCCCGCCGTGCCGCCGAGGGCCTGCAGCACACCAAAATGCTGTACGTCGCCCGCCCCCATGGCCACCGCCGCTATTGGCCCATGGTCTTTTTGGAACGGTGCGTGGGTATTGCTGCCCCCTACGACCCGTGGTACCAGAAAGTGCAGCTCTCGCTGGCGCTGGAACTGCCCCCGCCCGATGTCATCGTGGCTGAGGGCGGCAACCTGACCCAGTGCAGCGCCATCAGCCGCATGTTTGGCCGCAAGCGCTGCCTGGCCCACCTGCACGGCCAGACCAGCGGCAGCCCTGCCATGGATACTATTTACGGCGGCGTGCTGGCATTAAGCGAGTTCATCCGGGACGATTACCTGCAAAACAGCAGTCTTGACCGCCGCAGCGCTTACATTTTATATAACTGCATCGATACCGAGCGTTTCCGCCCTGCCCCGCCGCCGATGGCCCTGCGCACCCGGCTGGGCTTTGGCCCCAGGGATTTTGTGATGCTGTTCTGCGGCCGGTTGGAGCCGGACAAGGGCATCCACAAGCTGATGGAAGCGCTGAGCAAGCTGCCGGTGCCGAATATCCGGCTGCTGATCGTGGGCAGTCCGTTCTTTGGCCGCACCCAGCAAAGCAGCTTTTTGCGCAAGCTGGAGCAGCAGGCCAAGGCGCTGGGCGACCGCGTACAGTTTACCGGCTACATCCCCAACGAGGACCTACCCGATTACTACCGCCTGGCCGACCTTGTCTGTGTGCCGACCCTGGTGGAGGAAGCCGCCGGGCTGGTAGCCATGGAGGCCATGGCCTGCGGCCGCCCCGTGCTGGCTACCCGCAGCGGCGGTATGCCCGAATATCTGGAGGGCAGTCAGGCCGTTCTGGTGGAGCGGGGCGAGAATATCGCCGACCAGCTGGCGTGGAGCATCCGCATGCTGTACGAGCACCCGGCCCTGTGCGCCGAGATGGGCGCCGCCGGGGCCAAGCGGGCACAAGATTTTTCTGTTGCACGTTACTATGATGAATTTGTGCGTATTGTGAGCGAGATCGCACAGAACGGAGGGACGCCATGAGCAAAGCAGCTATTTGCGTGGTGGTGCCCGTATACAAAGCCATGGCCACTCTGGACCGCTGCGTGGAAAGCGTACTGGCCCAGCAGGTGGAGGGCGGGCTGACCTGCATTTTGGTGGATGACGGCAGCCCCGACGAAAGCGGTGCGCTCTGCGACGCCTGGGCCACAAAGGACGACCGGGTGACGGTCATCCACCAGGACGATTTAGGTGTTTCGGGTGCCCGCAACAGCGGACTGGCTGCCGCGGACAGTGAGTTTATCGTCTTTTTGGATTCCGACGATGCACTGCGCCCCGGTGCTTTGCAGGCAGCCCTGACCGCCCAGCGCGCCGCGCCGCAGGACTTTGTGGTGTGGCACTATACCACCGACGCAAAAGACCCCGCCGCCGTGACTGCCGATGCGGAGCCGCGCCCCCAGGCAGGCCTTGCCCGGTTGTGGCTGGACTGCCTGCTGGCTATGCCCTGGAACAAGCTGTACCGGGCCGACCTGGCCAAGCAACTGCAGTTTGATGTGCAGTACACCTTAGGCGAGGACCTGCAGTTTGTGCTGGATTACATCGCCCTGCTGGGGCAGACGATGCCGGAGTTCGGCTACCGGGTAATGACCAGCCCCCTGACTTTTTATGATTGCAGCCGCGGCGGGACGCTCTCGACGCGGTACCACGCCAACTACTGCGACATTTGGCCGAAACACTTTGCCAAGCTGAACGCCGCCTGCCATGCCGCCGCCTGCCCGGCCGAGGACATGCGCCCCTTACACCGCGCCGAATTGCAGGTGTTTGCCGAGGGCGTGGCCGACATCATGCGGCGCGATCCCTCCCCCACCCAACGGCTGAAAGGCTACAAGGCCGAGGCCGCGCTGCGCAGTCCCTGGCTGCGGGCGCTGCTGGAGCGGATGAAGATCGAGCACTGCTACAGCGCCTATTACCTGCCCTGCCGCTGGCGTAACGTGGGCCTTGTGTGCCGTGTGGACGAAGCCCGGCGCGCCAATGCCCCCCTGTACGGCAAGCTGGATTGGGCCGGGTATTATTTACTGCTGGGCAAAATGAAACGAGATTAAAAAACAGGGTCGATGCACGATGTAATGTGTATTGACCCTGTTTTTTGTACCAATTATGAGAAAAATCACACACAACGCATAGTTGCAACTACCCGTTGCGGAAAAGAAACCGTACCCGCTTGCTTTTATTTTGAACGGGGCCTTAGCAAGGCATAAAAAAATCCCGCATCGTTTGGAGCAGTAAACGATGCGGGCGTAACGCAATAAGCAGACCGCTAAAAAAGGCGCAGAGCAAAACGCCATAACGGAGGCGCAGCCTGTTATTGGCAGGAACCGCACCGGTGAGGCAATAGGCCGATGGGGTTCGAGATTGGTTATGGTTAGTATCCGCTAACCACGGTTATACTTTACCATACCAAAGCCTTAATGTCAAGCGTTTTTCCAAAATAATTCCTGTATTTTTGTAGGATTTTTTCCGTGTAGAAAAGTGTTTGATTTTTTGTCATTGTAACGTTATTTGTTGTGTCAAACCTGACAAAAAGGCATTTGTCGGAGCGCCTGCGGGCCGATGCAAGCATCGGCCCCTACATACATGCGGCGGCAATTAAGAGGCGGGCGAACCATGTTCGTCCCTGCTCTGCAAAAGAATTTCATCTATTCTTAGGCAACACCGCATAATTCTAAGTGCCGATGCGGCGAGCGAGAAGTACAAGCTGCTAAGCAAAAAGCGCAGATAATACTGGATGTATTATCGAGCATTTTTGCGACGCAGATTGTGCTTCGCAGCCGCAGCAGCGGTGCTTAAGCTGTAAAGCGGGAATTGTGCGGTGTTGCCCTTACTCTTTCGGGGCGTCGGGGTAGTCTTTTACGTGCAGCAGGGCTTCGGCGGCAGCTACTTCCTCGGCAGTGGGCACGCGCACGCCGTCCAGAGGGTACGGGATACCCAGGTTCTGCCACTTGAAAAGCCCCAGTGTGTGGTAAGGCAAAACCTCGACGCGGCGCACGGTGGGCAGTGACTTTATAAAGCTATCCAGCCGGCGCAGGCCGTCGGTGTCATCGGTCAGGCCGGGAACCAGCACGTGGCGGATCCAGAGGTCCACGCCTTTGGAGGCCACATACTGCGCCATAGCCAGAATGTTTTTATTTGTGTGGCCGGTCAGCTTTTTGTGCTTTTCGTCGTCGATCTCCTTTAAATCCAAGATCACCAGGTCGGTGTTGGCCAGCAGCTTGTCAAAGCGGGCCATCCATTCGGCGTCATCGGGCGCGAAGGGCTGGGCGCTGGTGTCCAGGGCGGTCTGCACCTTTTTGGCGTGGGCCAGGCGGAACACCTCGCTGACGAAATCCAGCTGGCGCAGGGGCTCGCCGCCGCTGATGGTGATGCCGCCGTTGTTGCGCCAATAGTTGCGGTAGCGGTAGGCGGCCGAGAAGGCCTCCTGCGGGGTCTTGGCGGTGTCCTGGGTAAAGGCCCAGGTCTCGGGGTTATGGCAGTACTGGCAGCGCATGGCGCAGCCCTGCATAAAGATAATATACCGCACGCCCGGCCCATCGACCAGGCCAAAGGTTTCGACAGAATGGATGTAGCCCAAAGTTTCGGACATAGGTTGCCTCCGTTGTTTTTGTATTGGTGCGTCGGAGAAAGCGGCATATAAACCAGGGCTCTCTCCCCCACCCGCTTCGCGGGAGCCCTCCCAGAGGGGGCCAGAAGTATGTAGGTTGCCTATTAGTATACCATATAAAAAGGCCTGCAGCTACAGCCACAGGCCCTTTTGCTATTTTATTTTTTGTTTGGAGTTTTTCCGCCTTTTTTGCAAAAAAGGTGGAAAAACTCCCGTAGGACTTACAGCACCTTGTGGCAGGTACGGGCGATGACGTCCAGCTGCTGTTCCTTGGTCAGGTCGATGAACTTAACGGCGTAACCGGAAACACGGATGGTGAAGTTGGCGTACTCTTCCTTCTCCGGGTGCTCCATAGCGTCGATCAGCTTCTCGGTGCCAAAGACGTTGACGTTCAGGTGATGGGCGCCTTGGTCAAAGTAGCCGTCCATGACCTGCACCAGGTTGTTGATACGCTCACCCTCGCTGTGGCCCAGGGCATCGGGGTTGATGGTCTGGGTGTTGGAGATACCGTCCAGTGCCCAGTGATAGGGCAGCTTGGCAACGGAGTTCAGGGATGCCAGCAGGCCGTGGGTCTCGGCACCATAGGACGGGTTGCCGCCGGGGGCAAACGGGGTGTAAGCCTTGCGGCCATCGGGCATAGCGCCGGTGGCCTTGCCGTAGACAACGTTGGAGGTGATGGTCAGGATCGAGGTGGTGGGCTCGGAGTTGCGGTAGGTGTGGCGGCGCTTGATCTTCTCCAGGAAGCTGCGCAGCAGCTCAACGGCGATGTCATCGGCGCGGTCATCATCGTTGCCGTACTTCGGGAAATCTCCCTCGATCTCGTAATCGGTGACAAGGCCCTGCTCATTGCGGATGCACTTGACCTTGGCGTACTTGATGGCGGACAGAGAGTCGACCACATGGCTGAAGCCTGCGATGCCGGTGGCAAAAGTGCGGCGGACATCGGTATCGATGAGGGCCATCTCGGCGGCTTCGTAGTAGTACTTGTCGTGCATATACTGGATCAGGTTCAGGATGTTGACGTACAGGCCGGCCAGCCAGTCCATCATGACATCATACTTGGCCATGACCTCATTGTAATCCAGATATTCGGCAGTGATGGGGGCGTAAGCGGGGCCGACCTGCTCGCCCAGCTTCTCGTCCACGCCGCCGTTGATGGCGTACAGCAGGCACTTGGCCAGGTTGGCGCGGGCGCCGAAGAACTGCATCTCCTTGCCGGTCTGGGTAGCAGACACGCAACAGCAGATGGAGTAGTCATCGCCCCAGACGGGCTTCATCACATCGTCGTTCTCGTACTGGACGGAAGAGGTGCTGATGGAGATCTTGGAGGCGTAATCCTTGAAGGTCTTGGGCAGAGCGGAGGAGTACAGAACCGTCATGTTCGGCTCCGGAGCGGGGCCCATGTTCTCCAGGGTGTGCAGAAAACGGAAGTCGTTCTTGGTGACCATGGAGCGGCCGTCCATGCCGATGCCGCCAACTTCCAGGGTGGCCCAGACGGGGTCGCCGCTGAACAGCTGGTTGTAGCTGGGGATACGGGCGAACTTGACCATACGGAACTTCATGACCATGTGGTCGATCAGCTCCTGGGCCTCGGTCTCGGTCAGGGTGCCGTTGTCCAGATCGCGCTGGATGTAGATGTCCAGGAAGGTGGAAACGCGGCCGACAGACATGGCAGCGCCGTTCTGTGTCTTGATAGCGGCCAGGTAGCCGAAGTACAGCCACTGGGCAGCCTCTTTTGCGTTGGCAGCAGGCTCAGAGATGTCGTAGCCGTAGGAGGCAGCCATCTCCTTCATGCCCTTGAGGGCGTTGATCTGCAGGGCGATCTCCTCGCGCAGACGGACAATCTCCTCGGTCATAGTGCCGTCGCCGCAGTTGGCGAAGTCGTTCTGCTTGGCTTTGATGAGGTAATCGATACCGTACAGGGCCACACGGCGGTAGTCGCCGACGATACGGCCGCGGCCGTAGGTATCGGGCAGGCCGGTGACGATGTGGCTGTGGCGGGCCTTCTTCATCTCGGGGGTGTAGGCATCAAACACAGCCTGGTTATGGGTACGGGTGTACTTGGTAAAGATCTCGTGCAGCTTTTCGCTGGGCTGATAGCCATAGGTCGTGCAGGCCTGCTCAGCCATCTTGATACCGCCGTAGGGCATGAAAGCACGCTTCAGGGGCTTATCGGTCTGCAGGCCGACGACCTTTTCAAGATCCTTCAGCTCGGGGTCGATGTAGCCGGGGCCGTATGCGGTCAGGCCGGAGACGACTTCTGTCTCCATGTCCAGCACGCCGCCCTTGGCACGCTCTTCCTTCTGCAGCTTCTGCAGGGCGCCCCACAGCTTGTTGGTAGCATCGGTGGGGCCAGCCAGGAAGCTTTCGTCACCGTCGTAGGGGGTGTAGTTCTTCTGGATGAAGTCGCGGGTGTTGACTTCCTCTTTCCAGATACGGCCTTCAAAGCCTTCCCACTGTTTGAAATCTGTCATATTGCACCTCTTTTTAAAATCAGGAATACCAGATATATGCTTTACCAGTAGCATTATACACTATGGATGGTATGCTGTGCAACTGGAAAATTGTGTACCCGGATGGATTTTCCCACCCGGCAGGTATATCATACCAAAAGATAAGGATTTAGTATGTTGTCCAGGCAACATTTTTAACTTTTTTAGCTCCCTCCCAGAGGGGGGGCTTTACGCGGAAATCAGCGCTTGATGTTGAAGGCGCCGAAGCCGGGGTACTGGGCAGCACCGCCGAGTTCTTCCTCGATGCGGAGCAGCTGGTTATACTTGGCAACGCGCTCGCTGCGGCTGGGGGCACCGGTCTTGATCTGGCAGGTGTTCAGGGCAACGGCCAGGTCAGCAATGGTGGTGTCCTCAGTCTCGCCGGAACGGTGAGAAGCAATGGCGGTGTAGCCAGCCTTGTGGGCCATCTTAATGGCCTCCAGCGTCTCAGAGACAGAGCCAATCTGGTTCAGCTTGATCAGGATGGAGTTGCCGCAGCCCAGGCTGATGCCCTTGGACAGGCGCTCGGTGTTGGTGACGAACAGGTCGTCGCCCACCAGCTGGACCTTGCCGCCCAGCTCCTTGGTCATATACTGCCAGCCTTCCCAATCCTCTTCATCCAGGCCGTCCTCGATGGAGTAAATGGGATACTTCTCGACCAGCTGCTTCCAGTGCTCGACCAGCTCCTCGCTGGTAAAGACCTTGCCGCACTTGGGCAGTTTATACTCGCCCTTCTTACTGCCCTTCCACTCGCTGGAAGCGGCATCCATGGCCAGGACGAAGTCCTTGCCGGGCACATAGCCGGCCTTCTCGATGGCCTCGAGGATATACTGGATCGCCTCCTCATCGCTGGCCAGGTCAGGAGCGAAGCCGCCCTCATCGCCAACGGAGGTAGCCAGACCCTTGCTCTTCAGCAGAGCCTGCAGGGCGTGGAAGACCTCGGTGCACCAGCGCAGGCCTTCTTTGAAGCTGGGGGCGCCGGCGGGCATGATCATGAATTCCTGCACGTCAACAGTGTTGGCTGCATGGGCGCCGCCGTTGAGGATATTCATCATGGGGACGGGCAGCTTGTTGCCGGAAACGCCGCCCAGGAAGCGGTACAGGGGAATGTCCAGAGAGGTGGCAGCAGCACGGGCCGCAGCGATGGAGACCGCCAGGATGGCGTTGGCACCCAGGTTGGACTTATCCTTGGTGCCGTCAGCCTTCAGCATGGCAGCGTCGACCGCATTGATGTCAGCGGCATCCAGGCCGACCAGCACCTCGTTGATGGTGGTGTTGATGTTCTCGACAGCCTTGCTGACGCCCTTGCCGCCGAAACGGCTCTTGTCGCCGTCGCGCAGCTCCAGGGCCTCGAACTCGCCGGTGGAAGCGCCGCTGGGGGCAGCGCCGCGGCCGATGGTGCCGTCAGCCAGCCAGACCTCGGCTTCGACAGTGGGGTTGCCGCGGGAGTCGATGATCTCACGGCCGATGACCTTTTCAATTTCCAGATAACTCATGGTGCACGTTCCTTTCTATCTATAACAATATTGAACAGGGATAGTATGGGTGAAGTGCCGTGCAAACATGCCCATGCGCAGGCATGTGGGCGCGCTTTTGGTTAGCTTTTGCTAACCAGCGATACGATACCATGTACAGGGGTGCTTTGTCAATAAGATAACAGGTTTTTGCCCAAAATAAATTCACAATCGGTCTTATTCCTGCCCGTTTGACATGTTTTCTGGCAGCAGGGCGGTTTTTGGGCGGCCGTGCACTTGACATTTCGCCCTAAAGGCGGTAAGATAGTCTACGCTAACTGTTAGGATTTGTGAATCTTTCCGCCCTATCCGCCAACCGGGGTTTGCGGTGTAAATTATAAAAGGAGGTGCGTTCCATGACGGAGCCTGTAAGTTCTTCTCTGCTGACCTGCCGCGATCTGATCCAGAGCATCGTTGCCGCCGTGGACGCACGGGATGTCTACACTGCCCACCATTCCGACCGGGTGGCCGCTATGGCGGTGGTGCTGGCCCGGGTCCTGCACTTGAGCGAGGACGACACCACCACGGTGCAGGTTGCCGCTTTCGCCCATGACATCGGCAAAATTTCGATGTCCGACGCCGTGCTGCGCAAAGCCGGGCCGCTGACCGACGCCGAGTGGGAGGAGATGCGCCGCTGCCCCGTGACGGGGTACGACATCCTTCGCAAGGTGCCCCAGTTCCAGCGGGTGGCGCTCATCGTGCGGCACCATCACGAGCGGTGGGACGGCCGCGGCTACCCGGACCAGCTGGCCGGGACCGCCATTCCGCTGGGGGCGCGCATCATCGCGGTGGCGGATTCCATCGACGCCATGATGAGCAACCGCAGCTACCGCCCGGCCATGACCGCAACGGTCTGCCACCATGAAATCGAGAAAAACAGCGGTGTAATGTATGATCCACAGGTCGTGGCCGCCGCTATGAACTGTTGGGATGAGTTGGTGAGCCGCTACACCGAAGTGGAAACACCGCCCACACCCTACTTTGACCGCCTGCAGCTGGAGCACACCCGCCAGGCCCACGATTACCTGCTGGCCAACCAGGGCAGCCACATCACGCTGGCCGAGCTGGCCGCGCGGTTCCACCTGTCCCAAAGCTCGCTGAAGATCTGCTTTAAGGCGCTGTACGGCGTACCAGTGGCCAGCTATCTGCGGAGGCTGCGGATGGACACCGCCGCCAATTTGTTGCGCAGCAGCGACCTTCCGGTGGCCGAGATTGCCCACCGCGTGGGGTACGAGGACCCCAGCCGCTTTGCGGCAGCCTTCCGCCGTCATACCGGCTGCCGCCCCACCGAACTGCGCCGTGTCCCCTGCCCCACACCGCCCGAAAACGAGAGCGATGCCAGCGCTTGACAAAAATCCAAACGGCATATTTTCCGGCCGATTGCGTATAACCCAGTTATAACTAACCCTAATAAAATATTTTGTACACCGACAACAACTCTGTTGTCAACATCTCAACACTGTTGTGAAATATATAGAGTGGAGGACAAAAATTATGAATTGGGCTAAAGTTGCATTGTTCGCAGGCGGCGCACTGTTTGGTTCCGCCGGTATCGAAATTCTGACCAGCAAGGACGCCAAGAAGCTGTACACCCAGTGCACCGCCGCTGTGCTGCGCATGAAGGACAGCGTCATGGAGACTGCTACCACCCTGCAGGAGAACTGCGGTGACATCCTGGCCGACGCCAAGGAGATCAACGAGGAGCGCGCCGCCGCTGACGAGGCCGCTGTCGTTGCCGACGAGGCCGCTGAAGACAAGGCAGCCGAATAATTTTCACTGAAAAGAGCTGCCCGCTGCACGGTGGGCAGCTTTTTATTTGTGGGAGAGTATAACAATGAAATGGAAAATTTTGCATGAAAGCAAAGGCCGCATGCGCCTGCACCTGAACAAGCCGCGCATGAGCCTGGCCGAAGCCGACCAGCTGCAGGATTACCTGGCGGCCCTGCCCGGCGTGCGCACCGCCGCCGTGTATGAGCGCACCTGTGATGTGGTGGTCGTGTATACCGAGAACCGCGCAAGCCTGGTGAAGGGCCTGGCCGCCTTCCGTTTTGATGTGGAAGCCCTGGCCGAGGTACCCGCCAACAGTCCCCGCGCTGTGAACCGTGAGTATCAGGAAAAGCTCGTCAATATGACGATCTTCCACCTTGCGCGCAAGCTGTTTTTGCCGATGCCGCTGCGCATCGCCTACACCGCCGTGCGCAGCCTGCCCTACCTGTGGCGCGGGCTGACCTGCCTGCTGCGCCGCAAGCTGGAAGTGGAAGTGCTGGATGCGCTGTCCATCGGCGTTTCAATGCTGCGGGGGGACTTCCCCACAGCAGGGTCCGTTATGTTCCTGCTGCGGCTGGGCGAGCTGCTGGAGGAGTGGACCCGCAAGAAGTCCCTGAGCGATCTGGCCCGCTGCATGTCACTGAACGTCGACCGCGTCTGGCAGCAGACTGCCGAGGGCGAGGTACTGGTGCCCATCAGCCAGGTGCGCCCCGGCGACGCCGTGGTCGTACACACGGGCAGCGTCATCCCGCTGGATGGCCGCGTGCTGGAGGGTGAAGCCAGTGTGAACCAGGCCTCCCTGACCGGCGAGGCTGAACCCGTGCGCAAGAGCACCGGCGCTGTTGTGTATGCCGGCACCGTGGTCGAGGAAGGCCAGCTGGTGATGACCGTGGAGCAGCAGGCCGGCAACGGCCGCTATGACCAGATCGTGCAGATGATCGAGGCTTCCGAAAAGCTGAAGTCTTCCAGCGAGACCCGTGCCGCCGCCCTGGCAGACAAACTGGTGCCTTACAGCCTGCTGGGCACCGCCGTTACCTACGCACTGACCCGCAACACCACCCGCGCCATCTCGATCCTGATGGTCGACTTTTCCTGCGCGCTGAAGCTGTCCATGCCGCTGGCGGTGCTTTCTGCTATGCGTGAGTGCGGCAGCTACCACATCACCGTCAAGGGCGGCAAGTATCTGGAAGCCCTGGCCAAAGCCGACACCATTGTCTTCGACAAGACCGGCACCCTGACCCATGCTACCCCCACCGTGGTGGACGTTGTGCCGTTTGGCGGCCGCAATGCCGACGATGTGCTGCGCATTGCCGCCTGCCTGGAGGAGCATTATCCCCACTCGATGGCCAACGCCGTTGTGCAGGCCGCTGCCCATAAGGGCATCAACCACGATGAAATGCACAGCGAAGTGCAGTACGTCGTGGCCCACGGCATCGCCAGCAGCGTAGCCGGTGAGAAAGTCGTCATCGGCAGCCAACACTTTGTATTTGAGGATGAGGGCTGCTACATCCCCACCAGCGAGAGCGATAAATTTGACGCTCTGCCGCCGGAATATTCCCATTTGTATCTGACTATCGGCGGTGAACTGGCCGGTGTCATCTGCATTGCCGATCCGCTGCGCGAGGAGGCCGCCGATGTGTTGAAGGCCCTGCGCGGCTTAGGCATCCGCAAGGCTGTGATGATGACCGGTGACAACGACCGCACGGCTTCCGTCATTGCCAAGCAGGTAGGCGTGGACGCCTACTATGCCGAGGTGCTGCCCGAGGACAAGGCCCGCTTTGTGGAGCAGGAGAAGGCCGCAGGCCACACCGTCATCATGCTGGGCGACGGCATCAACGACTCCCCCGCCCTGTCCGCTGCTGATGTTGGCATTGCCATCAGCGACGGCGCTGCCATTGCCCGCGAAATTGCCGATGTGACCGTGGCCGCCGACAGCCTGAATGAGCTGGTCATCCTGAAGTGCATCGCCAACGGCCTGCAGAAGCGTACCCATGACAACTACCGCTTTATCATGGGCTTCAACAGCACGCTGATCGTGCTGGGCGCCATGGGCATTTTGCAGCCTGCCACTTCGGCCCTGCTGCACAACGCCTCGACCCTGGCCATCAGCCTGAAGAGCATGACCAATTTGCTGGATGAGTATAAGTAAGATAAGTAAGGCGCAAACATAAAAATATCCCCCGCTGTTGTTCGCAAGGAATAACGGCGGGGGTTTTGTTTTTTGTGATTAATAGTAGGGAGCATCCGCCCCTACAGCGAGGTTGCAACCCATTCAAGGTTATAGCAGCCCAACATATTTATTATAGCACCTTTTACATGCACTTATCAATCCTTAACATGCACAAATAATTCATCGCAGGATTGTCTGCTCTGCGAATAGACGAATTTCTAAGCGTGTGCTATAGTATAGTCACAGAAAGAAAACAGCCGGAGATAAGGAGATAAGAACTCCAAGCGAAGCCACTTTCTTAACACTTCCCCATAAAAGACCGATCGTGAACAGACCGACATCTTAAAGCAGATCTCCCGAAGCGGAAACGCGAAGAAGGAGCACTTTAAGGACTCCGATCCAGCAGCACGAGGGCAGCGGGAAGAACAAGGAAGAAATTGTAAAGGCCGCCGGCAGGATTTCGGATGAAAGGAGGCTCTGGACCCGATGGCAAACTTTAAAGATCCCATTCATCACCGGCGGGCCTGGGCCTGCTGAAACGAAGAGAACCACATTGAAAGCCGCAGGTCGTAACCTGTAAAAGATTGAAAAATTCAGATGGTTGGTTCATAAATCAGATTCAGCAAGTCCAGGGGCCGTCAAGACAGACTCTGGCGTGTAATATAGATTAAGATGAAAGAAGGTCGGTAGCGATGACCGTCACCACTCCACCGAACAGGAAGAACCTGAATTTCATCTGATCCACAAGGAGACACTCCAATGTACTAGAGTTAAGAGGCGCAGTCCTCAGCATCAGACCCCGATACCCCAGGAACGATCTTAAGAGCCGAACCGATTTTACCACGTTCCACAAATGCTTTTCAGCAAATAACGAACCAGAGGGTAAGACCAATGAACAGGTAAATTGAGATCCTGAAAGGGTTAAACAAAATCGCAAAGTTAGGATGATCCTTATGAAAACAAGGGTACAGTCCGAAAAATAACGAGTAAGGGTTATGAGGCTATGACTCCGAAGAAGTAAGACCGCCGGGGCGAACAGAAATGTTCGCCCCGGCTTTTGGTTTGTGATTCTATTTTGGTTTGCAAAGATGTAGGTTGGCACTTATTGTTTTACAGCATACACCGCATAACCCGTGTCGCCTCTACGAAGTCGTGGGATTCGTACAGGGCGATGGCGGGGGCGTTCTGGGACAGGACGCTTAACTCCAGGTATTCCAGCCGGCGGTCCCGCGCCCAGCGCTTGGCGGCGCCCAACAAGGTACTGCCAATGCCCTGCTGGCGGTGGGCTTCGTCTACCACCAGGTCCGCCAGGCAGGCGTAGCGGTGGGGCAGCACACAGCTGAACTCCGGCGTCCAACCCGCATAATTCACCAGCGCAAAACCGACCACCGCGCCGTCCTCCTCGGCCAGCAGATAGTCGGCATCCGCGGCCTTGACGGCCTGGCGGACAAACTCATCCTCCCGCGGGGCAACGCAGAAAAACTCCGGCTGCAGGTCGACCAGCGCCTGATCCAGCTGGCGGTACAGTGCCACGACGGCCGGGATGTCCCCTTCCCCGGCCGGGTGGATCGTGATCTTGGGCATGCTTATTCCCCCAATCCTATATAAGGCACCACCGCACAATTCCCGCCTAACGGCTCAAGCACCGCTCCGGCGGCTGCGGCACGGCATCTGCGTTGCCAAAATGCTCGATAAGACATCCAGTATTATCTGCGCTTTTGGCTTAGCAGTTGCCGCACCTCGCTCGCCGTATCGGCACTTAGAATTATGCGGTATTGCCTTAACGCTAAAACAAAACGGCGGACGCACTTGTCCGCCGCTTTCTCATTTGATTTCCTGGATGGTGTAGTTGAAGCCGTACTCTTCCTGCAGCTTCTTCACGGCAGGCTCGCAGTCCTCGATGAAGGTGGCGGAGTAGACGCTCTGGCCGTTGTGGGCCTTCTTGTACTCTTCCACGATCTCGTTCAGCTTTGCCCAGCCCTCGTCAGCCTTGGCCTGGTCCATGCTCTGGGGGAAATCGATGATGAATTCGCGGTGTTTGGGGATACGTGCTTTCATAATGATACACTCCTGTGATTTTTATAAAAAATATACGTTTTGTATATTCAGGCGAATTTACAGCCCGAAACAGCGCCGGGCATTTTCGGCGGTCTGGTCCAGCACGGCCTGGGCGTCCACGTCCCAGATCGTACCGATGTAGGCGGCCACGTGGGCAATGTTGCGGCTGTCGTTGCGGGTGCCGCGCACCGGCTCCGGCGCCATGTAGGGGCAGTCGGTCTCCAGCAAGGCGCGGTCATGGGGGATGGCGGCCAGCACTTTGGCGGCACGTTTGGCGCCTTTGTAGGTCACGGCACCGCCAAAGCCCAGATACATGCCCTGTTCCACCAGCCAGGCGGCGTCATCGGCGCTGCCGCTGTAGCAGTGCAGGGCACCGCGGGGCTTATATTTGCGCAGCAGATCGTACATTTCGGCATGGGCTTCCCGGTCGTGGACCGACACGGGCAGGTCCAGCTCCCTGGCCAGCTGCAGTTGGGCCTCAAACAGGGCGTACTGCTCCTCGCGGGGCACGGGCCAGTGGTGGTCGAGGCCGATCTCCCCTACCGCGACAACGGCGGGATCCTCATACAGCGGACGCATGGCGGTAAGCTCGGCGCGCCAATCGCCGTGGTAGACGGCCACGGTGGCGGCGTCCTCCTCGATGAGGCTTTCCGGGTGGATGCCCAGCGCGGCGTGGAAGTAAGGCGCGGTGTGCGCCAGTTCCAGCACCTTTTGGGCGTCGCCGGAGTGGGTGGCACATTCCAGCACGCCCACCACGCCGCCCCGGGACAGCGCGGCCAGCAGGTCGACACGGTCACCGTCAAACTGGCGGCTGGCATAATGGGCATGGGTGTCAAAAATATTCGTCATGATTCAGCTTTCCTTTGGCTGCGGGGCGCGGTTGACTAGGAAGATGCCCACACAGACCAGCGCCAGCGCCGCGATGTACTGCCACTCAAACAGCGGCTCGCCGTTGAGCAGGGCCGAGAGCAGCACGTTCATGATTGGGATAATAAGCCCGAAGATGGCGATGCGGGAAATGGGGTTGTTCTTCATCAGCAAAGCCCACAGCACATAGCCAGCACCGGAAATGAACGCCAGCACGAGTAATACCGGGATAGCCCAGCCCTGCTGCGGGTGCAAGCTGCCACCTATGGCAAAGCCGATGACGGCCAGCGCGAACCCTCCGCAGCCCAGGTTGAGGACACTGACGGTGAAGCTGTCGGTCTTTTTGGCGGCGGCCTTATTCCACGGCCCGGCCAACGAGAAGATGGCCGAAGCCAGCAGCATGTACAAAATGCCTTTGGCACTGCCGCTGCCGTAGTTGCCTAAGGTGGCAAACAGGACGCCGCCAAAACCCAGCACGCAGCCCAATGCCTTGCGCGGGGTCATGCGGTCGACATTGCCGTACAGGAAATGGGCCACGATAACGCCCATAAAGCTTTGGGTGCTGTTGATGATGCCGCCCATGGCACCGGTAAGCAGCGCGGCCGCCGAGTAGTAGAAGAAATACTGCGCGGCGGTCTGCCACAGACCCAATCCGCAGCAGACGGCCAGTTGTTTGCCGCGGGGCATGGGAAGCGGGCGGCGGTTAAGCGCCAGCCCGGCCAGCCAGACCAGCGCCGCGCCCATCATGAAGCGGACGCCTGCAAAACAGAGGATGGTCGCTGTATCGGAGGAATCGATGGCGAACATCCGATACCCCATCTTGATAAACGGCAGTGCCGACCCCCACAGAATGTTGCAGAGGATAGCCATAGCTACAGCAGCCGCCGGATTGGAGAAGAATTTATCCAGCTTTGACTTCTGGTTATCCAAATTTTATTCTCCCAAAATTGCATGACTATGTGATTTTAATTAAAAGTTCTTTCAGTTTCTTTCAAGAAAGGAACAAACAGCCTTAATGGATGCGTGCACCGGCGGGGGTGCTGTCCGGGAAGAAGGCGATGGAGCAGCCGCCGTCGACATCAGTATCAGCAGCAAAGATCATGCCCTCGCTGACATACTTACCCTTCATCATCGGGCGGGGTGCCAGGTTAGCCACGATGCCGATCTTTTTGCCGATCAGATCCTCGGGTGCGAACCACTTGGCGATGCCGGACAGGATGCAGCGTTCGCGCTCGCCGTCAAAAACGGTCAGGTGCAGCAGCTTCTTACTCTCCTTCATGCGCTCGCAGGCACGAACCTCGGCCACACGCAGCTCTACCTTGCAGAAATCATCGAAGCTGATCTCTTCCTCATGGTCGCCGATCAGCTCGGCGCTGGCAGCAGCGGCTTCGGCTTTAGGCTCCTCGGCGGGGGCGTTGGCAGCCTGGGCAGCGGCTTTCTGGGCAGCCTCCAGGGCATCCAGTTCGGCCAGCTCCTTGGCGGTGTCGATGCGGGGGAAGATGTTCTCGCCCTTGTGCAGGGTGGCATTGGCAGGCATAGAACCCACGGCAGCGGCGCTGTCCCAGGTCTTCAGGCTGTCATCCACACCCAGCTGGGCAAAGATCTTTTCGCAGGTGGCAGGCATAAACGGCTGCAGCAGCACGGTGCAGATGCGCAGGGTCTCGGCCAGGTTATACAGCACACGGGCCAGGCGGGGCTTGGTGTCCTCGCTCTTGGCCAGCACCCAGGGGGCGGTAGCGTCGATGTACTTGTTGGCGTTGTCGATGACCTCAAACACGTCGGCCAAAGCGTTCTGGAAAGCATAAGCCTCCATGTCGGCCTCGTAGCGGGCGCGCAGACCGCTGACTTTTTTCAGCAGGGCGGCATCCTCGGCCCCTTCGTCCTGCTCGATGGGCAGGCAGCCGCCAAAGTACTTGTCCGCCATGGCGGTGGTACGGGACAGCAGATTGCCCAGGTCGTTGGCCAGGTCCATATTGATACGGTTGATCAGCAGCTCGTTGGAGAAGTTGCCGTCGGAGCCAAACGGGAAATCACGTAGCAGGAAGTAACGCAGGGCGTCGGCGCTGTAACGCTCGGCCAGCAGGTAGGGATCCACCACGTTGCCCTTGGACTTGGACATCTTGCCGCCGTCCAGCAGCAGCCAGCCGTGGCCGTAAACGTGCTTGGGCAGGGGCATATCCATGCTCATCAGCATGGCAGGCCAGATGATGGAATGGAACCGCACGATCTCCTTGCCGATAAAATGCACGTCAGCAGGCCAGAAAGTCTCGTAGTCGCTGTCGGGGTACTTATCGTTCATGAAGCCGAGGGCGGTGGTGTAGTTGAACAGGGCGTCGATCCAAACGTAGACGACGTGCTTGGGGTCGAAGTCGACGGGGATGCCCCACTTGAAACTAGTACGGGAGACGCAGAGGTCCTCCAGGCCCGGATCGATGAAGTTGTGCACCATCTCGTTGACGCGGGAACGGGGCAGCAGGAAGTCGGTGTTGACCAGCAGGTCGCGCACGCGGTCGGCGTACTTGGACAGGCGGAAGAAGTAAGCCTCTTCCTCAGCATCGACGACAGGACGGCCGCAGTCCGGGCAGCAGCCGTTGACCAGCTGGCTCTCGGTCCAGAAGCTCTCACAGGGGGTGCAGTACTTGCCCTTGTAGGTGCCCTTGTAGATGTCGCCCTTCTCGTACATCTTTTTAAAGATCTTCTGGATGGCGGCAACGTGATAATCGTCGGTGGTACGGATAAAGCGGTCGTAGCTGATGTTCATCAGTTTCCACAGGTCCTTGACGCCCTTGGGGCCTTCGACGATGTTGTCGACGAACTGCTGCGGGGTGACGCCAGCCTCTTTGGCCTTCAGCTCGATCTTCTGGCCGTGCTCGTCGGTGCCGGTCAGGAACTTGACGTTGTAGCCCTGCAGGCGCTTGTAGCGGGCCATGGCGTCGGTGGCCACGGTGCAATAGGTATGGCCGATGTGCAGCTTATCGCTGGGGTAATAGATCGGCGTTGTGATGTAGAATTTTTTCTGATCCATGATTCTCTCCTTATAACAACCGCGTAGGTGTTTTCACTTTGCAGGTGTGTTTACTTTTAAAACCCGATGGGTGTTACGCCGCAGGCTTCCAGCGCGTGGCGGCAAAGCACCTCGGTGCTGTCGATGAAGAATTTACCCAGGTGCTCGTCCCGCTTGACGAGGCTCAACTCGGTGCAGCCCAGGACGGCCATATCGCAGCCCTGCTTTTTCAGGTCGTGCACAGCACCGCCGAACTTGGCCATGTCGGCGCGGCGGCCCTGCTTGATGTCGTCGTAGATGACCGACATGATGTCGTCCTGGTGGTCGCCGGCGGGGGCGGCCCACTCGATGCCCGCATCGCGGCAGGCGATCTGGTAGGTCTCGGCCTGCAGGGTGCCGTCGGTAGCCAGGATGCCCAGCTTAGTGCAGCCTGCAGCCTTGGCGTCGGCCACGGTCAGGCGTGGCATGTTCAGCACCGGCACGGGCAGTGCCTCGGCCAGGCGGTCGTAGAAATAGTGGGCGGTGTTGCAGGGGATAGCAATGACCGTAGCGCCGTAGTGCACCAGGCTGAAACCGTCCTGCTCCATGACAGCGAAGGGATCGTCCTTGCTTTCGCCCATGATGAACGCCGTGCGATCCGGCGTGGACGCGCGGGAGGAAATGACGATGTCAATATGATCCTGGTCACAGGATGCGGGGGTATGGTCGATCAGCATCTGGTACAGGTAGCAGCTGGCGGCAGGCCCCAGCCCACCCAGGATGCCCAGAACTTCTTTATGGGGGTTTTGCGGCAGGTTTTTCTCCGTCGTGGCGCACCCCTCCTTATAACAGTATTCTTATTTATTATAAAGCGTAGCGGGGAAATATGCAAGATGCTAATATGAAAAAGGCCCCCTCCCAGAGGGGGCCGAATAATAAAAAAGCAGCCCACCGGCAAGCGGCAGGCTGCGGAAATTATTTTGCGTACTCGGTAGCGCGGCTTTCGCGGATGACGCTGACCTTGATCTGGCCGGGGTAATCCAACTCGTTCTCGATCTTTTTGGCGACATTGCGCGCCAGCAGGATGACCTGATCGTCGCTGACCTTGTCCGGCTGAACCAGGATGCGGACCTCGCGGCCAGCCTGGACAGCGTAGGAGCTTTCGACGCCCTCGAAGCCGTTGCAGAGGGCCTCCAGCGTTTCCAGACGCTTGATGTAGCTCTCCATGTTCTCGCGGCGGGCACCGGGGCGGGCAGCGGAGATGGCATCGGCAGCCATGATGATGAAGGCCAGGGTGGTCTTGGGCTCCACGTCGCCGTGGTGGGCCTCGATGGCGTGGATGACCTGCGGGTTCTCGCGGTATTTCTTGCAGATGTCGACGCCGATCTGCACGTGGCTGCCCTCGATCTCGTGGTCAAGGGCCTTGCCGATGTCATGCAGCAGGCCGGCGCGGCGGGCCAGCTGAACGTTGATGCCCAGTTCGCCAGCCATCAGGCCGGCCAGCCAGGCAACTTCCAGCGAGTGGCTCAGCACATTCTGGCCGTAGCTGGTGCGGTACTTCAGGCGGCCGATGAGCTTGACCAGGTCGGGGTGCAGGCTGTGGATACCCAGATCCATGACAGCCTTGTCGCCCTCGCGCTTCATCTGAATCTCCAGCTCGCGGCGGCACTTGTCGACGGTCTCCTCGATGCGGGCCGGGTGGATACGGCCATCGGCGATCAGGCGCTCGAGGGCCATGCGGGCGACCTCGCGGCGGGTCTGGTCAAAGCTGGACAGGGTGATGGCTTCCGGCGTATCATCGATGATGAGGTCGCAGCCGGTGGCGGTCTCGAGGGCGCGGATGTTGCGGCCTTCACGGCCGATGATGCGGCCCTTCATCTCGTCGCTGGGCAGCGGCACCACGCTGACGGTAGCTTCGCTGGTGGCATCGGCGGCACAGCGGGCGATGGCCTGGCCGACCAGCTCACGGGCGATGTTGTCGCACTCGTCCTTCATGTTGGCCTGGTAGGCGCTGATCTTCATGGCCTTTTCGTGGGTCAGCTCGTCGTCCACCTGCTTCAGCAGCACGGCGCGGGCATCCTCCTGGCTCATGGCGGCGATGGTCTCCAGCTTTTCGGTCTGACGCATTTTCAGCTGCTCCAGCTCGTCCAGGCGGGCTTCCACGGTCTCGGTGCGGCGCTTGAGGTCTTCCTCTTTGCGCTCCATGGCGGCGGAGCGCTTGTCCAGCGCCTCCTCCTTCTGGTCCATGCGGCGCTCCTGGCGGGTGATCTCGGCGCGGCGGTCCTTGATCTCCTTGTCAGCTTCGCTCTTGAGTTTGAAGGCTTCGTCTTTGGCTTCTACGATGGTTTCCTTGCGCTTGGCTTCAGCCGTCTTGATGGCATCGTTTACGATGCGCTTGGCTTCGTCTTCCGCCGAGCCGATCTTGGCTTCGGCCGTGCGCTTGCGGTTTTCGCCGCCCAGGTAAAAACCGAGCGTCCCGCAAACAGCAGCAGCAACAAGGACCAGCAGCACAGTGATAATTGGGCTCATGGTCAGTTCACTCCTTAATTTTGGAAAAATGCAAATTCAGGAGGGCGCAGCACAGCGGGACGCTTTTTCAATATACGGTTTGTTTGTTTTTTATGGCAAAAGCAACACAGCGCGGCAAATGCGGGCAAAAAAGCACACACTTATGCCACAAGGCAGCAATATAAAACGTAACTAAGCCAAAAACAGGCGGATACTGTATCGTAAAAAAGCGGTGTTCCCGGTGGGCGACACCCTATGGACGCAACCGCACAGGCAGTGGCTAAGGTGCGGCGCTTTTCCTTTTATTCCTGTTTACAATTTTATCGTTATTTAAGGCAATTGTCAAGAAGTATTGCATCGAAATAAGAGGGCATAAAAAGGCCCCCCTGAGAGGGAGCCGGAGCCCTCTTCCAGAGGGGCCTTTAAAATCTTACGCCGTCACATCCTCGAACTGGGAATTATACAGATCAGCGTAGAAGCCGCCCTGGTCGATCAGCTCATCGTGGGTGCCCTGCTCCACAATGTCGCCATCCCGCATGACCAAAATCTTGTCGGCATCACGGATGGTGGACAGGCGGTGGGCAATGACGAAGCTGGTACGGCCCTTCATCAGGCGGTCCATGGCGGACTGGATGCGCTGCTCGGTGCGGGTATCCACACTGGACGTTGCTTCATCCAGAATCAGGATGCGGTTATCCGCCAGGATGGCGCGGGCGATGGTCAACAGCTGTTTCTGGCCCTGGCTGACGTTGGAGGCGTCCTCGTTCAGCTCCATCTGGTAGCCGCCGGGCAGCGTGCGGATGAAGTGGTCGGCATTGGCAGCCTTGGCGGCAGCGATGACTTCCTCATCGGTGGCATCCAGGCGGCCGTAGCGGATGTTCTCCATAATAGTACCCTTGAACAGCCAGGTATCCTGCAATACCATGCCGAAGCCTTCCCGCAGGGCACTGCGGTCAAAGTCCCGCACATTGCGGCCGTTTAAGGTGATAGCACCGGCGTCCACATCGTAAAAACGCATCAGCAGCTTGACCATGGTGGTCTTGCCTGCGCCGGTGGGACCGACGATGGCCACCTTCTGGCCGGGCCGGACCTTGCAGCTGAAATCGTGGATGACGGTCTTTTCCGGCGTGTAGCCAAAGCGGACGTGGTCGAAGGTGACCTGCCCGTCGATGGCGGCCGGGTCGGCACGGCAGGCCGGATCAGCCAGCTGGTCCTCCTCTTCCTCGCCCAAAAATTCAAACACACGTTCCGACGCGGCGGCCATGCTTTGCAGCATGTTGGATACCTGCGCCAACTGCTGGATGGGCTGGGTGAAGTTTTTGACGTACTGGATGAACGCCTGGATGTCACCGATGGTGATAGCACCGGCGGCAGCAAAAATACTGCCCGCCACAGCTACGGCCACGTACCCCAGGTTGCCCACAAAGTTCATGATGGGCTGCATCAGGCCGGAGAGGAACTGGCTTTTCCACGCGGATTCGTACAATTTATCGTTGGCGGCATTGAAATCTGCGAGCACGGCGTTCTCACGATTGAAAGCCTTGATGACGTTGTGGCCGGAGTAGATCTCCTCGACCTGGCCATTGACAACGCCCAGCGTTGCCTGCTGCGCCTTAAAATATTTCTGGCTGAATTTGACCACCAGCAGCACCAGCGCCAACGAGACCGGCAGGATCAGCAGTGCGATCAGCGTCATTTTGGGACTGATGGACAGCATCATGATGAGCACGCCGATCATGGTGGTCACGCTGGTGATCAGCTGTGTGACCGACTGGTTCAGGCTTTGGCCCAGGGTGTCCACATCGTTGGTGATGCGGGAGAGCACTTCGCCCACGGTGCGCTTTTCAAAATAGGCCAGAGGCAGGCGGTCGATCTTTTCACTGATCTGACGGCGGAAATCATAGCAGACTTTCTGGGACAGGCCGCTCATCAGCCAGCTCTGGATAAAGCTGAACGCCGAGGACAGCAGGTACATGCCCAACAGGATCAGCAAAATTTTACCGATGTAGCCAAAGTCGATGGCGCCGGTGCCCCGCAGCTTGGCGATCCAGCCGGTGGCCAGGGCCGTGGTGGCCTTGGCGAGAATTTTGGGGCCTGCTATATTAAATATGGTAGACAAAATGGCAAAAACAACGACCACGATGAGCGAAAGCTTATACTTGCCCATCGCCCGCAGCAGCTGCAGCAGGCTGCCCTTAAAGTCTTTGGCGCGCTCGGTGGTCATGCGTCCGGGTCTTGGCATATCACTCGCCCTCCTTCGACAGGTTCAATTCCTTCTGGCTCAGCTGACTGCGGGCGATTTCCTGATACTCGGGGCAGCTTTCCATCAGCTGGGCGTGGGTACCGTCGCCCACGATGCAGCCATCGTCCAATACAAGGATGCGGTTGGCATGCAGCACTGTGGAGATACGCTGGGCCACAATGATGACGGTGGCGTTGTCTGTCTGGGCTTTCAGGGCACGGCGCAGGGCCACGTCGGTCTTGTAATCCAGCGCCGAGAAACTGTCATCAAACAGGTAGATGCGCGGCTTTTTGGCGATGGCACGCGCAATGGAAAGACGCTGCTTCTGCCCGCCGGAGACATTGCTGCCGCCCTGAGCAATGGGGCTTGCATAGCCCTCGGGCTTGGCATCGATAAACTCGGTGGCCTGGGCAATGCCGGCGGCGGTACGCACGTCCTCATCGGTGATATGCTCGCCGGCAAATTTCAGGTTGCTGTCAATGGTGCCGCTGAACAGCACGCCCTTTTGCGGCACATAGCCCATCAGGTCGTGCAGCGTGGCCTGGGGCATATCGCGCACGTCCACGCCGTCGATGCAGACCGCACCGCCGGTGGCATCATAAAAGCGCGGGATCAGGTTGAGAAGCGTCGATTTGCCGCAGCCGGTGGAGCCGATGATGGCCGTGGTCTCGCCGGGCCTGGCGGTAAAGGTAATGTGCTCCAGTGCGTCGCTGTCGGCGCCGGGATAGCGGAAGCTGACATCCTTGAACTCCACTTCGCCATTCCAGTTTTTGCGTTCCAGCGCCGGTTTGGCGGTGGCGGCATCGGGGTCGTGGATGGTGGCCGGCGTCTTGATGACCTCGTCGATACGGTCGGCTGCCACACCGGCACGGGGCAGCATGACGGCTACCATCGCCAGCATCAGGAAGGACATGACGATCTGCATTGTGTAGGTGATGAAAGCGATCATCTCGCCCACCTGCATGTTGCCCAGGTCCATGGCCTTACCGCCGAACCAGACAATGAGCAGGCTGGTGCCGTTCATGATGAGAGTCATAAAAGGCATCATGGCAGCCATGGTGCGGTTGGTAAACAGCTGGGTGCCCATCAGATCGCGGTTGGCTTTATCAAAACGGGCTTCCTCAAACTTTTCGCGGCTGAAGGCGCGGATGGGCATGATGCCGGTCAGGATCTCGCGGCTGACAAGGTTCAGCCGATCGACCAGCGTCTGCATCTGCTTGAATTTCGGCATAGCCACGTTCATCAGGATGGTGATAAGCACCAGCAGCGCGGCCACCGCCACAAAGATGATCCAGGAAAGACCGGTATTGCCCGCTGCCACGTGCAAAATGCCGCCAACACCCAAAATAGGCGCATAGGCCACCATGCGCAGCAGAATCACACAGACGAACTGCACCTGCTGGATGTCGTTGGTGGTGCGGGTTATCAACGACGCTGTGGAAAACTTTTCGATCTCCGCGTTGGAGTAACCCACGACGGTGGAGAACACCTCGCGGCGCAGGTCGCGGCCAATGGCAGCCGACACGCGGGATGCGATGAAGCCTACCGCCACCGCGGCGGCAACCATCAGCAGGGTCAGGCCCAGCATCTGCCCGCCAATGCGCAGCAGATACGCTATCTGCACGTCGTGAGCGATGCCCTGGGCTTCGTATTCGAGGGAAACCAGCAGCACGGCCTGGCTTGCAAGGTTGTCGGCCACGGTCCCATCCAGCTGGGAGATGGCCCCGGCAAGCTGGTTTTGCAGCATCTCCCGTGCGCCGGGTGCCTGAACCATCGCCGCAAACTGCTGGCTGACGGCATCCAGGTCGTAGGTGGTGGGGGTCACCGTCTCGGTACTGCCGGCGACCCGGGCAGCATTTTGGGCCGCAGCCATGTACAACACCACATCGGGTGTGGTGAAAGCGGATTCCAACTCCGCCGCAGCAGTGTCGGCATCCTTAGAAAGATAACGCAGACCATCGGCGTCAGGCTCGCTGTACCACTGGGCGGCCAAGGCGGCCTCGTCCTCGGTCATCAGCAGTTCCAATGCCTGCAGGGTAGTATCGCGGACGGTATACGGTACCGGGCTTTCGATACCGCCCTGCTGGATGCCAACATCCACGATCTTGCTTGTGTAGTCCGGCAGGGACAGGTCGCAGTAGGCCTGCACGATCAGCAGGGCCGCCACGGCCAGGCATGCCGCCCAATGGCGTGCCAGCTGTTTAAATATTTTCGTCATCGACAGGTCCTCCCTGTTTTTGTGCGCTGATTTTTTTCTGCATGGCGTCGTTTTCTGCTTCAATTGCATCCAACAGCACACCGCGCAGGGCGTACATCTGATCGATCTGTTCCGGTGTCATCCGTGCCATGATGCGGCCAAAGTAGGCGTTCAGTGCCGCCTCGCTTTGCAGGCGCGCCTGCTCGCCCTGTGGGGTGATGCGCACGAAAGTTTTGCGCCGGTCGTTGGGATCAGTTTCCCGCACGATGCTGCCATCCTGTTCCATCATGCGCAGCCCGCGGGAAACGGCCGGCATAGGCTGCCGCATAGCACGGGCCACCTCGGAAACATAAATTGCACCCTCTACGCCGCGCTGCTCGATTAGAATGTGCAGGTTTTCCAGCATGCCGAAATGGCATCTGGGACAGTCTGCCAACGCGCCGCGCATGCCGCGCTTGGACATTGTGTGCAGCCGCGAGACAAACCGAAACACCCCCTGCAGATCCGGGATCTCTGAACCTGGCATAAAGCACCTCCTGTTAATTATTATCATGTGTTAATTATTTCATCGTGATAATAATAGTCCCTCCTGCATCAGGATGCAAGAGGGTTGCAGAATTGTTTGGAAAATGTTCATAATCCGGGTGGGCATGTGCTTTTGTTCGTCAATTTCAAGTAAAGTTCTCGTCCGCGATGTTGAAATTGTAGACATTTCGCACAATCAATGCTACAATAAAATCAATTACAGGAGCCAACTGCGCCCCAAAGTTAGGAGAATCGCCGTGAAACTGAACAGCCGCCGCACCATTCTGGTGGGTCTTGCGTTTTTGTCGATCTGCACGTTTTGGCAGATGTACGACAGCGTTATGACCTTAATTCTGACCGACACCTTTAAGCTGAACGAAACCTTTGCCGGTGCCATTATGGCTGCTGACAACGTACTGGCGCTGTTTTTGCTGCCGTTTTTCGGGGCGCTGTCCGATAAGACCAGCACCCGCATCGGGCGGCGCATGCCGTTTATCGTGGGCGGCACCGCAGCGGCAGCCATCTTGATGAACCTGATCCCGCTGCTGGACGACCGCTACGCCGCCAGCCCCAGCACCGGTATATTAGTGCTGTTCATTATTGTGCTGGGGCTGCTGCTGGTGTCCATGGGCACCTACCGCTCCCCCGCCGTGGCCCTGATGCCCGACGTGACCCCCAAGCCCCTGCGCAGCCGCGCCAACGCCATCATCAACCTGATGGGCGCCGTGGGCGGCATTTTGTACCTGGGGCTGGCGGCTGTGCTGTACCCGGCGTCCAAAACCAAGGGCGTGGAGCATGTCAGCTACCGGCCGCTGTTCTTCATCGTCTCGATGATCATGGTCGTGGCGGTGGTCGTTTTGTATCTGACCATCAAGGAGCCCAAGCTGGAAGCAGAAAACCAAAAGCTGGAAGCCGCTCATCCCGAGTGGAACCTTGCCACTGACGACGGCACCGGCCACGAGGTGCTGCCTGCGCCGGTCAAGCGCAGCCTGAGCTTTCTGCTGGTGTCCATCTCGCTGTGGTTCATTGGCTATAACGGCGTTACTACGTGGTTTACCAAGTATGTGGAGGCTGTCATGGGCGAGGGCCTGGGCGGGGCCTCCACCTGCCTGCTGGTTGCCACGGCGGGCGCTATTGTCTCGTACATTCCCATCGGTGCGCTGGCCGCTAAGATCGGCCGCAAGCGGACTATTCAGTGCGGTATCGTGCTGCTGGCCGCCTGCTTTATGCTGGGCTACGTGCTGACCACCACTTACAGTTCCATCCAACCCATTATGTACGTGGTGTTCGCGCTGGTGGGCCTTGCCTGGGCCGCCATCAACGTGAACTCCCTGCCTATGGTGGTGGAGATGTGCCGCGGCAGCGACATCGGCAAGTTTACCGGGTACTACTACACCTTCTCGATGGCCGCCCAGGTGGTAACCCCCATCGTGGCCGGCTCCCTGATGCGGGCCATTGACTACCGTGTGCTGTTCCCCTACGCCGCCCTGTTTGTGGCGCTGAGCTTTGTGACCATCTGCTTCGTCAAGCACGGCGACGCCAAGGCAGAGGCCAAAAAAGGGCTGGAAGCGTTTGAGGATATGGATAACTAAACGGCATATCCAACGTCAATCTAACGTCATAAGCGCAACTTATTTCCGCCGGGGGCAGAACGCCCCCGGTGGATTTTTTGTTAAAGGCAATACCGCGTAATTCTAAGTGCCGCATCTTTCCCTTTCGGGTTTGAGAACCGGAAACACAGTAAAAGTCGGGAGCGACCCGAAAGTCGCTCCCGCTGCACAGCCTATTTATTTGTAACGAGATACAGATTCTGTATTCTGCAAACTGCTCACCGGAGATTTCAAGTGCAATATCACTGTACCGGCAGCTCCACCGCAATGGTGGTGCCCTTCTCCGAACTCTCCTCCACCCAAACGGAGCCGCCGTGGAGATTGGCGATCTCCCACACCAGCGAGAGCCCCAGCCCCGCACCGCCGTACTCGCGGCTGCGGGACTTATCAACACGGAAAAAGGGCTGGAAGATGCTCTGCTGATACTCATCCGGAATACCACAGCCGGTATCGGAAACGCGAATCAGGAGTTTTTCCGTTTCCTGTATGACGCAGACCCTCACCGAGCCGCCGGGGCGATTGTACTTGACGGCGTTCTCTGTCAGGTTGAAGATCAGCCGGTAGATCAGCGCATCGCTGCCGGTAATAACGCCGTCGCCATCCGCCTCCAGCGTGATGCCGCGCTTTTCCACCAGTGGCGCGAGATCCGTAAAGATCTCCTCGATCATGGGAGCGAGCTGGATCTGCTCGTTCCGTGCCACTTGCCGCAGATTGCTCATCTCCAGCAGAGTCTTGGTCAGTCGGGTCAGCCGTTCCGTCTGCTCCCGCAGGAGGGCGAGAAACTCCGCAGTCTCCGGCAGCACGTCGGGGTGCTCTGAGGAAAACAGGTCCAGCTGCGCCTGCATCAGCGTCAACGGCGTGCGCAACTCGTGGGCGGCATTGCCGGTGAACTGCCGCTGGGCGGCAAAGGCATTGTTCAGCCGCTCCAGCATCTGGTTGAACGAGTGGCTCAGCTGCTGGAATTCTGGAATGACGTCTTCATCGATCCTCATATCGGCAAGATTGTTCAGCTGCACCTGCTCCACATGCGAGGCAAAGCTGCGCAGGGGCTTGAGCGCGCGTCCGCTGACAAAATAGGTCAGCATACCGCTGAGTAGCGTTACCACAGCCGTGATGTACCAGTTGGTGGTGCGGAAGCTCCCCTGCGCCCCATCGACGACGATGGTCAACTCCTCGTTGGGCGCTATGAGTTCCGGGTCAAAGCTCGCCGCTCCACCCTCATTCAGGATCACCGTGCTGCCGCCCTGTAAGCTGTCCGCAATGGTGTCCATATAGTACACACCGGAGGAACAGAGCAGCAAATTCATGACCACACAGGTGATGCCGATGAGCAGGACGGACATCAGTGTGATGCGCCACTGCAAGGAAAGCCGCTTCATTCCTCCTCACCTCCCATCAGATAGCCCTCGCCGATGCGGTTGCGGATGGGGTCATAGCCCAGCGCGGCGCGGAGCTTTTTGCGCAGGGCGGAGATGTGGACGCGAATGGAATTGCTGAAGCTGTCCACGCTGTTGTCCCAAACGTGATCCATCAGTTCCTCCTGACTCACGGGCCGTCCCTGATGCACCATCAGGTATTCGAGTATCCCTGTTTCCTTGCGGGTGAGCGTCAGCGTCTGCCCGTTGGCGGTGGTGGTACGGGAGCGGGTGTCAAAGGTCAGGTCCCCGCAGGTCAGCAGTACATCCTGCTGGGTGAACTGCCGCAGGGTCAGGCTGCGAATGCGAGCCTCCAGCTCGGCAAGATGAAAGGGCTTTGCCAGATAATCATTGGCCCCGGCATCTAACCCCTCCACCTTGTCCTCCACCTCACCCCGGGCGGAGAGGATCAGCACCTTTGTCTCCCGGTCGGTCTGCCGCAGGGTGCGCAGCACTGTCATGCCGTCCTTCTTCGGCAGGTTCAGATCCAGCAGCACCAGATCGTAGCGCTCCACGCCCAGAAGCTCCAACGCCTTCTCCCCGTCGTAGCAGCAGTCCACGCTGTATGCTTGGCGCCGTAGGCTGCGGACGATGGTTTCACACAGGGCGCGTTCGTCTTCAATTACTAAAAGGTGCATGAGAGCCCTCCTTTTTTATTTATTTTTATGTTGTTTTAATTATAGCAAAATTAGATAAGGTTTGCATTAAATTTTCGTTCTTAACAGTGACTTTAACTCTCTTGCGCTATGATGGTGGCAGAAAAAGTGAAAGGGTGATGGAATTGAGCCATGTAAAAAAGTCGGCCGTGCAGGCCGCGCTGCTGGTTGTTGGTATCGCTATGCTGTGTTTCGGCGTATGGCGCGGCGAGACGGCGACGGTGCTGAGCAAAGCAATTAAATTATGTCTGGAGTGTGTGGGCATTGGGTAAGAAATCTTCGGGCGCGTCACAACTCCTGTCCCGCTTCCGGGGCTGGATACAGGCGGGGGCAGTCTTATTGACCAACCTGCACCTGCCGAATTTCCTCAAAGGAGGCCTGTATCAGGGCGCAGGGAAAAACGTCTGCGTGCCGGGGTTGAACTGCTACTCCTGCCCAGCGGCCTCCGGTGCCTGTCCCATCGGTGCGTTTCAGGCGGTGGTTGGGTCTTCCAAGTTCAGCTTTTCCTATTATATCACAGGTTTCCTCATTTTGCTGGGAGTCCTGCTGGGACGCTTTATCTGCGGTTTTCTGTGTCCCTTCGGCTGGTTTCAGGAACTTCTGCATAAAATCCCGACGAAGAAGCTCTCCACAAAGAAACTCAAGCCCCTGACCTATCTCAAGTACGCTGTACTGCTGGTGATGGTCTTCCTGCTGCCGGCGTTCCTTGTGAACGATGTAGGCATGGGTGATCCGTTCTTTTGTAAATACCTCTGCCCACAGGGCGTGCTGGAGGGGGCCATTCCTCTGTCCCTTGCCAATTCCGGCATCCGGGCGGCGCTGGGCAAGCTGTTTACATGGAAATTCAGCATTCTGCTGTCGGTGATCGTGCTGAGCGTGCTGTTCTACCGTCCCTTCTGCAAGTGGCTCTGCCCGCTTGGCGCATTCTACGCGCTGTTCAACCGGGTGTCCCTCTTCCAGATGAAGGTGGACAAGAATAAGTGCGTCTCCTGCGGAAAATGTGCCAGAGCCTGCAAGATGGATGTGGACGTGACGAAAACGCCCAACCATACTGAGTGTATCCGCTGCGGGATGTGCATCCGCGCCTGTCCGACGAACGCCGTGAGCTTCCGCTACAGCTTCGGCAACGGGAAAGAAACAACAAAGAAAACAACGATGGAGGAATCAAAATGAACAAGAAGAGAATTTTTGCACTGGCTTTTGCCGTACTGATGTTGCTGGCCTTGGCGGCCTGCGGCACGAAGAACAATGACAAGATGGGCGACATGAGCGGCAACGGCTCCGCCATGACTGACGAGCCGAAAAACGCCGAGGAGGCGCTCACCCTGCACAAGGAGCTGCTGGAGCAGGAGAACGCGATCCTGTCGGAAAATACCGAGCTGTGGGAAAAGGTCTTTATGAAGGCTGACAAGGGCATGGCCATGGTCGAGGACGGGAAAAACTACGGCGACTTCCTGCTGGATACCATCGAGGCCGCTAAAGAGCAGTTCGCCGACAATGAGTATGAGTGGCTGAAGGAGTCAGCCACGGAGATCAGCAATATTGAAAACAGGCTGACCGAGTTGGAAGAGAAGTATCCCGAGATCATGCAGAAATCCACGGACGGCGATATGAGCATGCCCGCGGGCAGCGACACGAGCAACCCTCCCGACGACGGCAGTATGCAGAAGTTCCCCGCCTTTGAAGGGAAAGATCTGGACGGCAACACGGTGAAGAGCGACGAGCTGTTCTCCGCCAACGCCGTCACCGTGGTGAATTTCTGGTTCACCACCTGCAATCCCTGTGTAGGCGAACTTTCCGATCTGGATGCGCTGAACAAGGAATTGGCGGAGAAGGGCGGCTCTCTCATCGGCGTCAACACCTTCACGCTGGACGGCGACGAAACGGCAATTTCCGAGGCGAAGGATGTGCTTGCCAAGAAGGGCGCCACCTATCAGAATGTGTATTTTGACTCCGACGGTGAGGCGGGAAAGTTTACCACCAACATCTTTGCCTATCCCACCACCTACGTGGTTGACCGCAACGGCAATATCGTGGGTGAACCCATCGTAGGCGCCCTCACGGAAAAGAAGCAGGCAGAGACGCTGCAAAAGCTCATCGACCAGGCTCTTGCCGCCGATGTGGGCTGACAAACGGATTCATCTCCTCAGGAGGGAGGGATACACCATGTATCGGAGAGTATTGCCGCTTCTGCTCACCGCGGTACTGCTGCTGAGCGGCTGCGCCTCCGGGCAGAAAAATATGCCGCAGAAAACGGACGAGAAGGAAATGACCGGACAGCCCTCTGATATGTCCGGTGAAGGAATCATGTATATGGATACCACGGAAAATGTCATATATCTGGCGGGCGGCTGCTTCTGGGGCATGGAACAGCTGATGCAGTCCATCCCCGGCGTCATCGATGCCGAGAGCGGCTATGCCAACGGCACCTGCAGGGCGGACGCCGATTACAAGACCGTCTGCAAAGGGAACACCGGCTTCCGGGAGACCGTGCGGGTGGAGTATGACCCCGGGCAGGTGAGTCTCGACGCCCTGCTACTGGCCTACTTCTATGTGATCGACCCCACGGTGGAGAACCAGCAGGGCAACGACCGGGGCAGTCAGTATCAGACCGGTGTCTATTACACCAACGAAAGCGCGAAGGAAACGGTGGAGCGCATCGCGGAGATCGAGCGGGGACGCAGTGAAAAGTTCTTCGTGGAGACAGGTCCACTCAAGAACTATTACCCCGCCGAGGAGTACCACCAGAACTACCTCGAAAAGAACCCGAACGGCTACTGCCACATCCCGCGCGCGGAGATGGAGCTGTTTTCCCGGCTGCGCATCGATCCGGGCGACTATCAGAAGCCCGCGGCGGAATCCATCCGGGACAAGCTGACGGCGGAGCAGTACCGTGTTACGCAGGAAAGCGGCACAGAGCGCGCTTTCACAGGCGAGTTCTGGGATAAATTTGAAAAGGGCATCTATGTGGATGTCGTCACCGGTGAGCCGCTCTTTTCCTCCACGGATAAGTACGAAAGCGGCTGCGGCTGGCCTGCCTTTACAAAGCCCATTGAGGGCCCTGCCGTAGTGGAAAAAGAGGATCTGAGCCACGGGATGCGCCGCACGGAGGTCAGAAGCCGCGCCGGAGACTCCCACCTCGGCCACGTGTTCACCGGCGACCCGGAGTCGCCCAACGGCGTGCGCTACTGCATCAACAGCGCGGCCCTGCGCTTCGTCCCCTATGAAAAAATGGAAGCCGAGGGCTACGGATATCTGCTGCATCTGTTTGAAAAATGATTTTCGGTGCATACACATCAAGCGGAAAAACAGGACGGGGCTGTTGCACATCCCCTAAAAAAGAAAGACCGAAGTAAAAGCCATAAAAGGGCTTTACAACTTCGGTCTTTTTCTTTAAGTTATAATAAAACATGCCAGGGCGCACTGCGCTTTTGCAATAGACGTGCGCAAAGTTCCGGAACAGCTTCTTGTCGATTATCAAGTTCGTAAACTTTTTTTCGTTCGAAGCTTATGCGGATGATCTGTTCAAACTCTTTGCCGGTCATTCTGCGTCCTCGGTTTCTTGGCATACTGGTGGGGTACAATCCGCCAGCTTTTCGCTTCCTACGCATTTTACCTTGCAGACCACCGCATTGTCCAGCACATAGACAAAGGGCATTTTTGCATACAAAAAGCCCCTGATTACTTAAGTTGAAGTGCCCCCCAAAAGTTAGACAATAATTTGAAGCAAAAATTGTTCAAGCAGCCGAAAGGGCTTGCTGTCTGTGAATTGCAGGCGGCAAGCCCTTTAGCTTTGCCTTGATTCTGCGGTTGTTGTAGTAATCCAGATATTCAACGAGTTCCTGCTTGAAGTGTTCCATGGACTGAAACTCTTGTAAGTACAACAGTTCACTTTTGAGTAAGCCAAAGAAATTCTCTATCACAGCGTTGTCCAGACAGTTGCCTTTCCGGCTCATGCTCTGCTGAACACCTTTCTTCTGGAGCATTCGCTGGTACTGCTTGTGCTGGTATTGCCAGCCCTGGTCAGAATGAAGGATCAACCCGGTTCCATCCGGTATCTTCTCAAAAGCCTTATCCAGCATAGTCGTAACCATACTCAGAACAGGACGGTCGGAGATGGTATAGCTGACCAGATCGCTGCTGCACAGATCAAGGATGGGCGAGAGATAGAGCTTCTCTCCAAACAAACTGAACTCTGTCACATCGGTGACCCATTTCTGGTTTGGCTTTTCGGCGCGGAAGTCCCGGTTTAACAGATTTGGTGCGATTTTACCAACTTCGCCCTTATAAGAACGATATTTTTTCATCCTGACACGGCAAACCAAACCCAGCTCCTTCATAAGCCGCTGGACAGTCTTGTGGTTCAGGAGGAAATTGCGCTTGTGAAGTTCTGCTGTAATGCGGCGATAGCCGTATCTTCCTTTGTTTTCGTGGTAGATGGCCGTGATCTCCGCTTTGACAGCTTTATACTTATCTGCACTGTTCATCCGCTTCAGATGGTAGTAGAAAGTGGCACGGGGTAGTTGAGCGATTGAGAGAAGAATATCCAGAGAATGTCTTTGCCTCAGCTTTTGAACTACCTGTGTTTTCTACGCTGGCGTCGCTCGTCTTCCAAAACCAAGGCTTGCAAGTTTTTTAGGTAATCGTTCTCCGCACGCAGTCGCTGCACTTCGGCCAGCAGATCTTCTTCTACCTCTTTTGGCAGCTTCTTTGACCGACCAGTGCTGCTGCGGCCCCGTCGCTCAACCGACAAGCCTTCCGGCCCTTCTTCCAAATAAATGCGTTCCCAACGCTCTATAATTTTATGGTCGTTAATTCCGAATTCCTGCATCGTTGCATGGATACTCAGATGTTCTTTTTCCATGGTTTCTACAACCATTCTCTTGAATTCCGGCGTATATCGTTTGTTTGGTACTCCTTTTGGCATAGCAAAACACCCCACTTGTTAGATAGTATATCATACTGTCTAACAAATGGGGTGCAGTTCATTTCCGTCTGCCTTTCCGTAAAATTCAACTGTGTACATTGAACTACTCCAAATCCTTTTCTTTATGCTTATGATAGCACAAATGCTATCACAAGTCAACTACTCATCTGTTATCAAAATACGAAAGAAGGTGAAAACTTGAATCAAAACTGGATTGTCGAGAATCTAAACAATGCGTTCAGCACATGGAATGGAAAGCTGGGTGAGTTATGGGGGCTGGTGACAACCGGCCCCCAAACTTTTAAGGGTGGCGCAGTGTGGAGCGTGATGCAGACACTGCACAATGGTATGGTTGGCATTGGCTATGCACTGGTCGTGCTGTTCTTTGCTATATCGCTATGCAAAAACACAATGAATTTTCACGAGTTAAAACGCCCCGAAGCTGCAATCCATTACTTTCTCCGCTTTGTGGCAGCAAAAGCGCTTGTGGGATACGGCATGGACATTATGCTGAATGTGTTTTCCATCTGTAACGGCATCGTCACAGATATGGCCGACAGCATGGGCGGTATCTCAGAAGCTATGGTGTCGCTGCCCGCAGAAATGCAGACCGCTATCGAAAATGTGGGATTTCTCGCCAGCATACCGCTATGGCTCGTAACGATTCTCGGCAGCTTGTTCATTACGGTGCTTTCCTTTGTAATGATCCTTACCGTGTATGGCCGCTTCTTCCGTTTGTATATGTACACAGCGCTGGCTCCGCTGCCGCTGGCGGCTTTTGCGGGGGAAAGCACACAATCCGTGGGCATATCGTTTTTGAAAAGTTATGTTGGCGTGTGCTTAGAGGGTGCGGTCATTGTGCTGGCCTGTGTGATTTACTCGGCGTTTGTCAGTACGCCGACAGTAACCAGCGGTGAAGCGACCACTATTGTGTGGAGTTATCTTGCGGAAACCGTGTTCAATATGCTCGTACTTGTGGGGCTGATAAAAGGCTCCGACCGAATTATCCATGAAATGATGGGGTTGTAATATGCAAATTCCGATAAATAAAGAAATCCGCCATTACCAAGAGGAAATCTTTTTGGGGCTGAATCTGCGGCAGATGATTTGCTCCGGCGCGGCCATTGCCGTGGCAGTTGCGGTCTATTTGGGGCTAACCCCGCTGTTGGGTCATGAAACGGCGGGCTGGATCTGCATTGTGGCCGCTGCGCCGATTGCAGCAGCAGGATTTTTTACTTATGACTGTCTGACCTTTGAAAAATTCCTGCTTGTTGTAATAGACAGCACAATTATCCGTAACGACTGGCGGTTGTGGAAAACCGAAAACAAATATTGCAAAAAGAAAAAAGGTGATAAACATTGAGATTAAGTGAGTACGCATCTACGCGAAAAACACGCAGCAGCTATAAAATGCCCCGTTCCGTGCAGCAGAGCATCCCCATCGACAGAATCTATGCAGACGGTGTTTGGCAATCGGAAAATGTGTTCAGCTTGATGTGGCAAATCAGCGACATCAACTACGCCATGCAGAGTGACGCGGCCAAGCAGAATATTCTAACGCAGCTTGGCACGGTCTACGCGGGCATCCCCGCTGACTGCTGGATGCAAGTCTGCATCGTCAGCCAGCGCATGGATGAAAAAGCCTTTGCCCGTGATGTGCTGTACCACCGCGAGAACGACGGCTTTGATGCCCTCCGCGCCGAGCGTAACCGCCAAATCAAGGCCAACGCCCGCGAAAATGGAAATGTGGTGCAGCATAAATACATCATCGTGTCCACGAACAAACCCGGTGTAAAAGAGGCCCGCGAACGCTTTGTACAGGTGCAGGGGCATTTGCTGTCTGCATTTTCCGCCTTGGAATGTGCCGTCACGCCGCTGGACAACCGCGCACGGCTGGAGGTACTGCACAAGTTTTTCCGCATTTCCGAGGAGGGTCGTTTTAACTTCGACTTTGATAATTGCGCCAAACTGGGGCAGGACTTCCGCGATTCTATCGCCCCGGACTGCATCCGCTTTTGCAAAAAGCATATTGAAATCGAGGATTTTTATGCCAAGTGCATGACGATCAGCGAGTACCCGCAGCAGCTTGATGATAAGTTTATCTCCGCTCTGCTCCAGCAAGTGCCATACATTGTGTTATCAATCGACATTGAGCCGGTGGAAACCGAGGATGCTTTCAAAGAAATTGACAATGCGCAGATGAAAACCGATGCCGAGAAAGTCCGTTTCAATAAGAAATCCGTGGAAAATCTGGACTTCACTTCCTCCGTACCGCAGCGGACGCAGGAACAGGACCGCATCATTGCCAGCATCCGTAAAGAAATGACGGAAAATGACCAGCAAATGTTTTTGAGCCTGCTCACCGTCACTTACTTTGCTGACACACTGGAAGATCTCGCGCTGGAAACCGATGCACTGAAAACCACGGCGGCAAACTATAACTGCCGATTCACCGAGTTGTACTTTCAGCAGGAACGCGCCTTTGACACGGCCATGCCCTACGGTCTGCGCCGCATCGAGAGTGTGCGCACGATGCTGACGAAATCGCTGACAGCACTTGTACCGTTCAATACGCAAGAAATTCTCACACCGGGTGGCATTTGTTACGGCAGAAACGCCGTGACAGGCAATCTCATCATCGGGCTGCGCACTAGCCTTGTGAACGGCAATGCAATGGTTGTCGCTACCTCCGGCGGCGGCAAATCAATGTTTGTTAAGTTGGAAATCCTTATGCTGTACCTGCGCTTCACAAAAGCACGTTTCTATGTCGTAGATCCCGAAAATGAGTACGCGCCCCTCGTGCAGGAATTGGGCGGCGAGGTTGTGAATATCTCGGTGGACAGCGCTACGCACTTTAATCCGCTGGACTTCAAATACGATAAGGCAACGAAAATACCTCCCCATGTTGCTAAGGCAGAATTTGTATTGAGCCTGTGTGAGCAGATAATGGGCAAGGAGCATATTCTGGCCGGTGATAAAAGTCTGATTGATGATGCCCTTGAAAACATCTACAAACCCTTGATGGCATCCCACTATACCGCGCCATGCCCGACTATCAAGGACTTGTGGATGGCACTGAACAATCAGCGCGATAAACGGTCAAAGGAAATCGCGCTTGCATTGCGGATTTTCGCCACCGGCAGTATGCAAGCGTTCGCCCAGCCCACCAACGTGGACATGAGCAACCGCCTTATCTGCTTCAATATCCAAAGTTTGGGAGAGCAGTTAAAACCTGTTGCCATGCTCTCTATGCTGGAGTACATCAACACCGCCGTTATGAGCAACGAACGCAACGACCCCAAGGCCGCCACATGGGTGTACTTTGATGAAATCTATCTGCTACTGCGCGATTCTTTGAGCGCCAATTTCCTGTACACAAGTTGGAAGCGATTCAGAAAGTACAACGCCTACGCCACCGGCATCACGCAAAATGTGCAGGACTGCCTTACCAATGACACCGCCTATGCCATGCTGGCAAACTCCGAATTTGTGGTCATGCTGCGCCAAACCAAGGACATTGACAGTGTGGTAGAACTGTACGGCCTGTCCGAGCCGCAGCGGAAATATCTGCTGCTGGCACAACCCGGCGAGGGCATTATCAAAATGGGCAACAGCCTTATCCCTTTCAACAACCCCCAGCCCAAGGATACTAAGACTTACAAATTGCTCACGACCAAACCCGGTGAAATGGAGGGATAATTATGAGCGAGAAAGAAATCCGTGTGCTGTATGTGCAGCCCGGTAAATACCCGGAAGAGCGAATAATCCCTAACACGTTAAGCGCATCACAGAAACTTGTCGGCGGCAATATTGAATGTTGTTGCCCGTGGAGAGATAGCGTCTGCATTGTCTGCAATGATTCTGGAAAGATTGACAAGTTACCACCTAACCGTCTTTATGGACATACAGACTTTCTTGCAGGCTCTTTTTTCGTTTGTGGTAGTCGCAGGGGGGATTTTGTCAGCTTAACCGATAAGCAGTTTGGACACTATGAAAAAATGTATCATCACCCAATCGTCTTTCTTCCCACGCTGCACGGTCTGCTGCCGATGAAATGCACCCCCGAACAGTACGAACAATTCCAGCGTGACGGCAACAAACTGAAAGTCAAGCCCATCGACCACGGGGAGCGCTAACACCATGATTCTGCACAAACAAAAAGCGGGGTGCCGCTCGCCGTAGAAATCAAGAAGCACAACTTTTATATAAAATAGGAGGATACCACCATGACCGACCCCAAATTTATGACCCCTCCCCATCGTAGGGCATACTTAACCCACCTTAACCGCTGCAAGGTGATGGATAACTCCCCGGAATATACGCGCCAGTTGGACGATGTGGTAATTGACGATGCCCGGAATTAAAGCAAAGCGCAAGCAGCTTGTGCGCAAAACACTTATGCGGTCCAAGGCGCAGAGCGAACGCCCCGCCGAGCAGCGGCAGGAATCACCCGAAGAATACGCACAAACCGAGGTGCAGCAGGGCATTTCCGATGTGGCTGCCCGTACAGGCAACACCGCCAAAAGCACCGCCCGCATGAGCTACCGCAAGTTTCGTGCAATGCAGGAGAAACGGAAGAATCTCACCTTGCGGTGCAGCACCCAATCTGCATCAAAGCCGACTGAAAAAGAAAAAGTCACTGTTCCCACGCAGACCGAGCGCAGGGAAATGTTCAAAAAGCAGCGTTTCCGGCAAAAGGCCATCTCAGCCAAAACACCAGCGCCGCAAGCCCCTGTGTCGCCATCGGACACACCAGCACCGCCGCCCTACCGAGCCCAAATGCAGCAGCGCTTAAAGCGGCAGCACCTGAGCCGCGAGGCTGTGCGCCGCTATCTGCAAAAGCAGACGGCTGCCACAGCGGCGGGCAATACCGCTCCCATCGTTACCCACGCACCCAAGCTGCCCACAATCAGCAATAAACAAGCCACGGTTGAAGCAATCAGCCGTGGCGTTCATTATATCGCAGCCAAAATCAAAGCCCTGCTCTCCCAAACTGTGCGGCGCGCCGCGCAATCGCTGCTGGCGTTACTTGGCGCAGGCGGCGTGGTGCTGTTGCTGGCGATGGTCATAGGCGCGGCTGCGGCGGTGATCGGCTCACCGATGGGCATCCTGTTTGCGAATGAATCCGGCGATCCCAACAGCATCCCTATTGCCGAAATCGTAGCCGACACCAACGCCGACTTCGGCGCGGTCATCAATGACATCGTATCCGCCCACCCGGAGTGCAGCGAAACCACCATCACCTACGACTACGAGGACGGCCACACATGGGCAAGCTACTGGCCCGAAGTGCTGGCCGTCTTTGCTGTACAGTACAACCTGAACAACGACGGCGATGTGGTCGTCATAGACGAAAGCAAGAAGCAGTTGATTCAGGACACCTTTTGGGCGATGCACGAAATAAGCGCCGAGGTGGAGGAAATAACCGCCACGCCGGAACCGACCGAGGACGAACCTGACCCGGAACCGGTCACGGAGTACATTCTGCACATCACGGTCAGCAGCAAATCGGTGGACGCGCTGGCGGATTTGTACCGCTTTACGCAAGACCAGCGGGAGATTTTGCACCAGCTGCTTTCCGAGGAAATGCGCCCCAGTCTGCTTGCCCTGTGCGGCGGGATTGCTGTTGCGGACGGTGAATTGTGCTGGCCGCTGCCGGGTCACACCTATATATCCTGCCACTTCGGGGAAACGGACGCCTTCGGCAATGCCGGGCATCGCGGCACGGACATTCCCGCACCGGAGGGTACGCCTATCCTCGCCGCCCACAGCGGTGCGGTGCTGGTCAGCGGCTGGAACGACAGCTACGGCAATCAGGTGCTGCTGGATAACGGCGCGGGCCTGTCCACGCGGTACGCCCACATGACGCAAACTGCCGTCACCGCAGGGGAAGCGGTAACGGCAGGGCAGGTTATAGGTTATGTAGGCAGCACCGGCGACAGCACAGGCAACCACCTGCATTTTGAGGTGATGCAGGGCGGGGTCAGGGTGAATCCGACTGGTTTCATTGATCCGATGTGATGGAAATCATGTCCTGTTTGTAATATCGTTCATATGAATGAGTCAGTCCTCTTCCGGGTCTGACTCTTTTTTCTTAAAGACTTATACAGTCTTAGTTTCGATTGCAGGATTCTTTTCCCCACTTAATACTTTAAGTGGTATTATGGCCTTGCAAGAAAGAAATGAGGTGAACAATTATGAGCATTACAAATGTGGCGAGAAGATTTGAACAGAGATTTGACGAAAAAGCGGAGCGCTTTATTTGGCATCATCCGCTACTTGGCTTCATCTCCATCTTTGTTGGAATGCCATTACTGGTTTTGGTGTGTGTCTGTATCAGTACGATCGTTGTCGCCCTTCCTATGGCATGGCTTTTGGGTTGGTTGTAATCTTTATTTCATCTTTAAACGCGCAAAAGATCACTAATGCCATTTTTAGAGGAAAGGGTTTATGATATTGGGGACATCAAAAAAGGAGGATAGCTCTTATGCAAATGCTAATTGCACTCATAGGTGTATGTGCGGCAGCAATGCTGCTGTGGTATGTCTATATTTTAATGAAGGGAGATGATCAGGCATGAGCGCCATGATTCAGTATGTTTTATACCTTGCCATTCTGGTCGTTTTGGCAATTCCGCTGGGCGCATACATAAAAAACGTCATGAGCGGCGAGAAAACTTTTTTGTCCAAAGTTCTGACACCGTGCGAAAACCTGATTTACAAGGTTATGCGTGTAGACAGAGAAGAACAGATGACATGGAAAAAATATGCGGTAAGTGTATTGACCTTTTCCGGTGTCGGGCTTGTTTTTCTGTTCCTGCTTCAACTTGTGCAGGGTGTTCTTCCCGGAAACCCGCAGCATCTTTCCGGTGTGAAATGGGATTTGGCATTTAACACTTCTGCAAGTTTCATTACCAATACAAACTGGCAGGCATATTCCGGTGAATCCACATTGAGTTATCTCACTCAGGCTTTAGGTCTGACTGTTCAGAACTTTGTTTCCGCAGCTACAGGTATCACCGTTCTATTTGCATTGATCCGTGGCTTTATCAAGGTGAAATCCTCCGGGTTGGGAAGCTTTTGGGTGGACTTGACCCGCATTGTGGTTCACATCCTGCTCCCGCTGAATCTGGTCATTTCTCTGTTGCTGGTAGGCGGCGGCGTGATCCAGAACCTGAAAAGTGCAGAAACAGTATCCCTTGTAGAACCGATTGCCGTCAGTGCAGAAGGCGAAATCCTTGAGGATGCGGTAATTGACTTAGACACCGAAACCGTCACTGTAGATGGCGAAATCGTTTCGGATGCACAGATCGTCACCGAGCAGTTCGTACCGATGGGTCCTGCGGCCAGCCAGGTCGCAATCAAACAGAGCGGCACCAACGGCGGCGGTTATATGGGCGTCAACTCCGCACATCCTTTGGAAAATCCCAATGCCTTTACCAATCTGATCGAAATGATTTCCATTCTGCTGATTCCGGCGGCACTGTGTTTCACATTCGGTTCTGCGGTAAAGAACAAGAAGCAGGGTGTTGCGATCTTTATGGCAATGTTTATCTGCCTGGTTGTTGCCTTGAGCTGTATCGCCGTCACTGAACAGGTTGGCACCCCCCAGCTTGCACAAAACGGCGCAGTCAATATGTCAATGGCCGAACAGGCAGGCGGCAATATGGAGGGCAAGGAGACTCGCTTCGGCATTGCAGGGTCCTCTACATGGGCAGCTTTCACCACAGCAGCCTCCAACGGCGCTGTAAACTCCATGCATGACAGCTACACGCCTCTTGGCGGCATGGTGACTATGCTGCTGATGCAGCTCGGCGAGGTCGTTTTCGGCGGCGTGGGCTGCGGCCTTTACGGTATGCTTGCTTTTGCTATTCTGACGGTGTTCATTGCCGGTCTGATGGTAGGCCGCACTCCGGAATTCCTTGGCAAGAAAATTGAGCCTTATGAGATGAAATGGTCGGTACTGGTTTGCCTTGCAACACCCATTGCAATTCTGGTCGGCAGCGGCCTTGCCGCCGTAGTACCCTCTGTCATGGATAGCCTGCATAACGGCGGTGCCCACGGTTTCTCTGAAATGCTGTATACCTACTCATCCTGTGGTGGCAATAACGGCTCTGCCTTTGCCGGTTTCAATGGGAATACCGTATTTCTGAATGTAAGCCTGGGACTGGTGATGCTCTTTGCCCGGTTCCTGCCCATCATCGGCACACTTGCCATCGCAGGCAGCCTGGCCGGGAAAAAGAAAATTGCCACGACTGCGGGCACCTTGTCTACCACAAACGGAATGTTTGTTTTCCTGCTGATCGTTGTGGTATTGCTGATCGGTGCGCTGAGCTTCTTCCCGGCGCTTGCCCTTGGTCCGCTTGCTGAGTTCTTTGGCAGCGTTGCGTAAAGGAGGTTTACAGATATGCGTACCAAACAGAAAAGTGCTTTTGCCGACCGGAAAATGCTCGGCAGGGCAATTCAAGATTCTTTTGCAAAATTAAGTCCGAAAACACAGGCAAAAAACCCGGTCATGTTTCTGGTTTTTGTGTCTGCGATCTTGACCAGTATCCTTTGGGTGGCATCCCTGTTCGGGTTAAAAGACGCTCCAAGCGGATATACACTGGCGATTGCCGTTATCCTTTGGTTTACCGTGCTGTTTGCCAACTTTGCCGAGGCCATTGCAGAAGGTCGTGGTAAAGCACAGGCAGATTCTCTCCGGGCATCCCGAAAGGATGTGGACGCACATAAAATTCCCTCCGTATCGCAGAAGGACAGCGTGACGGTGGTTCCGTCTGCCCTGCTGAAAAAAGGGGAACTGGTGATCGTCAAAGCAGGAGAGCAGATTCCGGCAGACGGCGAAGTCATAGAAGGTGCGGCATCTGTGGATGAAAGCGCCATCACCGGCGAATCCGCTCCTGTAATTCGTGAGGCAGGCGGCGACCGCAGCGCTGTAACCGGCGGCACCACTGTACTGTCGGACTGGATCGTTGTCAGAGTGACCAACGAAGCCGGAGAAAGCTTTCTGGACAAGATGATTGCGATGGTAGAAGGTGCTGCCCGGAAAAAGACGCCCAACGAAATTGCCTTGCAGATTTTTCTGGTAGCCTTGTCCATTATCTTTATCTTGGTGACAGTCTCTCTCTACACGTATTCCATTTTTTCTGCAAAGCTGGCGGGAATTGAGAATCCCACCTCTGTAACAACGCTGGTAGCGCTGTTGGTGTGCCTTGCGCCTACTACCATCGGTGCCTTGCTTTCCGCCATCGGTATTGCCGGTATGTCCCGACTGAACCAGGCAAATGTTCTGGCCATGAGTGGTCGTGCCATTGAAGCCGCCGGTGATGTAGACATTCTGATGCTTGACAAAACCGGAACCATCACCCTGGGCAATCGACAGGCATCGGAGTTCATTCCGGTAGATGGTGTAGACATTCGGGAACTGGCGGACGCCGCTCAGCTTTCTTCTCTGGCCGATGAAACCCCCGAGGGCAGAAGCGTTGTTGTGCTGGCAAAGGAGCAGTTTGGAATTCGTGGCAGAAGCCTTCAGGACAAGAATATGCACTTTGTCCCATTTACTGCCGTGACTCGTATGAGCGGCGTCGACTTTGACGGCAACGAAATCCGAAAAGGCGCAGCAGATGCCATGCAGAGTTATGTGACCCATGCAGGCGGAATATATTCTCCGGACTGTGATCGAGTTGTCAAGTCTATTGCGTCCAAGGGCGGCACACCTCTGGTTGTGGCTAAGAACCACAAGATTCTCGGCGTTATCTATTTGAAGGATATTATCAAGCAGGGTGTGAAGGAGAAATTCGCAGATCTGCGGAAAATGGGCATCAAGACCATTATGATCACCGGCGACAATCCGATTACTGCTGCGGCCATTGCTGCCGAGGCCGGTGTGGATGACTTCCTTGCGGAAGCAACGCCGGAAGGAAAGCTGGCAATGATTCGTGATTATCAGGCCAAGGGTCATTTGGTCGCCATGACAGGCGACGGCACCAACGACGCTCCGGCTTTGGCACAAGCAGATGTTGCAGTTGCCATGAACAGCGGCACACAAGCGGCCAAAGAAGCAGGCAACATGGTGGATCTGGACTCTTCCCCCACAAAACTGATCGACATTGTGCGCATCGGCAAACAGCTTTTGATGACACGAGGCAGCCTGACGACCTTCTCCATTGCCAACGATGTGGCAAAATACTTTGCCATTATTCCGGCGCTGTTTATGGGACTTTATCCGGGACTGTCTGCCCTGAATATTATGGGGCTGCATTCCCCGCAAAGTGCTGTCCTCTCTGCGATTATTTATAATGCACTCATCATTATTGCGCTCATTCCGTTGGCGCTGAAAGGTGTGAAATATCGTGAAGTTGCTGCCGGAAAGCTGCTGTCACGGAACCTGCTGGTTTATGGTCTGGGCGGTCTGGCGGCTCCCTTTATCTTTGTGAAACTGATTGATGTTCTGCTGGTGTTCACCGGCCTGGTATAAGAAGGGGATCTATCATGAAAACAATAAAAAGTGTATTACCAAAGGCAGGTATGATCTTTTTGATCTTTACGCTGCTGTGCGGCGTGATCTATACGGGTGTTGTCACAGGAATTGCTCAGCTTATTTTCCCGGATCATGCCAATGGAAGTATCATTGAAGTAGATGGGAAAAAATACGGCTGTGAGTTGCTGGGGCAGCAATATACGGATGAGTCCCATATGTGGGGGCGCATTATGAATATCGATGTTTCTACCTATACAGATGAAAACGGAAAGGCGCTGATGTATGCCGCCCCCTCCAACCTCTCTCCGGCAAGTGAGGAATATGCACAGCTCGTGGCAGAGCGGGTGGAAAAGCTCCGCGCTGCCGACCCGGATATGGATGAAACAGCTGTTCCGGTGGACCTTGTCACCTGTTCCGGCAGTGGGCTTGATCCCCATATTTCCCCGGCAGCAGCGGAATATCAGGTAGCACGCATTGCAAAGGCAAATGATATGACCGAAGATGAAGTGCGTGAGATCATCCAAAACTGCACCGACGGACGATTCCTTGGCATCTTTGGTGAAGAGACCGTCAATGTGCTGAAAGTCAATCTGATGCTGGACGGTATTCTGGAAGGGTGAAATGAACATAGCCAAAATCATGATTCCCAAAATCTCCACTGTATTTCTTCATGAAAAGGATACGATTCGTCAGGGATTGGAACGGTTTATGGTACATGGCTATACCGCTGTCCCGGTACTGAATGATCAGGAACAGTATATTGGAAGCGTGACGGAGGGAGATTTCCTCCGCCACCTTCTTGCTTGCCAAACAACAGACTTGAAAGTACAGGAGGGATACCGACTTGGCAGCATTGTTCGCAGAGATTTTTGCCCTGCGTTACAAATAGATGCAGATTCCGAGCAGGTTGTAACTTCAATGCTGAATCAGAATTTTGTCCCCATCGTTGATGGCCGGAACACTCTATGCGGGATTCTGACAAGGAAACGGCTGATTGAATTTCTGGCACAAGCTCGTGATAAAAAAGAATAAGGCAATACCGCATAATTCTAAGTGCCGCAGCCGCCGGAGCGGTGCTTAAGCCGTCAGGCGGGAATTGTGCGGTGTCGCCATAAGTCCTGCATCTTTAGACGGCCTTAATACAGATACGCATTCTCTTTTACCTTCTTTACTTCCTTTGATTTATAATTAAGGGCACATAAAGGGGTATAAAGGAGGATTGCAGTTATGGGAGTAGTGTTGTTAAAAAGGAAGTTGACTTCGTTTCAAATTATCATCCTCGGTTTTTCCGGGGTGATCCTTTTCGGCACTTTCCTTTTGATGTTACCGTTTTCCAGCCGCAGCGGACTGGCGACACCTTTCTCGGAGGCATTGTTTACTTCTACTTCAGCAGTCTGTGTAACCGGACTCGTTCTACATGATACGGCAACCTACTGGTCGGCCTTCGGCCAGTTTGTCATTTTACTGCTGATTCAGATTGGAGGCATGGGGGTTATTACCGTAGCCGCATCCTTTGCCATGATTTCCGGGCGGAAGATTTCTTTGATGCAGCGCAGTACCATGCAGGAGGCGATTTCAGCGCCCAAGGTAGGGGGAATCGTTCGCCTGACCGGCTTTATCGTCAGGGTGACACTGGTGACGGAACTGCTGTGTGCAGCCGTGATGGCACCGGTGTTTTGCCGTGATTTCGGGAAAATCGGCCTTTGGATGGCACTGTTTCATTCCGTGTCTGCTTTTTGCAACGCAGGCTTTGATCTGTTGGGTGTGCGCACTCCCTTTTCCTCCCTGACCAGCTATGCAGCGAATCCAGTCATAAACTTTACGATTATGTTCTTGATTGTGTTTGGCGGCATTGGCTTTCTGACTTGGGATGATATTCGGACAAATCGATTGCATTTGCACAAATATCGGATGCAGAGCAAGGTGATTCTTTGTACCACAGCGGTTTTATTGATCGTTCCGGCCATGTACTTTTATTTTTTTGAGTTGCTGATCTCACCCGAAAGGAACGGCTTTTATCTTCTCTTTTTCAAGCCGTGACACCACGAACGGCGGGTTTTAATACGGTGGATTTAACGGATTTGAGTGAGGCGGGACAATTTATCACCCTTGTGCTGATGCTGATCGGCGGTAGTCCCGGGTCTACCGCAGGCGGTTTGAAAACAACAACCATTGCTGTTTTGCTTACTACTGCAATTTCCACCTTTCGGCGCAGAGAAAATGCAAACCTCTTTGGACGTCGCATTGATGATGATGTCGTAAAAAATGCAGCGACAATTTCGCTTATGTATATCACGCTATGTTGTACCGGTGGCCTTATCATCAGCGTTTCCGAAGGACTTCCCATGCTTACCTGCCTTTTTGAAACTGCCTCGGCTGTTGGCACAGTCGGCCTGTCACTGGGAATTACGCCGGAACTGAATCTGCTCTCACGGAGTGTTTTGATCCTGCTGATGTTTTTTGGACGAGTCGGTGGCCTTACATTAATTTTTGCGGCCTTGTCCAGTGCACAAAAGGAAGTTTCAAAACTACCAATGGAAAAAATAACAGTAGGATAAAGGTGACATTATGAAATCAATTCTTCTAATTGGTCTGGGGCGATTTGGAAAGCATATTGCCCTGCACTTAAATCATTTGGGTCATCAGGTGATGGCGGTAGATACTTCGGAGGAACGTGTAGAGGCTGTTCTGCCCCTTGTTACCAATGCACAGATCGGAGACAGTACGAATGCCGATTTTTTGGAATCTCTCGGTGTTCGCAACTATGATGTATGCATTGTGGCCATCGGCAACAACTTTCAAAGTTCGTTGGAAACAACTTCTCTGCTCAGTGAATTAGGAGCGAGGTTTGTAGTTTCCAGAGCTGCAACTGATGTTCAGGAAAAATTTTTGCTGCGTAACGGTGCCAATGAAGTAGTCTACCCGGAAAAACAGCTCGCAAAGTGGACAGCAATCCGTTACAGTGCGGATCACATTCTCGATTACATAGAACTGGATGAAAATCATGCTATATTTGAGATTCCCATTCCCAAAGATTGGACGGACCATTCGATTGGAGAGCTTGATATTCGTAAAAAATTCAATATTAACATTATGGGAATCAAGAAAAGCGGCAAGCTGGAGTTATCTATTTCTTCAGACACCGTGCTGAAAGCAGGGGATACCATGTTGGCATTGGGAAGCAACAGAAATTTGCAAAAGTGCTTTCATACTTGATTTCAAAAAATCAAGGAAATTGGAGGTAAATCCATGCGGGATGTTATTTTACTTGTAAGTACATCCGCTATATGTATTTTTGGATATTTTCTGATGGATAAACTGGATGCTTTTCTGGAAAACAATCGGAATGAGCAAGAAAATGCTCTGACTTACGGCGAAAACAGCTTGCGAATTGGTTTTTCCAACCCATTAATGGCAGGCGGTCTCGCAGATGCTTTCGAGACTTACGGCAAACAGCATCCGGATGTCTCTATCCATATTTTCAGCGGAGAAGAAAGTGAATTGTGCAGAGAACTGGAAACACACAAATTGGACATAATTTTTTTACCAGAGAATACAGACATATCAAAAAAAACTCATTATAATGCACGGATGGTGCTTCTTCGTTGCGCCCCAGTTGTGATGGAATATGCTGACTTGCCCATTGAGCCGATCACCCGGAATCAAATCACACAAATAGCACTATGGAGGGATTCCCAAAAATCACCTGTCGTCGATTTTTTCATTGGATGCCTGAACAAATTTGCCGTGGATCAGCCGCAGATGTAGGTTTTGACGTTGTGTGTTATAATATGGAAAAAGGGAATCGCTTTTGCATGAGTGACAGACAGGATGGTTAAAATGGAACTGCCAAGACAAGATCCGGATCAGCTTCTTCGTGCGATCCGTAACGATGCATCCACTAAGAAAAGCGGAAAACTCAAAATCTTTTTCGGTTATGCCGCAGGTGTCGGAAAGACCTATGCCATGCTTCAGGCGGCTCATCAGGCTAAGGAGCGTGGCATTGATGTGGTTGCTGGATACATAGAACCCCATGCCCGACCCCAGACGATGGCACTTCTGGACGGCTTGGAGCAGCTTCCTGTGAAACAAGTTGCTTACGAAGGAATGACCCTTCGTGAATTTGATATTGATGCTGCGCTCAAGCGAAAGCCCCAGCTCATACTGGTGGATGAGTTGGCCCATACCAACGCCGAAGGCAGTCGGCACACGAAGCGGTATCAGGATGTTCAGGAACTGCTAAATACTGGAATTGATGTCTATACGACTGTAAATGTCCAACATATCGAGAGTCTCAACGATACAGTAGCCTCTATCACCGGAATTCTTGTGCGGGAGCGCATTCCGGATTCCACCTTTGATCAAGCAGATCAGGTAGAACTGGTGGATATTGAGCCTGCGGAGTTGCTGGAACGACTGGCAAGTGGAAATGTGTACCGGGAAGATCAGGCGCAGCGGGCAACAGTTAATTTCTTCACGCTGGAAAATCTCACCGCATTGCGGGAAATCGCCCTCCGTCGGTGCGCCGACCGGGTGAACTTGCTGACGGAAAGTGCCAGAGTACAGAGCCGAGGCGATTACCATACAGACGAGCGCATCCTGGCATGTCTTTCCTCGTCGCCATCCAACGCAAAAATCATTCGGACAGCTGCAAGGATGGCAAGAGCCTTTCGGGGAACATTTATCGCTCTTTATGTGGAAACGCCAAATACAGCGGCGATGAGTGACGATGATAAAAAGCGTTTGCAGGATAATAAGCGTCTGGCCCAGCAACTTGGCGCTGCGATTGAGACAAGTTATGGCGATGACGTGCCTTATCAGATTGCGGAATTTGCCCGTCTTTCCGGCATCTCAAAAATCGTAATTGGACGAAGTACCATTGCACGAAAGAATATTTTCAGCAAGCCCACCTTGACGGAACGCCTGATTTCCAGCGTACCTAATCTGGATATTCATGTGATACCGGATGCCAGCACAGGAACCAGCTATCAGGAAAAAAAGAGAAAGGCGCAGCTAGATGCGATGCCACTGCGTGATGTTCTGAAGAGTATAGTCGTATTGCTGGCAGTTACACTGATTGGCTGTGGCTTTGACGCTCTTGGGTTCACGGAGAGTAATATTATCGCAGTTTACATATTAGGCGTACTTGTGACCGCTGTAATCACAACCAACCGACTGTGCGGGATTCTGACCTCGGTTGTCAGTGTGCTGGTTTTCAACTTCTTTTTTACCACTCCGAGACTGACATTCCATTTTGACGATCCGAACTATGTTGTTACCTTTACCATTATGTTTATAGTAACACTGCTTTCCGGATCTCTCGCTACCCGGCTGAAAGAAAATGCGAAACAATCTGCCCATACAGCTTACCGTACAAAGATTCTTTTTGAAACCAACCAGCTTCTGCAAAAAGAGCAGGATGAGAATGCGGTAATCACCGCTACGGCAGGGCAGCTCATGAAGTTGCTGAAAAAAGATATCGTCGTCTACCTGTCTGATGGTAAAGAACTTGCCACCCCCCACGTTTTTCGTACGGTTCATAGCACGCAAGAGGATTTGATTTCTGAGAACGAGAAAGCAGTCGCCGATTGGGCCTTCCGAAACAATAAACACGCCGGTGCCACAACAGATACATTATCCAGTGCAAAGTGTCTATACCTTGCGATTCGGGTCAACCAGCATGTATATGGAGTGGCTGGTATTGCTGTGAACGGTACTCAATTGGACTCTTTTGAAAATAGCGTGCTTCTTTCCATTCTTGGCGAGTGCGCATTGGCGCTGGAAAACATCAAAAATGCCAAGGAGAAGGAGGAAGCGGCTGTTCTGGCACAAAATGAACAACTTCGTGCCAACCTGCTGCGGGCAATCTCCCATGATCTTCGGACGCCTTTGACAGCGATTTCCGGCAGCGCAGACAATTTGCTTGCAAATTATAAAAAAATGGACGATGCACTACGGGAGCAGACCTTTACTGATATTTATGACGATTCCATGTGGCTAATCAATCTGGTTGAAAATTTGTTGGCAGTCACACGAATTGAGGGCGGACAGGTCAATCTAACTCGGAGTGTCGAACTCATGGATGAGGTCGTTTCTGAAGCGCTGAAGCACATCAACAGAAAAAGTAAAGAACACACCATTCGTGTGACCAGCGGTAAAGACTTTATCCTTGCCCACATTGACGCGAGGCTGATCGCTCAGGTGATTATCAATTTGGTTGACAACGCCATCAAATATACCCCTGTCGGTTCAGTAATTGAAATACACACCGATCAAAAAGAGCAATGGGTCACGGTTTCCGTTTCCGACAACGGCCCCGGGATTCCCGATGAGCAGAAACCCCGTATTTTCGATATGTTTTATAGTGGGGCCAATAAAGTGGTCGACAGCCGCAGAAGCCTTGGATTGGGGCTGTCCCTCTGTAAGTCCATTGTGACCGCCCACGGCGGCACGATTTCCGTATCAGACAATCAGCCAAATGGCACTGTGTTCACATTTACATTACCCGCAGGGGAGGTAGAACTTCATGAATAAACCTTTGATATTAGTGGTTGAGGATGACCCGTCTGTACGAAATCTCATTACGACCACTTTAAAAACAAATGATTATCGTTATGTGGTAGCACCCAATGGCTCGGCAGCCATTATGGAGGTCACATCGCACAATCCTGAAATCATCTTACTGGATTTGGGCTTGCCGGATATGGATGGCGTCCAAGTCATTCAAACGGTTCGCTCTTGGTCCAATGTTCCGATTATTGTAATCAGCGCCCGAAGCGAGGATAACGATAAAATCAAGGCGCTGGATGCCGGAGCGGACGATTATTTGACAAAGCCCTTTTCGGTAGAAGAACTGCTGGCACGACTTCGTGTGACGCAGCGAAGACTCTCTCTGATGACGGCAGAGATGTTTACTGCCAGTTCTGTATTTGTGAATGGTAAGTTGAAAGTGGATTATGCCGGGGGATGCGCTTATCTGGATGAAAACGAACTTCACCTGACACCCATTGAGTATAAGCTGCTGTGTCTGCTGTCCAAGAATGTCGGCAAGGTACTGACCCATACCTTTATCACACAAAATATCTGGGGCCACAGTTGGGATAACGATGTGGCTTCCCTGCGGGTATTTATGGCAACACTGCGCAAAAAGCTGGAGCCAACAGAGGAGTCCCCGCAATACATCCAAACACATATTGGTGTGGGCTATCGTATGATAAAAGTAAATGAATGATATGAGGTCGGCCAGTGTTCGCACATGGCCGGCCTCGCTAATTATGTTATGACGATTTCTCTTGTCCGTAAAAAATGTTGCATCTAATCGTAGTAACTCTTGGTTCAATATCGAGTTTGATTCACCCTGCTGTTCATCGTCTTTCGACAGTCTCTCATAAAGGGCAGTACGCTTGCCAATATCACGAATTTGCGCCATTTTTCACCCTCTTCCTTTGCCGGGCTTTTTCTTTTTGTGGGACATATTTAGTGGAAAGGCGTATTGCATGGTAGATGTGCTTGACTCTCCGGTAAGCGGAGCTATGCCATATTAAGGCAGAAACCCCCTCAAGCGCCACTGTGTACTTTCAAAAGTCCCTTCGCCGCGTAGTTTTTCGTGTATTATTCGTATGCCAGATGGTTTTTGTGACCATCTGGCGTATTTTTTTGCTTCCTTTTTTGCTTTGGCGGCAGAGGACTGCCGTTTTCTGCCCGCGCCCCTCCGAGTTTTGAGGTCTATTCAATGAAACTCAAAATTCAGGAGGTTTACGATGGAAAAGAAAAACAAGTTATGGTTTAGTGGTGAGGACGCGCAACTGGCTGCGCGCTTTACGAAGTTCATGACCAAGGTGCTGTATGCCCGGCGCGCTTCTTACATTCGCGCACTGATGGTTAAGGCAAAGCGCGAGGTTTCCATTGAGGAATGCCGCGACGAGGTGGACACAGTGTACAGGCGGCTGATGAACCCGATTGAGGAAAGCGTCGAGTCCAAGCTGATGTGGGAAGGAATCAAAAAGTACCTGCACAAGCTGACGCCGAAAGAGTGCGAGGTTATGATTTCCTTATATGTAGATCATCTTTCCGTGCGGGAGACCGCAGCCAAGTTGAAGGTAGATGATAGTACCGTAAGCACGCATCACAAGAATGCCCGCGACAAGATTCGCAATGCGATGGAGGAATAATACTATGGAAGGTTTCAAGGATTTGCTTCTGCGCGCAAAGCGCGGTGATGAGGACGCTGTGGAAAAGTTGTTTGTTCAGTATGAATCGCTCCTGAACAAATGCAGCCGCGTGAACGGTCGCGTGGATGAAGATCTCTATCAGGTCTTGCTGATTGAGTTCTGGAGAGCAATTTCAGAATTCAAGGTCTAAGCATTTTGGGCGGTGGAGCTTGTTCTCCACCGCTTTTTTGCACCATTCCAAAAGAATTGCGCTTTGGTTATTGCTAACCAGCAAGTGACGCAGAGATGACGGAGGCAGGATGAATTGAGGGAGACAATCTTTGGAGTGTTAATGAACCACTGTCTCCGCAACACATAGTGAAAGTAGCATTCGATAGTGGTGATTTGACATTTAAGGAACGATCCTTTTTTAAGCTGCTTAATGGGTCGATGGACAAGGGAATGGTGCAAGAGCAGCTTTTGAAAAAATTGCTTTCTTCTGTTCAAAGTGCTATAATCGGAATATACCGAATACAAAGGGAGGAAAGCTCCCATGCCAAGACCGTCACGGTGCCGTCGAATTTGTGGCGTACCACAGGTCGATACATTCTGTCCCAACGGGTGCGAGAATACCGAGCCGATCCTGCTGACGCTGGACGAATACGAGGTCATTCGGCTGGTTGACTTGGAGCAGCGAACCCACGAGCAGTGTGCCACTCAAATGGACATTTCCCGCTCTACCGTGCAGGAGATTTACGAAAGCGCACGGAGCAAGATCGCAGCGTGTCTTGTCCACGGGAAACCGCTGCACATCACCGGGGGAAACTACCGCATCTGCGGAGGACAGGAGGCAGCTCACTGCGGCCGTTGCTGCCGGATGCAGAGCGCCAACATGGAAAAATCAGGCAAAACTTGCAAAGGAGATTCCATTATGAAAATTGCAGTTACCTATGAAAACGGTCAAATCTTTCAGCATTTCGGTCACACAGAGCAGTTCAAGCTTTATGAAGCTGTGGACGGAAAAATCACTCATGCGAAAGTCGTTGACACCAACGGCAGCGGTCACGGCGCACTGGCAGGTTTCCTAATGCAGCACGGTGTGGACACTTTGGTTTGCGGAGGCATCGGCGGCGGTGCGCAGGCAGCACTCGCCGAAGCGGGCATCAAGCTCTACGGCGGTGTCAGCGGGGACGCTGACGCGGCGGTGAGCGCATTGCTCAACGGAAGTTTGGGCTACGATCCCAATGTTCACTGTGACCACCATGACCATGAGCACGGCGAGGCTGGTCACTCCTGCGGTGACCACGGCTGCGGCAAGCACAGCTGCCATTGATATGGAACGCACACTGACACAACTTCCGTTCTGGTCATCCTTGACCGAACAGGAGCAAGAAACGCTACGCCGAAGTGCCTTTGTCCGTCATTATAAAAAGGGTGCGTTCGTTCACAGCAGCGACAATGAATGTCTCGGAATGCTGCTTATTCTTTCCGGCGAGATCCGCACCTATCTTCTCTCTGATGAGGGGCGGGAGGTAACGCTGTTCCGCCTGTATCCGGGCGAACTATGCGTGCTTTCCGCCTCCTGCGTGATCAGTCAGATCACCTTTGATACGCAAATGACTGCCGGAATGGATACGGACGTTCTGATTATCCCTGCAATTGTCATTGCTGCACTCAAGGAGAAAAATCTCCATGTCCGCTGTTTTCTCTATGAACTGGCAACGAAACGCTTTTCTGATGTGATGTGGGCGATGCAGCAGATTATGTTCAAGGGATTGGATCAGCGGCTGGCAGAATTTCTCCTTGCCGAAGCGGAGCGTACCGGCTCCGACACGATACGCATGACCCATGAGCAGATCGCCCAGCACATCAGCTCGGCACGGGAGGCAGTGGCACGGATGCTCAAAAGCTTCTCGGAGGACGGGCTGGTGGAGCTGAAGCGTGGTGCAATCACGCTGCGGGATAAGAACAGACTAAATCGTCTAAAATAAAAAGAAATGTGACTTCGTTACAGAAGAAAATCATAGATTTGCTATAATAAAAGCAGAAAAGCAGGAAGGAGTATCCAACATGAAAGAAACGAAATACGCAGGAACTCAAACCGAAAAAAACCTGATGGCTGCCTTTGCCGGTGAGTCCGAGGCGCGCAACAAGTACACCTATTTTGCATCCAAGGCCAAGAAGGAAGGCTACGAGCAGATCGCGGCACTGTTCCTCAAAACCGCTGATAATGAGAAGGAACACGCCAAGCTGTGGTTCAAAGAGCTGAACGGCATTGGCGACACCGCCGAAAACCTTCTCTCCGCCGCTGAGGGCGAGAACTACGAGTGGACGGATATGTACGACGGCTTTGCCAAAACAGCCGATGAGGAAGGTTTCCATGAGCTGGCGCAGCGTTTCCGCCTGGTCGCCGCCATTGAAAAGCACCACGAGGAGCGCTACCGTGCCCTGCTGCACAATGTGGAGATGGCGGAGGTCTTCGCCAAGAGCGAGGTCAAGGTGTGGGAGTGCCGCAACTGCGGTCACATCGTCGTAGGCGAGAAGGCCCCGGAGGTTTGCCCCACCTGCAACCATCCCCAGAGCTATTTTGAAATTCACGCAGAAAACTATTAAAGTAAAGAAAAGGAGAATTATCATGGATCAGAAGTTTTACATTTGCGAGCATTGCGGTAACATCATTGCCAAAGTTAAGGACGTAGGCGTTCCTGTCGTCTGCTGCGGTAAGCCGATGAGCGAGATTGTTCCCGGCACCACCGACGCCGCCGTGGAGAAGCACGTCCCTGTCTGGACGGTGGAAAACGGCATCGTCCATGTCAAGGTCGGCTCCGTGGAGCACCCCATGCTGCCGGAGCACTACATCGAATGGGTATCTCTCCAGACCAAGCAGGGCAATCAGCGTAAGGAACTGCATCCCGGCGAAAAGCCGGAGGTCTGCTTCGCGCTCTGCGAGGGCGATGAGGTCGAGGCGGTCTACGCCTACTGCAACCTCCACAGTCTGTGGAAAGCGTAATTCATCTTTCAAAAATCCGGTGCTTTTTTGAGCACCGGATTTTTTTATTAATGTGACCTCGTTACAGAAAAATACTTTGTCCTGCGGTATGATATAGCCACAATCAATAAACAAGAAAGATGTGGCGAACATGGAAATCAACCATGACGCAGGGTATTTGCAAGCTGAAAAACAAAGAAGCATAAAAGATCAACGAAAGGAGTCACTCTCATGACTGAACTGAAAATTACTGCTGCGAATTTTGAAAACGAGGTACTGCATTCCGACAAACCCGTTTTGCTGGATTTCTACGCGGACTGGTGCGGACCGTGCAAAATGCTCTCTCCTATACTGCATGAGCTTGCCGAAGAAAAAAGCGGTGCCCTCAAGGTGGGCAAGATCAATGTAGACGAGCAGATGGAGCTGGCAATGCGTTTTCAGGTATCCAGCATTCCGATGCTGGTCGTTTTCAAGGACGGAAAAGCCGTTGCCAAGTCGGTGGGCTATCGGCCTAAGTCGGAGATCACCGCAATGGTGGAGAGCGCAAGATGAAAGTTGTGATCGTAGGCGGTGTGGCGGGTGGTGCTTCGGCCGCTGCCCGCATCCGCCGTTTGGATGAACACGCGCAGATCATCATGATCGAGCGCAGCGGCTATGTGTCCTATGCCAACTGCGGCCTGCCGTATTATGTGGGCGGTGTGATCAAAGAGCAAGCAGAACTGACGCTGCAAACTCCGGAGAGCTTTTGGGATCGCTTTCGCATTGATGTACGAGTACGGCAGGAAGTAACTGCGATCAATCCCGCAGAGAAAACCGTCACCGTCCGTGCACTGGACAGTGGGAAGGTATACACGGAAACCTATGACAAACTGCTTCTTGCCCCCGGCGCAAAGCCGACGGTTCCCACGCTTTCCGGCGTCAGCAGTGAGCGAGTTTTTACGCTGCGCACCGTGGAGGATACCCTCCGCATCAGGCGCTTTGTTGAGGATCAGAAGCCGAAAACCGCTGTTTTGGCTGGCGGCGGCTTTATCGGTCTGGAAATGGCGGAAAACCTTGCAGAAATGGGTGTTTCCGTCACCATCGTCCAGCTTCTCCAGCAGCTTTTAGCGCCGCTGGATGCGGATATGGCGAGCTTTGTCCATTCGGAAATGCGCAGACACGGCGTGGCTCTGCGGTTGGGTGAAACCGTCACCGGATTCCGACAGGACGGAGATTCTGTGCTGACCCTGTTGGAAGAAAGTGAACCACTACATTCGGATATGGTGCTGCTGGCCATCGGTGTTACCCCGGATACGCATTTGGCAAAAGAAGCCGGACTCAGACTTGGTATTCGTGGCAGCATCGCTGTCAACGAGCGGATGGAAACCTCCGCGCCGGACATCTATGCTGTGGGCGATGCCGTAGAGGTCAGCCATTTCGTGACCGGCCAGAAAGCATTGATCTCTCTGGCGGGGCCTGCCAACAAGCAGGGACGAATTGCCGCTGACAATATCTGCGGCGGAAACAGCCGCTATCACGGCTCTCAAGGCTCGTCTGTTCTGAAACTATATGGCTTGACAGCGGCCTTTACGGGGATCAATGAAAAGACAGCGCGGGCAGCAGGGATTGCTTACGACAAAGTCGTATTGTTCCCGGCATCCCACGCGGCCTATTATCCCGGTGCACAGTCTATGGTAATGAAAGTGCTGTATGAAAAAGAAAGCCTGCGGCTGCTCGGTGCGCAGATCGTTGGCGGCGACGGTGTGGACAAGCGCATTGATGTACTGGCAACGGCCATTCGCGCAAAAATGACAGCTCTGGAACTGACGGAGCTTGACCTTTCCTATGCACCGCCCTATTCTTCTGCCAAAGACCCGGTCAATATGGCCGGTTTTATGATCGAGGATTTAGAGGGCGGGAAGGTACGGCAGTTCAATTGGAATGATGTTGAGAACTTGCCTTGCGATGGCAGTGCGACGCTGCTGGACGTCCGCACGGCGTGGGAGTATCAGCGGGGTCATCTGGACGGCTTTCGGAACATTCCCTTGGACGATCTGCGGGAGCACTTGGACGAGTTAGACCGGGGTAAGCCTGTTTATGTGAATTGCCAGACAGGGCTTCGCAGTTATCTGGCCTGCCGACTTTTGACGCAGTACGGGTTCACCTGTTCCCATCTCTCCGGCGGATACAGTTTTTATCAGGTCGTAACACAAGAGCGGCAGACAGCGCGGAGCGCCTATCCCTGCGGAATGGAGAAGTTAACCCATTAGGCAAGTGACCGGAGAAGAGGAGAGAATCGAAATGGAGATCAGAAAACGAAACGGGGAGTCTGTTCCCTTTCAACAGGAGAAAATTTTCAACGCCATGAAAAAGGCATTTGACGGACAGGGCCGGGAGATCGGGAGCAGCGAGCTGGATGAGATCCTCGCCACCGTTCTCGACAATCTCTCCGTCACAGTGCCGCTCACCGTGGAACTTGTGCAGGACGAGGTGGAGCGAACGCTCATGGAGCGCGGACACTATGAGGTGGCCAAGGCGTACATCCTCTACCGCGAAAAGCGGTCTGCGCTGCGCCGTGTCCGGCATACCATCGCGCGGACGGTTGGGGATGACTCGCTTGACGAGGTGCTGCGCCGCATCCAGATGGATTTTACCGAGGAAGTCTACTCCCTCGCGGCGCTTCAAATGAAGTTTGAGAGTTTCTGTCGCCCGGGCATGACGGAGGATGAGCGGACTGGGGCTCTGACCAAGGCGGCGGTAGAGCTGACTACGGCAGAGGCACCCAAGTGGGAGTTCATCGCGGCGCGGCTTCTGAACCACTCCTTTCGCTGTCGCAACGCACAGGAATGGGAGGGGCGCGGCGTCGGCGACCTCTATGGCAGGCTTCGCTATCTGACGGATAAGGGACTCTACGGTGACTATATCCTTGCCCACTATACCCACGAGGAGATTGCCATGGCGGAGGACTTTCTCTGCCCGGAACGGGACGAGCTGTTCACCTACTCCGGCCTTGACCTTATGCTCAAACGCTATGTGATCCAGTCACGCAGCCGCGTGCCGCTGGAAACACCGCAGGAGATGTTTTTGGGTATCGCGCTGCATCTTGCTATGAACGAAGGCTCTGACCGCATGGGGTGGGTAAAGCGCTTTTACGATATGCTCAGCCGTATGGAGGTCACGATGGCGACACCTACCATGTCTAACGCGCGAAAGCCTTACCATCAGCTTTCAAGCTGCTTTGTGGACACTGTGCCGGACAGTCTGGACGGCATCTACCGCTCGCTGGACAACTTCGCAAAGGTCTCTAAATTCGGCGGTGGAATGGGGATGTACTTCGGTAAGGTGCGCGCTGCAGGCAGCACCATCCGCGGCTTTCAAGGGGCGGCGGGTGGTGTTATCCGCTGGATTCGGCTGGTCAACGACACCGCCGTGGCGGTGGATCAATTGGGTATGCGGCAGGGCGCTGTGGCGGTTTACTTAGACGCATGGCACCGGGATCTGCCGGAATTCCTTCAACTGCGCACTAACAATGGCGATGACCGCATGAAGGCGCATGATGTGTTTCCTGCCGTGTGCTATCCGGATCTCTTCTGGCGACTGGCGGAGGAGAACATAGACGCGCCGTGGCATCTCATGTGTCCGCATGAGATCCTCACGGTCAAGGGCTACGCTCTGGAGGATTACTGGGGTACGGAATGGGAGAAGCGGTATCTGGACTGCGTCAATGACCCGCGCATCGAAAAGCGCAGCGTCACCGTCAAGGACATCGTGCGGCTGGTGCTTCGCTCGGCAGTGGAGACCGGCACGCCCTTCGCCTTCAACCGCGACAGCGTAAATCGTATGAACCCAAACGGCCACACGGGAATGATCTATTGCTCCAATCTCTGCACGGAGATCGCGCAGAACATGGCGCCCATCGAGCATATCAGCACTGAGGTGCACACGGAGAACGGCGACACAGTGGTGGTGACGGCCACACGCCCCGGTGAGTTTGTGGTCTGCAACCTGGCGAGTTTGTCTCTCGGTAATCTGCCGGTGGAGGACGAGGCCTATATGGAACGCACGGTGGAAACGGCCATCCGCGCACTGGATAATGTGATCGACCTCAACTTCTACCCGTTGGAATACGCGCGGCTTACCAATCAGAAGTACCGCAGCATCGGCCTGGGCGTCAGCGGCTACCACCACATGCTGGCAAAGCGCGGCATCCGCTGGGAGAGCGAGGAGCACCTTGCCTTCACCGACGCGGTGTTCGAGCACATCAACTACGCCGCCGTCAAGGCGGACGCAGCACTGGCACGGGAAAAGGGTCGTTACGCACTCTTTGAGGGCAGCGACTGGCAGACGGGCGCGTATTTTGAAAAGCGGGGTTATACCTCCGAAAAGTGGCAGGTGCTTGCGAAAACGGTGGCGGTGCAGGGAATGCGCAACGCCTATCTGCTGGCGGTCGCACCGACCTCCAGCACATCTATCCTCTCCGGCACGTCGGCGGGCATCGATCCAATTATGAAGAAATTCTTCTTAGAGGAGAAAAAGGGTAGCATGCTGCCCCGCGTTGCCCCGGAGCTTTCTATGGATACATGGTGGTACTATAAGGCGGCGCATTTGATTGACCAAAGCTGGTCGGTACGCGCCGCGGGCCTTCGCCAGAGACATATTGACCAGGCGCAGAGCATGAATCTCTATATCACCAACGACTATTCCATGCGTCAGGTGCTCAGACTGTATTTGGAGGCGTGGAGGGCCGGCGTCAAGACAATTTACTATGTCCGCAGCAAGGCCCTTGAGGTCGAGGCCTGCGAAAGCTGCTCGTCATAAGGAGGATAGCATGATGGAACTGAAGAAAAAGCCCCTCTTTAACCCGGAGGGCGACCCTGATGTGCGCCTGCGGCGCATGATCGGCGGCAATACCACCAACCTCAACGACTTCAACAATATGAAGTACGCTTGGGTCAGCGACTGGTACCGGCAGGCCATGAACAACTTTTGGATTCCTGAGGAGATCAATCTCTCGCAGGATGTGAAGGACTATCCCCGCCTGCTGTCAGCCGAGCGCAGCGCCTACGATAAAATTTTGAGTTTTCTTGTCTTTTTGGATTCCATTCAGACAGCGAACCTGCCTAATATCGGCGCCTACATTACCGCCAACGAGGTCAATCTCTGCCTGTCCATTCAGGCGTTTCAGGAGTGTGTCCACTCACAGAGCTACAGCTATATGCTCGACACCATCTGTTCCCCCGTGGAGCGCAATGACATCCTCTACCAATGGAAAACTGACGAGCATCTGCTGCGCCGCAACACCTTCATTGGGGACTGCTACAACGAGTTTCAGGAGCGGAAGGACGCTCCCACGCTGCTGCGCGTGATGATGGCGAACTATATTTTGGAGGGCATCTATTTTTACAGCGGCTTTATGTTCTTCTACAATCTCTCCCGAAACGGGAAGATGTCCGGCTCGGCGCAGGAAATCCGCTATATCAACCGCGATGAGAACACGCACTTGTGGCTGTTCCGCAATATAATCACGGAGCTGCAAAAGGAGCAGCCGGAGTTGTTCACCGCCGAGAGCGTACAAGCGCTGCGCGAGATGATGCGTGAGGGCGTGGAGCAGGAGATCGCATGGGGGCATTATGTGATCGGCGACGACATCCCGGGACTGAACCGGCAGATGATCAGCGATTACATCCGCTATCTCGGCAATCTTCGCTGGACGAGCCTTGGCTATCCGGCATTGTATCCGGGCTTTGAGAGCGAACCGGAGAGCATGGAATGGGTCAGCCAGTACGCCGACGCCAACATGGTCAAGACCGATTTCTTTGAGGCACGCAGTACCGCCTACGCCAAGAGTACCGCACTAATAGACGATTTATAAGAAAACAAAGGAAAGGAGCTGGCAGATATGGCAGCTATGGACATGAATCAGGAGCAGTTTAAGCAGTTGATCCGGGAGGAAAAGCCTGTTTTGGTGGATTTCTGGGCGCCCTGGTGCAGCTATTGCCGGAGGATCGGCCCTGCGTATGAGAAGATTGCAGAGGAATACGCGGACAGCCTTGCCGTCGGCAAGATCAATATTGACGAGGAGCCGCAGTTGGCGGGGGCCGAGGGGATCAAGGTCATCCCAACTCTGGTGCTGTTCCGGAACGGAAAGGCCGTGGGTTCCATCACCGCGCCCGGCTCAAAGGCAGAGATCGACCGTTTCATTCAGGAAGCCTTGGCGAAATAACGGAGGATTCAGATATGAACAACAATCATGTTTATGATATGATTGTGGTGGGCGGCGGACCGGGCGGCTACACCGCCGCCCTGTACGCCGCACGGGCGGGGCTGGACACCATCGTGCTGGAAAAACTGTCCGCCGGTGGGCAGATGGCCCTGACCGAGCAGATCGACAACTACCCCGGCTTTGAGAACGGGATCGACGGCTTCTCTCTGGCGGAGAAGATGCAAAAGCAGGCGGAGCGTTTTGGGGCACGCAGCGAATACGCAGAAGTCCTCCGCATGGATCTGACGGCGGTTCCCAAGCTCGTGGAGACCAGCGAGGGAATCTTCCGGGGGAAAACCGTGGTGCTGGCCACCGGTGCGGAACCCAGAACGCTGGGCGTGGCCAGAGAGTCGGAACTGGTGGGCCGGGGCGTGGCCTACTGCGCCGCCTGCGACGGGATGTTTTACAAGGGAAAAACGGTGGTCGTGGTGGGCGGCGGCAATTCCGCCGCGGCAGATGCCCTCCTTCTCAGCCGCGTGGCGAAAAAAGTGATCCTCGTCCACCGCAGAGACACCCTGCGGGCCACCAAGATCTATCACGAGCCGCTGGCACAGGCCGAAAACGTGGAATTCCGTTGGAACAGCGTCGTTTCCGCACTGCTTTCCGGGGACAGGCTGACCGGCGTCCGCCTGCGGGACACCGTCACCGGTGAGGAAAGCGTGGTGGACTGCGACGGCGTATTTGTCAGCGTGGGCCGACAGCCCGCCACGGCGCTGGCGGTGGGTCAACTGGCGCTGGACGACGGCGGCTATATCGTGGCCGGAGAGACCACGGAAACCAGTATTCCCGGCGTTTACGCCGTGGGCGACGTGCGGACGAAGCCCCTCCGTCAGGTGGTCACCGCCGTGGCGGACGGCGCGGTGGCAGTCCACATGGCGGAGAAATATATCGCGGAAAACCGATAAGGGATGTAGATTGAAAAAGCCATGTTTAAGGTCATGCCGGATACGACCGCAGTGGGGATGCCGACATATCTGCAAGGCAAACTGCCAGAGTGATGGCAGATAAGATAACCCATGTAAGATCGGGAGATATGTTGTCTCTCCATATCCAGTCCACGCAACAGTGAGCAACTGAACACAAAACACAGCCACAGATGTACTCTGCGGCTGTGTTTTTATGCGTAGTATACCGCGTGACAAGCGGTTTTACTGTGATGGCGTCACATAATTTGAGAAAATCGGCGCGGCGCTGCTCCGGTTGTACGATTAGGCTCCTTGAGCTCTGCAAAGCTTTTGGAGTTCAAACAGAAAATACCCACAGCCAAAGCGGCTGTGGGTATGATCAAATCAGATTGTACGAGCTGACGCTGTCCTGCCGATCTCTACAGACCGTAGCTGCTTCTTCCATCTGCAAAACCCCGACGCTCCGTGGCTGACGGGGTTATCCGCACTTGCTAATACGCCCAAAGGGGGCTCCTTAACGCGCAGAAGGAAAGGGACGGTCAGCCTCCGGCGTTTTGAGAAGGAAATGGCTTTTGTGAAAGTCGAGCAGGCCCTCATCCCGCATTTTTCCAAGCTCCACGGACAGCCCGCTGCGCTCCACACCGAGGTAATCCGCAAGCTGCTGCCTTGAAAACGGAATGTCGAACTCATAGACCCCGCGCCGCAGTGCCTCAGCGGAAAAATAGGACATCAGCTTTGCACGCGTCGTGCGCTGGCCCATGTGGGTGAGCTTTTCGTTGAGCCGCAGGTTCTTCTCCGCTAACTCGCCCAGCAGATTGCGGATGAACCGGCTATGGTAGGAGCAGGCGGAGGGGCACACGCTCAAAACGCGCCTTATGTGTAGAAACATCACCGTCATCGTGCTCTCCGCCTCCACGCTCACGTTCAGCACCGCTCCCGGCGCGCAGGCAAACACATCCGCGAAGGTCTGCCCCGGCCCGGTCTTGGAGAGGATGTTGCGGTTTCCCCAGATATCCTCCTGCATAATGAGGGCGCTGCCCGCCAACACAAGGCCCACCTCCTCCACCGCCTCTCCGGCGCGAAGCAGGCGGGAGCCTTTTGGAAAGGTGTCGATCCTTGCCCCGAGGCAGGAGAGCATGGTGGCAAGCTCGTCGTCGGAAATACCGGAGAAAAGCGCCGCGGCGTGGAGCGTCGGGAAAAATTTTTTCATAAAAAGTTCTCTTTCGTTGAAAATTCAACTGACTTGTTGCTTTTAGTATAGTACAATGAACGCACAAAAGCAACAGGGGCTTCGAAGAGGCGTGAGCTTTCTGCAAGAGAGGCAAAGACTATGAGTTATGAAAACTGGAAGGACAAAATCGGCACATTTGAAGTGATGGACGTGCGGGGCAAAAAGATGGACTTCTTCCCCGCATTGAAGGCAAAGGCTGCCGCGCTGAAAAACGGAGAAGGACTGCATATCATCCAGACCTTCGAGCCTGTCCCACTGTACCCGGTGCTGGCCCTTATGGGCTTTGAGCATCACACGGAGAAGGTGAGCGGCAGCGAATATCACATCTGGTTTTATCGAGTGAAGAAAGGAGAATAACCGCATGAGCTACGAAAACTGGAAGAATAAGGCGCAGGGGTTTCAGACCGTGGATGTGCGCCATATACAGGGCAGCTTCTTTGAAGGGCTGAAGAAAAGAGCCGAGGCGTTGGAGGTGGGCGAAGGATTACACATCATCCAGACCTTTGAGCCGCATCCACTGTACGCTGTCATGGAGGGCTTGGGCTACGAGCACCACACCGAGCAGCGGAGTGAGGCGGAGTTCCATGTCTGGTTCTGCCGTGTGGAGAAGAAGGAAGGCGACAGCTCCGCTCCCTTCAAGCCGCTGGCTCTTTTGAACTATCCCATGATCGATGAAAAGCTGGGGCAGATCGCCGTGGATTTTTGGGAGACCACATGGCAGAGCGAGAAGCGCGTACTGCCCTACGAAACGCGGCTGCTGCTGTCCCTGACCAACGCTGTCGGTGCAGGCCGGATGAGGCAGGCGGCGCGGGAGCTGGTAAAGGCATATATCCACGGTGTGGAGAGCTCCGCGTTTGACGACGTGTTCGAACTGCTGGCATGGAATCAGGGCATCGGTTTTTTCAGCAGCGAGATCGGCCCCTCGGCGCTGTTTCAGGCGTACAAGCTCATTAAAAACGGTGAGAAGCAGGGCAAGTCCCGGGAGGATATCTGCAGTGCGCTGCGCGAGAAATTTGGGGAGAAGAACCCGGAGATGCAGGTCCTGAACAAATGATAAGGAGTTGTTTTGTATTATGACCATTCAAACGGTAACAGATGCCATCCGCTATGTAGGGGTGGATGATAACACATTGGCACTCTTTGAAAACCAGTACCCCGTCCAGCCTATGGGAGTGAGCTACAACTCCTATGTTATTCTGGATGAGAAGATTGCCGTGATGGACAGCGTGGACGCACGGGCGGCGGAAGAATGGCTTTCCAATGTGGCGCGGGTGTTGGAGGGGCGCAGCCCCCACTATCTTGTGGTCACACACATGGAGCCGGATCATTCCGGCAGCCTCATGCGGCTGGCACAAAAGTACCCGGAGATGAAGATTGTGGGAAACGCGAAAACATTTACCATGATCAAGCAGTTCTTCGGCACAGGTGCATTGTCGGAAGACCGTATGCTGGAGGTTGGCGAAAGAGATACGCTTTCCTTGGGTTTGCACCGGCTGCGCTTTCTGCTGGCGCCGATGGTACACTGGCCGGAGGTGATGGCAGCGTATGAAGAGGAGGAAAAGATCCTGTTCTCGGCGGATGCCTTCGGCCGCTTCGGCTCACTGGAACGGACTGCCCGTGCCCCCTGGGCGCCGCAGGCCCGGCGGTATTATTACAACATCGTCGGAAAGTATGGCGCACAGGTGCAGGCGCTGCTGAAAAAAATCTCCGCGCTGGAGATCAAAACGATCTGCCCGCTCCATGGCCCCATGCTCACAGAAGACTTGGGGGAGTATCTGCGGCTCTATGATCTCTGGTCACAATGGAAACCGGAAAAACCGGAGGGCATCCTGATCGCTCACGCATCCATCCATGGAAATACCGCATATGCATCGGAGGCCCTCAAGAGCAAGCTGAAGGGAAAAGGTGCACAAGTCACCATGTGCGATCTGACGGCAACAGACCTTTCCTATGCCGTGACCAGCGCATTCTACTGTGGGAAACTGGTGTTGGCCTGCTCCACTTATGACGGAGGACTGTTCCCGCCCATGAAGGCCTTTTTGGATCATTTACAGACAAAGGGATTCCGAAACCGCCGGATCGGCCTCATGGAAAACGGCTCATGGGCCCCTGCTGCCGCGCGGCTGATGCGCGCCGAGTTGGAAAAGATGAAGGAACTCCGACTGTGTGAAACAGATGTATCGCTGCGCGGCGCACTGAACCAAACCAGCGAAGCGCAGATGGACGCTCTGGTGGCGGAGCTTTGCGCGGAGTAGGCGGCGAGTCTGGCTTCGTCTGTCCGCCCGATGCCTCAAAAGCAAAACATCGTCGCTGATTTATTTACGGAAAGAAGAATCTGTCTGAGCTTATTTCGATGATACAAGATTACCATGTGAAAGAAAATGACGAGAATTTGATTACCTGTAGGATAGAAATGCAAGGAGAGCACAGGGCAATCAAATACACAGGAAAGCATTTCTTGGCTTTGCAAAAGGCCATCGGGTTTTATTCTGATGATGCTAAATGATGTTGCGGAAAACAAATACTCTGGAAAGAGACACACCAGCTGTGATTGGAAGAACTGCAAGATACTTTTGAAGTGTTTGAGAACGCCGCCAATGGTGATTTGTTATCTAAAAACTTAGGAGCAGCATAGAATAACGCAATCTACCGCCTTATCGTGAGATAGGGCGGTATTTTTTTTGAAAAAATTGCAGATTTTTCTCCAACTTTTACCTTCCTAAAGCGATATTCATATATAGAGGGACAAAAAATCCCTCATTCCCCCTTTTCTGCACCTTGATAACCGAATATCCGAATCACCGGCTACATACAACTGACCTTGCCGCAACCCAAGGAGCGTCGGCAGGTGCGTCCCGACTCTGACGCGATGAGGCTGCCTAACCGCAGCGGAGCGCCCCCAGAGGCGGGAGAGGTGGCGTGGAACACATACCTCAAGCGAAGGGTCAGCAATCGTGATACACACCGTGGCGATGCTCTCAAGGCGTCGGCGGTACTGCCAACAATGTGGTACAGGAAGTGGGAGCTGTTTCCAGCAGCCGGGTCGGTGGTTCGCCCTTATATCTGGGAAGTAGTGTCGAATAGGGTATAAAATTTGATTTCAGATTATGGCGGCCACTTGTTTTCCACAGGTGGCCGCTATGCTTGTGGAATCAAATTCATAATGAACAGGAGGTATACTATGAAATGCACACATCCCACGGATTCTCCCTTGCAAATCAGCAGTGATGTCATTGCCGTGAAACTGGTTGCTGTTCTCTACCGCGAGGGTCTTATCAACCACACGGTTTACCGTCAGGTCACAGCGCAATATTCCACGCTTGTCAAGCCTGTCAAGCAATAAAACGACAGCCTACCATCGTTTTTCAACTTCCCATATACTGCGAGGAAAGGAGGTAACGCAAATGCAGACAACACAACAACAGTTATATTTCGGGTCTATGAATTTAGACCGCAACTGTGACCGCCGCATGGTCTTTTACGGTCGAGTTTCCACACAGCACGAACAGCAGAAGGACGCGCTCAGCAACCAGATGCAATGGTACGATGACCAATTGAAGTACCACGCGAATTGGCAACTGGTCGGGCGCTACATTGACGAAGGCATTACCGGAACGCTTGCAAAAAAGCGTCCCTCTTTTATGCGAATGCTGGACGACGCCCGAAACGGAAAATTCGACCTGATTGTCACCCGCGAGGTATGCCGCTTTGCCAGAAACACCGTTGATACACTCTCCATCACAAGAGAGCTTCGCGGCATTGGTGTGGAGGTTTACTTCGTGTCTGACAACATCTGGACGTTGGACAGCGATGGCGAACTGCGCCTAAGCATTATGTCCTCTCTTGCGCAGGAGGAAAGCCGCAAGATTTCCGAACGTGTCTTAGCCGGTCAAATGATCAGCCGCCAAAACGGTGTTCTCTACGGGAATGGCAACATTTTGGGCTATGATTTAGACAAGGCCCATAACACCTACACCATCAACGAGGAGCAGGCAAAAGTCGTTCGCTTTGTATTTGATATGTACTCCAGAGGCTACGGGCAAAGTCTGATCTGCAACGAGCTTACACGCCTTGGGTATAAGGATAGCCAAGGCAATGTGAAATGGTCTTGCATCAAAATCAGTAAGATGCTACGCAACGCCACCTATATGGGGTACATAGGCTACAACAAGTCCAAGACCACCAATTACATTGACAAGGTTCGCGTAAAGAATCTCAATGAAGATAGCATTCAACTTGTCAAGGGCAACTTCCCGCCGCTTATTTCTGAGGAATTGTGGCACGAATGTGATCGAATCCGCAAGCAAAAAATCGCCACATATCGGATGCCGGACGGCTCCACACGCCGCGCCGGTTATCTTGGTCCGATGCATCTATGGACACAAAAACTGCGTTGCCGCTGCGGCGGCGGGTTTAACCGTTTCAAGTGGCGCGTTTTGAAAGACGGAACGCCGGTTTACGGGTATCAATGCAATTACCGCACAGTGAATGTTTCCCGTTCTTTTGTCGTGGAACACAATCTGCAAGGACAGTCATCCTGCGATGCAATTTCCATATGCGAATGGAAACTGGAACTTATGGCAAAGTTGATTTTTGACCGTATCTGGGGCGACCAAAATGCGGCAGTGAAAAAAGCGGTTGCTATGATAGACTCTGTCAGCAGCCGCGCGGCTCCTGCCTGCTCGGTTGCCAGCAGCAGCGCCCAGATTAGTAAGCTGAAAAATCGCAAACTGCGGCTTGCTCAAATGTACGCAGACGGTGACTTGGGGCGTGATGAGTACAAAGAGCTGTGCGCCAAGACGGAGCAGGAAATCAGTGCCTTGCAGCACCCTCCAGCCGAAATGGCAGCACAACAAAAAGCAGCAGCCACTCCTTCTATGAAGGAGCTGACTGCTGCGCTGAATCGAATCGTGGATCTTTCTGCACCGAAGTTGCCTGATTCACTGATTCAGGAATTTGTAGAGGTTGTCACGCCTATCAAAGACAACCTCTACCGCTGGAAGCTGAATTTCGGTCCGCAGGTTCCTCACGCTGAACGAACCGACTTGACGAAAATCGAGCAGAATCCCCTGCTGAAATTCAGAATCAACTTCGAAACCGCACGTTAATATCGTCAAAAAAGCGGTATGCCGAGCCAGTTCAGACGCTGTTCTTGGACAGATTTGAGGGCCGAAGTGTATGTTTGACGGGAAAACAAATGTGCGCCGCTGACAAGCAGCGGCGCACATTTTAGTCAATTTTCAGCCTTTTTCGGGCTTGAATTTTTAACGATAACTCGTTAAAAATCAATCACTTCGCTCTGGGAGCTTTAATAGCAGCCTGAGCGGCGGCGAGGCGGGCGATGGGAACACGGTAGGGAGAGCAGCTGACGTAGTCCAGGCCAACGTTGTGGCAGAACTCAACACTGCTGGGATCGCCGCCGTGCTCACCGCAGATGCCCAGACCCAGGTTGGGGTTGGTCTCGCGGCCGTCATGGGCAGCCATCTTGACCAGCTTGCCAACGCCGATCTGATCCAGGTGCTGGAACGGATCGCTCTCGTAGATTTTGTTATCGTAGTAAGCGGTCAGGAACTTAGCAGCATCGTCACGGCTGAAGCCGAAGGTCATCTGGGTCAGGTCGTTGGTGCCGAAGCTGAAGAAGTCAGCTTCCTTGGCGATTTCACCGGCAGTCAGGGCTGCACGAGGAATCTCGATCATGGTGCCGACCTCGTACTTCATGTCAACACCGGCAGCGGCGATCAGGGCATCAGCAGTCTTGACGATGACGTCCTTGACGTACTTCAACTCCTTGACTTCGCCAACCAGAGGAACCATGATGTGCGGGGTGATCATCTTGCCAGTCTCGGCAGAAACCTTGATGGCAGCCTTGATGACAGCGTTGGTCTGCATCTCAGCGATTTCGGGGTAAGTGACGGCCAGACGGCAGCCACGGTGACCCATCATGGGGTTGAACTCGTGCAGGCTGACAACGACGTTGTTCAGCTCTTCGGTGGTCATACCCATGTCCTTAGCCAAAGCCTCGATATCCTCGGCCTTGGTGGGCAGGAACTCATGCAGCGGCGGATCCAGATAACGGATGGTCATCGGACGGTCGCCCATGATGCGGTACATAGCGGTGAAGTCAGCTTCCTGGAACGGCTCGACCTTGGCCAGAGCGGTCTTGCGCTCCTCAACAGTACGAGCGCAGATCATCTCACGGACAGCAGCGATGCGGTCCTCGGCGAAGAACATATGCTCGGTACGGCACAGGCCGATGCCCTCAGCACCCATATCGACGGCGTTCTGTGCGTCGCGCGGGTTGTCGGCGTTGGTCATGACCTTCATCTGGCGGTTGGCGTCAGCCCAGCCCATGAAGCGCTTGAAGTTGGCATTCTCGGTGGAAGCCACGGTAGCGATCTGGCCCTCGTAGATGTTGCCGGTAGAGCCATCGATGCTCATCCAGTCACCCTCGTGGAAGGTATGGCCGTTGATGGTGATGACCTTGGCATCATAGTCGATAGCAACGGTGTTGTCGTTGCCGCAGCCGGAAACGCAGCAGGTGCCCATGCCGCGGGCGACGACAGCAGCGTGGCTGGTCATACCGCCGCGGACGGTCAGGATACCCTGAGAGACCTGCATGCCGACGATGTCCTCGGGGCTGGTCTCAAGACGAACCAGGACGACCTTCTTCCAGGCATCGTCCTTGACCTTCTCCTCGGCGTCCTCAGCAGAGAAGACAACGCGGCCGCAGGCAGATCCCGGAGAAGCGGCCAGGCCCTTGCCGATAGCCTGGGCGGCCTTCAGGGCAGCGGCATCGAACTGCGGGTGCAACAGGGTGTCGAGCTGCTTGGGCTCAACGCGCAGGACAGCGGTCTTTTCATCGATAACGCCCTCGTCCACCAGGTCGCAGGCGATCTGCAGAGCAGCCTGGGCGGTACGCTTGCCGTTACGGGTCTGCAGCATGAAGAGCTTGCCATCCTCAATGGTGAACTCCATGTCCTGCATATCCTTGTAGTAGTTCTCGAGGCGGGTTGCGATCTCAACGAACTGATCGTAGACCTCGGGCATCTCCTCATGCAGCTTGCTGATGGGAGAAGGAGTACGGATACCAGCGACGACGTCCTCGCCCTGGGCGTTGATCAGGTACTCGCCCATCAGCTTCTTCTCGCCGGTAGCGGGGTTACGGGTGAAAGCAACGCCGGTGCCGGAACGCATGCCGGAGTTACCGAAAGCCATCTGCTGCACGTTGACGGCAGTGCCCCACTCGTAGGGGATCTCGTTCATCTTACGATAGACGTTGGCGCGGGGGTTGTCCCAGGAGCGGAAGACGGCCTTGACGGCGCCGATCAGCTGCTCTTTGGGGTCCTGCGGGAACTCTTCGCCCTGCTTCTCCAGGTAGATCTGCTTGAACTCCTTGACGAGTTCCTTCAAATCCTCGGCGTCCAGCTCAACGTCCTGGGTAACGCCCTTGCGCACCTTCATGGCGTCGATGCGCTCCTCAAAGAAGCTCTTGCCCAGCTCCATGACGACGTCAGAGTACATCTGGATGAAGCGGCGGTAGCAGTCATAAGCAAAGCGGGGGTTGTCGGTCTTTTTGGCCAGGCCCTCAACAGCCTGATCGTTCAGGCCCAGGTTCAGGATGGTGTCCATCATGCCGGGCATGGACTGACGTGCGCCGGAACGGACGGAAACCAGCAGGGGGTTCTCGATGGAGCCGAAGGTCTTGCCAGTCTGCTCCTCCAGGATGCCCATGTATTTGAAGATGTCCGCTTTGATCTCATCGTTGATCTCGCGGTTGTCAGCGTAGTACTGGGTGCAGGCTTCGGTGGTGATGGTGAAGCCCTGCGGTACCGGCATGCCGGCGTGGGTCATTTCTGCCAGGCCAGCGCCCTTGCCGCCAAGAGTATTCTTCATGGTGGTCTGGTCGCCGCCGAAGGCATCGTGGCCCTCTTTGAACAGATACAAGAATTTCTTGCTCATAGTTACCTCCCAATTTGGGTGATGTTTTCTGCATCACCGGGTGACTTGTTTTGCATCACATATCATGTTTGCGTAGTCCATTATAACAGACTGCAAAACGAATTTCCAGTAGTTTGTTAAAAAAATGCTAAATAGTTTAGCCGAAAAATAGACAAACTTTTTTGCATCACCTATTGCAATTTGCACAAAAATCTGTTAAACTATACTGGGCGGGAAGTTGAGAAAGTTTTGAACCTTCCCGTTTTTTTGTTTTTTATTTAACAATTTTGATGGTGTTTACCGCGGGGATTTTTTCCCATAAATCGAAAGCCGGAGAAAGCACAGTGCAAAAAGTCCGTTCTTGCTTGCGTTGTATTTGGGGGAATCGTAAATGGATGTCAATGAATATCAGAAGTCTGCAATGACCACCTTGAATCCTACGCTTGACAGGAAAGACGTCCTTATCAACAGCGTAATGGGCTTATGCGGTGAATCCGGGGAAGCAATTGATATTGTGAAAAAATGGCTGATGCAGGGACACGAATTGGACAAGGAACATCTGATAAAGGAACTTGGCGACGTAGCATGGTATCTGGCAGAAGCAGCTACCGCATTGGATGTGCCGTTGGAAACCGTATTTCAAGAGAATCTTGACAAACTGCACAGACGTTTTCCAAACGGTTTTGATACACCGGCTTCTGTTCACCGTAAGAAAGATGACATCTAAATCGAAATTTATAAAGGAGAATATTGATGAAATTATTTTTATGTTCGCACTTTTCAAGTGTAGGAAGTCTGATAAAGGAAGAAATTGAAAATAAGAAAGTCGCATTTATTCCAACAGCTTCACTGCGTGAAGGCTACACCGGTTATGTCGGCTCGGCTCGAAAATTATTCAAAAAGTTGGGAGCGATCGTAACTGAAATTGATATTTCAACGGAGGCTTATTCAACGATACAGTCTGTTTTTGAAGAAGCAGATGTGATATATTTTACCGGCGGAAACTCTTTCTTTCTTATGGACCAGCTCCGTAAAACGGGAACTGATGGACTGCTGAAAAAGGAATTGGCAAATGGAAAATTGATGATCGGCGAGTCGGCAGGCGCAATTATATGCGCTCCAAGCATCCAATATATCGAGCAAATGGATGAAAAGCCGGAGGACTACTCACAAGAAGATGATGCAGGGCTTGATTTGATTGATTTCTATGTTCTTCCGCATTATCTTACAGCACCATTTAAGAAAGTTACCGAGAAAATAATGACTGAGTTTTCGGATTTGAATCTATGCCCAATTAACAACCGTCAGGGAATTGTAATTGATGGTGAAGGTTCAAAGGTTATTTGCAAAGACTAATTTGAAAATTCAAGTTTGTATGGTAAAGGCTCCCCCTGCGCATTTTTCAGCAGCAGGGGCTTTTTTTGTTGGCATTTTTCGGTTTTTGGCGGTTCTGTATTGTACTGGGGGGATTTCTTGTGGTACAATAGGAAAGCCTATAAATATAATGTAGTGAGCATCCACATACACCCTAAGGGAAAGGAATAAAAACTATGTGTGGTTTTGTTGGTTTTACCGGCATGCGCGCCGAGCGTGAGGCTATCCTGCATCGGATGGCCGACCGCATCATCCACCGCGGGCCGGATATGGAGGGCTACCACCTGAGCGGTGACACCCCCGAAAACGCCGTAGCCCTGGGCTTCCGCCGCCTGAGCATCATCGACCTGGCCGCCGGCAAGCAGCCCATGTATAACGAGGACGGCACCGTTGTCGTCGTTTTCAACGGCGAGATCTTCAACTTTATGGATCTGCGCACCGAGCTGCAGGCCAAGGGTCACATTTTCAAGACCCACTGCGATACCGAGGTCATCCTGCACGGCTACGAGGAATACGGCACCGCCCTGGCCGCAAAGCTGCGCGGCATGTTCGCCTTTGTTGTCTGCGATACCAAAACGAATACCCTGTACGGCGCCCGCGATATGTTCGGCATCAAACCGTTCTACTACACCCAGACCAGCGAGGGGGAGCTGCTGTTCGGCAGCGAGATCAAGAGCCTGCTGGAGCATCCCGGTTTCCGCCGGGAGGTCAACGCCGAGGCCCTGCGCCCCTACCTGACCTTCCAGTACAGCGCCATGAACGAGACCTTTTTTAAAGGCACCTACAAGCTGCCCCCCGCCCACTGGTTTGAGTACAAGAACGGCCAGATGCATATTGAGCGCTACTGGGATGCGGACTTCCGCCACAAGACCAGCCTGACCTACGAGCAGGCGGCGGACGAGATCGACGCCCGCGTGCGGGAGAGCGTGGCCGCCCACCGCATCAGCGATGTGAAGCTGGGCTCGTTCCTGTCCGGCGGCGTGGATTCCAGCTATATCACCGCCTGCCTGATGCCCGATGATACCTTCTCGGTCGGCTTTGAAAGCCCCGACGGCACCCACAAATTCGACGAGACCACCGAAGCCGGCGAGCTGAGCCAGAAGCTGGGCATCCACAACTACCGCGAGATGCTGACCAAAGAGCAGTGCCTGGACGCCTTTGCCGACATCCAGTACCACATGGATGAGCCGCAGTCCAACCCGTCCAGCGTGCCGCTGTACTTCCTGTGCCAGCTGGCCCGCCAGCATGTCACCGTGGTGCTTTCCGGCGAGGGCGCCGACGAGATCTACGCCGGTTACGAGTGGTACGCCGACACCCCGCTGATGCAGAAGTACAAGCGCCTGCCCGCCGGTGTGCGCCATCTGGCCAGCGATGTGAGCCAGCACCTGCCCTACTTCAAGGGGCACGACTTCATTATTAAAGGCAGCGGCCGCCCCGAGGATTGGTTCATCGGCCAGGCGCACGTCTTTGAGGAAAAGGACGCCTACGACATCCTGAAACCCAAGTACCGCGTCGGCCCCACGGCCCGCGAAGTCGCTGCACCGATCTATGACCGCGTGAAGGACCTGAGCGAGTTGGAAAAGAAGCAGTACCTTGACCTGAACCTCTGGCTGCCCGGCGACATTTTGCTGAAAGCCGACAAGATGAGCATGGCCCACAGCCTGGAGCTGCGCGTGCCCTACCTCGACCGTGAGGTATTCCGCGAGGCCGAAGCCTACCCCGTAAGCTACAAACTGCGGGGCGACACCAAGGCTGTGCTGCGCACCGCCGCCAACAAGACCCTGCCTGATGCCTGGGCCAACCGCACGAAGAAAGGCTTCCCCGTACCCATTGCCAAGTGGCTGGAGGACCCGGAATTTTCCGCCAAGGTTCGCAAGAGTTTTGCTGGTGACGTAGCCGGGGAATACTTTGACCAGAATAAGCTGCTGGCCATGCTGGATGACCCCAAGCACGAGCGCCGCAAGATCTGGACGGCCTACACCTTCCTGACCTGGCACGAACAGTTCTTTGAGAAATTTGACGCGTAAATTCTAAGCAGGGCCGCCCGGCCCCGCCTATCATTTGGAGATGGAAATAATGTCCGAGATTATCCCCGTATTTTTGGGCGCTGACCTGAACTGCTACAACTTCGCCCGTGCCTTCCACGAGGCTTACGGCGTGGAAAGCTACGCCTACGGCCGCTACCCCATGGCCCCCACCAAGTATTCTAAAATCGTGCACTTTACCACCGTGCCTGACATGGACAACGAGGACACGATGCTGCGCATCCTGCACGAGTTTGCCGCCCAGCACACCGGCAAAAAGCTGTATCTGTTCGGCTGCACTGACGACTACGCCGCCATGATCATCCGCCGCAAGGCCGAGCTGCCGGAGTATATCGCCCCCGGCCCCGCCGCCGACCTGTACACCACCGTGCAGAAAAAGGCCGAGTTCTATGAAGTGTGCGACAAGTTCGGCATCCCCTACCCCACCACCAAGGTGCTGACCGCGCCGGTGGAGGCCAGCGAGCTGTCTGCTGCCAAGCTGGGCTTTGCATATCCGATCATTGTCAAGCCGTCTTCCAGCGTAGACTATTGGAAGTTTCCCTTTGACGGCATGAAGAAAGTCTACACCGCCAAAAGCCCGGACGAAACCGCCAAAATTGTGCGGGACATCTACGCCAGCGGCTACCCGGATAAGATGATCCTGCAAAAGATGGTGCCGGGCGGCGACGACCACATGCGGGTGCTGACTGCTTTCTCCGACGAGAACGGCAAGGTCCGCGCCATGTGCCTGGGCCACACGATGGTCGAGGAGCACACCCCCCACGGCCTGGGCAACCATGCCGCCATCGTGACCGAGGACACCACCGCCCTGCCCCTGGTGGAGAACATCCGCCGGATGCTGGAAGATTGCCACTACACCGGCTTCTCCAACTTTGACATTAAGGTAGGCGACGACCCGGCGGACTTCCGCGTGTTTGAGATCAACCTACGCCAGGGCCGCAGCAACTACTATGTCACCGCCTCCGGCATGAACATCGCCCGCCTGGTGGTGGAAAAGTGGAACGACGGCGGCAGCGACTGCGTGCTGAACCGCAACGAGGTGTTCTGGCACCATGTGCCCGCCCAGGTTGCCTTTACCTACACCGAGGACAAGGCCCTGGTGGAACACGCCCGCCAGTTGAAAGCCGAGGGCAAAGAGGCCTGCTCGCTGCTGTACAAGCCGGATCTGGCCTGGAACCCGGTGCGCTACGCCTGCGTGCTGGAACAGCTGCGCCGCCAGTTCAAGAAGTTTAAGACTTACTACCCGAAGCAGCACTAACATATTTAGCTCACATTCCTAAGCGCCGATACGGCGAGCAAGGTGTGTCGGCTGCCAAGCGAAAAGCATAGGGCAATACCGCATAATTCTAAGTGCCGATACGGCGAGCGAGGTGCGGCAGATGCTAAGCCAAAAGCGCAGATAATACTTTGTGTATTATCGAGCATTTTGGCAACGCAGTTGCCGTGCCGCAGCCGCCGGAGCGGTGCTTAAGCCGTTAGGCGGGAATTGTGCGGTGTTGCCATAGGTAATACTTTGTGTATTACCTAGCATTTTTGCAACGCAGATGGCCTGCCGCAGCCGCCGGAGCGGTGCTTTTGTGACAACGTGAAAAGAGGACGTCTCCTATGAAACTGAACGATTTGGTCCAGCACATCCCCCACACCGGGGCTTCGGACGCGGAGATCTCCGCCATCACCTACGATTCCCGCAAAGCGGCGGCCGGTTCGCTGTTCGTCTGCCTGGTGGGTGCCTGGCTGGACGGCCACACCTACGCCGCCAGCGCCTACAAAAACGGCTGCCGCGCCTTTTTGTGCGAGCATGCGCTGGATCTGCCTGCCGATGCCGCGCAAATCATCACCGCAGACACCCGCGCCGCGCTGGCGGTCATCGGTGCCGACTTTTACGGCAATCCGGCTGACCAGCTGCACATCATCGGCATCACCGGCACCAAGGGCAAAACGACGACCGCCCTGCTGACCGCCGCCATCATGACCGAGGCCGGCCTGCCCTGTGCCTACATTGGCTCGAACGGCGTGGACATTGCGGGCGTGCACGAGGCTACCGCCAATACGACGCCGGAAAGCCTGGAGCTGCACCGGCTGTTCCGCAAAATGCTGGACGCCAACGTGCACCATGTGGTGCTGGAAGTGAGCAGCCAGGCCCTGCGCCACAACCGCGTGGACGGCATCCCCTTTGAGGTAGTGGCCTTCACCAATCTGTCCGAGGACCACATCGGCCCCGGCGAGCACCCGGATTTCGAGGACTACAAAAACGCGAAGCATCGTCTGTTTGTGGACTACCAAGCTCGCGAAATGATCTACAATGCCGACGACGACACCAGCGAATTCATGCGCATCGGCTTTGGCGGCCACCAGACCAGCTACGGCATCGAGCGCGCCGCCGACTACCACGGCACTGCGCTGGCCCAGTTCCGCAGTGAGACCGCGCTGGGCATCGACTTTTTGTGCGAGCATAGCGGCAGTTCCACCGCCGTGCGGGTGCTCTCCCCCGGCGAGTTCAGCGCGTCGGACGCGCTGTGCGCCATTGCGCTGTGCGGGGCCTTTGGCGTAAGCCCGGCCCAGGCCGCCCAAACGCTGGCCCACACCCCGGTGCAGGGGCGGTTTGAAGTCGTGGAGGGACTGCCCGGCCGGACCTTCATCGTCGACTACTCCCACAACGGCCTGGCGCTGACCAGTGCGCTGAAGACCCTGCGGGCCTATAACCCCCACAAGCTGCTCTGCGTGTTCGGCTCGGTGGGCGGGCGTACCCAGGTGCGCCGCAGGGAGCTGGCCGAGGCCGCCGGTGCGTTTGCGGATTACAGCATCATCACCAGTGACAACCCGGACTTTGAGCCGCCGGAGGATGTTATTAAAGAAATTGCCTCCCACATGCCGGAGGGCGCCCCCTACACCTGCATCACCGACCGCCGCGGTGCCATCCGCGCCGCCATCGGGATGGCCGAGGATGGGGACATCATCCTGTTTGCCGGCAAAGGCCACGAGGATTACCAGCTGATCGAAGGCAAAAAAGTGCATTTTGTGGAGCGGGAGATCATCCAGGAGATTTGCCGGGAGAAACAGTAAAAGCAAACAAAACAAGCCCTGCGCTTTTGATGGCGCAGGGCTTGCTTATTTTAAGTTATTCCGCGTGGTTCTTCTCGGCGAAGGCGATCATTTTACTGTAGGTCTCTTCGCTCAGGTCGTGCTCGACTTTGCAGGCGTCCTTGGCGGCGGTGTCGGGGTCGACGCCCAGGGCGATAAAGAAAGCGGTCAGCTTACGATGGCGGCCGTAGATGCGGTTGGCGATCTCCATACCGGGGGCTTCCAGCTTGATGAAGCCGTCGCTGTCCATCGAGATATAGCCGTTCTCGCGCAGATTCTTCATAGCCACACTGACACTGGGTTTGGAGTACCCCATAGCCACCGCAATGTCGATGGACCGCACAGAGCCTTTTTGCTCCTGCAGCATCAAAATTTTTTCGAGGTAATCTTCTGCCGACTCGTGAATATTCACAGGTGTGGCCTCCTTTCCGGGTTTACGGAATTTATTTTCTTTATCATACCACGCCATGGAATTTTTTGCAAGCAAATGCCGGCAAAGAACTATGGCAATACCGCATAATTCTAAGTGCCGATACGGCGAGCGAGGTGCGGCAGATGCTAAGCCAAAAGCGCAGATAATACTTTGTGTATTATCGAGCATTTTGGCAACGCAGTTGCCGTGCCGCAGCCGCCGGAGCGGTGCTTAAGCCGTTAGGCGGGAATTGTGCGGTGTTGCCCTATGCTTATTCACCGTACAACACCGCACAGCGGGCATCCACTTCCCGTGCGGGCAGGGCGGCAGCCATGGCCAGGGCGGCATCTTCCTTTTCTTCGGTGGTAAAATCCCCCTCCAGCGGGAAGTGCTGCAAAATTTTTTGCAGCAGGTCGTCGTAGTAGCGGGCATACAGCACACCGCGGTCGGTCAGGTACACTTTGCCGTAGCGCTTGCGCACAATGACATCGTGTTTCATCAGGCAGCTTAAAATGCTGGTAACGGAAGGCTTGGTCACGCCCATGGCCTGGGCCACTGCCAGGGGGGTGACCTCCGGCATGGTTTTGGCCAGGTGGTAGATCGCCAGCAGATACCGCAGGTTTGTATCGGTCAGGGTCAAGGGCTTTCCCTCCTTTTACAACAAAAAGGGTGCGGGCATCCACCCGCACCCCCGTTAGGGCAATACCGCACAATTCTAAGTGCCGATACGGCGAGCGAGGTGCGGCAGCTGCTAAGCCAAAAGCGCAGATAATACTTTGTGTATTATCGAGCATTTTGGCAACGCAGATGCCGTGCCGCAGCCGCCGGAGCGGTGCTTAAGCCGTAAGGCGGGAATTGTGCGGTGTTGCCTTAGGACTCTTTGGGAATCTTATTTTTCGTGGCAGCAGCTGCCGTCACAGCCGTGGCAACTGCCACCGCAGCTATGGCATCCGCCGCCGCAGCCGCCGCCCCCGCAGGAGCCGTCGCAGCAGCCAAGGCCGCCGGTCTTATGCTCGTGAACCATGAGCCAGCCCGTACCGCCGAAAACGATGATCGAAACAATGATCGTAGGCAGGTTAAAGTTGGTTGCCAGAAATTCCATCATAAAAAATCGCTCCTTTCTGAAGAGTTGGCAGACATTCCTTCAGCAATTACTTGGAGGCAACAGCCTTTTTCTCGTCGAACTTGACTTCGTTGACACCCTCGTACTTGTTGGGACGGAACAGCAGGTAGATGGCCAGGACGACGATGGCGATTGCAACAACCGTGAAGATGTTGAAGCTGACCTCACCAGCGATCAGGCCGCCGATCTGGTACACAACCAGGGAAGCGCAGTAAGCCAGCAGGCACATATAGCCGATGGCGATAGCAGTCCACTTGCCGTTGTTCATTTCACGCTTGATGGCGCCCATAGCAGCGAAGCAGGGAGCGCACAGCAGGTTGAAGATCATGAAGCTGTATGCGGAGATGGCGGTGAAGTTAGCAGCAACCTCGGGCCAGATCTCGTCGCCGTTCTCAGACAGCTCGTCAGCATAGTGATACAGAACACCGAAGGTACCAACGACGTTCTCCTTGGCGATCAGGCCGGAGATGGAAGCGACGGTTGCGCGCCAGTCACCGAAGCCCTGCGGGATGAAGATCCAGGAAATTGCGCTTGCAACGATAGCCAGGATGGAATTGTCCTGATCCTCGACCATGCAGAAAACGCCGTCTTCGAAGCCGAAGCCCTGGAGGAACCACAGGATGATGGTAGAAGCCAGAATGACAGTGCCGGCACGCTTGATGAAGGACCAGCCGCGCTCCCAGGTGGCGCGCAGGACGTTGCCCCAGGCGGGCACGTGGTAAGAAGGCAGCTCCATAACGAAGGGAGCGGGATCACCGGCGAACAACTTGGTCTTTTTCAGGATGATGCCGGAGATGATGATGGCTGCAAAGCCAATGAAGTAAGCAGAGGTGGCGACCCAGCTGCTGCCGCCGAACAGGGCACCCGCGAACAGGCCGATGATGGGCATTTTAGCACCGCAGGGGATGAAGCAGGTGGTCATGATGGTCATACGGCGGTCACGCTCGTTCTCGATGGTACGGGAAGCCATAACACCGGGAACGCCGCAGCCGGTACCAACCAGAATGGGGATGAAGCTCTTGCCGGACAGACCGAAGCGGCGGAAGATACGGTCCATGATGAAGGCGACACGGGCCATGTAGCCGACGTCCTCCAGAATGGACAGCAGGAAGAACAGAACGAGCATCTGGGGAACGAAGCCCAGGACCGCGCCGACACCGGCGACGATGCCGTCCATGATCAGGCCGTACAGCCAGCCAGCAACACCGATGCCCTCCAGGAAGCCGCCCAGAGCGTTGGGGACGATCTCGCCGAACAGAACATCGTTGGTCCAGTCGGTAGCGAAGGTGCCGATACCGATGCCGCCGTCAGCAACAGAGGTACCCATGGCGATGGCGTACATCAGCCACATGATGGCTGCGAAGATGGGCAGGGCCAGGATACGGTTGGTAACGAGCTGGTCGATCTTATCGGAAACGGTCAGGTGCTCGACGCGGGCCTTCTTCTTGACGGCCTTGTCGACAACACCGTTGATGTAAGCATAACGCTGGTTGGTGATGATGCTCTCGGCATCGTCATCCATCTCGTTCTCGCAGTCGGTGACATGCTGGCCGATGTGATCCAGCAGGTCTTTGCCGAGGTTCAGCTCAGCCTCGACCTTGTCGTCGCGCTCGAACAGCTTAACGGCGTACCAACGCAGGAAGCGGTCATCGACCTTGCCCTGGATGGACTCCTCGATATGAGCGATGGCATGCTCAACGCTGCCGGTAAAGACATGGGGCAGCTCAACACCCTTGGCCTCTTTGGCGGCGGCGATGGCAGCCTCGGCAGCCTGCTGGCAGCCCTCGCCCTTCAGGGCGGAAATCTCAACAGCCTTACAGCCCAGTTCCTTGGAGAGCTTGTTCAGGTCGATCTTGTCGCCGTTCTTGCGAACCAGGTCGATCATGTTGACTGCCATGACAACGGGGATGCCCAGCTCGATCAGCTGTGTGGTCAGGTAGAGGTTACGCTCGATGTTGGTACCATCGATGATGTTCAGGATGGCATCGGGCTTCTCGTTGACGAGGTAGCCGCGGGCGACAACTTCCTCCAGCGTGTAGGGAGACAGAGAGTAGATACCGGGCAGGTCCTGGATCACGACGTCATCGTGGCCCTTGAGTTTGCCCTCTTTCTTTTCCACCGTAACGCCGGGCCAGTTACCGACGTACTGGTTAGAGCCGGTCAGGTTGTTGAACAGGGTGGTTTTACCGCAGTTCGGGTTGCCGGCCAATGCAATTTTAATTGCCATTCATATACCCCTTTCTATGTTTTCCCGCTTTTGGGCGGGGAAAGCAGCTATTTTACTCGACCTCGACCATCTCGGCGTCAGCCTTACGAACGCTCAGCTCGTAGTTGCGGACGGTCAGCTCCATGGGGTCGCCCAGAGGTGCGACCTTGCGGACGTAGACCTGGACACCCTTGGTCAGACCCATGTCCATGATGCGGCGCTTGACAGGGCCTTCGCCGTGCAGGCGTTTGACCGTAGCAGTCTCGCCGACCTTAACGTCTTTAAGAGTTTTCATATACGATTCCTCCTCAATACTGTAAATCTAGCCTCCGTTTGCGCGGGGACGGATTTCCGAATTTTAGGCGACCATGATGCGCATGGCCATGGTCTTATCCAGCGCGATGCGGGCTTCCTTGACCTGGAGGATCAGGTTGCCGCTGATCTCGTTGACGACCGTAATGGTCTCGCCAACAACAAAGCCCAACTCTGCCAGGTGCAGACGAACTTCATCCTTACCGGTGATCTTCTGGATGGTGACGGTCTCACCTGCTTTTGCCATTGTCAAAGGCATAGCACAAACACCCCTTTATATGCTGTTTGGCCCGCCCATTAGCATATGCTAACAGGTCAAGCAAAAGTGGGCGGTTAGAACGTTCTAACCGCTTGCGATAGCAGTTTAGCATAACTAACACCTAAAAGTCAAGCAGTTAGAGAAAATTAACTTATTTTCGTGCAGGGCGCCAGTTTTATACAACTAACCTTGTGCAATTTTATAAAAGTTTACAACATATTCATAAGATTGGCCGGATTTGACAAAACAGAATAAACTTGAGGATGTGTATATAGATTAAGGATAAGGCATACGGTAGCAGAGATGGCTTCCCTTGCGGGGAGCCTTTAAAGTAGTACTTGCCAAATTGGTCGTTATCCTGTATAATTAGAAAGTTATCATTTATAGAAAGCAACACTACAACGAGGTTTATTATGCTGACTAAATATCTGACTGTATTTTTCGTCTCGATGGTGCCGCTGATCGAGCTGCGCGGCGCGATCCCCATCGGCGTGGGGCTGGGCCTGCCGCTGTGGCAGGTGTACATCATCTCCATCATCGGCAACATGCTCCCGGTGCCGTTCATCTTCTTTCTGGCCCGCAGGGTGCTGGAGTGGGGCGCGGATAAGCCGGTCATCGGCAAGTTCTTCACCTTCTGCCTGGAGAAGGGCCACAAGGGCGGCGAGAAGCTGAAGGCCAAGGCCGGCCGCGGCCTGCCCTGGGCGCTGCTGCTGTTCGTGGGTATCCCCCTGCCGGGCACCGGTGCCTGGACCGGCACACTGGCCGCCAGCCTGCTGGACATGGATTTCAAATCCAGCGTGCGTGCCTGCATGGGCGGCGTGCTGCTGGCCGGGTGCATCATGGGTGTGGTCAGTTTGCTGGGCTTCTCGGCTTTTGGTGCGATTGCCGGGTAATTTTTAACAATTCAACAATAATAAAAGGATGCAAGGAGTAAGTTCCTTGCATCCTTTTTTATCGTTATTGCGGGCTCCTAAAGCCTCCCTTGTGTAAAGGGTGACTCCCCACAGTGTGGGGAGATGTCGCGAAGCGACAGAGGGGCCCGACGCGTAAGCGGGTGGCACGGCGGTAGCCGTGACGGAGGGATTGTGATTTTACGGGGGTAGGTCGATGTATGGGGTAAGGTCACAATCCCCCACCGCTTCGCGGAGCCCCCCTTTACACAAGGGGGCCTTTTAAGGGGTACTTATTCTAATCCCATCACTTCATCTACCGGCAGGGCGGCTGTTACACCGTGGGCGGGGGTGTTCAGGCCGCAGGCGGCGGTGACTGCCTGCATGACGGCGGATTTCTGCTCCTGCGGGACGACGATCATAACAAAATCCTGCTCCTCCCGAATGGAAATGCCCAAAAAGCTGCTGGCCTCCTCGGTACTGCAGCGGCTGCCTTTCAGCACTGTGCCGCCGCGGGCCCCTGCTTTGCGGGCAGCGTCCACAGCTTCGTCGCCGTGGCCCGCCTTGACGGAAACCCACAGCAGGGCGTAGGGATGGTCCTTCATGGTGTGTTCCTCCTTTTCAGCAGTGGGTCCGGCACAGTCCGCCGGGGCGGTCAACTGCAAAATGCTGTTCTGTACGCCGGTCAGCGGCAGGGTCACGGCGATGCCTGCGCCGCGCTTGTGGTAAGAAAGCGCCTTGTTGATGGCCCCGAACACCGCCGGGACATTGGCGCGGGGCAGCAGGCCCGCCGTCAGCACGCGGGTGGTGCCGCCCAGGCCGATGGCATCCAGCAGCTCAGACGGGGCTGTGCCCTTGGCGCGGGCTTCAAAACAAAGGGGGATGCCGTTTTTTTGCAGCACTTCCACCACGCGGTGCTCATCCTCGGCCTGCGTGACCGAAAGGAGCAGCCGCAGGCAGGGGGTGCGTTTTTGCGTTGCAGCCATATCAGTATTCCTCCAGTTCCACCACGGTGTCGTCCAAAATGTTGGGGGCGGTCTGCGCCTGGGTGCGGCGGGCATACAGCAGGCCCATGATCTGGATGGCGATGAGCGGAGCCAGGGCGACCAGCGCCACGATACCAAAGGCATCGGTGACGACGTTGCCGCCCACCGCGCTGCATGCGCCCATGGCCAGCGGCAGCAGGAAAGTGGATGTCATCGGGCCGCTGGCGACGCCGCCGGAGTCAAACGCGATGCCCACAAACACCGGCGGGACAAAGCGGCTCATGATAAGCGCCGCCGCGTAGCCGGGGATGAGCACCCAGTAGATGCTAAGTCCGGTCAGCACGCGCAGCATGGCCAGCGCCACCGCCACGGCCACACCGGCCTGCAGGGCGCGGTTCATGGCATGGCGGGAGATGGTGCCACCGGTGATCTCCTCGACCTGTTCGTTGAGCACCTGCACCGCTGGCTCGGCCTTGACGATGTAGTAGCCGATGAGCATGCCGATAGGAAGCAGCGCCCCGCGCAGGGGGCCGCTGCCCAGGCCGCTGCCCAGCAGATTGCCTACGGGCGCGAACCCGACGTTGACACCGGTGAGGAACAAAATCAGCCCGATAATGGTATACACAAAACCCAGCACCATACGCACCAACTGGCGCGGCTGGAAGCTGCGGGTCAGCGCCTGGAACAGCACAAACACGCCCACGATGGGCAGCGTGCTTTGCAGCACCTCGGCCGTATAATGGGGCAGGTCCTGCAAAAAGGCCAGTGCCACATCCTGGGTAGTGATGACCGGGGCCAGCTGCACGGCGTCATAAATCGTCTCCGTGGGGTGGTAGAAGATGCCCAGCAGCATGACCATCAGGATGGGGCCAACACTGCACAGAGCGATGAGGCCGAAGCTGTCGTTGGCGCTGTCCTTATCGCTGCGGGCAGCTGAGAAGCCGATGCCCAGCGCCATGATAAAGGGCACCGTCATGGGGCCGGTGGTGACGCCGCCGGCATCAAAGGCGACGGCCAAAAATTCATTGGGGACAAAAAGGGACACCACGAACAGCAGCAAATACAGCCCCAGCAGCATTTTGGACAGCGGCACGCGGTACAAAATGCGCAGCACCGCCACGGCGGTGAACACGCCGACGCCCGCCGCCACCGTCCAGATGAGCACGGCGTTGGGGATGGCCGCCACCTGGTTGGCCAGCACCTGCAGATCGGGTTCTGAGATCGTGATGATAGCGCCCATGGCAAAGCAGATGACAACGGCCAGCCATGTTTTTTTCTGGCGCACGATGCTGCCGCCTATCCCCTGGCCCAGCGGGGTCATGGAGATCTCGGCACCCAGCTGGAAGAAGCCCATGCCCACGATGAGCAGCACCGCCCCCGTTAAAAACAGGGCCAGCGTACCCACCTCCATGGGCACCAGCGTGACGCTGAGCATCAGCACGATGACCGTGATGGGCAGCACGCTGGTCAGGGCTTCGCGGGTCTTTTCTTTGAGTTTTTCGTTCATTCGGCCTCCTTTTGCATGTAAGGGGGTCAGGCGGGCATCAGCGGTTTTCCAGCGGCACGTAGTCCCGCGGGGTCATGATGCTCTGGTAGGCGGGGCGGATGATCTTATCCACGTTGACCAGCTCCTCCATGCGGTGGGCGGACCAGCCCACGATGCGCGCCACGGCGAAGATGGGGGTGTACAGCTCCACGGGGATACCCAGCATGTCATAGACGAAGCCGGAGTAGAAGTCGACGTTGGTAGACACGCCTTTATAAATATGGCGTTTTTCTGCGATAACTTTGGGGGCCAGCCGCTCGATGGTGTTGTAATATTCAAAATCGAGGGCGCGGCCCTTGGCATCGGCCAGCTGGTGCACAAAGTTTTTGAACACCACGGCGCGGGGGTCGCTGAGGGAGTAGACCGCGTGGCCCATGCCGTAGATCAGGCCCTTCTGGTCGAAGGCCTGGCGGTCGACGATGCGGGACAGGTAGTCGTGCATGGCGGCTTCGTCGGTGGGGTCGGTGACGTGGGCGCGGATGTCGTCCATCATCTGCATGACCTTGATGTTGGCACCGCCGTGCTTGGGGCCTTTCAGGCTGGAAAGCGCCGCCGCAATGACCGAGTAGGTATCCGACCCGGAGGAGCTGACCACGCGGGTGGTGAAGGTGGAGTTGTTGCCGCCGCCATGCTCCATATGCAGCAGCAGGGCGATGTCCAGCACGTGGGCTTCCAGCTCGGTGTATTTCTGGTCGGGGCGGAGCATCTGCAGCAGGTTTTCGGCGGTGGAAAGCTCCGGTTTGGGGCGGTGGATGTACATGCTGCCGCCGCACTCATAATAATGGTAGGCGTGGTAGCCGTAGACGGCCAGCATGGGGAAGACGCTGATGAGCTTGATGCACTGCTCCAGCTGGGTCTGCAGGTCGGTCTTGCCGATGTCGTCATCGTAGCTGGCGAGGGTGAGCACACTGCGAGTCAGCGAGTTCATCAGGTCGCGGCTGGGGGCTTTCATGATGACGTCCCGCACAAAGTTGGTGGGCAGGTCGCGGCATTTGACCAGGCTGTCCTTGAAAGCATCCAGCTGGGCCTCGTTGGGCAGGTCACCGATAAGGAGCAGGTAGGCGGCTTCCTCAAAGGCATAGCGCTTGCCGCGCAGGCCCCGGATGAGGTCATACACGTTGTAGCCGCGATACCAGAGTTTTCCGTCGCAGGGCACTTTTTTACCGTCCTTCTCCTCAAAGGCATCAATGCGGGAGATGTTGGTAATGCCTGCCAGCACGCCTTTGCCGTCCTGGTCGCGCAGGCCGCGCTTGATGTTGTATTGGCCAAAAAGGGACGGGTCGATGCGGTTGTTGGTGACACATTCCTCGGTAAAAACGGCAGCTTCTTTTGCAATAGCAGCGTAATCGCTCATGGGTATGACCTCCTTTTCTTCTGTTCCCCTGTTTCGCGGACGGTTCGGCATCTTGTGCGCGTTTCGTCCAGATTCTTTCCCGGATATGAACTTTTTTATACGTTGCGTACATTTTAAATTATACAGTACGGCTGTATGGCCTGTCAAACAAAGTTTTTATGAACAAGCTGTATAAAACAGCAAAAATGTCCCACAATGCAAGATTTGCATTGCAGGACATTTTTGCAAGATCAGAAGATTATATGGAAAGAAAAAAGAAGGAGGAAATGTTTATAGAAAACGCGGGGTAGGGAGAGCCCCCTTTGCACAAGGGGGCCTTTGGGTTGGGGCACTTTTACTGCGCACTATTCCCCAAAGTGACGTTGAGAGTTAGGACCTTGCCGTCGCGCTCGACCTGCAGGGTGACGGTGTCGCCCACCTGCTTGTCGGCCAGGTAGCTCTTGACGGTGGAGGTGCTGCTGACAGCCGTGTCATCGATGGCGATGATGCGGTCGCCGCGTTGCACACCGGCAGCCTCGGCGCCGCCGCCCTTGGTGACATCAGCCACGTAGACGCCCAAAGCGGACACACCGTACTGCTGTGCGGTGGAGGAATCCTGAATGTCCAGGATGCTGACGCCCAGCACCGGGCGGGCCACAGCGCCGTTTTCGATCAACTGCTGGGCAATGTCCATAGCGGTGTTGATGGGGATGGCAAAGCCGATGCCCTCGGCCTCGCTGTAGCTGCTCTTGGCGTTGACCACGCCGATCAGCTCACCGTTTGCGTTGAACAGACCGCCGCCGGAGTTGCCCGGGCTGATGGATGTATCGGTCTGGATCAAGGTCATATCGTTATCTTCCACGGTGACCTGACGGTTCAGGGCGCTGACGATGCCCTGGGTAACGGTGTTGGACAAGGTGCCCAGCGGGTTGCCCACAGCCACGGTGGTCTCACCGACAGCCAGCTTATCGCTGTCGCCGATGACTGCCGGGGTCAGGCCGGTGGCATCGACCTTCAGCACGGCAATATCGGAAGTAGAGTCGACGCCGACAACGGTGGCGTCATAGCTCTGGTCGCTGCCGTTGAGCTGGACCTTCACGCTGGTAGCGCCGCTGACCACATGGGCGCAGGTGAGGATGTAGCCATCCTGGCTGACGATGATGCCGGAACCGGCACCGCTCTGCACATAGTAGCCGCCAAACCAGGTCTGGCTGCTGCTCATCTGCTCGGTGGTGATGGCCACCACACTGGGGGAGGCCACAGCAGCGATCTGCTGCATGGTCATAGAGGTGCCATCGGTGCTGCCGGTGTTAGAGGCATCGGTGCTGGTGTCGCGCTGGACTTCCTGCACGACCACCTGGTTGCCGGTCAGGCCGGCACGGCTGGCCACCACGGCACCGCCGATGCCGCCGCCGAAGCCCAGGGCCACCACGCCGACACCGGCGAGGACGCGCAGCAGGACCTTGTTATGCTTTTTTTCTTTCTTGGGGGGCTGCTGCGGGGCACTGGCGTAGCTGTAGCCATTGTAGCCGCCGTTGCTGCCACCATTGCCGCCGCTGAAACTGCTGGTGTAGCCGTTGTTCTGGCCGTAGGCGTTGTTCGGCTGGTTGTAGGTGTTGGCACCGGTGTTATTGGTGCTGCTGCCTGCCGAGTAATCGGTGCGGGCGGTGTTGGCGGTGTTCATGCCGCTGCTGCCCACGTTGGGGTAGCCGCCCTGCTCGGGCTGGCTGGGCTGATTGGGCCGGGTTGCAGAAGCCTGGTTGGCTTCGTTCTGGGGCTGGTTGTTGTTCTGGCCCTGATTGGGGTCGGGCGTACTGTCGCCCTGGCCGTTATTGTAAAGACCGGAGTAATCGTATTCGCTGCTCATACTGGTCCATCCTTTCGCGTGAGATTTGGGAAGCGTCGGGGCAATGTTCCTGGGGCTTTCGTTCCCTTTTTGCTTTCTATGCCTATAGTATACCGGCCAATTGTGAAATAGGTTTCTCGGCCGGGTGAAAAGAATGTGAAAATGCTCCCATTTCGGCGCTTGACAGGCGGTGCCGGGGCCTGTATGCTGGATGTAGTTTGTAAAAGGAAGTGCCTGCTATGAAAATCACCCACGAAGCCGGGAAATACGTATTATACAAAGAAAAGACCGTCATCGGCATGGCTGCGCTGGAGGATGGGCGGCTGTGGGTGGAGATCGACCCGGCCTGGCGGCAGCGGGGGTACGGCAGCTATCTGGTCAAGGAGATCTTGCAGCAAAACGGCGGGTATGACGTCAAACGCGAGACCCGCTTTACCGCCGGCCCTGCCGCTGACGAAGCCGCCGGGGCCTTATTGAAAAAGTTCGGCTTTCTGCCCCAGGGCGGCGAGATGGTCCGCCGCCGGGTACCGGATCTTTCGGCGGTGCAGCTTTGCCATGAATTTTTGACAGCCCACCTCCAGCCGGGCGGACTGTATGTGGACGCCACCTGCGGCAACGGCCACGACACCGAGTTTTTGTGCCGCCTGGCAGGACCCACGGGCAGGGTGCTGGCGCTGGATATTCAGCCTGCCGCCGTGGAAAACACCAACACACGGCTGGGCGCCGCCGGGCTGGGGGCCATCGGGCAGGCATTGGTGCACGACCATGCATGTTTGGCCGAACTGGTCGCCCCCGGCACGGCGGATTGCGTGCTGTTCAATTTTGGCTGGCTGCCCGGCGCCGACCACGAGGTGCACTCCACCGCCGATGGCAGTCTGCCCGCCCTGCAGGCCGCGCTGGATGCCCTGAAGCCGCGCGGTGTGCTGGCGGCGGTGCTGTACAGCGGGCAGGTCATCGGTGACAGTGAAAAGCAGGCGGCGCTGGGATTTTTCCGCGCCCTGCCGCTGACAAAATACACCGTGCTGGTATGCGAGTTTGCCAACTGGGCCAGCACCGCTCCCCTGCCCTGCTTCGTGATAAAAAAGTAACGCTTGCCCCCGCCGCCGCGGCATGGTATGCTTGTAGTATCGAACTTTTCCGCCTATGGGCGGGGCATAGAAAGAGGCTGCCTTTTGCAGAAAGAGACCTTTATCAAGCAATATGCGGCGGGACTGAACCCCCAACAGCTGGCCGCCGTGCAGGCCGTGCATGGGCCGGTGCTGCTGCTGGCCGTGCCGGGCAGCGGCAAAACCACCGTGCTGGTGACCCGTTTGGGCTACATGGTGCTGTGCTGCGATGTGCCCCCGGCGCAGATCTTAACGATGACCTACACAGTGGCCGCCACCCACGAGATGCGCGGCCGCTTTGCCGCCCGTTTTGGGGCGGAGCTGGCCGGGCAGATGACCTTCCGCACCATTAACGGGCTTTCGGCGGTGATTTTGCAGTATTACAGCCGGGTCTACGGCCGCCGCCAGCCTGAACTGCTGACCAACGAGGGCGACATCACCCGGATGCTGACCGACATCTGGCAGCAGGTGAACCGGGAGTTTCCCACCGAGAGCACGCTGAAAGAGCTGCGCACGGCCATCACCTACATTAAAAATATGGCGCTGACCGACGAGGAAATTGAGGGACTGGAAACCGACCTGGCCAGCCTGCCGGAGCTGTACCGCCGCTACCAGGCCGCGCTGAAACGGGCCGGACAGATGGACTACGACGACCAGATGGTGTTTGCGCTGCAAATTCTGCGGGCCGCGCCGCCGGTGCTGGCGTATTTCCAGCAGCGGTATAAATATTTTTGCGTGGATGAATCGCAGGATACCTCCAAAATTCAGCACGAAATTATACGGCTGCTGGCCGGGCGCAGTCTGAACCTGTTTATGGTAGGCGACGAGGATCAGAGCATCTATGGGTTCCGCGCCGCCTACCCCCAGGCACTGATGGACTTTGAGCAGGTCTACCCCGGCGCACAGGTGCTGCTGATGGAGGAGAATTACCGTTCCAGTGAGGAGATCGTGGCCGCCGCCAACGCCTTTGTGGCCCGCAGCCGCTACCGCCGCCCCAAATTCCTGCGGGCGACCCAGGGGGCGCAGTGCCCCATTGAGATACGGCGCATCACCCGGCGCGAGGAGCAGATCGACTGGCTGTTTGAGGAAGCCCGGCGCGGCGGCGGGGAGACGGCGGTGCTGTTCCGCAACAACGAGAGTGCGCTGCCGCTGGTAGACCTGTGCGAGCGGCGGGGTGTGCCCTACCGCTTTAAAAAGGCCGACCTGACGTTTTTCACCCACAAAATTGTGCTGGATGCCGTGGATTTTTTGCGCTTTGCCTACGAGCCGGCCAATGGTGAGCGGTTTTTGCGACTGTACTACAAGTTTGGGCTGGCGCTCTCCCGCCAGAGGGCGCTGGCGGCCTGTGGGGCCAGTGCCCGCACCGGGCGGCCGATTTTGGAGGAGCTGATCCGTGACTCCGAGACAAAGACTCGGATGCGGGAATCGCTGGGGGATATTTACGCGGCGTTTAAGCGCATCCCGCAGCTGAACGCCGCCGATGCGCTGGACGCCGTGCGCCACGGCTGCGGTTACGGCGCGTACCTGAACCAGAAGGGCATGGACACCGGAAAACTGGCTATTTTGGAAATGCTGGCCGAGCAGGAGCCCAACGCCCTGCGCCTGTTGGACCGGCTGGAAGAGCTGCGGATGCTGATTGCCGCGAAGGCCGATGTAAACAGCGATGTTCCGTTTGTTTTATCGACGATCCATTCCTGCAAGGGTTTGGAGTATGACCGGGTGGTGCTGCTGGATGCCTTTGACGGCGTGCTGCCCGCCAAGCCGGAGATCTGCTGCCGCACCCCCGAGGATACCCGCCAATACGAGGAGGACCGCCGCCTGTTTTACGTGGCAATGACCCGTGCGCGGCACAAGCTGGTGTTGTTCGATTGCAAGACGATGCCCTCGGTTTTTGTGCAGGAAGTAATTTTTAATTTGCCCGAGAGCCGTGCCGAACGGGAGCTGGCCAAGGCCGAAACCAACCGGGTGTTAGGGCGGAATAAGCCTGCGGCGGCCGGGCCTGCGTTGCCGCCGGTGGATGTAGCGGCTGTGACCCGCGTAGGGGCCGCCGTGCAGCATGCGGTGTTCGGGCGAGGGGTCGTAACCGAATTTGACGGACGGTTTGTTACTGTGGAGTTCTCGGGGATGCGGGTCAAGAAATTAGATGCTGCGTTGGTTGCGGAAAAGCATTTGTTGTGGGATTTGTGATTGCGGCTGATGGTTGTCACCCCCATGCAGTGACAACCGTATATAGCAGCATCCTGCTGTAAGGTTCTTCTTTTTTGTGACCAAAAGGGAAGCGAAAAAGTCTCGCTGCTGCAAGGCAGCACGAAAGGTAAAAACATATATGAAAAAGATATTACTCCTCGCCACTGGCGGCACCATCGCCAGCAAACCCACCGCCGCTGGCGGCCTGGCGCCGGCCATTACATCGGAAGAACTCCTTTCTTTCGTGCCGGAGCTGGCCAAACTCTGCGAGATCGACGCGGTGCAGCTGTTCAGTTTGGACTCTACCAACGTAGGCCCGGAACAATGGCAGCAGCTGGTCCATGCCATCCGCCAAAACTACGATGCCTACGATGGTTTCGTCATTGCCCACGGCACCGACACGATGGCCTACACCGCCGCCGCGCTGAGCTACATGATCCAGAACAGCGCCAAGCCAGTGGTGTTGACCGGCAGCCAAAAATCCATCTACAACCGCGATACGGACGCCCGCAACAACCTGTATCGCACCTTTTTGTATGCCAGCAGCGATTTTTCCTGGGGCGTGCAGCTGGTATTTGACAACAAGGTCATCCTGGGCACCCGCGCCCGCAAGACCCGCACCAAAAGCTTCAACGCCTTTTCCAGCATCGACTACCCCGAGACCGCCGTGTTCCGGGATATGCGGCTCATCCCCTTTCTGCGCCGCCCCGACCCGATGCCGCCCGTGCAGTTTTACGAGCAGCTGGACCCCGCCGTCTTCGTACTGCGGCTGGTGCCCGGCATGCGGGCGGACATCATCCCGCTGCTGGCACCTCACTACCGGGCACTGGTGGTGGAAAGCTTCGGCGTAGGCGGCCTGCCCGGCGGCGAGCACGGCGAAATGTACGCCCGCCTGCAGGATTGGTGCACCAGCGGCCGCCTGGCTGTGTTTACCACCCAGGTCCCCCACGAGGGGTGCGACCTGGCGGTGTATGAGGTGGGCCGCTCGGTGAAAGAGCTGCCCGGCGTGCTGGAAGCCAAGGACATGACCCCCGAGGCCGTGGCCGTAAAACTGATGTGGGCGCTGGGCCAGACCACCGACCGCGCCGAGGCCATGCGGCTGTTTACCACGCCGGTCGAGTGGGACATTGTATAAAACAACTAAGGCAACACCGCACAATTCCCGCCTGACGGCTTAAGCACCGCTCCGGCGGCTGCGGCACGGCATCTGCGTTGCCAAAATGCTCGATAAGACATCCAGTATTATCTGCGCTTTTGGCTTAGCAGCTGCCGCACCTCGCTCGCCGTATCGGCACTTAGAATTATGCGGTATTGCCCTAAAAACACCCCACCGGGGCTGTACGCAATGCACAGCCCCGGTGGGGTGCTTTGTATCAGGAATCGCTTTTATAACGAGGAACGCGGTTGCAAGCTTAGTCGTTCAGCAGGGCGATCTTACGGATGGACGGATCGTGGGTGTCGTTGAAGTCGAAAGCGGCCTGGGCGTCGGTCAGCTTGAAAGTGTGGCTGATGGAGCCGTTCAGGTCGATCTTGCCCTTGTTGATGAGGTCGATGACGGTCTGGAAACGGTGGTTCTGCAGGCGGCTGCCGCGAACGTCCAGCTCTTTGCTGGTGATGACGAACTGGTTGATCTCATCGGGGGCGATGCTGAAGCCCATGGTGATGACGCGGCTTGCGTTGCCAGCGGCCTTGCAGGCGGTCAGGAAACTGCCATGGAAGCAGGCGCAGTCGATGACGACCGTCGGGCCGTAGCCATCGGTCAGCTCCTTAGCGCGGGTGACGACATCCTCGGCCTTGGAGTTGATGACGTCGGTAGCGCCGTTCTGGAGGGCGGCCTCCAGCTTGGGCTCGTCGATGTCCACGACGATGATCTTGCGGGGGCTGTACAGGTTGACGATGCGCAGCATGCTGCTGCCCAGAGCGCCGGCACCGATGATCATAACGGTGTCCTGGAACTCCAGCTGGGCACGGCTGCAAGCCTGCACGGCGATGGTGGTGGGCTCGATCATAACGGCATCCTGGTAGCTCAGGCTGTCGGGCAGGACATAAACGTCGCTCTCGGGCACGGCCATGTACTCGCGGTAGCCGCCATCGATGTGGACGCCGCGGACCTGCAGGTGCTCACAAACATTGGGACGGCCCTTGCGGCAGGCATAGCAGGTGCCGCAGGCAGTGACCTGGTCCACGATGACGCGGTCGCCGACCTTGATCTTCTTGGCGTTGCCGCCGACTTCCTCAACCACACCGACGATCTCGTGGCCGATGACGCGGGGATAGGTGGCGGCGGCGTTGGTGCCGTGGTAGATGCCCACGTCAGAGCCGCAGATGCCGGCGGCCTTGATCTTGACCAGGACGTTGTTCTTGGCGTCGATGGTGGGCTTATCCATATCGATGATGCGGAGATCATTGGGTTTTACGATCTGAACTGCTTTCATGTGTAAACCTCCCGGGTTTCTCATGTACAGAAATGACTTGGTTTCTCTCATTCAGCGAACTGACATGCTGACATGTCAGTTCCAACATCGTCATTGTAGCATGGCGGGTCAGGAATGTCAACACCTGTTTTGTAATTCATCAAAATAACAAAAGCGGCGGTGGTTTTTTGCACATTTTGCATAAGTGTATCGTTAAGTATTTAGCGAGCATGCGCCTATTTTTGCGTATTTGGGCAGTTGGTCTTTCTGGTTCCGTGGTTTTTCCATTTACCGCTTGCAGTCCCCTGCCGGATGTGTTACAATAGCAGTAAGCCATCTGGCATACTGACATGTCAGTTACAGAGTAAGGAGCACATCATGCCCAGCCCGACCAACAAAGCGCAAGACAATTCCATCCGGGAGAATGTCTACCGCATTATCCGAGAAAATATCACCTCGCTGCAGCTGGCGCCCGGCACCACGGTAAGCACACAAGAGCTGGCCGCGAAGCTACAGGTCAGCCGCACACCGGTGCGGGAGGCGTTCATCCGCCTGCAGAAAGAGGATCTGGTGGAGATCACACCGCAGAAAGGCACGATGGTCTCCCGCATCGATCTGACCCGTGCCGAGAAGGAGCGGTTCATCCGGGAGAGCCTGGAGACTGCCATTCTGCCGTTGTTTTTGCAGAACTGCACTGAGCCGGACCTGAAAGAGCTGGAGCTTTTGATCGAGAAGCAGAAAGCCTGTTTTGCCGGGCTGAAGCCGCTGGAGTTCATCGCGCTGGACAACCAGTTTCATCAGCGGTTCTTTGAGCTTGCGGGGCAGGATTTAAGCTGGGACGTGGTGGCATCCACAAACCCGCACTACAACCGCCTGCGCGTGCTGACGGTGCAGAACGCCGCCACTTTTGACGGCGCGGTGCGCCAGCATGAGGTGATGATGGACCAGATCCGCCGCCGGGACATCGACGCCCTGTGCCGGGAACTGACCGACCATGTAAGGAAAATTATCGCGGAGAAGAACGTTTTGCTTCAATTGTATCCTGATTACTTTGCAACGGCTCAACAGGAGATGAAGTTGTAATCGATCTTTGGCTTCCTCTGCGCGACAGAGGGGCCCGGCTGCGTAAGCGGTCCCGCGAAGCGGGTGAGGGAGAAAGCTTCGTATCCGCAGCAGCTAAAAGTTTTGTCTCTCCCTCCGCCCCTGCGGGGCACCTTCCTCCCAGAGGGAGGCTCCGGGCAAAAACGGCAGACACCTATTACAGGTGCCTGCCATTTTTAATGCAAAATTTTCTTTAATGTTTCTATTAACTTCGGTATCCCGATGGGCTTACCGATATGGCCGTTCATGCCAGCTTCCAGGGCGGCGCATTTGTCCTCAGCGAAGGCGTTGGCTGGTGGCCACGATGGGGATGGACGCCAGCGCATGGTACGGCAGGGCGCGAATGCGGCTCATGTCCAGTACGTCGTTGATGAGGGAGAGCACCCATGAGGAGGCGCACCAAAAACACCACTGCACATGCCGTGGATCCCAGCGCCGCGCTTTTGCGGTCGGCCTCGTCCGACTGATCTTAGATCTGGTCGTACTGCACCCGTTCCAGCCCGCCGTACAGCAGAATTAAGAATTTTTGATTATTTTCCCTGTTTCTTTCCTGTCCGCGTTTTATTCGCCCTGCGGGCCTTGAGTATTGAACTTGACCCTGTGGTGTGTTATACTTTTATCGTATACTTATTTATAATAATAGGGAGATTGTGTGATGGAGAACCTCCGATCCAAACCGTTCTGGGACCGCTCGCCGTTGGAAAGCCTGGCGGACGGCTATAAAAAGCTTCCGCGGAATTTCAAGCTGTGCATGCTGGCGACCTTTATCATCGGCCTGGCCGCGCACATGTACTGCTACACCAATATGCTGACCGGGGCGGATGATTCGGCACTGTTTACGCAAGGATTTTCCTGGGCGGATGGTGCTTCCGGCACGCGCTGGCTCATCAAATTGTACTGGGATCTGCTGGGTACCATCCGCACGCCGTGGCTGCTGGGTGTGGTCACGCTGGCGCTGTACGGCGCAGCGGCCTGGTTCGTCTGTGAAGCACTGGGCATTACCAGCCGCGCAGGCGTGGTGCTGGTCTCGGGGTTGATGGTCACATGCCCGACGATGATTTCCTCAAACTTTTACCTGACCAGCGCCCACATCTACGCCGGGGCGCTGCTGTTTGCCTGCATGGCTGCCTATGCCTACGAAAAATGGCGGCACGGCTGGATCGCCGCGTTTGTGTTTATGCTGCTGTCTGAAGGCAGCTATGCCGCTTATGTCGGCATGACGCTGAGTTTGTTTTTCCTGTGCAGCTTAAAAAAGCTGTTATTCAACGAAAAAGGCGATGACAAGCACAATTTAGCGCGGCATTTCGGGATGCTATTTTTGTTCGGCGGCTCGATGATCGGCACGACGCTGATCTGCAATCTGATCACCGCTAACAACACGGCGGGCCGCGTGCAGGATGCCCAGGCCCAGGCTGCGACTGATTATGTGGGCAACATCGTCACCTCGTTGCAGCAGGTGTTCACCTTCTTTTTGCCCGGCACCTACAACACCTATTTCCATGGCGAGCGGGTCATGTACTCGCTGTTTCTGCTCTGCGCGGCGCTGTCGGCTGTGCTGGTCGTCTGGCTGCTGGTAAAACAGCAGCTGTGGAAACGCCCTCTGGGGCTGTTTTTGCTGGTGGCAGACATTGTCTGCCTGCCGCTGGCCATGAATGCCATTGGCATTGTTGCCAAGTGGGTACACACCTTGATGACCTTCTCCTACCTGACGCCATGGCTGTTTTTCGTGATGGCCGTTGAGCAGCTTTACCGCCGGGACGACCTGCGCAAAGATTGGGAAAGGCTGCTGCGGTGGGGTTATTCTCTGCTGGCCTGCGTGGTAGCCGGGCTGACTGTTTTGTGCGGCATCCGGCTGGCGAATCTGTGCTATACCAAGGCATATGCGCGGTACGAGATGACGATTGCTGACTCCACCCGCCTGGTGGACCGCATCGAGTCTGTGCCCGGGTACGAAAAAGGCGTCACTCCGGTAGTTCTGGCCGGATACCAGACAACCTATTTCCCCGGCCAGAAAGCCTACGAGCCCGCGGGCGATGTGGCCGGCATCGGCGGTGACTATTACTGGGAACAGTCCTACAGCGCGCCGTTTGTGGCGGAACGCTACATCAACCAGCATTTGAAAGCGGATATGAACCTGCTGAACGCCAGCGATTCTTCCTTTATGCCTGCCGATGTCGCCAAGACTTTGCAGGAGCAGGGTTACACCGCCGACGCGGACAGCCTGACCGCCGCGCTGAACGAGCTGGAAGCGTTCCCTGCACAAAACTGCTGGACTTGGTATAACGGCGTGCTGGTGGTAAGGCTTTTTCCCTACTAAGCCCCAAGGAAGGATGGAATACGAATGATGCAGGATATGTGTATCCTTGTTGTCTCCTGTGATAAATATGCCGATTGCTGGACGCCGTTTTCGGACTGTATGCGCAAGTTCTGGCCGGACTGTCCCTACCCGGTATACCTGTGTACCGAGAGCGGCGAGCCGGAGGCAGGGACGGTATATAGCCGTGCCCTGCACAGCCCCAACCCCTCGTGGACAGGCCGCCTGCGGGAAGTTTGTGCGCAAATTCAGGAAGAATACATCTTCATCACACTGGAAGACCACTGGCTTGCCGGAAAAATCGACCAGGAGAAGATCGTTGCTGATGTGACTTTGCTGCGTCAGCACAAAGAGGTTGGCGTTGTGTATTTGGATTATCTCACCCCCACAATGCCGATTTGGAGTAAAGACGGCGGCTATCGAGAAATTCCCGCAGGCACTCAGTACCGCCTGGCTGCCGGGCCTTCCGTCTGGCGCAAGGAGTTTCTCTGCATTGCCTGTGCTGAAGATGCCGATGCCTGGAACTTTGAGCGGGTGAAGTCTTTTTCCCCTGAAACCTACTCTTATACAGTACTTACCTGTAAAGACAGCCAGTATCAGCGTATCCATCCGGCCGGGTCTGTACAGCGCGGCAAGTGGCAGCTGTGCGTACGTTCTTTTGCTGCTCAGAATGGGCTAAATATCGACACCAGTCATCGCCCTTTTATGGGGTTTAAAGACACATTTGTCATCAAGGCAAAGTCGATTATTTTTAACCTGAATCCCTCGTTGATCGTTAAAATTCAGAACTGGCTGTACCATCACAGCCAGAAGAAGTAAAACGTCGCTGTATGCCAGGAGGTACCCCATGGCAAAACTGTCAGGCAAGCTTTCCGTACTGATGCCTGCTTATAATGAGGAAACCATCATCTACGAAAACGCGCTGGAAGCTGCGCGGCAGATCTGCCCGCTGGCGGATGACTATGAATTGCTGGTCATCGACGACGGCAGCAGCGACCGCACCAAAGCGGAGATCGAGCGCGCCGCAGCCGAGAATCCGAAGATCTGCTGCATCAGCTACCAGCCCAACCAGGGCAAGGGCGGCGCGCTGCGCGAGGGCACGGCCCACGCCACGGGTGACTATATTGCTTTCTGTGATGCCGATTTGGATTTAGCGCCCGAACAGCTGGCAGACTTTATCGATCGTATGCAGCGGGAAAATGCTGATGTTGTCATTGGCAGCAAGATGCACCCGGAATCCAAGGTCGATTACCCGGCCATCCGGCGCGTGTACAGCTGGGGTTATTATATTCTGCTGTTAATTCTTTTCCGCTTGAACGTGCGGGACACCCAGACCGGCCTGAAGCTGTTTAAGGCCGAGGTCATCAAGCCGGTCATGCGGCAGATCCTGGTCAAGCGTTTTGCGTTTGATATTGAGGTTTTGGCTATCATCAATGCACGCGGATATAAAATCACTTCCGCACCGATTGAGGTAGTGTTCCACCGGGCTTCTTTCGGGCGGATCGGATATCAGGACATTCGCAATATGTTTGTCGATACGCTGGCAATTTTTTATCGTTTGCACATTCTGCATTACTATGATAAAGCAGATACGCTGGAAAGGTCTTAATCTATGGCACAGTCAGGTATTTATTTTTTCATCGGCACGGAGGCCGAACTGATCAAGCTTTTTCCTGTAATGCTGCAATTGCAGGCGCAGCAGGTTCCCTATCATATCATCGCATCTGGGCAGAACGATATTGTAAAAAGCACCATTCTGCGCGCCCTCAACGGCGGCCATGTGGATTTGGAGCTGAGCAAGGAAAGCGACATTAAAAAGTCGGCTGCCGGGTTGATGCAGTGGTTTGCTGCCACCTGGCACAAAGGGAAAAAGGCCATTCCCGCGCATTTCGGCAGAGATACCCTGCGCGGCGCTACGATGGTCGTACACGGTGATACCGTTTCCACCGTTATGGGTGCGTACCTAGCAAAGCACTTCGGCATGCGTGTGGCCCATGTAGAGGCCGGCCTGCGCAGCCACAACTGGCTGAATCCCTTTCCCGAAGAAATTGACCGTGTACTGACCAGCCGCTGTGTACGGCTACACTTTGCCCCCGGCCAGGAGGCTGCTGCTAACCTGAGCAAGGCCAAGGGGCTTGTGGTAAACACCACTTATAATACGATTGCCGACAGCCTTGCCTACTCCCGCACGATTCCCTGCAAGGACCCAGTTATCGCAGAATTGCAGAGCGCTCCTTACTTTGTGTTTGTCATGCACCGGCAGGAGAATCTTGCCAACAAAACGTTGGTGCGCGATATGCTGTCCCGCGCGCTGCAACAGGCTGAAAGCATGCACTGTGTGATGATCCTGCATAAGCCTACTGAAGTAACGCTGCAGGAGATGGGGCTACTGGACACTGTAAAGCAAAATGCACACGTGACCGCCTTACCCCGTGTGGAGTATTTTGATTTCATGAAACTGCTGGAGGGCGCGGCGTTTGTCATTACGGATGGTGGCAGTAACCAGGAAGAGTTGAGTTACATGGGCAAACCCTGCTTAATTCTGCGCACTCATACCGAGCGCAGCGACGGCCTTGGCCAGAATGTGGTCATGTACCAGGAGAGCATGCAGGTCGTGGATGATTTTATTGTCCACTATCCCGACTACCAGCGCCCGCCCATCGTACCCGCGCAGTCCCCTGCCCGGATGATTGCCACTGCGCTTATGAAGAGCTGAACCGACAAAGAAAGAAGCCTCTATGAACACTACACCCGAATCCCTGCCTGTTGTAACGATCCTGATTGCCACATTCAACTCGGAAAAGATTTTGCCCCGCACGCTGGAAGGTATTAAAAAGCAGAGTTACCCCCAGGACAAGCTGGACCTGTTGGCTGTGGATGGCGGCAGCACCGACGGCACCTATGCCTTGATTGAACGTTACGGCGGCCGGGTCATCCACAATCCCAGAACCGAGCCTGTGCACGCTAAACTGTTGGGCATGCAGGCCGCCAGGGGGCGCTATGTGCTGACGCTGGACCACGATGAGGTCATGGTCAACCCGGACAGTATTCTGCACAAGGTGCAGGCCTTGCAGGCCCACCCCGAATGCAAGGCCGCGCTGTGCGGCGGCTATCTGCGTCCCGACGATTATCCGCTGCTGAACCAATATATTTCCGAGTTCGGCGACCCCTATTCCCTGTTCATCTACCGTTTTTCCAAAAGCTACGGCTTTTTTGAGAAAAACCTGCGGGACTTTTACGACGTCCGTTGGGAGGACGAGCACACACTCTGTGTCTCGTTCCAAGAGCTGCACCGTTTCCCGCTGATTGAGCTGGTCTGCGCAGGTACAATGATCGATAAAGAATATTTTTCGTTCTGCATGCAGGACGAGACCGAACTGGTCCACGCCTTTTACATCATGCGCGCCCAGGGTGACACCCAACTGCTGGTCGTCAAAAACGACCCGCTGCTGCACTACTCGGCCGATTCACTGAAAGCTTACTGGCCCAAGCTGCGCTACCGCGTGTGGAATAACGTCAACAAAGCCAAAGAAGACAACGCCGGCTACGCCGGGCGCGAGCGCTTCCAGCCAGGCATCGGCAAAAAGGCGTTGCTGTTTGTGCCGTACACCGGGTTTATTCTTCCCGCGCTCGCCGATGGCATTGGGCTTGCCATCTCCCGCAAAAACCCGATTTACCTGATGCATCCGATTTTTTGCTGGTATGTGCTGCTGCAAATTGTTTACCAGTACACCCGTAAGCTGCTGAAAGCCCCCACCAAAGCCAAAAGCTACGATGGCAAAAAGGAAATCTCTTAATTTTCCGCATAGATACACAACAGCGCGCCCCGCCGCAAGGCGGGGCGCGCTGTTGTGTATCTATGGATTGTGTAGCGGAAATACTTTTGTGTTTTGGAAGCGATGACTATGAATAATGCTTACTCGTCTGTGCGGACACAGCGTAGCGCATACCGTGCCTGGCCAGTCGTGGTACAGGTAAACAATGTCAGGTCCCAGTTGTTTTCGGACGTTTTGACCGCCATCTCCTCGATTTGGGTCGGCTGCAGGACCTCTGTGTCCGAGACCGCATAGTGCCATGTGTTGTCATTCATATAGGAGTATGATGTTTACTAATGTCGGCTACTCCCGTAGAGGCTGTTTTGTATTTACAACCTCAAGAAGAAGAATAGACTTTTTTGCAAAGATATGTTATAATACATCAAATGTACCGAAAGGATGTCGATTCTATGGCGAAGAAAAATTCGAAACGCGGGTTTACGCTGGTCGAGCTCATTGTTGTACTGGTGATTCTGGCTATTCTTGCAGCACTGCTGATTCCGGCACTTACCGGGTACATTGACAAGGCCAGAAAGAGTCAGGTCGTGGCAGAAACGCGAGCGTTGACGCAGGCTGTGCAGACTGAGATGTCTACGATATACGGTCTCAATAATTCGTTTCAACGGCAAAAAAGTATTGGTAAGCCGCTGACGATTGCTTCTAAAACAGGAAAATATTCAGACAATGGTGGTAACACATCTACCGGAGACTTGGGCGATTTAAAAGAGCACTACGAAGAGATAATTCATCTTTCGGAAGTCCCTGCGTTAGAGAAGGGGCTCACGGCATTAAATGATGCCTATTTTTACTCGTTCATCGACGAAAACGGCGCAGTGATGTGGACGGTATACGATAACGGCAATGGGTATACCGGGATATATTGTGGCGATGACGGAAAGATTGATTCATTTAAAAGTGGCGAAGTTAAGAACGCAGGGAGCTACAAAGACCTTTATGCGGGATATGTTATCTATTACAACAAAAGAGATATAGGCGGTCTTGATGTGTTTAAAAAAGATGTTTTTTACGCTACATTAGGAATTGAAAACTATTAAGGCAAAGCACTTCAAAAAATAGTCTGTAGTGATATGGCGAGTGCTATCATATATTAGAAAATCCCTCAGAGCAATGAAGTGCCCCCAAAAAGTTAGACAATAATTTGAAGCAAAAATTGTTCAAGCAGCCGAAAGGGCTTGCTGTCTGTGAATTGCAGGCGGCAAGCCCTTCAGTTTTGCCTTGATGCGGTGGTTGTTGTAGTAATCCAGATATGCAACAAGCTCCTGTTTGAAGTGCTCCATGGAACGGAATTCCTGCAAATACAGCAGTTCACTTTTGAGCAGCCCGAAGAAGTTTTCTATCACCGCATTGTCCAGACAGTTTCCTTTCCGGCTCATGCTCTGCCGGATGCCCTTTTCGCGGAGCATCCGCTGGTACTGCCTGTGCTGGTCAGAATAGAGAACATCTTGGAAAAGCGCAAAACAAAAAATCCCTGTCTGTCAGAAAAGTCGATTCTCGACTTCTTTGACAAACAGGGTTCCAGCGTTTGAGGTGGAAGACCTCATCCCGTGGTGCAGAGCATCACGGCTGCGAGACGATTCTCGTCGAACCAATGACTGCAATTCATATTGCTGTCCGCGAGGGCATGGGGAGCGCATCCCCATCAAGATTGCCGGAAACGAAAAATTCACAACGTGAATTTTGAGTTACTCCAGGCGAATCTTGCCCTTCGCTACCATTTGAACGGATTTCGGTCTGTTATTGCCGGATTTTTCAAATAAGACAAGCCGACGGATATTCCGCTATCGGAAAAAGAACAAATCGAGAAACTGATAGATTTACTATACTTGACTTTTATACCTTGAAACTACTCCTATAACCTATTGAAAAACAAGAAATAGTATGTTAGTATGTATACACACATACTATTAAAAGATGGAAGTGAACATTTGTGAATGATCTATCTTTTGGAGATTACCTCCGAACTTTAATAAAGCAAGCTGGTATGACGCAAACTCAGTTTTACACCTCTTTAGGAATAACGAAGCCATATTTTTATGACATTCTATCTGGAAGAGTTAGTCCTCCTCCTCCTGAACTCCAATTTAAGTCAATAGAAATATTAGGGACAGATGGAGACGCACGAACTCTTTTTTTTGATCTAGCTGCCAAAGACAGAGGCGAAGTCCCTGCAGATATTGCTCGCTGGATTAACACACATCCTAGTATGATAAAGGACATACGAAACAGCATAAATGAACAAACAATTTTGGAGGAAAATTATGGAAAAGATAAGAGAGGGATATCTGACTGATTACATATCTGGTCAAGAACTCAAAGCAACCCCTGAAGAAACGCAAGCGGTACAACCGTTTGCAAAAAAGCTATATGAGGACTATGGATATCCCATTAGCCATATTCAAACAAGACCCCAGTGGCATGTTAAGGTTAGACCTTCTGATGTCAAAAAAGAGTATCCTGTTGATATTGCTGTTTTTTCAGATAATATTCACACTGATGACAACCTCTTTATGGTAGTTGAATGCAAGAAAAAGAGTCGTAAAGACGGCAGATCACAGCTTGAAGATTACATGAGACTTTCGAAAGCTGTTTTGGGTGTTTGGTATAATGGTGAAGAAACTCTTTATCTTCGAAAGTATGAAGCAAACGGCACTATTAATTTTATTGAAATTCCTAATATACCGTTATTTGGCCAGAGAATTGAAGATATTGGTTTATTCAAGCGTAAGGATCTGAAAAAGACTCACAACCTAAAGTCTGTGTTTAATAGTATGCGAAACTATCTGGCTGCAAACAACACAGGTATCACTTTGGACACAGAATTTGTGTCACAGATCATAAACCTGATTTTCTGCAAGATTTATGATGAGAGGTTTACAAAGCCAAATGATATGGTCAGCTTTCGAGCAGGAATCGATGAAAATGTCGATGACGTTGCTAAGCGTATTATAGAGATTTTTGATCATGTCAAAACTAAATATCCCGATGTCTTTACATCTGCAGACATTATTACATTGTCCAATAGTTCGATAGCATATATTGCAGGTGAACTACAACAGTATTGCTTGACAGAAAGCGAACGTGATGCTATTGCTGATGCATTTGAAACTTTTATTTCTCCGTCGCTTCGTGGTGGTCAGGGACAGTTCTTCACACCACGAAATGTGGTCAAATTATTAGTATCGCTTGCAAACCCGACTAGAAAAGATAGGCTCATCGACCCTGCATGTGGTTCTGGTGGTTTCCTGATCGAAAGTTTGCGTTATGTATGGAATCAAGTTCAGCAAGAGGGTCGAGAATTGGGTTGGCCCGACAGAGAGATATTTGCTGATCAGCAAGAAGTTGCTATTAAGAATTTTAGGGGCATCGATAAAGAAAGTTTTTTAAGTAAAACAACTAAAGCATACATGGCAATCCTCGGCGATGGAAGAGGAGGCATTTTCTGCGAAAACAGTTTAGAAACTATCCACAAATGGTCTTCCAACGCTCAGGCACAAATTGCTGCTGGTAGTTTTAATGTGGTACTGACCAATCCACCGTATGGTTCTAAATTGAAAATTGATGATCAGAGCATTTTGTCACAATATGATCTAGGACATCAGTGGAAAATTCTAAAAGGAGAAAAAGTATTCTCCAAAACCGAAAAGATACTCTCCGATCAAACGCCACAGGTTCTTTTTATTGAACGTTGTTTGGAACTTCTGGCTCCGGGAGGAAGACTGGGCATTGTCGCCCCTGAAAGCATGTTCTGTAATCCAAGCCACAAATATATTATGAATTATGTGGAGCAACATGCCAGAATCGATGCAGTTATTTCCATGCCCGAAAACCTATTCCAGCCCCACACTCATGCAAAAACTTGCGTTGTATTGATGACAAAGTTTGTTTCGGCTGATTATAAGGTCGATCCAGAACACAAGATATTTATGGCGGTTGCTAAATGGTGTGGTCACGATTCAAGGGGGTTGGAAATTCCGTACGATGACATTCCCTTGATTCAAGAAAGGTATGAAAAATTCAAGCGTGGAGATGATCTGTCTTACGACCATCTTGGCTTTACAGTCAAACAACATGAAATTGCAGATAGTATATATCTTCCGATTTACTATAACCCTGAGATTCGAGAGCAGCTTGATAGTTTGCAGGAAGAATACGATTTGGTTACTGTAGGAAAGTTGGTCGAAGATAAACTGGTTGCCATCAGCACTGGAGATGAAGTCGGAAAATTAGCATATGGCACAGGTCAGATACCATTCATTCGAACCTCAGATATTGCAAACTGGGAAATCAAACTCGATCCAAAGCAAGGTCTCAGCGAAGATATCTACAATAAGCTTTCCGAAAAACAGGATGTACAGCCATATGACATCCTGATGGTTCGAGATGGCACATATCTTGTAGGGACTTGTGCTATGATTTCTCCTGCTGAAACCAAAATTGTTTATCAAAGCCACCTTTTGAAAATCAGGAGTATAGATCACGAAAAAATCAATCCCTATTTACTGTTAGCACTGTTGTCTTCTCCTATAGTTAAGCAGCAAATTCGAGCAAAGCAGTTTACACAAGACATTATTGATACATTGGGTCGAAGAGTTTTAGAACTTGAATTGCCGTTTCCTAAATCTAAAGATGAACAAGACAAGATTATTGCTCACGTAAAGAATGTTTTTGAAAAGAGGAACGAAGCTAAAGAAATTATGCGCAATGTTTTGCTAAATATCACTCCCGTTCATCGATTTGATGATGATAGTACATTTATGACACTAATCTAATCGATATGACTCCAACAGAGGAAATTGTTGAAAAGTGGCGTGATATTAACTACCACATTATGAAAAAAACAAATTGTAACCTCGAATAATACACAAGCACCCCTGCCCATCATGCTGTGCTGTCGCGCAACATCAAATGGACAGGGGTGCTTGCGTTTATTGTAGGTTGCTTTCTGTTTTACTGATGCAAATTATCAAATTTGGTGGTAAGTTGGTGGTAAATTCACATTGCTCCAGTATCACATATTATTATTTTCAACGAATATAAGTCATTTTTCGCATCTTACTGCTCAATCGGCTTCATCGTGGGGAAGAGGAGGACGTCGCGGATGGAGGCGCTGTCGGTGAGGAGCATGACCAGGCGGTCAACACCGAAGCCGAGGCCGCCCGTGGGGGGCAGGCCGTACTCCAGGGCGGTGACGTAGTCGTAGTCGACCTGGGCCTTGCAGTTGGGTTCGATGGCCTTGCGCTCGGCGACCTGGCGCTCAAAGCGGGCCTTCTGATCGATGGGGTCGTTCAGCTCGCTGAAGGCATTGCCGTACTCGGTGCAGTCGATGAAATACTCGAAGCGCTCGGTGAAAGCCGGATCATCGGGCTTGCGCTTGGCCAGCGGGCTGATCTCGACGGGGTAATCATAGATGAAGGTGGGCTGGATGAGCTTATCCTCGACAAAAGCGTCGAAGAACTCGGCCAGGATGGCACCCTTGGTGGGCACCTCGGGCAGCTCGACGTGGTGCTCCTTGGCAGCAGCGATGGCATCCTCGTCGGTCTTCCAATCGTTGAAGTCAACGCCGGAATACTTCTTGACGGCCTCGATCATGGTCAGACGCTCCCAGTGGCCCATGTCGATTTGCTTGCCCTGGTAGGTGATTTCCAGGCTGCCACAGACCTTGAGGGCCAGGCGCTTGTACATCTCCTCGACCAGGTCCATCATGCCGTGGAAATCGGTGAAAGCCTGGTACAGCTCGATGGTGGTGAACTCAGGGTTATGCTTGGGGTCCATGCCCTCGTTGCGGAAGATACGGCCGACCTCGTACACGCGGTCCATACCGCCGACGATCAGGCGCTTCAGATACAGCTCGGTCTCGATGCGCAGCACCATGTCCATATCCAGCGTGTTGTGGTGGGTATAGAACGGGCGGGCGGAGGCGCCGATCTCAAAGGGGGTCAGGATGGGGGTGTCGACCTCCAGGAAGCCCTTCTCGTCCAGGTAAGCGCGGATCTCCTTCAAGATCTGGCTGCGCTTGACGAAGGTGTCTTTGACCTCGGGGTTGACGATGAGGTCAACATAGCGCTGACGATAGCGGGCCTCGCGGTCGGTCAGACCGTGGAACTTCTCGGGCAGGGGCAGCAGGCTCTTGGAGAGCAGCGTCAGCTCGGAGATGCGGACGGAGATCTCGCCCATTTTGGTGCGGAACACTTCGCCCTTGACGCCGATGATGTCGCCGATGTCCAGCTTTTTGAAGGCGGCGTAAGGCTCATCGCCCAGCAGGTCACGCTTGACGAAGATCTGGATATCGCCCTTCTGGTCGCGCAGGTGGGCAAAGCTGGCCTTGCCCATGATGCGTTTGGACATCATACGGCCGGCCAGCGAGACGATCTTGCCGGTCTCGGCTTCGGCGGGCAGGTCGGCAAACTCGGCTTTCAAATCAGCGGAGTAAGAATCCTGCGGATATTTGGTGATGACAAAGGGGTCGCTGCCGGCGGCGCGCAGGTCGGCCAGCTTCTGGCGGCGAACGGCTGCCTGCTGGCTGATGTCCTGTTCGGTCTGGGGCTTATTCTGCTCCATGTGAGATCGTCCTTTCGTGTTTTTAAATCATGAATATGCGGCGGTTTCCGCTTACTTGGAGCGGGTGACGGTCAGCAGCTTGTAGGTGACGATGCTGCCGTTGGGCAGGGTGACGTCGACTTCGTCGCCGGGCTTATGGCCGATCAAGGCGGCGCCGACGGGGCTCTCGTCGCTGATGCGGTTCAGGTTCATGTCAGCCTCGGTGGAACCGGTGATGTCGTAGGATTCCGGCTCCTCGCCCTCCTCCTGGATAGTGACGTTCATACCGATGGAAACGGTATCGCCGGACAGCTCGCTGTCGTCGATGACGCGGGCGACTTTCAAGGTAGCCTCCAGGTCAGCGATGCGGGCCTCGACAACGGCCTGCTCTTCCTTAGCGGCGTCGTACTCGGCATTCTCGCTCAAGTCGCCGTAGCCACGTGCAACCTTGATCTTATCAGCAACCTCTTTACGTTTAACGGTGCGCAGTTCGTCCAGGTCATGGACCAGTTTATCATAGCCCTCACGGGTAACAACGACTTCTTTCGCCATGGTAGTTTCTCCTAACGTGTAAATAGTAAAAGTTGTGCGGCCCAATACGAGCCGCACTAACTGTAATATTATAAACGGTTCAGCGCCGTTTTGTCAAGTGCATTTTGCCGGATACGAGGCAGTTTCATCTTATTTATCCAGCTGCAGCAGGCCCACCTTGCGGTAGACTTTGTTGACGGTGCGGTTTGCCAGGCGGGAGGCACGCTCGGCACCGGACTTGAGCACCTCATCAACATACGCTTTATCGGCAAGAATCTTGCCGTACTCGGCCTGGACGGGGGCCAGCGCGTCGGCGGTGACCTCGGCGACAGCCATCTTGAAGTCGCCGTAGCCCTTGCCCTCAAACTCAGCGGTGATCTCGTCCATGCTCTTGCCGGTGAAGGTGCCGTAGATGGTCATGAGGTTGGAAACGCCGGGCTTATTTTCGCGGTCGAAGCGGACGCAGCCGTCGGAATCGGTGACGGCGCGCTTGCATTTGCGCACGATGGCATCCTTGTCGTCAGTCATCAGGATGAAGGCGTTGACGTTGGTGTCGGACTTGCTCATCTTCTTGGCCGGCTCGGCCAGGGACATGATCTTGGCGCCGGAGGCCGGGACGTAGCCCTCGGGCAGGATGAAGGTATCGCCGTAGATGCCGTTGAAGCGGCCGGCGATGTCGCGGGCGATCTCCAGATGCTGGGTCTGGTCCTGGCCCACGGGGACGAGGTCGGCGTTATAGATCAGAATGTCGGCTGCCATCAGGACGGGGTAGGTGAACAAGCCGCCGTTGACGTTATCGGGGTGTTTGGCGCTCTTATCCTTGAACTGGGTCATGCGGGACAGCTCACCGAACTGGGTGTTGCAGGCCAACACCCAGGACAGCTGGGTGTGGGCAGGCACGTGGCTCTGGACGAAGAGGACATGCTCCTTGGGATCGATGCCGACGGCCAGCAGCAGGGCGGACAGCTCGCGGGTGCGGCGGCGCAGCTCAGCGGGGTTCTGGCGGACGGTCAGCGAGTGGAGGTCGGCGACCATATACAGGCAGTCGTAGTCCGACTGCAGCAGGGCCCAGTTGCGCACCGCGCCGATATAGTTGCCCAGGGTGGGCGTGCCGGTGGGCTGGATGCCCGAAAGGATGCGTTTACGTTTTTCTTCTGCCATCGTTACATATCTCCTATCAAAACAAAGCACCGCCCGCGCACGAAGATTCGCGCTGGGGCGGTGTCCGTTGTGTGTTTCGTGTGATACTAGTATTCAACCACAAACGGGGCGGTTTGTCAATAAATTTGGGCAGATGCAGTGGTTTTTTAGGCTCGGTTTAGGTTGGCGGGATATTGTATGGATGTTCCCTTGTTTTAACGGCAGTATCCCATTATAAAAGGCCCTGCCGCAGGGTAGGCAGGGCCGGGGTGGCACACTATTTACTAAGGCAACACCGCACAATTCCCGCTTTACAGCTTAAGCACCGCTGCTGCGGCTGCGAAGCACAATCTGCGTCGCAAAAATGCTCGATAATACATCCAGTATTATCTGCGCTTTTTGCTTAGCAGCTTGTACTTCTCGCTCGCCGCATCGGCACTTAGAATTATGCGGTATTGCCTAAAACAAAATCAACGCTTAATATCGTAATTCATATTCATCAAATCACGGATGCTCTCTACATCGTCGGTGATGTTGGCATCGCCGTGGATGGTGTGCTTGATGGCGCTGGAAGCGACCGCGAAGTTCACCATGTCCATGGGTTTGTAGTCGTGCATCATAGCGTAGATCAGGCCGCTGGCAAAGGCATCGCCGCCGCCGACGCGGTCCAGGATGTTGAAGGTGTAGAGCTTGGACTCGAAGGTGTGACCCTCATACCACATGAAGGCTTTCAGGCTGTTCTCGCTGCCGGAATGTACGTACCGCACGTGGCGGGCAATGCACTTCATGTTGGGGTAACGGTCGATGAAATGCTGGAAAATCTCGTCCTGCTGCTCGTAGCTGGGCTGCAGGGGCACGCCGTCCTTCCAGTCGCCCTTGGCGTGGTTTTCCTCGTCTTTCCACAGGTGATACGGCTCGATGCCGAACAGCACGTCCACGTAGGGCAGGCACTGGGTGCAGTAGTCGCGGGCTTCCTCCCAGGTCCACAGGCTGGAGCGGAAGTTGCCGTCGAAGCTGACGGTCAGGCCCATCTCCTTGGCCTCGCGCAGGCAGCGCAGGATGAAATCGGCGCAGTTCTTGTTCAGCGCCGGGGTGATGCCGGACAGGTGCAGCCAGTCAAAGCCCTCAAACAGCTCCTGCAGATTGACCTTGGTCAGGTCGTACTCGGTCAGGGCGCTGTGCATGCGGTCATAGATGACCTTGCTGGGGCGGATGCCGTAGCCGGTCTCGAGGTAATAGGTGCCCAGGCGGCAGCTGGGGGTCTCCTCCTTGGTGGAGAGGATCATCGGCGTACAGTGCACGTCGTTGCAGCGCAGCCAGCGGATAGCGCTTTTACCCAGGGAGTTGTTGGGCACCACGCTGAAGAAGGTGGAGTCCACGCCCAGGTTGGCCAGGGCCAGGGCAATGTTGGCCTCGCTGCCGCCGTAGCTGGCCTCGAAGCTGGATGCCATACGGATCTTTTCATAATTCGGCGGGGTCAGGCGCAGCATGACTTCGCCAATGGTAATAAATTTCTGCGGACTATTATTGCCAAGCAGGATCGGGTTGGCATGTTCCATGGGTTGCCTCCTGTTTTTATCGGGGATTTAAGGCAATACCGCATAATTCTAAGTGCCGATACGGCGAGCGAGGTGCGGCAGCTGCTAAGCCAAAAGCGCAGATAATACTTTGTGTATTATCGAGCATTTTGGCAACGCAGATGCCGTGCCGCAGCCGCCGGAACGGTGCTTAAGCCGTTAGGCGGGAATTGTGCGGTGTTGCCTTAAGCTAAATTCCCCATTTTCTGTCATTTTATATTGTAAGGCATTACCAAAAGAAAATCAACAGAATACGCCCTGTTTAAAAAATATCAACTATTTCTTTAAAAGGCTTCCACCTTATATACGGTCGCGCCGCTGGCACGGGCGGCTTCAAGGCCGGGGCCGGAATCCTCGAAGATCATCGTTTCCGCCGGGGTAACGCCGAAATGCGCCATGGCTTTCAGGTAGCCCTCGGGGTCGGGCTTGCTGTTGACGACGTCCTCGCCCGTGATGAACACGCCGAACCAGTCTGCGCAGTGGAAATATTCCAGCACTTCGGTGGCGTTTTTGCGGCTGCCGGTGGTCACACAGGCCAGGTCGTGGCCGGCGGCTTTCATCGCCTGCAAAATCGCCAGTAAGCTGGTGTTGGGGCGCACCATGGGCAGGCAGCTGCTGTACAGCTCCTTTTTGCGGTCGTGCACCCGCTCCACGGCTTCGGGGGCGGGGTCGCCGCCCATCAGCGGGCGTAAAAACTGCTTATAATAGCCGCCGTTGCAGTATTGGGCGTAGTATTCATCGGTGACGGTAAAGCCCTGCTCCTCCAGCGCAGCGCGGTAGGCCGCGGCGTTGGCGGGGACGGTGTCCAGCAGCGTGCCGTCCAGGTCGACGCAGATCAGCATACGTTCTCTCCTTTTGCAAAGTTGGCAACATCGTTGGCCACCATGACCAGCCCGGCGTAGAACATCGGCGCGCGCTTGCGGTCTTTGGCCAGTTTGTAGGGCATCAGCCGCAGCCAGTGGATGACCTCGTGCATGAGGATGCTTTCCACCTGGGCGGCGGGGTAACGGCTCTGCAGATCGGCCATTAACGCACGATACAGCGCATCATAGGCGGCCGAGCGGGTCAGCGCGAAGTCGATGCGGCTGCCCTGCACGGTGACCCGCGGGGTCTTCATCATGAACTCGTAGCTGCCGTGCAGGCTTTGCAGCAGCTTGCCGTAATCCAGGAAGGGACTTTCGTGCAGATTGCCGGTGTTGGGGTCGATGAGATACCAGCCGCCGTTCGCGCCCGGGTTCAGGCGGCAGATGATGTTTTCAATGGTCAGGTCGCCGTGGATGGTACCCACGGGGTCAGCAGCGAACAAAGTTTTCAACCGTTCGCGGTCGAAAAGCCAGGCCAGCTGGTGCAGGTTTTTGTACTCGACGCCGTTGACCCAGATGGTGTCGGCAGCCATCAGCTCCCGCAGGGAGCGGGCATCCCGCAGTTTTTGCAGGTTGGCGTCCACCTTTTTATCGATGTACTGCTCGATTTTTTTCATATCCGCCGGACGGGCGGTGGGACGGTAGAGCTTTTCTTCCAGCGTGTCCAGCACCTCCCGCAGGATGGCGGTGCTTTTCTCCACAGGGTTGGAGTGCAGGTAGCGGAACAGGCCGACAGCCTGCGGGTCGTAGACCATGTCGTACCAGCAGCAGCCGTCCTCGGTGCTGCTTTGCAGGATGTCGCACAGGGGCAGGCGGTCTTGCTGGGCGCGCAGCCAGGCCAGCTGTTCGGCCAGCTTGTCGCCGTCCGCGCCAAAGGCATATTTACGGTAGAACGTCTTTTCTGCGTCCATGCAGAGCATGGTGGTGGCGTTGGAACCGGCGGAATAGTCCTGCAAAATGGTGATGCCCTGGTTCATTTTTAGGAAGCCCTTGACCCACTCTTTGTTTTGCAGGCCGAAATACTGGCTTAAAAACGCCGCACGGTCCTGCGGGTCGGCCTGGGGCAGCAGGTTGAGGTAGCTCTCCCCTGCCGGGGCGGCCTGGGTGGCCTGATTGACGGCACCGCGCACTTTTTCCGGCAGCAGCGTGACCAGCCACATGGCCAGCAGCGGCAGTGCAAACCAGCACAGCAGCAGGATGCGGGCGGCGGGGGCAGCCGCGCCCATTGCCCCGCCGGGCAGCAAAGCGCTGAGGTCGGCGGCGTTGCGGCCAAAAAGCAGGTCGAACACATCCACCAGCGCCATGGGCTGACCGGCCGCGGTGAGGGCCGCTGCCAGCGCCGTGTAGGAGCCGAGGTAGGCCGCCCACATGAGCACCGTATTAACGACAAGACGTCCAATCTTGATGCGGCCCAGGTCCTTGAAGGTGTTGATGAGGCTCCAAAAGAACATCATGCCGTCCAATTTCAGCGTATCATTGAACAGCCCGCAGAAGGCAAGGCAACCTTTTTTGAGCAGGTCCCGCAGGGCCACCACCAGCACAAGGCCCAGCGCCAGCACCAGCGAGAACACCAGGTAATACTGCGCCGCGCCCAGCACGGCCGCACCGCCCTGCCCCAGCGCCCAAAATGCGCCGAAGCCCAGCGCCACGAACCAGACATCCAGAAAACGGTCCATGATGACGGTAGCCAGCGCGAAGCCGATGCCGCTTTTCATGCGGCGGCCGGTGAACACCGCGCGGAACACATCGCCCAGGTGGAAGGGCAGCACAAAGTTGAGGGCATAGCCGCCGGCCATGCCCCGCAGCATCTGGCCCCGCAGCGGGCGCTCGTAAATTCGGATGAACTGCTCCCACCGCAGCAGGCGGAACGCATGCCCCACCAGCACAAGAAATAGCGATAATACGAGGTAAAAAGTCATTTACAGCAGTTCCTCAAAAGCGGATTTGTTTTCCGGGGCCTCGGCGGCGCGGTACTCGGCCGGGGTGCCGAAGGGCAGGTGCAGGTCGGTGGCGAAGCCTGCCACTTTCGCGCCGCGGTCAGCCAGCACGTTGTAGATGCCGGAGACGAAAAACTCCTTGTATTCGCAGTTTTTCAGGTAGGCGGCGCAGGCGTCGGCGTAGGTCTGCTTATCCTTGAAGTAATACGCACCGCAGATGGCATCGTGGCTGACCACCTGCTTTTCCACCGTATGGCAGACATTGCCGTCCGCGCCGTACTGCAGGTAGCTGTAGGCGGGCGAGTCGCTTGTGAAAGTGAGCAGCGCACCGTCCGGGCCGTGGGCGAAACCGCCCTTGTTGCAGAAGTCGTTGAAGCTGCGGCAGAGGAAAAGGTGGTCGCAGTCGTTGAAGAGCAGCGGCTCACCGTCGGGCAGACCCTCGGCCCCGCGCAGGGCGGTGATGGCTGCGCCCTCGGTAACGGCAGGCAGCGCAATAATACGGGCGTCGGGCCAGTATGCCTTGATCTTGGCGTCGATGGCGAAGTCGCGGATGTGCTCTTCCAGCACCACAAAGGTGAGGTCGGCGCAGTCGACGTACTTCTCGATGCTGCGGGCGGCCCAATAGAAGAAGGGCTTACCGGCAATTTCGATCAGCGGCTTGGGGCAGACGAAGCCGTTCTCGAAGAACCGGCTGCCCCGGCCTGCCATGGGGAGGATGAGGTGGAGTTTAGGCATAGTTTGGACTCCTTTTATTTTGCGGATTTTTGCCAAATTGCACGGGGCGGCGCGGAACGGCAGCCGCCATTCGCTATTAAAGTGCGGCCAGCATTTTACATTCGGCTTCCACCACGCGGGAAAGGCCTGTTTCAATATCCACCTGGGGCACCCAGCCGTAAGCCTCCCGGGCGTGGGCGTTGTCACACAGGCTGAACTTGTTGACCTCGTGGTCCAGGATCTCCGGTTTGATGCCGTAGGCGCCGCCGTACAGTTCGGGGTACTTGGCCCAGTAATGGCTGCTGGGGCAGTACTTGGCCTCGATGTTTTTGCCCATGATCTTGTTGGCGATGGCGTACAGTTCCCGCACCGAGTAGCTCTGGTTGCTGGAAACGTTCACCGCATCAAAGCCGGGCTGCGGGCGCTCGACCACGCGCAGGGCCAGGGCGATGAGGTCGTCCACATAAATGTAGTCGCGGCGCTGGTTGCCGTCGGAGTGGAACTCCGGCGTGCGGTCATAGTACAGCTCGCGGATCATATAGCCCACAAACGGCGGCTGCTTGCGCAGGCAGTCGATGTGAGGGCCGTAGACGTTGGCAAAGCGCAGGCAGGTCACGGTCATGCCATAAGTGTCGGCAAAGCTTTGGGCAAAGCGCTCGGCGCAGTATTTGGTGTTGGGGTAGATCAGGGTGGGCGGGTTGAACTTGCTTTCCACGGTCGGGAACTCGGTCTCGTTCTCGTACATGGCGTTGGTGGAGGCCTGCACCACCTGTTTTACGCCGGTGCGGCGGGCACATTCCAGCACGTGTACCAGGCCCATGGTGTTGACCTCAACAGCCTGCACGGGGTCGCTCTGGCAGTCCGGCAGGGGCGCGATGCCCGCAATGTTATACACAACATCGAACTTTTCTTCTTCAAACAGCTTGGGCATGGCTTCGCGGTCGCGGATGTCCATGCGGCGGACTTCGGAGCCGAAATCGTGGTCGTCAAACTTTAAGTTGTCGAGGTTGCCGTAGGAGAAGTTGTCGATGCCGACGACCTCGTCCCCGCGCTGCCACAGGGTGTGCCACAGCTGGCCGCCGATGAATCCGGCGGCGCCCGTTACCAGAACTTTCATAAGAGAGCCTCCTTATAAATTGGACGCAATAACGCTGCTTGTATAATTTTCAATGGGTTTTTCGCGCCATTCGCGGGTGACAAATTTCTGCTTGCCGGCCAGGTACCGCCCGCAGAGTTTGAGCAGGCTGATGCCGAAGCTGGTGAGCTTGTTGTTGCTGACCTGGTCCTCCTCCCGCCAGGAGATGGGGAAAAACAGCACACGCTGTTTGAGCTGACAGAGGGCGAGGATCATGCAATCGTTAAAGTACAGTGTATCGGGGAATTTTTTGTAGTACTCAGTTTTCAGCGGCTCGACCGCGTAGAGGTTCAGCCCGCTGCCCAGATCGGTGATGGTTCTGCCCGCCACCAGGCTGAACAGGGCGTTGAAGCCGTAGTTGCCCACTACGCGCAAGGCACTGTACCCCTTGATGCGGCTGCCCTTCATGAAGCGGGAGCCAAGGCAGCAATCATAGTTTTTGTACGTTCCATCGTTTAAGATAGGTAACAGGTCAGCGACAGCGCCCTGGTCGTCGCCATGCAGCACCACCAGGTGCTGGTAGCCGTGGGCGGCTGCGTAACCGAAGGCCACCTTGTGGCTGCCGCCGAGGCCGTAGTTTTCATCGTTGCGCAAAAGGCGCACGGGGGCCGCCGGGTGGCGGGTCATCCAATCCTGCACGGCGGCCTCGGTGCCATCGGTGGAGCGGTTGTTGACGACGATGCACTCCCCCACCCAGGGCAAAACGTGCGGGTCCAGCAGCTGCGACAGCACGCGCGGGACCTGTTTTTCACAGTTGTAAGCGGGGATGAAAATAAGTAGTTTTTCCATGTGTTTGCTCCTGTTTGTGTGGGGGTAGGGTGATTTAAAGTGGCAACTAAAGTAGCCACCCCTCACCCGCTTCGCGGGAGCTCCCCTCGAGGGGAGCCTTTAGGAGGGGTCAAGACCCCTCCCTACAGTACCAATTTATAAGGGGATTTTGGCCCCGGAGGGGTCAATGTGGGAAGAGGGAAAAATCCGTTAAGAAAAATGCAGTACTCCTGCATTTTTTAGGATTTTTTTCTCTGACCCTCCTCTTTGGGGTTCTTAGGGGCGAGCAGCCCCTAAGGCGGGGTCCGCTGCCTCGCAACAGCGGGACTTTTTTCGCTACCTTTTTTGGTCACAAAAAAGGTAGTCTTGCCGGTGGATGCCGTTATAAAGAGGTGCCGCCGCAGGGTGGCGGCACCGAAAGGCATCAGCCAACCAAAAGGACTTGCAAGCTGGCAGAACCGTGGGTGACGTTGTACCGCTCAACAATGGTAAAGTTCGATTCCAACCAGGAATGAAACTCCGCCATATCGCGGACCTCGGCGTCATCGTACAAGATCACGCGGGGCGTCTTGCCGGGGACGTCGGTGTAATACTGCTCAAACCGGGGGTCGCTGTCGGTGCCGGAGATGACCGACGCCTGGGCAACATCCAACGTACCATCGGCCATTAAAAAGCCCAGGCCGTGCTGCTCGCCGATGGCCTGCAAAATCGGCTGGCCCGCGTAGGGCGCCAGCGCTTCATACAGACACTCCTGCATGTCGGCGGCTTTGGCGTCGGCATAGATGCCCTTGGCCGGGCCGGTGGTGATGCGCACCAGCGGCGTGTCGGTGATGTCAGCCGATTTCCAGCCGGTTGTCTGCACGCACCAGACGCGACAGACGAGCAAAAACGCCAGCATCGCGGCCAGGCAAAGCACACCCTCGGCGCGGCGGGATTTTGCGGCATTGTCCCCGCCATCCGCATGGTTCACCAGCGCCAGCATACCGCAGACGGCAGGCCATGTCAAGTACATAAAAGTCGGGGCCAATCCAAGCAGCGTCGACCGCAGGATCATGGCGTAGGCCGCCAGCCCCGGCAGATAACCCAGCCAGAACAGCTCGGCGTTGCCGGGCCTGCCGCGGCCGCGCCAGAACGCCCATGCCCCGGCCAGCACCACCACCGGCACAAACTGGCGCTCGTCCAGGCTGCCGTCCTTAACGGCACGCAGCAGGCACTGCACCGTGGCAAAGGCCGCCCACAGGTTGAGCAGCCGCCCCACCGTAACAGGCTGCTTTTTAATAAGGTAGAGCGCCGCGCAGACGGCGGCGGAGGCCAGCAGCGGCCAGAGCAGCGACCGTGCTACGGTCAATGCCTGGCCGGCCAGCAGGGCCATGCGCTGGGCGGTGGTGAAATTGTACTGTGGGTCGTGCAAAATCAACGTCAGGCGGCTGAGCAGCAGCGAGATGCTGAACTCCACGCCGGAGAGCGCATACACCAGAAACACCACACCGCAGACGGCGCAGCTGCCCAGCAGCACCCAGGCGCCGCGGTGTTTCGGCTCGCCATAGCGCTTGCCCAAAATCAGCATGCCGATCCACAGCACGGCAAAGGCCGCCGCGCTTTGGGGGAAGGCCAAATACCCGAAGCAGGCGCACACCGCGCCCAGCGGCACCAGCCACAGCTGCTTGCAGCCGCGGGTGACATAGTGGTGCAGGCAGAGGAACGCCGCCAGCGTCCAGTGGAACTGCTGGCCGGTGTAGTCCGGGCCAAGGAACCACTTGGGCACGAAGGCGAACAGCACCAGCGCCGCCAGCAGCGCGGCGGGCTTGCCCAAGTCGCGGCGGAACTCCCGGTAAAAGACGCAGCTCATGCCCGCCTTGCAGGCCAGCACCACGAGCCGGAAGAACACCAGCACGCCGGTAGTGCCGCCCGTGATGCCGATGAACATCGCCAACAGTGCGGCGGCGGGCAGGCTGGACAATTGATGCGGCTCCCACATATCATAAAAGAGCCGGTCGCCGCTGACCAGGCGGTAGCCGAGGGACAAAGCGTACTCCTCGTCGATCTCCAGCCCCGTAAAGGCGCTGCGCAGCATAACGGCAGCGCAGACAAGTATCAGAATCAGCGGCAGTATGCGGTTTTTACGGGTCTGCGCCATCAGGCGCCGCCCCCTTTCAAGGTTTTATGCAGCAGGGTGTCCCGCAGGCAGTACCAGTAGGGCAGGTAGTTCTCGCAGAACGCCCCCCACTTGCGCTGCAGCCGGCTTTGCGGCTTGGCCTGTTTGTTTTTAACCGCTGCTACGTCGAAGTAGCGGGACTTATCCCGCACGGTGATCTTCTGCTCAAAGGGCATCTGCCAGCCCTCCGGGTACCAGTAAGCCGGGGTCAGCAGGCGGTAGTCGCTGCGCTCGGCCGCATAGCGGTTCAGCTGGCTTTCATCATGCCAAAGGGCGATGACATTTTGTTGCAGGTCGGCCTCGGTGCGGCGCTCCAGCTCATGGCAGAGCGCCAAAAATGCCGGGGCCGTGCCGCCGTTGAGGCCGCCCGAAACGTAATATTTTCCGCAATTATACGGAATGTACGCTGTGCTTTTTGGGTTGCGGTCGTAGCTGAAAAAGGGCGGCTTTTTATCCCAGAAGCCCGGCTGCTGGACCAGCAGCAGGTTTTCGCCCCGGGCCGGGCGGGGCAGAAATTCTTCCTCAGTGATAGTCTGGGTGCAGGTGAGGTTGGCGTTGAAGAAAAAGAGGTAGTCCATTTTGGCCAGCACAGTCTCCTGTGTCAAAAAGATGGAGAACCGCTTGAGGGTGCTGTAGGGCCAGGGGTAGGGTTCCTGATAGATGCGATGGACGCCGGGGGCGTCCTCGTACTCAATAGCGGGGGCGTCGGTGAATACGAAGTACTCTTTCTCGCAGTTGGGAAGGAATTTTTCGTTGAACGTGCGGTAAAATTCCGGCCAGAACACCGTGTACTTGCCGGTGCAGATGTACAGCATGCCGACTTTCGTCATTCCGCTTTCCCCTTTCGTTTGAGTTTGGCTGCCAGTTTTCCTGCGTAGCTGCGCAGATAAGCGGCATCCCTGCCCCAGCCGTAAACGGCCAGGTTAAGCACGTTGGGCACCACCAGCACCACCAGCACACGGGGCACCAGCCCCAGCCAGCCGCCGGGCATGCGGGCGCAAATTGCGTAGCTGCCACCCATGCACACCGCCAGCGTGACCAGATGCAGCGCCTGCACGGCCAGATAGTGGGCCAGCCCGCCCGCCATGTACCGGTGGAACACCACCACCACGCGCCCTGCCCACATGATGCAGTGAGCCACGACGGTAGCGATGAGCGCGCCGGTGATGTCGAACATCGGGAACAGGATGAAGCTGAGGATGAGGTTGACCGCCGCCGAGCTGACCATGAACCACTGGTCCTGCTCAAAGTGGCCCAGCACCGCGCGGTAGGAGCCGAGCATGCGGTGGTTCCAGCCGACGTACTCGTTTAAGCAGAACACCAGCACGAAGCCGAGGGGCAGCAGCCAGCGCTCGCCCATCCAGGCCCCCATGAAGGGCTGGAACAGGCAAAAGTACGCGGTAGCGACGAAGCTTGCAAACAGGTAGCTGAACAGGTCCATGCCCCAGAACACCTGCTTGTCGTGGTCGTTGGCGGCGGCGGACTTATCGTAGACGATGTTGCCGATGGCCGCGGCGAAGCTGTCCATGACCTTGTTGCCCAGGTCGGTGGCGCTGGTGGAGATGGTGGAGTAGTTGCCAAGGTAGGTCGTCTGCACCGAGCCGCCCAAGCGGGAGGTGACGATGGTATCCGACGAGCCGTAGATGGTATTGGACAGGCGGTGAACCAAATAGTACCGCAGATCATGGAAAATGCCCAAGTCCTTAAAGTCCGCCAGCGTGACCTTGACGTCCTTGACGTAGGGGAAGTCCTTTTTGAACCGCCACGCAATAAGCAGGTTGGCGCAGACATTGAAGAAGATGGACACGCTGAAATACAGCACATAGTTGGGCCACCACATCGACACGGCGATCTTGGCCAGCGAGGTGAGGACGTTGCAGCAGAAGTCGATCTGGGTGCAGCGGTAGCCCTGCTGGGTGCAGGTGTACATCAGCCGCCGGGTAACCAAAAAGTAACTGCACAGCGTAGAAACCACATTTAAACCGTAGACCGTGTAGCCGGTGGCCAGGGGTACGTCCGGCATGATCCACGGCAGGGCGGCCGCACCGCACAGCGCCAGCAGCGCAATGACGCTGCCCACGGCGCGGTAGGCCCATTTGTACATGGACATGTATTTGCTGATCTTTTCCTCGTTTTTGGCGGCGATCTGCTCATACAGGCGGTAGCTGATGACGCTGCCGACGCCGAACTCGGCAATCGAGAAAAAGTTGAACAGCTGGCTGACGACCTGGGACGCGGTGGTGACCTGCGTGCCGAAATTATCGACCAGCAGCCGCCGCGTGACCAGCCCCAGCAAAAGCAGCAGCAGGCTGGAGCCCAGGGCGTAGGCCATATTTAATAATGTACGTTTGGTGCGCAAATGGGTGTACCTCGTTTGTGTAGTGGTTTGTAGGGGGCGATGCTGTGCATCGCCCCTACGGCCACCGATTCAGCGTCTGCTTGCCATCCATAAGGTCAGGCGGGGGCCGATGGTTTTCATCATGGTTTGGAACAGTTTCCAATCTTTGCGGGTCTGCACCTCGGTGCCGTGGGGGTAGAGGGGGCGCAGGCGGCGCAGGCCGGGCAGGCAGGCTTTGCGCAGGGTCGCGTCTTTTACGGCGGCAGTGCGGGCCTGGGGCCAAAACACATCGGCGGCGGCATCCAGCATCACAGCGTAGACCTCCGGGCGTATTTTGCCCAGGGCGGCCTGGGCGGCCAAGTGGCGCTGGGCGGCGGCAAGGGCATCAAACCGCTTGGGCAGGTTCTTGGCGTCGGTCAGCAAACTGCCCTGCCGGCCCACCCGGTAATGGGTGAACACCGTGTCCAAAAAATACAGCCGTGTGCAGTGGTTGAGCAGCATCAGGTCAAAGGGCCAATCCTCGGCCCAGCGCACGTCGTCCCAAAAGCGGACGCCGGTGTCGGCCAGCCAGGCGCGGCGGATGCAGTATTTCCACACCGACCAGTGCCCGGCCCGGTACAGGCTTTTCAGGCGGGCAGCGTAGTCATCGCTGTCAAAGGGGCCGGGCAGCAGGCGCAGGCCGGTGTGCTCGGTCAGGGTGCCGTCGGGCTTCCACTCCAGATGCTTGCCGATGAACCAGTCGAAATCCGGATGAGCGGCCAGTTCGCGGCGCAACGTCTCCAGCAGGCCGGGGGCCATGGCATCGTCGCTGTCCAGGAACAGCACCCACTCGCCTTTTGCGGCGGCCAGCCCGGTGTTGCGGGCGTTCGCCAGGCCGCCGTTTTGCTGGTGGAGCACCCGCAGGCCGGGGATCTCCGCCGCCAGCACGTCACAGATCTGGCCGCTGGTATCGGTAGAGCCGTCATCCACGAGGATGCACTCCCAATCCCTGGGACCGGGCTGCTCCGCCACGCTTTTGACGCACGCCGCCAGGTAGTTTTGCACATTATAAACAGGCACGATGATGGAAAACTGGGGCATGGTTTCTCCTTTTTAATCGGTCTCTATCAGCTGCCAATCCGGCAGATACAGCGCGCTTTTTTTGGTGTGGGCGTACCATTTTTCGGGGGCCAGCACCAGTTTGTCCGTTGCCTTGGCCAGATACTGTGCCCACCAGCTGTAGGTGGAGTTGCTGAGCACGAAGCCCCGGCACTGCTCCATCAGGGCCATGTCCCCCACCGCGCTGCCCCGGGGGGCAAAAACGGCGGGCAAGTCGGCGGTGTTCAGGTTTTGCTTTGCCCAATCCACATCGTCCGAAAACACGAATAATGTTGCATCGGGGTGGGCAGCTTTTACGGCAGCTGCAGCGCGGGCGTAGTAGGCCGGGGTGCATACCTGCAAAATCTCGTTCTCGGGGCGGCAGTAGTCGCCCCGGCGCATGTGGACGGCTGCCGGGTAAGCGGCGGCCGCGATGGCGGCGGCCAGCTCCCCGGCGGAGGCGGCTTTGGGGCGAAGCTCCGCTTTGATTTCATCTGCAAAATCATCAAAGTACCGCGCACTTTGGAAGTATCCCCACGCCAGAAAGTCCCTGGCACAGCCGCGGTGTACGGGGGTATAGCCGTCGGTGGCAAAGTGCAGGCCCAGGGCGTTCAATGCCGGGGCACAGCGGTTTTCAAAGGGCTGCCAATCCCGGGCCATCAGGCCGCGGCGCTGCTCGTACTTGATCATCAGCGCTTTGGCGGTGTTCTGCCGGGGCAGGTGGGCCTTGGCGAAGCCGGGGTCAGCGAGGATCTGCACATCCGGGCTGATGGACAAATCGTTCAGTGCGCAGACAGTGTGGGCGGGGGCGCCGTCCTTCCAATCCTGGCGGTCCAGCAGGGTGACGGGTTCGTTGCAGCGCAGGCCCAGGGCACGGGCGAAGGCGTAGATGAACATCTGGTTGCCCAGGCCCCCGGCAAGTTCGGCGTAGATCATGCGCGCGCCCCCAGTCTGTCGTACAGTTCCTCCATGCGGCGGGCGGCGGTCTTCAGCTCGTAGCCTGCAGCGGCAAGGGTGGGCCAGTAGTCGGTGTGGTCGCCGTGGGCGGCGATCTCGTTGGCCTTGGCGGCCCACTTGGTAAGGGGCGCAGTCAGCGGCAAGAAATGCACAAGGTCTGTCACCGAGCCGTCATTGGGCACATTGGTGGAAGCAAGGCAGGGCACGCCGCAGCCCTGGGCCTCCACCAAAGTGACGGGGCTGCCCTCGAAATTGGAGGGCAGCAGGAACAGATCGAAGGCGTTCATAAACGCAGGTACGTCCTTTTGTACCCCTGCAAACAGGATGCGATCGGTCAGGCCGTGCTTGGCCGCAGCCTCGCGCATGGGCTGCTCCATCTCGCCTGCGCCGACGAGAAGCAGCTTCCAGGCAGGATCGGTCTGGGCCATGGCGGCGAAGACTTCGACGAGGAACAGCGGGTTTTTCTGGTGGTTGAGCCGGCCAACGAAACCTGCCAGCTTGTCGGAATCCGCCACACCCCAGGCAGCGCGGGTGGCGGCGCGGGCGGCAGCATCCGGGTGGAAGCGCCCTTGGTCGACGGCGTTGCAGGCCACCGCAAAGTTGGGCTTGCGGTCGATGTGGTCGCCAAAAACGAACCGCCCGGCGGCGACGCCGCAGCCCAGAAAGTAATCGGCAAACAGCTGGTAGACCCCGTGGGCAGCACGCCAGGTCAGCGTTATGGGCGGGTAGACGATGTGGCTGTGGACGATGATCTTGGCGCGGGGGCAGAGGGCACGCATCATGGCGCAGACGGGTGCGCCGATCTTGCTGGCGGTATGGTAGTGGATGATGTCATAATTTTTATGATTTTTCAGGTGGCGGTACAGGGCCCGGATGCGGTCCTTTTTATGGTCCGGCACACCGATGATGTTGACCCCATGGGCGATGAGGGCAGGGGCGGTGCTTGCCTGGTCGGCCGGGCAGAGGCCCACAAAGAGGTCAACTTTATATTTAGTTGTATCCAGATTCAGCAGCAGGTTTTGCACATAACGCTGCACGCCGCTTTGTACACCTAAGTGGTTGCTGATCATGAGAATACGCATAGATACATCCTTTTATTGGTTTCCGGGCGTCGGACACTTTACCAGTAACTGCCGCCCTCCACTTTTTCTTTATGAGCCAAAGTCTCCTCGGGCCGCACCCAGGCATCGTTATAGAGTTTGCTGATGATCGGGTGGTCATCCCAGCGTTTGCCGCGGATGCCAAAAAGGAGTTGCAGGGCGCCGCTCATTTGGATGGCGGCGTGGCCGGTGTCGCGGGCGTGGGTGGCCAGAGGCAGGCCGTAGGCACCGGCACCGATGATGGCCACATCATACGGTGCAGCGTCCATTTGATGTTCCATGGCGGCCAGGGCATCAAACCAGCTGGCGTAGCCTGTGTCGGCCCCGGCCAGGCCCTGCACGGCCTGCACGATGCGCAGGTCGGCAAACTGCGGTAAAATATCGGTGCCGGGGAACAGCTCGGCACGGCGTGCATATTGGCGCTCTATCGTTGTTTTAAAGGGATGCACCACCAGCACCCGCTTGCCAGCCAGCGCCGCACTCCAGGGGTGGGGGTGGTAGTAAGGCTCCAGCGCCCGCAATTTGGCATAGCGGGTGGTTTCTGCGCAGCCACGGATGACCTCACGCTCAGCCCCCACATTCCACAGCGCCAGCAGGTCAGCGGTATGGGCGGCCTCAGTGTACAGGCGGCAGAACTTTGCCAGCGTGGCATCATCCGTGGGGAACACGCCGGAAAGGTTCTGAATGTCCTGCCGTGTTTTTTCGGCAAAGCCCACGCCGCCGCAGCGCAGGTAATCGGCCACGGTGCGCATCTCGGTAGCGCCGCAGCGGGCAAACAGGAACGGCCTGCCGCTTTCCAGCAATCCGCGGGCCAGATCGTTGCCGTCCTCGGCACTTAGGATTTCCACCCCGCGGTACTTCATCGCAAAGCGCAGGCTGCGGTAAAGGTCGGCGGCTTTTTGCACCAGTTTGTTGTCGTTATCCATGGCGGTTTCCTTTGGCGGGCAGCAGGGTCAGCGCCAGCTCGGCACTGTTCTGCCACAGAAAATGTTCGTTGATACGTCGTTGTGCGGCAGCGCCCATCTCGGGCGTGATGCGGCCCAGAGCCTCGGCCAGCTGGGGCACCGTGCTGCACAGCCAACCACTGAGGCCGTCCTCGATGATGAGGTCCGGCCCCGGCGCGTGGCGAGCCACTGGCGGGCAGCCTGCAAACATGGCCTCCAGCAGGCTCATGCCGAAGATCTCCTGATCGTTCAGATTCACAAAAGCATCGCAGGCATGATAATAAACGTGTACAGACTCGTTGGGCAGCTGGGGGATCATCCGGCAGCGGGCGGCCAACCCCCGGGCGGCCAGCAGGCGGGCCAGCTCCGCTCCCTGGGTGCCCTGGCCGATGATGACGGCCTGCCAATCGGGCGCGGCCTCCAGCAGGGGCACCAGGTCCAGCGGTTTTTTGTAGGCATCCAGCCGCCCTACAAAGACGAAGATCTTCGCGTCAACGTCCAATTTCAGGGCGCGGCGCAGGTCGGCCCTGGTGCCGGGCACGTCGGGGATGATAGCAGTGTCCAGCCCCACGGGCATCAGCCCGGCGCAGGGCACGCCCAGGCTTTGCAGCTCGGCGGCGACGGCGGGCGTTTTGGCGAAGGTAGGTGTTTTTTTGTAAACGGCCAGGTTGCGGCGCAGCAGCAGGTCCATCACAGCGCGGACAGCGGCGCGGCCGGAGGTGCTTTTCAGCGCGCCCAGCTGGCTGTAAAACAGGATGCCATGTTTGCGGCAGAAGCGGTAGAGCGACGGCACGCCGGGGGAGTTATCGCCCATGACGTGGACCGCATCGACCTGCTCGTCCAGCAGCACCTGCCAGCTGGAAAAGAACGCCTGCGCGCCTAATTTTCGTACCGGGAGGTAATAAATCTTTACGTTCGGCTCCGGGTTTTCCACCGTGGGGGCCGCGGCACCCGGCGCAGGGTACAGCACCACGGCGCGGCAGCCCAGGGCCGCAAAGGCGCGGGCCAGGCCGACTTCCTGCCGGTTATACAGGCCCTTCTGGCCTGAGGGGCCGCAGTAAAACTGCGGTATAGCGATCGTTTTCATTCCTTGTTCGGTTCCTTATTTTCCGGCGGCGTCAGTTTGGGCAGGCGGGTCAGGTAGCGGGCGTCGATGACTTCCAGCTGCTCGTCCCGGCTGTAGGTGTGGATGCCGACGATGTCATCGGTGCGCAGGCCGGTGATGGTCACGTTGTGGGGCATGGCGGCGCAAAGGGGCACCTCGCTGCTGCCGCGGCGGGCAAAAAATTGCAGGTAAACGCCATAATCCACCTTGGTGCTGACCTGGGTGGCGTGGATGACCTGCCCGCCTAGCACAAACAGCGGCCCGGCGTTGCGGCTGGTCAGGTCGTTTTCCCGGTGCTGCAGGTTGTAGGCTTCGTCCGGCAGCAGGGCAAAGGGACCTGCCGGGGCGGAGGCGGCGTCCGCCTGGGCGCCGGGCACGGTGTCGACAGGGGCCTCGGCGCGGCGCAGAGTGCAGCGGCGGTAACGCACCCAGAGTTGGTTTTCAGGCAGGGTCTCGCTGCAAAGCAGGGTCAGCTCGTTGGGGGTGCGGTTGACCAAAATCGTATCGCAGAGTTCGGCGTCCACGGCAAAGCGCTGCACCAGCTCCCACTCGGCCGGGAAATTTTTGCAGCGGTAGATGCGCAAGCTGTGGTCGCTGCCGGTCTCGGGGATCATCCAGGTCTCACCGTTCCAGTCAAACACTGTGGGGAAGGAGAGGTGGAAGTCCTCCTGCAGGGCGACCTGCCACTCCCCTGCCGCGCCGTCGTCGTGCAGCTCGCAGACCTCGATGCGGCCGAGACCTGTGGCCAGGTCCATGGCCTCGGCGTAGAGCCAGCGGCGGTCGTCCCGGTGGTAGAGCAGCGGGTCGGCGTACCAGAAGCCGGGGCGGGCGGGCAGCATGGTGTAGGGGGTGCCGCCCAGGGCGGGCAGCGGGTCGGTGCCCTCGGCCTTAGGCACGGGGCGCACGGCGATGGTGTAGATCTCTTTTTCGCCCGAAAGCTTGCGCAGCAGCCGTTTGGGCGGGATATGCAAAGCGCGGTAAAGCTGGTTCATTGAATCGTTCCTTTTGTATAAAAGCGCATCAGTGCGTTATAATTTTCATCTTCGCTGTAGGTGCGGCGGGCGCGGGCAGCGATGGCATTGCAGTCAAAGCTCATTTGCCCAAAGGCGCGCACGGCACCGGCCAGAGCGTTGGCGTCGCCGGGGGCGAAACAGAGGCCGTCAAAGCCCGGCTGCACCGACGCACCCACATTGCCCAAACCGCTGGCCAGCACCGGGGTGCCCAAAGCGTGGGCCTCGGCGGGGACAAGGGCGAAGCTCTCGTAGCAAAGGCTGGCGGCGACAACGGCGCGGCTTTCGGCCATGCGGGCGTGGAGTTCCGCGCGGGGGAGCTGGCCCAAAAACTGCACGTTGGGTAAGTTTTGGGCGCGGGCCCAGTCACCGAGGGGGCCATCCCCTGCCACCAGCAGCGCGGGGGCGGCATCGCCCAGCAGCCGCCAAGCTTCCAGTACGGTGCGCAGACCCTTGAGTTCCTCCAGCCGGCCGGCGAAGAGCATTTGATTTTTGCGGTCTCCCCACGGGTTGACGGGGCCGGACGGCACGCAGACCGGGTTGGGCTTGACCACCAGGCGGTCAGCGTCGAACATCGGGTACTGGCGGTTGAATTCCAGCAGTTTTTGGCGGTCGAATTCGGTCAGGGCCACCATGGTAACACTGCGCCAGGTGCCCAAGCGCCGGTGCAGACCGTAGGCGGCAGCGACTACCAGCGTTTGGGCCAGGCTGCCGCGGTAGCAGCGGTGGCGGATGGCGCAGGACAGGCCGTGGCGGGGGCAGTCCTCACAGACCCGGCCGTCCCGCAATAAAATGCCGTTGGGGCAGAACAGGCGGAAGTTGTGCAGCGTTTGCACCACGGGCACGCCGGTGCTTTTGGCGGCGCGGACCACCGCGGGGCTGAGCAGCAGCAGCGTATTGTGAATGTGCACAGCATCGATGTTTTGTGTTTTTATAATGTGTTTTATATCCCGGGCAGCGGCGTGGTTCCACACGGCATGCAGGGGCAGCAGGGCCTTGGGCAGACCGTGGGCGGCTTCCTCGTTGCTGCGCTCATACACGATGACCTGATGGCCGCGGCGTTCCAGCAAGGCGCGCTCGGCCGCAAAGACGGCATCCTCACCGCCCGGCATCCGATAATGGCAGTGCACCAGCAGAATTTTCACCGCGGAAGGCCCCCTTTTGTACACATTTTTCGCCCGAATGGGTAGAGATGGGCTATTATGTTATTATAACCTTTTTTGGGGCATAACGCAAGATTGAGGGTGGGGGATTTAGCCTGCGGCAAAGGGGCTTTTTAAAGCGTGCGGCTTTCGGTGTTCCTCTTGGATCACAAAAAGGAAGGCCTAATGGAAGGATGCCATAAAAAAAGGGCGTCACCGCATAGTGGTGACGCCCGCAAGGCTGCACTTAATTATCAGAATCAGAAGAAGAATCCAGCTCCGCATCGCGGATGGCTTTGATCTGGCGTTCCAGGTCGAAGGCTTTGTTCAGGACGGGGTAGATGGCCTGCATGGTCAGGACGGCGGGCAGCCACAGGCCCGTGAGAACCATGGCAAAGCCGCTGATGGGCCACAGCAGCAGGATGATGCTCCAGTAGACAAACTGCCACACTACGCCCAGCGCGGCGCGGGGCAGGTAGCCCAAAAACAGGAACAGCGAGTTTTTGACCAGCCCCGCAAACGGCAGGTCCAGCAGCACGACCTGAGCAAACAGGAACTCGCCCAGACCCAGCAGCAAAAACAGGCCTACGGCCAGCAGCGCCCCCGGCACTACACCGGCCGAAACGTCATAATGGAACACCGTAAAGATCTGCATGGCCAGCAGCAGACCGCAGATGGCACCCGGCAAAAGCGACGCCCTGGCGTTACGTTTCCAGGCGCGGCGGTAGGTAGCCCACCAAAAGCCCGGCTCGTCGCGCAGGCTGCGCAGGATGGTATCCAGCAGGCCGCACAGCTGGGGCGCGGCGATCATGCCGCCCAGCACGCCTGCCAGCAGCAGCGGCACCAGAGAGTGGGTATCGACGGCGAACCACACACCAAACACGAACGGCAGTGCGCTGACCAGCGCCAGCAGACCCGCCAGGTAAAAGGACATGAGGTCACGGCCCAAAATCTCGAAAAAGCGGGCGGGGCCTTTTTTGCGGGGGGCGTCCGGCGAGACACCGGGGCCGGGGCGGTCGAAATGGAAATTGAACAAACCCATGGGGGATTCTCCTTTGCTCCGGGGCAAATTGTCACGGATTTAACATTATTGTACCTATTGTAGCACGATGGGGCGTGCGTTGCAATGATTTAACAAAAAAGACACGCTTTGGCGGAGCGTGTCTTGAAGTGGCATAGGATTAAAAAGGCAAGGATGCAATGATTTTAATGTCTCCCCCACCCGCTTACGCGGGAGCCTCCTCACAGAGGGGGCCGGGCGCACAATGTGCGTCCCTACGGGATGAATGGAAGATACATAGAAGAGAACGGCAATTTTAAGGCAATACCGCATAATTCTAAGTGCCGATACGGCGAGCGAGGTGCGGCAGCTGCTAAGCCAAAAGCGCAGATAATACTTTGTGTATTATCGAGCATTTTGGCAACGCAGATGCCGTGCCGCAGCCGCCGGAGCGGTGCTTAAGCCGTCAGGCGGGAATTGTGCGGTATTGCCTAATATTATCTTCTCCGGGCGTCGGCGGAGAGGGCGTGGAGCTCGGGGGCGTACATGTGGTAGTTGAGCAGATAACGGCCATGGGCGGGCACGCGGTAGAAAGCCGCCTTGATGCGCTCCAGCGGGGTGCTGCCGTTCTCGGCGCTGCTGTTGCCGCTGATGAGCAGCACATACTGGTTCTCGCTGTAACGGGCCATGGCGTCGCACTGGCGCAGGCTCTTGTGGATCAGCTCGCCCAGCTGCTCCATCATGGAGCCGGTCTCGGCGGGGTCAGCGTTCTGGGCGGGCGACATGGTGAGCAGCGCCAGGTAGACCGGCACGCCGAAGCGGCTTTGCACGCCGCGCTGCAGGTGATAGATCTGGCGGAAATTCTCGAAGCTGCAATACGCAGCGCCGGGGGTGTCGTCGGCGGACAGTTCCTCGGCCAGGCGGGAGATGTCATTTTCCAGGTTGCGGTCAGCCTGGCGGGCCTGGCGGGAGACCACACCCACACGCTCCGGCTCGACGGCATGGTGCAGACAGCCCATCGCGTTGCCGCGGCGGGTCATCTCCAGCGCTTGCTCATGGCGGCCCAGGGTCTCCAAAGCCTGGATCATCTCCAGATACAGGCGCTCCTCGTAGGGGTCCAGCTCGATGGCGCGGCGGCACAGCTTAACGATGCGCTCATTCTCACCCTTGCGCTTGCAGGCTTCCAGCACCTGGAACAGCGCGATACGGTACTGCACATGCAGGGTCAGGCTGCGGGTCTCGACCCAAGGCTCGTTGCAGGACATCGGCAGCAGACGGCCAGCATACAGCTCCAGCACACGCTCGTAGCGGGCTACGGCGGCGGCAGGGTTCAGCTGGCGGCGGGCTTCCTCCATCAGGGCTTCCATCTCAAACACGTCCACACGGCACTCCATGGTGGGGTTCCACTGGTAGTAGCCGCGGCTGGTGATGATGCAGGTCTCCAGCTCCTTCAGGCCCTCGGCCTCGATCATGTTGCGGAAGCGGTGCATGATGGCGCGCAGAGCCATATCCGGGTTGGTGGACCGTTCGCCGTTCCACAGGGTATCCGTCAGGTCTTTGTGGGTCACCTTTTCGCCCTTTTGCAGGACGAGGTACTGGATCAGCATCGTAGCCTTGCGGGACTGTTTCAGTGCGGCTAGGACCGGCTTGCCGTCCATAAGGATCTCAAATTTCCCGAGCATCCTGATCTCAATGTCTGCCATGGTAGGTCTCTCCTGTGCGTTTGTTTCACGATTGACACACCTTGCGGTGTTATTTTTAATTAGTATACTGTTTTTTCACCCGATTGTCCAGTGCCCATACAACAATTTATTCGCCAAATTATTGGAACTCCGGTGCGCCGGGCAGCGGAATGACCGCGGTCTGGGTGTAGACGGGGGTGCCATCGGGCTTAGCGACGGTCAGTTGCATAGACAGCGAGGTCAGGCAGATCTTCCCGGTTTCCTTCTCCTCTTTCCATCCGCGGGCATAGAACGCAAGATCCGAAACGACAAGCCCCATATAATCTTTGTTAGGATAGGCCGTTGTATAAGCGTAGGTCGTGTACTCTTTTTTCTTTCCGTCCTTGCCCTCCGTTTGCTTGTAAAAACGCATGTGCAGGTAGCGGTTCAGCTCGGCAAAGGTGTCGTCGGCGGGGTCGTAGAGGACCTTGGTGCTGGTGGTGTTGTCGGCGTTCAGGGTGGTGGCGGTCAGCTTGGGCACATAACCGGCATCAAGTATCTCGGTATAGCTGCTTTCCACTGTAAAGCGCAGAGCAGTGCCTTCCGTCAAGCGGGCATCTTCTATAAAAATATTATTTGCCGAATCCGCGTCTGCCGAATCTGCGTCGCTCTCTGTTGCGGCGTTTACGATAGAGATCGTGCCGTCGGCATCGGCCAGCTCGCCCCGGATGGTCTCGGTGAGGGCATCGGCCAGGTTCTGGGCGCGGGTCAGCTGCTGCACCTCGATGTAGGCTTCGGCGCAGGGCTTGACCAGCGTGACCGCCGCCGTGCCAAACAGTGCCAGCAGCACCAGGCAGACCATCAGCTCCACGAGGGTAGTACCTTTTTTGTTGTTCAGCGGGGTGGTCATGGGGTCGTGTCCTCTTTTGTGTCGTCTTTATCTTCGTCCACTTTTTTGTAGTAACGGGTGAAGGTATGCGTGGCAGCAGCCTCATCGTTATCGTCTTTGATCTTAGCCTGTATGGTCTGTATTTCCACATCCTTGACGGCAAAGACCGTGCGGTCACCGCGGCTGAAGTTCATCATGGTCTTGGTGCCGGATTCGTTTTTCCACTCGGCCGCATCGTCGTTGACCGGGTAAAGTGCTTCGGTAAGCAGGTAGGCGTTATCGCGGGTGGTCTGCGCCTGGGCCGAGGCCCGCCGGGCAAACCGCAGCGACGCGGTAAACAGCACCAGAAACAGCATAAGCAGCACGAAGGCCACCAGCACTTCCACGATGGTTTCGCCGCGGCGGTCACGGAGGGCGTTTTTCAATCTTTGCATAGTGCCACTTCCTTACTCATCATTGCCGTTGATGCGTGCAAAAATGCACGCACTATCCGTATCCATGCTGTAGCGCAGGTATAGTGTAGAAGCATTATTTTTTGTGACGGTACGTTCCTCACCGGTTGCCATGTTGGTCAATTTCAAAGCTGTATCGCCCTCGGCACCACTGAAGCTGTAACGAGTGTTTTCATTATCCAGCGTGTAATAGTAGCTGTAAATGCCGGTATGCTTGTACTTTCTGGTGTAGCTGTAGCTCTGGTCTCCCTTGACCACTTTGACGGTCACACGAATGACATAATCATCCACATTCATCGTGGACCCGTTCTCGCTCTGATTTCTCAGTTTGATGAGAAGGTTGCTCAGGTTCTCTGTGATGGGTTCGTTATCGATCACGTTGCCGCCTTCGTCCACATCGTCGCTGGGGTGCTTGTTCAGGGTGACGGTCATCTCGTCGATGCCCTCGGGCGCCTGCAGGGTAAACGTATGGTCGGTGTCGTCGCCGTAGGGGTTATCGATAGAGCCTTTTTTAACGTAGATATGGTTGATAAAGTAGCCGATGCTCTGGTCGTTCTCCTCGGTCATCGCGCCGTCTTTTTCTTTAGCGCCGGTGTAATGCAGCAGTTCCTGCTCCAGCACGTCGGAGAAGCTGACGGCCAGCTCGTAGACGTCCTGCTCCGGCAGCTGGCGGTCGGCGTTGGCCATCATCAGCGAGGCCGCATACACAAGGGCGGCAGCCAGCGCCACAAACAGCGCGCCCAGGCACAGCACTAAGATCATGGCAAGGCCCTGCTGGTCCCGCAGCGGGCGGTTGCGTTTTGGGGGCATGGTGCGCCCTCCTTTCTGCTTTACATCACGGCGGTTTCGGGGGTAACGGGGGTATCCTCTGCCCTGGGGTCGTTGGCCGGGGGCGTGGGGTCCGTCTCCCCTGCCCGGCCCGTGCTTTGTGCGGGCCGGGGGTCGGCTTCCGCCATGGCGAACACCGGGCGGGCGGCATCCTCGGTCATGGCCTGGCCCTCTGTGCGCAGGGAGACATCCAGCCGGTCGGAATCGACGGTCTTTTCGCCGTTGCCCACAGCCCAGATGGTGACCTTTTCGGTGTACTTCTCCAGTGCTCTGGTTTCGTCGTTGTCGCCGTCGGCGCGCTGGGTCATATCAGGCAGGGTAAGGCGGTAGCCCAGGGAATAATCGGTCATCTCGGCCTGGCGCAGGGCAGGCACGGTCTTGATGCGGTAGCTGGGGTTATCGTTGTCGATAGCGTGGTGGCCGGTCAGAGTGATGGGCTGGCTGACCAGCTCCGTCACTTCGGACGTCGTACCGTCATCATTCGTCACCGTGCGGGTCACCTGCACAATGCTCAAATCGTACCAGACATACTCATCCGCGGTGCCCTCGTTTGCAATGTTGCGGGCGGCCTTGGTGATGTCCAGCCAGTTGGCCGGGTCGTTTTCGTTCAAGCCAGACGGCAGTTTTTCCACCTTCAAAATATCGCCGCGGTGGGTCGTTATGGTTTGCGTGCCATCGTCATTTTCCGTTACCACATCCGCCGGGGCCACGGTAAAGCGGATGTCGTAGCCTTCCTTGTTCGGGTCGTCAGCGGGCATATCCGCGGCAGGCGTCACGTGGAAGCGGTACTTCTCGGCAAAGTTGCGGGTGGTGCCGTCGGTATCGGTGTACTCGTTGACGGCAGGCCACTGCACAGCGTACTGGTGAATGGTGATCTCTGCGCTGTCAGGTTTCCAGGCTTCGCCCTCGGTGCCGTACAGCTTGCCCTCCACCGTAGATTCCACCGAGGTCACGCTGAGAACGCCGTCTTTTTCCGGCTTGTCCAGCTGGATCTTGGGCAGGTGCAAAGCGCCTGCGGCCCCGGCATAATCGTCCGGCACATAGAACCTCCAGGAGGAGGAGGTAGCTGCCGACTCGCTGTTGGCCACCATGGCGCGCAGGGCGGGCAGCAGGTAGCGGTTGGCGTCGGCGGGCTGCATGGTAAAAGCGTTGGCGTTGGGCGTGACCGTGTAGGACACGGTGGTGCCATCGCCGCTGACCTGGGTCTCGCTGCCCACGGTCTTGGAGGCTTCGGGGATCATCAGCGTTGCCTTATCCTCACGCATGGCGGCATTCAGGGCGTCCAGGTTTTCCTTGGTGGGGTCGTCCATCCAGATCTTGGCCTTGGCGCAGGCGTCGATGTAGTTGGCCTCATCATCAAACAAATAGCCGGTAAAGAAATAGCTGGCGGCGTCGGCCTTGTCCACCGTCATCCGGATGGTCAGGTCATTGCAGAAAGCGTTCATCAGCGGCAGGGCGTCATTGACGGCCTTGCCCGTCCAGGTAAAGTCCACCTTGCGGATGGCCGGGGCCTCGGTGCGTTGGATGATGGTCTGCGGGTCGCTGACCTCGCCGTTGGGGCTGCGCAGCACGGTGGTGTCGCCGTCTGCCGGGCAGGCCACCACGTAGAACACCAGCGTTTCGCCCTGGTAAGCTTCCAGGTCCACGATGGTCTGGGTGTCTTTGATGAGCGTGGTGCTGTCGCCATCCGCCGGGTGCAGCTTAAAGGCTTCGCCCAGGGTGGTGCCGGCGGCGTTGGTGGTCTGCACCTGTGCCCACAGCTCATAGTGGTCCACGCGTTCATCCGAGACGGCGGGCCAGCTGATCTGATAGCGGGTCTGTTCAGCATTGCTGGTATCCACGGGGAACACCTGGCCGGGCTCGCCCACCTGCTGCAGGCGGCGCAGCACGGTATAGACGGCGGTGTCGGCTGCGCCGATGCCCTGGGTGGTGCCGGTGGTATCGCGGGTGACGCGCAGGCGCACTTTATTAAAGCGCCAGCTGTTGCTGCCGCCCGCAAGGTCGGTATCGATAGGGAGGGTGTAGCTGTAGGTGCCATCCTTGTACTGGACTTTGCTGTTGGCATCATCCGGCAGGGTGATGGTCTCCTCCGCCGTAGAAATTACATTGCCGTTTTCATCCCTGGTTTCGGTCACACCGTACAGCGTCAGCTTATACTTGGTGTTGCCGCCGCTGGCAGCCGCCTCGCCGGGTTGGGTCCAGGTAAAGGTGTAGGCCAGCTGGTTGTCGTTGGCCAGCTTGTCGGCGTCGTAATTCAGGTACAGGTCGCCGTCGGCAGGCACGCCTATCAACTTCGGGGCCTGGGCAACGGTGATGTTGTTTTGTTCAAAAATGACCTGGTTCGCGGCATAGCCAGCCCAGTTGCTGTAGTCTGTCAGATTCTTGCTTACAAAATACAGCGGGGTCAGGTTGGCAAAGCTGTAGCCGTTGCTTTCCCGCACGATTTCCAGGCCGCCATACCAGGCCGCCGGGCGGTCGGCAGAGGAAGCCTGCAGCTTGGCCAGAGCTTCGGCATCGGCAGCATCCCAACGGGTGACCACATCCCCCAAACCGCTGGTGACCGGCACAGCCACGACCGTCCAGTTATCATAGTTGGTCAGGGTGTCGTCCGGCAGGTTATTGAAGGTAAAAGTAGTGCTGCTGTTGGGCACAACGTTCTGGCGTGCAGCCAGCGTGATGTACTGGCCTTTGAGATAGACCTCCTCGCCGTTCAGCGTGACGGCCTCATCGCCCAGGTAGCGGCCCATGAGCATGACGCGGTAGGTTGGCTGTGTGCCGCTGACGCTGGCGGTAAAGTTCAGCGTAACCATTACGGTCAGGTCGTCGATGGTAGCGCCGGTAATTTCGACATTTTTGGCAGCAAGTCTGCCCTCGGCCAGGCCGGAGTTGCTGTTGCCCCATGTGTTGTCGCCGGGAACCACGACCCAGGAGACCGGCATATACACCGTCTCGTCATACTGGCCGGAACGCATCCAGCGCTGGTCGCTGCTGGTGGCTTCCGCCGTCATACGCTGGCTGCTGCCAAGTCTCTCCGAAATGCGTTTGGGCGTGGTATTCCCGTTGCTGAACTGGTAGGTGTCGCCGTTATCGCCGCCGACCTTGACTGTGACGCTCCAATCGGCCAGGCCGCTGTTCTGCATCAACTTATCGTATTCATCGGCATTGGTCAGCACCAGCTTTTGGCTGAACTGAACATGGCCGCCCTCCTCCGGCGTGGGCATCAGGCGGACCTCCAGCTCCGGCGTGGGCAGGGCGCGGACAAACTGCTGCCGGCCCGAAGCAGCTGCCGTGCCGGTACCCTTGCTGTTGACGCCGGCCACGCTGACCTTGAAATAGCGGCCCTTCCACTCGGCCTTACTTTCAAAGGTAAAGCGGGTGTCGTAGGCATCGGCCTCCAGCAGGGAGGTATTGCCGATACGGTCGCCGTTTTCATCGGTCTCGTAAACGGTGATATGGTAGTAGATGGCCGGGCTGCCGGTGGTGGGGGCATTCCAGGTCACGTTATAACGGCCGTAAATACTCTCGTTGCCGGAACCGGTAGCATCACTGCGTTCGATCTTCAGTCCTGTGGGGGCATCCGGGGTGCTGTTGTCCAGGATATTGCTGTAGTAGCGTTGGAGCACCTCATCGGTAATATCTTCCTTGCTGGTCTTGTTGTTACCGTCGACGTCGTCGAAGAGGAGCAGGATCTTGCCGACATAGCCGACATTCCATTTCTCCGGCACAGGATACTGGGTCAGATCCTTGGCATCCGCTGCAAAGATATAACGCACAGACGAAGCTTCCGAGAAGTTTTGGCCCGGCAAGGTGGTAATATACGAGCTGCTCTTTTTTACAGCCTGCATCGAGACGACCGGTCTGCCATCGCTTGAAATCTTTGGCAGCATTGCAAAGAAGTGATAGAAGTTGTTGCCATCCTGGGCGGCGTTGGCACCGCTGTCCACACCGGCATACAGGCGATGCGCGTTTACGGCGGTAGTCGCACCGCCGCCTTCTTCGCTTTCATTGGTACCCTGGCTCCATCCCCCCGTAACCTTGTTGCGGCCCAGGCCCTCTTGCAGCCCAGCAATGCCGGAATAACCAGCGAAGCTCTTATCCAGCTGCATGTAGTAGTTGTTGGAACCGGTCAGTCTTTCATTGGCTGTATGGCGATAGGCAATCGGGTACCAGATGCTGCCCGTATTGTTCTTGCTTTTATACAAGGCAAAACAATTGGTGATGGTCGTTTTCTTGTTAGAGGTGCTGCCGTTGCCGCGGTTGCCCCAGATGCCAGCTGAACGGACGGGGCCCCATATTTCGGTGCAATAGTTACGGCAGCGGTCAATGTTGACCTCAACGTTGGGGATAGCCGCCCACGGACCAATATAGCAGAAGATGCCGACAGACATCGACTGTGCCTGTAGTTCGACATTGGAGCCGTTGACGCACTCGATCACGTTGATGGTCATGGCATCGCTGTTATGGTCATTCGCCAGCTGTACCTTACCAAAAACGCCGCCTACGTCGTTTGCACCATTGGTCATCTTTTTTACGCTGCCATAGTTGCTGCAGCGATACAGGTTGGCCGCCGTACCGGCAACAGGATTATTGAAGTAACCTGCCACGCCGCCAACGGTGCCGGAGCTTTCGCCGTTGTTGGCGTTGGTGGTGATCTCGCCAAAGTTATAGCAGTTGGTCAGCGTACCGCCGTAGCTGAGCCAGTAGGCCAGCACACCACCCGCGTTGTTGGAGCGGCTGTTGAACACCGTGCCAATATTGACACATTTTTCCAGCGTCCAGCGGTCGCCGGTGCGGTTTTCCTGCGTACCAATAACGCCGCCTACATAGTTATCTGCTGCATTGTCACCTTTGGTGGTAGCATAGCGGTCATTATTAGCGTTGATATTGTCATCCGCCGTTCCCCGCGTGCCGCGCACAAAGCGGCGCACGGCGGCAAAGTTGACCAGGCCGCTGGTGGAATCCGCATTGGATTCGTTCTGGCCGATGACGCCGCCCACGGCGCCCCAGCTCTGGTTGATGTTATCGGCGTAGACGAACCACTGGCCGCTGGCACTGTTGGTGATCTGGCCGGTGACATCGTTAAAGCCGGTGATGCCGCCCAGGTAACCGTCGGCCAGGCCGTTGCCATGGCTGGTGCTGCCCCGCAGCGAGACCAGCAGCTGGTTGACGCTGCGGTTGGTATAAACTGTATTATAGTTTTTATCGCCATAGGTCAGGGTATCAAAGCCCTGCATGGCCTTAAAGTCGGTCTGCAGTTTTTTCTCTGCCTCACCGCTGGCCTTGCCGGTCAGTACGCGGACCATCTGGTTCAGGTTGGCGTTCTGTTTGTCGGTGTCTACCACTTGGGCAGTGACTTCGTTGCCGTTTTCGTCGGTGGTGGTCTCGTCTTTATAGGGCACATCCAGCCAGGCGTTGATCTGTTTTACAAGGGGCTGTGTGTCCAGGCCGCCGCTGGTGGAGATGCTGCCGCTGTTGGAGCCGGCCACGCCGCCCACAAAGCCGCTGCGGGCGGTGATGATACTACCCGTTTTGTCTTTGGTGCCGACGGTGCTGCCGATGATCTCGCCGCGGTTGCGGCCCACGATACCGCCGATATGGGCGGCGCTGTTCATCTTGGTGGCAGCGTCCTGGCTGGCGCCCACGTTGGAGGCACCCTGCACTTTCAGCTCGATATAGCCGACCTTGCAGTCCTTCACCTTGCCGGTGGCGGCGGCCGTGCCGTCGGTGTTATACACCACGTCGTTGCTGCCCACGATGCCGCCCACGGTGCTGCCCACGGTGGTAAAGCCGTTATCCTTACCGATGGCGCCCGTATAGCTGCACGCACTTAAGGTGCCGCTGCTGCTGCCAGCAACGCCGCCCAGGTTGAGATATTTTGCCATGCTGTCCTGCAGGTTGGTGCTTACGGTCACGTTCTCAGCCGTGCCGGTGTTTTCGCCCAGTGCGCCGCCCGCCGTGACAGTGCTGTCGCCGGCCGTCAGGTTGGCAAGGCTGAGGGAATCCGCACGCACATTGCCCTTGCTGAGGGAGCCTGCGTTATAGCCGACCAGGCCGCCCACCCGGGTAGCCGGGCCGTACAGGCGCACGTCGCCGCCGAAATTTGCCATATTGAACAGGTTCGCATCGCTGATCACTGCACCGGCTTCGTTGCAGGCTGTAATGCCGCCGATGGCGTCCGACGTGCCGCGAATATCCGAGCCGTAGACCCGGGACATTGTGATGTTGCCGTAGTTATGGGCGGTCACGCCGCCGGCTTCGCCGTTGGCTGCTGTAACGCTGCCGTTCATGGTAACGTTCTCCAGCTTGCCGCCGACCTCGTTGCAGCCGGCGATGCCGCCTGCAAAGCCACCGCCGGTATACAGCACACGGTTGCCGCTGGCTGCGTGCATGCAGCCGTAGATGCGGCCGCTGTTGCTGCCGGCAATGCCGCCCGCATACTGGTTTACCACCTGGATAGAGCCTGCGCGGTTCGTGGCGTTCTGGATCAGGCCCTCGTTGCGGCCTGCTACGCCGCCGCCCTGGGTGGTGGAGGAAACGGTCGTGCCGTTTTGCACGGTGATGGATATGCTGCCCGGGTCCGTCGGGTCCTGGCCAATCGTGCCAGATGCCGCATTCAAGCCCGCCACACCGCCGGTCTGGGTGGTGCCGCTGACCTTTACCGTCACGCTCTTGGCGGTGACGGTGCCCAGGTTATAGCCTGCCACGCCGCCGGTGGCGGTGATGCCGTAGACATTGCCGCCGGCATTTTCCAGCGTAATAACGCCGGATTTACTGTTATAACCGGCCACGCCGCCGATGTCCAGCCCGCCGCGGATGCTGCTGCTTTCCGCCGGGGCGGAGTTGGTGATGGTGCCGTTGTTGATGCCCGCGATGCCGCCCAGGTAGCGGTAGCCCTCCTGCTGGCTGCCCATGGAGTTGACCATCCGGCCGTTGGTGATGGTGCCGTTGTTGACGCCGGTCAGGCCGCCTGCGGCTACGGGGTGCTGCACGCCGCCGTAGTTGGTGCAATGATTCAGCGTGGTTTTGGCCGTAGTGCAGCCGATGATGCCGCCCGCAAAGTAGCCGTTGTGGTCGGGGTCCAGCTCGCCCAGCGAGACACCGCTGTCCAAGATATAGGCCCCGCCGTTGGCCGCGTCAGCCCTGGGGCTGAGGGCCAGGCCGCCGTAGGACTGTGCCTGGCTCTGGTTGCCGTTGCTGGCGTTTTCCAGCGTGAGGGTGGTGTCGGCTGCGTTGTAGCCGATGATGCCGCCCACGTAGGCGTTGGCGTAAATGTTGAACTGGTTGCTCAGGCTCGTCAGGGTGATGGCACTGCCGCTAGGGTTCAGCGTCGGCTCGTCGAGGGCGTTGCCGCTGCTGAACTTAGGCAGCAAGGTCTGCAGGTCGGCCGCGATGGTGCCGTTCTTGTTCTGCAGGGCGTTTTTCAGCGTATCTGCGTTGACTACGCGGTTGTAGCCGATCATACCGCCCGCCACGCCGTCGGCCACGATGCGTCCGGTGCCGATGGTGGCGGCGTTGGCCGCCGCGCCGCCGGCGTTGACAAATTTGAATTCGTTCGCGGGCAGGTTGGCGCCGATGACGCCGCCCACAAAGTGGACGCCCTCGATGCGGTTGGCGCTGACCTGCACGGTGGGCAGGCTGGCCGCGCCGTTCAGGCCGATGACGCCGCCCACGCAGTCGCCGGTGGCCACGATGGTGCCGGTGACGCTGAGGATGGTGGCTTGGCTGTTTGTGATGGTGGCGGTGGCGTCGTTGCAGCCCGCCACGCCGCCTACAAAGCTGCCGCCGTACAGCACCGCGCCCAGGACGGCCCCCTTGTCGGACTCGGCCTGCCAGCTGATCTGACCGTGGGTGCCGTTGCATCCGGCCACGCCGCCCACGAAATCGGCATAGCGGGGGGTGCCGTCCCCGGTCTGGCTCAACTGCTGCAGCAGCGCAATTTTGTTTTTATCCGTTACCTCAACAGTAGACATACTGTTGACGCTGTCCACCAGTTTGGCGGTCTCGTTTTTGGCGAGGGCCGCGCTGTCCTGCTTGCCCCAGGCAGCATCGTTGACGCCCGCAATGCCGCCCACGTAGGCCGCATTGGCGCCCAGGCCTGCCACCAGGCCCTTGTTGGTCATGTTTTCGATGGTGCTGTTCAGGCCGTTGACCGAGACGATACCGCCCACGTAACGGTTGCCGAACACATAGCTGTTGTTGGTGCCGCCTCTGGTGTACAGGTTGCTGCCCACAAAACCGCCGACAAAGCCGCCCACGAAGCTGCGGCCCAGCACATACCCGGACTCGGTGTAGCAGTTGGTCATCTGGACATCGCGGCCAAAGCCCACCAGGCCGCCGACAAAGTCGCCCTTGAGGGGGCTGTTCTCGTTCAACGTACCGTCGGCGTTATAGCCCGCCTGCACAAGGTTGGTCAGGGTCGTCTCACTCAGGCCGCTGCGGGTGGCGCTGTGGCACTCATCCAGTACAAGGCTGCGCGCATAGCCCGCAATGCCGCCGAAGAACTGGCCCAGCACGCGGCTTTGGCCTGCGGTACTGCCCTGGTAGTTGGCCCCGGCCAGCACGGTGCCCTGGTTGGCCAGGCCGGTCAGGGTGTTGGCGCTGTCGTTCTCGGTGGTGGAGTACAGGTTGCCCGTGATGCCGCCCACGAAGGCATTGCCCACCACGGTGGACTTGTTGGTGATGTCCTTGAGGTTTTCGGCGTTCCGGGTGCCGGTCAGGTTGGTGGCGTCCAGTACACCGGCCACGCCGCCCACGCCCACGGCGCGCCAGAGGGTCTGGCTCTCGTTTTCGTTGGCGATGGCGTTATAGCGTTCTTTTTCTGCTGTATCGGCGCTGGTGCCGGTATCCGCACCGCTGTTGTTGGCGGCGTCCTCATCCTGGAAGATGCCCGCCACGGTGACGTTCTGGTCCAGCGTCAGGCCGGTGAGTTTGGCGCCGGTTTTGGGCATGGCAAAGCCGACGAGCCCGCCGATGCCGTGGGGTTCGTCTTTGTACGAGGTGCCGTCCACCCGGTTTACGCCGGTGGTCTTGCTGCTGAAGGTCAGCACAGCGGTGACCTTGGCCTCAGCGCCGCGGCGGCTGCTGCGGTCGACGGTGCAGTTGGTCAGGCTGCCGGTGTCCACGCCCGCCAGTGCGCCCACCGACCAGATCTCGGTGCGGTAGTCGGGGTCGATATCGGCCAGGGCCTGCAGGTATTGGGTGCCGTTGGCATCCATCGCCATGGCGGTGTCGGCGTTTTGCTCGCCTGCGGATCTGACCTCGGCGTTGATCTGCACATCGGGGTCGCGCAGGGTGATATTTTTCAGTGTACCGTTGTTTTCACCCACCAGGCCTAGGTAGTGGTCGCGGGCCTTGTAGGCAGCTTCTCCGGCATATTTCCGCTCCACGGCAGCGATAGAACTGCCCCGCAATTGCAGGTTGCTGATGATCACTTGCCCGCTGCCGCCGGTGCTGCCGTTGAGGGTGACGTCCTTGCCGATGGCGGGGATGGTGGGCCAGGCCACGATCTCGCCGGTGCGGCTGGGCACCTTGGCCACAGGCTCCGCGTTCTTCTTCTCGGGCGAGCAGTAGACGGTGACGCCGCCGTCGGTCCAATCCAGGGCGGTGTTTTTACCCGTAAAGGCATATTCGCCGCTATTTACCCAGCGCAGGTTGTACAGGTGGCGGAAGTATTTCAACGTGCCGCCGCTTGCATTGCTGCCTGCGGCAAACAATGTATTTTCGGTATTGGACTGCTGCGGTTTGCTTTCGGTATAAAGATCCTGAAAGTTCGCGTTAGGACGTGCTTTCATCTTAACGTAAACATCTTTGGGAACATTGTCCGTCAGGCGTGTAATGCTGAACAGGGTGGTCTTGGTGGAGCTCAGGTCGGCACCGTCATTTTCGGCGGCGCGCAGCAGGTTGGCATCGCACATGGCGTCCAGCGTCAGGATAAAGCGGCCCTTGCTGTAGCTGAGGGGGAAGGTGTAGTCCTGGTACGTTTCGCTCCAGCCGTTTCCATCAGCGTTGGGCCGGTACACCTTGATCTGGGCGTTGTTGTGGGTGGGGTCGGCAAGGACGCGGCTCCACTCGATCTCCAGCTTAAAGAGGGGCTCATTGGTCGTTGCATCGTAGAATTCAGCGTCATGAATGGTGTCGATGTCGCCGTTTTTGCTGTTGCCGCTCCAGTTTAAGGTCAGGGTCTCGTTGTTGATGAGCTGCGGGTTTTTGACTTTCAAGCGGGTCTGGCTCAGGGCCACCACGTTGACGGTGTCCTCGGCCGAGTAGTAGCCCACCAGCGAATCACCGCGGCGGTGGCCGTAGCTGCGGTCGTCAATAAGCATCGCGCCGTCGGCACCGTCATCCGAGGCAAAGCGCAGCTTATCGGACGCTGTATCGTAAAAAGCGGAGTAGACCTGCCCGGTCAGGCTGTCCACCTCCACCACAATGGACGCGTTGAAAAGCGACTCATCGTAGACGTAGGGGTCCAACAGGCCGCGCACCATCCTGCTGGCGTCGCTGTCGGGGTTCGCCTTATCATAGTACAACGCGTAGATCTGGCTGTTGAAGGCATTGGCTTTTTCCGCGGCTCCGTCACCGAACTGTTCGCTCAATCCATCAGCGCTGAAGTGGTCGCCCAGCGTGCCGACTTCGCGCAGCTCCGTCAAAAATGTATCCATATCGCCGCTGGTATCCTTGCGGGTCAGGGCGATCTGGGCGGTCTGGAACACGGTGCGGGCGCCGGATTCGTTACGTTCAAACCGGGCCAGGCGGACATAGGCGATCAGCCCGGTGCCCGCCAGGGCAGCCAGGATGCCAAGAATGAGCAGCACGACCATCAGCTCCACCATCGTGAAGCCCCGGGCGGTGCGCAGTTTTTGTTTGATTTCCTTTATAATAGGCAGCACAAGTGTACCTCGTTTATATCCGGGCGGTCGACGAAAATCGACAGATTTTCCAATATAAGTAGGTTCATTATAGTATAACAGTTTGCAAGTTGCAAGAGGAAATATGGTAGTTTGCCTTGGCAGCGGGCACTAATTGTAGGTTTTTGTGGTGGCTGCCCCTTGCCGCCGGCCAAAGAATTCCGTTCTTATATAACATAAAATTTGTCGAATCGCCTTGCATATTGTCGCAAGGTACAGTATACTTTAGTCTGTATAAAAAAAATCCAACGGAAGGGGGGCGGCGGGATGCTGTCTGATCGTATCGGCGCGAAAGTCCGGGGTTTCCAGGATGCTCCGCCGCTCTCGATGGCGGAAAAGCTGCTGCTTGCGTTTTGCGCCGCCGCGCTGGTCTTTGTCTGCCTGGCCGGCTATACCCAGCTGGACCGCCAGGGCAAGGCCCGCGCCGCGCTGACCCAGGTCAAGGCCGCCCAGCTGGCCGCCCGCGCCGTGTCGGCCCAATGCTACTCTACCGGTACGCCGTTTGCCGACCAGTCCACCCACGATGGCTTCGCTGAGGGCATCGCCGGACAAATCGAGACCCTGGGCGCTCTGCCCGGCACTGTGACTCTGCTGCAGATCAGCGAGGACGGCTACACCGTGGAGCAGCTGCTCTACGCCGAGGGCGACATGCGCGCGCTGTATGACGCCGAGACCGGCTATACTGTCTGGCGGGCCGAGCAGCGCATCCGCTTTGACAGATCGGAGGGCGCGTGATGCTGCTGGTGGAAGGTCTGCTGGGGCTCATCGCGTTTTTGCTGGGGGCCGCGCTGTTCAGCTTTATGAACGTCGTGGCCTGGCGGCTGCCCCGGGGTAAAAATCCGTTGACCGGCCGCAGTTTTTGCCCGCAATGCGGGGCTGCGCTCACCGCCGGGGATCTGGTCCCGGTGTTCAGCTGGCTATTCCTGCGCGGGCGGTGCCGCCACTGCAGGGCACCCATCCCGGTGCGCTACCTGTTGGTGGAGCTGCTGGGCGGCGTGCTGGCGCTGGGCTGCCGTTGGCGGTTCGGCACGGCCTACACGCTGGGCGAGGGGCTGTTCGGCATGCGGTGGCAGGGGCTTCTGGCCCTGGCGCTCTGCGGCGTGCTGCTCAGCATCGCGCTGATCGATGCCGAGACCCAGCTTATCCCCAACCGGCTCAACGCCGCGGTGGCCGTGCTGGCGGTGCTCAACCTGCTGCTCTCCCCTGCCCGGTGGGCCGGGGCGCTCATCGGTATGGTGTGCATCAGCGTGCCGATGCTGCTGCTCTGCCTGGCGATCCCCGGCGCGTTCGGCGGCGGGGACATCAAGTTAATGGCCGCTGCCGGGCTGTTTTTGGGCTGGCAGCATACCCTGTTGGCGATGTTTTTTGGCATTTTGGGCGGCGGGTTTTACGGCATGTATCTGCTGGCCGCCCGCAAGGCCGACAAAAAAGACCACTTCGCATTTGGACCATTCCTCTGCGTCGGCATTGTGCTGGCGCTGCTTTTCGGCGATCCCGTGCTTGCATGGTACTGCCGGTTCTTATAACGTTTCATCGTAATTTCGGAGGTTTTCCATGCCGCGTTACCGCTACACAGCCACGGCGCTTTCGGGCAAGACACTGCACGGTGTCACCGAGGCCGCCAGCGCCGAAGCGCTGTACATCACCCTGCGGGAGCAAGACCTGTACATGACCGACGCCAAAGAGGTCGGCACCAATGCCAGCGTCTACCGCCCGCTGAAAACGCCGGAGCTGGCGGAGTTTTGCCGCGGCCTGGGCACACTGCTTTCGGCGGGCGTGCCGCTGGTGCGCGCGTTTCGCATCATGGCGGACGAGCGCGGCCTGAACGCCCGCACCAGGCTGCTGTACAACACCTTATTAAAAGAGCTGCGCAAGGGCGTGCCGCTTTCCGACGCGATGCACCAGTGTGCGCCTGCTTTCCCGGAGCTGCTCATCGCCATGACCCGCAGCGCCGAGGGCACCGGCAGCATCGACGCCAGCTTTTTGCGCATGGGCCGCTACTACGACCGCGAGCACAAGGTCAACCAGCAGGTGGGCAACAGTTTGATGTACCCTATCATCCTGTCGGTCATGATCGTGGGTGTTATCGCTATTTTGATGGGCTTTGTGGTGCCCCAGTTCATGCCCATGTTTGAGCAGATGGATTCTCTGCCGCTGCCCACGGTAATTTTGTTTGCTGTATCGGACTTTGTTTCGGCCAACTGGGTGCTTATCATTTTGGTCGCAGCCTTTTGGGTGGTGGGCGGCCGCATCGCGCTGGCCCAGCCCGCCGTGCGCCGCCAGTGGGACCGCATGCAGCTGCACGCGCCCGTCATCGGCAAGCTGAACCAGAAGATCTGCACGGCCCGCTTCGCCCGCACGCTGTCCAACCTGTATTCCAGCGGTGTTCCCATCGTAGCTACGTTGATTGCCAGCCGCGACGCCGTGGGCAACCGCTGGATCATCAGCCAGTTTGATGAGGTGCTGGACAAGGTCCGCGCCGGCAACAGCCTGTCGGAATCGCTGGCACTGGTGGACGGCTTCGAGCAGTCGATGTCCTCCTCCATCGCCGTGGGCGAGGAGACCGGCAAGCTGGACGAGCTGCTGGCCACCATCAGCGAGACGCTGGACTTTGAGGCGGAGGTCGCCACCAAGCGGCTGGTAACGCTGCTGGAGCCCATCATGATCGTCATCATGGGCCTCATCGTGGCGTTCGTGGTGGTCGCCGTCATCCTGCCCATCTACCAGTCCTACGGCACGATCGGGCAGTCGAGTTCGACGTATTGATGTTGTGTTTTCATTGATGTTTAGGATGTGGCTAAAGTAGCCACCCCTCAGTCACCTAACGGTGACACCGCTTACGCGCAGCGGGTGAGGGGTGGCCCCGAAGCCTGCACTTTTCCTCACACAAAATCTTCTAAAAAGGAGATCGCATCTATGCCCGTTTTAACCTCACTTTATCTTTGCAACAGTACCGTGTATGCGGCGGTGGGCTCACCGACGGCGAATGGGGCCAAAATCACGGCGGCCTGCCAGACCGAACTGCCGGAGGGCTGCCTGATCAACGGCATCATCACCAACGAGGCCGAGCTGACCGCTGCGCTGCAAGGCTTTTTTGCCGCCAACGAGCTGCCCACCCAGCGTGTGGCGCTGGCGGTGGGCGGCAGCCAGTTCAACCACCGGGTGCTGACCCTGCCCCGCATGAGTGAAAAGAAGCGCGCGGCCGTGCTGACGCGGGAGTTTTCCACCGGCGGCGCCGACGTGACCGCCCCGCTGGACGACTACATGCTGCTTTCCACCGACAAAAAGACCAAGGCCGACACGGTGCTGGCCACCCGCGTGGAGAGCGCGGTGATCGAAACTTACATCAACCTGGCCGCAGCCTGCGGGCTGAAGCTGTACAGCATCGACCTGGCGCTGGCCGGGCAGATCAAGCTGGTGCGCGCCACCCCGGAGCTTGCCGGCAAGAGCTTTGTAGTGCTGCAATTTGACGGTGATTCGCTGATTGCAGGGCTGTACGAAAAGGGGCAGTACAAATACTCCACCCGCAGCCGGTTGTTCAATCCCCGCGGGACCGAGGCTTCGGGCACCGAGATCGGGCAGAAGCTTTCCGGTTTGATCCAGTTCCAGACCGCTGCCAAGAGCGAGCACCCCATTAAGGCCGTTTTTTTCGGCGGCAGCACCGCCGCTGACTTGGCTGTCTGTACGCCGGCTTGCCGGGCTTTGCAGTTGGAGGTCGCCGCCTACCCGGAGACGGAAAATATCAAGCTGCCGGAAGGCATCCGGCTGGCGGATATTGCTTTAGCGGCCGGCAATTTGATTGGTCGTTGATTTTTTGTTCGCGTTCAGCGGAAGCCGCCACCCTGCGGCGCTTCACTCGTCTAAACGGCATTTGGCTTTTCTGTGTTCCTTTTGAAGACCCAAAAGGAACCGAAAAGGTCCCCGCTACTTCCGATAGCGCGGGAGGCCCCGCACAGAGGGGGCCATCTACTCTACAAATCATAGAGGAATTTCGGCCCCGAAGGGGTCAATATGGAGGGCGATGAAAAAGCGTTAAGAAAAATGCAGCACTCCTGCATTTTTTAGCTTTTTCGTTGGCCGACCTCCCCTCTGGGGTTCCAAGGGGGCGGGCCCCCTTGGGCGGGGTCCGCTGCCTCGCAACAGCGGGACTTTTTCGCTTCCTTTTTGGTCACAAAAAGGAAGGTCTAACGACAAGAAGCCGTTATAAAAGAAAGCCGCCGCAAGGTGGCGGCTTTCGCAGGGCTGCCACACCGCGCACAGGATAAAGCAAAAGAGGTCATCCTTATGGCAACAAAACAAAACAACTTTTATCTGCAATACCAGCTGGCCGCTAAGGCGGGCAAAAATGCCGACCGTAAGGCATTTTTGCGCAAGGCGGCACCGGGGGCCATCATTGTGGCCGGGTGCATGCTGGCCTGGGGCGGTGTGTTTCTGCACACGGCCATGATGCGCGCCGATATCCGCGACCTGCGGGCCTGGTGCGCCGATGAACAAAACCTTACGCCCTACCAGCAATCGCTGCAGGACCAGCAGGCCGCCGACGCTTACCACAGCCTGACTGACTACGCCAATAGCGTAACCAGCCTGCTGGCAAGCTACCCCGACCTGACCAGCAGCCTGCTCAACCGCATCGACGCGGCAGGTTCCGGCAGCGGCATCACGGTGGAGTTCACCAGCTACGACGCCGCCTCCGGGGTGCTGCAGTTCAACGCCACCTCCAATACCGTTATCGACATCCCCGCCTACGTGCGGGCGCTGCAAAACTGCGGCGTCTTTTCGGACGTGGACTACACCGGCTACCAGTCCACCAACGGCCGGGGCCAGCCCGCCGGGTACGCGCTGAACCTGCGCTGCACCTTGGCCGCACCGGAATAACCCTGTAAGGAGGACGCCATGACTACTGAGATCACCGCCCGCGACAAGCTGCTGCTTTATGTCGTAGGTATGTTAGCTTTCATCTTCTTCTTTGTACAATTTATGCTCACCCCGGCCCTGGAAGCCAGCGACGAGGCCGCAGCAAGCCTGGCCGAGGCCCAGCAGGCGCAGATCGCCATGCAGGAGACCATCGCCCTGGCCGGCACCAACGCCGCCGCCAAAACCGAGAGCTGGGCCGCTTTGCAGCAGGCCAACGCCAACTACTACGGTCTGCTTTCCAGCAGCGACCTGGACACCCTCGTCTCCAATTTAGAGCTGGGGCATGATCTGAGGCCTGTCTCGCTGGACATCAGTGCCATTGACACCCAAAGCCTGACCGGCTACGCCGCCAGCACCCAGGCCGACGACACCGCCGCGCCGACGGACATTAACTCCGCCGACCCCATGCTGGCCACCGCCGATACCAACACCGTGCTGATGGAACTGGCCCCGCCGCTGACCCGCATCTATGCCCAGGCTGACTATTTTAAACAGTGTACCGTCACTTTCCGCTGCACCGGCAGCGACAGCAGCTTCTACACCATGCTGGACGACCTGGCCGCGCAGTACCCCTCGGTACAGCTGAAAAGCGTGCAGATCGACCACGCCGCCTACACCAACGCCAGCGGTGCCACCACCAACACCGCCACCTATACCGTACAGCTGAATGTGATCCTCTGCGATAAGGAGAGTGTGGTATCTTGAACAACATCCGTCTTGGCGATGTCCTGATCGACTTTGGCTATATCACCCGGGACCAGCTGCAGGCCGCCCTGGCCTACCAGAAAGAGCATAAGAATCTGCGCGTCGGCCAGGCTTTGCAGGAGCTTGGCTATGTCAACGAGCACCAGGTGCTGGAAGCCCTGGCCCAGCGCCTGCATCTGCGGGTGATTGATTTTACACAGATCAACGCGGATATTTCCGCCGTGGAGAAGGTTCCCCGCGAGCTGGCCCAAAAGTACGACATGCTGCCCATCGCCATCAACGGCCGCAGCCTGGTCATTGCCGCCAACGACCCGCTGAACTACTACGCCATCGAGGACATCCGCCAGCTGACCAGCATGGAGCCGGAGATCGTGCTGGCAGAGCTGGAGCCCCTGCGCCGCAGCATCCAGTATTATTACGCTGAGGTCCGCGCCCGCAAGGCCGCCAGCAAGGCCAACAGCAGCGACATGGCCGCCGCCCGCAGCGAGGAGTTCGCCGTGGACATGACCGAGGAGGGCGGCGACACCGACGCACCCATCATCCGCCTGCTGAACAGCCTGGTCCAGCGTGCCGCCACCACCGGCGCCTCCGATATTCACATCGAGCCGTTCGAGGGCGAAACGAAGGTGCGCATGCGCATTGACGGCGTTATCATCGATTATGTAACGCTGCAGCGTGCTTTGCACCAGTCTTTGATTGCCCGTATCAAGATCATGTCCAACCTGGACATTGCCGAGCACCGCGTGCCCCAGGACGGGCATTTCCGCGCCCGGCTGGAGACCGGGCCGGACGTGAACGTGCGTGTGTCGATTTTGCCCACCGTGTTTGGCGAAAAAGCCGTGCTGCGTCTGCTGGCCACCAACACCCACATTGAACACGCCGACCACTTTGGCATGGACGACGAGACCTATAAGCGGTTCCGCCCGCTGCTGGACCGCCCCAACGGCATCGTCTACCTGACCGGCCCCACCGGCAGCGGCAAGACCACCACGCTGTACATGGTGCTGCAGGAGGTCGCCCAGCGGCAGGTGAACGTTTCCACCATTGAGGACCCCGTGGAGCGCAACCTGGACCGCATCAACCAGACCCAGGTGAACAACGTGGCGGGCCTGACCTTCGAGAGCGGCCTGCGCGCCCTGCTGCGCCAGGACCCGGACGTCATCATGGTGGGCGAGACCCGCGACGCTGAGACCGCGTCCATCTCCGTCCGTGCGGCCATCACCGGCCACATGGTTTTCTCTACCCTGCACACAAACGACGCTCTATCGTCCATTGTCCGTTTGGAGGATATGGGCGTGGAGCGGTACATGATCGCCAACTCCCTGGCCGGTGTGGTGGCCCAGCGCCTGATGCGCCGCGTATGCCCCGCCTGCGCCAGGAAAGTGCCCGTCACCGAGGCCGAAGCCGAGCTGCTGGGGCCGAGCATCCCCTTTGTCGCCCGCGGCACCGGCTGCCCCCAGTGCAACGGCACCGGCTACAAAGGCCGCGTGGCCATCCACGAGATGGTGGTCATCAACAAGGCGCTGCGCCGCATGATCGCCGAGGGCGCGAGCATTGAAGAAATGACCGATGCAGCGCGGAAAACCCAGGGCATGCGCAGCCTGCGGGAGAGCGCCGTGCAGCTGGTGCGCGACGGCGTGACTACCCCCGAAGAACTGCTGAAGATCACCTATTTTGAGGAGTGATACCCTATGCAGATCCATGAACTGACCGCGCTGGCCCGCCAGATGAAGGCCAGCGACATCCATATTTCCCAAGGCCTGCCGCTGATGTTCCGCATTGACGGCAAGCTGGTGGAAGCCCCCGTGCAGTTTGACGAGGACGCCACCCGTGCCCTGATTGAAAATACCCTGGACGAGAGCCACCGCGAAGCACTGGACACCCAGCGGCTGGACGCGGACTTTGCCATCGCCGCGCCGGACGGCACCCGCAGCCGTGTGAACGTGTTTTACCAGCAGGGCAAAATTTCAGCGACGCTGCGTCTTTTAAACGATGAGATCCCCACCATGGAGCAGCTGGGCCTGCCGCCGGTTTTGAAGAAATTGGCGGACGAGCCCCGCGGCCTGATCCTGGTCACCGGCCCCACGGGCAGCGGCAAGTCCACGACGCTGGCCTCGATGATCGACTACATCAACCAGAACCGCTCCGACCACATCCTGACCATCGAGGACCCCATCGAGTACGTGTATAAAAGCAAAAAAGCTTTGATCCATCAGCGCGAGGTGGGCAGCGACGTGACCGGCTTTGCCGCCGCCCTGCGCAGTGCCCTGCGCGAGGACCCGGACGTGATTCTCGTTGGCGAGATGCGCGACTACGAGACCATCTCCGCCGCCGTGACCGCCGCCGAGACCGGCCATCTGGTGATGAGCACACTGCACACCATCGGCGCAGCGCAGACCATTGACCGTATCATCGACGTCTGCCCGCCGGGTGCGCAAAGCCAGATCCGCGGGCAGCTTTCAACGGTGCTGCGTGGTGTTATCACCCAGCAGCTTTTGCCCCTGGCCACCGGCCGCGGGCGGTGTGCCGCCACTGAAATTTTGGTGGGCAGCGATGCGGTGTGCAACCTGATTCGCGAGAATAAGTGCTTCCAGATCCCCAGTGTTTTGCAGTCCGGGGCCGCTTTAGGCATGCACAGCCTGAACGGCGACCTGGCCCGGCTGGTGGATTGCGGGAAGATTACCCGCGAGGCGGCGCTGCGGTGCTCTACCGATAAGAAGGATCTTGAGCAGTATTTTTGATCGATGTTTCTGCCTTACGGGCGTCACCACCATGCGGTGACGCCCTTTTATTATGGGTTGCATCCATAAGGGCCTTCCTTTTTGTGACCAAAAAGGAAGCGAAAAAGTCTCGCTGTTGCGAGGCAGCGAACCCCGCCCAAGGGGCTACTCGCCCCTTGGAACCCCAAAGATGAGGTCGAGAAGCAAAAAAGCTAAAAAACGCAGGAGTGCTGCGTTTTTCTTAACGCTTTTTCGCTCCTCTCCATATTGACCCCTTCGGGGCCGAAATTCCTCTATAAAATAAGGTGAATGGCTCCCCTCTAGGGGAGCCAATGCACTTTAGCGAGACCGTACACCATTGCAGAGGAATCGGCGGCGGGCAGCCGCCAGACCAACCTTTGTTAAATTCTTAAGAGCGCGGCCCGCGGCGCGTCAGCGACGCTTCGCGCGAAGCGCGAACTAGCGCTCTTAAGCCGTGCCCCGCGCCTCGGAACTAGCGGGACTTTTCTGGTACTCTTTTGGTCACAAAAGAGTACGCATAACGCCAAAATGCCGTTAATGCGAGTGAAGCGCCGCAGGGTGGCGCGGAACGGGAGCCGCCCGCAAGAGGTAGGCAGGGCCGCGCAGCAGACTGCTACTTAGCGGCTTTCTCCTTGCTTTCGGCCAACAACGAAAGCAACCAACTAGGCACCGGTGCCCCCATGGCCGCGCCATTCTCGGCAATGGAGCCTAATTCGGTAAAAATATACCACACCAACACCACCGGCAGGACTACCCCTTCAAAATCAAACCCAACACCATCCCAAAACGCCGGCAGGTTTTCCACCGCCACGTTTAAAACCAAGTCGGTCAGCGCCGCTACGCAGACGACCACCACCATGCCGGCTTTGTGCCAGATCCCCGCGCGGGCTGCCGCGCTGGACCACTCTCCCCTGCTGGCGGCGGCCGCGCTGCCGCTCAGCCAATCCAGCGCCATGCAGGCCGCCCAGGCCAGCACCAGCCAGCCCAGCCACCCAAACGCCGCCGTAAAGGCCCCGCACAGCGCGGCCACGGCGGCTTTTGCATATAAAAAACCGTTTTTCTTGTCCAAATTTCCGTTCATATTCAAACACTCCATTCACTTTTGTACAAACCAGCGGCCACCAGCCCGCGGCTGACGCACACCGCATACACCGCGTCGGCGTCGCCCCGGCTTACCGGGCCGATGGAAATACGCTGCAGTTTCTTCACAGCATCGGCGTTTTCCTCATTCTCCTCGCCGGAATCCGCCTGCCCCGGCGCCTCGCCGTACACGCCTACCGCGTTGGGGCAGCCCGCGTACTGGCTGGGGTCCAGGCCCTTGCCGGTAGCCGTGGCGCGGGCCTCGAAATGGCAATGGTCGTAGCCGCCCGCCGCGTTGCCGCTTTGGCCCATCACGGCCAGCAGGTCGCCGCTGGCCACCGCCTGCCCCGCCGTCACTTTCAGCTCGCGGCAGTGGCAAAAGTACAGATAGTTCACGTCGTCGGGGGTCTGGCCGGGGTCCAGCTGCACGCAGACGTACCAGCCCCACTCCCAAGTCTTATTGCTGTGGTCGGTCACGCGGCGGGCACGGACGACTTTGCCGGTGATACGCTTATTTTTGTAATACGGCATGCGTATATCGGTCGAGTCCGACCCGACCAGATCCATACCGCCGTGCCAAATTTTGCCGCCGCCGCGGGTGTATCCGTAACGGCCGTAGGGGTAGCGCAGCTGGGTGCGCCCCGCAAAAATGCCCTGCATATCAGCTCTCCTCTCTGCGCAGTGTGTAGGTAATTTTCATCGTTTTATCGGCTGTTTTCTGCACCGGCGCGTCCAAATCGTTGATGGTGGCCAGGTAGTTGCGCCGGATGCCCTGGTGCACGGTGCTTTGGTTGTTGCCGGAGTTGGCGTCGTAACGCACCATGTAGGGCACAGCGGGCTGGCCCAGCACGGGCACAGCCAGGTAGGGGTACTGCTCGTAGTTGTAGTAGGCCTCGATGGCGTGCATCTCGTTGGTGGCGGTGTTCAGCACGGTGCCGCAGGCCGTGTACCTGCTGCCCATAAAGTAGATGCGCCCGTCGTGCATATCCTGGAACATGGGCATCAGCAGATCGTGGGTGGTGATGGCCGTCACGTTGCTGGGATCGGCCAGCGGAATTTTGAAAAACGGCACCGCGTTGGCCGCGGGCGAGGTGGTGTACCCGGCCATGAACAGGCAGCCGCCCAGCAGACGGCCGGTATTGCGCAGTCCCGGCGAGGTGCCGCCCACGTTGCCCGCCAGCGTCACGCCGGTGGGGTTGGTGAAGGCGTAGGTTTTTTCCTCCAGGGTCTTGCGGTCGTAGGTGCGCACGCGGATCAGGCCGGTGGTTTTCAGCTGGTCGGCGCCGGGGGTGCTGACGACGCAGATCTTATCCGCATCTACGTCATAACTTACGGCACAGTAGCTGAAGTGGTCGGCCTGCAGAAAGTCCGAAAGGTCACGCTCCTCGGTCTTTTTGACGCGGGTGGTGTTGATGGGATTGAACAGATCGATCTCGGTCGTCAAAGCGGTGGCGTAACGCAGCACCAGCTTATTGTTGATGATAGCGCCAAACACCATCTCGTCGTTTTCCGGGTCGGCGTACAGCGGGCGGCCGTAGAGGTGGCGGTCGTTCTTGCCCGGCGCATTGGGAAAGATCGTCTCCTGCCCGAACAGCGCACTGTTGTAGTAGCTCGACGTGTTGGAGCCGTCGGCGGCGGGCAGGGCGGTCTCGCTCTCACCGAAGAAGCCGCCGTAGCGGCTGGTGAGGCACACGCTGGCGATCGTGCCGTTGGCCTGGCTGGTGGCGAAGTCGTAAACAAACGTGACAACGCCGTTTTTTAGGTCTGTTTTGCTTTCGGTGGCGTTAAAGCTGCCGCGCTGCAGGCCCTTGCCGTTGTTAAGCACCTTGGGCACGCCGCTGCCCACGAGGTTGGCCTCCGGCGGGGCGAACAGGGTGTTCGGGTCGCTGCCCAGGGCGGTGTCGTACAGCAAAATGCCGCCGTAGAGGCTTTCCAGCAGCTCCCAGCTCTTATCCGAGGTGCTGCCGTACTCGCCGTTGGCGTTGGCCTCCCGCAGGAGGGCCATACCGTTGAAAGCGTTAAATATATGCGATACAGCGTTTGTTACAATGTTGTCTTTCTCGATCGTCTCGACCTCACCGGTAGTTTGGCTGGTGAGTTCGATTTTGGTGTGACCATGGATGGGCATGGTAAAGTTCCTCCTCTCGGTTTTACAAAATGTTTCTTGCCGGTGCCTTGCGCAGCAGCCTGGTGATGATCTCGGCCGCCGCATCACCGATGGGCTTCTGCGTGCCTGCCAGGATGACGTCCTGAATGGCCAGCACCTTGCGGGCCACAGGCGTCCGGGTCGGTCGGCCGACCAGCTCCTCAAACTCCAGCGTACCGTCCCAGGCGTCGCCCACCGCCATGCCCTGGCCGGTGATGGTAGCACGGATCTGCCCTTTGGCGATCTTCACGCCGCCGCCCGCGCACAGCAGGCGCACGCTCCAGCGGTGGCTGGCCGCGCCCTCCAAATCCGGGAAGGGGTAAAACAGCGCCAAGGCGTGGGCACCCCGCACCAGACGCTGGGCCGGGGTAAAGCTGTCGATGAGAACATTGTCCAGGTAGTACCGCACGGTCAGCGTCAGGGCGGCATCCTGTTCCAGCGTGGCCGCACCTTCAAAATCAGACGCAGTATCGCCTGTTACAGGCAGCTTCACCACCTTAGCATCCGGTTCTGCCGTCAGCAGCACCTGCGCCAAAAACATGGCCGAGGTATCCTGCGTGGTAACAAAAGTCAAGTTCACGGCGTTGGTCTCCTTGCCGTTGTCCTTCACTTTTATGTCGGAGCCGTTGGTGAAGCTGTAATAAATGATTTTGTTCGCGCCGGCCTGCTTTTGCAGGCTGCGCAGCTGGGCGTCGGTGTGGGTGGCAGCGCCCGCCAGGTAGGGGTTTTTGCCCACGCCTTTCAGCGTCATTTCGCCGCGGAACTTCCACACCAGGTGGGTCACCAGCGTTTCGGGCGCGGCATGGGCAGTGGGCAGCGCCAGGCGATCGCCCAGCTCCAGCGCCGGGTCGCCGGGCATCGTCACGGCGGCGGGGGTGTAGTCCAGCGCACGCAGCCGCGCAAACACCGCGTCGCAGATGCCCTGCCGCACCTCAGCGGTGCCGCTTTCGGCCAGCGGCATGTCGGAGATGGTCATTTCCAGGCCGCTCTCCCCCTCGATGTCTGAGGTGAAGGTATCCGTGTCGGTCTCGATGACCAGCGCGGCGTAGTGGCAGGAGAAGTCAGAGATTTTCGCATTGGTACGTGCGTTTTTTGAAAGCATCACGCAGGGTGTCTCTCCAAACTGCACGATCCGCAGCCTGCCCAGCCGGTCGATGGTGGCAAACCCGGCCAGCAGTTGGGCAATGGCCCCCACGCAGTCGCGCCAGGTGGAGACCCGGTAGCTGCCGTCGAGCTGGCGCAGGATCTCGGCGTTGGGCGAAAGTGCCTTGATCTCCGCCTCGCTTTGCGCCAGCTCCACGCCGCAGGTGCCGGCGATCTGGGTCAGCATCGTGTAGGCGTCGCCCAAAATCGCGCTGCCGGAGAACTTGCGCTCCAGCTTCAGCATGTTGTCGTAGCCGGTCAGGCTGACCACGGCGGCGCTGCGCTCGGCCTCGGCTACGGTGTAGCGGCCCACCGGCAGGGTGTACCAGCTGCCGTCTGCCAGCTGGATCTCATAGTCGATTTGCAGCGCTGCATCGTAAAACGCAGCACTGGATAGCGCGGTGCGCAGCTGCAGCGACGCCTGCCCCATGTACACGCTGCCGAAGGCCAGCTCCTGTCCGGACACGCACTGGTTGTCCACGCTGACCGACCCGGAAATAACGGCGCTGTCGGTCAGTTCGATGGTGCTGCCGTCGGTCAGGATCAGCTTGCCCGCCATGCGGTCCTTCCGCGTCGGGGAGCGGATCGCAGCTCGGTATTCTTTTGGTACATCGTACATTTTTGGTTGTCCTTTCTGAGATTGTTTGGATTGTATAGGGTGGCTTTGCGGCCCTGCCTACCTTGCGGCAGGGCCTTTTATAATGGGATTCTTCCGATAGGCCTACCTTTTTTGTGACCAAAAAAGGTAGCGAAAAAAGTCCCGCTGTTGCGAGGCAGCGGACCCCGCCCAAGGGGCTGCTCGCCCCTTGGAACCCCAAAGTCGTGGTCGAAAGACCCAAAGGCTAAAAAATGCAGGAGTGCTGCATTTTTCTTAACGCCTTTGGGCCCTTCTCCACATTGACCCCTTCGGGGCCTAAATTCCTCTATAACCATACTGTAGGGGCCGATGCTCGTCATCGGCCCGTTTTGGCCCCGGAGGGGTCAATCGGAGAGAAACAAAAAAGCGTTAAGAACCGTGCAGCACTCCTGCACGGTTTAGCTTTTTTGCTTCTCAACCTCCTCTTTGGGGTTCTTAGGGGCGAGCAGCCCCTAAGGCGGGCCTCCCGCGCTTTCGCAAGTAGCGGGCACTTTTTTCGCTTCCTTTTTGGGTGTCCAAAAAGGAAGGCCTACTCGCAAGATGCCGTTATAAAAAAGGGTTGCCGCAGGGTGGCAACCCTGACCAACCATCACCCTCAAAACTCAATCAAATTCAAACTAACATCCCAAACGCCTTTCCCTTCCCGGGCCGCGATCAGATCCGCGCTGCGGTCCCCCGCATACATCCTTGCCGTCCGCATTTCGCCAAAAAAGTACGCCACATCAAAGCTTTCCGGTTTTACCGCATGTAAGATCCTCGCGCAATCCGCGGTGGAGACCGCCGCCCAGCTGGCAGAGATCTTGGCAATGCCCTCCCGCACGCGGTTGCGCATCATCACGCCGTCCTCGGTGCGGCCGGTGTCGCTGCTGTCCAGATCGTTCAGCTGCACCTTGTACTCGTTGGGGGCGGGCAGTGTTACGCCGCCGATGGTCAAAATATCCATATCCTTCACCTCCCGCCGCTGCGCAGGCTGCGGCGCCGCTCGCTGTTGGCGATAACGCTGTCCAGCAACTCCTCACCGATGTACACGTTGATGGGCTGGCCGTCGTTTGCCCCATTCCAGCCGGCCAAAACTTCGGCCATCGCCTGCCGGATCGTGGCCAGCGGAGCCTCCACATTGGTGCCCGCCCCCTGATCGCCCAACAGCGCAAGAAACTTGCGATTTGGCGGGATGACCGCGCCCGCCGCCAGCGCCGGGACCGGCAGATCTTCCAGCCCGGCCACGACGGGCAGCCCCACCGGCAGGCTGTGGCCCATCACGGAACCGATGGCGCTGCCCGCTACGCTGCGCACCGAACTGATGGACGACAGCAGGCCGTTGACAGCGCTTTGGATGCCGCTGACCATGCCCCGCACCACCGACAAAATGCCGCTGACCGCGCTTTGAATCGTCGAAGTGATCTTGCTCCAAACGGTGGTAACGGTAGCGGCCATGGCGTTCCAGGCAGTGGACCACCGGCCCTGCAATACGGCCGTCAAAAAGTCCGCCAATCCCTGCAAAATGGTCAGGCCAATGTTGACGGCATCCGCCACCAGACCGATGGCAACGCCAATAACAGACGCTATACCGTTAAACACTTGCGCCACTACCGGGCCCAGCGTGCTGACCAGCCAGGCAGCCAGCGGCATCAGCACGGTGTTCCACACAGTCAGCACCAGGTTCATCACAGCGCCCAGCGCCATGGTCAGCTGCTGCCACAGGGGCTGCAAATGCTCGCTCCACAGGGTGCCGATCAGCAAAATCAGGTCCGTTAAAACGGGCTGCAGCACACCTTGCCACAGGGAGGTCAGCAGGTCGGTCAAGCCCTGAAACGCCTGCACCAGCCCATCCAGGATCGGCTGCCCATAGGCCTGCCACGCGGCCGTGATGCCGTCCATCACCCCCTGCCAGATCTCCAGCAGCAGGGCCAGCGCGGGCTGCACCACGGTGTTGACCAGCTCCCCGATCAGCCCACAAAGCCAGACAAACAGGTTGCCCAAAATTGTCATGGCCGCGCTGATGGTCCCACCCAGGATCGGCGCGAACGCCTGGGAAAAGCTGTTGGCCACGCCGGGCAGAAACACCGTCAGCAGGTAGTCGGCCAAGGGCTGCAGTGCGCCATTCCAAAGGTCCAGCGCTGCCGCGCGCACCGGCTCCCACACAGCCAGCGCGGTCTGCTTGATCTGCTCCCACGCGGCCTGCCACGCCGCAATGGCCGGGCCGTAATAGGTTTGCAGATACAACAAAAATCCATCCAAGGCATCCCGCAGGGTTTGCAGTGCCGCCTGCCAGATGCTCACCTCCCCGTCCGCTTCGGCCTTGGCCCTGCTGCCGGACCGGCTGCCGCTTTTGCGGGTGGAGCCGCCCGTTTTCTTCGCTGCAGCGGTTGTTTTCTCGGCATCCGCTTTCTCGGCGGCGGGGGCGCTCAGCCGGTTGATCTCGTCAAACTTGGCCAGGCTGCGGGCGCTTTTCACGCTTTGGGCGGCGGCCGCCCGCAGGCTGGTGCGCAGTTCGTCCACGGCGGCGCTGGCGTCGGTGCCCGCCGCGCCCACCTTTTGCAGCGCCGACGCGATCTTGTCCAGGCTGCTGCGCAGCGCGGCGCTGGGCACGTCCAGGGTCGACATCTCATCAAAAGAAATCGTTTCCACGTTACTTTCCTCTCCTTTCGTCCTCATTTAAAAGTGCGAGCAGACGTTGCTTTTCTGCGTCTGCTTCGGGGCTGGCGGGGCGGTGCAGGTCCACCTCGGCACGGTGGGCGCGGTAAAATTCACGTTCCCACGGCTCCAGTTTTTTGCCGCGGCGCAGCTTGTCCCGCAGGGCCACCACGGTGGCAAACGGCCCGTCAGCGATGCTGTCGAACCAGCCCAAAAAGCTCCACCAGTGCAGGTGGGGCAGCGCACGCAGGTCTTGCCCGGCCGCCCGCGCCGTGCCCGCCGCGATGAGCGCCGCATCCTGCTGCCAGTCCATCAGCCGGGGCGCACAGGGTCCGCCGTCGGGGCGACCTGCCTGCACAAATGTTGCCATTGCTTCACAGGCTTCTCGGTATTGCACTGGCGGCATGAGCGAAAAATCCCGGTAGAACAGCGCCAGCGCTACGTACCAACGCTCGCTGTCGGTCAGTGCAGGGTCAGCAGAACCGTCCAGCCAGCGCAGGATCTCCAGCACATCCCGGAAGTCGGTATGCACCCGCCAATCCGTGTCAGCAAAGTGTACGGTCTCGGGCAGCGTCCACAGGTTCGGGGTCATGCCTGCTCCCGCGCCGCGCGGGCGGCGTCGGCTTCCGCCCGGGCGTTGGCGGCGGCAGTTTGCAGGTGTTGGGCCGCGCCGTCCTGCAAAATCGGCGTGAGTGCGTCCAAAAGGTTCTGCACAACGCGCTTGCCGTTGGCGCCGGTGCCCGCCAGGTTCACGCCCTCCAGCACCTTGTCAAAGTCGTTCTCGCCGCCGAAGATCTCGGTCAGCAGCGCCTTGATGCGGTGGTCGTAGTCAGTCAACAGGGCCAGGCCCCGTTCCGCGCGGGCATCGTCCGGCTTTGCCGGCAGGGCCTTGAGCTGTTCGGTCAGCTCTGCATCCAGGGCGTCCAGCTTCGGGGCCGCAGCGAAGAACCTGTGATACAGGTTGGGGTCGCTGGGGTTGAAGCGCAGCACCGCGCGGTTATTGATGAGATATTCCTGCATGCCGGTATCGATCGTCAGGTTTTGCATTTTTCTTTCCTTTCTTTCAGCTTCCGTTCCGCGCCCTCCTGCGGCGCTTCACTCGTTTTAGTAGGATACTTCCGCCAGGCCGTCCCATCAGTCTGCCACAAACTTCTTCGTCTTAACGTCAAACTTGCCCTTCACCTTCACGCCGGTGTAGTGTACATTAAACGGGATCTGATACCCGGTGGTGTCGCCGCCGTAGCTGACGATCTCGATGTAGCACTCCTCGCGCACGGCGGGGTAGGTGGTGTCGGCGGTCTCGCCCCACAGCTTCACCTCGACGATGTCGGTCTTCAGGTCGTCGAGCACCAGGTCGCCGTCGATGATCTCCTGCAGCTTTTCAAACAGCGGGTCGCCGGCCTCGGCGTAGTAGGGGCTGACCTCGCCCTGCTTCTGGTAGCCGTCGATGGTGACGGACGTCTGGCCCAGGATGTTGGATTTTTTCTCAACATTGGCGGTCAGTTCGGGGCTGTATTCCTCCAGGTCAGCGCCCAGGCGGCAGTAGTTTTCTGCGCCGCCAAATCCGGCATTGAGGTAATGCGCCATGTATCTACGTTCAATTTTCATGTTTTGCTCCTTTTCGTGTTAAGTTTGCTATGTGTCGTACCGCATGGTGTACTCGGCCATCACGCGGATGCTGTACAGCGCGGTGCCGCCCGGGTCGGCGCGGTCCAGCTGGCCGCCCTCGGTGCGGACCTGCTCGGTGAGGGGTTCGCAGTTGCCCAGCCGAGGCGCGCGGCCTGCGGCGCTTTCGGCCGCGACCCACGCCTGCAGTGCCGCCAGGCGGCGGGCGTTTTGCAGGGCGGTGTCGGTGTCCCCCGCTGGCAGCGGCAGGCAGAGCCGCAGCAAAAATTCCGCACGGCAGCGCTGTTTTTGGCAGCCCAGCAGGTCGGTTTTGGTTTGCAGCACTTTTACGCCCCGCAGGTACACACCGCCGGTGCCCAGCCGCGGACCGGCCTGCCCCCAGGTGAGGGAGAGGTCCCCCAAAGTGGGGGCCCGGGCCAAAAATGTCAGCATTTCGTCGATCATCTTGTCATCCTTTCTTGTTTACCTTGCCAGCCGCCCGGCGCCCGCTCCACCGGCACTCCACCAGGCCCCGGCTTCCACATGGTGCACCGCCCCGCGCAAATACAACGGCAGTACGTAAGTTATCGCACCAAGGCCGTCCACCTCGGCCGGCACAAAGGACGGCCACGCCGCCCACTCTACCTCCGGCCCTTCGCCAAGCATCACCCTGTCCCCTGCCGCCAGCTTATAATCAACACGATATCGTGTTACATCCGTTTCGGGCACCACCAGCAGCATCGCCGCGCCGCTCTTGGCGCCGGCTGCATCGGGCATCTCGCGGTTGCCGATCTGGCAAAACACGTCGCGCAAAACATACCTGTCAACGCGCTTTTTCATCGGCACGGGGTGGTACACGGTCACGGTCTGGCCGTACAAGCCGCGCTTACGCATGCACCCACCGTCCAATCTGCAGGTAGTACCCGGCCTCGCGGCGGAAGTGCGCGGCCCGCAGCGCCAGGGTGGCGGCGCACAGTTCGGGCGGAGCGGTGTAGGTCTCGCTCACGCTGCCCACAGTCACCTTGGCCAGGCCGCGGGCGGCGTCCTCCTGGTCAAACTCGTACATCGCGTCAGCGACGGCGCACACCGCCATGGCATCGGCCTCTGCGGGGTCCAGGCCGGGGCGGGGCTGCACCGCGTAGACATCCCGCATGCGGGCAAGCTCGGCCTGCGCACGCCGGATCAATCGCGGAAAGTCGGCCTCCGGGATGTCCTCGCCCAGGTAAGTTTCAACGTAGTAACGATAATCCGGCACTGTTTCTTCCTCCTTATGCCTTGAACTTGGCCAGCACCACCTTAGCCTCGTTGGACAGCACGGCCACGTAAAATTCGTCGGCGGTGATCTCGGTGGTGCGGGTCTTGGGTTTGCGTTCGGTCTCGATGTTGACCTCGCGCTTGCGGTAGATGGTCAGTGCCGGGATCTCGTCGTCGACCTCGGGGTCGTCCTCCAGCTTGACGATGGGGCAGGCGTAAATTCCACCATCCAGCGGCACTTTTTTGCTGGGCACCAGGCGGCAGCCCGCGATCATGCCGATCTCGCCGGTCAGCGCGACGCCGGGGGTGTACTTATCAGCGCTCAAAAAGTCGGGGTTTTTGCGCAGCTGCGTGACCTGTTTGGGGTGGATGAACATGACTTTTTCGCTGCAGCCCATCTCATCCTCAAACAGGTCCACGGCGTCGACGATGGCATTGTAGCTGATGGTTTTTGCCGTACCATCGTAAATCAGGCTGGCCGTCTGCAGGGCGTCCATGCAATCACTGTCGATCTTGGCGGCGATAGCCAGGGCCAGCTGGGTGTTGGCCTCGCCCACAGGGTTGCCGTAGCCGGACAGCACGGCCTCGTCGGTCAGGCCGATGCCCTTCATGGCCTTTTTGATGGTGGCCTTGCGGGTGGAGGTGGTCATTTTTTCAATAGCTACCTCACCGCCCTCGGCCACGTCGGCGGCATCGCCAATGTAGGTGTAGGCGGGCACGGTGATGGTATCGCCCGGCACGCCCGCCAGGGTATCGTCGATCTTAGCAAACGGTGCTACGCGCAATTTTTTAGGAATCCGCGCAGAAACCATATCCGCCATCACTTCAGGATCGATCATATCGGAAAGCTTCGTAATAAAATCTGCCATGGTTTTTGTCCTTTCGTTGTGTGTACGTGTTGATTCTTTGTTGATTTGTTGTGCTTCGTTTTTGCGTTTGGCGAAGCCGCCTTTCAGCCAGCAGCCGCCCTCAAAGCGCCGCTTTCATCAAGGCATACCCCTCCGGGTCCTCCCGCTTGAACGCCACCCTCTCGCGGTAACTCATCCGCTCAAAGGCCGCGCGGTCGGGGCCGACAGGCACACTGCCGGTACCGGCCGCATAGGGCGCGGGCGCAGGCTTTCGGTCAAGCTTTTCTTCACTCATGTTTTTCACCTCCCTTCGCAGTCGGCATGTACTTTTCGCGCACAGCCTGCAAATCAGCCTCGGTCTCGGCGGGCAGGTCATAGTACCACGCCAGCGCGATCTCCGGCCGCAGCAGGCCGCTCGCCACCATCTGCTGCTGCTCGGCCCAGACGCGGCTTCGGTCGTACAGCACGCCGTCGCCCCAGTCGATGCTCAGCTCGGTCGGCCACCAATCATCCTTGTGATAGGCTCTATCCAGACACGAGCAGATAAACAAAGCATCGCCTGCGCAATCTTCCCACGCCTTCTGCAAACTGCGTATGGTCAAATCGTAGTCAACGCTGGCAGCGGTAATTTCGGTAGCGGTGCGGGGCTGGGTCTCGGCGTTGGTCTCGCTCAAAATGCCGCGGCGCAGGCTCAACAAACTCTCGCAGCTTCGCAAAATATCCTGCTTGCGGGCCAGGTAGCTGCCCTCCCGCAGGGTGGGGCTGTACACGGTCACACCCACGTTGGCGGGGTCGTCGGGCAGGCCCACAAACAGGTCATCCCGCAGCCCGCGCACCCCGGAGGCATCGGGCCGCAGCAGGTCCTCCGAAGCAAACACCCTCGACGCGCCGTTCAAAAATTCATGGTTCAGCTGGTCCTCGCACCGGGCCAGCGCGTGCATCAGCCCCACGGCGGGCGCGTAAATGCTTACCGGGTCGGCGCTGCCGTCCACGCAATTCACGGTGGGCATCCGCAGCACGGCCAGCCCCATGCAGGGCACGTTGGGCAAAAATTCATCGTCCGACAGCATTTTGCAGGCCGTCAGCGTGTCCAGCGGAACGCGGCGTCCCAACGCCTGGCCGTTGACCTCAAACAGCCGATTTTCGATCAGCGTGTTGTCCTCCATGTCGGTGCGGCGCTCCAAAAGTACATATTTTTTGCCGTTCTCGTACAGCGTCTGCATCATACCCACGCTAGTCAGATTTCCCTTGTCGTCGCGTCCCAGCGGCAGGTAGCAATCGCGCCGGATCGGCACAAAATGGTCGTCCACCACCTTCAAAAGGACTCGCCGCCGATTAAAGCATACTGCATCGCTGTTTTTGCCACCTTGTTCAGGGCGTCCGTATAACACTCCTGCGCCCAATCGTCGTGCTTGTCCCGATGCATGTCGTACTCGGCAAAAACCGTTCTGCATAGTTTCGATACGATCAGCACAGCCAGCCGCGCACTGCCGTCCTCGCCGCTGCGGGAAGCGCCGTAATATAAGTCCATCCACTCCCGCACCGCCCCACGCATCTTCACCGACGAACAATCGCTCTTTCCAAACGCCTGCTCCAAATAAGTCTGCATTTTGTCACTCCTTTTGCCATTTCTGTATTTATGTTGCAAACTTCTCGGCCCTGCCCGGCGGCAGAACGCCGAAAGCCGCCCGGCCACAAGCCAAAAGTTCACGTCCCGCGTCTCCGCCAGACACTTTCCACTGCATACCTCACCGCATCGATATGATGGTTCCCCGCATCGGGGTATCCGCCCAAAACCTCGCCTGTACGTGCATCTTTTGCATATTCGTACTCGCCAAACTCGCGGGCGGTGTCGGGGCATCGCGCCGGGTCGACCACGATCTCGGCCAAACTCTGCAGCCACTTCATGCTTTCGCGCAGGCTGCCGGGGCCTTTGCGGGCGGCGCGGCAGGGCAGGCCGGCGGCGCGGTAATCCGCGCAGGACTTCGGCTCGGCGCCGTCAGCGATCAAAAAGCCGCCCTCGTCGCCGCCCACACCACGCTCGATCAAAAGCTGTGCCGTGTCCGCATTGGGGCAGCGAAACCGCGTCAGTTCGTCAAAAATCACCAGCCTGCGCCGCGCCGGGTCGTAAGCGCAGGCGTTGTAGGCCCACGGGTCGGGCCACCAGCCCCAGTCCACGCCGTGATACATTCGGTCGAACGTCAAAATTTCGTCGTCCGGCACAGCGCGCAGCTGCAGGTTGGCAAACACGGCCGCACCGCTGCCTACCACCTCGCCGCTGTACTCATGGCGGTAGGCCTCGGGGTTGGTGGTGCGCAGGTGCTCGGCGTCGGCCCAAAAGCGCTCGCCCAGCAGGGCGCGGGGCAGGTCCTTATAGGTGGAGTGATGCACCAATTTTCCATCCCGTTTTTCCAGCGCGTAGCGGTTGACCCAGCTGCGTGCCATGGCGGGCGGGTTAAAACTTTTTAAAGTCAAACTGTAGCTGCCGCCGCGGAAAATGCTCTGCTCCACGTTGCGCACCTCCTCGGGGCCGTCGAACTGGTCCAACTCCTCGAACCAGCAGATACCGACGCTGCCGAAGGGAAGCTTTAAGCTTTTCAACTTGCCGGCATCATCCAGGCCGAAAAAGAGGATCTTCTGTCCGGTAGGCAAATAAGTACATTCCATCGGCGAAACCGTGCAGCGAAAGCAGGCCGTACACCCCAGCACATCGATGGCCCAGACCACCTGGTTATACACGCTGTTGCGCAGCGTGCCTGCCACTTTGCGAAGCACCACCGCATGGCAGTCCGGGTGGCGCAGCAGCTGCAAAACCAGCTCCAGCGACAGGTAGCTGGACTTGCCCGACCCACGCCCGCCCTTGGCCACGACTTCCTGTATGCCTTCGTTTTGCACAGCCTTATGGATCGGTTGGAATACTTTTGGAATTGTTTCTTTGAGATGAATGTCCATTTGTTTCGTTACTCCTTTCAATAGGCGGGCCGCATGGTGGGCGGAACACCGAAGGCGACCGCCAAAATCACACATCATCCACAATCACGACCTTATCAACCCCGCCACCCCGGTCGCCCAGGCCAAGATATTTATACAGCAGCTCCAGCGCCCGGAGCTTATCGGCAGTTTTAACAACCAAACCACAACCATCATTACAACCGTCATCAAACGCAATGCCCGCCAGCTCGGCAATGACGTTTTCCTCTGTTACCCGGTCCATTCCTGCCCCCCTTCCGGCAAAAAGTGCAAAATAAAAAACCCGCAGCGGGCAGCTGCCCTTCCACGAGTTTCGATGTTACCATTCTACCACGTTTAGTTGTACTTTGCAATGAAATCGCGCTGAAATCTTACTGAATTCCTTTCACCCTCCGTTCTCCGGCTCGCACACCTTGTTCACGCCCAGGCGGTGCAGCTGGTAAACGCGGCGCTCCACCAGGGCCAGCGCGTCGCAGATCTCGGCGTAGCTTTCGCCGTTCATGTAGCGGCGGCGCAGCACCTCCTGTGCCAGCGGATGCTGGATCTTCGCCAGCTCGGCCACCAGCTCGATGCGCAGCTCGCCGCAGCGGTCCAGTTGGTCGTTCCACATTTTCCGCGTTTCTTCGACCTTTTCCACACTTCGCGCCAGCCGTGCCGTGTCCCGCCCGGCCCCGGGCACGCCGTTCAGCCGGGTGCGCATGCCCTGTGCCTCGGCCTCCATCTCCTGCACGCAGCCCCCCAGAAAGTTCGCCTTCTCCCGCGCCTTCAGGTATCGCTGCAGCCATGCCACCTTTTCTTTGTACGTCATTTTCCCAAATGTCTCCTTTCTAGTGTCCGATTTTGTTTTGCCGTTCTCCTTGTCAGTACACCCATCATAGTACAACTACCAATAGTTGTCAATATACTTTGGCAGGTTTTATTTTTGCAGTCCCATAACAAGACCTGCAAACAAAAAATCCGCCAAAAATCCCTGCAGTAAGATTGCAGTAAATTTTCAGCGGTATTTCATTGCACAGTACAGCGCCCGCGCGTTATAATACTACTATAAGTAGTGTATTCAACAACATTTGTGTAAGGAGGACCCCATGCAGCCCAATGAATTGACACTTGAAGCCCAGATGTTCGATGCGAAGATCAACAGCATGGACAAAACGTGCCTGTTGGCTCCGCTTTCTTTTTTCGATGCCTGCAATGTTTCCACCGATGAGGAGCGCCTGCGCCGCATGATGCTGCTGCGCACGCGGGCCTTGCAGCTGGGCATCAGCGAGCAGGAGTACGCCGACCGGCGAGACAATTATACATCTCAGTTTGACGCCGACCCCAGCTATTGCCTGAAGATCGCGCGGATGGCGCTGCGCCGCCAGGCCATGCAGGAGCTTGGCTTCACGCCCATGGCGGACGTGGAAACGCGGCAGGCCGAGTACCTGATCGAGCCGTATCTGCCGCTGGACGCCATTACCATTTTGGCCGGTGTGGCGGGCATGGGCAAGACCTGGCTGGCGCTGAAATGGGCCGCCGACATCAGCACCGGCCGCGCCACCAGGGACGGTACGCCCGGCCTGGTGTATTATTTTACCCAGGAGAACGACCCCCACATCGTGCTTTCGCCGCGGCTGGAATCTCTGGGCGCCGACCCGGAAAACATCGTTATCATGCAGCAAATGGCCGACACCCCGGCGCTGACCATGTGCGACGCCCGTCTGGACGCGCTGGCCAGCCGCCCCGGATGCCGTCCGTCGCTGGTGGTGTTCGACCCAATACAAAGTTACCTCGAAAAGCACGCCAACATGAACCAGGCCGCCGACGTGCGCCCCATGATGGACCACCTGGCAAACTTCGCCGCCCGCTACCACTGCGCGGTGATGCTGGTCAGCCACATCAGCAAGCCCAACCTGTCCGGCGGCTCGGCCAGCGACCGCATCCTCGGCTCCAGCGACTTCCGCAACGCAGCGCGAAGCATCATTTTTGTAGGCTGCGACCCGGACGACCGCAGCCTGCGCGTCTTTGCCCAGGATAAAAGCAGCCTGGGCCCGCCCGGCCCCAGCCGCAAGTTTTCCATCCACGATGGTGGGGTGGAAATCATGGACGAATGTGCTTTAACGGCGGATGAGATCTTGCGGGCACAGGCGGGCGGCAACACGAGAGGGCCAGAGCCGGTCGTTGGGAATCGCGCCGTGGCATTGTTGGGCGAGTTGACAAATAACACAGGCTGGGTGAAGACATCCATTGCTATTGCCGACGCTAAAAAGGAGGTTATTAGTGAATCCATCCTGCGAAAAGCAGCCAAGAAAATGGGCCTCGAAAATGCCACGATTCGCCAAGGGCATAAAGGTGCTTATGCGATTTGGTATGACACAAAGAAAGTCCCCGAAAACATCATCGAGCAGCTGACCTTGGAGGCCGCGCGCGCGTAGATAAAACTCTACAACTAGATAAACAGTTCAATATATTGCATAGATATGTTAATTTTAACTGTTTTTATAACTGTACAAACAGTTGCAAACACCGGGGTGTTTTGCTAGTTTTAGGGTATATATAGGGTGCAAAAACAGTACAGGCAGTTACCTGCGTTGGTTTGCAGTAGATGGCAACGGAGCCGCCCACGGGCCGATGACGAGCATCGCCCCCTACAGAAAAGGCGTAGAGGATTTAGGCCCCGAAGGGGTCAATATGGAGAAGGGCCCAAAAGCGTTAAGAAAATTGCAGCACTCCTGCAATTTTTAGCTTTTGGGGCGGCTGACCACAACTTTGGGGTTCCAAGGGGCGAGTAGCCCCTTGGGCGGGGTTCGCTGCCTCGCAACAGCGAGACTTTTTTCGCTACCTTTTTTGGTCACAAAAAAGGTAGGCTTACCGGCCAGAAGCCAATAAAAAAGGGCGTTGCCGCATGGTGGCAACGCCCGTAAGGCAGCTATTAAAATCAAAAAATCAAATAGACCGAAACCCTTTACCCACGATCTCACTGCTGTTCACAATCGTAATAAACGCATGTTCATCCAGCGAATGTACGAACAGCCGTAATTTTTGCGCCTGTCCGCGGGTCAACACAGTAACCAGCACCCACTTTTCCTCGTGGGTGTAGGCACCCTGGGCCTGCTCCATGGTGGCCGAACGATGCAGCTGGTTCACGATAAAATCCCGCACCGGTTCCGGCTGGGAGGTCACGACGGTACAAACCTTCCGCAGGTTAATACCTTCAATCGCGCTGTCCGCCACGGTGCTTTTCAAGATCATGCCCAAAATGCAGTACAGCCCGGTGGCCGGCCCGTACAGGTAAGCCCCCGCCAGCACGATCCCTAAGTCGCTGACCATCAGGGCGCGGCCCACCGGCATGGAGGTGTACTTGTTCAAAATCATCGCTACAATGTCGGTTCCGCCGGTGGATGCGCCAATGTTGAAGACGATGGCCGCGCCCACGGCCGACAGGATCACCGCGTAGCAAAGCTCCAGAAACACATCGTTGGTCAACGGCGCACGTAAAGGTACAGCCCATTCAAAAGCGGACACATAAAAAGAAAGTGCAAACGATGAGTAAATCGTCCATCCCATGGAACGTATGCCAAGGAAGATGAACCCCAAAACCACCAGCACGGCGTTGACCACCCACATGAACGCACCTACGTTAAATCGCGGGAAGAGCGTCGCCAGCACGATGGACAGGCCCGACGTGCCGCCAAACGCAAAATGGTTGGGCGTTTTAAACAGGGCGATGCCTGCGGCAGTGGCCACAAGCCCCAGGTTCAGCAGAAAGAAGAACTCTGCATCCGCCCGGATTTGTTTCGGTGTAAGGTGCTTTTTTACCTCAGTCAGCACAAAGCATCCCCCTTAGAACGTCAGGTTGCCGAACTCGGACAGCTTCAGGTCGGGGTTATGCTGCTCGGCCCAGTTGATGCTCCACGGGCTGCCAAACAGCAGCAGCGGGTTGCCCTTCATATCCTCGATGGCGCGGGTGTCGCTGGTCAGGTCCAGGTGCTTTATGTCCAGCTCGTCCGGGTCATTCAGCACCCAGCGCAGATGCTCGTATGGCAGGGTCTGCATGCGGATATCCACGTTGTACTCGTTTTTCAGGCGGTACTCCAGCACTTCCAGCTGCAGCACGCCCACCACGCCGACAACGACCTCCTCCATGCCGGAGCCAAGGTCGCGGAAGATCTGGATAGCGCCCTCCTGGGCGATCTGCTCCATGCCCTTCACGAACTGCTTGCGCTTCATGGTGTCCACCTGGGTCACGCGGGCAAAGTGCTCGGGCGCAAAGGTGGGGATGCCGGCGAACTGCACATGCTTTTTGCCGGTGCACAAAGTGTCGCCAATGGAGAAGACGCCCGGGTCAAACAGGCCGATAATGTCGCCCGCGTAGGCCTCGCTGACGATGGCGCGGTCGTCGGCCATCAGGCTGGTGCCGGTGGCGAGCTTGATATTTTTGCCCTCCTGGACGTGGAAAGCCTCCATGCCGCGCTCAAATTTGCCGGAGCAGATGCGCAAAAACGCGATGCGGTCGCGGTGGTTTTTGTTCATGTTGGCCTGAATTTTGAACACAAAGCCGCTAAATTGTTCACTGCACGGGTCGACCAGCTCGCCGGTCACGCTGTCCTTGCGGGGCAGCGGGGTGGGGGTCAGGCGCAGGAACTCCTTCAAAAACGGTTCCACGCCAAAGTTGGTCAGTGCCGAGCCGAAGAACACGGGGCTCAGCTCGCCGTGCTGCACAGCGTTCAGGTCAAATTCTTCCGCTGCACCGTCCAAAAGTTCAATATCCTCCGCCAGCTTGGCGTGGTTGGCCGCGCCGATCAGCTCGTCCAGGCGGGGGTCGCCCAGCTCGGCCTCGATCTCGTCCACCATCTTCACGCCGTTGGCGCGGCCGTCGCTCTCAAACGCCAGCACGCGGCGCGCGGTGCGGTCGTACACGCCCTTAAAATCCTTGCCGCAGCTGATGGGCCAGTTCATCGGGTAGGTCTTGATGCCCAAAATTTCCTCGATGTTCTCCATCAGTTCAAACGGGTCGCGGGCTTCGCGGTCCATCTTGTTGACGAAGGTAAAGATGGGGATGTGGCGCAGGGTGCAAACTTTGAACAGTTTGATGGTTTGTGCCTCAACGCCCTTGGCCGCGTCGATGACCATGACAGCGCAGTCGGCGGCCATCAGGGTGCGGTAGGTATCCTCGGAGAAATCCTGGTGGCCGGGGGTGTCCAGGATGTTGATGCACTTGCCCTGGTAGTTGAACTGCAGAACAGACGATGTAACGCTGATTCCGCGCTGTTTCTCAATGTCCATCCAGTCCGAGACAGCGTGTTTGGCGCTCTGCTTGCCCTTCACGGAGCCGGCGGTCTGGATAGCCCCACCGTAGAGCAGGAGTTTTTCGGTCAGTGTAGTTTTACCGGCGTCGGGGTGCGAGATGATCGCAAACGTGCGCCGGGATTCAATTTCTTCGCGCAATGATGCCATTGGGGCATACTCCTCTACTATAAGTATCGTAGTATATCATACACAGTTTTAAGCGAAAATGCAATATTTTTTGAGATTTTTTAAGGCTGCGGCGGCTTTCGTTCCGCGCCACCCTGCGGCGGCGCACTCGTTTTAAAAAGAAAGAGGGACCGCATGGTGGTCCCTCTTGAAGGCTGCTATTAAAATCAAATCAATCCAATTCAAAATCCCCCGGCAGCAGCAGCGCCAGATCCGCGTCGGCGTCAGCAATAAGCCGTTTTGCCTGGTTCAAAATAGCCTTTTCCAAAACATTCCGGGCCATACGTCCGTTGCCGTTGGTCGCGGCATCCGCCGCCTGCTGCTCATCATACCATTGGATCAGCACATCCCGGCAGCTTTCGTCCAAATGATACCCCTTGCTCTTGGCAATCGACAAGGTAATGCGGTACAGCTCCTCGCCGGTGTAATCCGGGAACTCGATCTGGTTCGGGAACCGGCTCGCCAAACCCGAGTTAGCCGACAAAAACAGCTGCATCTCCTTGGTATACCCGGCCAAAATTACGACCAGGTCGCCCCGGTTATCCTCAATGCCTTTCACAAGGGTATCAATGGCCTCCAGCCCGAAGCTGTCCTCGCCCCCGCGGTACAAACTGTACGCTTCATCGATGAAAAGCACACCGCCCAGCGCACTCTGTATCACGGTGTTGGTCAGGGGCGCGGTGTGCCCCACATACCGGCCCACCAGGTCCGCACGGGTCACTTCCACCAGCTGGCCGCCGCGCAGCGCACCGATGGCCTTGAGATATTTCGCCAAAATGCGGGCGATGGTGGTTTTGCCGGTGCCGGGGTTTCCGGTAAAGATCATGTGCATGTTGACCTCGGCCACCTTGAGGCCCTGGGCCTTGCGGCGCTGCTGGGCCTGCACATTTTTGGCGATGTCACGCACATAATTTTTCACTTCAGCCAAACCAACGATCTCGTCCAGCTCGGCCTCCACGGCATCCACGTCACCGCGGTACTGCTGGGGCAGCAGGGCCAGCAGGTCAAAGGGCTCGCCGCCATTTACGCTAAGCAGCAATTTTCCATCCGCAGCGGTCAGCACGGCGGGTGTGCCGTCGGCGGGCGGCTCCTCCGCGTCCAGCACGTACTCGGCCAGGGCGCGGTAGGCGGTCTCGCAGTAATCCCGCATGGCCTGCATGCCGGTAGTCTTGCCGTACTGGGCGGCCAGCAGATCGCGCACGTCGGCCCCCATGGACAGCGCCAGACCGCATTGTTTGCGCACACGCTGCGCAAGCCAGTTCAGCTCGCGGGCGGCCACGGCGGCCAGCGCCTCGGGGGTAAAGGCCTGGGTGCGGCAGACGTCCCCGGCCAGTGCATCCACGAACCGCGCCCCAAAGGTATCGGCCAGCGCGGCCTCGTCCTTGTTGGAGAAAAACACAAAATATTTACCGCCGGCCGTCAATTCTCCGATGGCTCCTGGCGCCAGCGCGGTGCCCACGTCCACCAGGATGCCCCGCTGCAGCACGTAGCGGCTGCTCAGCGAAAGCGTCCCCTCGATGGCCAGTGTCGACAACATATTTAAATAATTGGCCGCGCAGCCCTCGTAGTGGTCAAAGGCCAAAACCTCGGCATCGGACTGCAGCGCCGCATACAGATCCTGTAAAAATAATTTTTCCTGGGCCGGGCCGGGATAGAGCGATAAGTCCATCCGCTCAATGGCCGCGCTGCGCAAGATCCCCCGGTCGGCCAGCTCCTCCACCGCGCAGGTCAGCGCGTAGTGGCGGCCGGTGCCGTTGGGGCCGCACAGCAGCATCAGGTTGCGGGCGCGGCCGGTGTCCCCCGCCGTGCCCATCACAAAGGGGCGGCGGAACGCCTTGACCAGCGCCGTCACAAAGGCGTCCTGCCCCAACACCTGCGCTTTAATTTTATCCGCTGCACCGCTAAAATCCGTGTTCACGGGCTTGTCCGCGTTTTTCGGTTCGGCAGCCGGCGCGGCGGTGGTCCCGCCCAGCAGCCCGTCCTGATGCAGCGATCTCGTCAGCTCGCTGCTCATTTTCCGCACGCTCTCGGCGGTGGCAGCGCCCGCTTTTTGCACAGCATCCAGCGCCGAGCCTGCCGCACTCTGCCGCTTTTGGGCAGCGGTCAGCGCGTCCAGGCTTGCCTGCATCTGCTGCACGGCGTCGCTGGCCTCCTCGGCCTGTTTCGACGTAGCGGCGTATTTTTTACCGCCCATCAGGCCGCGCACCCAGGCATCATACTGATCTTCCAGGCTCATTGGTCATCCTCCCGGTCCGCCTTATGGGGCAGTTTGTACGTGTAAAAATCTTTTGCAGTGCATCCGGCACGGCCGCCGCCCGCACAGGCGCAGGCACACGCGCAGCTGGAAGCACAGGCGCAGGCGCAGCTGGAAGCGCACCCGCTGTTGTGCCGCCCCACGCCGCCGCCGCGGGAAGAACCGCCGCCGGTATGGTAATTTTTCGGCGGGTCGGTGCGGGTGTAGCCCTTGGGGGGCGGTGCGGTGCGGGCCACATGGATGGTGTGTACGCCGTTGGTGTACCAGAACCAGTCGTCCGGGTCCAGCCCGCTGCCGAAGCCGCCGCCCCAGTCCGGTGTCATCGAGCCGACAATAATAATCAGTGCTGCGGCAAAAATCAGCAGCCCGATCACCACCGTCAGGATGCCGATCATCTCATCGGCGGTCATGCCGCCGTCGTCGTAATCCGCCGCCGTCAGCTGGGCGTCGGGGTCAAAGGTCTCGGCCGTCGTCACCGGCACGGTCACGTGGATGTTGGCGCTCTGGCCGTGGCCCATGGGGCCAAAATCCCAAATCAGGTAGCCGTCTTCCTCGCTGCTGTTGTCGGCCACAAAGCCGTCGCCGCTGCGCCAGCGCACCTGCATGTGCTCCACCACCAGGTCGTCAAACCAGCCGGGCGTGAACTCAAATGTCGCTGTACCGTCACTATTCAAGGAAAACAGGTGGCTCTGATGCACCGAGAACGCGAACCGCACCCGGCTTTCGCCGCCGTTTTGGGCGGCCACCTCGGGCGAGTAATACCGCCGTGCAAACACAACCTTGGCGTAGCTGCCGCCGTCGCCGGTGTACTGCAAATCGGAGATGGTGTCGGTCAGCGGGGTCAGGTCCTCGGCGTAGGCGTTGGGCAGGCCGATCTTGACCCAGGAGAGGTAGTCGGTCTGGTCGCCGCCGATGACCTGCCAGGTGATGTCGTAGACAATGTCCGCCGAGCCATCCTCCCGCAGGTCCACCGTAACGAAGTAGTCGGGAATATAATCCAGATCCCCGTCGTCCGCATACGGCGCCAGCCCGTCCAGATCCGCCTGCCCGCTCTCCGCCCGGGCAGACAGCGGGAACAGCAGGGACGCTGCAACAAAAATCAATACAAAAATCAATAACAGAAAACTGCATACGAAGCCGCGTGGAACTTTCCCCACACCGCCCCAGCGCTTACGCTGAAACATTTAAAAACCCTCCTGCATCGGGGTATCCCCCAGCTGGCACAGCCGCTTCATCCGGGCGCTCTCCACCCGGATCGTGCCGCACTCCGGGCTTCGCCAGATGCGGTTCCACGGGGTGCGCAAAATATGGCCCAAGCCGTGGCCGGTCAGCCAGCTCTGGCAGGGCAGCACGGTGCCGTCGGGCGCCACCGCCATGTTGCTCAGGCACGCGCCGCAGCTGGGGATCTGGGTAAATCCCAGCCCGGTCAGGGTGTCCTCGTCCAGCCAGCCGGGGCTGGTAAAGTTCACTTCCATGCCGTGAGAAAGCGCAAAATCCATCGCAGGGCGCAGCACCTCGGTCAGCGCCTCGGGGGTCAGCCGCACGCTTTTGCTGGCCGACTCCGCCGCGTTGCCGGCCGGGATCAGCCCGCTGCAAGTCAGGTACCGGATGCCCAGGCTGTGGGCAAATTCAACGGTAGCACGATAATCTTTGTTCAGGCTGCAGAGCGGCGTGTTCAAACTCACGTTCAGGCCGGCGGCCAGTGCGTTCTTAATGCCGTTCACGGTGTCGGTGTAACCGTCCACGCCCACCAGCTCGTTGTGCACGGCCTCGTCGGCAGAATAGAACGTAATTTGCACTGCGTCCAGGCTGGCAGCGCGCAGGTCCTTGCACAGGGCGCTGGTCAGCATGCGGCCGTTGGTGTTCAGCCGCGTTACAAACCATTGCGCAGCCTGCACCAGCTTGACCAGATCCTGGCGCAGCGTCGGCTCGCCGCCGGTAAAAGTCAGCTGCGGTATGCCGATGCTGCGGCATTTTTCAATCACCGCCAGCCACTGGTCGGTGTCCATTTCGGGCACGGCGGAAAGGGGCTGGTTGGCGGCGTAGCAGTGCAAACATTTTTGATTACAATGCCAGGCGTTGTCCTTCACCATCGTGGAGATCATCAGGTCCATGCGGTGGGGCGCGGCCATGCGGGGGGCGTACTGGGCCAGCGAGATCGGCTGGATGTGCAGCGGCGGCTCCTTGCCCCGCGCCACGGCGATAAGGGTATCCAGCATCATCTGCAAATCGGATTCGATCTGCAAAGGTTCGGTCTTACGATAAATTTTACGGGTAGCCGCCACTGCCTGGGCGTTGATGGCCGACCAGTCGGAGTCCTTTAACTCAGTCCCCGCATGGGGCTGCAGCGCCTCGATCAGGTTGGTCAGCAGAATGGCCCAGCTGAGGTTGAGCGGCAGAATATCCTGGCCGTTCAAAATGGCCACAAACGGCGTATCGCGGTCGGGCTTGGTGCAGGGGATAAGGTGGATGCGCACGACGCCCGGCCCGTCTGGGTCCAGCGTAACATGCCGCACGCGGTTGAGGTGCCCGCGCAAAAACGCCCGCTCGCCGTAGGAGAGATACTTCATAGGGGGTTTCCTCCCAAAACAGGCTCACGCCCGTTACAAATTTTAGTACACTTTTGCGAGTACATACAAGGCAAGTATACCATAGTCGCGGGAGGAATACAATAAATTGTTCTTTATTGTTGCGCTATGAAAGGCTCCCCTCGAGGGGAGCTCCGCCGCAGGCGGTGAGGGGTGGCCCCTTTAGCCACGCGACTCTCGCTCCGCGCCACCCTGCGGCGCTTCACTCGTTTTAACGGCATATAGCCGTTATGCGTACTCTTTTGTGACCAAAAAAAGGTAGGCCTTGGTAAGTTGCAAACTCATATCGAGGTGTCCGCCGCATGGTGGCGGAACACCGAAAGCAACCCTCCAAAGTCAATCCAAGGCGATAAAACATCACGTAAAACCGTACAAAATGTATACCTTGCTGCGTAGAAAATAACCCCCAAAATTCCAAAATATCTGTCACTTCTCCCACTTGTCAAATACCTTCAAATATGCGATAATAATACCAGTTCAAGTTCGATCCGGGGGACGCCCCCATAATACATATAAATGTAAGGAGGGCTGACCACATGCCGAATGGGATCTACATCCAGACGGAGTACCACGGCAAACTGATCCGCAAGATCGTTTGCAACGGGGAAGAACGCTGGTTTATCGGCTCTGACTGCGCCGTCACGTTCCTGACCATGGACGATTGCATGGCCGCTATCGACGCACGTCTCCACGCCTGATTCGCCCCGGCAGCCCGCAACAAACGGTGCTGCGCATAATTTCTGTGTTTGCTTTCGGCTGTAGCTTGGGTATAGCTGTTTGCAATACCCCCCCCGGTTTTCGTTGCCGCAAGGCCGTGCCGAGGGGGCTTTTTGTTCCCCTTTTCATCAAAAAGGACGCATCTATGCAAAAACTGCACAAACCCAAAGATTGGCGCTGGCTGCTGCACCGCGCCCTGTCCATCGTCTTCAGCCGCACCGTGGTCACAGTCGTGCTCGTGCTGGCGCAGGCGGTGTGGCTGTTCAGCGTGTTTTACTGGCTGAGCGACTACTCGCACCTCATCTCCCGCGTGGGGCTCGCCGTCAGCGCGCTGATGTGCCTGGCGCTGGTCCGCAAGGACTCCACCGCGCCGGAATTTAAAATCAGCTGGATGATTTTGTTCATGCTCATGCCCGTGCAGGGCGGCCTCCTGTATTTAATGTGGGGCAATAAGCGCCCGGCCATCCCCCTGCGCCGCCGCATGGAGCGTGCCGAGGCCGAGCTGGCGCCCCTGCGCACCGGCGACCCCGCCGCCCGCGCCGAGCTGGCCCGCCGCGACCCGCGCCTGGCCGAGACCGCTGATTACCTGCAAAACTACGCTGCTTCGCCCGTTTTCGGCGGCACCGCCGTCAGGTATTACCCCGTGGGCGATGTGATGCTGCCCGATATGCTGGCCGACCTGCAGGCCGCGCAGCACAGCATTTTTGTGGAAAGCTTCATCATCGGCATGGGCGAGATGTGGGGCCAGATCCACGAGATCCTGCGGCAGAAAGCCGCCTCCGGCCTGGACGTTCGCGTCATCTACGACGATGCCGGCTGCCTGAGCCTGCTGCCCCACAACTATGTAGATCTGTTGCGTGCCGACGGCATCCGGGCGTTCAGTTTCAACCGCTGCGTGCCGGTGCTGAATCTGGTGCTGAACAACCGCGACCACCGCAAGATCATGGTGGTGGACGGCCGCATCGCCTACACCGGCGGCGTGAATCTGGCGAATGAATACATCAATAAAGTGACTCGTTTCGGCCACTGGAAGGACAGCGGCGTCCGCCTGGAAGGCCCCGCCGCCCGCAGCTATGCGAACGTGTTCCTCACGTTCTGGCGGGCACATTTTCCTGATGAAACGTCGGATTACGACAAGCTGCTGCCGCAGGTCGCCCCCGTGGCCCCTACCGGCGGCACGCTGGTGCAGCCCTTTGCCGACAGCCCCGTCGACCGGGAAGTGGTAGCCAAAAATGTGTATCTGGAGTTCATCAACCAGGCCCTGCACAGCCTGCGCATCTGCACGCCCTACCTGATTTTGGACAACGACCTGCTCACCTGTTTAAGTTTGGCCGCCAAGCGCGGCGTGGACGTGCGCATCTACACCCCTGGCGTGCCGGACAAAAAGACCATCTACCAGCTGTCCCGCAGTTACTTCCCGCATCTGCTCAAGGCGGGCGTAAAGATTTACAGCTACACGCCTGGCTTTTTGCACGCTAAAACGTGGCTTATTGATGACCGCGCGGCCGCGGTAGGCACGGTGAATCTGGATTACCGCAGCCTGTATCTCCACTTTGAGAACAGCACCGTCCTCTACGGCGGCGAGGTCCTCTCCGACATCCGCCGCGATCTCGACGGCATCGAGTCCGTTTCCCGCCGCCTCGGCCCCGACGACTGCCGAAATGGATTTTTAGGCAGCATGCTCAGCGCCTGCCTGCGTTTGGTGGCACCGCTGTGCTGAGTTTTTCTTTAGGCACCACCGCACAATTCCCGCCTAACGGCTTAAGCACCGCTCCGGCCCTGCCTCCCCTGCGGCAGGGCCTTTTATCATGGGTCACATCCGTTAGCAAGACCGTATCCCCCTGCAGAAGAATTGGCCCTGACCAGGCCGCCCCTGCAAATCAAAAACTCCAAAAATTGTCAGACCGTTAAAATCCGACAATTTCCATAAAATCTCTTGCACCCGTGCCGAAACCGTGTATAATATAAAGTAGTGAATTATGTTGCGGTATACTATCTCCCGCCGGGCCGCGCGTTTCTCTTTACATAATACTATGTAAAGCTCTGCGCCCCGGCAGGCAGCCTGCCGCCAACAAAACCCCAAACGGGACCGGAGGAACTTGATTATGACAAAAATGGAAACGCTGCAGTTAAAGCTGACTGCGACCCGTGTGCGGATGGGCGTCATTGAGGGCACCCACGGCGCAGGCTGCGGCCATCCGGGCGGCAGCCTGTCCTGCGCAGACGTGCTGACCTATCTGTATTTCCGTGAGATGCGTGTCGACCCCGAGCAGCCCCAGGATCCTGCCCGCGACCGCTTCGTGCTCAGCAAGGGCCATTGCGCCCCTGCCCTGTACGCAACGCTGGCCGAGCGCGGCTTTTTCCCCGTGGCTGACCTGCCCACCCTGCGCCACTCCAACAGCTACCTGCAGGGCCACCCCAACATGAACACCGTCCCCGGTGTGGACATGAGCACCGGCTCTCTGGGCCAGGGCGTCAGCGCCGCCTGCGGCATGGCACTGGCCGCCAAGCAGGCCGGCAGCGACATCAACGTCTACACCCTGCTGGGCGACGGCGAGGTCGAGGAAGGCGAATGCTGGGAAGCTTTCATGTTCGCCAACCACTACAAGCTGGATAACCTGTGCATCATGGTCGATGTCAACGGCCTGCAGATCGACGGCCCCACCCGCGAGGTCATGAACAGCGAGCCGCTGGATAAAAAGATGGATGCCTTCGGCTTCAACACCATCGTCTGCAACGGCAACAGCTTTGCGGAGCTGGAGCAGGCTTTCAAGATGTTTGACCTGAGCCATGGCAGCGGCAAGCCCACCTGCTTCCTGCTGCGCACCACCAAGGGCCTGGGCGTCAGCTACATGCAAAATGCCGTCGACTGGCACGGCAAGGCCCCCAACGACGAAGAGTACGCACAGGCCATGGACGAGCTGCGCGCCGCCCATGAATCTCTGGAGAAGGAGCTTGAGCTGATCAATGGCTGATATGAAAAAAATTGCCACCCGTGTAAGCTACGGCAACACGCTGGTGGAGCTTGCCCGCCAGGGCGCCGACAACCTGGTCGTCTTTGATGCCGACCTGGCCGCCGCCACCAAGACCGAGATCTTCCGCAAAGAGTTCCCGGACCGTCACTTTGACTGCGGCATTGCCGAGCAGAACATGGTCGGCGTAGCCGCTGGCATGTCCACCATGGGTTACGTGCCGTTCGTGTCCAGCTTTGCCATGTTCGTGGCGGGCCGCGGCTTCGAGCAGATCCGCAACTCCATCGGCTACCCCCACCTGAATGTCAAGATCGCTGCCACCCACGCCGGCCTGTCTGTCGGTGAGGACGGCGCCTCCCACCAGTGCTGCGAGGACATCGCCCTCATGCGCTCCATTCCGGGCATGGTCATCCTCAGCCCGGCCGATGACGTCGAGGCCCGCGCCGCAGTCATCGCCGCCTACGATTACAACGGCCCCGTCTACCTGCGCTTTAGCCGCCTGGCCACGCCGGTTTTCCACGATCCTGCGACCTATCAGTTCCAGATCGGCAAGGGCGAAAAGCTCACCGACGGCTACGATATCGCGGTCATCGCCACCGGCCTGATGGTCCCCGAGGCACTGCGCGCCGCCGTGCTGGCCAAGCGCCAGGGCATCGCCATCCGGGTCATCAACATGCCCACCATCAAGCCCATCGACGAGGACATCATCCTCACCGCCGCCCGCGAGTGCCGCCGCATCATCACGGTGGAAGAGCACAGCATCATCGGCGGCCTGGGCGAGGCTGTCTGCTCTGTCGTGGCCGAAAAGCTGCCCGTCCCCGTGCGCCGCATCGGCGTCATGGACCAGTTCGGTCACTCCGGCCCCGCCGCCGAAGTCCTGCGTGACTACGGCCTGACGGCAGAAAACATCGTCTCCGCCGTCCGCGAGATGGTCCGCCCCGACCAGCCCGCCGCCGCTGAATAAACCTCTACTTAGCTTTTGTTAGCGCGGCCTCTACTTCGCGCCTTCTCGTTCTCTGCTTATTAAGTTCCTCACAAATAAATTATCCACTGCCGCTGTCGGGACTCACTTCCTCCAAACACCCGATGGCGGCTTTTGTGCGCCCATTTTTCCCGATGATCCCCCATTCATCTCCACACAAAGAAGGTAATCTACAATGGACCTTATTTTCCAATTTCTCCGCATTATGGTATTCTGCTTCGCCGGCGAGCTCTGCTATAACTTCCTGCCCCTCCCCATCCCGGCCAGCGTCTACGGCCTGCTGCTTTTGCTGGCCGCCCTCAAACTGGGGTGGGTCAAATTGGAACAGGTGCGCACGGCGGCGCTGTTCCTCATCGGCATCTTCCCGCTGCTGTTCGTCCCCGCCGCCGCAGGCGTCATGGACCTGTGGGCGGAGCTTCACGCCATGCTGCTGCCGGTGCTCATCGCGCTGGTGCCGGTCACTTTCCTGGTCATGGCCACGGCGGGCCGTGTCACCCAGCGGTTCGCCAAGGCCGAGCCCGAACTGGAGGAGGAATTAGCAAATGACGATGCTCAATGATTTTCTGTCCACCTCAGCCACCTGGGGCGTGCTGCTCACGCTGGCAGCGTTTGCCCTGGGTACCCTCATCAACCACAAAACGGGTAAAGCTGTTTTCAACCCGCTGCTGCTGGGCACGGTGTTTGTCATCGTGTTTTTAAGCGTCTGCGGCATCCCCTACGCGTCCTACAAGGCCAGCGCCTCGCCAGTCAATTACCTGCTGCTGCCGGCCACGGTCAGCTTGGCGGTCCCCCTGTACGAAAAATGGGACCTGCTGCGCAAAAATGTACTTGCCATCGTCATGGGTATTTTGGCAGGCACACTGGCCAGCCTGGGCAGTGTTCTGGTGCTGTCCCTGCTGCTGAGGCTGGACCACAGCCAGTACATCACCCTGCTGCCGAAGTCGGTCACCACAGCCATCAGCATGGATGTCAGCAAGGAGCTGGGCGGCATCGCAGCCCTGACCGGCGCCATCGTCATCCTCACCGGCATCCTGGGTGCCCTCATGGCCGAGACGGTCTGCAAGCTCTGCCACATCACCCACCCCATCGCCCGGGGCATCGGCATCGGCACCGCAGCCCACGCCGTCGGCACCAGCAAAGCCCTCCAGATGGGCGAAGTCGAAGGCGCCATGAGCGGCCTGGCCGTCGCCGTCGCCGGCGTCATGACCGCCATCCTCTGCCCGCTTTTCTCATCCTTTATCTCTTAAATTTCCAATAAAAAAGGGAGCCTCCCATCCACGGGAGACTCCCTTTTCCTATGCAAAATTTACACCAGCACGTCTTTGATAAGCAAACTCAACCCGCCGGTGGCACTGTGGATAAACTCGACGGCATCGTCGGAACTGCATAACTCTGCCGGAATTTTGATCTCGATACCGGATTCGGTTTTAAAGCTGCGGCTTTCCAGCTTGCGTATGCGGGCGGGGCTTACGGTCATGCGGTCGTCTTCCCGCACGCCGGTCTCGGCCAGAGCCTCCTCAAATTTCGGCGCTGCCAGGGGGAAATTCTCCCGGATGCGGCTGCGCACATCCTCGACGGCGATCTGGTTGTCCACGGCCTGGTTGCGCACCAGCAGCTCCACAGCGGTCTCGGTGCCGCCGTCAAAGGGGGGCACATCGTCCAGGTCGTCGGTCTCGGGGTAGGCTTCCTTCACGGCGGCCACGGCGGTCTCGCAGACGGCCTTCAGCTTGGCCTTCTCCTGCATGGCCTCGGTGCAGCCAAAAACCCGCGTAGACAGGTAAAAATCCTTCTTGTCGTCGATGGTGTACTTCTTCTCGATCAACCGCACCACGCCGTTGGCGCGGTCGATCAGCGCGGCTTCGTCGGCCTTGGGGGTGCCGGGCAGCAGCGTGCGCTGGGGCACCATGCTGCTGACCTGCCCGTTGCCCAGTACCTGGGTGTTGTGGGTGTAGCCGGGGCGGTAGTTCAGCTTCAGCACGCCGTAGTGGGGCACCGCGCCGTAGTTAAAATCCACCACGGCCAGATCGCCCGCCGGGATGGTGGGATACTGCAGCATCTGCTCAAAGATGACGCCCGCAATTCTGCGCGAAATATCGACAAAATCGTTGTTGTGGGCCATCTCGGCAGCAAAGGCAGAGTCCGGCAGGAACCGGCAGTTTTTGACCTCGTCGCTGGCGAAAGCCTTCTCCAGCACGGCGGTGAAATATTCAAATAGGTCGGCATCCATCTCCATGGGCCGGTCGGACAGCATCGGCTCCGACGCGCCGGGGTCCAGCAGGTGCAGGATGACCTGATTGATCGTGACTTCCATTTGGTTCGCTCCTTTGTTTGGCATAGGAAACAGTATACCATATTTTGGCGGGGATGGCCAGTGGAATTGCGGGAACACTTACTTTATGGAAAGTATCCCCCACCGTAGGGGCCGATGCTCGTCATCGGCCTGCCCGTGAAAGGAGCAATCACGATGAAAAAGAAGCATATTATCTCCGAGGAAACATTAACCCACACCGTCCCCTGCCGCCAAAAACAGGCCAAAGAATACCTGCAGGGCCGTTCCCCCGGCGTGATGCGATCCTACGCCCCCGATGCCCACGCCGATGATAAAGACGGCTTCGTTGAATCCGAAGACACCGTCCACCGCCTGGCCCACTGGCGGGAAGACGCGATTTATTGATCCATGTTCTTATGCCGCGGCCGCGCTCTTGCCTTAACGGATGCAACCCATGATAAAAGGGTGTCACCGCATGGTGGTGACGCCCGCATAGCAACATACTAAAACAAACTAAAACAAAACAATCAAATTTTACTCTCGGCTTTTTTCAAAAACCGTTCGGCATCCACAAGGTACCGTTCATGTTCCCCGCCGGCCACCTCGGTCACATCATCATACACGCGGAACCCAAAACGCACCCGGCGGTCGGTCACTTCCAAAACCTCGCAATCGCACTGCACCACCATCCCGATGGGCGTCGGCGCGGTGTGGGCCAGCTGCAAACTAGTGCCTACGGTGGTCATGCCCAGCTCCAGTTCTGGCGCGATGGCCTGCCAGCAGGTCTTTTCCACCAGCGCCGCCACGGCGGGGGTCGCCAGCACCGGCAGCTCGCCGCTGCCCATCGCCCGGGCGGTGTTCTCGGTGGTCACCCGCAGCGCCGCATGCCCTTTGCATCCAACTTGTATCATGGTATCCTCCTATAATCAAGCCACATCACACATGTAGGGGCCGATGCTCGTCATCGGCCCGCCGGCCGCCTGCCTGATGGCGGAGCGATGCAGGCATCGCCCCCTGTATTCCCGCGGCCCCAAAAATTGCCGCCTTATTATACCACATCCCCCGGCCCGCCACAATTGCCCCGGCGGGCCGTCCGCACCAAATTTCACCAAATTCCCTCTTCCATCTTGCAATTCCCCGCAAAACCCGCTATACTATATAGGAAAGCGAGGGAGCAGTTGTTAAACACACAGCTGTTCCCTTTTTTTGCGGCCTTTGTGCGCTGCGTCCGCCCCGCGGCAGGACCCGCAGCGCCGCCAACTGACAGGAGGATGTCATGAGCGAAAAGATCGATTACTCCAAAGGCATTTACGATGCCAAATCCCTGGGCACGCCCAAACTGCTGATTTTGGGCACCCAACACATGTTTGCCATGTTTGGCGCAACGGTGCTGGTCCCGCTGCTGACGGGCCTGAGCGTCAGCACCACGCTGCTTTGCGCAGGTCTGGGCACGCTGCTGTTCCACTTTCTGTGCAAGGGCAAGGTGCCCGCGTTCCTGGGTTCCAGCTTTGCCTACCTGGGCGGCTTCACCATTGTCACCAACGGCGGTGCCAACCCCGAGAATCTGCCCTACGCCTGCGCTGCGGTCGCCCTGTCCGGCCTGGTCTACGTGCTGTTCAGCGCGCTGATCTCCGCCTTCGGCATCCGTAAAATGATGCGCTTCTTCCCGCCGGTGGTCACCGGCCCCATCATCATCGCCATCGGCCTGATCCTGGCCCCCAGCGCCATTTCCAACTGCCAGTCCAACTGGCTGCTGGCCTTTGTGGCCCTGGCAACGGTCATCGTCTGCAACATTTGGGGCAAGGGCATGGTCAAGATCCTGCCCATCCTCATCGGCGTGCTGGTTGCCTACGCGGTGGCCCTCGTCACCGGCGCGGTGGACTACCAGGCCATCGGTGCCGCCGCCTGGTTCGGCATCCCCATCCATAAGGACAGCATGGGTCTGTTTGCCATGGACGGCAGCGAGACCTTCATCAGCGCGGTGTTCACCATCGTGCCCATTGCCCTGGCCACCATGATGGAGCATATCGGTGACATCGCCGCCATCAGCGCCACCACCGGCAAAAACTATATCCGCGATCCGGGCCTGAACAAGACCCTGCTGGGCGACGGCCTTGCCACTGCCATGGCCGGCCTGCTGGGCGGCCCCGCCAACACCACCTACGGCGAGAACACCGGCGTCCTGGCCCTGACCAAGATCTACGATCCCCTGGTCATCCGCATCGCCGCTGTCTTTGCTATGATCCTGAGCTTCTGCCCCAAGTTTGAGGCCATCATCAACACCATCCCCTCCGGCATCGTAGGCGGCATCAGCTTCGTGCTCTACGGCATGATCTCCGCTATCGGCGTGCGCAACGTGGTCGAGAACCGCGTCGACTTCTCCAACAGCCGCAACCTGATCATCGCCGCCGTCATCCTGGTCTGCGCCCTGGGCTTCAACTCGGTGGGCGGCATCACCTTCGCCATCGCCGGCGTCAGCATCAACCTGTCCGGCCTGGCCATCGCCGCCATCGCGGGCATCCTGCTCAACGCCCTCCTGCCCGGCAACGACTACCAGTTCGACGAGGGCAGCAACGAGCCCGAAAGCGCCAGCCTGCGCGTCTGATTTCCCATGTTCTTCTGAGAAAGGCTCCCTTCTGCGGGGAGCTTTTCTTTTATAAGGAGGTTTCCCATGACTGCCGAAGATTTCACCAACCTGCACCTGCAGTATCTCTCCACCCAGGCCGAGGGCGAACTCCCGGCCACCATCGAGCATGATTTCCACAACGGCCGCATGGTGGACCACTATTTCGTCACGCCGTCCCCCAATTTCTGGCAGGACGAAGCCATCAAAGCCCTGGAGGGTGTGACCGGCATCATGTTCCTGCAGCAGCCGGACGGTGCCCCCTGGAAGATTCTGGTCAACGATACCACCATGTTCAAGGAGGTCTACTTCGACTTCCCCGAAGAAGAGTTCCGTCGGATGCTTGCCAACAGCAATGTCATTCTCCCTGGCGAACCGGGCTTTATCCCGCCTGTGCAGGTGTAAGCCAAATTATTTGAAAGCCACCGCAAAGCGCGTGCCCGCCCAGGGCCGCCACCTTGCGGTGGCCCTTTTTATTACGGCATACTGCCTTTCTGTGTTCCTTTCGGAGACCCAAAAGAGACATAAAAAATCGGTATACCGTTAAAACAAGTGAAGCGCCGCAGGGTGGCGGACACCGAAAGCCGCCTGTTAAAAGCAGTGTGCCCGCAGCCGCCCGCCAAAAAAATATCAAATCCTATTGACAACGCCTCGTTATCATGCTAACATATGAGCAGATAAACATATGAAAGGATGAATCACCCCATGCCAGACATCGCCCCTATCGAAAATCCCCCATCCACCCAGCCTCTGGACGATGCCGCCATCGCCAGGCTGCAAAACGATCTCCCCGACGATGAGATCCTCTACGACCTGGCCGAGCTGTTCCGGGTGTTCGGGGATTCCACCCGCATCAAAATTTTGTATGCTTTATTCGAGAGTGAGCTCTGCGTCAACGATATTGCCCAGGTCGTGGGCATCTCGCAAAGCGCGGTCAGCCACCAGCTGCGGGTGCTCAAAACCAGCAAGCTGGTCAAGTTCCGGCGGGACGGCAAAGCCATCTACTACTCGCTGGACGACGACCACGTCCGCAGCATGATCTCCCTCGGCATGGACCACGTCGAGGAGTGATCGGCTCCCCTTAGCCCCAACCCCGTTTCCCCTTTAAGGCAACACCGCACAATTCCCGCCTAACGGCTTAAGCACCGCTACGGCGGCTGCGGCACGGCATCTGCGTTGCCAAAATGCTCGATAATACACAAAGTATTATCTGCGCTTTTGGCTTAGCAGCTACCGCACCTCGCTCGCTGTATCGGCACTTAGAATTATGCGGTATTGCCTTTAACTTAAATTTTATTATAAAGGAGTCCACCGCCATGAAAAAGAAGTTTGCTATCGAAGTCGACTGTGCCAACTGCGCCGCTAAGATCGAGACCGCCGTTAAGGAGCTGCCCGGCGTCACCAACGCCAGCATCAGCTTTATGGCCCAGAAAATGATGCTGGAAGCCGACGACGACAAGTTCGATGCCGTCCTGCAGGAAGCCGTCAAGGTCGCCAAGAAAGTCGAACCCGACTTTGAGATCGAGCTGTAAAATCCGCTTAAAGGCTCCCCTCCGAGGGGAGCTCCCGCGCAGCGGGTGAGGGGTGGCTCCCTTGTAGAGCAATTGCATCCCCCTAAAAATACTCAGCTAAAGCAGCCACCCCTCCGGCCGCTTACGTGGCCACCTCCCCTCAAAGGGGAGGCTTTTCTATACCCCTAACGGAGGTCCCACACCATGAACAAAAAGCAAAAAAGGACGCTGCAGCGCATCATCATTGCTGCCATCCTCACGGTGGCCCTGGCGCTGCTCTTCCACTTTGTTGCCCTGCCGTGGTTCGTCCAGCTCATCCTGTGGCTGGTGCCCTACCTCGTCATCGGCCATGATGTCCTGCGCAAAGCCTTCATGGGCATCAAAAACGGCGAAGTCTTCGACGAAAACTTCCTCATGGCCATCGCCACGGTCGGCGCGGTCGCCTGCGGCGAGTACAGCGAGGGCGTGGCCGTTATGCTGTTCTACCAGATCGGCGAGCTGTTCCAGTCCTACGCCGTGGGCAAGAGCCGCAGTAGCATCACCGCCCTGATGGACATCCGCCCCGAGAGCGCCAACCTGGAGGACGCCGAGGGCAACGTCAGCGTGGTCGACCCTGACGCTGTGGAGATCGGCTCCATCATCGTGGTCAAACCCGGCGAGAAGATCCCCCTGGACGGCAAGGTCGTCTCCGGCGAATCCACCCTGAACACCGCCGCCCTGACCGGCGAGAGCCGCCCCCGCACCGTGCGCCCCGGCGACGACGTCATCAGCGGCTGCGTCAACGAGGAAGGCATCCTCCGCATCGAGACCACCACCCTCTACGACGACTCCACCGTGGCAAAAATTCTCGATCTGGTGGAAAATTCCAGCCTGAAGAAGGCTCCCATCGAGAACTTCATCACCAAGTTTGCCCGTTACTACACCCCGGCCGTCTGCATCGGCGCGCTGGTGCTGGCCTTTGTGCCGCCGCTGTTCCTGGGCAACTGGCTGGACTGGATCATGCGCGCCCTGACCTTCCTGGTCATCAGCTGCCCCTGCGCGCTGGTCATCTCCATCCCCCTCACCTTCTTCGGCGGCATCGGCGGCGCGTCTAAGTGCGGCATCCTGGTCAAGGGCGGCAACTACCTCGAGGCCCTGTCCAAAACCAGCATAGCTGTGTTTGATAAGACCGGCACCCTGACCAAGGGCGTTTTCAAGGTCACCCAGGTCATCCCCATCAACGGCAAGGCCTACGACCTGCAGATGATGGAGTACGCCGCCCTGGCCGAGAGCGTCTCCAACCATCCCATCGCCAAAAGCATCCAGCGGGCCTGCCCCGACCTGGACCCCCGCCGCGTGACCGAAGCGAAAGAGATCGCGGGCCAGGGCGTCAAGGCCAAGGTCGACGGCCACTGGGTGCTGGCCGGCAACAAAAAGCTGATGGACGCTGAAAACGTCAACATGTACCAGAACGGCGAGGGCGACGGCAAGTTCGGCACAGTGGTCTACATCGCGGTGGACGGCAAATTCCGCGGCCTTCTGGTCATCTCCGACGAGGTCAAGCCCACCTCCAAGCAGGCCATCATCCAGCTGATCGTGCAGGGCGTGCACACCGTCATGCTGACCGGCGACTCCCCCCGCGTGGGCGAGTACGTGGCCAAGGAGCTGGGCGTGCAGGAGGTTCACGGCGGCCTGCTGCCTGCGGATAAAGTGGAATGGGTTGAAAAATTGCTGGCTGCAAAGAGGCCCAGGACCGAGCTGGCCTTCGTGGGTGACGGCATCAACGACGCCCCCGTCCTGATGCGTGCCGACATCGGCATCGCCATGGGCGCCCTGGGCAGCGACGCCGCCATCGAGGCCGCCGACATCGTGCTGATGGACGACGACCCGGCCAAGATCAGCCTGGCCATGCGCATCTCCCGCAAGTGCATGCGCATCGCCTACGAGAACATCGTTTTCGCCCTGGCGGTCAAGGCCGTCTGCCTGGTCCTGACGGCCCTTGGCATCACCAACATGTGGTGGGGCGTCTTTGCCGACGTCGGCGTCATGGTCCTGGCCGTCCTCAACGCCACCCGCATGCTGAATACCCGCAATTATCAGGTTTCTGATGAATAAACTTTATATTTCCACCTTGCAAGAGGGGCCGTCACGCGGCCCCTCTTTTTTATAACAGCATCCACCGGCAAGCCTACCTTTTTTGGGTCACAAAAAGGTAGGCCTAACGGGAAAATCCCATGATAAAAGGCCCTGCCGCAAGGTAGGCAGGGCCGATAAACCGCAATGCAATTAAACCGCAATGCAATATTAAGAATCAAATTTCCGGCTTCATCCAAGCCCCATCTTTCAAACACTCCAGATGCACATGGGAAGCCAAATCCGCCTCGGCAGGGATGGCCGCGACCACCCCAATCACATCCCCGGCGGCCGCATCGCCGCCCACAACACAGCTGGGTGTAACCCCGCAATACCGCCAGGTGCAGCCGTTTGCATCAACGATCTCCACCACGCCGCCCCAAAGCGCATCGTCCTCCACAACAGAGACCCGCCCGCCCTTCACGGCGGGCACCTCATCCCCGGCAGCAGCGGCAGCATCCACGCCATTGTGCGTCCGCCAATCGCCTAGGGTTGCATTGTACACCAGCTCGTCGCCGCTGTAGGGGGCCAGCACCTTACCCTGCCAGAAGTCCGAAGACTTTGCCGCAGCACCGGACGGCGCGGCAGAAGCGGCGGGTGTGGGCGATGCAGCGGGCACACCGGAAGCAACATCCGAGGACGGCGATGCCGATGAGGCAGGCGCAGGCGTGCGCACCGGCTCGGGCTGGGTCGTATCGGGTTTGTTTACGGTCGTATCGTCCTGCCATGGGGTCTCCTCCTGTGCGGTGCCGGTCAGCTCAACAACATGGTTCAAGACACTGCGCAGCGCCAGCACCCCGGCCGCCGTGGCCGCAAACACCACCGCCAGACAGGCCAGATACAGCCCCTTCTGCTTAAAAAAATGCTTCAAATGCTCCATCGTCCCCGGTCCTTTCGGCAAAATTTGTGTATGCCGTTAGTTTGGACCGGGGACGATGGGTTTATTCACACATTTTGTAGGACCGTACACAAAAGGCCCCCTCTGCGAGGGGGCTGCTCTGGGTCGCGCCTTATTTCTCGTGCAGCACGTCCAAAAGTTCCATCACCCGCATGGTGCGCATCCGGGCTGCAGCCTCGGCATCCGCGTCTTTTTCCGCAATGATCCGTGCAAACTCCGCAAATTCATAGGCCATACGGTGGCGTTCCGGCTTGGGGCCGTCCACACGGGTGCCGCCGCCGCGCACGCCGCCCAGTACACTGTACACCACGGGCAGGGCGTTGGTGCCGCCCTCCACCACCAGGTAACCGCCCGGCCCTTGCAAAACCATGCCGTTGCGGCCCTCGCTGTCCTTGGCGGCCAGCGCCGCTGCTGTGAACCCGCCGTAGTCCAGCAGCGCCAGACCGGCAGTATCTATGCCGTTTGGCCCGCAGCTGGGGCGGTACTCGGCCCGGCCGGGCACGCCCAGCAGCCCGCACAGCAGGTGCAGATTGTAAACGTTCATGTCGTTCAGCGCACCGCCCAGACAGGCCGGGTCAAAGGTGGTGTTCCAGATGCCCTTCAGGTAGTCATCGTACCGGGCGCTGCGGGCGCAGAAGCTGGCCATCGCGCCGCGCACCTCACCGATCTTGGGCAGCTCGGCCTGCAAAAAGGCGTACTGCGGCAGGTAGGGGATCGTGATAGCCTCCATCAGCACCAGCCCCTTGGCGTCCGCCAGGGCAAACAGTTCCCGCGCCTCGGCCGCTGTGGCGGTGAAGGGCTTTTCCAGCAGCACATGATACCCCGCCTGCAGCGCCCGCTTGGCCGCCGCATAATGCAGGTGGTTGGCCGTGCCGATGTACACGGCATCGAACCCGCCCGCCGCGTAGGCTGCGGCCTCGTCGGTATACACGGCCGGCACGCCGTATTCCGCCGCCCAGGCATGGGCCTTCTCGGCGCTCTGCGGCCGGCAGACAATCGCCGTCACCTCGACCTCCGGCCAGTTTCCGATCTCCCGCATTACCTCCGCCACGATCCGGCTGGTAGACAACACTGCAATTTGTAAAGCCATTTTCAGCACCTCGCACATCTTCATTTGTGGGTATTATAGCATGATTTTCTTATTCCCGCCTGACGGCTTAAGCACCGCTCCGGCATGCACCTCGGCCAGATGCCGGTATTCCTCCCCATTTGCCGCAATAGAAGCTTTCTGTTTCTCCGAAACCGTCCTAACCACCTTTCCCGGCACCCCCACAACAAGGCTCCCCGCCGGGATAACGGCATTTTCCGTCACCAGGGCCCCCGCTGCCACCAGCGAGCCGGCCCCAATCACCGCACCGTTCAAAATCGTGGCGTGCATGCCGATCAGACAATCATCCCCCACGGTACACCCATGCACCACGGCACTGTGGCCAATGGACACATTCCGTCCAACCACCACATCCAGCCCCGGGCCGGTGTGCAGCACGGCGTTGTCCTGCACGTTGCTGCCCGCACCAACGGTGATCCGCCCGGTATCGGCCCGCAGCACCGCGCCGTACCAGACGCTGCTCTCCTCGGCCAGGGTCACATCCCCCGCCAGCGTGGCGTTGTCCGCCACAAACGCCGCCGCACCCACCTGCGGCGCACGGCCATCCACTTTATAAATCGCCATAACAGCCCCTCCTGATTGCTTTTCTCCATCATACACCTCCGCCCTTAAAATTGCAAAGCCTGCACCCCTGTGCTACAATATCCCTATGGCAACACCGCACAATTCCCGCCTGACGGCTTAAGCACCGCTCCGGCAGCTTCGGCACTTAGAATTATGCGGTATTGCCCTATCATACCCCTCACACCGCAAGGAGACCCATTATGCCCATCACCCCCACCAACATCAAACTCATCTGCAGCGACATCGACGGCACGCTGCTGCAATACGGCAAAAAGACGCTGAAAGCGGAAATCCTCTCCCAGATCAAAGCTCTCTCCGCCCGGGGCATCCTGTTCTGCCCGGCGTCGGGGCGGCAGTACACCAGCCTGCGCAAACTGTTTGAGCCGGTAGCCGACTGCTGCGTTTTCCTGTGCGAAAACGGCGGCGTGCTGTACAAAAACGAGCAGTGCATCGGCAAGACCCCCATGCCCCGCGCCCTGGCCGAGGAGATCGCCTGGGACATGTGGAACCGCTGCGACGGTCAGGGCGAGGTCATGCTCTCCGGCCAGTGCTGCGGCTATCTGATGTCCCGCGGCTTAGGGATGGCGGACCGCGTAAAATTCATCGGCAACAAGTACAAATTCATCCACGACCCTGCCGAGATTCCCGAGGACATCGTCAAGGTCAGCGTCTATCTGCACGAGGGCGTGGAAAAGTACGTTGACCGCTTCATCCCCCGCTGGCAGCAGGCCAATGCCGCCGTGGCCGGGCCGTACTGGATCGACACCACCCTGGCCAACAAGGGCACCGGCGTGGCGCTGCTTTGCAAAACGCTGGGCATCACCCCCGCCGAGGTCATGGCCTTTGGCGATAACTTCAACGACACCGCCATGCTGGACCTGGTGGGCACGCCCTACATCATGGACAGCGCCGCCCCCGCCCTGCGCGCCCGCTACCCGCTGCACACGCCCCGGCCCGAGGACGTGCTGCGTACCCTTTTGGCATATATGTGACCCAAACAGCATATATACAGCCAGCGCCCCACCCGTATCCCTTGTTGTACCCGCATGGAGAATCCGCCCATCCTCAACCGCATATTTTACGCACAAATCGCCAAAATGTACGACGATAAATGCTCTGTTTTCGGTTGACGCTCACGCCGCAGTGTGTTATTATTATAACGACTTAATGGAGAAGCTCCGCCCTGATTTCGCGGAGAATTAGGAGGAAACCGAAATGAAAGAATTCGTCTATACGATCAAAGAGCCCGTTGGCATCCACGCCCGTCCCGCCGGCATGCTGGCCAAAGAGGCCAAGTCCTGCCAGAGCACCGTTACCATCGTGGACAAGAACGGCAAGTCCGTTGACGCCACCCGCCTGATGGCCCTGATGGGCATGGGCATCAAGTGCGGCGATACCGTTACCGTCCGCATCGAGGGCGCTGACGAGGACACCGCTGCCCCCGCCATGGAGAAGTTCTTCTCCGAGCATCTGTAAACCTTATTGCACCACCCGGCCGCGGCAGCCCCAACCAAACGGAGGCCGCGGCTTTTTTCGCATCCTACATGAAAAGGGAGGATTTTGCACGATGATCACCATTCAGGGCAAGGGCGTTTCCGCCGGCGTGGGCGTAGGCCCGCTGTACTACTATCGCCGCGCCACCGCCGAGATCAAGCGCTATACCGTAGAAGATACCGATGCCGAGTGGCATCGTTTCAAGGGCGCCCAGACCGGCGCCGTGGAGCAGTTGGGCCAGCTGGCCGAGCAGGCCCGCGCCGAGGCCGGCGACGAAGCCGCCATGCTGTTTGAGACCCACCAGATGATGGCCGAGGACCTGGACTACGAGGAAGCCATCGAGGACCGCATCACCAACCAGAAGATGAACGCCGAGGCCGCCGTCTCCGACACCGCCGAGCAGTTTGCCGAGATGTTCGCCTCCATGGACGATGCCTACATGCAGGCCCGCGCCGCCGACGTCAAGGACGTCAGCCAGCGCATCCTCAGCATCCTGTGCGGTGTGGTGCAGGGCGGCATCGCCTCCGACGTGCCGGTCCTGCTGGCCGCCGACGACCTGGCTCCCTCCGAGACCATCCAGCTGGACAAGTCCAAGATTTTGGGCTTCATCACGGCAGGCGGTTCCGGCTCCAGCCACACCGCCATCCTGGCCCGCACCATGGGCATCCCCGCCATCGTCGGCGTGGGCGACGCCCTCAAGCCTGAGTACGAAGGCCGCCAGGCCATCGCCGACGGCAGCACCGGCGCACTGGTCATCGACCCCGATGACGACACCCGCGACCGCCTGCTGAAGAAGCGTGAGGAGCAGCAGCGCCTGCAGCGCCTGCTGGAGACCCTGAAGGGCCAGCCCAACGTGACCAAGGACGGCAAGACCGTCCGCATCTACTGCAACATCGGCTCGCCCGAGGACGTCCACGCCGTACAGGTCAACGACGGCGGCGGCATCGGCCTGTTCCGCAGCGAGTTCCTCTATCTGAACTCCTCCACCTTCCCCACCGAGGACGAGCAGTTCGAGGCCTACAAGCATGTCTTGTCCGACATGGATGGCAAAGAGGTCATCATCCGCACGCTGGACATCGGCGCCGACAAGCAGATCGGCTACTTTGACCTGCCCAAAGAGGACAACCCCGCCATGGGCATGCGCGCCCTGCGCATCTGCCTGACCCGCCCGGAGATCTTCCGCACCCAGCTGCGCGCCCTGTTCCGCGCCTCTGCCTACGGCAAGCTGGGCATCATGTTCCCCATGGTCACCAGCGTGTGGGAAGTGCGGGAAGCCAAGAAGCTGTGCGAGGAAGTCAAGCGCGACCTCAAGCATGAGGGCATCCCCTACAGCGAGGACGTGCAGATCGGCATCATGATCGAGACCCCGGCCGCCGCCATCAACAGCGACCGTCTGGCCAAGGAAGTCGACTTCTTCAGCATCGGCACCAACGACCTGACCCAGTACACCCTGGCCTGCGACCGCCAGAACAACGACCTGGGCCGCTTCTACGACCCGCACCATCCCGCCGTGCTGCGCCTGATCAAGCTGGTCACCGAGAACGCCCACAAGAACGGCATCTGGGTCGGCATCTGCGGCGAGCTGGGCGCTGACCTGGCCCTGACCGAGACTTTCCTGGCCATGGGCCTGGACGAGCTCTCCGTCACCCCCCGCGCTGTGCTGCCGCTGCGCAACGCTGTCCGCATGACCGACACCCGCGAAAGCGCCGAACGCCTCATGGCTGAACTGGATGCCGATTATACCGCGCGGTAAGATTTAAATTTTAATAGCATCCCCCGGCCCTGCCCACCTTGCGGCAGGGCCTTTTATAATGGCATACTTCCATTAAGCCTGCCTTTTTTGTGATTTCCCTTTCCGCCCATTAAAAAAGTGGCTCACCACAAAATGGCGAACCACATAAAACACAATATAAAAACTAAACTTACAAAACCTTCGACAAAAACGCCTTCAACCGCTCGTTTTCCGGGTTGGCAAAAAACTCCTTCGGCGGTTTGTCGACCTTGACGACGCCTTCGTCAATAAAAATCACACGGCTCGCCACCTCGCGGGCAAACCCCATCTCGTGGGTCACACACACCATCGTCATACCGCTGCGGGCCAGTTCCTTCATCAGCTCCAGCACCTCGCCCACCATCTCGGGGTCAAGGGCCGAGGTCGGCTCGTCGAACAGCAGCACGTCGGGGTTCATAGCCAGCGCACGCACAATGGCAATGCGCTGCTTCTGCCCGCCGGAAAGCATGTTCGGGTAGGTGTCGGCCTTGTCGGCCAGGCCGATGCGCTCCAGCAGCTCCATCGCCTTGGCGTCAGCTTCGGCCTGCTTCATCAGGCCCAGCTTGACCGGGGCCAGCGTGATGTTCTTTTTCACCGTCAGGTGGGGGAACAGGTTGAAATGCTGGAACACCATGCCCATCTTCTGGCGCACATGGTCAATGTCGTGGTCGGTCACAGCTTTGCCGTTGAAGATGACCTTGCCGCCGTCCGGCTCTTCCAGCCGGTTCAGGCAGCGCAGGAACGTGGATTTGCCGCAGCCGGAGGGGCCGACCAGTACCACGCAGTCGCCTTTGTCAATGGTCAGGTCTACGCCTTTCAGCACCTGCAGACCGCCGTAATTCTTTTTCAGTCCTTTAACGTCGATCACTTTGTGCCAGCCTCCTCTCAAATTTTGCCAGCAGCGCGCTGAACAGCATGACCAGCACCAGATAGATGGCGGCAACGCCCAGCAGCGGGAACATGGCTTCGTAGGTACGGTTCATAACGCCCTGGGCCGCATACAGCAGCTCCTTGCCGCCGATGACCGTGATCAGCGAGGAATCCTTCAGCAGCATGATGAACTCGTTGCCCAAAGACGGCAAAATGGACCGGATTGCCTGGGGAATGATGATTTCAAACATCGTGGTCATGTAATTCAGGCCCAGGCTGCGCCCGGCTTCCATCTGGCCGGGGTCCACCGCCATCAGGCCGCCGCGGATGACCTCCGACACATACGCGCCGGAGTTGATGCCCAGCGCCAGTGCGCCGACCATGGTAAAGTTGCGGCTGCTGGCAAAGATGACCATGCTCATGATGAGCAGCTGCACCATCATAGGCGTGCCGCGGATGACCGTGACATACACCTGGCACACGGCGTTCAGCACACCCAGGATCGGGTTGCGGTGGTGGGGTTTCTGCTGGGCATGACCCACGCGGACCATAGCCACGATGGCGCCCAGCACAACGCCCAGTACCAGCGCAATGGCTGTTACCAACAGCGTGGTACCCACGCCCTTAAAATACTGCTGCCAGCGGTCAGAATACAAAAACGCCTGGTAGAATTTCACAAAGAAATCCTGTCCAAAGTTCAGCTTATCGCCGTTTTTTGCCATTTCTGAAAGCATTTCAAACTGTGCTTCCATCGCACCACAACCTTTCCCGGCCGCGCCGGTGATCTTTTACGGGTTCCTAGGGTGTATCTGATAAGTCAAAAGTGCTGGAAAATTCGCTGAAAAGCAACAGCTGCAAGGCGCGAATCCGCTGCAATACTGGATGTATTGCAAGGATGAGCAACGCAGCAGATGTGCTTTTTAGTAGAATTGAACAGCGCTGAGGACTTTTCAGATACACCCTAACAAACAAAAGGCGCGCCGGTGCTCCCGGCGTGCCCTTCCTCGGACAGTAAGTGTTCAAACGCCCCTACGTCAGATTTTACTCTGCCTTGATGTATTTGTCAACGATGCTCTGCAGGGTGCCGTCAGCCTGCAGCTCTTCCAGGGCGCCGTTGATGGCGTTCAGCAGCTCGGTGTTGCCCTTGGCCACGCCGATGGCGTAATCTTCCTGGGCATAAGCGGCATCCAGGATCTTCAGGCCGGGGTTGGCAGCCACGAACTCCTTGGCGGGGGCGTTGTCGATAACAACAGCGTCGACCTGGCCGTTGTTCAGGGCCTGCACAGCGGTCAGACCGTCATCGTAAGCAACGACGCTGTCCTCGCCGAAGTCGTCGGTGCAGTAGATGTAACCGGTGGTGCCGCGCTGGGTGCCGATGATCTTGCCGGCCAGATCGTCAGCGGAAGCAATGTCAGAATCCTCGGGCACGATGATGGACTGGATGCCCTCGGCGTAGGTGTCGGAGAAGTCCATGACCTTCTGGCGCTCGTCGGTAACGGTAACGCCGGCCATGACCATGTCGCTCTTGCCGCTCTGGGTAGCCAGCAGGGCCGCGTCGAAGTCCATGTCGTCGACCTGCAGCTCCAGGCCCAGCTTTTCAGCAATGGCGCCGGCGACCTCAATGTCGATACCCTCGAGATCACCACTGTCGGTGGTCATCTCATACGGGGGGAAAGCGGCGTTGGTGGACATGGTCAGCTTGCCGGCGTTGACGGTGGTCACTTCGCCGGCAGCCTCGTCGGTAGTTTCCTCAGAAGCAGCCTCGCTGGTCTCCTCGGAAGAAGCAGCCTCGCTGGAGGCAGCCTCAGAAGAAGCAGCAGAGGAAGCGGAGCCGCCGCAGGCGGCCAGGCTGAGCACCATAGCGGTGCCCATCAAAAGAGCAGTCAGTTTTTTCATGGTATATTCCCTCGAATCTTATTCAATAAATTCCCAAGCCCTCACTTGGTATGTATCCAGTATAGTTGCATAAATATGTAAAGTCAATGTATAAAATCAAATTTTGGCACATTACTGCCGCCCGCGCCCCCCGTGCCCCCACTTTTTGTGCAATTTAGCGGTGAGAAACAGAAAAGCCCCCAAGAGGGGGCCTTCGCGTTCTCAGTTCACACAGCCTTTTCTTTCATCAGCAAACCGCTCAGCTTTTGCACCGGCACACACTTCCAAAACCACTCTACGGCAATTGCACTCACCAGCGTCATCACCACCAAAATCACGTAGTCTACCCAAAGGTTGCCGGAGATATGGGTCAGCTTTGCCGCCGGCTCATAATAGTACAGGTAGAAGGTGTGGATCAGCCACAGGCTGGTGCTGTAGCGCCCCACAAAAGCGGCAGCCTTATACAGCGGCGCGGCCAGATGCAGCAGCGTTACCACCGCCAGCACGAACAGCGGCGCCAAAATAGCGTCGTAGTTCATGCTCATATCGCCCAGCCGCAGGAAGAAGCAGCCCACGATGATGGTCAGCGAGAACAGCAGGTTGGTCAGCGCCGTATATTTTTCCACGCTGCGCGCCTTCCACTTGTCCAGCACCCCGTACTTGGCAAACACAATGCCCACCAGCACCAGCGCGCCGTTCCAATGGCTGGCCGCAAGGCCCAGGAACGGCCCATCCTGCGGCAGCAGCCCGGCGTTCATCAAAAATTGCAGCAGATTTCCGCCGTAAAAATTCACCGCCAGTACAACGACAAGCTCCACCCAGAAGTTCCGTATTTTCTCGGTCAGCCGCAGGTACACATACCCAAGCACCAGAAAAACCACATACCCACGCAGGAACCACCATTCGTAGTTGTACGGTGTTTTCAGGCAGAACAGTGCCGAGAACAGCTCCTGCATGCCCCGCTGCTCAAATACATGGCAGTAAGCCGTCGCCTTGCAATAATCGCTCTGGTGGCGGAAAAACAGGAACCCAATGGGGATAAAGATGAAAAAAATCTTCCAATACTGCGTATACACCGCCAGGATGCGCTTTTCCAACCGGAAGCCGTCCCGCCGGGTCTGCAGGTACAAGCCGTACCCCGCCAAAAAGAAAAAGATCGGCACGCAGATGACGCCAAAGATGCCCAGCATCGTTTCCAGCCCCTGGCCCATAAAGTTCGGCAGGGTCTGCCGTACCTCCGGCATGGAGTAAGGGCGGTTATCCGGGAAATAAAACAGGTGGTGCATCAGCATCAGCAGCACGGCCACACCCTTGATGACCTTAGTATCTGTGCGGGTAAATGTCGTTTCCATGTCGGCTCTCCGTTTTCTTTTGCAATCTTATTTTTAATAATACCATGTTTCCCACCGCATTTCAAACCTGCATTTTCACCGTTTTCCCTCTTGACTTCCCCTAAATCTTGTGCTATAAATAAACTATCTTCATCCTGACAAAGCCATGAGGCAGACAAACGGAACGCACCCCAGCCACACAAGAGAGAACCGCCGCGGCAGACCCGCGTGGTGCAAGCGGTTTTGTGCGCAGCTGCGTTCTTACCACTGCCGAGCGCGGGGGCGAACCTCCGCCGGGTACGGCCCGTTACAGCCGGCACGAGCGGCGCTTACCTTATATAGAAGCGCAATCTGGGTGGAACCGTGGAGCTGCATGCTTCATCCCTTTTGTAAGCGAGGGATGGAGCATTTTTTATTGCATTTTTGTGCAATTGCAAAAGGAGCGTACAATCATGAAGATCATCTACAAAGACGGTACCGTCGCCGAGTGCCCGCAGGACCAGGAGCTGCATGTCCTGCGCCACACCGCTGCCCATATCATGGCCCAGGCCATCAAGCGCCTGTACCCCCAGGCTGACTTTGCTTTCGGTCCCGCCACCGAGAACGGCTTCTACTACGACGTCGACCTCGGCGACACCAAGCTGACCGACGAGGACCTGGCCGCCATCGAGAAAGAGATGAAGAAGATCTGCAAAGAGAATCTTCCCATCAAGCCCTTCATCCTGCCCCGCGCCGAAGCCGTCAAGCTGATGGAAGATCGCCAGGAGCACTACAAGATCGAGCATATGGCTGACCTGGCCGAGGAGACCGAGTTCAGCTTCTACCAGCAGGGCGAGTACGTGGACATGTGCATCGGACCCCACCTGACCTACACCAAGGCCCTGAAAGCCTTCAAGATCACCCAGCAGTCCGGCGCTTACTGGAAGAACGACAAAGAGAACAAGATGCTGACCCGTATCAACGGCGTGGCTTTCCGCAATCAGGAGGAGCTGGACGCCTGGGAGAAGCAGCAGCAGGAGGCCCGCGAGCGCGACCACCGCAAGATCGGCAAGGAAATGCGCCTGTTCATGACCGACGACCTGGTCGGCCGCGGCCTGCCCATGTTCCTGCCCAACGGCTACACCGTCTGGCAGGAGCTGGAAAACTATATCAAAGCCAAGGAGCGTGAGCGCGGCTATCTGCACGTCATGACTCCCTGCATCGGCACCGTGAACCTGTACCGCACTTCCGGCCACTGGGATCACTACCGCGAGAACATGTTCCCCGCCATGGAGATGGAGGGCGAGGATTACGTGCTGCGCCCGATGAACTGCCCCCATCACATGATGATCTACGCCAACCAGCCCCACAGCTACCGCCAGCTGCCCATCCGCATCGGCGAGATCGCTCACGACTTCCGCTATGAGTCCTCCGGCACCCTGAAGGGCATCGAGCGCGGCCGTCACTTCTGCCAGAACGACGCCCATCTGTTCTGCACCCCGGAGCAGATCAAGAGCGAAGTTGCCGACGTCTGCAACCTGATCTTCGACGTCTACAAGGACTTCAACATCACCGATTACCGCTGCGTGCTGTCCCTGCGCGACCCCGCCGACAAGAAGAAGTACCATGACGACGACGCCATGTGGAACCATGCCGAGAACGCCCTGCGCGAGGTCCTGACCGAGCTGGGCATCCACTTTACCGAGGAGATCGGCGAGGCCGCCTTCTACGGCCCGAAGCTGGACGTCAACGTCAAGCCTGCTGTCGGTGCCGAGTACACTCTGTCCACCTGCCAGCTGGACTTCTGCCTGCCCGCCAAGTTCCACTTGACCTATATCGACAAGGACGGCTCCGAAAAGACCCCCGTGGTCCTGCACCGCGCCATCCTCGGCTCTCTGGACCGCTTCATGGCCTATATGATCGAGGAGACCAAGGGCCGCTTCCCCACCTGGCTGGCCCCGACGCAGGTCAAGGTCCTGCCCGTCAGCGAAAAGACGCTGGACTACGCCCGCGCCGTCAACGACAGCCTGAAGGCCGCCGGCATCCGCGCCGTGCTGGATGAGTCCAACGAGAAGATCGGCTACAAGATCCGCCAGGCCCAGCAGGTCGACCGCGTGCCGTATATGCTGGTCCTCGGCGCCAAGGAAGTCGAAGCCAACAACATCAGCGTCCGCGACCGCCAGGGCGAGACCACCACGATGGATCTGGAAGATTTCACCGCCAAGGTTGTCGGTGAGATCAAGGATAAGACCTTCAACGTCTGATTTTCAGCTTTCTGCATAAAATGTGAAAAGGGAGGCACCGCGCGGCGGTGCCTCCCTTTTTCTATGGCAGCCACCCCGGCGGGAGCAGGGGCGCATATCTTGTATAGTACAGCAGCAAGGAGATAAACTTGAAGTTATAAACATCTTTGCAAATATACCATATCTATTAACTGTACACCACTCTCATAAATTGGGTGGTCATAATTGTCCGTAAAGAAATTCGGAATATTGTGAGAGCGGACAAATCTGCATTTTTCATAAAACGGTACGGTCAACGGGCTGTCACCTGTTCCAACCTGCAAAATAGAATATTCATCTGCATATTTACTTGCAAGGAAGTCAATCAATGCTTTCCCATATCCCATTCCATGATATTTCGGATCAACCGCAATATTCTTGATTTCAAGTATTCCGTTACCTTCATCGGTGACAACACATTCAGCTTTTACATCATTATCTTCAAGTACATACATAGTACCTTTTTCAAGATAACGGTCAATCATATTCTCTTGTTCATCAGCTAATAACAATAATGCTATAAATTGCTTTTTATTCTCATTCACTTCTCGGATTTTCATATCCATTACTCCGTCAAACTGGAATTTTGGCAAGAAAAAAGCAGTCAATCCTAAAGACTAACTGCTTTGTGTGTAGGGATATGAAGTTGTGAACTGGAATTTACATTTTGACATTATTTAACAATAGTTGAGTCAATTCTTCTAACTCCCCAGTAGACAAATCATTTTTATCTATCAAAACCATTTTATTATCTTTTCGTTTAACATATATATACTGCCCCATAGTACCGTACTCTTTAAATGCAGTCCAATAATTTTTGCTATATCCCATCTGGGAAATTGTTTCTATCCCTTCAGCGTCAAAATGATACTCTACAATTCCAGTACGAAAAGACTTATCTAAGAGTAACTCCGCTTTTTTCAATACAAATTTTTGAAAAGACTTTGCATTAAACGCAAGAAGCAGACAAACTATTCCAAGCACCATATAGATATACCATAAAATAGCAGGAGAATTTATAATTAAAAATATGCTACTAAAAATAATGACGATACCCAAAATCATCAGAAGCGGAACCGCTATCTTACGCTTGCGAACATTTCCTTTACTTTCCAAAGCAATTTTAATTGCAGTTTCTTTTTTTTCATCACTTAAATTCATACAATATTTAACCACAAAATTACCACCTTTACTTTTCACAGTTCTATAAATTCCGATTTATCTGACTGTTATAAACGCACGAACACCTGCAACAGTCAAAAAAATACATCCCTGAGGAGGCAGTACCATAGGGGTACCTCCGCATTTTCTTCATTATACCATAATAAGCCCTGCACCGGTAGCTGTAGGTTCCGGTGCAGGGCTTATTTTATGCTGAAATTTACTGCGTTGGTTTATGCCTTGTCCACGGCGTAGTCGGACCAGCTGTCGGCGGTGGCGGCACCGGAGGTATCCACATTAGTGCTGTAGCTCCCCACAGTAACGGTCACATCACTGGTCCCCTGCACATACACAGTACCATCGGTGCCTTTCACCGTCACGGACTGACCGTTCTCGTCCACGGTCAGTTGCTTTTTCCTCCATTTCATGGTAAAATGTAATATCTATCAGTATGCAAACTATCGCCCATTATATAAAAGGAAAAGGTGCCCTCCATGGCTGAAAACAATCATACCCTCCCTGCCGATGGCTGGACGACCGTCATCCGCCCCAAAACCGGGTGGTTTGACATCGACCTGCACGAGCTTTGGCAATACCGTGACCTTATCGTGATGTTCGTCAAGCGCAACTTCACCGTGCTGTATAAACAAACGATTTTGGGCCCCGCGTGGATCATCCTCAACCCGCTTATCACCACCATCATCTTCAACGTGGTGTTCGGCGGCATGGCCAATATGCCCACCGACGGCGTGCCCGGTTTCCTGTTTTACATGGCCGGCAACACCTTGTGGACTTTCTTCGCCAACTGCGTCAACAACACGGCCAACACCTTTGTCACCAACTCGCAGATATTCGGCAAGGTGTACTTTCCGCGCCTGACGATGCCCGTCAGCCAGGTGCTGACCAGCCTCATCAACTTCTTCATCCAGGCGGCCATGTACCTGATTTTCTGGATCTACTTCTTCGCCACCGGTAGCGGCATACACTTCACGCTGTGGCTGCTGGCCATACCCTTTGTCATCCTCGAGGTCATGCTGCTGGGCCTGGGCGTCGGCATCATCGTGTCGTCGCTCACCACCAAGTACCGCGACCTCGCCATTGCCGTGGGCTTCGGCGTACAGCTGTGGATGTACGCCTCCCCCGTGGTCTACCCGCTGTCCATGTTGGAATCCAGCCCCCGCCTGAAAGTTCTGGTCCAGCTCAACCCCATGACCTCGCCCATCGAAATTTTCCGCATGGCAACGCTGGGTACCGGCACGGTCACCACCTTTGGCATCGTGTACAGCCTGGTGTTCACCGCGGCGGCGCTGGTGCTGGGCGTGGTGCTGTTCAGCCGCATCGAAAAGACCTTTATGGATACCGTGTAAGGAGGGGCGCAAGATGGCTACAACCGAAAAACGCCCCGTTATCGAAGTCACGGGGTTAAAAAAGCAGTACAAACTCGGCCAGATCGGCGGCGGCACGCTGACCCACGACCTGCAAAGCTGGTGGGCGCGCGTCCGCGGCAAAGAGGACCCCAACACCGTCATTGGCACCGACCAGCGCCTCTTCGGCCAGACCTTTATGGCACTGAACGGCGTGGACCTGACCGTCTACCAGGGCGAGGCCCTGGGCATCATCGGCCGCAACGGCGCAGGCAAATCCACGCTGCTCAAGCTGCTGTCCCGCATCACCGCCCCCACCGAGGGCGAGATCAAAATTCGCGGCCGCGTGGCCTCCATGCTGGAAGTCGGCACCGGCTTCAACAACGAAATGACCGGCCGCGAAAACATCTATATGAACGGCGCGATCTTGGGCATGACCAAGGCCGAGATCGACGCCAAACTGCCCCAGATCATCGAATTTTCGGAGTGCGGCGACTTCATCGACACCCCCGTCAAGCGCTATTCCAGCGGCATGTTCGTCAAGCTGGCCTTCGCCGTCGCTGCCCATCTGGACAGCGAGATCATGGTCATGGACGAGGTCCTGGCCGTGGGCGACATGAAGTTCCAGCAGAAATGCCTGGGCAAAATGAGCGATGTCGCTAACCAGGACGGCCGCACCGTGCTCTACGTCAGCCACAACATGTCCACCATCCGCCAGCTGTGCACCCGCTGCGTGGTGCTGGATAAAGGCAGGGTCATCTTCGACGGCGACGTCGAACAGGCCATCGCCGTCTACATGGACACTACCGACGTTAACGTCGTCCACTACGACCTGGCTGATGTGGCCCGCATGACCGGCAGCGCCGGCAAGCGCCTGCGGCTGGAGACCCTCGACTTTGTGGGCAAGGAATCCAGCGTGTTTGCCGACACCGAGAAGATGAAAATTAAAATCACCTGGCGCGTGTCCGAGCCTTTCACCGGCATCCACATGAAGATGAACCTCCACGCGCGGGATTCCAGCCCCGTGGGCATCACCCACCCGGTGGACCTGGGCGCCGCCGAGCCGGGCAAACTCTACACCACGGTGTTTGAGTTCGACCCAAGTCTTTTGGGCGAGGGCCAGTATTTCTTCTACCTCGACATCTTCGATGGCGCGCTGGCCCAGGCCGTCTGCCTGGACAAGCCCGTGACCGAGTTTGCCTTCGAGGTCACCAACAGCGACCTGACCATGCCCGAGTGGGCCTCCGGCTGGGGCCGCATCCACTTCCCGCCGGTCAAGCTGCTGGCGGACGGAGAATAATTTTTCATGAAGCCGAATCTTTACATCTGCCACACCGCCTATCAGGTGCTTGTCGACCTGCTGCGGGCCTCCCGCACTGACGGCCAGCCCCACACCATGGTGCTTTCCGCCGCCGTGCCGGAGCCGCAGTCTCTGGCTAAAAAGCTGGAGGCCACCGGCGCTGTCAAAGTCGTTATCGTGGACGAGACCCGCTGGCCGGGCACCGTCACCGGCCCCTTCGCCGCCCGGCGCGCCCGCCGGGCGTTCGAGAAGCTGTGCGGCTGGCGCTTTACCCGCGCCGCCTATAACGAGGTGCGCATCCACAACGATTGGAGCGTGCTGGGCCGCTACCTGCAGGACTGCCATGCCGGGTATATCCTGTGCGAGGACACCTTCGCCAGCACCCTCGGCCCCGACCAGCACCTTGTCACCGACCAGCGCGCCGCCCCCGATTTTGCCGGGAAGCGGCGCACCGGAAAAGGCTACCTTTACTGGGGCGACAGCCCGTGGTGCGCAAAAGTGGAAAGCGAGGACGCCGCGAAATGCACGCTGTTCCCCGCCAGCCGCTTGGTAACCGACAGCAAGCGCGAACTGCTGGAAAGCCTGACCGACGCCGAAAAAGCGATGGTGCGCCGTGTTTTTCTCACCCAGCCCCTGCCCGAAAATGCCGCCGGGGCCACCCTGCTTTTGCCCCGCAGCTTTGTGGAGGACGGCCTGATGACACAAGCTGAGCAGAACGCGATGTTCAAAGCAGTTGCCGCCAAATACACCGCCGGGCCGCTGTTCATCAAGACCCACCCGCGGGACACCACCGACTACCACGCCCTGTTCCCCGACGCGGTGATCTTAGAGCGCACGATGCCCAGCGAAGTGCTGAACTTCTGCCTTCCCTTCAAATTCGCCCGCGCCGTCACGGTCCAAAGCTTTGTGCTTCGTGCCTTCACCGCCGCCGACGAAAAAATTCTCCTAACCCTCGACGAAGCGAAAGCCTTAATGTAAGCCACCCCTCAGAAAGGCCCCCCTCTGCTCCCGCGAAGCGGGCGGGGGAGAGACTTTTCCTCTATGTGTTCCTCTAAATCCAAAGCCCTCTCCCTCCGTCTGCGCTATCGCGCAGCCGCCTCCCTCCCAGAGGGAGGCTTTCCGCAGCACCCTTCGACAAAGCGAGGTATCTTTATGAAAACAATCGCTGTGATCCCTGCCCGTTATGCAAGCACCCGTATGCCCGGCAAGCCGCTGGCGGATGTGCTGGGCAAACCCATGATCTGGTGGGTCTACCAGGCCGCCAAAGCCTGCCCCAAGCTGGACGACGTCCTCATCGCTACCGATGACGAGCGCATCGCCGATGCCTGCAAGACCTACGGCATGCGCTATCTGATGACCAGCCCCGACCACGATACCCCTACCGGCCGCATCTGGGAGGTCAGCACCGTCGAGGATGCCGACCTTTACCTGCAGCTGATGGGCGACGAGCCGCTGGTCAACCCCGCCGCCTTTGACCTCATCCTGCCGGATACCCTGCCCGAGGACCCCTGCTACGTCGCCGTCCTCACCAACATTATGGAGCATCCCGCCGACGTCATCGACTTTTCCAACCAGAAGGTCGTCACCAATGCGGCGCGGGAGATCCTGCTCATCTCCCGCAGCCCCATCCCCTACCCGAAAGGCACCCTCGACTTCGAGTACGAGAAGGTCACCGGCATCCAGCTGTACAGCAAGCAGGCGCTGGCATTCTACCACGCCACCCCCAAATCCATCCTGGAAAAGGCCGAAGAGAACGATATGATGCGCTTTATTGAGAACGGCCACAAGGTCCACGCCATCGTAAGCCCCTACAAGACCGTCAGCGTGGACACCCCCAAGGATCTGGCCCTTGTCAACACGATTTTAAAGGAGAAACAGCATGGCTGATGTAAAACTGCTGGATTGCACCCTGCGTGACGGCGGTTATATCAACGATTGGCACTGGGGCCTTGGCTCCGCCCGCCGCATCATCCAATCCCTGACCCGTGCCGGCACCGACATCGTCGAGGTCGGCTTCCTGCGCAATGTGGACGGCTACGACCCCGACGTCACCGTCTGCAACACCATCGAGGAGCTGAACCGCCTGCTGCCGCCGGAATCCCAGCGCGGCCACACCATCTACTCCGGCATGGCCATGCGCTCCAACTACGATATCTCGAAGCTCTCCCCCTATGACGGCCACGGCATCGAGATCATCCGCATCACCGCCCATGACTACGACATCCGCGACGGCATGGACTTTGCCCGCGAGGTCAAGGCCCGGGGCTACAAGCTGTCCATCAACCCCATCAACATTATGGGCTACGCCGACAAGGACCTGCTGTGGATCTTTGACCAGGTCAACGCCATCCACCCGTGGCAGTTCTCCATTGTGGATACCTTCGGCAGCATGCGCCGCCGGGATTTAGAGCGCATCGTCAGCCTGGCCGACCATAACCTGGCCCCGGACATCCGCTTAGGCCTCCATCTGCATGAAAATATGGCATTAAGCTTCTGCCTGGCGCAGGAGTTTCTCGATAAGCCGCTGCTGCGGGACAAGACCGTGGACGGCAGCCTGAACGGCATGGGCCGCACCCCCGGCAACCTGCCCATCGAGCTGGTGGCCGATTACTGCAACGAAAACCTCAACACCCACTACGATCTGGATGAGATCATGGACGCCATCCAGGATCACATTGCCCCCATCAAGGGCGAAAGCGCCTGGGGCTATTCCCCGGCCTACTTCCTGTCCGCCCGGTTCAACCTGCACCGCAATTACGCCGAGCATTACCTCCACAAGGGCGACCTGACCAACCGGGACATCAACCATCTGCTGGCCGCCATCGCCCCCGGCAAAAAGACCGCCTTCGACGCCGCCTACGCGGACAAGCTCTACACCGAGTACAAGAACCGCCGCATCGACGACGAAGCGGCCCTCGCCGCCCTGCACACTGCCTTTGCGGGCAAGCGGGTGCTGATCCTGGCCCCGGGTGCCACCCTGGCTGCCGAGGAAGGCCGCGCCGCCGTGGCGGCCGCCGACGCCGACGTGACCCTTTCGGCCAACTTTGTGCCGGACTTTGTAAAGCCGGACTATGCGTTTTTCACCAACGCCAAGCGGTTTGACGAAAGCACCACCTACCCCTGCCCGCTGATTCTGACCAGCAACCTGCGCGCTGCTGCCGATGCCACCGTCGTCAACTACGACCGGCTTTCCGGCACCGATGCCCAGGGCGGCAACAGTGTGCTGATGCTGCTGCGGCTGCTGCGCCTGTGCAATGCAGCTGAAGTGTTGCTGGCGGGCGCCGACGGCTACCGTCCCGGCACCGCCGCCTACGCGGACACGGGCCTGCACACCCACACGGGGCGCGGCGCCGCCTACAACGCCCAGCTGGCCGGGGCCATCCGCGCCGCCGGGCTGCCGGTGCGCTTCATCACCCCCAGCGAATACGAAAGGGCGTAATTTATGATCCGTTTACTGGTGCTGGACGTGGACGGCACACTGACCGACGGCGGCATCTACTACGATTCCACCGGCAACGAGCTGAAAAAGTTCGGCGTGAAAGACGGCGCCGGGCTGGTGCTGGCCCGTACCGCAGGCATCCGCGTGATGATCTGCACCGGGCGCGAGTGCGAAGCCGTCCGCCGCCGCGCTGCCGACCTGAAGATCACCGATATTTACCAGAACGTCCCCCACAAGGCGGACTTTTTGCAGAATTTTTTTGCCGAAAACGGCTATGCCCGCGAGGAGATCGCCTACTGCGGCGACGACCTGAACGACCTGGCTGCCATGGCGCTGTGCGGCTTTGTGGCCTGCCCGGCGGATGCCGCGCCCGAAGTAAAGGCCCGCGCCGACTACCAGTGTCCCCAGCGCGGCGGCGAAGGTGCCGTTCGCGGTGCGGTCGAGCACATCCTGCGCACCGACGGCCGCTGGCACGATGCCGTTAAAGCGGCGTTTCACGTAGACGTGTAATTTCGGCCACCCTTTAAGAAGCCCCCTTGTGCAAAGGGAGGCTCTCTCATCTCTACGATCCGGAGGCCCCCATGCCCCAACCCAACACCAAAACCAAATACCGCCCGCTCCCGGCCGCGCTCCTTACGCTGGTGGTCCTGCTGGCATCTACCCTGCTCATCTGGCTGGCCGTCGTGCGCCCCCAGCTGGGCAAGGGCCGTACCGAGACCCTTTGCGATAACTTCGACCGCTCGGAACTGCTGGCAGACGGCGACACCGCCGCCCAGGTCTTTACCTACGACAAGGCGCTCTACACCATCGGGCTGGAGTTCTACCTGCCCGGCGCCCAGCCGCAGGGTGAGCTGGAAGTGGTCCTGTCCGACGCCGACACCGGCGAGGAACTGGCCCGCTCCACCGGCGTGATGCAAAACATCATCCCGGACCAGTACACCACCCTGGGGCTGGATCCCGTCGTGCCCGCCCAGGAGGGACGCCGCTACCGGCTGTCCGTCACGGCGCACTATACCTCGGATGCAGTCCTTGCCATCGGCCACAGCAACGGCGTCGCCCTCTGGAAAGAGCAGATGACCCTGAACGGCGAGCCGGTGGACGGCACTTTAGCCATGCAGGTGACCTACCAGCGCATGGGCGGCTACCTGACGCGGTTCTTTTTGCTGGCGGGCGGCGCGGCCGCGCTGCTGGCGGCCTTTGCCGTGTATGCCTGCCTCAGCCGCAAAGTATCGCTGCACCGCCTTGTTTTTGTACTGGTGCTGGGCTTTGGCCTCATCTACTCGGTCATTCTGCCGCCCTACGCCGCACCGGATGAAAAGTACCACATCAACCAAAGCTTTACCTTAGCTACTAAGTGGGCCAATATGATCTCCCACGATGACTGGAAGATGGGCAAGGTGCCCACCACCACCAGTTTCCGCCGGGAGACCGACGCCGACGAGCTTTTGCAGGACGAAAATACCACCGTCTTCACCTGGCAGGAGTTCACCGACACACTGTTCACCACCACCGACGCCCCCTACACCAGTCATCAGGAATACCACGAGCTGCAGACTGACCAGAACCCGCTGTTGTATCTGGCCAGCGGCGGTGCGGTGTTCCTTGCGTATCTTTTGCACTTGGGCTTTACCCCGGCGCTGGCGCTGGGGCGGCTGGCAAACCTTATCGTGTTTGCGTTGCTGGCGGCCTTCGCCGTCAAGGCCGCGCCCTGCGGCAAGCGCATCTTTACTGCGGCGGCCCTGCTGCCCATGACGCTGCACCTCGCCGCCAGCTTCAGCCGCGACGCTGTGCTGCTGGGGCTGTGCTTCGGCTTTACGGCCTTATTGCTGGATGCCGTCTACGGCCAGCCCACGCCGAAACGCATGGCCGCACTGGCCGTCGCCGGCATTTTGCTGGCCCCGGGCAAGATGGTCTATCTGCCCCTGGCCGCGCTGTTTGTGCTGGTCCCCGCCGCCGCGCTGGGCCACCATGCCAAAGCGAAAAAGCTGGGCTACCTGGCCGCCTGCCTGGCGCTGGCGCTGGTGTTGAACACCGGCCCCCTCACCGGTGCCCTCGGCTCCCCCGCCGCTGACAACGCGGCAGCTGCCACCGAGGAAACCACCGATGACGCCCGCAGCGCCAAAAACGCCCCGGCTGAGCCGGACGCCGCCTACGAGGAAACCATCTGCGCCGACAATACGATGGAAAACTACGTGCGGCGGTTATACTACTATGTAGCGGACACCCGCGACCCCGCCCAGAGCGAGGTGGACTTCTGGGTGCAGGCCCTCGCTGAGGGGGATGTCACCCCCGCCGTGCTGGGCCAGAGCTTCATTTTCACCACCGACAAAGCCAACAGCTACACCGATGCGCAGGCTTTCTACACCATGGCCTCCTACGCCCTGCTGGGCACCGATGTCACCACCGGCAACGCCGACGCCTACCTGCCCTATTTTGCCGAGGGCGGTGCCATGCAGGCCTACAAGCAGCTGTTTAACCTGCCCACCTGCGTGGAGCGGTTCGCCGCGCTGGGGCTGGACGTAGGCACCATGGACGACCGCATCCCGCTGGACCGCGAGACCGTAGCCGCCGAGGTGGAAGCTGCCCGCGCCACCCGCGCCACCCAAAGTGTGACCGATGCTGCCGACGAAGCCACCTACACCCCCGGCTACATCCTGCACCACCTGCCCGCCACCGCCCTGCTGTTTGTGCGCAGCATCGTGCAAAACGGCGACCATTACCTGCGCACGCTGGTAGGCGGCAGCCTAAGCTACTACACACTGGACCTGGCCTGGTTCTGGGTGGTGGCGCTCTACCTGCTGCTGGCCTATGCGGCGCTGTCCGCCCAAAACGGCAAGCTGCCTACGGGCAGGCTGCGGGGCTTTGGCGCGGCGGCGGCCGTCCTGAGCTGCCTGCTGGCCGTGGCTGGCTGCCTGCTGTGGACTCCTACCCATTACGAGACCCTGTACGGCCTGCAGGGGCGGTATTTCCTGCCCGTGCTGCCCGCCCTGCTGCTGACCTGCCTGCCCCGCCGCCTGGCCGCCGTGCCGGACGAAGCCTCCGCCCAAGCCCGCCTGACCGGCGCGCTGGCGCTGGTACAGTGGGGCGTCATCCTCAACATTATGCTGGCGGTCATCGCCCGCTGACACCTGCTTATGACTTTCTGCTTTTTCACAACCCAATATCTGCCCACTCCCGGCGGGGTCGAGCGGTACACCTGGAACCTGGCGCGCCGATGCCTGGCTGCCGGGCACCGGGCGCTGGTGGTCACCAGCAGCCTGCCCGGTCTGCCCGCGCGGGAAACGGACGCCGACGGCATCGAGATCTGGCGCTTGCCCGTCTGGCCGGTGATGAACGGCCGGTTTCCGGTCCTCAAGCCCCACCCGCCCGCAGCGGACCTGTGGGCGCAGGGCATCGACTTTGCCGTCATCCAGACCCGCATGTACACCCAAAGCGTCTGGGCCGCGCGGCAGTGCAAGCGCCGGGGCATCCCCGCGCTGGTGCTGGACCACTCCACCGGCTATATGATGCACGGCGGCGCGGCGGGCCTTGCAGGCAAAATGTACGAGCACCTGGCCTGCAATAGTATCAAAGCCTGCGGGTTCCCCTTCTACGGCGTCTCCGGCGATGTCTGCAGCTGGCTGCGCACCTTCGGCATCACCGCCGCTGGCCGCCTGCCCAACGCCGTGGACCCGGCGGAACTGGCCGCCTTAGCCAGCGACCACCCCCGCGACTTCCGGGCAGAATTCGATCTCGCCCCCGCCACCCCCATCATAGCCTTTGTGGGGCGGCTCATCCCCGAAAAAGGCGCGGCCAAGCTGGCCGAAGCCGTGCGGCAGCTAAACCAAAACGGCACGTCCTGCGCCCTTTTCATCGCCGGCACCGGCCCCGAGGAAAACACCCTGCGCCAGCTCGGCGCCCCCATCTACGCGCTGGGTGCCCTGCCCCACCCGCAGATCGTCCAGCTGTTAACGCAAGCCAGTTGCTATTGCCTGCCGACGGAGTACGCCGAGGGCTTCCCCACCACGTTATTAGAAGCCGCCGCCTGCCGCTGCCCCATCGTCACCACCCACACGGCGGGCACCGGCGAGCTGCTGCCCGATGGGACCTACGCTGCCTACTTGGAAAGCACCGCCCCTGCCGCGCTGGCCGCGGCCCTGCAGGCGGTCCTGGCAGATCCCGACGCCGCCCGCACCCGGGCCGACGCCGCTTACATCAACCTGTGCGCCCACTTTACATGGCAGGCCGTCTTTGCTACAATGGAGAAAACCGCGGCCCAAGCAGCCAAAAGGAGCTAAGATGTCTAAATTACTCATCGTCATCCCCGCTTATAATGAGGAAGAAAGCATCGTTTCCGTGGTCGAGGAACTGACCACCCACTACCCCCAGTACGATTATGTCGTCGTCAACGATGGCAGCCGCGACAAGACCGCCGCCGTCTGCCGCGCCCACGGCTACCGGCTCATCGATCTGCCGGTCAACCTGGGGCTGGCGGGCGCGTTCCAGACCGGCCTGCGCTATGCGGCCGAGAACGACTACGACTGCGCCATGCAGCTGGACGCCGACGGCCAGCATAAGCCGGAGTTCATTGCCCCCATGCTGGAGGCGCTGGAGGAGGGCAACGACATCGTCATCGGCAGCCGGTTCCTGACCGTGAAAAAGCCCAAGACCCTGCGCATGCTGGGCAGCTACATCATCAGCTGGTCCATCCGGCTCACCACCGGCCGCGCCATCTGCGACCCCACCAGCGGCATGCGGATGTTCAACCGCCGCCTGATGCAGGAGTTTGCCCAAAACCTGAACTACGGTCCCGAGCCGGACACCATCAGCTACCTGATCAAAAACGGTGCCAAAGTCAAGGAAGTGCAGGTGGAAATGGGCGAGCGCACCGCCGGCCAAAGCTACCTGACATTCTGGCGCAGCGTGCAGTATATGGTCAAAATGTCCATATCCATCTTGCTGATCCAGTGGTTCCGCAAGCGCGACACCGCGACCCCGTATCCCGAAAGGAGCCTGTAAAAATGTTCGACCAAACGCTTATCCGCATCTGCCTGATCTTCGGCAGCCTGGTCACAGCGTGGTACATCCTGCGCCGCGTGCGCCAGGCAAAAGTCCAGATCGAGGATACGATCTTCTGGCTGCTGTTCAGCGCCGCTTTGCTGATTTTGGCCATCTTCCCCGGCATCGCCTACTGGGCCGCCAACCTGCTGGGCTTCATGAGCCCCATCAACTTTGTGTATGTGGTCATCATCTTTTTGCTGCTGGCCAAGCAGTTCTTCATGTCCATCCGCCTCAGCCAGCTGGACAGCAAAGTCCGCATCCTGACCGAGCAGGTCGCCCTCAACGAGGAAAAAGTCGAGCGGGAAAAATTAGATTTGTAATACAACCGCATCTATGCTATAATGTATTATTAGACAACACGAAGAAAGAAGGTTTCAGCCATGGCTTATACCCCGAAACTGACCTATAAAGGCCGCCCGCTGGTGCGCTGCGGCAACGATATCTACTACGGCTCGATGAGCGATCCCTACGTAGTGTACCTGCAGGTGCTCAGCACCATCAAAGAGAACGGCGTCGACGTGGCCGATAAGGTCCACATCGTCCTGCTTTCCACAGACGACACCAAGCCCCTGCCGGAGCGCATCATCCGCCAGGCCAACAAGGTAGGCCTGTACAACGCCCTGTCCTTCGGTGACATCATGCTGCAGGGCGCACTGCAGAAAAAGTAATTTTTCACCATACCAACAACAAAAGAGCCTGTCTCCTTCCCCGAGACAGGCTCTTTTCTTATCCTGCAACAGCTCAGTAGATCGGCCAGCCGTGCAGATACTGCCAGGTATACACCACGCTCACCATCACCTGCACCGCCAGCACCCCGCAGGTCAGCCGGGGGCGGTCCTGCAGCAGCAGCGCCAGTGCCACCGGCAGGCAGAACAGCCCCACTGCGTACCGCGGGGCGCTCAACAGCCAGGTCGCGCCCATCGTCACGGCCAGGTAGGCCAGGCCAAACCCCAGCCAGGCCGCAGGCAGCCGCCGCACAGAAGCCGCCAGCAGCCCCAGCGCCAACAGGATGCAGAGTATCGCCGCCAGGCAGATGCCCACCGCCGCCTTGCGGTTATCCTCCCACCAACTGGCCATATAGTCCAAATGGTAGCGCACGGTATCGGTAAACAGGCCCAGTTTTTGGCCCCAGTGCTCCCACTGGTACACGCTGTACTGGTTCCAGCGGCCATACACAGCCTGGTTCAGCCCAAAGTACAGCCCCAGCCCCGCCGCCGGGGCCAGCATAGCCGGGATACTTGCCAGCGCGGGCCGCTTTCCCAGGCGCCATGCGGCCGCCAGTTCCAGCGCCGCCAGCCCCAGCAGCAGTCCGCCGGGGGCGCGGCACAACCCAGCCAGCACACCCAGCACCGCACAGCGGCCCCACTGCCGCCGATCCCACGCCAGCACGTAGCGCACAGTCACCAGCAAAAACAGGCTTTCGGTCATCGGCACGGCAAAAAATACAGCCGCCGGGCTGGCCATCAGCAGGGCCAGCGTCAGCACCGCCTGGCGCTCGCCCCAGCGGCGGCTGACCAGGGTGTACAGCGATACCGCCGCCCCGGCAAACAGCGGCCCCTGCACGGCCAGCCCCAACAGCGGATAGCTGCCTCCCACCAGCAAATGCACGACCCGCAGCAGCGCCGGGAACAGCGGAAAGAACACGATCATCAATTCCTGCTCCGCAAACGCGCCGCCGGTGCCGTAGCCGTACTGCGCCAGGTCGATGTAATGCCGCGCGTCGGTGTTGCCGTAAAACTGCCACTCCATGGCCTGGGCCAGCCCCACGCCGGGGTTGTTTGCCTGCGCCGCATGGCAGAACACCAGCTGCAGTACGCACACAAACAGCAGCCCGGCCAGCGCCGCCATGGCCTTGCTGCTGCGGGGTGGCTCACCGCCAACAGCCGCAGTATCCGCCATCTGCGGCCGCAGCGTGCGCACCACGCACCACGCCGCGCCCCACACAAACAGTGCCGCCACCAAAGCGGGCAGCACAAGTTTTATCGCCGTCAGCATCCGCCCCACCTCCTTTGCATACCAAAAAGGCCCGGTGTTTCCACCGGGCCGCATCGTTTTTACTTACTGGTCGTTATCCTCGGGCTGCTCGTCCTCGGTGCCTTCCAGCTCAATGTCAAAAGAGGCATTGCAGTAGGGGCAGACCAGCTCCTGGGTCTGATCCAGCAGGGTCTCCTCGTCCACAGTGGAGACTTTGCCGCAGTTGGGGCAGGTGACCTCGTACAGGGCCTCGTCGCTGTCCTCTTCGGCGTCGTCGTCCTCGTCATCGTCGGCGTACAGGTCGCTCACGATGTCGTCCACATCCTGGTCCAGGGTCTCCAGCTCATCGTAGACCTGGTCCAGGGCGTTGTCATGCTCGACCACCTGGGCAGCCATCTCTTCCAGCAGGTCCATCATGGCGGCAATGACCTTGCCGTTCTTGCTGGCGGGGTCAAACTCCATACCGGTCATCAGGCCGCGGATGTAGGCAGCCTTTGCATTCAAATCCATAGCCATAACAGAAATCCTCCGTTCAAAAAATGCCGGGCGCGGCGGTATGCCAGGCCCGGCTTGTGGAACAAAATCAGTTCACGCGCTCCATATACTCGCCGGTGCGGGTATCGATGCGGATCTTGTCGCCCTCGTTGATGAACAGGGGCACGCGGATCTCAGCGCCGGTCTCGACGGTGGCGGGCTTCAGGGTGTTGGTGGCGGTGTTTCCCTTGACACCCGGCTCGGTAGCGGTGACCTCCAGCTCAACAAAGTTGGGGATCTCAACGCTGAAGACCTTGCCCTTGTAGCTCAGCAGCTTGCAGGTATCGTTCTCCTTGCAGAACTTGAAGTTGTCGGGCACATCGGCAGCGCCAACGGGGATGTCGTCGTAGGTCTCAACATCCATGAAGTGGTACAGATCGCCATCCTCGTAGGAGTAGGTGACCTCTTTGCGCTCGATGAAAGCCTGAGGGAACTTAGCGGTGGGGTTGTAGCTGGTCTCAACGACAGAGCCGGTGATGACGTTCTTGGTCTTGGTGCGCACAAAAGCGGCGCCCTTGCCGGGCTTGACGTGCTGGAACTCAACGACCTGAAGGACCTGGCCGTCCTGCTCGAAGGTGACGCCGTTGCGGAATTCGCCTGCAGAAATCATATAAAAATTCCTCCATAAATTACAAAATACATACCTGTATTTATTTTACAGGATACAATGGACTTTTTCAAGCCCTGAGCCGATTTTTTTGCGCGAAATTTGGTATTTTTTCTTTGGACAGCTCCACACAATCCCCGCCTGACGGCTTGAGCACCGCTCCGGCGGCTACAACACGCCATCTGCGTTGCAAAAATGCTCGGGAATATACAAAGTATTCTCTGCGCTTTTTGCTTAGCAGCCGGCATGTTTCGCTCGTCGTATCGGTACTCCGGATTATGTGTCACTGTCCTAGTCTCTTATAACGCGGCATACGTTTTCGCCAGTTCCGCCGCATCCTCGGCCTGGGTGCCCGCACTTTCGCAGATGATGGTGGGGGTCAGCCCGCGCTCTTTCAGCAGTGCCAGCAGTGGTGCATGGGGCGGGCCGTACTCGGTATCGGCAAAGGTCAGGTGGCACTTCTCGCCGCCCTTGGTGTAGGCGATGCGGGAGAAATGGGCGTGGAACTGCTTTGCCCGTTCATCCCCCAGCCCGGCCTGCAGCGTGTCCAGCAGGGCGGCGTAGTCGGCGGCTGCGGTGCCCTCGGCAAACTGAGTGCCCAGGCTGCGGGCGTACAGGTGGCCAAAATCGATGCAGGGCGTGATGCGCTCATCCACGCCGCACAGGGCCAGCACCTCGTCCAGCGTGCCCAGCTGGTTCACCTTGCCCATCGTCTCGGGGCAGAGGATGCAGTCCCCGTAGCCCGCCTCATCGCAGGCTTTCACAGCACGCGCCATCGTGTCCAGCGCCTTTTCCAGCGCTTCTTCGCGGCTCTGCTTGCCGCAGGAGCCGGAGTGGAAGATGACCCGCTTACCGCCCAGCGCCTTGACCAGTGCGCAGCTTTGCAGCAGATAGTCGATGCTGTGCAGCCGCTTGTCCTCCTCGAGGCTGGACATGCTGATATAGTAGGGCGCGTGCACCGAGAGGGCGATGCCCCGCACGGCGCAGGCTTCGCCCAAGGCGTGTGCCTTGTCGTGGGCCAGCCGCACGCCGCGGCCGCACTGGTATTCAAAGGCGGTCAGGCCAAAACCGGCGGTGTAGGCGGCGATGGCGGCGGGGTCAAACTTTTTGACGGTGTAGCTGTCCGCCAGGCCGGCCGTGCCAAAACGCGGCTCATTCATGCACAGTCCCTCCCTTTTTATAGTATCGGTCCAGCCAGTAAGGTTCATACTTGCGTTTGAACCGGACAAATTTGTTGCGGTCGCGGGGGGTGCGGGGCAGTAGGTACAGGCAGGGGCAGCCGTACAGCCCGGCGGCCATGCGGTCGGCAAAGATCTGGTCGCCCACCATGGCCATCTGGCTTTTTTTCACGCCCAGACGATGCCGCGCCACCATCAGGCCGATGGTCAGCGGCTTGCAGGCCAGGGGCACCCAATCCAGGCCGATACGCTCGGCAAAAGGGCGCACCCGCTTGGCCGTGTTGTTGGACACGATGGTCAGGCTGATGCCCGCCGCCCGCATCTCGTCCAGCCAGGCCTGCACGGTGGGTTCCAACACCTGGCTGTTATCCCCGGTCAGCGTATTATCCACATCCAGCACCAGCGCCGTAATGCCATGCGCTTTCAGATAGTCCGGGTGGATGCACTCAATTTTCCGAAATACGATTTCAGGAGTTAAAATCATACGGTTTTCTCCCCTTATAAAGTGGTCTCGCACAAAAAGCTGCACGTATCTCTTGTAGAGTATGCAGGGGTGAACATTGTTCGCCTGCGGGACTTCGCGTTATAATCCACTTTGCGGGCGGTGATGCAGGGGCCGATGCCCGCCATCGGCCCGTCTGGGCGGTTGCCTGTTTGCGGGGCGATGCAAGCATCGCCCCCTACAAGCCACTTTCTCGTCAGCCAACAGCCACAAGCGACGAACCCCTTCTTTGAAGCGTTGCGTCAGCAACGCGCAAGAAAAAAGTGCAGACCCGCGCATTGCGCGGGTCTGCACAGTCGTTCATTGGTAAGAAACCTTACTTAAACTTGCGCTTGCGGGCAGCCTCGGACTTCTTCTTACGCTTAACGGACGGCTTCTCATAAGCCTCGCGCTTGCGAACCTCAGCCAACACGCCGCTGCGAGCAGTGCTGCGCTTAAAACGGCGCAGTGCGCTCTCGAGGGACTCGCCCTCTTTGACACGGATCTCCGACATCTTCTTCCCTCCCTTGACCTGAGACAGGAGTTTGCCGGTCAAAAACATTAACCAGTAACAGCAATTATACTATATAGTTCCCGTCTCTGTCAACACTATTTTTCGCCGAAAAGGGGTCGTTTTTAAATTTTTAACAAATTTTCTGCTTTTCCACAAACTATCAACCACGCAGGGACGTCCACAACCACAAAATGCCGTAAATTACCGGCTGGTGCAGCATGTAAACCAGCAGCGTCCGGCCGCCTATCGCGCACAGCGGCTGCAGCGCCGCCGGTGCTTGCCCCGCACGCGGCCGCCACAGCCGCGCCAGAAACAGCCCGCACCAGAACAAAAACACCCATGGCAGAATAGGGAAATAATCCGCCGAGCTAAACCGCGTCAGGTCCGGCAGCCCCAGCCAGAACAGGTTGGCATCATACCACCCGGCAGGCAGCGCAGCAATGTGCCACCGTTCAAACCCCAGCCAGCCCCAGGGCAGTTGATTGGTCAGCGCAAACAGCATGGCGCTGCCTATCAGCCCCGGCACAGCGGATATTTTGTCCAACAGCGGCTTAATCAGGCAGCTCAGCAGCACAGCGGCGGCGTTTAAGTGCAGTACACCGAACCAGATGCTCTCCGACGGCATGAACCCCACCGTCACCACGGTCAGCACCGCAGCGCACCCGGCCGCGATCAGCCCATTTTTCAGCGGGCGGCGGGCCAGCGTAAAGCTGTAGCCGGAGAGCAAAATAAAGCTCCAGCAGATATACTGCTGCCACACATGGCACCCCGGCGCGCCGATATTGTACCAGCTGCCGGCATGGCCAAACACATACACCCAGTCGTACATCGCGTGGTAGGCCAGCATATTCAACAGCGCCAGCCCCCGCAGGGCATCCAGCTGCCATAAGCGTTGTTTTGTCATTGTTTTTTCCTTTACTGCAGCCTCGCAAAGGCTCCCTTGTGTAAAGGGAGCTGTCACCGAAGGTGACTGAGGGATCGTCCCGTTCACCAGGCCATTCGGTCTACACCCGCACGGCCACAATCCTCCACCGCTTCGCGGAGCCCCCTTTGCACAAGGGGGCCTTTTGGCGTGTTCCTTACAAAATGTTTTTATTTATTCTACCACACCCCGCGTCGTCTTGCAATTATTCCGCATTTGCGGTACACTTAGATGGTTAAGGGTAACACGGCATAATTCTAAGTACCGATACGGCGAGCGGGGTGTGCCAGCCGCCGGAGCGGTGCTTAAGCCCATAGGGCGCGAATTGTGCTGGGTTGCCCAAGGGAGTGGTAAATCTATGCAGGACATCCGCTTAATCGGCCTGGATCTGGACGGCACGGTTTTTGACGATGCCAAACACATCAGCCCGCGCAACCTGGCTGCTATCGAGGCCGCCGTACAGGCAGGCATCATTGTGCTGCCCGCCACCGGCCGCACCGCCACCGGCGTACCCCAGGCGTTCACCGGCATCCCCGGCGTACACTACGCGCTGACCTCCAACGGGGCCTCGGTGGTAGACATGCGCACCGGCGAGCATATCGTCGACCAGCCCTTCTCGCTGGAGGATTCGCTGCGGGTCTATGATGCGCTCAAGCCCTTCGGCGGCGTGTTCAGCCTGTTTGTGGGCGGCAAAAGCTACGCCACCAAGGCCGACAACGACCTCATCGACGTGCTGGTGCCGGAAAACCTGCGGGACTACTTCCGCAAGACCCGCATCGAGGTCCCTGACCTGCGCACCGTCCTGCAGGAGAAGGTCGGCCAGGTGGAAAAATTCAGCGTCATGTACCCCAAAGTGGAGCTGCGGGACGAGGCCTGGCGCGCCGTGCTGGCCGCCTGCCCGGACGTAGAGGCCACCACCAGCCTGGGCAGCAACATCGAACTGAACGCCCCCGGCGTTACCAAGGGCAGCGGCCTGCTGGCCCTGGCCGAAAAGCTGGGTCTGCGCCGTGACCAGGTCATGGCCGTGGGCGATTCCGGCAACGATCTTTCGATGATCGAGGATGCCGGTTTGGGCGTAGCCATGGGCAACGCCACGCCGGAGATCCTCGCAGCCGCCGATGCCGTCACTGCGGACAACAACCACGACGGCGTCGCCTTGGCCATCGAGAAATATGCTTTGCATCGTTAAAAATACACATTATAAATCAATGAGGTGTTCCATGAAAAACGTATTGGTCGGGCAGTCGGGCGGTCCCACTGCCGTCATCAACTCCAGCCTGGCAGGCGTCTACGAGACCGCCAAGGCCTGCGGCGCCGAGCACGTCTACGGCATGCAGTACGGCATCGCCGGTGTGCTGGAAGGCAAGCTCGTCGATCTGGACGCGGTCCTTTCCGACAAAATGGACATTGAGCTGCTGAAGCGCACGCCGTCCAGCTTCCTGGGCAGCTGCCGCCACAAGCTGCCCCAGCCCGATGTGGACGAGGCCCCCTTTGTGCAGCTGTTTGACCTGTTCAAGCAGTACGACATCGGTGCCGTGTTCTACATTGGCGGCAACGACTCGATGGATACCATCTCCAAGCTGTCCGCCTACGGCAAGACCATCGGCAGCGAGATCCGCTTCATCGGCGTGCCCAAAACCATCGACAACGACCTGCTGCTGACCGACCACACCCCCGGCTACGGCAGCGCCGCCAAGTACATCGCTACTATTTTAAAGGAAGTCATCTGCGATTCCAGCGTCTACGACCTGCGCAGCGTGACGGTGGCCGAGATCATGGGCCGCCACACCGGCTGGCTGGCCGCTGCCTCCAGCCTGGCCGCCGGCCCGGACTGCAACGGTCCCGACCTGATCCTGCTGCCGGAGCGCCCCTTTGACGAGGAAGCCTTCCTGGCCCGCGTCGCCGAGCTGGAAAAAGAGCGCCACAATGTCATCATTGCCGCCAGCGAGGGCGTCAAAAATAAGGACGGTGTCTTCCTGTGCGACCTGGTCTCCACCGCCGGTCAGCTGGACGCCTTCGGCCACAAGGCCATCCTGAGCGGCACCAGCCGCTACCTGGCCGACCTGATCCGCGTCCGCCTGGGCTGCAAGACCCGCGCCATCGAGTTCTCGACCCTGCAGCGCTGCGCCAGCCACCTGGCCAGCCGCACCGACGTGACCGAGGCCTACCAGGTGGGCGGTGCCGCTGTGGAAGCCGCCGTGCGCGGCGAGACCGCCAAGATGTCCGCCATCAAGCGCCTGAGCGACCAGCCCTACCGCATCGAGACCAAGATGGTCGACGTGACCCAGGTCGCCAACTTTGAGAAGAAGGTCCCCGACGAGTGGATCACCGCCGACGGCATGCACGTCAACGCCAATTTTGAGCGTTACGCCCGCCCCCTGATCCAGGCCGAGCTGACCCCCATCTACATCAACGGTGTGCCGCGGCATATTCATCTGGATTGATTTTGCACTTTGCCCGCCCCTTTTGGGGTGGGCTTTTTCTATTTTCCGTCATACCGCACAATTTCGTCGCAAAAAGTTTATTCACCTTGCCGAAAGTCAACTTTCCTGCGCAATTTTTGCAAGGTTTCAGCACTCATTTTGTCCCGCCACATGGCACAAATATTCCATACAGCGGAATTTTTATCCATACAGCTCCATCCACCCCGCAAAACACGTTCCGCACTGTGGAACGCAAAGTTGTACAAAGACACGTACAAATTTTCGGCAACTCCTGCAATAGAAAAAAAGTGTACTCCATGCTACACTAAACATGACAATTATCGTGCGCTGCCGGAACGTACCCGCAGCGCAACCCACCCCATGGAAATTGCAGGAGGAGAAACTATGGCAAAAAATGCAATCGTCGGTCAGTCCGGCGGTCCCACTTCGGTCATCAATGCCAGCTTGGCCGGCGTGTATGAGAGCTGCAAGCGCCGCGGTGCCGGCAAGGTCTACGGCATGCTGCACGGCGTGGCGGGTCTGCTGGAGCGCCGCACCTGCGTGCTGAATGAAAAGCTCAAGACCGCCCTGGACATTGAGCTGCTCAAGCGCACGCCGTCCAGCTATCTGGGCAGCTGCCGCTACAAGCTGCCGGATTGGCATACCCCCGAGGGCGAGGCCGTCTACATCCAGCTGTTCGAGATCCTGAAAGAGCTGGACATCGGCTATTTCTTCTACATCGGCGGCAACGACTCGATGGACACCATCGGCAAGCTGGCCGACTACGGCACCCATATCGGCAGCGAGATCCGCTTTATGGGCGTGCCCAAGACCATCGACAACGACCTGATGGTCACTGACCACACCCCCGGCTACGGCAGCGCCGCCAAATACATCGGCGTTGTCATGAAAGAGATCATCCGTGACGCCACGGTGTACGGCACCAAGTACGTCACCATTGTGGAGATCATGGGCCGCAATGCCGGTTGGCTGACCGCCGCCGCTGCCCTGGCCAAGGCCGAGGATTGCGAGGGCGTAGACATGATCTGCCTGCCGGAAGTCCCCTTCAACGTCGATCATTTTGTCGAAAAGGTCGAGCGCATGCAGAAAGAGAAGCCCTCCATCGTCATTGCCGTCTCCGAGGGCGTCAAGCTGGAGGACGGCCGCTACGTCTGCGAGCTGGCCGATGATGTCCACGCAGTGGACGCTTTCGGTCACAAGACCCTGACCGGCACGGCCCGTTTCCTGGCCAACACGGTGGCCCGCCGTCTAGACACCAAGACCCGCTGCATCGAGCTTTCGACCCTGCAGCGCTGCGCCGGCCACCTGACCAGCCGCACCGACATCACCGAGGCGTACCAGGTGGGCGGTGCCGCCGCCAAGGCCGCCTTTGAGGGTCATACCGGTGAGATGGTCGCCCTGGACCGCATCTCCAACGCACCGTACCAGTGCGGCACCAGCCTGCATCCTATCAGTGAGGTCGCCAACCTAGAAAAGAAGGTCCCGCTGGAATGGGTCAATGCCGACCACACCGCCATGACCGACGAGTTCCTGGCCTACGCCCTGCCCCTCGTCCAGGCCGAACTCACCCCCATCTACGTCGAGGGTCTCCCCCACCACATCTACCTGCCCGAAGCCTAATGGGGGTTGCCTTACTTTCTTTGAAAAGAAAGTAAGCAAAGAAACTTTAATCAAAATCACATATACATATGATTTTATAAATAGTCAAAACCTATTTGTAGGGGGCGGCGTCCCCGACGCCCCGCTTGCTCCTTAAATAAAATAACCTGTGTACCGGATCATATCTCCCACGTACACAGGTTATTTTTATTCTATTATATTAAAAGTTCTTTCGGTTCCTTTCTTGCAAGAAAGGAACAAAACCCCCGTCAATAAAATCCAAAGCTCGGTAAAATGTTCAGCAGGTCGGCGTGCCAGGCGGCGGTGGGCAGGCCGGAGAGGGCCGGGTAATACCACACAAACAGCACCAGTGCCGCTGCGCACAGCGCAGCGCCCAGGCGCCTGCCCCGGCGCTGATCTTTCGCCGTGGCCAGCACCAGCGAAAGCGCCGCCAGACAGAACATTGAACTGGGGAAATAATGGTACAGGAAGGTACACCGGGTCACCAGCATCCAGGGGATCAGCTGCGTGCCGTACAAGATCAGCACCCCCACCCCCGCGCGGGTGCCCCGGCCCGAGACCTGCCGCCACAGCAGCCACAACAGCGCCGCCAGGCCGCCCAGCCAGATCACCGGCCCAGCCATGCCCGCAATGCTGGCCTTCAGGCCTGCGGGCAGGTATCCGTTGCGGTAATACCACACCGGGCGCAGGCCCAGCAGCCAGGTATACCAGCGGCTCTCAAACGGGTGGGTCGCCTCCAGCGTGGAGTGGTAATTGTACATCGAGACCTGGCACCGCCACCAGTCGGCCAGACCAAAACTGTGGTCGCGCCACCAGTACGGCAGGTAAGATGCAATGTAAATGCACAGCGGCATCACCACATAAAACACTACACCGCCCAAAAAAGCGGTGCGGAACTCCTGGGCAAAGCCCGGCTTGCCCTGCCGCCAGCGGGCGTACAGCACGCCCAGGTACAGCACCGCCAGCCCGGCCCCGGCGTAAATGCCGGTCCACTTGGATGCGCAGCCCAGGCCAAAGGCCAGCCCACCCAAAAACATGGGCAGGACGGCGCCGTTCACGCCCACCGTCAGCACCTGCTGGCAGTACCACAGCATAAAGTAAGCCCCCAGCAGGATGAAAAAAGTACCATAAATATCAATGGTCGCCAACCGGCTTTGGGAGAAGCGCATAAAGTCCAGCGCCAGCAGCACACCTGCCATGGCGGCCGCCCAGGGGCGGCGGGTCAGGCGACGCACAAAGCACCAGGCCAGCGGCACCAGCAGCACACCAAACAGCGTGCCCGCAAAGCGCCAGCCAAAGGCCGTCATGCCAAACAACGCAATGCCCAGCATGATAAAATCCTTGCCCAGCGGCGGGTGGGTCGTTTCGTACACCGGCAGGCGGTGCAGCTGCTCGTACCCCGTGCGGCCATGGTAGATCTCGTCGAAATACATGCTGTTCAGCTGGCTGATGGCCTCGGGCACGGCGTCCTGCTCATCAAACAGGGCCCCACCACCCGTTACCGGCACCAGCGCGCCGTCCGCATCGCGGAACGCCAGCTCAAACAGCTGCGCGTTTTCCACCGTAATGTGGAAAACTTTGCCCGCGTCGGCGTACAATTCCACCGATGTCCAGCTGAAGCAGGTGCCGTAGTCCAGTTCTTTCTCATAAACGGTCGTGCCTGCAGCGTCGGTCACGGTCATCCGCCCACCGTAGGAGATGCCCGGGTACACCCACAGCGCCGCCGTGTCCCCCTGCAGGGTCACGGATTCGGTCAGGGTCGTGTCGGTGGCATCCAGCGGGTTCTGCGGCGCGGTAAGGCTGCCCAGGTACGTAAAGCTTATCACAGCAGTCGCCGCCGTCAGCGCCAGCATGGCCAGCAGCTCTTTTCGCTGCCACCTGGGCTGGGGGGCCGGCATTGCGGGGGGTGCCGTGTTCTCCGCCTTGCGGGCGGGCAGCGGCAGAGCGTGGCCGTGAACCACAATATCCCACACCGCAAATAACAGCAGCACAAAACAGACAGTCTCGGCCAGGCCGACCAAAATCGCCACGCTGGAGCTGGTCGCGCTGGTCAGCCATTCGTCATCGGAGCCGGTCAGGCTGTAGACGGTGCTTAAATTCAAGAACCCCGTCAGCGACATGCCAAAGCCTGCCGCGTAGAGGCGGATATCATCCCAGTGCGCGGCAGCCAGCAGGGTCAGCAGTACCCCGGGCACCATGTAGCGCTCGTGCATGCAGTGAGCCAGCGTAAAAACGCCCAACCCGTAATAGGCCGCCAGCAGCAGCGGCGAGAAGCGGCCCTCCCGCACGCTGTGCGCCGCCAGGTACACCAGCCCCAGCGTGACCAGCAAAATGTTGAAAAAGCCCAGCTGTTTCCAGGTGATGCCCAGCAGCACGGTGTTGTCCAGCGGTGCCCAGTTGCCCCCCAGCGCCGCCAGCCAGTTAAAACCGTTGATGGTGGCGTAGGGGTAACTTGCCGCTGTACCGGCATATTTTTCCAGCAGCTTCGGCAGCAAATTGGTCAGGCCAAAGTAAGGCAGGCCCAGCGCCAGCGGCGGGAACAGCGCCAGCGCCGCACCACCGAAGCAGCGCAAAAACGCGCGGAAGCGGTTTTCTTCCTGCACGATGGCCGCCAAAAAACACACGGCCAGCACCGGCCCAAACAGCAGCGCCTGGGGCTTAATGGCCAGCGCCACGCCGTACAGCACCGCCGCGGGCAGGTAGCGTCGTTTTTCCAGCAGATAAAAGCATAGCAGCAGCGGCAGGGCAAACGCCCCGTCGATCTGCTTCCACACCGCTGTGTCAAACAGCAGCAGCGGGTCAAAGGCTACAAAGGCGGCCAGCAGCAGCGGCAGGCGGCTTTCGGGCAGCTTTTCCCGGCCAATATGCCACACCAGCGCGGCGGCGGCGCAATCGCACAGGCTGGGCACCACGGCCAGCAGCACGTAGGTCATCCCGGCCTCGTAGGGTATGGCAAAAATTTGGCGTACAAGCGCCACAAAGCCAAGCACAAACAGGTAGCCGGGCGGGTAGTCGGCAAAATAGCCCCCGCTGTAAAAACCGGCGGGACCGTCGGCCAGCAGCTTTTCGCCCCAGGCCACAAAGCAGCTCATATCGTAGGGGTAGCCCTCGGTCACCCCAGCCAGGATCATACGCAGCACAAAAGCGCCCCCCAGCACCAGCCAGAGAGCGCTATTGTTCTGTTTTTGGCGTTGAATCGTCATAACAGCAAATCAATTACAAATTACAGCTTGGCGATCTTCGGCCCCTGGGCGGTGTCGGTCACGCTCCAGCCCATCTCGGTCAGCTGAGCGCGGATCGCATCGGCGCGGCCCCAGTCCTTGGCCTTCTTGGCAGCGGCGCGCTCCTCCACCAGGGCGGTCACCTCAGCGGGGATAGCGTCGGTCTTTTTGCGGTTGTACAGCAGGCCCAGCACGCCTGTCAGCTCATCAAAGGTCTTGGCGGCGCTCTCCAGCGTGGCCTTGTCGGAGGCATCGGACAGGGTGTTGATGTCCTTGACCAGGTCAAAGATGGCGGCCAGCGCATCGGGGGTGTTCAGGTCGTCGTCCATAGCAGTCTTAAACTTGGTGCGGGCTTCCTCACACTTGGCGGCCAGGGCGGTGTCCGTGCCGTGGGCATGCTCAATGGCAAAGTCCAGGTTGTCGCGGCAGGTGTACATGCGCTCCAGACTGTTCTTGCAGCTCTCGATCAGGTCGACGGTATAGTTCAGCGGCATGCGGTAACCAGCCGTCAGCATAAAGTAGCGGATAGGCTCGTAGCCGTACTTATCGGCAATTTCACGCACAGTGAAGAAGTTGTTGGCGCTCTTGGACATCTTCTCGTTGTTGATGTTCAGGAAGCCGTTGTGCATCCAGTAGCGGCTGAAGGTGCAGCCGTTGGCGCACTCGCTCTGGGCGATCTCGTTCTCGTGATGGGGGAAAATCAGGTCCTGACCGCCGGCATGCAGGTCGATGATCTTGCCCAGGTGCTTACGGGCCATGGCGCTGCACTCAATGTGCCAGCCGGGGCGGCCGTGGCCCCAGGGGCTTTCCCAGTAGGGCTCGCCGGGCTTGGCGGCCTTCCAGACGGCGAAATCCGCGGGATCTTCCTTCAAATCGTCATCCATCTGGCTGCGCAGGGCGCGGTTACCGCTCTCCAGGTCGTCCAGATTCAGGTGGCTCAGCTTGCCGTAGCCGGGGTCAGACTTCACGCGGAAGTACACGTCGCCGTTGCGGGCCACGTAAGCATGGCCGGAGTCGACCAGGTCCTTGACGATGTGGATGATCTCCCCGATATGCTCGGTAGCGCGGGGGCGCACGGTAGGCGCCTTGACATTCAGACCGTCAGAGTCCTTGATGTACTCGGCCTCAAACTTGCGGGCCACCTCCTGCATGCTGGTGCCCTCTTCCTGGCCTTTTTTAATCAGCTTATCGTCAATATCGGTGATGTTGGAAACATAGTAGACCTTATTGCCGCAATATTCCAGATAGCGGCGCAGGGTGTCAAACACGATCATCGGGCGGGCATTGCCGATGTGGATGTAGTTATAAACCGTAGGGCCGCAGACGTAGATACGGTATTCACCGGGAGTCTGCGGAACAAATTCCTCTTTCTGGCGGGACATGGTGTTAAAGATCTGCATGATACACTTTCCTCTCTCAAAAAGGTTTCCTTGGTTTCTATTATAGCCGCCGCAGCGGGCGGTTGCAAGACTTAAGTTGCTTTTATAAGCAGGGTGCGCCGAATGGACATAACTTTTTGCCCGCAGGCAAGGCGCTTTTCCGCAGCAACCCTGACGGATTGCAAGGGAAAGCAACGCAGTATGCGAGCAAAAAGGCCACTTAGGCGGTGCGCGATGCTTATAAAAGTAACGTATTATCCGTTATTTGCGAGCTCTGTTTCCAGCTGGTCCCACACGGCGCTGAAATTGTAGGGAAACTGCTCGTCCTCCTCGGCCAGCCAGCGGCGGTAGGCGTCCAGCTCGGCCACTGCCGGGGCTTTTACGCGGCGGTAGGCCGTGATGGTGTAGCCGTTGCCCATGTCAAATTCCGCCGCCACCTCAAAGCAGTGCAGGGTCTCGACGTTCTCCAAAAAGGCGCTGTTGATCTTCTCGGTATGGTTGCTGGGGTCAAAGGGCGTGCAGGTCAGCACGATCTGTGCCGTAAATAGTTCTTTCGGGAAGGCATCGTTGCCCGGGTTGACCGCACCGTAAGCCAGAATGGAGCGAATGCTCTCGTCCGGCAGGGCCGCCGCGCGGAAGACATCGGCACTGTAGGTCAGGCCATGGCAGATCATGTAGGCGGAGTTGTCCCCCTCGCAGTTTTCCCGCAGGAAGTCGTTCACCTCGGCGATCTGGGCCATATCGGTGCGCTCGTTATCGATGGTGAAAAACAGGCCGCTGTACCACGCGCCGGGCAGCTTGATAGGCATCAGCTGGCTGCACCCCGCAAAGTTGATAGCGCACCCCACGCTGACCAGCGCGGCCAGGGCGCGGCGCAGCCATTTGCCGGGCAGGTTCGCCGCCAGCAGAGCCAGCATGTACAGCCCCAGCAGGTAAAACGGCGCCACCGCCAGTGATTGGTGGTCGTCCATGTTCTGCACTTTGGTCACGAGAAAGACGGTGAGCACCGAACCAACGGCCGATAATACAGTTAGAAATCTTGTTTGTTTTTTATACAGTGCGTACAAAATTCCAATTACAAACAAAATCCCGATGAAATACCCCAGGTAGACCCGCTGGTGGTCCAGCTCGGCCAAAAAGCCGCCGGTCTGGTAGGTGGCGTAGCGGTCGCTGTAATCGGCCTTTACGATGCGCCAGAACATGGGCACCAGCGGCACGCCCACACAAATCAGCGATGTAACAGCAAATTTTGCAAAACAAAGGGCTGCCGTCCCCTGCTTTTGCAATGCTGCCCGTGCCAGCACCCACACGCCGTACAGTACAAAAAAGGCTGCCACGGTAAACATGTAGCTGCGGCGGGTCAGCATCAACAGGCCGGTAAAGGCAGCCATGCTCACCAGCCGCGCCGGGGCAGGGGCTGAGAAATCATACCCGATGCCCAGTGCCAGCAGCATCAGCGCAAAGGCCACACCCAGCAGGTCCGGCATGCCGCGGTACAGCGCAATATGCAAAAGCGGCAGCAGGGTGGTCATGGCCAGGCCCAGCGCGGTAAACAGGCGGGGCGCTTTGGGCCGGCACTGGCGGCGCAGCACCGCCAGCAGCACCCATGCGCTGTAATAGACCAGCGTGGGCACCAAAAGCCCGCACAGCAGCGCAAAGGTGTTGGCCGTGCGCGGCGTGAACATAAAGAACGGCTCGGCCAGCAAATTGATGACCAGCGGCGCGTAATCATTGAACCAGGTCTTATAGATCGTCGAACCTACGCCGGTAAATACGCCGTCTGCAAAGTTGGATTCCAGCCGGATCTGCAGGTTATAGTAGGTGGCATTGTCCCACAGGTACAGGCTTTGCCGCCCCACCATAGCGTGCAGGTAAAAGGCGGCGCTGGCCGCGATGCAGATGGCCAGCACCACGGCGTCGAACTTCGTCAGCCGGGCATCCAGTGCTTTGGCCGCGCGGCGGTAAAGGCACCAGGTGCCCAGCACCGCCGTGCAGGAGAGCAGCAGCAGCCAGACATCCACCGGGTGCCGCCCGCTGCCCAGCATATCAATGCCCTGCAGCGCGGGCACAAAGTGCGCCACGGTGCTGCACACAAATTTAACGGCAAAGATACACAACAGAAGCAGGACGGCCCGCTCTGCACGGGTCATCCTGCCGTAAAAATTATGCAGTTTTGTTTGGAGTGTTGATTTTTGCAAAACAATAGCTCCTTGATGGTTGGATTCAGCCGCTCCCTATTGTAGGGGTCGATGCGAGCATCCGCCCCTGCAGCAGCAAAGGTATTACTTTGCCTGCATAAACAGCTGGCGGTTCTGCCACAGGTAGATGCAGCCGGACAGCAGCGTGGCCGCGCCGCACAGCCAGCACAGCACCACGGTCACCAGGCTGACCACGCCCACATCGGTAGGCCCGGCCAGCGCAGCGGCAAAGTAATAGAAGATGATGGTCAACATCTGCAGCACGGTCTTGACCTTGCCCCACATATTGGCGGCAATCACCGTGCCCGTCTCGGCGGCAATCATCCGCACACCTGCCACCGCAAACTCGCGGAACAAGATCACGGCCAGCACAATGGGCGAGCATACACCATCCACCACCATATAAATAAAGGCGGCGGTGGTCAGGCACTTATCGGCCAGCGGGTCCATGAACTTGCCAAAATCGGTGACCAGATGGTTTTTCCGGGCAATATAACCGTCCAGAAAATCGGTGATGCTGGCCACGGTGAAGATAATGCCCGCTACCAGCGAGAAGGTTGCGTTAAAATCCGCTGTGCCATATTGGGCCAGTGCGGCAAATACCATAAACACCGGTACCAAAACAACACGCATCATTGTAAGTTTATTGGGCAGATTCATACCTTAGTCCTCCAGCTTTTCTTCCACGTAGCCGTACAGGTCGTAAGTGTCAGAGTCAGTGATGGTCACGTTATAGAACGCGCCGGTCTCCAGCGGGGTATCAGCGGGGGTCAGCACGTTGCCGTCGATCTCCGGGCAATCGGCCTTGGAGCGCAGCAGATACATGCCGGTCTCGTCGTCCACACCGTCGCAGACACATTCCAGCGTTTGGCCGACCTTTTCGCCTTCGCGCTCGGCGCTGACTTCGGCCTGCAGTTCCATGATATGGTCCGCGCGGCGCTGTTTGGTCTCCTCGTCCAGTTGGCCGTCCATCTTGGCGGCCACGGTGTTTTCCTCGGCCGAGTAGGCAAAGCAGCCCAAGCGGTCAAACTTCATCGTCTTGACAAAGTCGCACAGCTCGGCGTACTGCTCCTCGGTCTCGCCGGGGAAGCCCGCGATCAGCGTGGTGCGCAGCGTGATGCCGGGGATGGCCTTGCGCAGGCGGTGGATGGCGTCCTCAATTTCCTTGCGGCCGCCGCGGCGGTTCATCGCCTTCAGCACAGCGTCGTCGCAATGCTGGATGGGCAGGTCCAGGTACGGCACCACCTTGGTGTTGCGGACCAGCGCGGCGATAAATTCATCGGTGATACGTTCAGGATAGGCATACAGCACGCGGATCCAGCGGATGCCGTCGATGGCCTGCAGCTCGTCCAGCAGCTGGCAAACCGCGCCCGGCTTGCCCCAATCCTCGCCATAAGCGGTGGGGTCCTGGGCGACCAGAATCAGCTCCTTGACGCCTTCCCCTGCCAGCCAGCGGGCCTCGGCCACGCAATCCTTAATTTCACGGCTGCGCAGCGGGCCGCGGATAAGCGGGATGGCGCAGTAGTGGCAGCGGTTGTTGCAGCCCTCGGCAATTTTTAAGTACGCATAGTGGCGCGGGGTGGAGATAACACGGGCACCACCCAACTGCATATCGGTCTTGGGGCCGTAGCTCTCGATCTGGCCCGCACCGGCAGCGCAAAGGCGGCGCACGATGGCAGGCAGCGCGGCGTTGGAGCCAATGCCGACAACGGCGTCGACCTCGGGGATCTCCTGCACGATCTGCTGCTTATAGCGCTCGGCCAGGCAGCCGGTGACGACGACCTTCAGGTCCGGGTTCTGCTGCTTGTACTGGCAGGCCATCAGAATGTTTTCGATGGCTTCGGCCTTGGCGGACTCGATAAAGCCGCAGGTGTTGATGATGATGATGTCTGCTTCGGCCGGGTCCGCCACGGTGGTGTGGCCGTCCTTGATGAGGGCGTGGCAGAAAACGTCGGCGTCCACCTGGTTTTTGGGGCAGCCGAGGGAGATGATCGCAATCTTCATAGAACTTCCTTTATATACAGTATGTTTTTGCGCTGTCAATCCTCCGCCAGCGCGGCGCGGATGACACTGTGGCTGAACCCGCGGCGGGCCAGCGCGGCCGCTACCTGATCCCGCTTGCCGGCGGCCAGTTTGGCGGCATAGTGCCGCTCCACCAGGGCGCGGGCATTGGCCAGTTCAGGGTCTTCGCCGTCATCGGCTTCGGCATACAGTGCTTCCACGGCTTCGGCAGCGGTATCGCGGTCGATACCCTTCGCCGTCAGGTCCAGCAAAATTTCGCGGCGGGATTTCCGCTTGCGCAGCAGCTCCGCGGCACGGCGGCGGGCAAAATCGGCATCGTTCAAAAGGCCCAGTTCTCCGGCGCGCGCCACCGCGTAGGCGGCGCTGTGCTCGTCGAACTTGCGGCAGAGTTTCTGGTACAGTTCCCCCGCCGCATGGTCCCGCAGCGAGAGATAATCCATGGCCTTATCCAGCGCACGGCGGGTGTCGCTCTGCTTGCGCAGGTCCTCGATCTGCCATTCTTCCAGCAGGTCTTCCTCGTGCAGGTCAGCCTTGGCAAAGGTATCCGCATCGAGGGAAAAGGCAAACTTGCCGTCAAAAAACAGCGCCATACGGCCTTTTTTCGTTTCCTTGATTTGTGTCAGCTGGGGCATTATTCATCAACCATGATGTCCAGGTCTACCTCACTGCCGGTGGTCTTGGCAGCGGGGGCGGAGGCTGCGGCAGGGGCTTCCCCATCGGCGGCCGGCTTAACGATTTCCGAGGGGTCCAGCGGCTTCACGGTGCCCTTTTTACCGGCGGCCAGCAGGCGGTCCGCATTGGCACGCACGATCTTCTCGATCTCGTCCGAGATCTCCGGGTGCTCTTTCAGGAAGATCTTGGCGTTATCGCGGCCCTGGCCCAGGCGGACATCGCCGTAGTTGAACCAGGCGCCGCTCTTCTGCACAACGCCCAGCTTGACGCCCAGGTCCAAAATCTCACCGATTTTAGAGATGCCCTCGCCGAACATGATGTCAAACTCAGCCTCGCGGAACGGCGGGGCCACCTTGTTTTTCACGACCTTGGCGCGGGTGCGGTTGCCGATGAAAGCGCCGGTGGAGTCCTTCAGGCCCTCGATACGGCGCACGTCGATACGCACGCTGGAGTAGTATTTCAGCGCGCGGCCGCCGGTGGTGACCTCGGGGCTGCCGTAGACCACGCCGACCTTCTCACGCAGCTGGTTGATGAAGATGCAGACGGTGTTCGTCTTGCCGATAACGCCGGTCAGCTTACGCAGAGCCTGGCTCATCAGGCGGGCCTGCAGGCCGACATGGCTGTCGCCCATCTCGCCCTCGATTTCGGCTTTGGGCACCATAGCAGCGACCGAGTCCACGATAATGGCATCGATAGCGCCGGAGCGCACCAGTGCTTCGCAGATTTCCATGGCCTGCTCACCGGTATCCGGCTGGCTGACCAGCAGGCTGTCAATGTCTACGCCCAACGCGGCGGCGTACACGGGGTCCAGCGCATGCTCAACGTCGATGAACGCGACTTCGCCGCCCATCTTCTGGGCTTCGGCCAGAATGTGCAGAGCCAGCGTAGTTTTACCAGAGGATTCGGGGCCGTAGACCTCGATGATACGGCCGCGGGGCACACCGCCGATACCCAGGGCCAGGTCCAGGCCCAGGCTGCCGGTGGGGATGGCGTCGACCTGCATGGCGATGTTGGCGCCCAGCTTCATCACGGCGCCTTTGCCAAACTGTTTTTCGATCTGCGCCAGGGCCGTTTCCAACGCCTGCTTCTTGTCAGAGGCCGGGCCGGGGGTCTTGGGTGTCGTATCTTTTTTTGCTGCCATGGTTTTGCTCTCCTTTTATCTCAAAAACACAATTGCAAGGTAGTACAGGGGTATTATTTCCCAGATGCCCCTATTATACACGATTTTCACACGCAGTACAACTGTTTGTTGTGTTTTAGTAGTACCTTAAACAGGATTTTCAAGCGGTTTTCGGAAAAAAACTACCCGGTCATTGCCACCTGCATCCTTGCGGCAGGTGCCAGCCTGCCAACCGGCAGCCTTGCCCAGCTCCAGCACAGCCTCGGCCTGGGCGTAGCCGATCTCCAGCACCAGCCAGCCGCCGGGGCGCACCGCATCGTAATACTGGCGCACCAGCACGCGGTAAAAGTCCAGGCCGTCCGCGCCGCCGTCCAGCGCCATGGCCGGCTCCCTGGCGGTCTCGGGCATTAAATTCTGCATCTCGCGGGCCGTCAGGTAAGGCGGATTGGAGATGATGAGGTCGGCGCTCTCCGGCTCGATCTGGGTATAGTAGTTCATCACGTCGCCGCGCTCGGCCTGGGTGGCCTTGCCGCCCAGCGCCGCCACATTGGCGGTCAGGTAGGGCCAGGCGTCGTGGCTCAACTCCACGCAGGTCACCTTGGCACTGGGCACAGCGCGGGCAATGCCCAGGCCCAGGCAGCCGGTACCGGCGCACAGGTCGTAGACTACCGGGGCCTCGCTGTCCTTCAGCAGCTCGATGGCGGTCTCGCAGACGACCTCGCTGTCGGCACGGGGGCAAAGCACGCCGCGGCCGACCTTGAGGGTAAAGTCCAGAAAGTCCCACTCCCCCAGCAGGTATTGCAGGGGTTCGCGGCCCGCGCGGCGCTCGGCCAGCACCTGCAGGCGGGAAGCTTCCTCGGCGGTGGGGCCGTCGTCCAGCCTGTGGTCACGGCCTGTCACAAATGTATACAACTGCGCCGCGTCAAAGCGGGCATCGGGTACCCCGGCCATCATCAGCCGGGCACAAAGTTTTTGATAAGCAGCGTTCACCAGCGGGCTTCCTCCTGATTTTCGGGCAGTACCGGGGTCACTGCCGCAATAGCAACTTCGATCATCGAGTCGTCCGGCTCAAAGGTCGTCAACCTCTGCATCCACAGCCCCGGCTGGGATACGATACGGGACAGCATGCTGTGGGAGCGGCCGGCCCACTTTAGAATTTCATAGCACACGCCCACTAGCAGCGGGAACATGCACAGCTTGTACACGATGCGCAGACCGGTGCTGGTCCAGGGCAACACCGCATACAAAAAGATGCTGATGATAATGACCAAGATCATAAAACTGGTGCCGCAGCGGGGATGGAACCGGCTTTGCTTGCGGATGTTTTCCACGGTCAGCGGCAGGCCCGCCTCGTAGCAGGCGATGGTCTTATGCTCGGCGCCGTGGTACTCAAACACGCGGTGCAGTTCCTTCATGCGGGTACACAGGAACATATATAAAAGGAAGATGGCCATTTTCAGCGCGCCTTCTAAAATCACGCGCCCCCAGCGGCCCAGCGGGATAAAGCGGATGAGCTGCCCGGTCAAAAAGGTGGGCAGAAAGGTGAACAAAAACAGCGCCAGCGCCACACCGGCAAAGGCAGCGCAGGTCATCAGCACGTTCTGGAACACCGGGCCGGTGTGCTCGTCCAGCCATTTGTCCAGCTTGCTTTCCGGCTCGGCGTCCTCGACGCCCTCCATAGCCACATCGGCGGCGTGCATCAGGTACTTGTAGCCTTTGTACAGGTTCTCGGCCATGTTGCAGACGCCGCGCAGCAGCGGCACTTTGTTGTACCAGCGGGTCACGACCTTATCGTAGGTCAGGTCGATGGTCCCATCCGGCTTGCGCACGGCACAGCAGATCTTCTCGGGGCCGCGCATCATGATGCCTTCCATCAAGGCCTGGCCGCCGACGGAAGTGCGAAATTCATTGGGCATAGTTTCTCCTTGGCCGTTTTATACGGTATAACATTATATTTTCTCGTGCAGGTGTTCCTGCCCGGGGTGGTAGACCGGCAGCGTGATGCTGACCGTGGTCCCCTGCCCCAGGGTGGAGGCAATATCCACGCGCCCGCCCAGTGCGGAGATGATCTCATCCACCACTGCCAGACCGATGCCGGAGCCCCGCACCGAGTTTTTGGCTTTGAAAAATTTCTGTTTGACCTTTTCCAGGTCGTCGGGTGCAATGCCGCGGCCCTGGTCGCGCACCGCCGCCGTGACCAAATCCCCCCGCCGGGTCAGCGTGAGGAAGATGGTTCCGTCCGACTCGGAGTATTTGATGGCGTTGTCCAGGATGTTGATGAACACCTGGTGCAGCCGCGCCGGGTCCGCCCACACCGGGTAGGGGTCGGGCGGTTCCTCGTAGACGAAGTGCAGCCCCTCCTGCCGGATGCGGGCCTCCACAAACAGGGCCGCGTCGGTGGCCTCGGCCACCAGGTCCAACACCTGGCAGTTCAGTTTGATGCCGTTCTGCAAACGGGAGAAATCCAGCAGTTCTTCCACCATCGTGTACAGGCGGTCGGTCTCGGTACCGATGACCGAAAGCCCGCGCTGGTAGTTCTTATCCGTGGGGTCGTCGATGTTGCGGATGGTCTCGACCCAGCCTTTGATAGAGGTCAGCGGGGTGCGCAGCTCATGGCTGACCGAGGAGATGAACTCATTCTTCAGCCGCTCGGTCTCGGCCAGGTCCTCGGCCATCTGGTTGATGGTCTTGCACAGGCGGCCCACCTCGTCATTATACCGGTTGTCCGGCAGACGCACCTGCAAATCGCCTTTTGCAATTTTTGTCGCTGTTGCTTCAATTTCTCCCAGCGGCCGCACGATGGAGCGCACAAAAAACAGCCCGCTCCAAATCGTGAACACCAGCACCAGCACACCCACGCCGGTGGCGGCGGTAACGGTGTTCCACCACTGGCGGTCCACCAGCGTCAGGCTGGTGACAAGGCGCATGGCCGCCACATTGCCGGCCGCGTAGGGCACCAGCTCGGTCACAGCCATCACCCGTTCGCCCTGGGGCGTGGTGAAGATGTCGTGCCCTTTGCCGCTGGCGGAAGTCTGAGCCGACAGAAAGTCGGTGCCGTCGGTCAGGTCGCGTGTCATGGTGCCGCTGCTGGTGGCCAGGATGACCCCCTGGGCGTCCAGCAGCATAAACTCGAACTTGTCCTTTTCGTCGAACTGCTCGACGGTGCGGCGCAGGGCCTGGCCGCGGCTCTCGGAGGTCTCGTTGGCGTCGCCCGCCGTGCCGGTGGCCTGCAAGCGGCCCGCAATGGTGGAAAAGCGGCTCTCCGCCGCACGCTGCACGCTGCCGTACAGTTCCCGATAATCGGTATAGAGGAACATCACTTCAGCCGCCAGGATCACCAGCACGGTGATCAGCAGGCTGCCCCGCACCCACCGCTTGGTAATGCCGGCTGCCGCCATTGAGGGTTCCTCCTTTCCTGTTCTATGTTATCGCTCGCTTCTAAGGCTCCCTCTGTGAGGGTGACTCCCCACAGTGTGGGGAGATGTCGCGAAGCGACAGAGGAGCCTGGCCGCGTAAGCGGTGTCAGCGAAGCTGACTGTGGGAGAGACAAACATTCAGATGTCGTCAAATCTTAGGCTCTCTCCCCCACCCGCTTCGCGGGAGCCCCCCCTCCCAGAGGGGGCCATTCGCTCATTTACGCATTCCACCGGTATCCATACCCCCACACGGTTAAAATGTGCTGGGGGCTGCTGGGTTCGTCCTCGATCTTCATGCGCAGGCGGCGGATGTTCACATCCACGATCTTCACATCGCCGAAATAATTCTTGCCCCATACGCCTTCCAAAATCTTCTCCCGCACCAGCGCTGTACCGGGGTTGCGGAAGAACAGCTCCATGATCTGGAACTCCACCTGAGTCAGGTCGATGGCCGTGCCGTTTTTGTACAGCATGCGGCTCTTTTCATCCAGCACAAAGGGGCCGCTGATGAGTTGCTCCTGCTCCTCGGCGGGTTTGGCGGGCACGCCGCCCCGCTTGATGCGGCGGGTCAATGCTTCCAGCCGGGCCACCAGCTCCGACACCGAGAAGGGCTTGGTAATGTAATCGTCCGCACCGATGGACAGCCCGCGGATCTTATCGCTCTCCTGCCCTTTGGCCGACACGATAATGATGCCGATCTCGTTGTTCTCGCGGCGGATCGTCTCGCACAGACTCAAACCGTCCATTCCGGGCAGCATAATGTCCAGCAGGGCGGCGTCGCACTCCTCGCCATGGTGCATCAGTTCTAGGGCGCGCTCAGCACTGGGGGCCTCCACGACCTCCCAGCCGGCCATTTTCAGGTTCAGGGCGACCATTTCGCGGATGCTCGCTTCGTCTTCTACGACCAGAACTCGTTTCATAGCCTATCCTTTCTTTACGCCGTGCCCAACAGCACGGTATTGCTCTTGATATAGTCCATGCTCAAACCGTAGTAGCTTGTCACCATGCGGGCCTGCAGCTGCTGGCTGCCGATGGTGGCGATGCGCTCGTACTCGATGCTTTCCGGCTCGTCTAGGTCCACCACGCGCATCTCACAGTACACAACGGTACCCTCGCGGTTGCAGATCAGCCAGCCGGTGCTGCTCTGGTTGCCCCGGATCATGATGCTGCCGTGCATCGATTCCGGCAATGCCATAAAGAAGTTTTCCTTGCTGTCATACACGCCGAACAGGCTGTTGCCGCCGCTGTTGTTGGCGTAGTCCTTCCACAGCAAAAACACCAGCCGCTTGTCCACCGGGGTCTGCAGGTCGCCGCCGTCATCGATCTCCGCCGGGATGTCCACGGTGCCGTTGCCGTCGATGTCGCGGCTCAGCAGCTCAGTGTGGTAGCGCAGCGTGCTGCGCTGGGGGTCGCTCAGGCCCGGCGGATGGTACGGCTGCAGCGAGCCGGACTCGGCATCATACAGGATAATGTCCGATACCATCGCGTTGCCGTCGGCCCAGGCATCCATCACCAGGTAGGCGGCATCATCCCGGCCAGTGCCCGCGTGCAGGGCCGCGCATCCGTTGTAGCTGCCCGCGCCCAGCGCCAATGTCTGGATGGAGCGGAACTCGCCGTCCACATTGGTCAGCAGTTGCAGGGTCACGCCGCCCATCTCATTTTCCGGCAGGGCCAGCACCAGGTCGGTAGTGTCCTTCTTGCCGGTCAGGTCGGCCAGCAGCAGTTGGGTGTAGCTCTGGCTGATGACGGTGGTGATGTTCTCCCCATCATATTGATACACCACGCAATAGCTGTCACCCTGGGCGCTGCTGTAGCCGACGACCAGCTGTTGGGACTCGGCGTTTTTCAGGTTGGCAGTGTTGAAGTTTTCTACTTCGCTGGACAGGCCTTCCACCGTGCGGCTGACCCGCCAGCTGTCTTCGCCGCTGGGTTCCAGCACAGCCAGGCAGACATTGGAGCCGGTGGTGTCGGCAGTATACAGCACAGCGGCTTCGTCCTCACCGTCACCGTCCCAATCGCCAAAGGCAAAGGGCGACAAGAAATCACCGCTGGCCGGGTATTTTAGGGTAGCGCTGCCGCCCAGGTAGCTGTTCAGCGCCTTTTGCAGTGCGCTGCTCTCCCCCGACAACTGCGGTGCCCGCAGCAGGGTCTCCACATCCCCGTAGCTGCTGCACCCGGTGAGGAGGAGGGCCGAAAAGACCAGGGCCAGCGCCAGTTTTTGTTTTGTCTGTTTCATCTGTGCCGCCCTCCCTTTCCGATATGAATACAGAGTATAGTATAGCACATTTACGGCAAAGCCGCAATGCCCAGGAGCATGAGCAGGCAGCCGGCGGCGGCACCTAAAATGCCGGGCAGGCGGTGGGCCGGGGCGAAGGCCGTGGGCAGCAGTTGGGCCAGGGCGACCCAGATCATAATGCCTGCCACCAGCACCATCGTGCCGGTCAAAAATCCGGGTGTGAACAGGCTGCGGAACAAAAACAGCGCCACCAGGGCGCCCGCCGGTTCGGCCAGACCGGAGACCAGTGCCGCCAGTGCGCCTTTGGCCCGGCTGTTGGTGGCATAGGCAAAGGGCACCGCCACTGCCAGACCTTCGGGGATATTGTGCAGGGCAATGGCCAGGGCTGTGCGCAGGCCGAGGGCGGGGTCAGCTGTTCCGGCAAAGAGGGTCAGCACCCCCTCCGGGAAGTTATGCAGCAGCAAGGCCGTGCCGGTTATCAATGCCGTGCGCATAGCTTTGGTGCGAGCGGTGTTCTGGCCGTATTTTGAGGCCAGTTCAGTTTCCTCGGGCAGCAGGCGGCCCAGCAATCCGGCGGTGAGCATACCCAAGGCCAACAGCGTTACGATTGCTCCCCCACAGGGAAGCGGCTGCAGATAGCCGCTGTAAAATTCCAGTGCTTCGGGCATCAGATCCGCCAGCGACGCGGTAAGCATTACGCCACCGGCGAAGCCTGCACTGACGGCAAGCATAGTTTCGCTGGGTTTTGCCATCACGGCCAATGCGCCGCCCAAACCTGTTGACAATCCGGCCAAAGTTGTAAGTACGATTGGTGATGCCTGCATATGCAATTCCCCCCTTGGGGGACTGTATGCCCTAGATGCAGCGCGTATGCTATAAGGCAGCACCACACAATTCCCGCCTTACGGCTTAAGCACCGCTTCGGCGGCTGCGGCACAGCATCTGCGTTGCCAAAATGCTCGATAATACACAAAGTATTATCTGCGCTTTTGGCTTAGCAGCTGCCGCACCTCGCTCGCCGTATCGGCACTTAGAATTGTGCGGTATTGCCATAACAAAACACCCCCTGTCCAGCTATGCCGCCAGACAAAGGGTGTTTTATTATTGTATTAAAAGTTCTTTCGGTTCCTTTCTTTCAAGAAAGGAACAAATCCCCCGTAATTAGTACCCGCTGCCCGCCTCACCGGAGGTCAGCAGTTTGACAGCACGGGAGGTGCCCAGGCGATCGGCGCCGAGGTCGAGGAACTTCTCGATGTCCTCGACGGTGGAGATGCCGCCGGCGGCCTTGATCTTGCAGCGGCCCTTGACATGCTCGGCGAACAGCTCGATGTCATGGAAGGTTGCACCGCCGGTGGAGAAGCCGGTGGAAGTCTTGATGAAATCAGCACCGGCCTCGGGCACGATGTCGCACATCTTGATTTTCTCTTCCTCGGTCAGCAGGCAGGTCTCGATAATGACCTTCAGCACCTTGTCACCGACGGCAGCCTTGACGGCAGCAATATCATTGCGCACGTCATCGTACTGCTTGTTTTTCAGCCAGCCGATGTTGATGACCATGTCCACCTCGGACGCGCCGTTTTCCACAGCAGTCTTAGCTTCAAAAGCTTTGCTCTTGGTGTCCATAGCGCCCAGAGGGAAGCCGACCACGCAGCAGACCGGCACGCGGCCCGCCATGTACTCGGCCGCCTTGGCGACATAGCAGGTGTTAATGCAGACGGATGCACAATGGTTGGCGATGGCCTCATCGCACAGGGTCTGGATCTGGGGCCAGGTGGCCTCGGGTTTCAGCAGGGTGTGGTCCACCTTGCCGAGCATTTCTTCTTTCGTGTACTTCAACGGAAATTTTCCCCCTTATCGCAATGTTTGCACAGGCGGGCCTGGTGCAGGCCCAGCGCTGCAAAGACGATGGACGTAATGCTGACGGTAGCGCCAATGATGCCAAGGATCAAACCAACCAGACGGAACGCATGGCCGCGCACTTTCTGTTTCATAGGGGATGCCTCCTTTTTGGGTCGTAACTTTTTATGTACCAGCCGTTTTGCCTCGTGGGTCAATAACGGATGATGCAGCGCAAATTTTTCCACCTTAAAAACAAGCATGATCTGCTCCTTCGGGTGTAAATTTTACTTCTTTTTAAAAATCAGCACCTTGCTGAAAATGTAGTTGGACAAAATCACGATCACCTGGCTGAACAGCTTGACGCCCATCGCCCACAGCTTGGCATTGGCCACAGCAAAGCCGACGTGGGGGCCCAGCAGGCTGACGCCCGCCCAGATAATGACCTGGTCCATGACCATGGTGGCGATGCGGCAGGATACAAACTGCCCGAACTCCGCCCAGGCCGCTTTACCGGTGTTCTGGCTTTTGAACACAAAGGTACGGTTCGTCCAATAGGCAAAGAGGATGCAGATGACGTTATCCAGGATATTGCCGATACCGGTGGCAAAGGCCGTGCCCAGTGCCGCCTGGAATACAGCAAAGACCACCAGGTTCAGCAGTGTTGCCAGCCCGCCAAAGAACAGGTAGGCCAAGCCCTCGTAATATTTGTTGATAAGATCTTTGATTTTTTGCATGACGGCTCCCGTTTTGCCCTTTCGCTTGTAGGGGTCGATGCTCGCATTGCGGGGTCGCGCAGCGATCAATGCCCCAGTGGGGCATTGAACCGCACGAGCGGGCCAGCATCGCTGGCTGGCGGGCATCGTTTTGCCCGCTAAGTGGTCCCGCGGGCGGATGCAAGCATCCGCCCCTACAGTTGAGGGTGATTGCCTAATACTAAAAAAGGGGCCTGCCTGTTACTACAGGCAGGCCCCTTAACGGTTGCTTACAGATTATTCAGCATCCTCGGCCTCGTCGAGGCAAGCCTTCATGGACAGGCTGATGCGCTTGCGGTCGAAGTCGACAGCCGTCAGCTTAACGCGGACTTCGTCGCCAACCTTCAGCACGTCAGAAACCTTATTCACGCGCTCATTGCTGATCTCGCTGATGTGAACCAGGCCATCGATACCGGGCATGATGCGGACGAAAGCACCAAACTTGGTGATGGAAACGACGGGAGCGGTGAACTCGGTGCCGACGGGGACCTCATTCTCCAGCTTGACCCAGGGGTTGTCCTCTTCCTTCTTGTAGCCCAGGGAGACCTTCTGGTTCTCGGGATCGTAGCTCTTGACGTAGACTTCGATCTCGTCGCCAACACTGACAACCTCAGAGGGATGCTTGATGTTGGACCAGCTCAGCTCGCTGATGTGGCACAGGCCGTCAACGCCGCCGACATCCACGAAAGCGCCGTAAGAGGTCAGGCTCTTAACAACGCCCTTGTACTGCTTGCCGACCTCGACGTTAGCCCAGAACTCCTCACGCTTAGCCTTGTTGGCCTCAGCAGTGACCTTGTTGATGGAGCCGACGATCTTGCGGCCAGCGCACTCGGTGATGACCAGCTGAACGTGCTGACCAACCAGCTTGGTGTAATCCTCGTCGCGGCGCATGGTAGCCTGAGAGCGGGGAACAAAGACGCGAACGCCCTTGACATTGACAACAACGCCGCCCTTGTTGGCTTCCATAACGTCACCTTCCATAACGGTGCCGTTCTCAGCAGCCTCGGAAACGTCCTTCATACCCTTCTGGGCCTCGAAACGGACGCGGGAAAGGGTATCGACGCCTTCCTGGTCGTTGGTCTTGATAACGACCAGATCCAGATCGTCGTCTACCTTAACAAGGTCTTCCATCTTAGCGTTGGGGTCATGGCTCATCTCGCGCAGGGTGACAACACCGGTGTGCTTGGAACCATCGATACCGACGACACACTCCGTCGGGGAAACGCTGATGACCTTGGCTTTTACGATTTTACCTGCGTACAGGGGCTTTGCTTCGGATGCAGCGAGCATCTCCTCAAAGCTCATGTCGTCACGGATCTCTTCACTCATACTGTTAAGTACCTCCTCAATTATAGACGAAGGCGTTGAAGCCCCGGCCGTTACGCCCACTGTCACAGCATCTTTCAGCCATGCCGGGTCGAGTTCATCAGCAGTCTCGACGTTGATGGCTACAGCATGCCGTGCAGCGACCTGTAAAAGCTTTTGGGTATTGGAAGAATGATGACCACCAATGACGACCATATGATCGCATTTTTGGCTGAGGTCTTCCGCTTCCTGTTGCCTCGCCCACGTTGCATTACATATTGTATCAAAAATTTCGGCTTTTGTACACTGTTTTTTTAAAAATTCCTTGCACTTTTCCCAGCTTTCCACACGGAAAGTCGTCTGCGCCACCACATAGATAGATTTTTGTTGCAAAAGTTCCGGGAGCATTTTCTCCAGTTCTTCCAGATTGGCGAAAACCTTCACTTTTCCCTTTGTATGTCCGACAATCCCCTGTACTTCAGGGTGGCTGGCATCGCCAGCAACCAACAAAAGTGCATGATTTTCGTCTGCCCTCATAGCAATTTTATGGATTTTTGCTACGAACGGGCAGGTGGCGTCGTGATACGCCAGGCGGCGTGTGCTTATTTCGTCGTAGACCGTCTGGGGCACGCCGTGGCTGCGGATGATGACCTCATACCCATCGGGCACGCTGGCCACATCGGGGCAGGTCAGGGCGCCTTTGGCCTCCAGATCCTCCACCACCTGGGGGTTGTGGATCAGCGGGCCGAGGGTGGCCACTTTGTGGCCGTCGGCCAGCAGGTCATAGGTCAGCTTGACTGCGCGGTCCACGCCAAAGCAGAACCCCGCGGTCTTGGCACGGATAATATTCATCGTTATACCTCATTTTTCAGGTTATGCGCCCTGGGTCTCTCCCTCTGTTGCTTCGGGCAGTGCGGGCTTTTCGGCGGGCTGTGCGGCCTCGGCGGGCAGTGCGGCGGGCTTTGGCTCCCCGGCAGGCTTCGCCTTTTCGGCAGCCTTGGGGGTGGGATTGTCGGCCTCAACGGTCTCGGCTGCCTGCACGTCAAAAGCGTTGGCTTTCAGCAGGGCTTCCAGCTCGTCCTTCAGGCGGTTCTTCATGCAGCGCAGTTCGGCGATCTTGTGGCTCTGGTCCTTGATCTGCAGGTCAGCGGCGGGGATAGCCTCGCCAAAGACGATGCGCACCTTGCAGAAGAGATGCAGCCGCCCGTCTTTGGTGCCGTAGATGATGCGCACCGGCAGCATATCGGCTCCGGCTGCGGCAGCAATGACGAACGCGCCGCTCTTGATCATGCCCAATTTACCGGTCTTGGTACGGGTGCCCTCGGGGAAGATCATGACGCCGGTGCCGTTTTTGCACTCGTTCGTAATTTTTTCCAGCGTGACGGTGTCGCCCTTGCCGCGCTCGATGGACACCGCGCCCATGCAGCGCAGGAACCACCCAGCCAACGGATTTTTGAACAGTTCCTCTTTGGCCAGGATGCGCAGGCGCTTCCAGTCAAAAATCGTAATGGCGATGAGCACAGGGTCCAGGTTGGCGATATGGTTGGGCGCAATGACGTAGGCACGGCCATCCCGGACGGCTTTCAGGTTTTCGCGGCCGATGACCTGGATGCGGAACACGATGTGCGCCAGCACCCAGACGATGGGCAGCAGGATCCAATACAACAGCATAGCGCGTCCCCCTTAAATATGTGCAAGAATCGTGCGCTTGAGCAGCTCGAAGCTTTCGTCAAAGCCGATGTCGCTGGTGTCCACCAGGATGGCATCGTCGGCCTGCTTCAGCGGGGCGATGGCCCGGTGGGTATCCTGGTAGTCGCGCTGCCGGATGTCGGCCAGCACGGTGGCGAAGTCGGCAGGCTGGCCTTTTTCTTCCAGTTCCTTGCGGCGGCGCTCGGCGCGGGCCTCGGCGCTGGCGGTGAGGAAAATTTTCACGGTAGCGTTGGGCAGCACCACGGTGCCGATGTCCCGGCCATCCATCAGGATGTTCTGGTCCGCAGCCAGCCCGCGCTGGGTGTCCAGCAGAAAGGCGCGCACCGGCGGATGGGCCGACACAGCGGAGGCCGCCATGCCGATGTTCTCGGCGCGGATGGCGTCGCTGACGTCCTCGCCGTTGAGGTAGATGTGCTGGGCGCCGTCCACCAGGCGGATGGCCAGCTTGATTTGGGGCAGCAGCGCCGTTACAGCGGCTTCGTCCTTGGGGTCGACCCCGGCGCGCACGGCGTACAGGCCGATGGAACGGTACATAGCGCCGGTATCCACATAGACGTAGCCGAGATCTTTCGCCAGCCGTTTCGCCAGGCTGGATTTTCCCGCCCCGGAGGGCCCATCAATTGCTACAGAGATCATTTTTATCACCTTTTATAAATAAAATCTTTTTATCAACCGTCCTATGCAGGGGGCAATGCTTGCATCGGCCCCTACATCCACCTCAGGGCAATTTGTAGGGGGCGGCGTCCTCGACGCCCCGCACCTCACATCGCCCTTACCGCTGCCTGCGCGGTGGACCAGGCGATCTGCAAATTGTACCCGCCGGTGCGGGCGTCCACGTCCAGCACCTCGCCGGCAAAGTACAGCCCACTGCACAGCTTGCTGGCCATGGTCTTGGGGGCCACTTCCTTCACGTCCACGCCGCCGGCGGTGACCACGGCGTGCTCCTTGTCGCCCAGGGCCGTGACCGGCACCTGCCAATGCTTGCACAGCTGCACCAGCGCCTGCTTCTGCTCCTTTGTAATTTGCGCGGCGCGGGTCGCGGGGTCGACGCCCCACTTTTCCACCGCCACCGGCCGCATCGAGTTGGGCAGCAGCTTGGCCAGCGCACCCTGGACGCTGTGGGCGCCCTGCTCGGCAAAATCGCGGGTCAGGCGGTCGTACAGCGTCTTTTCATCCAGCGCGGGCTTTAAGTCAAGCTCGCAGATATAACGGTGCTTCGCTATATCCTCAATATAGGTACTGGCCGAGAGCACCAGCGGCCCGGACAAGCCAAAATGAGTAAACAGCGCTTCGCCCTGCTCGGTGAACAGCTCCTTGCCGTCGCACAGCAGGGTCAGCCGCACGTTGCGCAGGGCCAGACCCATCATGCGGCGGCAGGCCGGGTCCGGGCTGATGAGGCTGCACAAACTGGGCTGCGGCGTCACGATGGTATGCCCCGCCTGCCGCGCCAGCTTGTAGCCGCTACCGTCGCTGCCGGTGGCCGGGTAGCTGATGCCGCCGGTGGCGATGAGGGTGTTCTCTGCCCGCAGTGTCTCGCCCCGGTCGGTGACAGCGCCCTTGCAGACGCCATCCTCTAACAGCAGCTTTTTAGCGCTGCCGCGCACAAATTCTGCATTCCGGGCATAGTCCCGCAGGGCCGCCAGCACATCGGCGGCGCGGTCGCTTTGGGGAAAGACCCGGCGGCCGCGCTCGGTCTTCAGCGGCACGCCCAGTTCCTCAAACAGCTGCATGGCCGAGGCCGGCGGGAAGGCGTACAGGCTGGAATACAAGAACCGCCCGTTATGCCGCACGTAGGGCAAAAACTCCCGCACGTCGCTGTCGCTGGTGACGTTGCAGCGGCCCTTGCCAGTAATGAGCAGCTTCTGCCCCGGGCCTTTGGGGTTGTGCTCCAGCACCGTCACTGTCAGGCCCTTGGCGCAGGCCGCGCCCGCCGCCATCAGGCCTGCGGCGCCTCCGCCGATGACCAATAGATCCGTCATGCGTTATCCTTTCTCTTTTTCCCAATGGGCCGTCCGTACAAAAACAGCCCGGTAAACGCGTACACCGCCAGCAGCGGGGGCACGGTAGCCAGATACATCGTGCTGGTGCCGATGCCGAAGCTGGACACCTCCACAAAAGCGATCATAGCACAGCGCAGCAGTGCAATGCCGAAGATGCCGAACAGCAGCAGCCACGGAACCACCGTTTCGGCCGTGTGTTTTTTTCGCAGATTCGTAAAAAGATGTATCAACCGGAACAGCACCGCGCACAGCACGCAGACCGTCAGCACCACGCTGTACACGGCGGTCCATGCCTGCATCACTGCAAACACAGCCTTCTGGTAGGGGCTGTAATAGGGGGTATCCTCCCCCGCCACAGCGGCATTGTTGAAACCGCAGTGCAGGTAGCCGGACCAGGCGGCAATATCATCGGTGGTGCCGATGGACCGTAGGTTTTCATAGGGCTGGCAATCCTTAAAGCCCAGCACATGCCAAAAGCCCTTCCAGGTCTCGGCCAGGGTCGCGCCCACGTACTCGGCCTTGATGGGCTGGCTGGTGGCAACCCGCTTGCCGGTGCGGCTGGGCAGGGTGCCCGCGTCACAGGCGGCGTTGATCTTATCGGCCACGTTCTGCCAGTAAGCATCGGCGGTCTGGGCGCTGTCGTAGATGCCCTCAAACTGGGCGGCGCGGCGGATAGCCCAATAGAAGCTGCCCGCGCGGTAGTCGTTCAGGCCGGGGTCGCGGAAGTCGTTCTCCATCTGGGCGTCCTCCTCCAGCCAGTAGGCCAGGGGTTCCAGCTCGGGCACAGCTTCGTAAATTTTGGCGCGGGCATCGGCAGGCACCGACAAGTAGGGCGCGTCGCTGTCGGTATCCACCCGCATCATCGCGCCCATGGCGGCAGCAAAGGAGCCTTCGGAAAAATCCGACAGGGCAAACACGCCGTAGTGGCTGTAATTGAGCCCGCAGAAGGTCAGCACCCCCGCTGCCAGCACGGCATACGGGATAGCCTGCGCCGCGCAGCAGAGCCACCGGCGCTTGCCAACCAGCACCACCAGCACGATGATGGTCGCCGCCCCGGCAAAGGGCAGCAGGAACATCCCCGCGTCCTCACGGTCGAGATAGGCACAAGCCAGCCCCACGCCCGCCGCCAGCAGCCAGGGCCACAGCGGCTTTTGTTTCGCAGTGTAAAACACGGCCCGCAGGGCCATGCCCGCCATGCCCGCAAAGAAAACGAGGCACAGTGCCGGGAAGATGTTGTCCCGGTAAACGCGCAGCGTGTAGGCCGCCCAACCGGAGGGCAAAAACGCCAGCGCCCCAAACAGCCCCAGCGTCAGCACGCGGCCGCAGCCCGGCTCGGCGTTACGCCACAGCGGCGCAAAGGCAAAGGCCGCCAGCAGCGAAGCTGCGCACCACAGTGCTGCCCCGCTGACCAGATACGGCAGGTGCAGCACATGCAGCAGCGCCAGCCATACCGGAAAGAACATGGCCTTGGAGAGGGTCAGATAATCGTAAACCCCCAGCCACTCCCCCGCCGTGATGGCCTGCGCCGCGCGGAACATCAGCTCGTCATCCAACGGTGCGCCGCCCACCCAGGTATACGCCTGCTGGAAGCCGGTCAGGCCGCAGCGCAGCAAAACCAGCACGGCCACACCGCACCAGAAAGTGCGCTTGTTCAGTTGCAGGCGGGGATGCTTCATACATTTTACCTCAATGGTTCGTTATTGTTTTGGTGCCATAAAGTAGTATTCGTCCCGCCGGTCGTAGATGCCGGCGGCGGCAATATCCCAGGTGATATAGTCGGCCTTGTCGCCGTACTGTGCCTGCCAGCTGGTAAAGCGGTCGGCGTCGCCGGTCACATACAGGGTGTCCGGGTCCAGCGTGCCGCTGTCCACGGCGGCGCTGGTTTGGGCCGTCCAGTCGATGGTCACATTCCACGCGCCGGTGTAGGTGTTCACATCGTACCCGTTGGTGACCATGCCGGGGTGCCATGCCGCGCAGATGACGTTGCGGGCGTGGATGATGTCATCCGCCAGCATCAGCGTGCCGTAGTTATCGCGGCAGTCCACCAGCTCTTGCGGGTAGGGCTGCGGTTTGGCGGCGGTTTCTGCCATAGCAGTGTGCTTTTCAGCGATCATAGCACTCAGGTCAAACAGCTGCACAGCCGCCACCAGCACCAGCACCGCCGGATACAGCGCAGCCTTGCCCACGCGGCGCAGCAGCCGCGCCAGCCCCACGATGCAGGCGGTCATCAGCACGTAGTACACAGGGTAGAACATCCGCCCGCTGGCGCGGAAGATGCCGCAGAGTTTCACCAGCCCCTCCGGCAGGGGGATATTCAGCAGTTCCACATCGTCAAAGCAGACGACATTGGTAATGGCGAACAGCGTCATAAACGCCATGCCCAAAATAAGTACAAGATTGCGGCGCAGCAGCCCCGCCAGCGCGGCACGGCCTGCCTTGCTGCGCACAGCCAACACCACTGCCGCCGCGCACAGCACGCCCAGTAACGCCAGCATGCCAAAGCCCAGATAATTGAAGCCGTCATACTGCCCGTACAGCTGCGGCCGGGCGGGCAGAATCCGGGACCAGGTGTACCCGCCCTTGGAGCTGGGATTGAACAGCGCATTTAAATTGAAGGAGAACACGCCGTAATTTTCCCGGCTGGCGGAGTAGCCGTTGTTCAGCGAACCCAGCACCACGCCCGCCGCATACCCGGCCACGCAGGTGCCCAAAAACAGCCCGCAGGGGGCCAGCAGTTTGCGGGTGTGCAGGGCGTTTTCCACCGCCAACAGCAACGCAAAGATAGCCGCCATCGGCAAAAAGTAGGGTGTAATGCCCACGCCCAGTGCCGCCAGCAGCCAGAACACCGGCATAAAGCAGCGTTGCTCCCGCCGGCCGCGCAGGTAGGCATACAGCGCAAACAGCACAATGTAATGGGAGGAAAGCGCCACATGGCGGAACGCCCGCTCGATCATGATGGGCGAAAACGCAAACAGCGCCGTGCCCGCCGCAAGCGGCAGCAAATCGTACAGGAACAGCCCCAGCACCAGCGCCGCGGCCATGCCCTGCAAAATAAAGGCGGCCAGCTCATACAGCCCGAACCACTGGAACTGCGCTGGCAGCACCGGGGCCAGCAGCTTAAACAGCACCGACACCCAGGGCAGCGAATCGGTAAAGGAGATGTTTACCCCCGTCCCCGCCGGGTAGGCCAGGGCATCGGCCTGGGCCAGCGGGAACTGCCAGCTGCTGTTGCGGAACCCCAGCCACCCGGCGTAATGCTGGTGGATGTCGGTCTCGTCGTAGCCGTACCAGATCCAGGCATCGTTGGCGGGGTCCAGCGGCGCGGTGCCGTACAAACACAAAAACGCCGCCAGTCCCAACAAGGCCCCCAGCAACAGCAAGGCCCAGGTTTTCTGTTTTTTCTGCAATGCCTGCATAGATGCTCCCATTTACTTTTGCAGCTTTTCGATGCTTTCCACGAGGTATTTTTGCTGTTTGAACGTCAATTCCAACAGCAGCGAGAGGTACTTGACCACGATGGCCAGCACGGCAAACAGCCCGGCAAAGCCCACGGTGATCACAAACATGGTGGTAGTCCAGCCCGCCACCGGGTGGCCTGTGGCGAAGATGACCAGCGTATACACCAGTTCCGCCAATGCCAGTGCCAGCATAAACAGGGTAATGCCCACGCTGGCCTTGAACCCGGCATCGGTGTACAGTGCCAGGCTGTCGATGGCCAGGTTGAAGCGGTGGGGCGCACCGGCCCCCACCCTGCCGTCAAATTCCAGGTCGGTCATTTTTAAGCCGCAGGCCGCATAGGCCGCCTTGCGGTAGGGCAGGTGGGCGCTGCTGGCATGCACACGGTTGATGGCCCGCCGGGTGACCAGCCGGAACGCATCGGTGCGCAGCTGGTAATTGCTGTGGGAATTCGCGTTGAAAATGCGGTAAAACAGCCCGCTGCGGGTCGCCTTAGGGCAGACCGAAACGATGTCGCTGCCCTGCAGCGCCGTGCGGTACGCGTCAAAGATCATGGCCGCCGGGTAGCACAGCTCGGTGGAGTCAAACTCGTACACATAGTCGCCGATGCTGGCATCCAGGCCCGCGTTCATGGCGTTTTCCAGGCCGTGATACAGGCTCATATGCAAAATCGTCAGCGGGGCGGCCTGGTCTTTGCCCCAGGCGCGCAGGCGCTCCACGGTGTCATCGGTGCAGGCGTCATCCACCACTACCAGTTCATACTGGGCGAAGTGGCTGTCCAGCTCCGCCGCCACCGCGTGGCAGAACTCCACCGCGCGGGCCCCGTCGTTATGGAGGTAGACCACGGCGGAGATAAAGTTTTTTTCCTTATTGTTGATACTACTCACAGTTCCAGCACCTCGTCCAAATCATAGACTGTGTTGATCTTGCCGGACAGCACGCTGACCAGCTTCGGCTCGTCACACATCACACGCACCACCGTGGGGCGGGAGTCGTCCACCTCGCTGGCCTTTAAGATCGGTTTCATGCTGAAAAGGCTGCTGTGGTAGGCAAAGCCATATTCCTCTTTTAAATATTTGCGGGCCAGCTGGCTCATGTAGGGCCAGGCACTGGCGGGCTTGGCCGGGCACTCATTGCAGTTGTACAGGTCGCCCGGCTTGCACACCCCGCCGCACGCCTGCTGGCAGGGGAAGGTCGCCACGCTGTCGTAGCTGGTCTCGTGGGGGGTAAAGGTCACGCTGGTCAGGCTGTGCAGACCGGTCTGGCCAAAGGGCATCAGGCTGAAGAACGGCCCGTCCATCACGGTGATGCCGGTGTTCTTCAGGCTTTCGTCCACAGTGCACAAAATGATCTCGCACTTTTCGTACTTAATGCCGAAAGGCGGCAGGCCCAGCATGGCGTGCACATCGTTCACGCCCGCGTAGGTGGCGTTGAGCAGGTAGGGCGCTTCGGCGGTAATGTTCCCCGCCGTCACGCGCCAAACATTACCCGCCTTCTCGATGCGGTCGGGCTTGTGGCTATAAGCCACTTCCACGTTGGGCAGCCGGGCCAGCTGCTCCAAAAACCAGCGTTTGAGCACTTGGGCGTCGTAGGTGTATTCGGTGGTCAAAAACGCGCCGTCACACAGGCCGTGGTTAAAGTACCGCTCCGGCGGCACATCGTCGCAGCGGATGCCCGCCGCACGGCAGAACTGTCGGAACTCGGCCGCATTCGTCCAGGAAAAATGGGCGCTGGTGGCGTAGACCTGGTCAAACTCGGTATGCAGGCAAAAGCCATAATCCCGGCAGAACCGCTCAAAATAATGGGCAGATTTGATGGCCGTGGAATAGCTGCGGGGGTAGTGGTAGCCCATATGCACCCGCGCCTGGTTGATGTAGGTTGCCCGCATAAAGGGCGCAGGGTCACGCTCCAGCACCAGCACCCGCTGCCCTGCCGCACCGCACTTTTGCGCCGCATACAGCCCATACAGGCCCGCACCAAGGATGATTTTATCGTAGGTCATGGCGTTTTCCTTCGTTCTGCCGTTTTTATTTCACGGGTTATATTTTCCTGCCAGGGCTTTCAGCAGTACCTGCATCAGGTCGCTGTTGCCTTTAAAGCCGTTGATCTTGGTGGGGGTCTTGCCGGTGGCGGGGTAGGCGCGGGTCACGGGGACCTCGCAGGCCTTCATGCCCAACTGCGTGGCGCGGATGCTCAGATACGCCAGCAGCTCGTACCCCATAAACGCGTCCCGCAGGGGGCGCACGTCGGGGTGGGTCAGGTACTCGCGGCTGTAGGCGCGGTAGGCGTTGGTGGTATCGGTGAACCACCGGTGCGCCCCCAGGCTGATGAGCGGCGCATGCACCAGCCGCACGGCGGCGTACCGCACCGGCGGGGTGTTGACGGCGTGGCCGCCGCGGATGAAGCGGCTGCCCTGCACAAAGTCATAGCCCGCCTGCAATTTCTCGATGAATTTATGCACGTCCTCGATGGAATCCTTGTTATTGCCATCGATGGTCAGCACGCCCTTGTAGCCGCGGTTCAGGGCAAAGTAGATGCCCATGCGCAGCTGTGCCCCCTGCTTGCCGGGGCCGGTCTTGGTCAGCAGCGTGTTGACGCCGTACAGCTGCAGGGTGTCCAGCTTCATGCTGCCGTCGGTGGAGCCGCCGTCGCAGATGACAATGTCGCACAGGGTGTCCACCCCGGCGGTCTGGGCGCGGCCCAGCTCGGTCAAAATGCGCGCCCCCTCGTTGATAACGGGGATCAGCAGGCAGTATTCACTGCGCTTAGGCAGCAGCTCGGCGGCGCGGTAATCAGGCACGCCCTGCAACGCCTTGCGTTCATATTCGATCATTGGAACACCTCCGCCACATAGTCCAGCGTCCGCTTTACGGTATCCAGGTCGGTGCGGGCCATCTCCACCGAAACAAAGCCCCGGTAGCCCACTGCGCCCAGCAGCAGGGCCAGCTCTTTATGCTCGGGGCGCTTCTGGATGGGGGCCAGGCCCGGTTCGCTGATATGCACATGGCTGACGTACTTTAGGTCATCCACAAAATTCTGCAGCTTTTCACCCTGGGCCAGCATGGTGGACAGGTCCAGGTTGACGGCCAGGCCGGGGTTATCCAGCCGCTTGACAAGGCTGAACGCCTCGGCGGTGCCGTTTAAGTAGTTGGTATACATCGGGGGATTCGCCTCGATGGCCAGGCGCACGCCGTACCGCGCGGCCAGGTTGCCTGCCTGCATAAAGAAGGCTTCGGCGGCGGCATCGCTGTCACCCAGGGCGCGCATGCGGTTTTTGGGACAGCCGAACACCAGCGACGGGCAGTTCAGGCTGTGGGCAAACTGAAATGCCTCGGCGGTATAATCCAGCAAGTGCTCGGCGTCCGCCGGGTTAAAAATGTTGCCGGTCTGGCCGTACCAGATGCTTTGCATGCTGGGCACCGAGAAGCCCCACTGGTTTTTGAGATACCCGCCAAACAGCAGCGCGCTGGTCAGGTTTTCGTAGGGCATCTCCGGGAAGATGCGGGTCGGCGCGATTTCCAGTCCGGTAAAACCGGCCTGCTGCATGGCGGTGTAGACCGCCTCGTCGTCCTCTTTATGCCAGGCAATGTTGGAGATCGCCAGCTGATAGTTTGCCATCCTCAATCCCTCCACTCACGCAGGAAATTCGTAACATCGTCAAGTTCTTCTTCTTTGGTACACAGGTAGTCCCCGCTGCCGCCCAAAACGGCGGCATAACGGCTGCGCAGGTCGTAGTCAAACGGGGACTTGGGCAGTTCATTGGTCCAATCGGCTTTGCCGGTTACGGCGGTGTAGACCTCGGCGGCCGAGATGGGCGGTGTGCAAAGGTGCAGCATCGTCAGCCCGGCGGCGCGGGCGGTCTCGATGTCCTGCCACAGGCGGCCCAGGTTGTAGAACTGGTAGCGGCTGCGGGAATCGGTGAACGCCAGGGCGTTGAAATCATTGCCCGCGAAAAATTCTTTTAATGCTGTTTTATCGGCGGTGCCGTTCAGCTTGTAAAAGCCGTTGTCGGCCAGGGTATAGCCGGTTTTTACCAGCAAGGATTTAGCCGCCAGTTCGTTGTATTTTTCCGGTTTGAGCATAGCCGGGGTGATGGTGTGCAGATCAAACAGGAAGTTTTTCTTCAACCCTGCACCATACAACGCGGGCAGGCGCACGATGAGGGCATCGTTAAAATCCTCCCGCACCCACTGTTCCAGCTGCAGGCGATTGCGGCCATAGGCAGGCAGGCCGTCGGTATCGGGGGCATCGTCCTCACAGCGGCCGCGGCTGTCGGCAAACACGGCAATGCTGGAAATAAGCACCAGGGATTTTGGTGCAATTTTGCGCAGGTTTTCCCGGGCAGTGCGCATAACTTCCATGTCCGCTTCCGGGTCAGCGTTGGCCAAAAACATGGCCGCCGGCACGCCCGCATAGACGCAAAGGTCCGGCTGTGTGCCGTACTGGGCGGCAATATCGCTGCTATGGCACACCGCGGCAAACGTATGTTTTGCCCGCAGGTTGCCCCCCACAAAGCCCGTAGACCCCACCAGCAGATCCCTGTACATGCGCAATTCCCCTTTTACATATTGATACAGAATATATTATACCGTATCAGGGGCAAAAAAGCAACCAAAGCAAAAGGGAGAGACCGAAGCCTCTCCCCGCACTGTACCTCTATATACTTTTCTCTTACTTTTCCGCGCGCTTCATATATTCCTCAATGATCTTCAGCCCCACCTTGCCGGATTTTTCCGGGTGGAACTGGCAGCCCACAACGCTGCCATGCGCTGCGGCGGCGCAAACTGCACGCCCGCCGTACACGGTGTCGGCCAAACGGTCGGCCTCATCGGCGGGCTTCGCCTCGTAGCTGTGGATGAAATAGCACTCCTCGCCGGGCGTTACCCCGGCCAGCACGGTGCCGGCAAAATCGGTGCGTCCGCCCGCCGGGTTCAGCGGGTCCCAGCTGATATGCGGTACCTTCTGCGGGCGGCCCTGCACATCGGTGGAAGGAATCCGCACCACGCGGCCGGGAATCAACCCCAGGCCCTTGTGCAGGCCGAACTCCTCGGATTCGTCAAACAGCATCTGCATGCCCAGGCAGATGCCCAGCAGCGGCGTGCCTGCGGCGGCTTTCTGGCGGATCGGCTCAATCAGGCCCAGCTTTTCCAGCCCGGCCATGCCGTCCTTGAACGCACCCACGCCGGGCAATACCAACGCATCGGCGGCCAGCACATCCTCGGCCTTGCCGGTCACCAGGGTTTCGGCGCCAAAATGGGCAAAGGCGTGCTGCACGCTCAACAGGTTCGACAGGCCATAGTCGATGATCGTCACCTTTTTCATACGCGGCGCACCTCCACTCCCCCGGCGCGGATGTCCTCTTTCAGTTCCGCCACCGTCTCTTTTTTGTAGTGCAGCACCGCCGCACAGGCCACGGCGTCCGCCCCGGCGTTGGCACCGTCCACGATGTCCTCGCCGCAGCCTACGCCGCCGCCGCAGATGACCGGAATGCTGACCGCCTTGGTCACGGCCTCGATCAGCTCCAAATCCATGCCGCGCTGCAAGCCCTCGTTGTCCACGCTCATCAGCAGGATTTCGCCTGCGCCCAGCGCTTCGCCGCGTTTGGCCCACTCCACCACATCGTAGCCGGAATGTGCCCGGCCGTTGTCGTAGTAGGCTTCCCACTTGCCGGGCCAGGTGCGGCTGCGCTTGGCCTGGATGGACAGCACCATGCACTGGCTGCCAAACGCCTCGGCCACCTCGGTAATCAATTCGGGCCGTTTGATGGCCGCCGTGTTGATGGCCACCTTGTCCGCGCCCATAGCAAGGATGTGGCGCACATCCTCCACACTGCGCAGGCCGCCGCCCACGCAGACCGGGATATAGACATCGTCCACGGTTTTGCGCACGATGTCGCTCAAATTATTGCGGTTGTAAAGGCTGGCCACGATGTCGATGTAGAGCAGTTCATCGATGCCCTGCTCGTAATATTCTTTGGCAAACCGGTTGGGGTCACCCAGCTTGCGCAGTCCCTCCAGCTGGATGCCCTTGACCAGGTTGGTGTCTTTGACATCCAGCCGGGCAATCAGGCGTATTTTCTTTCCCATAACAGCCGCTCCTTATACTTCGTGGTGGGTGCCGCGCGGGTCGCCCCACAGTACCTCGCTGTCGCCCTCGTAGGGGGTGTAGCGCAGCTTCCACATGTTGTCCTCCCACTTCCACAGATGCGGCGAGCGGAAACGGTCGGCCAGGTGCATAAAGTATTCGCGGTCCATGCGGGGCTGCTCAAACAGCTGGCTGGCCCAGGGGAAATGCTGGCGGTCGAGCGACAGATATTGGAAAATTTCTTTCTCAAAGCGGTCGGGATATTCGCCGTCAAACTTCTTGCACAGTGCCTTGCCTTCGTCCAGGGTGATTTCCTCGTTGCGGATTTCCTGGGCGGCATCGTAGGTGGTGCGGCCGATGCCGTACTTGATGTAGGTGGTGTAATAGAAGAAGTCATCGATTTTATCATCGATGGAATTGTACTTGGAGTAGGTGCCCTGGGTACGCTCCGGCGCGGGGCGGAAGCCGCCGTGCTCAACGCTGTAGTAGTAGGCACCCTGGGGATGCCACTTCTCATAATAGCCCAAATACCGCACCTGGATATGGTTCTTCTCCAGGTTGGAGGTCTCGCTGGGCAGGTAGATCGCCAGATCCGCCTTGTCCACCTTGTAGTCCTCCTCCAGCTGGCGCAGGCTGACGCCGCCCAGGTAGATGTGGTCGTAGTCGTTGACGGCGAAGAAATGCTCGTCACGCAAAGCGGAGTTGTTGTCGGCAATGGGGTTGCCGAACTCGGCCTCGTTCTCACCGTAGAACACCAGCGGGATGCCGAACTTGGCGGCCATCTTGGGGGCCAGCTGCTTCTGCCCCAGAATAAACGGCTGGAACGGATGGAACAGGTTCTCGGTAGCAAGTCGGGTCAGCAGGCGGTGGGTCATGCCGTTGGGGGTGCACAGGTAGTTGTCAAACCCGGCATGAATCCAGGCCTGCATGTTGTCCCAGCCCCAGGGGGTATAAATATGCGGCGCCCAGGTGACGGTCAGCGGGTGCATGCCGTACTTGTATTTCAGCAGATGGGCGGCGTAAAAGCTGTCCTTGCCGCCGGAACCGGGCACCAGGCAGTCGTAGCTGCCGTCGTTTTTGCGGTACTGGTCGCACAGTTCACGCAGTTCCTTCTCACGCAGAGCCCAGTCGATCTGGCCGTTGGCCTTGTTATGGCAGGCATGGCAGGCATCGCAGACGCCGTCGTCCTGGATGACCATCGTTTTCTTGATGGACTTGATGGTATGCTCAAACTCATAGCAGGAGTTGGGCTTCTGGTTGCTCATCACGCACTCTTTGCAAAACTGCACGTGCTTGGGCAGGCCGTAGTAGGCCTCCCGCTGTTCCACCGGCAGGTCCGGTGCGTACTTGCTGTAATCGATTTCCACATAGCGAGGCATCTTTTCCATATTTCTACACTCCCATCGGCAAGATAAAAGAAAAAGGTGCCGTCCGATAGCAATGCTATCAGACGGCACCTTTGCCGTTTGTGGACATTATAGCACAGGTGCGGCGGTTATGCAAGAGGGCTGTTTATTCTGTCAGTGTTTTCTTTTGGAGGCACGGCGCAGATTCAGGCACAATTTACGCGCGGATCATTTCTCCATCAATAAACACAGCCCGCACCTCGGTCATGACCTCAAAGGGGCTTCCGTCGGTGATGACCACATCCGCATCTTTGCCCACTTCCAGCGAGCCAACACGGTCGGCCACACCGATGTGCTCAGCAGCGTTCAGCGTGATGGCACGCAGTGCATCGAACGGGTCCATGCCCGCTTTGACAGCCATACCGGCACACAGCGGCAGATACTGCTGGGGGATGACCGAGTTGTCGGTAATGATGGAGACATGGCAGCCTGCCTTGGCCAGCACGCCGGGGGTCGCCCAGGATTTATTCTGCAGTTCAAACTTGCTGGCAAAGGTCAGGCTGGGGCCGACGGCCATCGGCACGTTAGCCTCTTTCGCCAGTTCGTCCACGATTAAGTGGCCCTCGGTGACATGCTCCAGCGTCAGTCGCAGGCCGAACTCGTGGGCGATGCGCAGCGCGGTGAAGATGTCGTTGGCCTGGTGGGCGTGGGCTTTCAGGGGGATGGTGCCGTCCAGCACCGGCAGCAGAGCTTCCAGCTTTTGGTTGTAGGCAGGCATCTTGGTCACGTCGCCGTTGGCCGCCTGCTTGCGGGCGCCGTAGTCCCTGGCCTGGTTCAGCGCCCCGCGCAGGAACGCCGCCGTGGACATGCGGGTGGAGTCGCACTTGTCGCGGTAGCAGCGCTTGGGGTTCTCGCCAAAGGCGCACTTCATGGCCACGGGGTCCTTCACGATCATGTTGTCCACACGGTCGCCGATGGTTTTCATGGCCAAAAAGGTGCCGCCCAGCACGTTGGCGCTGCCCGGGCCGGTGCACACGCAGGTCACACCGGCTTTACGGGCGTGGGCCAGGCTGGGGTCGCGGGGGTTGATGCCGTCGATGGCGCGCAGCTGCGGCGTCCAGATGTCGTTCATCTCGTTGTAGTCGCAGCCCTCGTACCCGATGCCGTAGCCGTCCAGGCCGATGTGGGTGTGGGCGTCCACAAACCCGGGAAATACCTGCAGACCCGCCGCGTCGAACACCTCGGCGTCAGCGGTGGCGTCCAGATTTTCGCCAATGGCGGCAATTTTGCCGCCCGCCAGCAGCAGATCGACCTTGCGGGGTTCGCGGTGTACCGCGTCCTGCACCAGACCGCCGCGGATCAGGATGGTTTTTGTTTGCATAATTTGCCTCCGTTACACCGCAGGGGCGTATTCTATATACGCCCGCAGAGCTTTGCCTACTCCACGGGCGGATATGGAATCCGCCCCTACGGTCAAATTTTATCTCTTACACAGTAAAATCCAGACAGGTGCGCACCGCGGTGTAAGGACGCACTTTGCCATCGGCTACAGCCACATGGGCCGGGTGGACGGCATAGCCTTTCAGGGCCGCCTCATCGGTAAAGGTGGTGTCCAGCATCAGGTCCGCATTGGCAGAGCTGGGCAGCGCATCGGTGTAAACGTGCACTTCCAGCAGCCCCGGGATCTGCCCGGCCAGCCCTTCCAGCCCGGCCTTGATGCCCGCCTTAACAGCGGTCTTTTCGGCCTCGGGCATGTCTTTCAGCTTCCACAAAATAACGTGACGTACCATTATTTGTTCTCCTCCCAAATCGGGTGCTTGAGCTGCCACTCGCCGTACTCGTTCTTCTTGAACAGGTCGCGGTTGTAGAACTTGTCCAGGATGGCCCAGAACTCACTCTCGGTGTATCCGCAGAAATCGCAGAAGTCACGCACGCACAGCGGGTCCAGCTTGCCGTCGCGGGCCTTGATGATGGGGATAGCCTCCTCGCGGGTCATCATGCCGTAGCGGATGTAGCGGGCGGTGTAGTCGGTAGCGGCGGCGTGGCCGAACTTGGGGTACTTCAGCCAGCTGTGCACCAAGTAGGCGCGGGAGTCGATCTGGTCGAAGTTTTCGGCATGGTGGGTGCGGTCCCATTCGTGGGTCAGGTCGTGGAAGCCGTGGGCCTTGGCGATCTGGTAGTTTTTGTAGCTGTTCCAAGGCACAAAGTAGCTCATATAGAACGGGTCGAGCTTGGCGCGCTCTTCGGCGCTGGGAGCCAGCGTCAGGGAGAGGTCCTTCTCGGTCACGCCGTCGCCCAGCAGTTCTTCCATGGGCATGCCCACGGCCACGCCGTTCTCGATCTGGTCCATGGCGGAGTAGGTCTCCTTGTCGGCGTTGCCGCCGTACTCAAAGCTGACGTTCTCGCCATAGCAGAGCATAGGAGTGTTGAACTTGGCCGCCATGTGCAGCGGGAAGGTGTAGATCAGGCGGTCGACGTACCAGGTCGGCTTGCCGTACTTTTCAAAGAATTTGCGCATCAGGACCTTCTGCACCTTGATGTTGGGCTTGCAGGAGATGATGGTGCAGCCGAATTCCTCGCTGATGTTTTTCAGGTTGTGGATACCGGCCTGGGTCATGGGGAAGTTATCCTCCACGCTGAACAGGATGGGGTTCATGTGCATGACCTCTTTCAGCATCCAGACCTGAAAGTGGCTGTCCTTGCCGCCGGAAACGGCAACGGCGCAGTCGTAACCGCCGGGGCCGTTCATGCCGCGGTACTTGTTGCAGTATGCCTCAAACTCCTTGAAGCGGGCATCCCAATCCACATTTTTGCGGTTCTCGTAATGGCGGCAGGCGCTGCACACACCCTCGGCATCAAAGGTAATACCGGGCCGTGTATCCGGCATCGTACATTTTTTGCAGTAACGCATAAGTTTCTCCTTTTTATTGAGTTCTGACAGACAGGTTTTTACATGCAGGTATCAGTTCAGTTAGTTTTCATGCTCCGCTTTCGTGATCTCAGCGGCAGCACACAGATCGTCCGACGAATCAAACGCATAAACCGCATAGCGGCCATCGTTGTATACCTCTGTACCGTGGCCGTTTTTGATCAGGCCACATTCTTCAGCCGGGCCGTCTGTCGCCGTATCCACCAGCACAAACGGATGTTCCGGATAGCGGGTCAGGTGATAATCCGGTTGCAGCCAACCCTCAATGTTGACATTGTTCAGGTCACCGGGCATCCAGACGTCGAGCTTGCCGCTGGTCATCTCAACCATGCAGTTGCCGTTCCAGAACGTTGCATAGCCCTCTTTATAGCCGTTATCCACCAGCCAGTCAGCCACCTTATCCAGTCCGACATGAGCCAATGCAGGGTGTTCGCTCTCCTGGCGGACATTGTTGAGCGAGCAAAGCGTTATGGCCCCCGCCAGCACCAAGGTTAGCACAGCCCTTGCGCCGGGCAGATGCAGATCTTCGGTCTTGATCTCGATCATCATTACCGCGATTGCTACTGGCATACAAGGCAGCCAAAAATACTGGCTATAGTCACCAAAATATGTGTAAGCCACGCCACATACAGCCAGCATGGTAAGCATGAGCGCAATGATCAGCCGCTCCGTCACATTCAGCTTTTTGTAACGCCATGCCACCCGCACGATGCAGAAAAACATCCACGCACCAATCAACAATCCGATACCCGAAGCAATACCGCTGAAGTGGAACACCCCTACGCCGTCACGGTAGCCAAATTCGTGGAAGAAGTCCATCAGTACGCGGTCCAGTGTCCAATCTACGCCAAAACGATTCCACGTCACTCCCGAGAAAGACTTGAAGGAGTACATCTTAGCCAGGACTTTGCTATTAATAATATAGCCAACAAAGCTGGCCATCGTTGTGGCTAAAGCACCTGCCATCAGCCAGCTCTCCTGGCTGCACACCCGTAAAGCACCGCGCCATGTTTTTTCTTTGCTAGCATTTAGTGCAAGAATCAGCACTGCCATGGCCGCCAGCACAAACGGTGCCTGGAAAACCATAAGCGTTTTTACGCCGTTCATACCGGACAGCATTGCCACAATGCACGCAGCAATATTCATCCAGACGCATTTTTTTCTGCTTGCCGCCAGGCTGAACAGCACCAGCGTAAGCGATACCACATACAGGAACGTATAAACGAGATAGTGCCCGCCATAGATCGCATAAATCAGGTAAATACGGCCATAGGGCCAGATAAGCACCCCGGCCATCCACACACCTATGCGGCCCAGCCCTATACTGCGGGCCAGTAAAAGCATCAGCCCTGCAAACGCGGCCAGCATGATCGCCATGCCCACCGTACGGGCCATGTGCCAATCATTGGGGAAAAGCAGCAGTGTAAAGCGGTAGACCCACTGCACACTGACTACGCGAAGTTCTGTTGAGTAGTACCAGATCTTGCTGATAATCCGGCCTTCCTGGTTCAAAAAATTCGACAGCATCATTTCCGATGCCATGTCGGAATCCACCATCCACCGCCCTGGCACCAGTTGAAACCACAAATCCAATCCATACCCCGCCGCCAGCCACAGCCACGGCAGCAGCGCCCATACTTTTTTCAGTACGCCGCCGTTTGTTTGTTTTTCCATGAAATGCTCCTATTTTATCTTTGCTTTTACTATACCCCATTTTCTGTAAAAGCGCAAGTTCTGTGCAAAACAAAGCCGTCATGCTTTTTCACATACCATTTTCCGCTTTTTCTTTTGCGAACTTTCTGTCCATACAAGAATAGTAACTACACTGACAAGTTCGACCAATCGCCAATGCAGCGGTTCTTGCACGGCTACACGGATCGTCCCACTGCTGCCCGCCGGAACTTGGATTCCCAGCATCCCGTTTTCGGTTTTAAAAAGTGTTCCTGCTCCTTCTTTTATACTATAAACCGGATAGTACAGCAGCGGCAGTTCGATTTTGCCGTCCGCTTCTTTGTCACAAACGTACTGCAACATCACACCGTTCTCTGTCTTTTCTATCCGTTCCACCTTTGCGGTAGTGACCTCGGTTTCAAATACAAATCCGTCACGATTTTCTTTTGCCCCAGCGGGCAAATAAAGGTTATCATAATACCAGGACATGTTCGAAACGATGCTGTCTGCATAAACAAGTTCGCCACAATCCCCTCTATAACTTCTGGATTCGTAAGGAAAGAACTCTCTGTAAAATATGCCCAGACCCAGCAGGCTGGCGGAAAGCAGCAGTACCGCCAGCGGACGAGCCAATTTTTTCGGCCGTAATAGAGAAACGGCACAAAGCGTTGCAAGCGTCAGCAAAATCGCCGCAAGTGTCAGGTAACGCCACGGGAACTGAATTGCCAGCAAAATACCACTGATTTTTCCTGGCAGGGCTCCCACCAGCCCCCAAGGAAAAGTATTCGTACTGGCCCAGCAGGCTGCCAACCCAATCCCTGTTGACCAAAGCCCGATTTTTTGTTCACGATGTGGTATTTCTTCGTCATGTCCAACCCACACCCAAAGGAATACCATGCAACCAATAATAAGCTCTATTCCAATATTTTTACTATAGGTGTTCCAAGTGAAAAGTTCGGGAATCGTATAGCCGAGCCGTTGGATCATACGCCCGGCGTTCATCGTTGTGCCGCCATACATACCACCGTATATGCCGCTGCCTATTATTTCCAGGAATGGCAGCAAGAACCACAAATTCAGCAGCAATACTATGGCGACTGATTTCAGCCATACAGACAGCACGCACCGGCTGAATGTGCGCCGCAGATGAAACAGGCAGAACACAGCCGTTGCCAGCACCATGATTTCCAGCGAGATCATATGCGTTTGCAGCAGCATTCCAAAAGCAATTACCATCTCTGTGCAGGCCACACCCGCCTGCTTTTTCGTCGGCTCCTTCTTTCCATACAGCAAGCAGAGCGCTGCGGGGATCAGCGGCAAAAACGCCATGGCTGTGTACTCCCCCACTGCAGCACGCCAATAAAGATTCTGCAACCGATAGGGGTTCAGCAAATACAAAACGCTGCCCAGCAATGCTGTTTTATTATGGCTGAACATCTGACGAAAACTATAAAACGCAATACCTGCCGTCAGCATTTGCACAGCCAACACATACAGATGGTAAGACAGTTGTACGCTCACACCCAATGTACGCAAGACTGCCGGGAAATACAGGCACAGTTCCCCGTAAAACAGCGAAGGTGCATACCCATACCCATTTTTTGCCTGACTGTAGATCCTTACCGGGAACTGTCCGGATTTCAGCCCTTGGGCAATTCCCTCAATGCGGGAAAGGTGAAAATGGATATCGTCGCCAAAAATACCACCCCCCTGCATCAGCACAGGCATACTGGCCAGCAGCACAGCACCGCCCAACAGGAAAAGACACCCACGCAAATCCGCATTTCGGATTGCCAGCGGACTGGTCGGCAAAAACAGCAGCAGCAGCAGATCCAGAAAAAACGCTGCCAGCAGCCATCCCAATACACGCACCCAGGCATAGACCCTATCCTGCTGTATCGTCACTTTGCCAAGCGTGAAAACGCCGCCGCCATCATAGGCCACCAGACGGATCGTCTTGTTTGTATAACGCACATTCAGTACAACGGCATCATGCGTCCGCCCCACTGCAAAAAGCTCACGTTCGCCCGTCACTACCATTGCGTCATCTGCCATAAAATAAACGCCGGCATGGGATTCCTGCTCGTCTTTATTTTGCGTCGGTACAAAATTATAGTCTGCTTCGATTTTATAGTGCCCCGCCGACAACCTCAGCTGGGATGTACGCAGAATGCTTTCTTCCTCGGCTGGTTCTACTGCACCAATGCGGCCCTCCTCGTCATAGTCGATCGTTGCATTTTTTGCTATGACTTCCCACTGATCCGGCATGATCTCATAGTTCGCTGCTGGCTGCACAGCCTGTGCAAGCGTAAATCCAATAATGGCAAGCTCAACCGCCAGCAGAACCATGGCTGCTTTTGATTTGCGCAGAAAGGGCCAAATCCTTTTCATCATTTCTTTTATCCTTTCTCCGGCTGATCTTTTCTCTTACCTTTGCACTTTTTTCTGCGTATTATCAGCAGCACCCCTACCAGCGTCACCAGGCTTACCACATCCGCCGCAAGCCAGCGCTTGGGTTCGCGGAAGGCTACCCGGATGGTGCCGCTGTAGTTGGCGGGCACCGTCACGCCTACCAGGCCGTTGACCGTCTTAAAAGCCGTGCCGGGGCCTTCCGTCACCGTATAGCCGGGATAATACAGCAGCGGCAGTTCCGCGTGCTGGTCCTGGCCGCTGGTCTCCGTGCAGGCCAGGGTTGTGACGCCGTTTTCCTGCTCTACGGAGGTAACCTCCACCGTGGTGACCTGTGCCGTGCTCTCGTAGCCGTTCTGGGTCTCGCTGGCACCGTCCGGCAGGTAGAGGCCGTCAAAGTACCAGCCCATGTTGAACTTTTTGTACTCGGAATACATCAGCTGTCCGCCGTCACCCAGGTAGGCAGCATCGGCCTGCTGGTCGCGGAAGAAAAGCGCCGCGCCGAAAACCGATACCCCCACAAGGAGCACCGCCACCGGCCGCGCATAGCCGACCTGCCGCAACGCCGCCAACCCGCACATCGTCGCCAGCACCAGCAGCACCGTCGCCAAAGAAAGATACCGCCCCGGGAACTGGATTGCCACCAGGATACGCCCCACCACCGGGATGCGGCCCACGGCCTGCCACGGGAAAGTGTTCGTGCTCATCCAGCAGGCCAGCGCCGCAAACCCTGCGGCCCAAAGCCCCAGGCGGATACTGCGCCGCTCCGGCTGCTGCGGTTCCTCCTTGGCCCGCAGGGTCAGCCAGCACCACAGCAGCACAAACCCACCGGCCAACAATTCCGGGCCAAGGTTGTTGTGGTTTTTCTGCCAGCCGAACAGCTCTGCAATCCGCAGGCCGCTGTTTTTCACAATCTGGCCGCCATTTTCGGCACTGCCGGTATACATATTATTGTAGTCGCCGCTCAGCATCAGGGTCAGAAACGGCACCAGGAACCACAGATTCAACAGCACCGTCAGCACAGCAGCCTTCAGCCATGTGAAGAACACTGCCTTGCTGAACGTCCGGCGGAACCGCATCAGGCAGAACACGGCTGTTGCCAGAACTGCCATCTCCAGGGACAGCAGATGCACCTGCAGCAGCATTCCAAAGGCCGCAACAAGTTCTGCGCAGGCCCGGCGCAGCCGCTTGCGGGTAAGCGGACGTTCCCCATACAATTCATACAGGGCAGCCGGAATCAGCGGCAGAAACGCCATGGCTGTGTACTCCCCCACCGCGCTGAGCCAGTAAATCTTATACAGATGATAGGTAGACAGCATATACAGGACGCTGCCCACCAGGGCCGTCTTGTTATGCCGGAAAATCTGCCGCAGGCTGAAAAAGGCAATGCCAGCCGTCAGCAGCTGGAGTGCCAGCAGATAGGTATGATACGCCCCCTGCACACTCATCCCCAATAAGCGCAGTACCGCCGGGAAGTACAGCAGCAGTTCGCCATAAAACAGCGAGGGCGCATAGCCATACCCATCTTTCGCTATGCTGTAAACGCGGACCGGGAACTGCCCCTCCCGTAGGCCCTGGGCAATGCCCTCAATACGGGAAAGATGGAACGACCAGTCCGCCCCCTGCAGTGCACCGCTGTTGGTCATGGCCGGGGCGCAGGTCAGCACGGCCACTGCACACAGCACCCAAAGGCAGGCACACAGTTCAGCATCTGCCAGCCGCACCGGGCTGCCGGGTACGGTCAGCAGCAAAAAGGCATCCAGCAGCACAAACAGCAGCAGCCAGCCCGCCACACAGGCCCCCGCATACAGCATATCCTGTTCAATATGCACAGGCCCCAGCGTAAAGATACCGCCATCATTATGAGCTACCAACCGGACCGTTTCACTGTAGTCGCTGACATTCAGCGTCAGGGTGTCCTTCTGCTTTTTCACATTGACGCAGGGCTTTTCCCCGGTAACGGTACCCGCATCATACGAAGCAAAATACACGCAGGAGCGGCGCTCCCCCCCCCTCCCATACGCTGGGCACGTAGCGGTAATCCAGCGTCACCTTATAGTGCCCCTTGGGCAGGGTCATGGGCGGGGTTTGGAGGATGTCCTCGCCGTCGGTCATTTCGGTAACGCCGATGCGGCCGTCCTCGTCATAACCAATTTCTGACTCCTGGGCGATGTTTTCCCACTGGTCCGCCGTGAACGTATACGCAGCCGCCGGGCGCAGGGCCGCTGCCAAGGCAAAGCCTATTACCAGCAGCTCGGCTATCAGCAAGGCGGTCACAGCCGGTTTACGCAGCAGTAAGCGCAGTTTTTCTTTCATACGGTAAATTCCCCTTACAGGCATACTTTTGTAGTTTCTACTATACCATTTTTCGTGCATTTTCTCAACCTATAAAACAGCGTAAACCACGGCAAGTTGAGGGGCCGATGCAAGCATCGGCCCCTACAGCAAAACACATACATCAGCCCATACAAACAAAAGCAGGAGCCCGCTTACCGCAGGCTCCCGCTTTATGGGGCGAAATATTAAAAGTTTTTCGCCAGGCCTTTTTTCCAAAAAGGCCGAAAATCCCTCGTCTTAGTCGACGATAATGCTCTTGCCGGTCATCTCAGCCGGGACGGGCAGGCCGATATAGGGCAGCATGGTGGGGGCGATGTCTGCCAGGCAGCCGCCCTCACGCAGCTTCACATCGCCAGCGCCAATGACGGCGAAGGGCACTACGTTGGTGGTGTGGGCGGTGAAGGGAGAACCATCGGGGTTCTTCATCTTCTCGGCGTTGCCGTGGTCGGCGGTCAGGAAGACCACGCCGCCAGCGTTCAGCACAGCGTCGGTGACCTCGCCCACGCACTTGTCAACAGCCTCGACAGCCTTGACAGCGGCGTCAAACACGCCGGTGTGGCCGACCATGTCGCAGTTGGCAAAGTTCAGGATGATGACGTCGTACTTGCCGCTCTCGATGCGGGCCTTGCACTCGTCGGCAACCTCGTAGGCGCTCATCTCGGGCTTCAGGTCGTAGGTGGCAACCTTCGGGCTGGGGATGACCTTGCGGTCCTCGCCCTCGCAGGGCTGCTCGACACCGCCGTTGAAGAAGAACGTCACATGGGCGTACTTCTCGGTTTCGGCAATGCGCAGCTGGGTCTTGCCGTGGGCAGCCAGGTACTCACCCAAGGTGTTCTTCAGTTCGACCGGCGGGTAAGCCACTTCACAGTTGGGCATGGTGGCATCGTACTCGGCCATGCAGACATAGTTGACCTGCTTGCGGCCGCCGCGGCGCTCAAAGCCGGTGAAAGCATCATCGCAGAAGATGCGGGTCATCTGACGGGCACGGTCGGGGCGGAAGTTCATGAAGATAACGGTATCGCCATCCTGCACACGGCCGCCCTCGCAGGTGACAACGGGCACGACGAACTCGTCGGTCACATCGGCAGCATAGCTGGCCTCGATAGCCTCGGCAGCGTTGGCGGCGTGGTTGCCCTCGCCGTAAACAAAGGCAGCGTAGGCTTTCTCCTCGCGGTCCCAGTTATTGTCACGGTCCATGGCGTAGTAACGGCCGGAAACAGAGGCGATCTTGCCGATGCCCAGTTCGTCCAGCTTGGCCTGCAGGTCAGCCAGGAAGCCCTTGCCGCTGTGGGGATCGGTGTCACGGCCGTCCATGATGCAGTGCAGGTAGACGTCCTTGGCACCCAGGTGCTTGGCCATCTCCAGCACGCCGTACCAGTGGTCGGCATGGCTGTGGACACCGCCGGTGCCGACCAGGCCCATCAGGTGGATGGCCTTACCGGCATCGATGGCAGCTTTCATGTTCTTGACCAGCACGGGGTTCTTGAGCATCTCACCGTCCTTGATGGACTTGGTGATGAGGGTCAGCTGCTGGTAGACGATGCGGCCAGCGCCCATGTTGGTGTGGCCGACTTCCGAGTTGCCCATCTGGCCCTCGGGCAGGCCGACGGCCATGCCGCTGGCCTGGATGGTAGTCATGGGATAGTTGGCAAAGATCTTGTCCAGGTTGGGCTTATTGGCGGCGGCCACGGCGTTGCCGTAGGTCTGATCCGGCGTCCAGCCGAAACCGTCCATGATGCAAAGCATTACAGGTTTTTTAGACATAAATTGAAACTCCTTTTGTACAGGTAGCGCAAAAGGCCCCCTCTGGGAGGGTGACTCCCCGCAGTGTGGGGAGATGTCGCGTAGCGACAGAGGGGTCCGGGCCCGAAGGGCTCCGCCGTAGGCGGTGGGGGAGAGACATAAAGTAAACTGTTGCTTAGTTGAAAGTCTCTCCCTCCGGCGCTTCGCGCCACCTCCCTCGCAGAGGGAGGCATTTTACTCTACTATTGTATCAGCCCTTGGTGGCGGCGTCAACAATGATGGCAAATTGGTCGGCCTTCAGGGAAGCACCGCCGATCAGGCCGCCGTCAACATCGGGCTTGCCCAGCAGTTCCTCAGCGTTCTTGGCGTTCATGCTGCCGCCGTATTGGACGGTCAGGGCCTTGGCGGCATCCTCGCCGTACAGCTCGCCGACGACCTTGCGGATAGCGGCGCAGACTTCCTGTGCCTGGTCAGCGGTAGCAGTCTTGCCGGTGCCGATAGCCCAGATGGGCTCGTAGGCGATAACGACGTTCTTCAGCTCGTCAGCGGTCACGCCGTTCAGGGCGATCTTGACCTGCATGCGGACCAGCTCCTCGGTGACACCCTGCTCACGCTGGGCCAGGCTCTCGCCGACGCAGATGATGGGCTTCAGGCCGCCAGCCAGAGCAGCCTTGGCGCGCTTGTTGACAGTCTCATCGGTCTCGGCAAAGTACTGGCGGCGCTCGCTGTGGCCGACAACGACGTACTCAACGCCCAGGTCGGTCAGCATGTCAGCGCTGATCTCGCCGGTGTAAGCGCCGGACTTCTCGAAGTGGACATTCTCAGCGCCAACGTGGATGTTGGTGCCCTTGGTCTTGGCAACAGCGGTGACCAGGTCGGTGAAAGGCACACAGATAACGACCTCGCAGCCAGCGTCCTTCACAGCGGGGATCAGGGCGTCGATCAGTTCGGCGGCCTCGGTAGCGGTTTTATTCATTTTCCAGTTGCCGGCAATGATTGCCTTGCGGTTCTGCTTATCCATGATAGTTGCTCCTTTATTTCATATATTTTTCAAACAAAAAGGGGCGCAGCGGCTCTGCCGCCGCGCCCTGCGGGTTACAAATTAAGCTTTCTGGATAACGGCGATGCCGGGCAGTTCCTTGCCCTCCAGGTACTCCAGAGAAGCACCACCACCGGTGGAGATGTGGGTCATCTTGTCGCCCAGGCCCATCTGCTGGACAGCTGCAGCGCTGTCGCCGCCGCCGATCACGGTGGTAGCGTCGCTCTCAGCCATAGCCTTGGCAACAGCCAGGGTGCCGGCAGCCAGGGTCGGGTTCTCGAAGACGCCCATGGGGCCGTTCCAGACAACGGTTTTGCTGGCCTTGACGGCATCAGCGAACAGCTTCATGGTCTCGGGGCCGATGTCGCAGCCTTCCTGGTCAGCCGGGATAGCGTCAACAGGAACAATGACGGTCTCGACAGGGGCATCGATGGGATCAGGGAAGTCTTTGATGCAGGCAGCATCAACGGGCAGCAGCAGCTTAACGCCCTTCTCCTGGGCCTTAGCCATCATTTCCTTGCAGTAATCCAGCTTGGAGTCATCGCACAGGCTCTTGCCGATCTCGTAGCCCTGGGCCTTCAGGAAGGTGTAGGCCATGCCGCCGCCGATGATCAGGGTGTCGACCTTTTCCAGCAAGTTGGAGATAACGTTCAGCTTATCAGCGACCTTAGCGCCGCCCAGAATGGCGGTGAAGGGACGCTCGGGATCGTTCACTGCGTTGCCCAGGTACTTGATCTCCTTTTCCATCAGGTAGCCGACAGCGGTATCCTTAATGTAGTCGGTAACACCGGCGGTGGAGCAGTGGGCGCGATGGCAGGAGCCGAAAGCGTCATCCACGTAAGCATCGGCCAGGCTGGCCAGCTCCTCGCTGAAAGCGGGCTCATTCTTGGTCTCTTCCTTGCGGAAACGGGTGTTCTGCAGCAGAACAACATCGCCGTTGCCCATGGTGGCAACAGCAGCCTTGGCGTTCTCGCCGACAACGGTGTCATCGTCAGCAAAGGTGACGGGCTGGCCCAGCTTCTCGCTCAGGCGGACAGCAACAGGGGCCAGGCTGAACTTGGCCTCGGGGCCGTTCTTCGGCTTGCCCAGGTGGCTGCACAGAATGACCTTGGCGCCATCATTGATCAGCTTTTTGATGGTCGGCAGAGCCGCGTTGATACGGTTGTCATTGGTGATCACGCCGTCCTTCATCGGGACGTTGAAGTCGCAGCGAACCAGCACGCGCTTACCAGCGTAGTTTTCATCGTCAATGGTCTTTTTACCCAAACCCATAGTAAAAGCTCCTCTCGGTATTACACATTAGTTATGGGGACGTTTTGCGCCCAATACCCATATTATACGCATAAAAAGGAATTTGCGCAAGTGTTTTTGATATATTTTTAACCAATGGTTCACATCTTCCCGGCTATTGACGGCACGGGCCGGGTGTGGTAGGATAAGGGCAAATATCGTGTTTTCGTTTTTCGTCAACTTTTCCCCGCTGTTACTGCCGTTTTGGGCCGGGCGGGTCATTTTTTTACAGGGAGGGTTAGTTTATGCTAATGCAATGTTTACCCGGTATCCTTATCCCCTTTGCCGGTACTACGCTGGGGTCCGCCTGCGTATTTTTCATGAAAAAAACGCTGCACGAAGGTGTGCAGCGCGCTTTAACCGGCTTTGCCGCCGGGGTCATGGTAGCGGCGTCGATCTGGAGTTTGCTCATCCCCGCCATGGAGCAGTCCAAGGGCCTGGGGCGGCTGGCGTTCATCCCCGCCGCCGTGGGCTTCTGGCTGGGCATCGGCTTTTTGCTGCTGCTGGATATGGCGGTGCCTCATCTGCACCAGGGTGCCGACACTCCCGAAGGCCCCCACAGCGGCTTTTCCCGCACCACGATGCTGGTGCTGGCCGTCACGCTGCACAACATCCCTGAGGGCATGGCCGTCGGCGTGGTGTACGCGGGTTACTTAACGGGCAGTGCGTCTATCACGGCGATGGGTGCACTGGCGCTGTCCCTGGGCATTGCCATCCAGAACTTTCCCGAGGGCGCTATCATTTCGATGCCTCTGAAAGCCGAGGGCATGAGCCGCGGCCGGGCGTTCTGGGCGGGTACGCTGTCCGGTGCCGTGGAGCCAGTGGGCGCACTGTTTACCATCTGGGCCGCCGGGCTGGTGGTGCCTGCCCTGCCCTACCTGCTCAGCTTTGCCGCCGGGGCCATGATCTACGTCGTGGTCGAGGAGCTGATCCCCGAAATGTCCCAGGGCGAGCACTCCAACGTCGGCACCATCTGCTTTGCGCTGGGATTCAGCGTGATGATGGTGCTGGATGTGGCGCTGGGGTGATTTTTGCCCATCTGGGTTGATAATTTTTTCTATCACGAAGTTACCATGTATTAAGGCAATACCGCATAATTCTAAGTGCCGACACGGCGAGCGAGGTGCTTAAGCCGTCAGGCGGGAATTGTGCGGTGTTGCCTTAAATAATGTCTCGCCGTGGCTCATCAGATAAATGCTTTTTATCTTGGCTGACTCCTTTTGTCTTATGGAGTGGCTTCCGTTCCGCGCCACCCTGCGGAGGCAATTCGTTTATTTCTCCAGCACTGATACAAAATAAAACTTCTTATCAATCAAATTGCCAATCAAACCAGCGGTCCGTCCATAGGTCAGGGCAGCCACCACCGTGCCGATGCCTACTCCCTTCAGCGTACCGGTACCCACTACGGTCAGCACAATGGATACCGCAACGCAAGTCAGGTCCATGGTCGTCTTGACCTTGGCGTAAGGCTTGCGGATAATCTCCGAAAGGTCCCGGGCAAACAGATCCGTCGGGATGATCGGCAGCTTGCACCGGTTGGACAGTGCAATGCCCAGCGCGATGACCGGGCAGCTGGCCACAAAGTAGAAGATGCGCCAGCCCCAGCTGTAGGGCAGGCAGGGCAGCCACGCACCAAACACATCCAGCAGCTTGCCGAAGAAAAAGCCCGCCACAAAGCTGAACAGGTACGACGGCACAAACCGTTTGCGCAGCACCATCAACGTAATGACCAGCACGCCCTGGAACAGGTACGTCCAGGTGCCCAGCGTCAAAAACGGAAATACCAGCGACACCGCATACGGGAAGCTGGACACCGGCGAAATGCCCAGCCCCGCATACACCGTCACGGCCACTGCAAAGCTGTTGATGAGCACGGCCAGCACCAACGCCAGCTCGCCCCGCACTATAATTTTATCCTTCGCTTCCATCGTCCTGTTTCCTCCCCCGGATACGTCTATACCATCAATATACGCCAATTTCTGCGGCATGGCAAGCGTTGTCTGGTTGACGGGCCGCTGCCCTGCATTTTCGGCAAAAGGCGTCCGATATGCAACACCGTGTTGCTTTTCTCCCCGGTTCGGCGTATAATGTCTATTATAGAAATTGTAACGCACCGGAAAGGATTTTCCGCTTATGACGGCACCCAAAACCGACCGCCGCATCCTGCGTACCCGTGCCCTGCTGCGCCAGGGCCTGGCCGAGCTGATGCAGGAGAAAAACGCAGGCGACATCACCGTAAAAGAGCTGGTCGCCCACGCCAACGTGAACCGTTCCACCTTTTACCTGCACTACACCGACATTGACCAGATGCTGGCTTCCGTCGAGGGCGAGCTGCTGGAACGCATTGAGGCGTCCGTGCAGGCACACCCCATCGACCCGCACCAGGCGCAGATTTTCCCGCTGGTGGGGGATCTGTTTTCCCTGATGGCCGAAAACCGCGAGATCTGCGCCGCACTGCTGGGTCCCCACGGCGACATGGCGTTTTTGCTGCAGATCGAAGCCATCCTCTCCCGCTACAGCCTGCAGGTACTGGCCGATGCCTACCCGGATCACCGGGCCGATCTGGACAGCGGGTATTCCTTTTGCCTGTCTGGCTGCGTGGGGCTTATCAAAAACTGGCTCCAGGCCAAGGAACCCGCCCCGCCCGAGGTGATGGCCCAGCGCACCTATCGGCTGATCCACAACGCCATGCGCGGCCTGTGCCCGGGGGTGGAAGCATGAAGAAAAAACTGCAGCCCGCCATCACCCTGCTGCAGCAGTACATGGCCCAGGACATGACGGTCTACGCCGGGCACGCCACGCTTTTCCTGCTCACGGCGTTTTTTCCGCTGCTGATGTGGCTGCTGGTGGTGGTCAACACCCTGCCGGGCTTTACGGTGGACAGCGTAGTCGAGCTGTTTTTCCGTTTTCTGCCGGATCTTCCGGTCATTCGTGATACCATCGCCGGCCTTATCACCAGCATGAACGAGAACTCCAACACCTTTGTGGCATCGCTGGCCGTTATTACCACACTGGTGTCGGCGTCCAGCGGCATGGCAGCCATCCAGAAGGGCCTGCAAAAGTTGACCCCCGGCTCCCGCCGCACGATGCTCGACCGGCTGTGGGCGGTAGTGTACACCTTCGCGTTTTTGTGGCTGCTGCTGATCGTGCTGTTCTGCCAGAACCTCAGCCCCCTGCTGCATTGGGCGTTGAGCCTGCTGCCCTGGCTGTCCCAGAGCCATCTGTTTCTCAGGCTGCACAGTTTGGTCAGCTTCAGTGCGCTGGCGGCCTTCGGGCTGTCCATCCTGACTTTTGTCCTGATCTACACCTTCGTGCCGGGCGGCCGCCGCCGTATGCGGGACCAGCTGCCCGGGGCGCTGTTTACGGCTGTTGTCTGGTTCGTTTTCTCCTCGATCTTCACCTATTATATTCGCACATCCTGGAAGCTGTCCTATATTTACGGCTCCCTGACCTCGATCATCCTGGTCATCCTGTGGCTGAATGTCAGCATCAACGTGATGTTCCTGGGTGCGGGCGTCAATGGCATGCGCACCTGCAGCCGCCGCAACGGTTGACCCGCGCTGCACGACGTGTTACACTGGATACAACCCTCTGCATTTATAGTCTAATAAGGAAAGCTGGAGAAAACCATGAAAACGGAACGTCCTACTGTGCGCCGTGTCCTGGGTATGGTGATCGGCATCGTCATCATCTCGCTGGGCATTGCCATCTTCAAGCAATCCCACCTGGGCAATGATTCCATCACGGCCCTGAACATCCGCCTGTCCGAGCTGCTGGGCATCTCGCTGGGCGTGCAGAACATCTGCACCAATCTGGTGTTCTTGGTGGTGGAATTCATCTGGGGCCGCAAGTACATTGGCCTGGGCACCCTGGTCAACGGCCTGGGCTGTGGGTTCATCATCACTTTTTTCTACGACATCATTGCGGGCTGGTTCGGCCCTGCCGAACAGCTGCCCATCCAGCTGCTGTGGGTCGTGATTGCCGTGCCTGTCACAGCGTTTGGTTGCTCGCTGTACCAGACGGCCGACCTGGGCGTTGCACCTTACGATTCGCTGGCTCTGGCCCTGCAGGACCACCTGCACAAGCCTTACTTCGGCTGCCGCGTCTTTACCGATGCACTCTGTGCGGCCATCACCTTCCTGCTGGGCGGCCTGGTCGGCATCGGCACCCTGGTCTGCGCCTTCGGTCTTGGACCTTTCATTCAATTCTTCAATGGCGCGTTCTCTGAGAAGGTTTTGCAATATAAACCTGTGGAAACTTCTTGATTTGTTCCTAAGAGGTGCCACCCACTAAAAAAGGCCCTGCCTCAAGGTAGGCAGGGCCGGATAACCGCACAAATATAAGGCAACACCGCACAATTCCCGCCTGACGGCTTAAGCACCGCTCCGGCGGCTGCGGCACGGCATCTGCGTTGCCAAAATGCTCGATAATACACAAAGTATTATCTGCGCTTTTGGCTTAGCATCTGCCGCACCTCGCTCGCCGTATCGGCACTTAGAATTATGCGGTATTGCCATAATCAAATAACTCGTTCAAACACCGCAATCACCATCGGCATCGTTGCAATCGACAACAACGTTGTCAACACGTACAAAGCACCGGATTCCTCCATATCGCGGTCATACAACTGCACCATCGAGTTCAACGCCGAACATACCGGCGTAATGCCGGACAAAAACACTGTCATCAAAATCGCCTTGCCGTCTGGGATCCAGGTCTGCGCTTTCAGCAGCCATAACAACCCCAGCGTCACCATCGGGTACAAAATCAAACGCAAAAACACGGTCAAATAATACCGCGGCGTAAGCACCAGCTTTTTCAGCGGGCTGGACGCGATTGCCATGCCCGCCAGCAGCATACCCAGCGGACCGATCATATTGCCCACGCTGGAGATGGTCGTCACCAGCCCCGCCGGCAGCGTGATGTGCAGCGCAAACAGCAGCGCCGCCGCCACAATGGCGATCAGGTTCAGGTTCGTCACGATTTTTTTCAGGTCAATGCCCTTGTCGCCCCGCAGCACCGTGCAGCAATGGGTCCACAGCAGCACCAGCTGCACAATGATGAACCCGCAGGAATACACCACATACTCACTGCCCAGCGTAGCCTGCAGCAGCGGGATGACCAACGCCGATGCGTTGGAATAAATCACAGCACACCGCTCAATCACATCCAGTTTCAGCGGCTTTTTCAGCAGCGCCGTCAGCGCCAAAAACAGCAGGTGCATGATGCCTGCCACCACAAACGAATACGCAATGCCGGTGCGCACCTCCGGCGTGTTGTCGATCTGGAACGCGTTCAGGATCATGCACGGCATGACCAGATACACCATGATGACCGACAGCACCCGGCTGTCCTCAGGCTTCAACAGCCCGACCCGGACCACCAGATACCCCATCAGCAAAATCAGAAACAACTGCGCGATTTTTTCCGCCAGCAGGATACTGATCGACATACTTTCATCCCCCTCATTTCTCCTGCCATACTACCACAATTTGCCGCACCGCGCAAGCACCACAAAAAAGGGAAAGGCCTCAGTCCTTCCCTTTAACGCTATTCAGTTTCGCTCATGGGTACTGCGGCATCCGGCTCCGCGCAAGGCTCCTGCTCTGCGCCATAAAAGCCGCAGCCATGCTTGCCGTGCTGCTTTACATGGTACAGCGCGTGGTCGGCATCCTTAAAGATGCTCTCCCCCGGGTCCTGCCGGTCAGAAAACGCCACGCCAACGCTCAGCGAGACAGGCGGCAACCCGTCGGCCGGGTTGCTCAGCAGGTCGTTGACTATATCGATTTTTTCTTTAACAGTGTTGGTCAGGTCGGTGGTCATATCCACCATAATGACCGCGAACTCGTCGCCGCCGATGCGGCAGACATAGTCGATGCTGCGGAACGCTTTCTGCAGCAGGGATGCCACCTTTTTCAAAATTTCATCGCCTACCGCATGGCCGTAGGTGTCGTTAACGGTCTTGAAGCTGTCCACATCGCAGATGATCATGGCAAAGTCTGACTGCCCCTTCTCGTAAATGGACAAAATCTTCTCAAACGACCCTCGATTCAGCGCATCGGTCAGTGCGTCATGCTCGGCCTCATGACGGATGAGCTTCTGCGTCTCCTGGTTTTCCAGGTAGACTTTGTTGTAGGTCACGGCCAGGTTTTGCAGCTCCGCCGCGCCCACCACCGGAAAGATCTCCCCGTTCTGGATGCTCTTTCCGTACAGCAGCAGCGGCTTTACGATTAAATGCTGCACGATGGCGCACATCATCAGCACCATCAAAATCAACGCCACTACGCTGATCTCAAACCTAAAATAAATGTCACTGAACACCGTTGCTGCGTTGTTTTGGCGGTTCTTCGTCTGTTCGATCAGGCTTTGGGTGCAGGCCGCAACATTGTCGTTGATGTTCTCCCGCAGCGTCTGGTACTGGTCGTTGCAAACCAGCTGCTGTGCCTTGCGGATCTTCTCGCTGTCGGTCATCCGCTGGTCGCTCTCGTGCAGCGTCACCGCCCGGATGGCCTCCGGCCAGCTTTCCCCGTCCGCAATGTAGGCCTCGGCCGCCAGCCGCATGGCATAACGGTCGGCATAGCTCAGATTTTTGGTGCTGTTCAGCGCAGTTTTCAGTGATTCCAACGACGTTGTTCCGTCAAATTCCTGTTCCAAATAGGCGAACGCCTTCTCCTGGCGCCGGGTCACGTCCTTTTCCTCAAAGTAAAGGTCCATGTACTCTCGCTGCCCGGTCACCACAAACAGCCGCACCTGCTCGGCCAGATAATCCGATGCCGCCTGCAGCTCACTTGCCTGGTTTTCGCACTCAATATATTCATCCGTGGCGGTCTGCAACGCCGCAAACTGCTGCGTGCACTCAGACGAAACAAACACAAGCAGGATGCCCAGCAGAATGGTCACCGCAATGCTCCCAATGCTGACCCGTTCGATCCGTATTTTCTTCACACGCGCTCAACTCCCGCACAAAATGCGCATCGTCATACCGCAGCATTTTGTTAAAATTTTCGATATTTTTATTATAGAAAGTTTATTGTTAGATTGCAAGACAATTATCAACATGATTGCGCAGTGTTTTACGGCTGCTGCCGCCCCGCTTTGGACGATTCGCTCTTGCAAAATGGCGTGGTTCGCGTTATGCTGGCTGTATAGCAAAGTAAAAGGGAGCACCTGCTATGAATGTTACTGTATATTTAGGCGCCAATTATGGCACAGACCCCGCCCTGCAAACTACCGTGGCCGAGCTGGGGCAATGGATCGGCAAAAGCGGCCACACGCTGGTCTACGGCGGCTCTGCCAGCGGCCTGATGGGTGTGCTGGCCCGCAGCGTAATGGCCGCCGGCGGTCCCGTGATCGGCGTAGAACCGCAGTTTTTCATTGATGAAGGCTACGAGCTGGACGGCCTGACGCAGTTGATCGTCACGCAGGACATGACCGAGCGCAAAGCCAAAATGATCGAGCTGGGCGATGCTTTTATCGCGTTCCCAGGCGGCACCGGCACGCTGGAGGAGATCACTGAGGTCATGTCGAAAGTGTCCCTCAAGCACCTGGATGCTCCCTGCATCCTCTACAACCTCAACAACTATTACGACAGCCTAAAATCCCTGTTGGACCACATGATCGAAACCGGCCTCTCCACCCCCGCCCGCCAGGAGGGCATCTACTTTGCCGCTGATTTGGCAGAGATCAAGCAGATTCTGGGCGAGGCATAAAATCCCCCGCGCTCTAAAAACCGTCCACTGGACTGTTTTTGTCCGGCGGGACGTACCGCCGGCCTACGACTTGCGGTTACCGCATCGGCCTGCGCCCCTTGGGCGGGGCTTGTCCTCTGCGACCGCTGCGCCTGCTCTGGATCTCTGTCTCCGCCGCAGGCGGCGGTCACCTCCACAGCAAGCCATTCTCGTCCCCAATGGTGCACAAACGGCAGTTCCCTCAAAAACAAGCAATAAAAAAATACCCCGCAGCTTCGTGCGAGGTATTTTGTGGTGCACCATGTGGGAGCAAACCCGAACACTTTTGTTTGTCCGGGCGGCATCGGCATCACACGACTGCTCACCCGGAAGTGATGCTGTTGTTCCTCCGCGCGAGGATAAAAGAGGGGTGTTGAAATATCAAGGGGCTTTTGCGGCATATCCTCGCTCTACAAACTGGGCTGCGGTATTCCACAGTCCCCTTGACATTTCCCCATTCCTCTTTTTCTGGTTAATCGCGGAACAACCCACATCTCCTTATCCCGATTGGATAACGTGAGTTGAGATTGAGGAAAGCGTAAGTGTTGAGATATGGGCATTTCCAGAATATACCGCCACCCAAAGACATCAGCAGCGGTCTGACTACTTGATATAGATTAAAATGGCAAGTTGCTTGTAAAGCAACACGGTATATGATACAATTAGCTAAACTGAAACCGTGAGGTGATTATACGCATGAAGAATGAATCTAAACGGTATGGACGGCATAGACATGACCCCATTGTTGTTTTAACGCTGATTTTTGTTGTACTAAAAGCAGCAAGATTCATTTCATGGTCTTGGTTGTGGGTACTAAGTCCAATTTGGCTTACATTCTTATTTTTCGCTGCTATTTTTTCCGCCATCTTGGTCGGCGGGCGAATTGCTAAAGGGAAATGGTAATTTCCAGTTTATTTAACCATTATAGGTATTCGTATGAAGAAATGTAAATACTGCGGGAATGAACTAAATGGCACTTCCGAATTTTGCTGCAATGAATGCGAAAGCAACTATAAAGAAGCGCTGGAAAAAGATAGCCGTAAAACCAAGTATTTTATTTTGGGCATTGCTTTAGGTTTTCTCATTCTACTTTATGGCATCGCCCTAAGTAATCGCGCTTCCGCAATCGGAATCGGAATTATAGTAATGGGTATTGATGTTGTCTTACTTCCATTTACTACTCCTGAAACAGCAGAACTTTTAGGATACCAAAAAGCAAAACTTGTGGGCAGATTATTAGGCATACTACTTATTGCCGTTGGTATATGGGTAGGTTTTCTCTAATACCCGATAAAAAACAAAAGGCAGGCGCTAAAAACGTCTGCCTTTTATATTACCACTTTGAAATTGTATCGTCGCTAAAATAATACGCCTGAAACACCGTGCCGTCTTCAATAATGAAGCGCCCCTGTGCATCGTGCGGAATCTGCTCAGCTGCGCGTCCGTCCCCGATGATGATGGTAGACAGTGTAGTGTCTGCGCGGCCACAAATGCGAATGTTCATGTTGTTCTTAATGCGCCGCATACTGACTAATAAAATGTATATCGGTAAACTGTTACGCGCATGGCAATTAGAGCCATTTTCGGCAGTTTTTAGCCTATCGTAACCAGTCTTATGATTCGACTTATTTTTCAAGGCTTATCTTGTTTCAAAGGCTATGCTCGTTTATTTTCAACGGTATATCAACATAAAATAAAAATACCCCGCAGCTTCGTGCGAGGTATTTTGTGGTGCACCATCGGGGACTCGAACCCAGGACCCACTGATTAAGAGTCAGTTGCTCTACCAACTGAGCTAATGGTGCATATAAACAAGCTCCAGGCTGGGCCAAAACCCGGCCCGGAGGCTTGTTCTTTAAAAGAGAAGTCGGCATCTACCTATTTTCACAGGCCGTCTCCAGCCAACTATCTTCGGCACGAGTGAGCTTAACTTCTGTGTTCGGAATGGGAACAGGTGGAACCTCACCGTCATCGACACCGACCGTCTCTTTTTTCTGAGGATGTACCCTCAAAACTGAATATCGAACTGCTTTAGCAAATAGAGTATCTTTTAAAGATGGGGTCAAGCCCTCGACCTATTAGTACACACTAGCTGAACGGATCACTCCGCTTACACTCTGTGCCTATCAACCTTGTAGTCTTCAAGGGGTCTTACCTGATTGACTCAGTGGGATATCTTATCTTAAGGCCGGCTTCACGCTTAGATGCTTTCAGCGTTTATCCGATCCGAACATAGCTGCCCAGCTGTGCCACTGGCGTGACAACTGGTGCACCAGAGGTTCGTCCATCCCGGTCCTCTCGTACTAGGGACAGCGCCTCTCAAATATCCTGCGCCCACGACAGATAGGGACCGAACTGTCTCACGACGTTCTGAACCCAGCTCGCGTACCGCTTTAATTGGCGAACAGCCAAACCCTTGGGACCGAATTCAGCCCCAGGATGCGATGAGCCGACATCGAGGTGCCAAACCTCCCCGTCGATGTGGACTCTTGGGGGAGATCAGCCTGTTATCCCCAGGGTAACTTTTATCCGTTGAGCGATGGCATTTCCACTCACATACCACCGGATCACTAACTCCGACTTTCGTCTCTGCTCGACCCGTCAGTCTCGCAGTCAGGCTCGCTTTTGCGTTTGCACTCTCTAGCTTGGTTTCCGTCCAAGCTGAGCGAACCTTTGAACGCCTCCGCTACTTTTTAGGAGGCGACCGCCCCAGTCAAACTGCCCACCTGACAATGTCCCCCGCCTCGATTCAGAGGCGCAGGTTAGAATTCCAATGTCGCAAGGATGGTATCCCAACGTCCGCTCCAGAATCGCCAAAGCGACTCTTTCCCAGCGTCCCATCTATCCTGTGCATGCAACACCGAAACCCAATATCAGGCTACAGTAAAGCTCCATGGGGTCTTTCCGTCTTGTCGCGGGTAACCGGCATCTTCACCGGTACTACAATTTCGCCGGGCGGGCTGTTGAGACAGTGCCCAGATCATTACGCCTTTCATGCGGGTCAGAACTTACCTGACAAGGAATTTCGCTACCTTAGGACCGTTATAGTTACGGCCGCCGTTCACTGGGGCTTCAATTCAATGCTTGCACATCTCCTTTTAACCTTCCAGCACCGGGCAGGCGTCAGCTCGTATACGTCATCTTTCGATTTAGCACAAACCTGTGTTTTTGGTAAACAGTTGCCTGGGCCTATTCTCTGCGGCTCACTCTCGTGAGCACCCCTTATTCCGAAGTTACGGGGTCAACTTGCCGAGTTCCTTAACAACCCTTCTCCCGTTGGCCTTAGAATCTTCTTCCTACCTACCTGTGTCGGTTTGCGGTACGGGCACCTTAAACATACACACAGCTTTTCTCGCCTCTCTTCCAGCCGGACTTCGGTACTATATTTCCCTCGATCACTACCAGAACCAACACCTGGCTCCGACCTTCTGAAAGTGTCCCTGTGCTTAAGTCTTTCGGTGGGGACGGAATCTCTACCGTCTGTGCATCGGCTACGCCTTTCGGCCTTACCTTAGCTCCCGCCTAACTTGGAGCGGACGAACCTTCCTCCAAAAACCTGAGGTTTCCGGCCATGTGGATTCTCACCACATTCGCGCTACTCATTCCGGCATTCTCACTTCTGTAAACTCCACAGCCGCTTACGCTACTGTTTCTCCGCTTACACAACGCTCCCCTACCCCGCACTTACGTGCAGCCTAAGCTTCGGTTTGTATCTTAGCCCCGTTAAATTTTCCGCGCAGAGACGCTCGACCAGTGAGCTATTACGCACTCTTTAAATGAGTGGCTGCTTCTGAGCCAACATCCTGGTTGTCTGCGTATTTCCACATCGTTTTCCACTTAGATACAATTTGGGACCTTAGCTGTAGATCTGGGCTGTTTCCCTTTTGACAATGAGATTTATCTCACACTGTCTGACTCCCATACATCAATACTCCGGCATTCTTAGTTTGATAGGCTTCGCTACCCTCTCGGGCGCTAGGCCATTCAGTGCTTTACCTCCGGGTATCTAATATGAGGCTAGCCCTAAAGCTATTTCGGGGAGAACCAGCTATCTCCGAGTTCGATTGGAATTTCTCCGCTACCCACAATTCATCCGCCGCCTTTTCAACGGAGGTCGGTTCGGCCCTCCATGAAATTTTACTTTCACTTCAGCCTGATCATGGGTAGGTCACCCGGTTTCGGGCCCATTGCATGCTACTGAACGCCCTTTTCAGACTCGCTCTCGCTACGCCTCCACGCCTTAAGCGCTTAAGCTCGCAACATACAATCGCTCGCCGGACCGTTCTACAAAAAGTACCATATCACACGTTGATGTGCTCTATGTGCTTGTAGGCACAAGGTTTCAGGTTCTCTTTCACTCCCCTCCCGGGGTCCTTTTCACCTTTCCTTCACAGTACTATACGCTATCGGTCACTGGGTAGTATTTAGGGTTGGAGGGTGGTCCCCCCATCTTCCGACCAGGTTTCACGTGTCTGGCCGTACTCTGGAACTCGCGCAGCTCTCGTCACTTTCGCTTACGTGTCTCTCACACTCTTTGGATGGCCTTCCCATGCCATTCAGCTAGCAACTTAAGTCCTTAAAGCGGTCCATACCCCGGAAGGATTTCTCCTTCCGGTTTGCCCTCTTCCGCGTTCGCTCGCCACTACTAACGGAATCTCGTTTGATGTCTCTTCCTCGCCCTACTTAGATGTTTCAGTTCAGGCGGTTCCCCCCACACACCTATGGATTCAGTGTGCAGTACCGAAGTATGAGCTTCGGTGAGTTTCCTCATTCAGAAATCCCTGGATCAATGGATATTTGCTCCTCCCCAAGGCTTATCGCAGCTTATCACGTCTTTCATCGGCTCCCAGTGCCAAGGCATTCTCCTTGCGCCCTTTGTAGCTTGACCGTTGTTTCGCTTTCGCAAAACATATCTTTATTTCAGATTCTCCATTTGCCAACGAGATTTTACCATTTTACTGTCGCTTATTGCTAAGCTTCAGTTCCGCTTGGTGAAATTATAGATTTTTATTAAAATCAGGAATTTTACATAGCTAATAAAATCTCATTTCGCAGTTCTATATTCAGTTTTCAAGGTACATCACATAAGGTTTTGGGTAACCCAGCGCACTGGATTACCAGTGGTGGGCTGAAATGGACTCGAACCATCGACCTCTCGGTTATCAGCCGAGTGCTCTAACCAGCTGAGCTATCAGCCCAAATGGTGGAGATAAAGGGATTCGAACCCTTGACCCCCTGCTTGCAAAGCAGGTGCTCTCCCAACTGAGCTATACCCCCGCGTTCTTCACGTTTCGGGTTTCGCTGTGTCCCTTATGCTTTGAGGCTCCGTTTGCACGGCCCTCAAAATTGAACAATACTGAAACTTGCTTTCCTGTCCGTTCAGCCAAAGACCAGCTTTAGCTGAACGTCTGACTCCCTAGAAAGGAGGTGATCCAGCCGCACCTTCCGATACGGCTACCTTGTTACGACTTCACCCCAATCACCAGTTTTACCTTCGGCGGCGTCCTCCTTGCGGTTAGACTACCGACTTCGGGTCCCCCCGGCTCTCATGGTGTGACGGGCGGTGTGTACAAGGCCCGGGAACGTATTCACCGCGGCATGCTGATCCGCGATTACTAGCAATTCCGACTTCATGCAGGCGAGTTGCAGCCTGCAATCTGAACTGAGACGTTGTTTCTGAGTTTTGCTCCACCTCGCGGTCTTGCTTCTCTTTGTTAAACGCCATTGTAGTACGTGTGTAGCCCAGGTCATAAAGGGCATGATGATTTGACGTCATCCCCACCTTCCTCCGTTTTGTCAACGGCAGTCTCGCCAGAGTCCTCTTTCGTAGTAACTGGCAATAAGGGTTGCGCTCGTTGCGGGACTTAACCCAACATCTCACGACACGAGCTGACGACAACCATGCACCACCTGTCTCGATGTCCCGAAGGACTTCATGCATCTCTGCACTATGCATCGGATGTCAAGACCTGGTAAGGTTCTTCGCGTTGCTTCGAATTAAACCACATACTCCACTGCTTGTGCGGGCCCCCGTCAATTCCTTTGAGTTTCAACCTTGCGGTCGTACTCCCCAGGTGGATTACTTATTGTGTTAACTGCGGCACTGAAGGGGTCAATCCTCCAACACCTAGTAATCATCGTTTACGGCATGGACTACCAGGGTATCTAATCCTGTTTGCTACCCATGCTTTCGAGCCTCAGCGTCAGTTGGTGCCCAGTAGGTCGCCTTCGCCACTGGTGTTCCTCCCGATATCTACGCATTCCACCGCTACACCGGGAATTCCACCTACCTCTGCACTACTCAAGGCCAGCAGTTTTGAAAGCAATTCACGGGTTGAGCCCATGGATTTCACTTCCAACTTGCCGGTCCGCCTGCGCTCCCTTTACACCCAGTAATTCCGGACAACGCTTGCACCCTACGTTTTACCGCGGCTGCTGGCACGTAGTTAGCCGGTGCTTTCTTGTTAGGTACCGTCATTATCGTCCCTAACGACAGGAGTTTACAATCCGAAAACCTTCTTCCTCCACGCGGCGTCGCTGCATCAGGGTTTCCCCCATTGTGCAATATCCCCCACTGCTGCCTCCCGTAGGAGTCTGGGCCGTGTCTCAGTCCCAATGTGGCCGTTCAACCTCTCAGTCCGGCTACCAATCGTCGCCTTGGTGGGCCGTTACCTCACCAACTAGCTAATTGGACGCGAGTCCATCCTAGAGCGAATAAATCCTTTTCCCTCAGTACCATGCGATACCGTGGGCTTATGCGGTATTAGCAGTCGTTTCCAACTGTTGTCCCCCACTCCAGGGCAGGTTACTCACGCGTTACTCACCCGTTCGCCACTAAATCAAGAAAAGCAAGCTCCTCTTGATTCCGTTCGACTTGCATGTGTTAGGCGCGCCGCCAGCGTTCGTCCTGAGCCAGGATCAAACTCTTTATAAATGGTATTTAATCGCCATTTAAAAGCGTTAAATCTCTGTAATCACTCAGACACAATCGCTTGCGTCCTGTATGAATTACTTGTAAATTTGGAATTGATTATCGTGGGTTTCCAAACCCACGTTCAAGGTTCCACAAGTTTCAGTTTTGTTCAATTTTCAAGGTCCTGCTGCGCTGTCACTTGTTTCGTAACAGCTTGTATATTATATCTCATAAAAGTTCTTTTGTCAAGAACTTTTTTCGATATTTTTTGAAGCCTTTCGGCTTCAAAATCCCCATACAAGCCGTAGTTACAAGCTTTAGCGGCTGTCCCCTCGCGAGACAGCTTGATTATTATAGCAAGGAGTATGACCTTTGTCAAGCACTTTTTTCGGTTTTTTTGACAAAGTTTTTATTGTACTTTTGGGTAAGGTGTATATTGTGGTGTTGTGCAAATGCGGCACCAAGTGTAGGGGTAAAGGGTTATACCGTAAGTTCTCTCCCCCACCCGCTTCGCCCCCCTCGCAGAGGGGGCCTTTAGGGGGCTATACCGGAAACTTTGTTGATAAAGTAGCCACTCCTTAGTCCGCTGCGCGGACAGCTCCCCTCTAGTCTGGGGGCGCCACGGGGCGTCGGGGACGCCGCCCCCTACATACCATAAATGAAGTTCGCTCCAAGCGGGCCGATGCTAACATCAGCCCCTACAGAATGGGTGGTGTAAGAGGGACAGCATATAGAAAGATACTTGCGCTTTTATCTTGCAGGCTTTATACTGGTATTATTATAATGTATGGATGGTCAACTGCCATGATGAAGATTTACCGTACCCAGGACAAGCAGCTTACCCGCGTTGATGAGATCGGCGAGGGGTGCTGGGTCTGCCTGAACAGCCCGGATGAAAACGAGGCCCGCCTGGTGGCCTCTACCTTAGATATAGAGCCTGCCGACCTGATGGCCGCTACCGACCCGGAAGAGTCGGCCCGTATCAGCCTGGAGGATGGCTACACCCTCATCATCGTGGACATTCCCATCAAGGTGCCTGACTCCGGCGAGGGCATCTACACCACCATCCCGTTGGGCATCATCCTGACGCAGGAGCTGATCATCACGGTCTGCTCGGTGGACACACCTGTTATCGGCGACTTCACCGCCTGCCGGGTCAAGGGCTTTTCCACCCGCAAAAAGATGCGGTTCGTCTACCAGCTGCTCTACCGTGCGGCCTCGATGTACCAGCAGGAGCTGCGGCTCATTGACCGCCGCCGCCAGGCCATTGAGAAAAACCTGTCCGGCGACTTGAAGGACAGCGACCTGATGGAATTGCACGGCTTAGAGTCCACGTTGGTCTACTTTGCCACCAGCTTACGGGCCAATGCCACGGTTCTGGACCGCCTGACCCGCTACAAACGGCTGGAGCAGTACCCCGACGACCGCGAACTGCTGGACGACGTTATCGTTGAGATCCGCCAGGCCATCGAGATGACCAGCATCTACCGCGACGATATAAAAGGTACGCGGGAGCTGTTCAGCTCGATTTTGGACAACCGCCTAAACAACGCCATGAAATATCTGACCAGCATCACCCTGCTGATGGCCGTGCCAACCGTCATCAGCGGCCTGTACGGCATGAACGTGCAGGCGGACGGCATGCCTTTTGCCAACTCCACCGCCGGTTTCGCCATCGTGCTGGGGCTAACGCTGGCACTGTGCATCCTGTCGGCCTGGGTGCTGCACAAAAAACACATGTTGTAAAACCAAAGCCTGCCCAAAAAAGCAGGCTTTTGCTGTAACATTTCCGCCCGCTTTCCTTATATAAAGGTATAAAGGAGGTTTAAGCATGGAGGATGCTGCCATCGTGGCCCTGTACTGGGCCCGGGACGAGCAGGCACTGGCCGAGACCGCCACTAAGTTCGGCGCGTACTGCCGCAAAATTGCCGACAATATCCTGCACAGCGCCCACGACGTGGAAGAATGTGAAAACGATACCTGGCTGGCCGCCTGGAACAGTATGCCGGATAACCGGCCCGCACGGCTGGCCCCCTACCTGGGGCGCATCACCCGCAACCTGGCGCTGGACCGCCTGGACAAAGCCACGGCCCAAAAGCGCGGCAGTGGGCAGACCTTTGCACCGCTGGACGAATTGGCCGAGTGCGTGGCCGCCCCCGGCAGTGTGGAGGATACCTTCGACGCCGCCGAGACCGGGCGGCTCATCAGCGAGTTTTTGCGCACCCTGCCCGAGGGGACCCGCAATATTTTTCTGCGGCGGTACTGGTACTGCGATGCCACCGCCGACATTGCGGCGCGTTACGGCTTGACCGAGAGCAAGGTCCGCGTGACGCTGCACCGCACCCGCGGCAAGCTGGCCGCATACTTACAAAAGAAAGGGGTGGCCGTATGAACGAACGCCAGTTATTTGAGGCCATCGGCCGGGTGGACGATGACCTGATCCTGGCGGCCGACCGCCCCGCCGTGCGCCGCCGCAAGAAATCTGTATACTGGATGCCCGCGCTCTCGGCGGCCGCCTGCGCCGGGCTGCTGATGGTCGGCGTGGCCGGTTGGCGCGCCGGAAACAGCAAGAACGACTTTATGGAAAGCGCCGCTGCTGCCGCCGAAACCGCCCCCGAAGCAGCAGCCGCCCCTGATGAACCGCTGATGAGCGCCGCCAGCCTTTACGCGGACGAGGGCAGTTCCCCCGTGGAGGGCAGCACCGACGGCACCTACAAGGCCGAGGACAGCACCGAATCCAGCATTGCCATCGCCCCGGCGCACGCCGTGATGCTGGAAGGTGTTATCTACTACGACACCTGCACGGTCAGCGGCACTGACGCCAAGGCCGCCCCCGACGGCACCATTACCTCCACCGTGGACAGTGACTCTTTTCCCACCGAAGATGGGCAATCCAACTTCGGCACCGGCTACGCCTACCGCTACGGCAGTGAGAACGGCACACTGGAGGTGCAGATCGACGACGAATGGTGGATCTTTGCCGCCAACCAATAAGCAAACAGCATTTAGCAAAACGCCCAAAACCGCGGAATCGGTTTTGGGCGTTTTGCAGATTCAGCTACTATGCCCTGCTTTTTGCTTGCAGTTTTTGGTGGTTATGCTACAATAATTTTAATCATCGCAAATACCCGCCAAAGGAAGTGCCTTATGAAAAAGTACATTATGGCGCTTGACGCCGGAACGACCTCGAACCGCTGCATTCTGTTTGACCACGACGGCAAAATTTGCAGCGTGGCCCAGAAAGAATTCACCCAGTATTTCCCCAAACCGGGCTGGGTCGAGCATGATGCCAACGAGATCTGGACCACCCAGCTGGGCGTGGCCCTCTCTGCCATGAACAAGATTGGTGCCACCGCCGAGGATATCGCCGCCATCGGCATTGCCAACCAGCGCGAGACCACCATCGTGTGGGACCGCGACACCGGCGAGCCGATCTACCACGCCATTGTGTGGCAGTGCCGCCGCACCAGCGAATACTGCGATAAGCTGAAAGCCGAAGGCTACACCGAGATGATCCGGGAAAAGACCGGTCTGATCATTGATGCTTACTTTTCCGCCACCAAATTAAAGTGGATCCTGGACAACGTAGAGGGTGCGCGGGAAAAGGCCGAGGCCGGGCAGCTGATGTTCGGCACCGTGGAGACCTGGCTGATCTGGAAGCTGACCTGCGGCAAGGTGCATGTGACCGACTACTCCAACGCCAGCCGAACGATGCTGTTCAACATCCACACGCTGGATTGGGACGACGACATCCTGAAGCTGCTGGACATCCCCCGCAGCGTGCTCCCCAAGCCCGTTTCCAACAGCGAATTTTACGAGTATGCTGACCCGATGCACTTCTGCGGCGCCATCAAAATCGCCGGTGCAGCAGGCGACCAGCAGGCCGCGCTGTTCGGCCAGACCTGCTTTAACAAGGGCGAGGCCAAAAACACCTACGGCACCGGCGGCTTTTTGCTGATGAACACCGGCGACCACCCCGTGCGCAGCAAAAACGGCCTGCTGACTACCATCGCCTGGGGGCTGAATGGCCAGGTGAACTATGCGCTGGAAGGTTCCATTTTCGTCGCCGGTGCAGCCATTCAATGGCTTCGGGACGAGCTGAAGATTTTGGAGGACAGCCGCGACTCCGAGTACATGGCCCGCAAGGTGCCGGACACCAACGGCTGCTACGTGGTGCCCGCCTTCACCGGTCTGGGCGCCCCCCACTGGGACCAGTACGCCCGCGGCACCATCGTAGGCCTGACCCGCGGCTGCAACAAAAACCATATCATCCGCGCCACGCTGGACAGCCTGTGCTATCAGGTCAACGACGTGCTGGACGCCATGAGTGCCGACTCCGGCATCCGCCTGTCCACGCTGAAAGTGGACGGCGGCGCGGCGGCCAACAACTACCTGCTGCAGACCCAGGCCGACATCAGCAACGCGCCGGTGGAGCGGCCTTCCTCGGTGGAGACCACCGCCCTGGGTGCGGCGTACCTGGCAGGTCTGGCCGTCGGCTTCTGGTCCGGGCCGGAGGAACTGGCGAAAAAACACGCTATCGACAAAATGTTTGTGCCTGACATCTCCGAGGAAGAGCGCCGCAAGCGGCTGCGCGGCTGGCACAAGGCCGTACGCTGCGCCTACAACTGGGCGCGGGACGACGACGAGGACGAATAATGCACACCCCATGGCTGCCCCTTTTGCCAGGAGCAGCCATTTTTCTATTGAAAAAGCAGCCTTATAATGTTATTATAAAATGAATGGTTGTATCCCTGTAACCGACAGCCTGGACAACGGAGGTCCTGCATGCATTATCACAAATCCAAATTTCTGCGGTTTGCAAACGCCGCTTTCGAGTTTCTGCTGCTGATCCTTACTTTCATCTTTGCCGGCTGGCTGCGCAGCTACACACCCATGGGCAGCCAGTTCTTTATGTGGGACATCTGGACGTTCCTGCCCATTTCGGCCCTGTATGCGCTGGTGATCGTAGGCTGTAACGCCGTGCTGGGCAGCTACCGCACACTGCACCTGCGCAACAGCATCAAGCAGCTTTTTCTTATCGCGCTGACCAGCCTGATGGGCCTGGCGCTGATGGCTACTGCGTTTTACGTGTTCCGCGTCAGCCAGCTTTCCCGCCTGCTGCTGGTATATTATTACCTGCTGTCGGTCATTATGATCTACCTCAAGCGGCTGGTGTTTGACAGGCTGGCGGATGCTTACGTGCGTAAGCACGACATCGTGCCCCGGGCGCTGCTCATCGGCGGCGGGCAGCTGGCTCACCGCTTCTTCCGCGATGTGATCGAGGGCCGCGGAAGCACCGCCATGCAGTATGTGGGCTACCTGGACGCCGCCCCCCGCGAGGGTCTTCCCGCTTATCTGGGTACCGTGGACAGCCTGTACGAACTGCTGCAGACCCACAAGGTCGATATGATCGTACTGGCTCAGGATGTGCAGGATGTAGCTACTACCCAGCGCATTATGATGCTGGCCGACAACTTCCACCTGCGGGTAACCGCAGTGCCGGTGTACAATGATTACGTCAGCTCCCGCACCGAGATCAGCACCCTGGGCGGCATGCGGTTCGTGGACCTGCGCCTGCTGAACACCTGCGAGATCATGGGCGTAAATATCGTTGTCACCGACATGGAAAAGACCGTCCGTCTACTGGAGGAAAAGCTGGAGGATTGGCGCGGCAAATACATCTGCGTGGCCAACGTCCACACCACTGTGACCGCCCACGACGACCCCACCTACCAGGCCGTGCAGAACGGCGCCGTAATGGCCCTTCCGGACGGCGGCCCGCTGTCCAAATTCAGCCGCGAGCAGGGCTATGTGGACGCCGCCCGCGTGACCGGCCCCGACCTGATGAAAGAGATGTTGAAAGAGAGCGCGGGCAAGCACTACCGCCACTATTTCTACGGCTCTACGCAGGAAACGCTGGATATTTTAAAGGCAACTATTGAGAAGAACTACCCCGGCGCGGTGATTGCCGGCATGTACTCGCCGCCGTTCCGTCCCCTCACGCCTGAGGAGGACGCCGCCGTCATCCGCCGCATCAACGAGACAAAGCCGGATTTCGTCTGGGTCGGCCTGGGTGCCCCCAAGCAGGAGCGCTGGATGGCCGCCCACGAGGACAAGGTACAGGCCGTGATGGTGGGTGTGGGTGCCGCTTTCGACTACGAAGCCGGCAACATCCGCCGCGCCCCCATGTGGATGCAGCGCCACAACCTGGAATGGCTGTACCGCCTGATGCAGGACCCCAAGCGCCTGTTTAAGCGCTACCTGACCACCAACATCAAATACCTGTGGTGGACCTGGAAACAATGACCCTATCGCCATCGCACACCGCGGTGGCGTTTTTTGTCCCACACACAAGCCGCCCTCTGCGAGACAGCCTCCCCCGATACGGGGGAGGTGGCGCGAAGCGTCAGAAGGGGAGCGGTGGCTGCGCGACAGCGCAGACGGAGGGAGAGAGCCTTCGATAAAGCTCTCATTCAGGATTGCAGAAAGTTTTTCTCTAAGGAGTTTGTATAAATGAAACGACTCGTCATCGGTCTGCTGGCCCACGTGGACAGCGGCAAAACCACCCTGGCCGAGGGTCTGCTCTACCGTGCCGGTGTGCTGCGCAAGCTGGGCCGGGTGGACCATAAGGATGCCTTTCTGGACACCGACGCCCAGGAGCGCGCCCGGGGCATTACCATTTTCTCCAAGCAGGCCATGCTGACGCTGCCTGCCCTGCCGGACGCCGAGGAGACCACCCTGACCCTGCTGGACACCCCCGGCCACGTGGATTTTTCCGCCGAGGCCGAGCGCGCTTTGCAAGTGCTGGATTACGCGGTGCTGGTCATCAGCGGCACCGACGGCGTGCAGGCCCACACCGAAACGCTGTGGAAGCTGCTGGCACGTTACCGCGTACCTACCTTTATCTTCGTCAACAAGATGGACCTGCCCGGGGCGGATGCCGCCGTGCGCCTACGGGAGCTGCGTGGGCGGTTCGGGGATGGCTGTGTGGATTTCACCACCGTGCCGGACCCCGAGGCCCTGGCCCTGTGCAGCGAACCGCTGATGGAGGAAGTGCTGGCCAGCGGTATTCCCAGCCGCGAGACTCTGCTGATGGCTATTGCGCGGCGGCAGGTGTTCCCCTGCTTTTTTGGCGCAGCCCTGCGGCTGGACGGCCTGGATGGCCTGCTGCATGGTCTGCAATCCCTGACCCGGATGCCCCACGCCTGGGGCGAATTCGGCGCACGGGTGTTCAAAGTCAGCGAGGATGCTGGCACCCGCCTGAGCTGGCTGAAAGTAACCGGCGGTGTGCTGCACGTAAAAGATACGCTGCCGGGCGGCGAAAAGGCCGACACCCTTCGCCTGTACAGCGGCGGCAAGTTCCGGCTGGTCAGCGAGTGCCTGCCCGGCACCGTGGTGGCCGTGACCGGCCCCGCCAACACCCGCCCCGGCCAAGGCCTGGGGGCCGAGGCCGACGCCAGCGCCCCACTGCTGGAGCCGGTGCTGAACTACCGGGTGGATTGCCCCGACGCCGACCCCCACACCGTGTTAAGAGCGCTGCAAACCCTGGAGGACGAGGACCCGCAGCTGCATGTGGCCTGGCGCGCCGATCTGGCCGAGGTGCATGTGCAGCTGATGGGCGAAGTGCAGCTGGAAATTTTGCAGAACATCCTGCAGGAGCGGTTCAAGCTGACCGTCACCTTCAGCGAGGGCGGCATTTTGTACAAAGAGACCCTCACCGCTGCCGTCGAGGGCATCGGCCACTACGAGCCTCTGCGCCATTATGCCGAGGTGCACCTGCTGCTGGAGCCCGGCCTCCGGGGCAGCGGCGTGCAGCTGGCAGCGGACTGCCCGCCGGATAGTCTGGCCGAAAACTGGCAGCGCCTGGTGCTGACCCATCTGGCCGAGCGCACCCATCCCGGCGTGCTGATCGGTGCGCCGCTGACCGATGTGAAGATCACGCTCGCTGCAGGCCGCGCCCACCAAAAGCACACCGAGGGCGGGGACTTCCGCCAGGCCACCTACCGCGCCGTGCGCCAGGGCCTGCGGATGGCCGAAGCCAAAAACGCCGTGCAATTGTTGGAGCCGTGGTATGAGTTCACGCTGGAGCTGCCCGTCGATTGCCTGGGCCGCGCCATGGCCGATGTGCAGCGGATGTGCGGCAGCTTTGAGCCTCCCCTCGCCCAGGGCGACACCGTGACCCTGACCGGCCGCCTGCCGGTAGCCACTGCCCGGGGCTATGCCCGGGAAATTGCCGCCTACACCCACGGCCTGGGCCGCTGGTCTGTGCTGCCCGCCGGGTACGATGCCTGCCACAACGCCGACGAAGTGCTGGCTGACTTTGGCTACGACCCGGACGCCGACGTGGAGAACCCGGCCGACTCGGTCTTTTGCAGCCACGGCGCGGGGTATCTCGTCCGCTGGGATGAGGTGCCTGCCAAGGCCCATGTGGACAGCGGGCTTGCCCGCCGCCTGGACAGCCCCGCCGGGGTGAACACCGATGCCGCCGATGAGGACGAGGAAGTACAGGCCAACAACGCCCGCCGCCGCGCGGCCGCCTACCGGGGCACGCTGGAGCAGGACAAGGAACTGCTGGCGATTTTTGAGCGCACCTATGGCAAGATCAAGCGCCGTGGCCAGCCCGCCGGGGCGGATAACGACGGCAAAGCCGCCCGCACCGCCATGCACACCCGCCCGGCCCCGGTGGTGACTTCTTCCGCCCCTGCCAAGCCCCAACCCACCGGGCCGGACTACCTGCTGGTGGACGGCTACAACGTGATTTTTGCCTGGGATGAATTGCGCAAAATGGCCGAGACGAACCTGGATGCCGCCCGCCGCCGCCTGATGGACATTTTGTGCAACTACGCCGGGTACAAGCGCTGCGTGCCCATCTTGGTATTTGACGCTTACAAAGTACGCGGCGGCACGCGGGAAGTAGAAAAGCACCACAACCTGTACGTAGTCTACACCCAGGAGGCCGAGACCGCCGACATGTACATCGAGCGCACCACCCACGAGCTGGCCAAGGACCACCGCACCCGCGTGGTGAGCAGCGACGGTGCCGAGCAGATCATCGTGCTGGGCAACGGTGCCCTGCGCGTCTCCGCCCGCGCTTTCGCCGAGGAAGTAGCCGCAGTAGAAAAGGAAATACGAGAGTTTTTGCAGAATTGACGCACCGCTTAAAGGCTCCCTTGTGCAAAGGGATATGTCACCGACGGTGACTGAGGGATCGTTCCGTTTACCTGGCAAGTCGGTTTGCCCCGCAAGGTCACAATCCCCCAGTCTGCGCTTACGCGCAGGCAGCCCCCTTACACAAGGGGGCCTTTTTGTTTGCACTATTTCTCATTTAGAAATGATTTTGAAAAACGCCTGTGCTATACTGGTGTCAAATCCAAAGGAAGGAGATGCCCGCCATGCGGCCTATCTTAATTGTCGAGGACGAGCCCGCCATTGCCGACTTAATTGAAATGACGCTGGAACCCCTGGGCCAGCCGCTCATCAAGGCACACACCGGCAACGAAGCCGCCAACCTGCTGGAGTCCACGCTGTTCGACCTTATTCTGCTGGACGTGATGCTGCCCGGCGTGGACGGCTTTACCCTGATGGACTACATTGCCCCTACGGGCACGCCGGTCATCTTTTTAACGGCCAAAGCCACGGTGGAGGACCGGGTGCGCGGGCTGCGGCTGGGCGCGTATGACTACATCGTCAAGCCCTTTGCCCCGCCGGAGCTGCTGGCCCGGGTGGAAGGCCTGCTGCGCCACACCGGCCGCCGGGCCGCCACACTGCAAGCTTTCGATGCCGTCATCGACCCGGACAACCACATCGTCACCCAAAACGGCACCCGCGTAGAGCTGACGCCCCGGGAGTTTGATCTGCTGCTGGCCCTTGTCCGTGCCCGGGGGCAGCTGCTCTACCGCGAGGCCCTGTATGAGCGAGTCTGGGGCCTGGACAGCAATGCCGGGCCGCGCACGGTAGACATCCACATCCACCGCCTGCGCAAAAAACTGCACTGGGATGATAAAATCGTGACCGTACCCAAGGTAGGGTACAAGTTATTGCCGTAGCCCCTAAAAGGCTCCCCAGAGGGGGCCGTCAAAGCCCTCTACCACCTTAGAAAGGAGGCCCCCATGAAACGCTCCCTCGCCCTTGCTGTCTGCGGCTTTTCGCTGGTGCTGGCACTGGTGGGCGAGTGGCTGGCGGACCGCCAGTTCACCGCCGCGCTGGATACCTTGGCCGATCAGGCCGTACTGCAGCACCAGCGCAATCTGTTCGGCTATGCCGACACCCTGCAGGAAGTCAAGGCCGACGACTCGCCCCACATGATCCTGGCGGACGACAGCGGCACCCGCTATGTCAACGCCAGTGACAAAGCCTTTGCCGGGCAGCTGTATTTTGACCGCCAGCGGCTGATCGTGGGGTCGATCCCCTGCACCTTTGCCCTGCTGGACCAGACCGGCCGGGTCATCTACTCCAAGCTGCCCGACACCATCCCCGAAAGTGAATTGGCCGCACTGAAAGACGCCGACACAACCACGATGCGCCTTTGCGGGCAAACATTGCTGCTCTGCGATCAAGTCGCCGGGGCCAGCGGTCAGCGCGTCTGGGTCTGGATGGTCACAGCGCTGGATACCAGCTCGGCCTACGCGGTCCGCACCGCCACACTGCGCCAGTGGTTCTTGCTGCAGGCCGTACTGACGCTGGCGGCACTGTTGATGGTCCACCACACCACTGCCCTGCAGCAGCTGAACGACCGCCAAAGCCGCTTTGTGGCCGACCTGACCCATGAGCTGAAAACGCCCCTGACCAGTATGATCGGCTACGCCGACTTACTGCGCGGCGGCGAACTGCCGCCCGAAAACCAGCGCCGCGCCGCCGATGCCATCTACCATGAATCCACCCGGCTGGAAAGCCTGAGCCAACAGCTGCTCAGCCTGCAGGACCTGCGGCAGGAAGCCCTGACCCTGACCGCCGTGCCGGTGGCCGCCGCCTTTGAGGATGTGGCCCGCAGTCTGCCCGATTGCCCCGTGACCCTCGAAAAGACCTGCCCAGAGGACGCCGCCGTGCGGGCCGACCGGGTACTACTGGCAGACCTGCTGCGTAACCTTGTGTTGAACGCCGCCCACGCCAGCGCACCGGGCAGCACGGTTACGCTGCGCTGCCTGCCCGCCGAGGACCGCTGGCGGCTGGAGGTAGCCGACACCGGCTGCGGCATCCCGCCCGAGGCCCTGCCCCACCTGACCGAGCCGTTCTACCGGGTGGACAAGGCCCGGGCCCGGGCCAACGGCGGCAGCGGCGTGGGGCTGGCCCTTTGCGCCGACATTGCCGCCGCCTTTGGCGCCAAGCTGGAATTTACCAGCACCGTGGGCGAAGGCACCACCGTCGCCCTGACCCTGCCCAAGGAGGTGTACGCCCATGAAGAAGCTGACGATTGACCCCCGTTTTTGGCTGACGGCCGCCTTTTGCGCCGCCCTGTTGGCTGCGCCGCCGCTGCTGACCCAGGCGCGGGACCGGCAGGCCTACACCACGGCCCTCACCCGCCCTGCCGTAGCTGGTGTAATGACCGATGAAGAGCGGCTGGACCCCACCATAAGTGCCCTCTATAGTCAGAAGATTTTGAGTGCATCCAATAATTTTCTGGTCGGTGAGGAAAATTCCCAAAAGTATTCACGAATGTCTGGCAAGCTGCGGCAGGCGAACCGCCGTGGTCTGCTGAGCGATGAACAGCTGAACGCACTTCTCGCCTTGGTCGATGTCACGGAAGCCGCTGAAACTGCTGAACGAGGCGACTATCATTATACTGGTCTGCATACCTGTATTTTTTACTCTGATGCGGCCGGTGTAGAGCAACTGCAACTGACCTATTGCAGTGTCACGCCGGAGAAAGTTGCCTCACCGGAGAACGCTCTTACACTGGACGCCACCATCTTTATCAGTTACCTGCCCAACAATGGCCCCATCCTGAGCATGACGATCTCCTACGATGACCTGCCCGAAAGCACCGTTGACCTCGAGACCCTGCAGGACCGCTTCTGCGACCAGTTGAAGCTGACGGTTCCCGGGGAATGGACTGACATCGGCGGCGGCCAGCGCAATTATTCGTCCAGTAATCTGGTCACTCTCGTGGACGCCTGCACCGCCACCAATCGAGGTGTTATGATGTCGGCTTTTCTCAATCCCTTTGTCTAAGAGTAAAAGAATAAAGCAGATACAAAAAGGCCCGTCGTGTTTCCACGGCGGGCCTTTGAATTATGCGGTTTTACAGGTTATCAGACAATACCCTGGCTCATCATAGCGGAGGCGATCTTCTCGAAACCGGCGATGTTGGCACCGGCGACCAGGTTGCCCTTCATGCCGTACTTTTCGGCAGTGGCGGCAGCACTGTGATAGATGTTGACCATGATGTTGTGCAGGCGCTCATCCACTTCCTCGAAAGTCCAGGACAGGCGCAGGCTGTTCTGGCTCATCTCCAGGCCGGAGGTAGCAACACCACCGGCGTTGGATGCCTTAGCCGGGGCAAACAGGATGCCGTGGCTCTGCAGGTAAGCAATGGCCTCGGGGGTAGAAGGCATGTTGGCACCCTCGGCTACTGCATAGCAGCCGTTGGCAACCAGAGCCTCGGCACCGTCCAGGGGCAGTTCGTTCTGGGTGGCGCAGGGCAGGGCGATGTCGCAGGGGACGGTCCAGATGCCCTGGCTGCCCTCGACGTACTTAGCGGTGGGGACATAGTCCAGGTAGGTCTTGATGCGGGCACGCTTGACCTCTTTGATTTCCTTCATAACCTTGTAGTCAATGCCGTTCTCGTCCACGATGTAACCGTTGGAGTCAGACATGGCAATGACCTTGCCGCCCAGCTGGGTAGCCTTCTGGTTGGCGTAGATGGCCACGTTGCCGGAGCCGGAGATGACCACGCGCTGGCCCTCGAAGCTCTTGCCGGCATCAGCCAGCATTTCCTTGGCAAAGTAGCACAGGCCGTAGCCGGTAGCCTCGGTACGGGCGAGAGAACCGCCGAAGGGGATGCCCTTACCGGTCAGCACGCCGGTGTACTCGTTCTTCAGGCGCTTGTACTGGCCAAACAGGTAGCCGACCTCACGGCCGCCAACGCCAATATCACCGGCGGGCACGTCGGTGTCGGGGCCGATGTGGCGGTACAGCTCGGTCATAAAGCTCTGGCAGAAACGCATGACCTCGGCATCAGACTTGCCGTGGGGGTCAAAGTCAGCGCCGCCTTTGCCGCCGCCCATGGGCAGGCTGGTCAGGCTGTTCTTGAAGCACTGCTCAAAGCCCAGGAACTTCAGGATAGACAGGTTGACAGAAGGATGGAAACGCAGGCCGCCCTTGTAGGGACCGATGGCAGAGTTGAACTGCACACGGTAACCGCGGTTGACCTGGACCTTGCCAGCGTCATCGACCCAGGGCACACGGAACATGATGATGCGCTCAGGCTCGACAAGGCGCTCGATCAGGCCGGCCTTCTCGTACTCGGGGTGGGCAGCCACAACGGGCTCCAGGCTCTCGAGGACTTCCTCAACAGCCTGCAGGAATTCTTTCTGTTCGGGGTTACGCTTTGCCAGGTCGTCATAGACGCGCTGCAGATACGGATTGGTAAATGCCATAGTGGTAACACTCCTTTATATAATTCTTTCACCGAGTTTATAGTAGCACCATGTGCATAATTTTGCAAGGTTTTTGCAGGCATTTTTAAAAATATTGTTTGTAGCAGATGCCCGTATGTTTACCGCAGAACGACAGACTTTATTTTCTTAATCCCACATCTGCACAGGAGTATAATTTTCGCCGCCGTTCCAAAATTCCTGCGGGTCGATGAAGCCGTAATCGCAGCGGTCGTTATGCGTATTGCTATGGGGTTTATACCCTACCATCCAACGGCCGTCGTTGGTCTGGGCCATCAGGCTTACGCCCATGTACATGCCGTCCCGGTACTGGGTCTGGGTCATGGTGTGCATTTCGCCGGTATCCAGGTCAATTAAATAATTGATCTCGCCATTGCCGGTATAATCCTGGGCCCAGATCCAGCCGCGCTCCTCGCTGCCAAACATCGGCATAAAGCCATTGTCTGTGGAGGGCAGATACAGGTTCATGGGCAGCGTATCGATCAGCACCGTGTGCTGGTGGTCTTTGCTGTAGTAGCTCAGGCTGTAGCTGGTGCCGTACTCGCTGCGTTCCTGGGGGTTATCCTGCACATAGACGCGGTCGTTGTATATTTTTACATAGATCGTACTACCGTCAAGGCGTTCCGTCTCGCAGATCTTTTCCCGCTGCATGGTCGCGGGGTCCAGCCAGACAAGCTCGCTCCGAGCGTTCTGCAGGGCGGCATTATAGGCTTCGTAGTCGTTATAGTCCGGCAGCGGGGCATCTGTCAGCAGGCGCGAGGTCAAAAAGCGGTGTCCGTTCACGCCCCGCACCTGTTCACCCAGATTCAGTGGGAGGGTGCTCCATTCGCCGGTGGTCAGGTCCAGCCGGAGGATGCGGCTCCTGTTTGCGTCAGAATATTCTTTTGCGTACAGCGCATTCTCATCACAGTAAGCAAAGTAACCGCTGCCCAGCAGGGACGGGTCAAAGGTCAGCACCGTTTCGCGGGCGGTCAGATCGTCGTTCAGCTTTTCGATGCTGGAGGGGCGGCTGCTCAGCTCATAGTTATGGCGGCAGTAGTCGATGTAGGCTTCCTCATCGGCAAAATTTTTCACATTGCCCTGCTCGAAATCATCCCGGCACGCTTTTTCCACCTGCTCCCAGGGGGAAGTATCATCCAGCCCCGCGTAAGACAGGTAGATGCCGCTTGGCATCACCAGCACGTCGGTGCGTGCCCAATCCTCCAGCCAGGCGGGACAGGCGGCATTGTCATGGGTGCAGCCGGGCACATTGCACAGCACGGTTTGCTGGGCGGTGGCGTAGTCGGTCTTCAGCAGCAGGGCGTGCATGCTTTCCTGGTCATTTTCATCATCCAGCCGTGCAATCTCATAATAGGCGTCGCCTGTGTTCCAGCCCCAGTAGCCGCCGCAGGTGTTGGGGACCTCGCTCAGGTTGCCCACAGTAAATCCGACCGGCTGGGCAGCAGTTTCTTCGGTCTCCGTCGCAGTCATCTCGGCGGTCTCGGCGGCAGGCAGTGCATCCGCCGGGGCGGCGGCACAGCCGGTCAGGGCCAGGGCGGCCAGCAAAAAGCTCCACATTTTACGCATCGGGGTTTGCCTCCTTTTCCAAGTTCGTTGTGTTATCCTGCATGCGCAGCGGCAGGTTCGCCTCGGCGCACAGCGAAAGTTCAATGCTGACATACCAGCGGTCCGACGTAGCGCCGCTGTAGGTAAAGTAATCATCGACGGTGTAGGCGCCCGACGCAGCGGCCACCAGCGCCTGTCCGTTCAGGCTGTAGATGGCCCGGGGGTAGGTCAGGTCCTCCCGCCAGGTCCAATCCCCCAGGCTGGTCAGCCCGGCCTGGTCGGCAAAGGCGCGCAAGGCGGCTTCCTTGGGCAGAGACTCCGGGTCGTGGGCGGCGGCAGAATCCGCCGGGGTGGACAGCCAAAAAGAATACACCTGCCCGGTGCGGCTGTCCATTTTCAGGGCCATCAGGGTGGTGGGCACGCCGTTTTGCACAGCAAACCGCTTAAAGGTCACAAGGCCCAGGCTGTCGACGCTGTAATAGGGCACGGTCAGGCTGTATTGCCTCTCATCGTAGGTCGTCAGGGTGGTCTCCTCAGTGCTGTACCAATCGGCGGCATAGTCGGCCCACGCCTGAGAGATCGCCCCGGCATCGGCCAGGCTTTGCAGGGCGGTGTTCACGGTATCCACATAGTCCCAGCCGTTTGTCATATCGGTCAGGTCGTTGGCCTGATTGTTGTAGTAGATCAACGGCTTGCGCTCCTGCCCGGTATCGCCGGGCTGGAAGGTATATTTGCTTTGGGTCAGCTGCCGGGCGCTGAGCTGCCGCAGCAGGTAGTAGTCGTCCGCCGTGGGGGTGGGCGCCGTGTAGGGGTCGGCCACGGCCTGGCTGTGCCCCAGGCTGGCGGCATCCACTACCGAGAGGAACACCGCCGGGGCGGCGGCGCAGACCAGCACCACCACCGCGCAGAGGGCCGCCGCAAGGCGGGGTTTCTTCCACAGTTTCATGGCTGCACCTCCTTGGGCAGGGTAACGGTAACGGCGGTGCCCACGCCCACCTGGCTGCTGATTTGCAGCGTCCCGCCATGCACGGCGGCAATGCGCTGGCAAAGGGCCAGGCCCATGCCGCTGCCGCCCTGCTTGCGGGCGCGGGATTTATCCACCATGTAAAACGGCTCGGTCACGCGGGCCAGCTTATCCGCCGGGATGCCGCAGCCGTGGTCCTGCACGGTCAGCGCCACGGTGTCCCCCGCATCGGCCAGCAGCACCGTGACGGGCATTCCTGCCGGGCTGGCTTTGGCGGCATTTTGCACCAGGTTGCACAGCAGGTCCAGCAGCAAGTCCGCATCGCCGTGCACCACAGCCCCGCCCTGGGGCGTCAGCAGCGGCACCTGGGGGCAGGCCATCCGCAGCCGCGGCCACAGGTCGGTCAGGTCCACAGGGGCAAGCTCCAGCCGTTCATCGCTCAACGAAAGCAGCGACAGCAGCTTGTAGCTCAGCGCCTCCAGGCGGCGGCTCTCGTGGTAGATGGCCCCGGCGGCCTCGTGCTGCTCGGCGGGGTCGATCTGCAAGGTGCGCAGCATATCGGCGTAGCCGATGATCGAGGTCATCGGCGTCTTCAGCTCGTGGGCGAACGCGCCCATAAAGTCCTCCCGCCGCTGGACATCCACCTGCAGATCCGCGATCTTTTCCTGCACAGCATCGGCCATTTTGTCAAAGCTCTGGCTGACGTTTTCCAGCTCGTCGCCGGTATGCAGGGCGGTGCGGCGGTCGTAGTCGCCGCCTGCGATCTCCGCGCTGGCGGTCCGCAAAATTTGCAGCGGGCGGGTCATCTGGCGGGCCAGCAGTGCTGTGACCAGGGCAGCCGCCGCCAGCACCACAGCCTCCAGCCCCAAAAAGCGCCGCACCGCCGCGGCGCGGGATGTATACAGCGCGGTCAGGTCGTAGGCCGTCACAATGCGGTAGCCGCCCTGCAGCTCGCTGGCAAACAGGGCGTAAGTACCCCCGCCGGACCGCACCGTCGTCATGGTGCCGTCCGCCAGCGGGGCGGTTACGTCTACCGGGATGTTGCTGCTGACCAGCTCCTCCCCCTGCCACAGGGCGGCGGGTTGCTGGTGCAGGGCCAGCCGCGCGGCCGCCACGGCGCCGCCCATCTCCAGCCCGCGGCGCTGGCGATCCAGCAGGTCGGTCTGCACGTCGGTGCAGATCTGGCTGTGCAGGGCGGCGTCAGCGGTCAGAACGGTACGGCGCTGCACGGCAAAATCGCTGTACAGCAGCCAGCACCCGCCCAGCCCAAAGGATGCACTAAGCACCAGCACCAGCAGGCAGATCATCTTGTGGGCAAATTTCATCATGTACCTCCCGGCCCCGCAGTGGGGCGGTCGTCGGGCCTCATTCTTGCTTTAACCGGTAGCCGATCTGGTAAACGGTCTCGATCTTATCGCCCCAGTTCAGCTTTTTGCGCAATCTGGTAATATAGGTATCCACCGCGCGGGTGGTCTCGGCGTCGCCGCCCCAGGCGCGCTCCATCAGGGTATCGCGGTAAATGGCCGCCCCGCGGTTGCGCATCAGCTGCTCCAGCAGGGCAAACTCCCGCGGGGTCAGCTCCACGGGCTGGCCGCGCTGCAAAACCATGTGGGCGGCGCTGTCCAGCGTCACATCAAAGGCCTGCAGCTGGTGGCCGCCCTTGCCGGCGCGGCGCAGCACCATCTCCATGCGGGCCATCAGCTCGTCCATGGCAAAGGGTTTTACAATGTAATCATCCGCACCCAGCCGCAGGCCCAGCACGCGGTCCTTCACGGCGGCCTTGGCGGTCAAAAATATCACGGGCACACCCTGGGGGCGCAGGTAATCCAGCAGGGCGTAGCCGTCCAGGCCGGGCAGCATGATGTCCAGCAGGGCCAGGTCGTAGTCGCTTTTCTCGATCAGATCGGCGGCGGTCAGGCCGTCGGGCGCCAGGGTGCATACGTACCCGGCGCGGGTCAGGTTCATTTCCAGCAGGCGGGCGATGGGCCGCTCGTCCTCAGCGATCAGCACTTTTGTCATGTTTATCCCCTTTCCACCCCCAGTGTAGCGGGCAGTTGTGTACGACTTGTTACAATTCGGCTTTTTCCCTTTATTTTACCATGTTTCGTGTGCTATAATGAACAATATTCCAAAAAAAGGAGCGTTATTTCTATGTCCGTTCAGCAAAAGGCGGGTGTGGTGCTGCCGGCGGCGTGTGCCGTGGCGGCCAGCTTTGACCCTGCCCTGGCGCGCAGCGTGGGCGCGGCGCAGGGGCAGGCGGAGGTCGACCCCAACATCAAGCGCAGCCCGCTGTGCGGCCGCAATTTTGCCATGTTCAGTGAGGACCCGCACCTGACCGCCGTGCTGGCGGCAGCGGTTGTGGGCGGCGCACAAAATGCCGTGGTGGGGCCGCTGCTGTGCTGCAGCCAGGTCACCGACGCCCCGGACCGCCGCGTAGATGAGCGCACACTGCAGGAGATCTACCTGCCGCCCGCCGCTGCGTCCCTGCAGGCCGGGCCGCAGGGGGTGCGGTACGGCAGCGGCACGCTGAACGGCGTACCCCTGGCCGAGGCCGCCGCCGCGCTTTTGCCGCAGCCCGCCGCCAAAACCAACGATACACCGTCCACCGCACCCACCCACGCGCTGGCGGTGCAGCTAGCCGCACAGTGCGGCGTGCTGGTGCAGAATTTGGGCGCACTGCCGCTCAAGGCCGGGCAGCGGGTGGCGTACATCGGCGCGTTTGCCGAGACCCCGCGCTATTATGGCGAGGGTCAGCCCACCCCTGCGGCCATCGGTGCGCTGGACGCCGCGCTGCTGAAAGGCCGCCGCGTGGGGTATGTGACGGGCTTTCCCGCCAACAGGGACGAGCGGGACGAGGGCGAATTCCTGCGGGCGGTATCGGCGGCGGTGCACGCCGATGTAGCCGTAGTGTTTGCGGGCCTGCCGGAAAGTTTCGTCAGCCCCGATGCCGACCGCCGCACCCTGCGCCTGCCGGACTGCCAGAACAACCTGATCGCCCGCATTGCGGCGGTGCAGAAAAACACCGTAGTGGTGCTGCATACCGGTACACCTGTGGAGTGCCCGTGGGCGGGGGATGTTTCGGCGGTGCTATGTATGTATTTGGCGGGCGAGGGCGTAGGCGAAGCCACCGACGCCCTGCTGTGGGGGGACGCCAACCCCAGCGGCCGCCTGCCCGAGACCTGGCCCCTGCGGCTGGAGGACACCCCCTGCTACCTGGACTACCCCGGTGACGGCCGCACGGCCGACTACCGGGAGGGCGTATACGTGGGTTACCGCTGGTACGATGCCCGCCGTATGCCGGTGCGCTGGCCCTTTGGCCACGGCATGAGCTACACCGGGTTTGTGTACCGCAGTGCCCGCCTGTCTGCCGATGTCCTGGCCGGGGACAGTACGGTCACGGTATCGGTCACCGTAAAAAACAGCGGGGCCGTGCGCGGGGCCGAGACCGTGCAGCTGTATGTAAGCGATGAAACCGGCACGCCCATTGCGGGCGGCCGGGTGCCGCAGGTTTTGCGGGGTTTCAGCAAGGTTTGGCTGGACCCCGGCGAGGAGCGCAAGGTGGACTTTACCCTGACGCCCCGGGACCTGGCCCACTATGACCCCGCCCGCCATGCCTGGTACGCCGCCCCCGGCCGTTATCTCCTCCGCCTGGGCCACACCAGCCGGGATATTAGGGCAAGTTTGGGGCTGAATTTTGGATGATTCAAATGGCTCCCCTTGAGGGGAGCCTTTATAACGACAACACCCCCGCACGGTATGAATCCGTGCGGGGGTGTTTTTGTGTTGAATCGCATCGGGTTTGGTGGATGCTAGCGCGCCCACCCAGGAGCGGCAGCATTGGGTACCGCTACCCTATGGGGAAACCACACAATTTTAGGTAAACCAATATCCGTTACGCCCAAAGGGCGCAGGGGGTCAAAGGTTTATCTTAGTCCTTCTTGCGCAGAACGAGGCTGTAAACGCCGTAGCCCATCAGCAGGGCAACAACTGCCAGGCTGCCGCCGAGCAGCGGAGCAACATTAGAAGCACCGGTCTTGGGCAGAACCTTGGTGGTGTTAGCCGGGGCAGCGGCAGCCTTGACGACCTTCTGCTCAGCCTTGCTGGAGGCAGTGGTGGTCTTGTTGCTGGAAGAGGAAGAGCTGGAGGAAGAAGAGCTGTTGTCGTTCTTCTTGTCCTCGACCTTCTCGAAGACAGCCTCAACGGTAGCGTAGCCAGTGGTGGCATCGTCGCCGTTGAAGAAGCACAGGCCGGTCACACCGAAGGTCTTAGCCTCGGCGTTCCAAGCGATAACGTCAGCGCCCTGGCCCTTCCAACCAACGAACTTGTAGCCAGCCTTAGCCTTAACGGTGGGGATAGCATACTGGGTGCCATCGAACTCGGTGGCAGTCAGCTTCTTGACGTTGGCAGCGGGGCTGGTGTACAGGTCGTTCTTCTCGAACTCGCCCTTATCGGGGTCAACAGAGAAGGTGACCTCAACAGTGCGCTCGGTCTTTGCCTTGTAGACAGCAGCGATGGTCAGGTAACCAACGTTGGAACCTTTCTCGAAATGAGCCAGACCAGTGATGCCGAAGGTCTTAGCGTCGGCATCCCAAGCGCCCACTTCATTACCATTCACATGCCAGCCGATGAACTCGTAGCCAGGCTTAGCCTCGACCTTGGGCAGCTCGAACTGCTGGTCGGTGTTGGGGTCCAGGTTATCGAAGTGGATAACTTCCTGACCGTCGTAGTCGGGGAAGATACCCTGCTCGTTGTTGGTGGTGATGGTAACGGAAACGGTCTTCTTGGTCTCTTCAGGCTGCTCGGTCTTGACTTCCTCGAACTGAGCAGTCAGAGTGATGTAACCAACGTTAGAGTCCTTGGGGAAGTGAGCAACGCCGGTGTAACCAAACTCAGTGGCGTTAGCGTCCAGGTGGCCAGCTTCGCCAGCACCCTCGACCTTCCAACCAGTGAACTTGTAGCCGTCGTTAGCCTTAACCTCGGGCAGAGCAATAGGATCGCCGATCTCCGGCAGGTTCTTGAAGCTGATGGTCTCAGCACCGTCGTAACCAACGAAGACACCCTTGGTGTTATCGGTGTTCAGGTAAATCTCAACGGTCTTCTTGGTCTCTTCAGGCTGCTCGGTCTTGACTTCCTCGAACTGAGCAGTCAGAGTGACGTAACCAACGTTAGAGTCCTTGGGGAAGTGAGCAACGCCGGTGTAACCAAACTCAGTGGCGTTAGCGTCCAGGTGGCCAGCTTCGCCAGCACCCTCGACCTTCCAACCAGTGAACTTGTAGCCGTCGTTAGCCTTAACCTCGGGCAGAGCAATAGGATCGCCGATCTCCGGCAGGTTCTTGAAGCTGATGGTCTCAGCACCGTCGTAACCAACGAAAGTACCCTTGTTATTGTCAGTGTTCAGGTTGATTTCGACGGTCTTCTTGACCTCAGGCTTCTCTTCCTCAACCTTTGCGGGGTTGAAGTTAACATAGCCATTGGTGTCCTTAACATCAGCATAGGTCAGCTTGTCGCCAGCCTTCAGGACCTTGCTCGTGCTATCACTAGTCCAAGCATTGTAGCCCTCGGGCAGAGCCGGGGCGACGACTTCCGGGTTAGCCTCAGTCAGAACCTGGGTCAGATACGGAGTGTAAACCGGATCGGAATTCAGTCTGTTAAAGCTAACAGTAACTTCAGCTGCATCTGCAAACGCTGCAAACGGTACGCACATGATAACCATGAACACAGCCGTCAGCAGAGCCAGCAGACGAGTTTTAAAGTTCGTTTTCTGCATGTTAATTTCTCCTATTCTTTAAAATTTATCTAAAGCGTTTTGCAAGCCGGTGCCCCAAGCGCACCCGCTTGCTAACGCAGTAGATACGGACATATATCCAACACCCCCACTTGGGATGGAGGTGGTGAACCAAGGATGGGTAAAGGCTCCCTTTACACAAGGGGGCCTTTTAAGAGGGTTGCTGGTCTTAGGCTCTCTCCCCCACCCGCTTCGCGGGAGCCCCCTCGCAGAGGGGGCCTTTCTGGCGCGCAGCGCCTAATGGCTCCCTCTGAGAGGGAGCTGTCAGCGAAGCTGACTGAGGGAGAGAACTTACCAATAGAACCCATTATTCCTTGTGCAAACAAGGAATAACAAAAGCCCTAGGGCTTTTCGGTTATTGCGAAAATCATTTACCCGCAGGCCAGCGGGCAGGGAGGAGCGGGTCGCTGTTGACATGCACCGTGTCGGCCTCGGTGGTCTCGCCGTCCCGCAGGGGGCGGGCCAGAATGACCAGCCGGGCATCGTCCATCTGGTAGGTGCAGGTGCTTAAGGTCAGCAGCCGCTCGGTGGGGTAGGCGTAATCGCCGGTGGTGTAAAACGCGCGCTTGGCCACTTCGTCCAAAAACGTCTGCTCGGCGGCATCGTCCAGGTCGATATACTGGTTGAAGTGGAAGACATCGCCGTCGCTCTCGCGGGAGGTGACAGCATAGACCGCTACGATCTTGTAAATCTCGCTTTTATATAGCGTGTCCAGCTTCAAGTAGGGGTGCGCGGTGTAGTAATCGGCATCGCGGTACTTTTGCAGGTTGGAGAAGCGGTCGGTATTATTAACGCCCATGTTATGCCCGTAGATGATAAGGTGGCGGCCGTTTTTCATGTCGCACTCATAATCCGCAAAGGGCATGCCGCGCTTATCATCGGCGCGGTCCAGGTCGTGGTATAAGTAAAAGTAATTATCGGTGGTTTGCAGGATGGGCAGGTCAATGTCCACACCGGGGATCTCGATCCAGCCTGCGAACTCGGGGTTGCGGGCAATGAGATCGGCGTATTTGGCCCGCTGGGCGGCTTCCTCGGCGGCCGGGTCAGGGGTCGCTTCGGGTTCGTCCGTAGGGGGTGCGGTGGTCTGCGTTTCCTGGGGCTTGATGGCTTCCATCTCTTTTTTCTCTTTATACGAGGGGAGCCAGAAGATCAGCCCGCCGACCAGCCCTGCAAAGGCCGCGCCGGAGATGACCGCCGCTAAAAGTGCTTTGGTGCGTTGTTTCATAAACTAAGATCCACAAAGAAGTTGTTGCCATCGTTGCCGTTGCCCAGGACTTCCTGGTACGCAACAGTCAGCGTGGCGGAATCGCTGGGCACGGCAACCAGCATATTGCCTTCAACCGTGGCACCAGGTTCCAGCTTAGTATCATTCGGGAACATTTCAGGCGTAACAGGGTAAATCGCAACGCCGAAATCGTTGTCGCCATCGCCCCATTGCAGTTGAAAATCGTCCTTGAAAATGTCGTAAGTCTCGTCGCTGGTATTGGTCACAGAGATGTGAAATTGTACCAACTTGTCCCCCTCAGGGATTGCGATATTACCGAACTTTTCGATCGTTTCCGGCTGGCCGCAGGTGAAATCAAACAGCGCGGTGTGCACGGTCTCATCCGCTTTTGCACGGGTGGACTTTGCCCCGCCGCAGCCAGCCAACAACAGGGCCGCCGCCAAAATTAGTACACAAAGTAATGTTTTGTTAAATTTAAATGCTTTTTTACTCAAAACTTCCGTATCTCCACTAGTAAAATCTATCCCAGCGAACATTTTGCTACGATAGTTTCTATAATAGTACACCAAATTAAAAATTTTTTCAAGAGTTGCGCACATTTTGTTCGCCGTAAAAATGCACAATTATTCCGCCAACTTTGCGGCAATTTGTGAATGACTTGTGGTAATAGTAGAGCTTAGCGCATCGCACCACAATTTGTAGGGTTTAGTAAAATTTTAGTGGGATACACAAAAAGGCCCCCGGTCGAGGGCCGGGGGCGGGGATAAGGCTCCCCTTGAGGGGAGCCTTTTGCCTAAATTACTATTTTCTCTCCTTTCTCCCGTACTTATTATAATATAAACCCATTAGCCCACCGGCAGAGAGCACGGCCAGTGCGGCCAGCAGGATCACCGGCATGGGGTCGGCGGTTTGGGGCAGGGCGGGCTTGGGCGCAGGGTGCGCGGGGACCGGGGTAGTTTTTGCCGGGGCAGGCGTGGGCGTCGGCGCGGCGGGCGGGTCGTACCGGTTCTGGAACAGCAGCAGGCCGGTCTTTTCGCTGCTGCCGCCCGTGGCCCAGATCTCGGCCCCCAGGCTGCCGTTCGGCCGGTTGGTCACCCGCACCGTCACCGTGTATACCGTGGCATCGTAGGTCATGTGCGCCGTGCCGCCCGCGGACTGGCGCACCGTGTAGCGGTAGTCGCCGGGGGCGGTGTAGGTCAGCCCCGTAAAGCTGGCCGTGCCGCTGCCTTTGACCTGCACCGTGTCCGCCGCGGGGGCGGGGGCGCCGTCCTCGGGCGTAAGGGTGATGGTGAACCGCTCGGCCGTGGCCGCGCCCGAGGTGCGGACCTCGACGGGCAGCTCGGCTGTGCATTTGTACTCCGCCGCGCGGGCTTGCAGCGGCAGCAGCAAAAGCAGCAGTGCGGCCTCTATTATTATGCGGCGCAATGTGCGTTTTTGGGTGTTATTCATCCTTATTTCCTCCTTTTACGTTTGGGGCAGCAGCTGGCCGAACAGCAGCACCCGGCCGTTGGTGGCGGCCTCGGTGCAGGTGGAAAAGGCCACCACCGGCCCGCTGCCCGGCGTGCGGTACTGCACCGCGTGCGCCTTGATGTAAGCCAGCAGTGCGTCCGGGCTTTGGGCGGGGTCGTAGAGCACGGGGTCGTAGGCGTCGGCCCGCACGCAGGCGAACAGTGCGATATTATACGCTGTATCGTCTGTTATCAGTGTGCCCGTGGTGTGCGCGGCAAAGTAATCGCTTTGGGTGAACTGCACGATGTCACCGAACATGCCGCCGTCCTCGATATGGTGACCGTAGACGATGCTGTAGGGCGCGGTGAAGTCCGCCGGGCAGCGTGAGTCCAAAAATATCGCGCCAGAAAGCGAAAAATCTCCGTACACGTCGGTGTTGACGTAGACCATGTTGTCCGCCCCCTGCACGACGGGAAAGTCGATGCGGGTGCCGTCCAGCGTGAGCCAGCCGCAGACGTCCGGGTTGAGGGCGCGCAGCTCGGCAAAGCCGGGGCTATCCGCGGGCGCGGCGGCCAGCGGCTTGAACCGCAGCGTCTGCTCCGGCAGGGCCGCGCGGCGTGTGGCGGCGATGTCCCACAGCGACCACGCCCCAAACAGCGCCAGCGCCCCCAGCAGCAGCGCCGCCGCCAGCGTAAGCAGACGGTCACCCCACCGCGCCAGTTTTGCCGCCAGCAGCATTATTCGTCGCTGTTACGACGTTTACGCAGCAGCAACACGCTGCCCGTGCCCGCCGCCAGCAGCATGGCGCCGTAGGGCGCAGCGTCCAGCAGCAGGCCCGTGGGCGTAGGTGCGGTGCGGCTGTTGGTGACCGTGATGGTCTTGTCCGCGGCGGCCATCGTCTGGGCGTCCGAGGTTTTGTCGTCGCTGCCGGTCTTGGTGATGCCGTCCCAGGTGGTGGTGTAACTTGACGCCGTATCGCCGGATTCCGTGATAGTGTAGCCCGTGTTAGCGGGCAGGCCGGTGACCTCGATTTTTTCGCCGCCGGTGATGCCGGCTTTGACTTCAGCGGTGCCGTCTGCGTTGAAAGCGACGGTGTCGCCGGTGATGGTGGAGAAATCTGCCGATTCGCCGCCGGTTTTTACCGTGACCGAGCTGGCATGGGGCGTTTCGTCCGGGTCGTCCAGCGCGATGGTAAAGGTGAACTCGTCGCCGGCATTGGCAAAGTTGCCGCTGAGGTGCTTGACCACCGAGAGGCCGTAGGCGGTGTAGGTGTTGGTGACCTCGTCCGCCTTGGCCGTGCCGTCCGCGTTGACGATGTTGACCTCGCTGATCTCCAGGCTGCCGTCCGGCGCGGTGGGATCGGTGTTGACCACCCGCACCACGATGTAGCGGGCGGCGGTGTCCTGCGTCAGGCCAGTGATGCCGGCAGCGGTCTCCGTGAGGGAGAAAATGTAGTCGCCCGGGGCGGTGAAATCGTCGCTGTCAAAGGTGAAAGGGACTGTGACGGTGTTGACCGTGCCGCCCGTAAAGGCGGCGGTAAGCTCGGTGGATTTGATCTGTGCGGCCGTGCCTTTGATGGCAGTGCCGGCCGCCCAGGAGGGCAGGTTTGCGACCGTGCCGACCGTGAAGGTGATGCTGCCGTGGGGCACGCCTGCGCCGGGGGCGGCGGTCATGTCGATGGTTTTTGTCAGCTGAGCGGTGTAATCCGCGGCCAGCACGCCGGGCGCTGCGGTACCTGCCAGCAGGGCAGCCACAGCGATGGCAGCGGTAAATCTGCCGAATTTGGCGCGGGAAATGTAGGTGGTCTTCATAGGTGGTTCCTCTCTTCCAACATGGATTTATGTTGCTTTTGTTGGGGTTGCAGCAGGGTTTACAGCCCGCTGCGGCGCAGGGCGGCCAGGGCCGTGCCCAGCACTTGCCGCTGTGGGATGGGGCCGTAGAGGCGGCTGTCCGCCCCCGTGGTGCGGGCATCGCACAGCAGGAAAAGCTCGTCCTCCGCGAGGGTGACAGGGTAGTCCGGGCCGCCCTCGACCGGCTGGGTGGGGGTGGTGATGTCCGGCTCGGCCACCGTACTGCCGTTGATGATGAGCGCACCGGTGTCGGTCACAGTGACGGTATCGCCGCCACGCGCCGCGATGCGCCCAAGGCGGAGCGTACCGTCCTGCCGGTAGAGCACGACCTGCCCGGCCGCGGTGCCGCGCTCGAACCGGCTGAACAGGACGAGGTCGCCGCCGCACAGGCGGGGCGCCATAGCGCTGCCCGGCACCACCGCCAGCCCGAACACGACCCCGAACAGCACCCAGCACAGCGCGGCGAACACCGCCAGGCGGGTGAGGAAGCGGTGAATTTCCGCTTTGGCACGTGTTTTTTCCTTGTCAGTAGCCAGAAGGTCCTCCCGTGGCATGGGTCACACCTCCCTGCGGCGCAGCAGCCGCCAGCCCAGCCAGCACAGGCCGACCAGTGCCAGGTAGGGCACCGCGCCGGTGTGCAGGCCTGTGGGGATGCCCACGTTGCGGGTATTGATGCAGGTGATCTCGGCGGGCTGGGCCCGGGGCACTTGCAGCGTGCAGGTTGCGCCGGTGGGGCCGTCGTCGCCGTTGAGCTGCCAGCTGACCGTGTGGTCGCCGGGGTCGGTCTCAGTCAGGGTGAGGGTCTGGTCCGCGCGCAGGTGGGTGAGGGTGACGCTGCCGCCGCTGCGCAGGGTGAAGCCTGTGTCGGTCAGCGCCGCGCCGTCACCCGCCGTGGTGTACGCGCTGCCCTGGCGGATCTGGGTGGTGTCCAGCGTGGCGGTGAAGGAGAAGTTTTTCGTAGTATCGCCCATATCGCCCACCACTTTTTTGGTGATCGTGACGGACAGGTAGGGTTCGTAGGTGTTGGTAAAGTGCGCCTCGACCGTGCCGCCTGCTGTGACGTCCAGCGATCGGGTGCGGTCGGCGGTGGGAGTGGTCAGGTAGTAGTTGGTCAGGTCCGGCGCGGTGGATTCGGTCACGGTGTAGCTGGCGGGGGCCAGGCCCGGCAGGGTCACGCTGCCTGCGCCTTTGATGGAGAGCGTCAGGCGGCCGTTTGAATCCGGGCTGACGGCAGCCGGGGCATCCGCCGGGCGGGCGCCCGCGCTATACTGCGGCGTGTAGCTGCCTGCGGCAACGGATGCGATCGTAAAGGTGTTGACTGTTTCGGCGAAGTCGGCTTGCAGGGCATCGTCGGCATCGTCGGGCAATTGCTTGGTGATAGTCAGGCTGCCAGTGGCGCGGGCGTAGGTGTTTTCAAACCGAATATTTGTTGCCGCCTGGGCGGTCAGTGCAATGCCGCTGTGTATCGGTGTATCCGTCACGTCTGTCCACACACCGCCGTCTTTTACGGTGCGTACCAGCGTGCAATCGTAACCGCTGGGTTCACCGCGGGCAGTCTCGGTCACAGCGTAGTTGTAGGTGTTGCCGCTGCTGTCCGCCAGGGGCAGCTCCAGCGTGTATTGCAGCATGTTGGGGTTGATGCTATCCGCTTGCATCGCGCTGCCGCTGAAGTCCCCCACGATCTGGCGGTCCGAGTTGACCACGGTAAAGTGCAGATTTTCTTTAGCCTGCATCAGCTCGGCATCGGTCAGGGCGGTACCGTCGGTTTTCAGCAGCGTTTTGGTAACGCGCAGGATGCCGCTGCCCGCAGCCGGGGGCACAGGGTCGGTGCTGAACCAGACGCGGTCGATGAGGTTGCCGCGCTTGAGGCCCTCCTCGCTGTCGCCGCTGGCGCTGGTCACCGCCACAAAGAAGAACCGGCTGACGTACTGCCCCGCCGGGACCGTGTAGGTACCGTTGTGTACGCCCCATGCGGTGCAGCCATCCGAGATATTGCCGTCCACAATGTAGTTGCGGATGGGCACGTTCACGCCGTTCACCATGATGCTGCCGTTCAGAGCTTCCTGGATGGCGGCGCGGGTGGTCTTATTTTTCAGCGCGCCGGTGATGTCCTGGGCCACATCCACCGGAGCGATCAGCAGGGCCATCGTGTCAGTGCCGTCGCGACCCGCGTGGGCCAGACTCCAGTTTAAGGTTGCGCCGGGCACGGTCAGCACGTCCTGGTACAGGGCGCCGTAAGCCTGGCAGTTCAGTTCGGCAAACTGGCCGCCATCGTAGGCCTTGCCGATGGCGTAGGCCTGGGTCACGTCGTTGGGGTCTGTGTAAGTTTCTTTTATCTCATTACCCTTGCGGCCCCATCCTGTAATAACAGTGTCCGTATAAACGGTCGTGGTCGCGTCGGCAATCTCGACAAATTTTCCCTTGACACCATCACCCCAGCGATTGCACTCGGTAGTTGTATACCAGTAAATGCTGCTGGTCGTTTCCGCATCCCGCGTCTGCAAAAAGTGGGCGCGCTGATGGTCGTTCGGGTAACAAAAACGGTCACTTGCAAAATTACCGTCGCTGACCACCGGGTACTCAAAGCTGCCGTTTTGCAGCTGCACATAATAGTTTACCTGAGCCTCGGCCTGCAGGGTGCTGCTGCCGGAGGCGACATCCACCTTATAATGGTAGCGGTCGGTGTCGGCGGCGCCGGGGTCGCTTTGGCGGGCCAGCAGCGTATCCAGCGCGGCGTTCAGCGCGTGGGGGTGTTCGGCGGTCAGGTTCTTGTCTGAACCATTGACGACCTGGCCCGTGACCTGCTGCCAGCTGCCATCCGCGCCGGTCTTGCTGCGATACCAGGTGTAGGTCACGCCGTCCACCGGGTCACTTTGTCCGTTGACGACCGCTACCAGCTCGCCCGTAGATTTGATGTTATCCTGTATCTTCACGCTGCGCAGCGTCACCTCCTGCACTGCCGGTTCATCCTCGTCATCCGGCGGGTCGGCGCTTTCAGGCGTGGCGGTGGTGGCCGGTGTCGTGCTTGGCGTGGGTGTGTACAGCTCGTCCCCGGTCGTGTTCTCCCCTGCCGGGTCCTCCTCGGTCGGGCCGGGCGGCACAGGTGTCGGCTCTGCCGGGGCGGCGGTCTCGCTGGTGGCGATCTCGGTATGTAGCGGTCCCGATAATGGCGGGTCCTCAGCAAAAGCGGCATTGGCGGCCCCAGCCGCAAGGCAAAAGGCCATAACCCCTGCCAACAGACGTTTGTTCATGGCGGTTCCTCCCCCGTTTGATCCAGGCGGCCTGTGGGACAAGCCGTCCGCTGATTTCAAGGCTGAGTATACCCCCGCCAACGGGGAAAAAACGTCGCACGCAGCTTCACACAAAAAAAGACAGCCCGCACTGTTTTCTGCAGTACGGGCTGTCCCTAAATTGCTTAAATCTATTCCGTTATACGGTCGTCACCAGCGTCTGGCAGGTGCCGGTCACGGCGTAGGGGCCGCTTGCGGCGGGCAGGAAGTAGCTCTCGCCCTTCTTCACAGCCACGGTCTCGCCGCCGCTGGTCAGGGTGCCTTCGCCATCGGTGATAAGCAGCGAAACAAAGCTCTTCTCGTCCGCCACGCCCTCAAAGGCGCCGTTTCTGGCGTCCACAGTGAAATACTCACACTGGGCCAGATGTTCGCCAAAATCATGCTTTACCGGCGGGGTGCACAGGGTCACATCCAGTGCCTTTTCCACATGCAGGGCTCGGGGCTTGCCGTCGGCGCCGACGCGGCCGTAGTCGTAAACGCGGTAGGTCACGTTGGAGTTCTGCTGTACCTCGGCCAACACGATGCCCTTGCCGATGGCATGCAGCGTGCCCGACGGGATAAAAAAGCAATCCCCCTTGTGCACAGGCACGGCGTTCAAAACCTCCGTCAGGGTGTTGTTTTTGATGCGCTCGGCAAATTCCTTTTTGCTGATCTCATGGTCAAAGCCATAGTACAGAAAGGCGTTCGGCTCACAATCCAGCACGTACCACATCTCAGTCTTGCCGTACTGGTGCTCATTTTTCAGTGCGTACTCATTGAAGGGGTGTACCTGGATGGACAAATCGTTCCTTGCATCGATAAATTTTATCAAAACCGGGAACTGTTCAAATTTTGCGCAATCGGTGCCCAGGGCTTCCGGGTGAGCGGCCGCATAATCAGCCAGGGTGGTACCGTCGGGCAGGTAGCTGGGGCCGTCCGGGTGGCGGGAGAGCACCCAGGCTTCGGCCAGCGGGTCCAGATCGCTCTGCACGCCAAAATCGGTGCGCAGACGGCTGCCTCCCCACAGGTAGTCTTTGCAGCTGGGGGTCAGTTTGATGATTGCCATAAACAGGTTGCTCCTTTTTTAAATAGAAGGTCTTTTGCAGGCACCTCGCCGTAGTCCCCTCCACAGGGGCAAGCCCAGGGTGTGCAGCACAAAGCCGGCGCTGCTATAAAGGCGGCTTCCGGCGCGGTGAAGCTTTCGCCGGGAGCCAGCGTCCAGGCAAAATGGTAGGGGTGGATACCCTACGGTTTGCATGTACCTGTATTATACTCCCCCGGTCTCGGGCAGGTCAACCCGAATTTAACTAATGTTTAAGCGGCTATTTTAGTTAATTGGCAAAAAAAGACGTCCCCGTCGGCTGCTTGGGGCAACGACGGGGACGTCAGCATGCAGAAAAAGCTGATTCAGCTTTATGGGAAATTGCGGTTCGGGTTACTGGTGGTTACGCTTTTTCAGGGCAAAGGCCACGCCAAAGGCACCCAGGGCACCCAGGCAGACAACCGCCAACGGAACGATAGGCATATCATCCGAAGTCTGCGGGATAACACCGGTGGTCTTAGCCACGGGTGCGGTGGTCTCGGCCGCGGTAGCGGTCACGGTAGTGGGCTTCTGAGTAGCGGCAGGGGCCGTCGGCTGCGGCTTGGTCTCGGTTTTGCGCTGGATCCACAGCTGCGTGCCATAGAACGGGTTTGCCGTGCCGAGGCACAGGCCCTGGTTGGTAACAGCAAACACGCGCAGGCCGTGGTTGTACGGGTCACCGAAGCCGCTGGTGGTCAGCGTTTCAAAGTTCACACCGTCAGAAGTAACATACATGTCAAAGCCGCGGGTCGCGGTGCGCATGTAGTTCAGGCAGACCAGAACGCTCTTGATCTTGTCCCAGGTCTCCTGGTTCAGCAGCTTTTCAAAAGCATCTTTCAGGTCATCACCCAGATCATACTCAGCGGCCAGCTGTTCATACTGGTCCAGCATGGTCTCGTAGTAGTCAGAGAAATCCTGCAGACTGGTAATACGATCCTCCACAGAATTTTCCGGGGACAGTACTGCCACCTCCGTATCATTGCCCAACACATCGGGGGCTATCTCCATCATGTCAGTCAGGGCAGCTGCCTCACTGGCGAAGGAATCTTCAACTTCCACTGCCATGTCATCCATATACATAGCCGTTTCCGGGGTGGCGGTCTCCGGCGTAGCCTGCATTTCATAGGTAGCCACCGGGTTGGTTTTGTTCTTTTCGTACAGCAGTTCCAGCAGCTCCTTGATGTACTGCAGCTGGGTCGCCCACTGCTCGGGCGTCATGCCGATAATATCGCCGTTGGAGAACTGGCCGATGGGCTCCAACAGGCTGCTGGTATCAAAGGTGCCGATGTACAGCTTGCCATCGTACACTTCCATACGCCAGATGTACTGGTTCTCGTTATGGCCGAAACCGGAACCAATGCCGGAAATACCGCCGTTGGGGAACATGGTGGTGGCATCACCGACCAGCAGCTCAATGTTTTCGTCCTTGTCCATGCGGTACAGGTTTACCGACTGTTCCAGGTTGGCGTTGACGAAGCTGCAATCCACACCGCCCAGGGAGCCATCGCTGCCCTCGCCGGTCTTATTGAAAAGGATGCGCTCCATGGCGATCTGCTCGTCGTTGTACTCGCCGATATAGAGGTGGTCTTTGTAAACAATCAGGTTGGCTGCGCCGGAACGGGTACGCTCCGGGTCGATGCCGAAGGTGTAGCGGGCGCCGTCCTTCTCCTGGTCGCCGATCAGCGGGGTCCAGGTAAAGGTGCCGTCGGCGTTTTCGTCGCCGCGCACGATGGCGAAGGACTGCATCGTGTTGTCATCGGGGGCATTCTCCTCGGTGCCGGTGCAGATGGAAACATACAGGTGGCCGTTGTACTCGACCATATCCCACACGGAACCGCCGTAGATGCTGTCGCGGTAGGTGTAGGCCGGGTAGTCAAACAGGTCGCGCTGGCTGGCAATCACGGTAAAGCCCTCAGAGGGGTTCGACGAAGCCAGGATGGTAGCGCCGCTCTCGCCGGTGGTGGCATCGGCGAAAACATTGCTGATCACGAGCTTGCCGTTATACACGCACATGCCGCGGATACCGGTGGAGATGCCCTTTTTGTATGCTGCGCCGTAGTCCTGCATGGAGGACAGGCCCACGTAAACGGCCTTGTAGCTGTCGTCCGTGGGGTCGATCTCATACACGCTGGGCAGGCCGCTTCGGCCGTTTACATGCACACTGCCGCAGAAGTACAGCTTGCCGTTATAGGCAATCGCGTTGCGGAACAGCGGTGCCATGTGGTTGAGGGAGTTGGACATCAGCAGCTTGGTCTCGCCGGTCTTGGTGTTTACCTTGACCAGGATGCCGCCGCCGTCCACGCCGTCCTCGTGGCCATAATAGAAGGTGCCGTTGAACATAGCTTTCAGGGCAGCCTCCATAACGTCCTTATCGAACTTATCGCCCAGGATATTCTGCATCAGGGTCAGCGTGTTGCCCATAGCCGAGTAGCAGGTACCCACATACATCCAGTCACCGTAAGCAACAGCGGACCAGCTGTAGTTCTGGCCGCGGTCGCCCGCGTTGTAGTTCGGGTTGCTGGAGTCGGTGATCACATCTACCGCACCGTTGCCGATATAATCCACAATGCCGTCTGCCGACATGGTGCCCTTGGTGGGGTGGGAGATCTTTTCAAACGTATAGTTGCCTGCCGTGTACGTTACTTTCTGCGTCCCCTCGGCAAACGCAGGCAGGGCAGTGGCTGTAAGCAGTGCCGCGCCCAGGGCAAGCGCTGTAATGCGCTTTGCAATTCCATTCTGGTGCATGCTTGGTTACCTCATCTCTGATTCTGTATTTCCTTCTTCTTTTGGCATTTATATAATAAACCTATAAAATACCAGATATATGTATAATACCCCCCCCCACTAAGTTTTGTCAATCTTTATCAGCCAATATTTTTAATGATTAAGATAACTTTTCTGTACTGCACAAAAAACAGCGCCTTTCTGTTATACAGAAAAGGCGCTGTGCCGGTTTGCTTTGTTACAAATTAACTTTTTCCAGAATTGAAACCATCTCGGCCTCCGTCAGCCGGTAGCGTACCGGCTCCGGCGGGGCATCTCCGATACGCAGCGGGTACTGCCAGTACACCACATCCAGCCAGCGGCCAAACTTGTAGCCGCTGTGCTTTTCCACAAAACTTTTGGTAAAGCCCATCCGTTTGTGGAATTCGTGGCTCGCCTTGTTCTCGCCGGTCACAATGGCAAAGGCGTTATAGTAGCCCTGCATCCGCAGCAGCTCCAGCAGGGCAGTGTACAGGCGCTTACCCAACCCCTGGCCGACGCAATCCGGTGCGCAATAAATGGTAGCCTCCACATTCCAGGCATAGGCCTCGCGGCTGTGCCAGGGGTGGGCGCAGGCAAACCCCTGCAAGCGGCCGTCCGGGGTGATGGCCACCAGAAACGGTGCTTTTTCCAGCACACCCGCAATGTTGGCGGCGTACTCCTCGGCCGTGGAAAGCCGGTACTGGAAAGTCTGGGTGCCATGCAGCACGTACCAGTTATACAGCTCGGCCACCGCCGCGCCGTCCGCCGGGGTAGCCATGCGGATGGTGATACGGTTGTCCGCCGCCCACTTTGACGCCAGGGCTTCTTTTTCAGCCTTTGGCAGTTTCTTGATGGCGGCTTCACGCTTTAAGGCCGCGCTTTTGTCAGCGCAGCGCTCGGCATAGGCAAGGCATACGGCCGGGCCGCCGTGGCTTTTGGTGTACTTGGCCCCGCCCTTGCCGGTGCGGTGGGCCTTTAAGCGGCGGGCCAAGTCGTTGGTCCAGCCGCCATACAGGCTGCCGTCCGGGCAGCGCAGCAGATAGACCCAGGCGGTTTCAGGGGCAGGCTGGCAGGCATCTGCCAGGCTGGGGGCCGGGCCCCGCAGGCTTTTCCCGCTCATTCGCTCACCTTACGGCCCGCGGCGCGCAGGGTGCGGCGGCAGGCCTCGATGGCCGTCTCTTTATCGTCCGCCGTAATCAAGAACCGGCTGGGGTGGCAGAACCGCAGCCCCAGGCCGCTGATCTGGCGCAGCTGGGCTTCCGGTTTACCGGCCCACGCGGGCGGGAACGGCTGTTTGCTGCGTTTTGTGCGGTGGTCGGTCACACACTGGGCACTGTAGCCGCCGCGCTGGCTGGGGTAGACCACAAACAGCGCATCGGTCTTGTACAGGCCGTTTTTCCAGGGCATGTAGGCGGGCAGCACCACGATGCCGTCCTTCATGTTGGCATAGGCGCGGCGCACGGTGTCGTCGGCGCGGTTGACAGCGTTGGCGGCAGCGATCTCGTTTTCCAAAATCTTTTTGGCCACCGGCACGGCGCGCCAGAAGCACTCGTCCGGGTCGTCCTTCGAGTCCCACAGCGGATTGAAGCTGCCGATGGCGTCAGCCAGAGAGTTCTGCTCGCCGGTGTTATCGTTCAGATCCAACGGCTGGATGAAGTTTTCGTCCAGCAGGCGGGCCTGATGCTCGCCCACCAGCTGGGCGCCCAGCACCTGCCACAGCAGGCCGAACGCCGCATAGGGCACGCCGTTGGGGCGAGTCTCGCGGGGCTCCTGGTGGTGGTCGAACATGCCGCCGCCGACATCATAGACGATGCCGTCGAAATCATCGGGCACCACAAAGCCGCGCGTGACCTGGATGTCCGGCCGCACAATTTGCAGCAGGGCGGTAGAGAACACGTCATCCGCGTGGAATTTGCCCCCGTGGGTAAAGCCTTTTGCAGGTATTTTCATGGTTTGCTCCTACGTTTAATTTATCGCCAATTTGTAGGGGCAGATGCTCGCCATCCGCCCGCGGGTCGATGCAGGCATCGACCCCTACAGAAGTATTTGCTTTGTTTAGGCAACACCGCACAATTCCCGCCTGACGGCTTAAGCACCGCTCCGGCGGCTGCGGCACGGCATCTGCGTTGCCAAAATGCTCGATAATACACAAAGTATTATCTGCGCTTTTGGCTTAGCAGCTGCCGCACCTCGCTCGCCGTATCGGCACTTAGAATTATGCGGTATTGCCTTTACTTACCAACCACATCCCAATGCTTATCGTTGTGGTTCAGCACTTCGCAGCCGGTCTCGGTGACAAGGACCAGGTCCTCCACACGCACGCCGAACTCTCCCGGCAGGTAAACGCCCGGCTCGATGGAGAAGATCATGCCTGGGCGCACCTCGGTCCGGTTGGCACTGCTGACATCTCCCTTCTCGTGGTCGGTCTGGCCGATGAAGTGGCCCAGACGATGGTTGAAATACTCGCCGTAACCGGCCTCGGTGATGAGGTCACGGGCGGCGGCGTCCAGGTCGCACAGCTTTACGCCCGGCTTGATAAGGGCCTCGGCGGCCTCGTTGGCGCGGCGCACCAGATCGTGCACGGCGGCCTGCTTCTCGGTGGGCTGGCCGCAGAACCAGGTGCGGGTCATGTCGCTGCAATAGCGGTCTTTCACACAGCCCATATCAAACAGCACGCAGTCGCCCTCTTTCAGCACGGTGTCGTCCGGCTCGTGGTGGGGGTCGGCGGCGTTGGCGCCGAAGGATACGATGGTGGTAAAGCTGGGGCCTTCGCAGCCATGGGCGCGGAACCGGGCGTCGATGAACTCGGCCACCTGGCGCTCGGTCATGCCGGCCTTGACGTAGTGCTTGGCTTCCTCGTTGACCAGGTCGTTGATGTGGGAGGCCGTGCGCATAAGCGCCTGCTCGGCCTCATCCTTGCAGGCGCGGCAGTTATCCACGCAATCGCTGGCCAGTTTTACCGGCATAGCGGGGTGGGCTTCCATCAGCGGGATCAGGAACCTGGCGGGCCATTCCTTATCGATGCCCAGCGGCTTGCCGGCATCCACCACGACGGCAATTTGCTCAACAGGCGCGTCGGTGTCGGTATGCCAGATAGCCTGGCACGGCGGGTTGGACACGTTGAACAACTTATTCAAAAAAAGCGTGGGTTCGCCTGCTACCGGCAGGTAGAGGGCCAGCAGGCGCTCGTAGGGTTCCACGGCTACGCCGGTCAGGTACCACACGCTCTTGGGGTCACATACGATCATCTGGGTCAGGCCGCAGCTTTCCAGCGCGGTGCGCACCCGGGCGATACGTTCAGCATGAATCCTTTTCATTAAAATCATCATCCTTTCCTTGGCATTATAACATGGTTAGCCACGGCTTGCAATTCTTATAAAGAGCCTGTACAATAAAATTACGAGGTGATGTTTATGAAACTGATGATCGCATCGGACCTGCACGGGTCCGCTTACTATACCCATCAACTGTTGGACGCTTGGGACCGCGAGGGTGCCCCGCGCTTATTTTTGCTGGGTGATATTTTGTACCACGGCCCCCGCAACGACCTGCCCGAAGGCTACGCCCCCAAAGAGGTGCTGGCGATGCTGAACGAGCGCAAGGACCGCATCTTCTGCGTGCGCGGCAACTGCGACGGCGAGGTAGACCAGATGGTGCTGGACTTTCCCATCATGGCAGATTATGCAGTGCTGACCGAGGGCGAGCGGCTGATCTACGCCACCCACGGCCATGTGTACAACACTGCCCATCTGCCGCCGCTGCAGCCCGACGACATTTTGCTGCATGGCCACACCCACGTGCCCGCCTGGCAGGCGTTTGGCGAGGGAAACCTCTACCTCAACCCCGGCTCGGTCTCCCTCCCCAAAGAAAACAGCCCCCACAGCTACCTGACGCTGGAGGGCGGAAAATTTTTGTGGAAAGGACTGGATGGAACGGTGTACCATGAACTGAATATTTAATTGCAACATAAAAAGGCTCCCTCTGGGAGGGAGCTGTCAGCGAAGCTGACTGAGGGAGAGAACCTTGCAATAGCCTGAAACTTCTGCCAACGTAAAGTCTCTCCCCCACCCGTTTCGCGGGAGCCCCCTCTCAGAGGGGGCCTTTTTGCCTTTTTATTCCTGTATTGCCCGCTCAAAGCGGCCGATCTTTTCCACCTTGCCTACTACCGATACGGTATCCCCTTCTTCAAAGCGATAATCCGCGGAAAACTCCACATCGGTGCGGTGGCCGCGCTCAACGGCGATGATGTTGATGCCGTAAACCTTGCGCACGTCCAGTTCGCGGATGGTGCGGCCCAGCAGCTTGCCGCCCACGGCGATGCGGCGCACCTCGACGCCGTCATCCAGAGCGATGTAATCCAAAAGATTGCCCGAGATCAGCCGCTTGCCGATGCGCACGGCCATGTCGGCCTCCGGATAAACCACCGTGGCACCCAGGTGCTTGAGCACCTCGCCGTGCACCTCGCTGGCGGCTTTGGCAATGACCTGGGGCACGCCCAGTTTGATGACCAGCATCGTGGTCAGGATGCTGATGTCCACCTGCTCGCCGATGCACACCGTAACCGTGCCGCAGTTCTGCATGCCGGTCTCCTTTAAGGCATCCTCGCTCAGGTTATCCACCACAAAAGCGTAGTCGGTATAGCGGCGCACCGCCTTGACCTTCTCCTCGTTTTTATCAATGGCGATGACCTCTTTGCCCGCTTCGGCCAGCGTCTGCACCAGTGCCGTGCCGAACCGTCCCAGGCCGATCACACCGTAGAGGTCGGTTTTCAGTTGTTTTTTCATCTAATCATTCCTTTCTGCCTCCCTCTGCGAGGGAGGTGTCTGCGCGACAGCGCAGACGGAGGGAGAGACATCACCATAGTTGCACTTTGGGTAAAGTCTCTCCCCATCTGCTTCGCGGGAGCCCCCTTGCAGAGGGGGCCTCTCGGGGTATATCACCCTATCGTAATGGCTTCTTCGGTATATTTGGCGCTGGGCTCCGGGCGGGAGACCCAGAGGGACAGCAGCGTGAACGCACCCACGCGGCCAATGAACATCGTGACGATCAGCACCGCTTTGCTGGCGGCATGCAGGCTGGAGGTGATGCCCATCGACAGGCCCGCCGTGCTGTAGGCCGAGATCTGCTCAAACAGCAGCTGCACAAAACTGTGCTGCGGCTCCAGCACGCAGAGCATGAAGGTGCCCACAAACACCACGATGGTGCCCAGCAGCGTGATGGTAGCGGCTTTGGCCAGGCTTTCCTCCGGCAGGCGGCGCCTGAACGCACCCAATCTGCGCTTGGAGAAGATGATGCGCACCTCCTGCATCAGCACAAAAAAGGTGGTGGTCTTGATGCCGCCGCCCGTAGACCCAGGCGACGCGCCGATGAACATTAAAATCATTATCACCAGCAGCCCGGCATTGGTCATGGCACCAATATCGATGGTGGAAAAACCCGCCGTGCGGGTGGTGATGCTTTGGAACAGCGCCGCCAAAAAGCTGATCGGCTCGCTCAGCCAAAGCAGTATCGCACCGCCCAAAATCAGCACGGCCGTGGTGGAAAGCACCACCTTGCTGTGCAGCGTCAGTTTGCGGAACCGCCCGCGGCAGCGCAGTACATCCAGCATCACCATAAAGCCGATGCCGCCCAAGACGATCATCCCATCGGTGACAAGGTTCAGCCAAAGGTTATTGCAGTAGGGGATCAGGCTGTGGCCGCCGCCCAGCACATCGAGCCCTGCATTATTAAAGGAAGCGATCGCGTGGAACACGCTGATCCAGGCGGCATGCAGCGGCGAATAGTCCCGGGCAAACACCGGGTAGCTGGCCACCGCGCCGATGCCCTCCACCAGCAGAGTCATGGCCATAATGGACCGCACCAGCTTGACCATGCCCCCGAAACTTTCCACGTTGAGGGCCTCCCGCACCAGGCTGCGGCCGCGGAAACTGATGCGCCGCCCCGCCGCAATGGCCAGCCCCATGCTGACCGAGGATATGCCCAGGCCCCCCAGCTGCATCAGCACTGCCAGCACGGCCTGGCCGAACAGCGTAAAGGTATCGCCGGGGTCCACCGTGACCAGCCCGGTCACGCAGACAGCGCTGGTGGCGGTAAACAGAGCGTCCAGCCCCGGCAGCTGCACGGCCCCGCGCACCGCGATGGGCAGCGAGAGCAGCGCCGCGCCGATGAAGATGAGCACCGCAAAGCCAAAGGCGATGGTGCGCGCAGGAGACTGCTGTTTTGTGATTTTTTTGAAGTTTTCCACATTTTCACCTGTGATTCGTAAATTATTCCTACTTTACCACGAAAGGGCGGATGCGTCAAGCAGTACTTGACGAAGCACACCAGGCGTGGTATAGTTACCCTATATTTTACCGGGAAGGAGGGCACACCCATGCGCTGGCGCTTTGGTGTTCTTTTCCAGAAAAAAGGAAACCCTTAAGCAATCAGAGCTAGAAGTGTGCCCATTTTTAAAACTGACCCGGCAAAGCAAGGTTGAAGTGTAACACTATCGACCCTGCAGCTTTGCTGTGGGGTCGTTTATTTTTGGGCACCTATTTCTTGTATGTCTAAAGAAAGGGTGTTCCCGATGAATTTACCAAAGCAATTGCGCGCGGTGCGCGTGTACTCGTTTACCTCCTGCCTGCGGCTGACCGATGCCGTCTGGGTGGCGCTGCTGGCCGCCCGGGGCTTTACGCTGGCGCAGATCGGTCTGGCCGAAGCTGTTTTCCACCTCACCAGTCTGCTGTGCGAGGTACCCAGCGGCGTGGCCGCTGACCTGCTGGGGCGGCGGCTGAATCTGGCCGTCAGCGCTGTGTTTGAAATTTTCTCCGATGTAACGATGGCGTTTTCTCCCAATCTGGCCGCTGTATGCGCCGCCATGGCACTGAAAGCGCTGGCCTGCACGATGATCTCCGGCACGCTGGAGGCCCTGACCTATGACAGCCTGAAAACTGCCGGGCGGGAAAACGAATATTTGCAGGCTGACGCAAAAATCTCGGTTTTGCAAAAGCTGGCCACAGCGCTGGGGTCGCTGGCAAGTTTACTCTCCGACGTGCTGCAATTTGCCAGGTTTTACCTGGCCAATGCAGCGATCTGCTTTTGCTCGCTGCTGGCGGCGCTGACTTTGCAGGAGCCTCTGGTGACCGAGGCCCAAGCTGCGCGGCAGCAGAATCCCTTTGCGGATATAGCCGCCCGGCTGCGCGTCCATATCACAGATAGTGCGGCCGTGCTGCGCACTACGCCGCTGGCGGTGCGGCTGATCACTGCGGATGCCATCATCTCGCTGCCCAGCTACCTGACCACGATGTTTGTACAGCAGCGGCTGGTCACGCTGGGGTGGGATGCCTCCTGGCTGTTCGTCTCTCCCCTGCTGGCCTCGGCTGCCGCCATGGTATGCACAGCGCTGGCACGGCGGCTGCATCCCGGGAAATTGCGCCCGCTGTACCGACTGTGTGCCCTGGTCTGCGGCGGTGGTGTGCTGTTGGCCGGGGCCGGGCCTGCCTGGGGTTGCCTGGTGGGGCCGATGCTGGTGCAGGCATCGTTGAGCGTGTGGTTCCTGCACGCGATGCAGCGGTTCAATGATGCCATCCCCAGCGACCGCCGGGCCACGCTGATCAGCGTTGACAACATGGCTTACAGCGTGCTGATGATCCCCGCCAGCCCGCTGATCGGGCTGATCGCCGATGTGACCGGCCTGGCCGGGGCGGGACTTTGCGCTTTGGGCGGGTTGGTGCTGCTTTCGGCCCTGACGCTGCCGCGCAGAAAATAATTTACGATACATCGCAGTTGCAACTACCCGTTGACAAACTTCCAGTTCCACTTTCTTGCCCCGCAACCGGGAAAAATGGTAGAGTGCAGACAGTAAAACAACCACGAACAACCAAGAGGAGGTTTTCCCCATGATCTTTGCTGACAAACTCATTACCTTACGCAAGAAAGCGGGCTGGTCCCAGGAGGAATTGGCTGAAAAGCTGGGCGTGACCCGGCAATCGGTCTCCAAGTGGGAGGGTGCCCAATCGGTACCCGACATCGACAAAATTTTGCAGTTAGCCCGTCTGTTCGGTGTGACCACCGACTACTTATTAAAAGAGGAACAGGGCGAGCCGGAATATACCACCGAGGATGACACCCCTGCCCTGCACCGGGTCACGCTAACACAGGCAGGGGATTATCTGAAAAAAGCCCGCGCCAATGCGCCCAGAATGGCGCTGGCCACGGCATTGTGCGTGCTCAGCCCGGTTTCACTGCTGGCGCTGTGCGCTTTGAGCGAGTATAACCTGCTTGGCATCAGCGAGAATTTTGCCGCCGGGCTGGGGCTGTGCATTCTGCTGGCGCTGGTAGCCGTGGCGGTGGTGCTGTTTATGCAGTGCGGCGCGGCGGTAAAGCCGTATGAATTTCTCGAAAAAGAGCCCATCGACACTGAGTATGGCGTAACCGGCTTGGTGCGGGAGCGGCGTGATGCCTTTGCCGCCCATTACAACCGCGCCAACACCATAGGCACCGTGCTGTGCATACTGGCCGCCGTGCCGCTGTTTGCCGCTATGATGTGCAATGCCGACCTTTTAGCCGCGCTCTCCGTCTGCCTGCTCATGGTGCTGGTGGCCTGCGGTGTGTATGCGTTTGTATGGGCAGGCACCGTACACGATGCCATGGACCAACTGCTGGAGGAAGGTGACTTCACCCGCGACGCCAAGGCCCGCAAGGGGGTCATCGGCGCGGTTGCTGCCGCCTACTGGCTGGTGGTGGTAGCCATTTTCCTGTTTTACACCTTCGGCCCCTACGGCAACGGCCAGCCGCAGTACAGCTGGTTCATCTGGGCCATCGCCGGTGTCGTGTTTGCCGCCGTGATGGTGGTGATGAAAGCCGCCCGGCGAAAAAAGCAATAAAGAGGCTTTACTTTTCACCCAAACGCGCGTACAATAGGGCCATCTTCATATTATAAGAGGGAGTTGTTTTGTATGAAGCGTATTGTATCTGATAAGGCACCCGCCGCGCTTGGTCCCTATGTGCAGGCCGTGGACACCGGCAGCACCGTTTACTGCAGCGGCCAGCTGGGTATTGACCCCGCCACCGGCGCTCTGGCTGAGGGCGTAGTGGCACAGGCCCACCAGTCCCTGAAGAACCTGCAGGCCGTGCTGGCCGAAGCCGGTCTGACCCTGGACAATGTTGTCAAAACCACGGTCTTTGTGCAGGACCTGGGCGACTTTGGCACCGTGAACGAGATCTATGCCCAGTATTTCCACGAGTATCCCGCCCGCAGCTGCGTGCAGATCGCCGCCCTGCCCAAGGGTGCGCTGGTGGAGATCGAGTGCATCGCCGCACGCGGTTAACATCACAAACAACAAGGCCCTGCCTTTCGGCAGGGCCTTGTTCCCTTTTATAAGGGGCTTAAATCACATTATACTCCTTCAGCAGCTTCTCCACCTCGGTGCCTTCAATCTTTTTCAGGGCCTCTTTCAGGGCCAGCTTGCCTACCAGCGGCATCTCCATGTCGGTGATCTTTTTGCCGTCGCGCAGTTTCACGGTGGCATCCAGCAGGCAGCGGATGTCATACACGCTGCCCCAGACCTCGGGCACGCCGCGGTCGACGTTCAGCAGGGTGTAAACAGCCTCCATACCGGTGCGGATGGAATACTCCGTGGTAAAGATGGTGTCGCGCTCGGTCTCTGCGAACTGGCCCAGGAAGGCGAAGTTCACAGCGCCCTCGGGCACGACATCGGGGCGGTCGCCCGCAGCACGCGGCATAAAGAAGGCATCAATATACGGCATCATGCAGGGCACGGTGTTGGCGCTGTTGGCCGCCAGCTCCTCGATCTGGTCGGCGGGCACACCGATGTGGTACAGCCACTCCATGCAGATCTCCTTGCCGGTGCATTCCCGCATCGGCTTCTTAACGAAGTCGCCCGGCTTATCGCTGAACAAGCCGTAGACCCAGACGCAAAGCTGGTCCTTGGGCTGGTCGCGGAACTGCTGCTGGCGGTTCAGCGTCCAGCTGAGCAGCCAGCTGGAATCCTTGACGGTAACAATGCCGCCGGTAACCACCTTGCCGCTGAACGGATCGCGCTTGCAGATCTTTTTGATATAGGGCACGATCTTCTGGTCCAGGGTGGTGATGGTGGCGCTCATCCAGTTGGAGAGTTCGGGGTCATAGCAGAACTTATCCGGATGGCCGAAGCTGGGGTCCTGGGCTGCGATCTTGCGCCACAGGTCCCAGCCGCCGCCCTCCTTGATTTCGGGGCGATAGGGGGCGGCGGTGTTCTGGCTGCCGATGGTGGAATTTTCAACACAGCCGCCGTTGGTGATAAAGACCAGGTCATTCTCGGTCAGGTCGATGCAATCCTCCAGGCCATCGCGCAGGATGTCGATGCGGGTAGCCTGCTTTTTGCCGCCGGCGCAGTCAAAGGCCACGTTGACAACCTTGGTGTTGTAGTGGAACTGCACGCCGAAGCTTTCCAGGTACTTGACCATGGGCAGGATCATCGACTCGTACTGGTTGTAGCGGGTAAAGCGCAGGGCTGTGAAATCAGGCAGACCGCCGATATGGTGGATATAACGCTGCAGGTAGCGCTTCATCTCCAGGGCGCTGTGCCAGTTCTCAAAAGCGAACATCGTGCGCCAGTACATCCAGAAATTAGTGTTCAGCACCTCATCGTCGAAGAAGTCGGTGATCTTTTTATCGTACAGCTTCTCATCCGGGGTCATGAACAGCTGCAGGATCTCCATAGCGCCCTTGTCAGACAGGCCGAATTTGCCGTCGGTGTGGGCATCCTGGCCGCGGTTGACGGTGGCACGGCAGAGGCTGTAGTTGGGGTCGGCCTTGTTCAGCCAGTAGTACTCGTCCAGCACGGTGTAGTTCTCGTCCTCGATGGAGGGGATGGAGCGGAACAGGTCCCACATGCACTCAAAATGGTTGTCCATTTCACGGCCGCCGCGCATGACGTAGCCGATGTCCTGATACTTATAGCCATCGCAGGCGCCGCCGGGGATGGGGTCTTTTTCCAGAATGTGGACATGCTCACCCTTCATCTGGCCGTCACGCACCAGGAAGCAGGCGGCAGACAGTGCAGCCAGGCCGCTGCCAATCAGATAGGCGGACTTGGCGTCGACGCCTTCGGGCTTTTTGGGGATAGCAAAAGCTTCATAATTACCGCTGGAATAATACATACAAAAACCTCCTTAGGTTTCATGCTTACGTTGTTTTTGGGGTGTTGTTGCTTGGGATGCTTATAGTATAGCCCGCGGGGGCCCTGCTTACAATCAGCAAAAAATCCCCGGTGATAAGTTTTTTATCACCGGGGATGAATTGTATAGATTATGAATGATTTATGACAGTGACGAGCAAAAGGCTCCCTCTGTGAGGGAGCTGTCAGCGAGGCTGACTGAGGGATCGTCCCGTCTGTGTTGTAAATCGGTCTACACCGTAAGGCTGCAATCCCTCCGGCACGATTGCGCCATGCCACCAGCTTACACGTCGGGCCCCTCTGTCGCTTTGCGGCATGCAGGGCATCAGGTCCTCGGTGCCGGGGATGATCCACGCTTTGGTGCGGCCCACCCAGTACCAATCAATATACAGGCGGTCAAACACGCCCACGATCAGCAAAATGGCGCCTAAAATGCCCTCTTTGACCAGTACATTCATACGAACCCTCCTCAAGGTTGCCACGTCAAGGTTAGCACAGCATAACTCGACGCAAAACACCAGCCCCGCAACATTTTATATACAACAAAAATCCCCCTGCCGGACGCGTTTCTGCGCAGACAGGGGGGGGGTAAAACTTATTATAACGTAAAGGTAATCAGCTGAACATGACCACATCCTGGGCGGGCTTTTCGGCAGGCTCCACAGACAGGGCGGTCAGCACCGGGCCGGTGGAATCAGGGGTCTGGCCCTTGTAGATGGGGTGGTACTTCACGTTGATTTTAGCGGTGATGGTGATCCAGCTGCGCTGCTCCAGCGACTTATAGTCGTCGTACTTGCAGGGCATGCCGACGAACTGGATGTCCTGCACGCAGCAGGTCATGGCGAAGCGGCCGGGCACAAAGGCACCCTTGCCGGCCTGCGGGGTCTGGCAGACCTGGGCCAAGTATTTCACCGTCTTGCCGTCGTATTTCTTCGGGTCATCCATGCAATCCATGTACCACACGCCGAAGAACTCCTCCGGGATCTCGATGACCGGGGCATTGATGTCGAAGGGCAGCGGATCGGGGATGTCATCGTAGGCTACGCTGCCATCCTTGAACTCATAGGCGATATCGCAGCGGCGGCTGGCCTGGCGCACCAGCTTGTGGATGAGCTGACGGCTCTCGTCGTCGTTCACGGCCTCGGCACGGTTGACCACCAGCAGCTCGCTGCCGCGCAGCTTGTCCAGCAGCAGGCCGCGCATGGCGTTGTCGCCGGCGTAGGTCTTGATGGTGGTGCCGTCGGCGGTGGCCAGGCACTGGTACACCAGCCAGTTATCCGGCATGGCGTCGTACAGTTCCTGCACCAGCCACATGCCGTTGTACTCAATGATGACACGGCCGCAGCCGGACTTTTTCTCCAGCGCGGTCAAGTTTTCGGGGGTCAGCTCGCTCTTGTCCTCGATCTGGGCGACATGCACGCCGCCGAAAGCGAAGCGCGAGGGATCATATTCCAACTCGCCCTCCTCGCAGACAAGCAGCAGTGTCTTGTCGCCGGAGTCGAAGTTGGGGTCTTCCATCGTTTCCTGGATGAACTTGGTCTTGCCGCTTTCCAGCTGACCAACAAACAGGTAAACCGGGATCTGTTTTGCCATGGTGGAAATCCTTTCGGTAAATCGTGAAGCATGCGGTCAAAGCAGGTCTGCCCGCACGGAGATAAATTGCGTTTGAATATCAGACGTGAAACAACGCGGCGATCTCGTGCTCCTTCAGGTCAGAGCCGATGACGCACAGCTTGCCGGTGACATCGGGGCCGCAGGCGCGGATCTCATGCTCGCCGGGAACCATGTCGAATTCATACCAGGTGTCGCCGCCATCGACGATGCCCTTGGCGCGCAGGATCATGCCGTAAGCGCAACTGTCCAGCTTTTCCAGGGCGCTGTCCAGATCCTCGCGGCTGTACTTGTGGGCGGTCTCTTTGCCCCAGCTGGTGAAGATCTCGTCGGCGTCGTGGTCATGATGATGGTGATGATGGCCGCAGCAGCAATGCTCGCCATGCTCGTGATGATGCTCATCATGGTCATCATCGTCGTCATGGTCGTGATCGTGTTCGTCGTGGTCATGGTGGCAGCAATGCTCGCCATGCTCATGATGGTGTTCGTGCTCGTCGTCATCATCATCGTCGTCATGATGATGGTGGCAGCACTCATGCTCGTCGCCATCCTCGTCATGGTGGTGATGATGGTGGTGTTCGTGCTCGTCCTCATCGGCGTGGGCCTCGTTGGAAGCTTTGGCCTCGGCCAGCAGCTCAGCCACCAGATCGCGCTTGCCGTCCATGACGGAAACGATCTGGGCACCGGTCAGGGCGGTCCAATCGGTGGTCACGATGGTAGCGGTGGGGTTCTTCTCGGCCAGCATGGCGACAGCGGCGGCGATCTTCTCCTCGCTGGCGTTGCCGGTGCGGCTCAGGATAATGCAGGAGGCATGGCTGACCTGGTCATCATAGAACTCGCCAAAGTTCTTCATATACATCTTGACCTTGTTCACATCGGCCACAGTGACAAAGCTGTTCAGCACGACAGGCAGGGTCTCGGCCACGCCCTCAACGGCGCGGGTCACATCAGACAGCTTGCCAACGCCGGAGGGCTCGATGAGGATGCGGTCGGGATGGTAGGTCTCGACAACCTTCTTCAGGGCCTCGCGGAAGTCTCCCACCAGGCTGCAGCAGATGCAGCCGGAGTTCAGCTCATTGACCTGGATGCCAGCCTCACGCATGAAGCCGCCGTCGATGCCGATCTCGCCGAACTCGTTCTCGATCAGGACGATCTTCTCACCCTTGAAAGCTTCCTGGATCAGCTTTTTGATCAGTGTGGTTTTACCGGCACCCAAAAAGCCGGAGAAAATGTCGATCTTTGTCTTGTTTTCTGCCATGATTGTTACCTCTATTCAAATGTTCACAGATGTTAGCAATATATGTGTTTAACTGCTAATATCATTATAACAAACGCGTCAAGGGGTTTCGGGCCTTTTTGCGCGGAAATTTTTGAATTTTTTGAAAATTTATCGCGAAAAAGTCTACCCTCTTTATTATTTCCTAAGAAAGTGGTATGATATTCCTAGCCTACATTAATAAAAAGGAGCGATCCGTTTTGACTACCAACGAAAAAATCGCCGCACTGCGCGCCGCTGCAAAAGCAGCCGGGGCCGACGGTGTGCTGCTGATGACCAGTGATCCCCATTGCAGTGAGTACCTGCCTGACTATTACAACGCCCTGCCCTGGTTCTCCGGCTTTACCGGCGAGAACTCCACCCTGGTGGTGAACCAGCACACCAGCGCCCTGTGGTGCGATGGCCGTTTCTATGTCCAGGCGGACAAGCAGCTGGCCGGCACCGAGATCCAGTGCATGCACGCTGGTTCTGCCGGTGTGCCTACTGTGGCCGAGTACCTGACCGCCAACTTCACGGCCGGCGAGACCCTGCTGCTGGACGGCAGCTGTGTGCCCGCCACTTTGGCCGAGGAATACGCCGCCGCCCTGGCCAAAAGCGGCGCTGCCCTCAAGAGTCAGGACGTAGCCAGCTCCATCTGGGATGCTACCGGCGAGCGCAAGCCCTTGCCTGACACCGCCTGCGAGCTGCTGACCCCGGCCCAGACCGGCGCCACCGCTGCGGACCGCATCGCCCTGGTGCGCGCCGAACTGGAAAAGGCCGGTGCTACTGCCCTGGCCGTCACCGGCCTGGACTGCGTGGGCTGGCTGCTGAACCTGCGTGCCCGCGACCTGCCCTGCACCCCGCTGGCCGTGGCTTACGCCCTGGTCACCCGTGAGGCCTGCACTCTGTTTTTGGCCGACGGCCGTCTAAACGCCGAGGATGCTGCCACCCTGGCTGCCAGCGGTGTGACCGTGCGCGGCTACAACGAGCTGGTGGATGCTGTTCACGCCCTGCCTGCCGACGAGGTGTTCCTGGTGGACGAGAAGGCCACCAACTACGACCTGTACACCGCCCTGACTGCCCATAAGACCGTGGCCGGTGCCGACCCCATCTTTGCGCTGAAGGGCATCAAGAACCCCACCGAGCTGGAGAATATCCGCGAGTGCCATGTCCGTGACGGTGTGGCTGTCGTCCGCTTCCAGATGGATCTGGAAAAGGCTATGGCCAACGGCGAGACCCTTTACGAGACGGACATCGAGACCATGCTGCAGAAGCGCCGCGCCGAGATGCCCGGTTACTTCGAGGACAGCTTCTCCACCATCGCCGCTTATGGCACCAACGCTGCCATGATGCACTACCATGCTGAGGGCGACGTCAACAGCAAGATCGATCCGAAGGGCTTCCTGCTGGTAGACAACGGCGGCCAGTATGACTGCGGCACTACCGATATCACCCGTACTTACACCGTCGGCCCGCTGACCGACAACGAGCGCCGTTACTACACCTACGTGCTGCAGAGCCATATCGACATGGCCCGCGCGGTGTTCCTGGATTACTGCACCGGCTTTGCGCTGGATACCTTTGCCCGCGGCCCTGTTTGGGCACACCAGATCAACTACCGCTGCGGCACCGGCCACGGCGTCGGCTTTATCTCCGGCGTGCATGAAGGCCCCCAGAGCCTGCGTCCCAACAACCCTATCATCTTCAAGCCGGGCATGACCATCACCGACGAGCCGGGTATCTACGAGACCGACGAGGTAGGCATCCGCATCGAGAACGAGCTGGAGTGCATCGACCTGGGCGACAACCAGTACGGCCATTGGCTGGGCTTTGCCCCGCTGACCTTGGTGCCTATCGACACTACCCCCGTACTGGTGGACGAGCTGAGCCGCGACCAGATCACCTGGCTGAACAACTACCACGCCCACGTGTACGAAATGCTCAGCCCCCGCCTGACCGAGGACGAAAAGGTGTGGCTGAAGAATAAGTGCGCACCCATCGGACGGTAATATAAAAACCATTTGGTGAACCCAAAAATCTTTGTGCAAAACCACCTTTGCATTTCCCGGGTGAAATTGGTACAATAAAAACAATAACGAGTGGCGTAACTGCGTAAATCCGGTTATCGCGTCACTCGTTATTTTTTTGTGCTTTTTTACAGGAGGAACGTATATGCAGCAAAACCAATCCCAAAACCCGATGGCGGTCGAGCCGGTACCCAAACTGATGGCCCGCATCGGCCTGCCCATCGTTTTATCCATGATCCTGCAGGCCGCTTACAACGTAGTGGACAGCGCCTACCTGGCCCGCATGGCAACCGGCGGCGAAACCGCCCTGACCGCCTTGAGCCTGGCTTTCCCGGTGCAGTTGTTTATGGTGGCGGTGTCCATCGGCACCGGTGTGGGCACCAACGCCCTGCTGGCCCGCCTGTTGGGCCTGGGCGACAAGGACCGTGCCGATGCCGCCGTGGGCAATGCGCAGTTTTTGGCGCTGGTCATCTCGGCGGTGTTTATGTTGTTCTCGGCGGTGGGGGTGGTGCCTTACGTCAACTCCCAAAGCGCGGGCGGCAGCATCAGCGGCGAGGTGCTAAGCGAGGCTATCGACTACCTGCACATCTGCTGCGGCATCCCCTTCGGCATCGTGTTCTTCTCGGTGTACGAGAAAACACTGCAGGCTACCGGGCGGTCTCTCTGGTCCACCGTGGCGCAGATCAGCGGTGCCTTGGTGAACATTATGCTGGACCCGTTTTTGATCTACGGCTGGTGCGGCCTGCCGCAGATGGGCGTACAGGGCGCAGCCTGGGCAACGGTCATCGGCCAGCTGGCCTCGATGGGTCTGGGGCTTGCGTTCCACCTGAAGCTGAATGTGGAACTGGACAGCAGCCTGCGCTATTGGAAACCGCGCTGGGACGTTATCCGCTCTATTTATGCCATCGGCCTGCCTGCCATTATTTCGCAAGCGCTGCTCACCGTTATGACCTACTCCCTCAACCTGATTTTGGCCGTCATGCCCGATGTGGGGCAGAATGCCGTGACAGTCTACGGGCTGTACTATAAAATTCAGCAGTTGATTATTTTTGCGGCCTTTGGCGTGCGGGATGCCATCACGCCGGTGGTGGCGTTCAACTATGGCCTGCGCAGCCGGGCTCGGGTACAGCAGGGCATCCGCTGGGGTCTGGGTTACACGGCCGGGCTGATGCTGCTGGGCTGTGCCGGAGTGGAATTATTCGCCCAGCCGTTGGCAGGGCTGTTCTCGCTGTCCGCTACCACTCACGCCATGTGTGTGGACTGCATGCGCATCGTCTCGCTGGGCTTCTTGTTTGCGGGGCTGTGCATCGCATTCCAGGGGGTGTTCCAGGCATTGGAGTGCGGCGTAGAGTCGCTGGTCATCTCGCTGTGCCGCCAGGTGTTGTTTGTGCTGCCGCCGGTCTGGGCGCTGACCCGGCTGGTGACCGGCCCGGAGAATGTCTCCCTCGTCTGGTGGCCGCTGGCCCTGGGCGAAGCCGCCACACTGGTAGTGGCGCTGGTGCTGTACCAGAAGCGGGCGAAAAAACGGATAGATTTTTAAAGAAAGCCGCCAGAGGCACAACCTCCGACGGCTTTTGTATAGGATGACTTTTAGACGACAAACTGGAAGTTGGTTACTTCTTGTAATTCATTTTCTTACTTAATACCCCAAACAAAGCCAATAAAAATATTCCTATTCCAAGCAATACGCCAGCCACTTTCATTAATTCATTGTTTGTATACTCTGTATCCGGAAGAATCCCATACTTGTAATAAGAATAACTAACATGGTCTGTGGTATATGCAGCTATGGAATCTCCTACATTATATTCCGAATATACAAATCCTGGTACTTGCATTCGCTTGTGATAATCATTCACTTTTCCATTGTTGTAGTAGAAGAAATAATTCTGAGATATCGTATCAGCCGAGGCATCTTCAGCCCTTTTACCTGTAATCACAATATCCTCCATATAGTAATCTTCTCCCAGTACCATCTCTTCCATTTGTGTATTAAATGCTTTAGATGTCAAAAGTATATTTATCCAGACTGTAATGAAAACTATACTTAAAATAATGAAACAAATCCAAAACAAAATTTTCTTTTGATTTCCAGTTAATATTTCTTTTGATTCTTTGTGCTCAACCAATTTATTACTCATTCCATAATACCTCTAAAGTACTTTTTTCTTCTTCCTTCCCTTCGTCCAAAAAGTATATCTCACTCAAAGAACTCGGTCAATTCCGAGTTGTCGGTTTCAGTATACCATGCCTTCTCCCCACAGAAAAGCATGGCGAAAAACAAAAATGTCCCCGGAGGGCTTGTGCGTATGTTTTTTCAGCGTTTCCAATCTGAATTTCTCAGAACAGAATATCCTCCGGCTTGAACTTATCTTTTTCGGTAATGGGGCGGATCACCTTGCAGGGCACCCCCGCAGCGATGACGCCGGCGGGAATGTCATGAGTGACGACGCTTCCCGCCCCGATAACCGAGCCTGCCCCGATGGTAACGCCGCCGCAGACGGTGGAATTTGCACCGATCCAGACGTTTTCCTCCAGCGTAATGGGTGCCGAGATGCCAATGCCGTGGCTGCGCTGCTCCGGGTCGATGGCATGACCGGAGCAGGCAAGGCATACGCCGGGGGCAATAAAGGCACCTGCTCCGATGTTTACCGGAGAGGTATCCAGAATGACGCAGTTATAATTGATGACCGCCAAGCCGTGGGTATGGATATTGAAGCCATAGTCACAGTGGAAATCTGGCTCAATGCCGGTCATGGGAGAGCAGGTGCCCAGCAGGGTCTGCAGGATACTGCGCCGCTTTTCCTGTTCGTTAGGAGCGGTGCGGTTGTACTCCCAGCACAGTTGCTTTGCACGGTTCTGTTCCTCCGTGGGGGTGTTTTCATAGCCGCTGACGTAGGCGGCAGGGCGTTTCATAATATCCAGAGCGTTCATCGTGTTTGTCCTTTCCATACAGTGTTTTTTCAAGGATTATACCACATTCTCTGTCGGTGTATAATAGGCTGCTTTTCCTCATTTGTTTGTCCGCTTGATTTTCTCCATCGCTTTGCCCTTAGCCAGCTCATCCACCAGCTTGTCCAAATAGCGGATCTCCTTCATCAGCGGCTCTTCGATGCTCTCCAGCTTTACGCCGCAGATGCTGCCCTTTATGAGCACCCGGTCCGGATTGAGCTGCGGAGCATCTCGAAAGAAATCTCCATACAGCGTTCCATTCTGCACCGCAGCCTCAATTTGTGGGGCGCTGTAACCCGTCAGCCACCCAATAATTTCATCTACTTCTGCCTGCGTCCGCCCCTTGCGGGCTGCCTTTTCCACCAGCATAGGATATATTTTTGCAAATGGCATGGCATATACTTTTTTCAGTTTCCATTTCTGTCCCTCCCTCAGGTGCGTCTATGTGCAATGTATACCACGCTTCCGGACAAAAAAGAATATGTGCCGCCGCATCCCAGATGATAACATTATACCTGTTCTCAAAATACGGAATCTGCTTATCAAACGATCGATGATCCGCAGTCAATCCCGGCAGAAAAACAAGAGTAATTGTATCCGGGTTTGATACGCTTGCTCAATAGTGAATCGTTCCTCAACGAGTTTGACAACTCTTTTCTTTCATCGGGCTTTCCTCCACAAATTTCGATTTGGCAAATTCCTTACACCGTCACATCCCCCACCAGCATGCAGCCGGAGGTATCGATAAGGTAGACGGTGTACTTGCAGGGCGTTTCGCCGGATTCCAGCCGGATACCGCCTGCCTCCGGCTCCACAAAGTGGAAGCTGCGGTGGGCCGTGGTGGCGTGGGGGTGGTCGTCCGGGGTGGTCCAGGCCAGCAGGCCGCCCAGGGCGCAGAAGTCATCAGGAATCGGGTGCTCCTCGCCGTTCACATACAGGCGGTAGATGCCGGGGGCGTCGGTGCCCACGGGGCGGATCCATGCGCTGCCGTGGGTGGGGGCCCAGGCGGGCTGCTCCTCAAGGCGGCGGCGCATCAGCAGGGCTACGTTGTCCCAAGCAACCAAAAAGTCATCCAGCGGCATGGCGGTCTCGGCGTCAAAATCGGTGCCGTCGGCCCAGGGGTCGCACAGCAGCACCTGCGGGGCGGAGGCCCCTGCCACAAAGCCGCGCACGGCGGCAAAGCGGCGGTCAGGCAGGCCGTGCTCTTTCTCGGCAGGGGTGGCCTGCAGGGCTACCACCGCGCCGTAGCCTTTGCGCATTTCGTCCCGCAAAATGTTCAGCCCACCCCAGCACAGCCAGGCGGGGAAGCCCCAGCTTCCGGCGGCAGCGGCGGCAAAGCCTAAATTGCGGCAATCGCAGCCGTCGGGTTTGCGCCAGTCCCGCAAGGCCTGGGCAAATTCTTCAGGCAGGATGTCGGCGCCCCAGCGGTTGGTCAGGCTGGCCAGGCTGATGGCCAGGTCCATCCAGGGGGCCAGGACCGGGGCGCGGCGCTTTTGCAGGTAGGGCATCAGGTGCAGGGTTCGGTTCACCGGCCGCCCGCCGGAGGGGATGACATCCACCATCCGCACGGTAGCGCCCAGCAGGTGTACGGCGGGGGTGGCCTTTTCGTTTTTGCTGTACAGGTAGATGCGCAGCTGCACCTGGGTGGCACACTTGCTGTCCAGCAGCAGGCAATCCGGCATCATCTGCAGCGGGCCGCGCTCCCGGGGGGCAGCCCCCTCCCGCTTCAGGTAGAGGCTCCACTTGCCAAAGGCCATCCAGGCCGTCCAGTTACCGTCCACCAGAACCCGCACCTGGGTCTCCACGGCGGTGCCCGGCGGAGTGGCGGCGTTCCAGCTGGGCCACAGGGCGTCAAACAGCGGCATCGGGATGGGCGCGCTGGTGTAGCAGCCGTAGGGCACATAGCTGCCCTGTACCAGATCCAGCACGATGCTGCCCCCCGCCACGGTTACGTTGTCCAGTTCGCCGCGCATAAAAGCCTCGGTGTCCTGCAATAAAAAGGTGTTTTTATCCATACAAATGCAGCCTTTCTGCGGCTGTTTTGGGCCGCTCTTATTTGTATGATACCCGCTTTAGCCCGGTTTTGCAAGGCGTTATCAGGGCGGCGTCAAAATAAGTTTACAATTCGCCCTTGCTTTATGTGTTATAATAAATAGAAATTTGGCTTTCAAGCCCCGAAGGAGCGTGCACCCCATGGCATGGGTCACCAAAGACAGCGTAGAACAGTACGATCATACCCCCAAACCGCCGAAGGAATACACCAAAAAGGAAAAGGCCCAGAACTGGTGGCACTATCATAAGTTCATCGTATTGGGCGTGGTGGTGGCCATTCTGGTGGTGGCGTGGTTCATCAAGGATACCGTCTTCCAGACCCGGCCGGACGTGCAGATCGGCTACATCGGCCAGTACGACCTGCCCGCTGACACCGTGACTGCCCTGCAGGATGCGCTGACGCCCTACTGCACCGACCTGAACGGTGATGGCAAGGTTGTGGTGCAGGTCAACAGTTACACCGTAGATTTTAACGCCGAGAACGACAACACCGATGCCTACAACCAGATGGCGGGTGTCACCCGGCTGAGCGCCGACCTGAGCGATAGCGGCACGCTGTATGTGATGCTCATCGCGGACCCGGCGGGCTTCCAGAAATCCACCGGCGCACTGGCCTACCTGGACGGCACCCCGCCCGAGGATGACGCTGACGATTGGCAGAATATGGTCTACCGCTGGACCGATTGCCGGGTGCTGGCCGGGATGGATCTGGGCGATTATGACGGCTACACGCTGCTGGACGATGCCACCGACAGCAACCAGAGCGTGCTGTCCACCCTGTATGTGGGCCGCCGCGCTGTGCTGAATGAGGAACAGGCCGCCCACTACGCCGACGGAGAGGAACTGTGGCAGACGCTGACCGCGGGGGCTGTCTCGACAGCCGCGGCCGAATGAGCCGCCGCAAGCTGCGGGCCACCCCGGCACTGCGGGCGTATATCAAGCGTTTTGCCCCCAAGCCTGCCGCCCCCAAGGCACCGCCGGTGGATAACCCGTACCACCGATTTTTTACGCAGAATCGAAGTTTGGAAGAGCTGGCGAGACCGAATATAAACGAGAAGCAGTGAAAGGCTCCCTTTGTGAGGGCGCTGGCCGCGAAGCGGACTGAGGGAGAGAGCATATAAAATTGATGTCTCTCCCCCACCACCTGCCGGCGGAGCCCCCTCGCAGAGGGGGCCTTTTCTATTTCTGTGGAGCAAAATAAACTGGTAAAATTTTCCATTTCCTCGCCGGCTTTCGGCAGGTTCGGCGGCGGGGGGCACATACAATAGTTCCGTAAAGAATTTTAAATCCACGGAGGGAACTGTTTTATGCTGCAAACACTCGAACGCAATGTCCACACTTTTGATGCTCAGGTGCTTACGCCCGCGGGGGCCGCGGCGCTGGCAGAACTTACCGGCCCGGCAGGGCTGCCATTTCTGCCGCCGGACCGTCAGCGCACCGCGCTGGAAAACGGCCAGATCATCGCGGATTATGCTGGCCAGCCGGAGCTGCAGGCGGCCGCCGCCCTGATGCCCCTGTACGACGACGCACCGCTGCCCACCAGCCTGCGGGCCGCGGGCTACGGGGCCGACGGCCAGGGCGCGGTGCTGACCCCGCCGGTGCTGAACGAAAACTACACCCAGCTGCGCCATTTTTTGCGCATGGCGCTGCGCTGGGCCACCGAACGCTACGCCAGCTACCACATCTGGGCCGTGCAGCCCCTTACCATCGACGACCTGCCCTCTTGCGAGGATCTCTGCGCCCAGTACCTCTCGGCCGGGCTGACTCTGCGGGGGCTGCGGCCGATGGTGGGCACCGAGGGCATGCTCATCTTCTCGGCCCGGGGGCTGCCCCACTGGCAGGAGCCGTTCCGCCGCCTGCATCTGGACGACCCGGCGCTCTCCCGCGTGCTGGAACGCGGGTACGCGGCGGCGGATTTCGGCTGGGGTAAGCAGGGGATGGAACTGCTGCTGCGGGCCAGCGATTGAGTGGAAATTTTCACAAATACCTATTATAATAAGGGCAGTACCGCAAGGAGGTTTGCCCTTATGTCCCAGATGACCAAGCGTGCGCTGGTAGCCTCGCTGAAAGAACTGATGGCCGAAAAGCCGCTGGATAAAATTACCGTCACCGACCTGACCGAGCATTGCGGCGTCAACCGCATGACCTTTTACTACCATTTCAAAGACATCTACGACCTGGTGGAATGGGCCTGCGTGGAGGAAGCTACCCGCGCCCTGGCGGGCCAAAAGACCTACGATACCTGGCAGCAGGGCTTTTTGCAGATTTTGCAAAGCCTGCAAAAGGATAAGGTTTTTTACATCAATGTCTATCACTCCATCAGCCGCGAGTACATCGAGCAGTACCTGTATAAGCTGACCTATGATCTGATGATCGGCGTGGTGGAGGAGCGGGCCGCCGGTATGTCTGTGCGGGCCGAGGATAAGGAGTTTATCGCCCACTTTTATAAGTACGCCTTTGTGGGGCTTACGCTGGAATGGATACGCGGCGGCATGAAAGAGGCTCCTGCCGCCATCGTGGAGCGCGTCTCCACCGTGACCCACGGCGGCATTACCAAAGCGCTGGAAGCATGTAGGATCGGAGACTGAGAAAGGCCCCCTCTGGGAGCAATGTCACTTAGTTAGTGCCAAAAAGAAATAGAAACCAGCCCGCAGAATTGCCCATCAAAGATTCTGCGGGCTGGTTTGTTTGTGTTTTCAAGCAAAATGACACGACGAAAAAGCGGATTGAAAAATCCAATCGTATCGTCAGAGATTTTATTCAGCCATTCAATGGCAGCGCGGTGTTCCTCCCGCGCATCTTTTACGATCCATACAATATACTTTGCATCTTTGCCGGACGCATAAGTAATCAGTTTTCCCAGATGCTCATGGTCTGATTGCTCGATTTGGTTTTCAATCACGACCGCTTCGCCGGAATCCTGGTCACGCGCCAATATGTCAAGCGAGAACGCCCCAACCGACGACTCCCGCTCTTCCAGTTCTATTGTAATGCCCAACGCATCCCCCAGCACGTCCAAATGCTCGGCCAGCCACGGGGTAAGACCATACGGTCCGCAAATCGTGTTCCCGCGTAATTTTCCCAAGCTATACAGCCATGGCTATTCCCTCTTTTCCTTTCAGCTCTCCGCCACAGCAACCAGGTATTTATAAATCTGCGGCTTATACTCCTCGTACAGCCCCAAATTCTCGTACAATTCCTTGTAATACGCAAACAACGTTGCACGGGTAGAAACGATATTGACAGGATTCAGCACCGTATGCACTGCACTGCCCGGCGTATTGTAGTAATTGTAAATCGGCGTAGACAATGCGTAGAACTTTTCAGCATAGCGGATATAGCTCAGGTTAAAATACAGATCCTCCGACCAATCCATGTCCTCGGCGCAGATAATGTCATCGTGGGCGTGTACGATGTCGGCACGGTAGAGCTTATTCCACATAACACCGTAGTAAAAGCTGGCCGGTTCCTGCATCAGACCGGCGGCAAACTCCTCTTTCGTCATGGCACCCTCCAGCAAAAAGCCGAAGGTCTGCACTTTGGTCGGGCGCTCGGGGCGGGCGCTGGCCTCGCTGCGCGGGCGCGGCGGCGTGATGCGGTTGTAGTGGGCGATCACCAGGTCTGCCCCGCTCTCCTCGGCACGAGCCACCAGCATTTCGGTGGCGTAGGGCTGAATGGTATCGTCCGCATCCACAAACTGCAGATACTTGCCCTTGGCCTGGCGCAGCCCCAGGTTGCGGGTGGCCGCCACGCCGCTGTTGGCCTTATCGATCAGCACAATGCGGTGGTCCACCCGGGCGTACATCTCGCACACCTGCAGGCTGACGTCCTGGCTGCCGTCGTTCAGCAGCAAAATCTCAATGTTTTTGTAAGTCTGGCGGCGGATGCTCTCTACGCAGCGGGCAATGTGATCCTGTGCGTTGTATATGGGGACAATAATACTGACAAGCGGCTGTTCCGGCATGGCGGCGGCCCTCCTACATTTTATAATATACCCACCATACCATAAATTTGCCCGGTTTTCAATGGAAAAAACCGCCGCTTTGTGGTATGATGAGAAAAAGCATTTGCAAGAAATGAGGTTTTGCCATGAAAGAAAGCATTGTCCGCCTTCGCGCGCTGGAGAAGCAGCGCTTTGCCTACCGCTACGCCCTGAACGTGGTGGATTTTGACGCTGAAACCGTCGCCCCCGAGGGCAGCGCCGATGGCCGCGCCGAAGCCTGCGAGGTGCTGAGCCGCGCCGACTTCGACCTGCTGGTCAACGACAACACCGCCGCTTTGCTGCGCCAGGCAGCCCAGGATGCCGAGACCGAGCAGGAGCGCGCCGAGGTACGGGAATTGCAGCGTGCCTACGACCAGATCTCCAAGATCCCGGCTGACGAGTACGCCGCCTTTACCAAGCTGACCCAGCAGAGCATCCCCGCCTGGGTCAAGGCCAAGCGCACCAACGATTTCAGCGTATTTGCACCGTATCTGGAGAAGATCGTGGCTGCCCGCCGCGCCCAGGCCCACTACTTTGCCCCCGACCGCGCTCCTTACGAGGTGCTGCTGGATCAGTACGAGCACGGCCTGACCATCGCCCAGTGCGATGAATTTTTCGCCACATTGCGGGAGACCATCGTGCCGCTGCTGGCCGACATCCGCGACCACGGCACCCCCATCCGCACCGACTTCCTGGACCAGGATTGGCCCATCGACGCCCAGCGCAAGGTCAGCGAGAAGATCATGCAGCTGTGGGGCCTGGACCCGGCCCACTGCTACCTGGCCGAGAGCGAACATCCCTTTACCACCGAGTTCTGGCGCGGCGATGTGCGCATCACCACCCATTACATGCCCCGCGATATGTTCAGTAACCTGTACAGCGTGGCCCACGAGGGCGGCCATGCTCTGTACGAGCTGAACATTGATCCCGCCTACGACTACACTGCCGTCACCGGCGGCGCCACCATGGGCATCCACGAGAGCCAGAGCCGCCTGTTTGAGAACTACGTCGGCCGCAGCCGCGCCTTTGTACACTGCCTGTACCCCACCCTGCGGGAGCTGTTCCCCACCCAGCTGGCCGATGTGACCGAGGAGGAGATCTGGCGCGCCGTCAACCGTGCCGAGCCGGGCCTGATCCGTACCGAGGCCGACGAGCTGACCTACGCGCTGCACATCATGGTGCGTTACGAGATCGAGAAAGCGCTGATTCAGGGCACGCTGGCCGTGGCCGACCTGCCCGCCGCCTGGAACGCCAAGTACAAGGAGTACCTGGGCGTGGACGTGCCCGACAACGCCCACGGCTGCCTGCAGGACATCCATTGGTCGATGGGCGACATTGGCTACTTCCCCAGCTATGCGCTGGGCAGCGCCTACGGTGCCCAGGCCATCGCCGACCTGCGCAAGACCATGGATCTGGACGCTCAGTGGGCTGCCGGCGACATGGAGCCGCTGAAGGCCGCGCTGAAAAAGCGTGTATGGCAGTGGGGCAGCATGAAGGAACCCCAGTGGCTGGTGCAAAGCCTGTGCGGCGGCAAGTTTGACCCGCACTATTTCACCCGCTACCTGAAAGAGAAATACACTGCCCTGTACCAGCTGTAAAAAAGAATTTCCCCACCACAAAAAAGGTTCCCGCTGCTTTCGCAGTGGGAACCTTTTTTAGGGCAATACCGCATAATTCTAAGTGCCGATACGGCGAGCGAGGTGCGGCAGCTGCTAAGCCAAAAGCGCAGATAATACTTTGTGTATTATCGAGCATTTTGGCAACGCAGGTGCCGTGCCGCAGCCGCCGGAGCGGTGCTTAAGCCGTTAGGCGGGAATTGTGCGGTGTTGCCTTAGCTTATTTACGCCAGGTTTAACCCTTGGCAGCGCCGGAGGTGATACCCTCGACGTAGAATTTCTGCATGATAACAAACAGCACCGAGATGGGGATAGCCACCAAAACACCGCCTGCGCAGAAACGGGAGAAGTAGTTGTTGATCAGAGCCTTTTGCAGCATGTTGTACAGGCCGATGGCAACCGTCCAGTCCGCGCTGACACCGGAGTTCAGGATCATCTTTGCCATAACAAAGTCGGTCCACGGGGTCAGGAAGGAGTTGATGATGGTGTACACCAGGATCGGGCGGGACATCGGGATGACGATCTGGAAGAAGATGCGCGCTTCGGATGCGCCGTCCAGCTTGGCGGCCTCACGCAGTGCCACAGGCACCGTATCAAAGAAGCCCTTGCAGATCAGGTAGCCCAGGCCGGAAGATCCCGCGTACACCATGATCAGACCGGCGTAAGAGTTGGTCAGGTTCATGTACTTCAAGACGAAGTAAACCGCGATCATGGCCAGAACGCCGGGGAACAGGTTGACCGTAACGGACAGGTTCTGCAGCAGCTTGCGGCCCTTGAAGCGGCAGCAGCTTATGGCGTAAGCCACCATCAGCACAAAGCAGGTGGAGATCACACAGTTAAAGCATGCCACAACCAAGGTGTTCATGAACCAGCGCGGGAACTGTGCAACAGAGTCCGGCTCTGCCATAATGCTGATGTAGTTCCACAGGGTAAAACCTTCCGGCACAAAGCGGGTAAAGTTGATGCCCTTATCGGTGGAGAACGAGGTCAGCAACAGCCAGGCGATGGGTACCAGCCAGATAAAAGCCAGCAGTGCCAGCACCAGATGGCGGATGACGGAGAAGATGCCTTTTTTCACTTTGCCCTGCTTGAGCTGCTTTTGCACAGCGGCAGAGGATACAGCAGTGGTACTCAAGAGAACGTCGCCTCCTTCTTATTGATAAAGTGGAAGCACACAACGGTGAACACTGCGCAGACGATAAACACCATGATGCCCAGCACAGCGGCCATCTTGTAGTTGTAATACTCCTGCGTCAAGCGGAACAGCCAGGTAACCAGCAGGTCAATTTCCTTGGCGTTGGACTGGGCCAGCTGCTGGTTGTTCGTGACAAACACGTCCTGGGTCAGCAGGTAAATAACGTTGAAGTTGTTGACGTTCTTGACAAAGTCCGTGACGAGCGACGGTCCCTGCACGCTGAGCAGGTAGGGCAGCTTGATGCGGAAGAACATCTGAACCGGGTTCGCACCGTCGATGCGGGCGGCCTCGATCATGTCGGCGGGAATGTTCATTAACACACCCGTGGCGATCAGCATCTGGTACGGCACGCCGATCCAAATGTTGATCATGATGATGGTGAACATGGCCCAGCCCGGCTGGGTCAGGAACGGAATGTAACTAAGGCCCTTGTCCAACAGGCCGATGTTATGCAGGAAATCCGTAACTCCGGCGTTGGCCATCATTGTGTTGCAGATGCCGTTGTTGGAGAAGAAGTTGCGTACCAGCAGCAGCGTAACGAACTGAGGCACGGCGATGGTCACCATGAACAGGGTACGCCAGAGCTTCGGGCATTTGGTCTTTTTGTCATTGATGAACATGGCCATCAGGATACCGCCGAAGAAGGTGGTAAAGGTGGCAAAGAACGCCCAGACCAGCGTCCAGGTCAACACCTTGGCAAAGGAGTAGCCGAAGGTCGAGGTCATACCGCCGCCGCCAAGCAGCGTGAAGAAGTTGGACAGACCCACCCAGGTAAACAGGTCGTTCGGAGGCATGTGCTGCTGGTCGTAGTTGGTAAAGGCGACCGCAATCAGGATGAACAGCGGCACAATGGTGAACACCACAACGCCCAGCACAGGCAGCGTCAGCAGGGTGACGTAGAACTTTTCGTTCAGGTAGACGTTGACGTCCTGTAATAAGTTGTTCGTTTTTTTGCCCGCTGCGCGGATTTTTTGCAGCTGGTAGTTGGATGTGACCACCATCATGGCGGCCGCAATCAGCGCAGCGATGACCACGAAGGAAATCATGCTCATCAGCAGGATCTCGAAAGAGTTATCGTAATCGTTCACGACGTTTTTCATCGTCGTAACGTCGAACACCATCTCCATTTTGACAGTGCCCAGCGTGCCGAATTTAGCAAGGTTCGGCGCACCGTAAAATGCCAGGAAGTAAAGCCCCAGGCCCTCCACGAGGGTGACAAGGAGCGCTTTCATCAGCTGGCCATGACCGATATAGCCAAGACCCCATACCAGAAACGAAACTTTAGTAAAGATATCGCCTTTTGCAAAGGCTTCCCCAAAAGTCTGGAAGAAGTTCTTCTCGCCCGGCATGGCTTGCGTTGCAGTTTTCGCCACAGCGAAGTCCCCTTTCGTTCACACGATCTTCATAAATCATACGGATAAAACAGCCCGCTTGCATCAAGTGTTTTCTATCACAAGCGGGCTGTCTTATCAGATCATTTCATTATTATAGGTAGAAGCAGAGATTACTGGGTGACAGGAGCGGTGATACCGGCAACAGCGTCATCGACCAAAGTCTGGGTGTCCTTGCCATCGGGGTTGCCGTTGACGCAGATGGAACCGAGGGTCTCAGCGGAAGCCCAGAAGTTGCCGCCAACGCGCTGCAGGTTAGCGTACTCGGACTGGGCAACAACAGCGGTCAGAGCCGGAGAAGAAGCGGCTGCCAGAGCGTTGATGTTGGAGGGGCCCTGTGCGCGCTCCTTGAAGCGCAGTCCCTCGTTCTCTTCGTTGGTAACGAAGTCGGCCAGCAGCATAGCAGCACCGACGTTAGCGCTGTGGGGGTTGACACCGATCAGTTTGTAGCCGGAGAAGGAGGCCATCTGGACCTGCTCACCGTTCAGCGTGTAGGTAGGCAGCTTGCAGGCGGCGTAGTTGTCGCCCCAAACTTCAGCAGCGTCGTTTGCACGCCAGGTGCCGTTGACGCCAGCAACCAAAGTGCCGTCCTTCAGCTTACCGGTGAACTCCTCGTCCTTCAGGGCGATGAAGCCGGGGTTCTTGCAGATATCAATGACAGCCTGGGTAACGTCAGCGCCCGGTGCCTCATTCCAGTTGCAGACGGTATTCACGCCGTCATCAGCCAGGCTCAGGTTCAGGCCAGCGCCAGCATAGAAGCTGTACAGGTACCAGCCGTTCGCAACGTCCATAGAGACTTTCTTGCCTGCGTCGGCTGCCTTCTCCATCATCGTGTCAAGGCTCTTGACGTCGTCCTCGGTGAAGAAGCTCTTGTCGTAGAACATGAAGTAGCCGTTGTCAGCGGTCAGGGGGTAAGCATAAATCTTGCCATCGACCGTGGCAGCATCGACAGACGCGGGAGTGTTGCGGCTCTTGACATCGTCCGCATTCAGCTGCACTTCCTGCAGAGCGCCAGCCTTGACCAACTCGTTCAGCTGGTCATCGGCAAAAGCATAAACATCAGCAGCGGCGGTGGGGTCGGTCAGGACGGTATCCTTGGCCGTGGACTCGGACTGAGTTCCCAGATTGATGGTGATCTTGCCGCCGTAGTTGCCGTACTTCTCGATGAACTTATCGCTGATTTCACGCAGCAGATCCTGATCCTCTTCAGCGCCCCACATGGTCAAGGTAACATCCTGAGCGAAGGCAGCGGCAGCAGCCTGGTCGAGAACGTCGCCCTCAGCAGCAGTGCTCTCTGCGGTGCTCTCGGCAGCGGAGGAAGCAGCCTCAGCGGTAGAGGTTGCTGCGCTGCTGGCAGAGCTGCCACCGCAGGCTGCCAGAGACAGGGCCATGACACCGGCCATGGCAAGGCTCAATTGCTTTTTCATAATTGTGTTCTCCTTCTTCTTGTTTTTGCTCGTTACTCAAACAATTCGCAGTGCTGCGCAATCATGTTGCGCAGCCGCTTTACAATACTTAGGATACAAGATTTTTGCGCTGGTGTCAATGTACATAATTGACGGTGTTTGGGATAACTTTTTGTAAGTTTTTACCCATAAATTTCGCGCTTTTCTACCATTTGGCACCGTTTTGCGCAATTTCTTGTTGCGCAAATTGCTTTTTTTGACAGATTTATGCAAATTGTAGCATTACTTTGTCGATTCCCGCAGGATGACCTGATAGCCCTGCACCTGGCGCAGCGGGATATCCTTGCCCGCCATCACGTCCAGCAGCATACGGCAGGCCGTAGAACCCAACCGCTCAGCGTCAAACTGCACGGCCGAGATGGCCGGGGTCGTACCAGCCAGCAGCTCGCTGTCGTACAGGCTGGCCAGCCGCAGCTGTTCCGGCACACGGATATGGCGATTGCGCAGCTCGCGCATCAAATCAAAGGCAATGCGATCATCGCAGCACAGCAGGCAATCCGGGTGCTGCTCCAACACAGCCTCCAGCGCGTCGGTGCGCTGCTCGTCGGATTCAATGCCGGTGCGGATCAGCGACTGGTCGGCGGGAACACCAAATTCCGCCAGCCCGCGCAAATAGCCGCGCAGGCGGTCGGCGTTGACGGTGTAGGTGCCGCTGCCGCCCAAATAAGCGATGCGGCGCGCTCCCATCTGGAACAGCACCCGCGTCATCTCGCTGGCGGCGCCCAGCTGGTCGTTATCAGCCTGCGGTATATCGTCATTTTCGATGCGGCCGATGGCAACAAAGGGCACACCGTACTGCTGCAGCAGGTCAATGCTGGGGTCATCGTTCATCGTGCGGGAGAGGATGACGCCGTCCACTTTATGGCTGGCCAGCTGGCGCTCCAGCTGGACGGTATCGGTATCGCTGACGTAACAGAGCAGCAGATCGTACCCGCGCTGCGCCGCCATGGTGCAGACACCGCCCATACACTTGCGCAAAAACGGCAGGTCCAACTGCATGAAGTGCTTGGGGATCACCAGCGAAAGATTGTGTGTTGCACCGGGATCCTGCCTGCGCACTGGGGTGCTGCTATCAACCCCCGGGCGGCCCACATAGGCAAACACCTTGGCGCGGGTCCCCTCGCTCACACGTCCTTTGCCTGACAATGCACGTGATACTGTTGTTTTTGATACGCCAAGTGCCTGTGCGATTTCCTCGATCGGCGGACGTCCATCCCGTCCCTGCCCCGTAGCCATGGGCTGTACTCCCCTTTTCTTTTGCGCAACTTCTTAGCGAAAAGCCGCGCAAATTGATTGTGCTTTTCTTCAAGCATACGCACCTGCGCAATTTTTGTCAAGCCGCAGAACCGCCAAAAAGCCGGGCCAAATTTCGGCACAATGTACACTTGTCTTATTTTTAATTCATAGTATTTTAATATGTTATCTATTGCTTTTTGGCAGTTTATCGTGTAAGATAGTGGTATAGTTCAGCCGGGCTCTGCCCATACTGACAAACACACGATAAAAGGAGGAATTTTCCTATGGTACAGGAAGTTCATCATAACGATTTGACCGCTGCACTGGCCGCCCCCGTGGCTGTACTGGATTTTAACGCCACCTGGTGCGGCCCTTGCAAGATGCTGGGACCCGTGCTGGAAGAAGTAAGCAATGAGATGGCCGACAAGGCTGCCTTTTTCGGCATTGACTGCGACGAAAACCCGCAGCTGGCCGCGCAGTTTGGTGTGAGCAGCATCCCCTGTCTGGTGGTGCTGAAAAACGGCAAGATGGTTACCCATCAGGTAGGCTTCCAGCCGAAACCGGCGCTGGTTGCCTGGCTGAACGGCGTGCTTTGATTTTTTATACGACTTCTGGCGTGGCTCACCACCTTGCGGTGAGCCACTTTTTTTAACGGCATATCGCCGATAAGTGTTCCTTTTGAAGACTCAAAAGGAACCGAAAAGATTCCCGCCACTTCCGATAGCGCGCGTTTGGCGGCTGCCCGCCGCCAATTCCTCTACAATGGCACACGGCCTCACCAAAGCTTTTTGGCTCCCCTAGAGGGGAGCTCCCTCGCAGCGGGTGAAGAGTGGCTACTTTAGTAACATACTGCCTCAGGGCCATCTCTCAGTCACCTTCGGTGACAGCTCCCCTCAAGGGGAGCCAATACTCTTACTACATTTGTAGGGGGCAGCGTTCCCCAGCGCCCCGTGTATGCCATTACAAAAGGGCGATGTCGTTTCCCGGCACCGCCCTCTTTTTTATGGAAAATATTAAAAGTTTCTTTGCCTACTTTCTTTTCAAAGAAAGTGGGTCAGCTCTCGTCGTCTTCGTCCACAGGTTCCAGCTGGACCAAACGGGTGCTGTATTTCTCCAGCTCCACGCCATCGATGTCTACGCTGTGGTCGTTGCAGTTCTGCATAAATACGAAATCACCGCGGCGAGTGGCCAGCACACCGGTGGGCAGCTGCTCCGGCCAGGCAGGCTGCAGGCCTGCTTTCTCGCATACTTGCGCATAAAAGTCATTGTAAAAATCCGCATTGAAGCGGCTGGCCAGGTAATACGCCTGGCCCTTGCCAAAGGCATGCACAGCAACGGCGGGGCAGCCGGCGTAGTAATCCTCCGCATACAGCATCAGCGGGGTGGCGGGATCGGTGTCGTTCAGGACAGCCACCTCGCACAGGATGCTGCCGTCCGCTTCCATCGCGCCATCGTCAGTGGCAGCACAGTGGCAGGTCTCACCATCGTACAGGGCGTCGATCTCCTCCCGGCGCAGGCCCAACAGATCGGTCAGGCCGTAGGGGGTGTCGCCCAGGTAGCACAGATCGCTCTCATCCACCACGCCGGTCCAGTAGGTCACCACCACGGTGCCGCCCTGGGCCGTGTAATCGCAGAGTGCCTGCGCAAATTTGTTGCGCAGCAGGTACTGCATCGGCACAATGACCAGGCCGTAACCGGTCAGGTCGCTTTCCTGGTTAACGAAATCCACGGTGATGCCGCGACGGGCCAGGGCGTTGTAGTGGCAAGCCAACTCTTTCCAGTAGCCCAGGCCGCAGTTGCGCGGTCCGCAGGAGCCTTCCAGCGCCCACTTGTTCTCCCAGTCATGCACGATGGCCGCCTGCTTGACGCGGCGGGTGTCCGCCACAAAGGCCAACTGCTCCAAAGTCTCGCCGACTTCGGCGGTCTCGCGGAAGGGGCGGGCATCCTCGCGGCCGTCATGGCCGACCACTGCACCGTGAAGCTTCTCCTCGGCACCGCGGCTGGCACGCCACTGGAAGTAGCAAACGCTGTCCGCCCCATGGGCCACAGCCTGCAGGGCAGACAGCTCGGCGATACCGGGGCGCTTCTGCTTGCTGACAGGCTGCCAGTTGGTAAAGCTGGGGCTGGACTCCATCATCAGGAAAGGCTTGCCCTTCAGCGAATAGTACAGGTCGTGCATCATCGCCGTGTCCAGGGCAGTCTCCTCGACGGTCTCGGTGGGCTTGTGCCAGGTGGGGTAGTTGTCCCAGCTGGCCACGTCGATCTCTTTGGCAAAATCAAAGTAGTTGATGTCGTTGAAGCGGTACATCATGTTGACGGTGAACTCCGCCTTGGGGGCCAGTTCCCGCACGCAATCGCGCTCCCACTTGTAAAAATCGATGCTCTGGTAGCTGACGAACCGCTTCCAGTCCAGGGCCAGACCCTGCACGGCGTTCTCTCCATGGGGCGCCGGGCTTTCGATCTGGCTCCATTCGGTGTAGTTGTGGCTCCAAAAGGTGGCATTCCAGGCTTTGTTCAGCGCGTCCAGGCTGCCGTAACGCTTCTGCAACCAGGCGCGGAAAGCGTTCTGGCACAGCTCGCAGTGGCACTCGCCACCAAACTCGTTGCCGATGTGCCACAGGATCACGGCCGGGTCATCACCGAAGCGCTCGGCCAGTTTGCGGTCGATGATGGCCACTTTTTCGCGGTAGATCGGCGAAGTGTAGCAGTGGTTCTGGCGGCGGTTGTACAGTTCGCGCACGCGGTCGCCGCGCACACGGCGCACCTCGGGGTACTTCTGGGCCAGCCAGGCCGGGCGTGCGGCGCTGGGCGTGGCCAGAATGGTGGAGATACCGTGGGCATACAGGTTGTGGATGATGTCCGCCAGCCAATCCAAGTGAAACTCGCCCTCCTGCGGCTCGATGGTGGACCAGGAGAACACGCCCAGCGTAACTACGTTGACATGTGCTTTTTCCATCAGTTCCACATCTTTGGCCAGAATATCCGGGCGGTCCAGCCACTGTTCCGGGTTATAATCTCCGCCATGGAGAAGTTTATCCAACTGCATAGTTTTTCCTCCGCTTTGCGTTTGCATAAAAAGTAATGTGCGTCTTTGATGTTCAGTATAGCAACAAACCCCACGCGGCGCAAGCCGCCTGGGATAGATATTTGTTGCATCCAGCCGGAAAAAGGACGCAAAAAGGCCCTCCCACACGGGGAGGGCCTGCCATAATTTTGCTTATTTTCCGTAACTGGCCAAAAATTTGCGGGTGCGTTCCTCCTGTGGGTGGTCGATGACCTGCTTGGCGTCGCCCTGTTCCACCACCACACCGCCATCCATAAACAGGATGCGGTCAGCCACATCGCGGGCAAACTTCATCTCATGCGTCACGATGATCATGGTGGTCTTGTGCTCGGCCAGATCGCGCAGGACCCGCAGCACCTCGCCCGTCAGTTCGGGGTCGAGGGCCGAGGTCGGCTCGTCAAAGCAGAGGATGTCCGGCTGCAGGGCCAGGGCACGGGCAATGGCCACGCGCTGCTGCTGCCCACCGGAAAGCTGGTGCGGGTAATGCCCCGCCCGGTCGGAAAGCCCCATCTGGGCCAGCAGTTCCCGGGCATGCGCTTCCAGCTCGTCGTGGATCTGCTTGCGGTTCTGCTTGTAGTCCGGGCGCTCTTTCGCCAGCAGTTCGCCCGCCAGCATCACATTTTGCAGCGCTGTATATTGCGGAAAAAGGTTAAAATTCTGGAACACCAGTCCGAAGTGCAGCCGCTTTTTGCGCAGCACGGCCTCGCTCTGGGTGCGGGCATCGTCCGCGCTCCACAGCGTTTCGCCCGCCACGGTGATAGAGCCCGTGTCGGCAGTCTCCAAAAAGTTCAAACAGCGCAGCAACGTTGTTTTACCGGAGCCGGAGGACCCGATAATGGCCAGCGCCTCACCTTTTTGCAAGTCAAACGAAATATCCCGCAGCACGGCGGTGCTGCCGAAGCTTTTGCCGATACCGGCAACTTCCAACAATGCCATAGCCGTGCCCCCTTAGCGGAAATAGTCCAGCCGTTTTTCCAGCCAGCCAAAAAACAGCGTCAGTACGCCAACAAATATCAGGAAGAATACAGCCGTGGAGAACAGCGGCCAGATCAGGCCCTTGGCACTGTACTCCTTGGCCATCATGATGATGTCCTTGTTGGCGATGACGTTGGCCAGGGAGGTATCCTTGACCAGGGTGATGATCTCGTTGCCCATGGGCGGCAAAATGCGCTTGACCACCTGCAGCAGCGTGACCTTGAAAAAGATCTGGCTACGGGTCATGCCCAGCACCTGCCCGGCCTCGGTCTGGCCCTTGGGCACAGCCTCAATGCCGCCGCGGTAAATTTCCGAGAAATAGCAGGCGTAGTTGATGGCAAAGGCCACCACAGCCGCCACCAAACGGCCGCTACTGCCCGATGGCCACGGGTTGGTAAAGCCCATCAGGCCGGGGCCTAAGTAGATGACCAGAATCTGCAGCATCAGCGGTGTGCCGCGGATCGCCCAGACAAAGGTTTTTACCACGCCGCGCAGCGGGGCAAAACGGCTCATCGAGCCGAACGCCACCACCAGGCCCAGCGGGATCGCAAACAGCAGCGTCAGCCCGAACAGCTGGCAGTTCAGCCAGAAAGATTCGGTCAGGCGTCCCCAAATAACAGCCGCCTCGCCCATCACTCGGCCAGGGTCAGGCTGTACTTGTCAGCCAATTTCTGCATGGTACCGTCAGCTTTCAATTCGTCAAACGCAGCGTTGACAGCCTCGGCTACATCGCTGCCCTTACGGAAAGCCACACCGTATTCCTCGGCGTTCAGCTCGTCCTTGATGGCCAGGTTGGCGTAATCGGTGCCCTCACCGATCATGGCGGTAGCCAGGGTCAGATCCAGCACGGCGGCGTCGGCGGTGCCGGCGGCTACTTCCATCAGGCAATCGGTCTGGACGCTCTTGCTCACGTAGTCAGCCTGGGACAGGCTCTCGTCATCCTGGATGGCGCTCTCGCCGGCAGAACCAGCCTCGGCCACCACGGTCTTGCCCACCAGGTCAGCAGTGGAGCTGTAGTCAGCGTCGGACTTCATCACGACGACCTGCGCATTTTTGGCGTAAGCCTTGGTGCAGGCGGCGTTGGCCTGGATCTCATCGGTCAGGGTCATGCCGTTCCAGATGCAATCGATGCTCTTGGCGTCCAGCTCGACGATCTTGGTATCCCAGTTGATCTCCACAAAGTCCGGCTCCACACCCAGCTTTTCGCAGACGGCGGTGGCCAGCTCGGTGTCAAAGCCGGTAAAGTTGCCGTCGGCGTCGGTGTAGTTCATCGGCTCGTAGACGGTGTAACCGATGGTCATCTTGCCCTTACCCTGGATATAGGCCAGATCGCTGTCGGCAGCGGCCTCGGTGGTGGAAGCAGCGGCGGAATCGGCTGCCGGGGCAGACGACGAAGCGGCACCGCTGCAAGCGGCCAGGCTGACCGCCATACCGGCAGCCAGCGCCATGCTGATGAGTTTTTTCATAGTTGTGACCTCCTCAAAATACTTTGCACAGTTCCCTCTCACGCTTGCTTTATCGATTCAGGGTAATAAAGCAAGCGTATGCTACAATTTTACCGCAAACTGTAATTTTATGCAAGTTTAAAATGCAAAAAGCTGGATAAATCGGCAGTTAATGCGCCCAAAATGCAATCAGACCCGTACCATATCCCGGGAAATATCCTTAAGTGCAGCCGCACCGCACAGCCGCATGGTGTCAGCCAGCTCGGCCCCCAGCTTCTCGGTCAGGCAGGCAACGCCCTCGGCACCGCCGCCATACACCGCCGTAACGTAGGGGCGGGCAACCAGCACGGCATCTGCGCCCAGCGCCAGCGCCTTGAACACATCGCCGCCGGTGCGGATGCCGCCATCCACAAACACTTTGGCACGGCCTGCCACGGCTTCCACGATCTCCGGCAGCACTTCCTCGGTGGCTGGGCAATCGTCCAACACGCGGCCGCCGTGGTTAGACACCACGATGCCCGCCACACCGGCCTGCACTGCCTTTTCGGCGCCCTTGGCGGTCATGATGCCCTTCAAAATAAAGGGAACGCCCGCCTCCCGAGCGATCTCCTGCAGCTGCTCCACGGTCTTGCTGCCCGCCGGCGGGGTCAGGTTCTGCAAAAAGGGCAAGCCCGCTGCATCAATGTCCATGGCCAGCGCAAAGCAGCCGGACTCGCGTGCCATCGCCATTTTCTTTGCAACGGTGGCGTTATCCCAGGGCTTGACCGTGGGGATGCCGAAGCCGCCATTGGCCGCAATGGCCGCGGTGGCCCCCTCCATCACCTTGGGGTTGGTGCCGTCGCCGGTAAAGGCGGCAATGCCCGCAGCCGCACAGGCAGGGACCAGGATGGCATTATAATCCATGTCATTGTACTTGTCGCCGTAGTGCAGCGTCATCGCGCCCACCGGCCCGGCAAAAAATGGGTATTTAAATGTACGGCCAAACAGCTGCAAGCTGGTATCGGGGGTAAAATTCTCGTGGATGGTGTCCATATTCAGCCGCACATTGCGCCAGGCGTCAAAGTTGCGGATGGCCACGGTGCCGCCGCCCTTGGCGCCGGGGCCGGGGATGTTGCCGCCGCAGGCACGGCCGTTGCACACGGGGCAGGCGCGGCAGGGGCCCATCTGCCCGCGGGCGGCCTGCAATAGTTCTGCATAATTCATGATTTTGCCTCCTTTAAGCAAAGGGCCTCCGGCTTTGCGCCAGAGGCCGCAGTCCCTTACAGAACCTTGCTCAAAAAGTCGATGGTACGTGGTTGTTTCGGGTGGTCGATGACCTCTTCGGGGGTGCCCTCCTCCACGATGTAGCCGCCCTCCATAAAGATCACACGGCTGGCTACCTCGCGGGCAAAGCCGATCTCATGGGTGACGACGACCATCGTCATGCCGTCCGCCGCCAGCTGTTTCATAACCTGCAAAACCTCGCCGACCATCTCCGGGTCCAGCGCCGAGGTCGGCTCGTCAAACAGCATGATGTCGGGGTTCATCGCCAGCGCACGGGCGATCGCCACACGCTGCTTCTGGCCGCCGGAAAGCTGTGCCGGGTAGGCTTCGGCCTTTTCGGCCAGCCCCACGCGGTCCAGCAGATGCAGCGCACGCTCCTTAGCCTCGGCTTTCGATGCCTTTTTCAGTTCCACCGGGGCCAGCACCATATTGCCCATGACGTTCAGGTTGTTGAACAGGTTGAAGTGCTGGAACACCATACCGACGTTCTCACGCACTTTATTCAGGTCAGTCTTTTTGTCGGTCAGGTCGTGGCCGTCCACGACGACCTCACCTCCGGTGATCTCTTCCAACCGGTTCAGGCAGCGCAAAAAGGTGGACTTACCGCTGCCGGAGGGACCGAGGATGACCACGACCTCACCCTCATAAATATCGGTCGAGACATCTTTCAGCACTTCCAGTTTGCCGAAGTTTTTCTTCAGATGCTCAACGTGAATTTTAACATTGTTTTTATTGACGCCCACGGTTGAGCCTCCTCTCTACCTTTTTGGCCAGACGGGACAGCAGCGTAATGACCACCAGGTACATCACAGCAACAATCGTCCATACCTGGAACGCGCTCATCGTATTCGCAACCACGTTTTTGGCGGTGTTGACCAGTTCGGGGAAACCGATGACCGACAGGATCGAAGTGTCTTTCAGGGTAATGATAAACTGGTTTATGATCGAGGGAATCATCGTACGGATCGCCTGCGGCAGCACCACGCGGTACATGGCGCGCCAATAGGGCAGGCCCAGGCTGCGGGCTGCCTCCATCTGCCCTTTATCCACACTTTCAATACCGGCACGGATGATCTCTGCCATATAAGCGCCGCAGTTCAGCGCCAGACAGATGGTGCCCGCCTGTAGCGCCGAGAAAGTGATCTGCCCTTTCATGCCCAGCATCGTATTCAGGTGCAGGATATTGTTCAGCAGCATCGGCACGGCAAAATATACATAAAACGCCAACACGATCATTGGCACACCGCGGATGATATCCACAAACACGGTGGCAAGAATGTTGCAGGCCCGGTTTTTCAGCACGCTTAAAATGCCGAACACCAAGCCCAGAATACAGGCAAAGAACAGACCGCACAGCGCCAGCAGCAGGGTTTGCCCCATTGCCGACAGCAGCAGTCCGCCATAGTTGGTAATGATTCTGGCCAAGTGGCAGCACGCTCCTTTTCCCTATCGAAAAATGCGGGGACCTCCTGCGAAAACAGGCGTCCCCGCGCAAACCTGGTTCAGTTGTTTATGGCGCAGATCTTAGCCCAGGTACTTGGCCAGGATCTCGTCATACTTGCCGTTGGCCTTGATATCGGCCAGACCAGCGTTGAACATATCCAGCAATTCCTGGCTGTCTGCGCTGAAGATCGCAAAACCGTAGGGGGCGGGGTCACTGGCGGTATCGTCCAAAACCTTCAGGGCCAGGCCGCCGTCCTTGATGGAAGCCTTCATGATGGGGGTATCCTCGAAGCAAGCCACGCACTGGCCGCCCAGAACAGCCTGGTACATCGTGGGGGAATCCTCAAAGTAGGTGATGTTGAAGCCGTACTCGTCCTTCAGGCTTTCGGCATAAGCAGCGCCCTGGGTGCCAGTCTTGACCGCAACGGTTTGGCCGTTCAGGTCAGCAAAGCCGGTAATGTCGGAGTCCTCCGCCACGGTCATGGTCTGGGTGGCATCGTAGTAGCCGTCAGAGAAAGTCCAGCCGGAGGCCTTGCGTTCATCGGTGATGGAAGCGCCAGCGATCATACCATCGGCCTGGCCAGCTTGGCAGGCAGCGATGGCAGCATCCCAGCCCAGGCTCTTCATCTCGTAGTCAAAGCCCTGGTCCTCGGCGATGGCCGCGACAATATCAACATCAATGCCGACAAAGTTGCCGGAGGCATCGGTGTACTCAAAGGGCTTAAAGACGGTGTCGGTAGCGATGACCCAGGTTTTGCCGGTGGCATCGGTGGACTCTGCAGCGGCTTCGCTGGAAGCAACCTCAGAGGAAGCTTCGGAAGCGGCTTCAGACGGTGCAGCGCTGGAAGCAGCGCCGCCACAGGCAGCCAGAGAGAGGGTCATGGCAGCAGCCATGCCGAAAGAAAATAGTTTTTTCATGTTGATACGTTCCTTTCCACTCCATAAAATGCGCCACTGCCGCGCAGCGGGTAACCGCTTAAAAACAGAAAAGGGCAATAGGGCCCAACTGGTGCCGCTATCGCCCTTGATAGTTTTTAAACCGTATGTGAATATTATATCATCCTTTCCTTAAAAGTCAAGCCGAATCTGCGTTATTAGGTTAATAAAATTAAGCCTTTTTGATTTCTCGCAAAAGAAAGTATGATTTTCGGCATAAAAATGCAAAAAGAGGGGCAGATACCCCTCTCCCGATCTACTCAAATCTCAAATATCCTTCGCCGCGCAAAGCAAAATTTCCAGCGCCTTATCAATGCCCAACTTGCTGGTGCACAGCGTCAAATCGTAGTTGCGGCTGTCGCCATACACACGGCCGGTATGCTTGACGCAGTAATTTTTGCGGGCGCGGTCGGCCTTGTCCATGTCGACTTCCAGCTGGTCAAAGGGGGTGTCCGGCATCAGCTTGCGCATGTGCAGCAGGCGCCAGTTACGGTCGGCATGCACAAACACGCGCAGGCAGTGGTCGAATTCGCGTAGGATGTAGTCCGCATTGCGGCCAACGATAACACAGCTTTCCTTGTCGGCAATCTCGCGGATGGCCCGCACCTGAGCGTCCCACAGTTCCTCGCTCAGCGGGCGCTCGTAAAAGTTGAACAGGCTTTGTGTAAAGCCGAACTCGTGAGGCACACGCTCGTCCCAGCGGCGCACCTGTTCCGGCGTCAAATGGGCGCTGACCTTGGCCGTGCGTAGGATGATGTCGCGGTCATAGTAGGCGATACCCAGCTCCCGAGCCAGACGGCGTCCCAGTTCGCCGCCGCCTGCACCAAATTCTCGTCCGATCGTGATGATTTGTTTCATAAAGGGTTCCTCCTTCTGCGGGCTGCTCCACAAGCCACCCGTTCTGCTGCCTTTATTGTAACAAATCTACAGCGATTTGCAAGGGGCATAGCACGTTATTTTTGTACATGCGCCTGCGCAGGGTATAGCGCAATCATAACTATATGTAAAACGGACTATTTTTATGTAAACATCACATGTTGTGCCTTTTTATAAGCAAGCAGCAAAAGTCTCTTTTTAGGCATCGGGGACTCTCCCGCGCTCTAGAAATGCCCCACTGGGCATTTTTTCTGGCCGGGACGTACCGCCGGCCTACGACTTGCGGTTACCGCTGCAGGCGGCGGTCACCTCCGCAGCAAGCCATTCTCGTCCCCAATGGTGCATAAACGGCAGTTCCCTCAAAAATATACAATAAAAAAATACCCCGCAGCTTCGTGCGAGGTATTTTGTGGTGCACCATCGGGGACTCGAACCCAGGACCCACTGATTAAGAGTCAGTTGCTCTACCAACTGAGCTAATGGTGCATATAAACAAGCTCCAGGCTGGGCCAAAACCCGGCCCGGAGGCTTGTTCTTTAAAAGAGAAGTCGGCATCTACCTATTTTCACAGGCCGTCTCCAGCCAACTATCTTCGGCACGAGTGAGCTTAACTTCTGTGTTCGGAATGGGAACAGGTGGAACCTCACCGTCATCGACACCGACCGTCTCTTTTTTCTGAGGATGTACCCTCAAAACTGAATATCGAACTGCTCTAGCAAATAGAGTATCTCATAAAGATGGGGTCAAGCCCTCGACCTATTAGTACACACTAGCTGAACGGATCACTCCGCTTACACTCTGTGCCTATCAACCTTGTAGTCTTCAAGGGGTCTTACCTGATTAACTCAGTGGGATATCTTATCTTAAGGCCGGCTTCACGCTTAGATGCTTTCAGCGTTTATCCGATCCGAACATAGCTGCCCAGCTGTGCCACTGGCGTGACAACTGGTGCACCAGAGGTTCGTCCATCCCGGTCCTCTCGTACTAGGGACAGCGCCTCTCAAATATCCTGCGCCCACGACAGATAGGGACCGAACTGTCTCACGACGTTCTGAACCCAGCTCGCGTACCGCTTTAATTGGCGAACAGCCAAACCCTTGGGACCGAATTCAGCCCCAGGATGCGATGAGCCGACATCGAGGTGCCAAACCTCCCCGTCGATGTGGACTCTTGGGGGAGATCAGCCTGTTATCCCCAGGGTAACTTTTATCCGTTGAGCGATGGCATTTCCACTCACATACCACCGGATCACTAACTCCGACTTTCGTCTCTGCTCGACCCGTCAGTCTCGCAGTCAGGCTCGCTTTTGCGTTTGCACTCTCTAGCTTGGTTTCCGTCCAAGCTGAGCGAACCTTTGAACGCCTCCGCTACTTTTTAGGAGGCGACCGCCCCAGTCAAACTGCCCACCTGACAATGTCCCCCGCCTCGATTCAGAGGCGCAGGTTAGAATTCCAATGTCGCAAGGATGGTATCCCAACGTCCGCTCCAGAATCGCCAAAGCGACTCTTTCCCAGCGTCCCATCTATCCTGTGCATGCAACACCGAAACCCAATATCAGGCTACAGTAAAGCTCCATGGGGTCTTTCCGTCTTGTCGCGGGTAACCGGCATCTTCACCGGTACTACAATTTCGCCGGGCGGGCTGTTGAGACAGTGCCCAGATCATTACGCCTTTCATGCGGGTCAGAACTTACCTGACAAGGAATTTCGCTACCTTAGGACCGTTATAGTTACGGCCGCCGTTCACTGGGGCTTCAATTCAATGCTTGCACATCTCCTTTTAACCTTCCAGCACCGGGCAGGCGTCAGCTCGTATACGTCATCTTTCGATTTAGCACAAACCTGTGTTTTTGGTAAACAGTTGCCTGGGCCTATTCTCTGCGGCTCACTCTCGTGAGCACCCCTTATTCCGAAGTTACGGGGTCAACTTGCCGAGTTCCTTAACAACCCTTCTCCCGTTGGCCTTAGAATCTTCTTCCTACCTACCTGTGTCGGTTTGCGGTACGGGCACCTTAAACATACACACAGCTTTTCTCGCCTCTCTTCCAGCCGGACTTCGGTACTATATTTCCCTCGATCACTACCAGAACCAACACCTGGCTCCGACCTTCTGAAAGTGTCCCTGTGCTTAAGTCTTTCGGTGGGGACGGAATCTCTACCGTCTGTGCATCGGCTACGCCTTTCGGCCTTACCTTAGCTCCCGCCTAACTTGGAGCGGACGAACCTTCCTCCAAAAACCTGAGGTTTCCGGCCATGTGGATTCTCACCACATTCGCGCTACTCATTCCGGCATTCTCACTTCTGTAAACTCCACAGCCGCTTACGCTACTGTTTCTCCGCTTACACAACGCTCCCCTACCCCGCACTTACGTGCAGCCTAAGCTTCGGTTTGTATCTTAGCCCCGTTAAATTTTCCGCGCAGAGACGCTCGACCAGTGAGCTATTACGCACTCTTTAAATGAGTGGCTGCTTCTGAGCCAACATCCTGGTTGTCTGCGTATTTCCACATCGTTTTCCACTTAGATACAATTTGGGACCTTAGCTGTAGATCTGGGCTGTTTCCCTTTTGACAATGAGATTTATCTCACACTGTCTGACTCCCATACATCAATACTCCGGCATTCTTAGTTTGATAGGCTTCGCTACCCTCTCGGGCGCTAGGCCATTCAGTGCTTTACCTCCGGGTATCTAATATGAGGCTAGCCCTAAAGCTATTTCGGGGAGAACCAGCTATCTCCGAGTTCGATTGGAATTTCTCCGCTACCCACAATTCATCCGCCGCCTTTTCAACGGAGGTCGGTTCGGCCCTCCATGAAATTTTACTTTCACTTCAGCCTGATCATGGGTAGGTCACCCGGTTTCGGGCCCATTGCATGCTACTGAACGCCCTTTTCAGACTCGCTCTCGCTACGCCTCCACGCCTTAAGCGCTTAAGCTCGCAACATACAATCGCTCGCCGGACCGTTCTACAAAAAGTACCATATCACACGTTGATGTGCTCTATGTGCTTGTAGGCACAAGGTTTCAGGTTCTCTTTCACTCCCCTCCCGGGGTCCTTTTCACCTTTCCTTCACAGTACTATACGCTATCGGTCACTGGGTAGTATTTAGGGTTGGAGGGTGGTCCCCCCATCTTCCGACCAGGTTTCACGTGTCTGGCCGTACTCTGGAACTCGCGCAGCTCTCGTTACTTTCGCTTACGTGTCTCTCACACTCTTTGGATGGCCTTCCCATGCCATTCAGCTAGCAACTTAAGTCCTAAAAGCGGTCCATACCCCGGAAGGATTTCTCCTTCCGGTTTGCCCTCTTCCGCGTTCGCTCGCCACTACTAACGGAATCTCGTTTGATGTCTCTTCCTCGCCCTACTTAGATGTTTCAGTTCAGGCGGTTCCCCCCACACACCTATGGATTCAGTGTGCAGTACCGAAGTATGAGCTTCGGTGAGTTTCCTCATTCAGAAATCCCTGGATCAATGGATATTTGCTCCTCCCCAAGGCTTATCGCAGCTTATCACGTCTTTCATCGGCTCCCAGTGCCAAGGCATTCTCCTTGCGCCCTTTGTAGCTTGACCGTTGTTTCGCTTTCGCAAAACATATCTTTATTTCAGATTCTCCATTTGCCAACGAGATTTTACCATTTTACTGTCGCTTATTACTAAGCTTCAGTTCCGCTTGGTGAAATTATAGATTTTAATTTAAAATCAGGAATTTTACATAGCTAATAAAATCTCATTTCGCAGTTCTATATTCAGTTTTCAAGGTACATCGCATAAGGCTTTGGGTAACCCAGCGCACTGGATTACCAGTGGTGGGCTGAAATGGACTCGAACCATCGACCTCTCGGTTATCAGCCGAGTGCTCTAACCAGCTGAGCTATCAGCCCAAATGGTGGAGATAAAGGGATTCGAACCCTTGACCCCCTGCTTGCAAAGCAGGTGCTCTCCCAACTGAGCTATACCCCCGCGTTTTCACGTTTCGGGTTTCGCTGTGTCCCTTATGCTTTGAGGTTCCGTTTGCACGGCCCTCAAAATTGAACAATACTGAAACTTGCTTTCCTGTCCGTTCAGCCAAAGACCTGCTTTAGCTGAACGTCTGACTCCCTAGAAAGGAGGTGATCCAGCCGCACCTTCCGATACGGCTACCTTGTTACGACTTCACCCCAATCACCAGTTTTACCTTCGGCGGCGTCCTCCTTGCGGTTAGACTACCGACTTCGGGTCCCCCCGGCTCTCATGGTGTGACGGGCGGTGTGTACAAGGCCCGGGAACGTATTCACCGCGGCATGCTGATCCGCGATTACTAGCAATTCCGACTTCATGCAGGCGAGTTGCAGCCTGCAATCTGAACTGAGACGTTGTTTCTGAGTTTTGCTCCACCTCGCGGTCTTGCTTCTCTTTGTTAAACGCCATTGTAGTACGTGTGTAGCCCAGGTCATAAAGGGCATGATGATTTGACGTCATCCCCACCTTCCTCCGTTTTGTCAACGGCAGTCTCGCCAGAGTCCTCTTTCGTAGTAACTGGCAATAAGGGTTGCGCTCGTTGCGGGACTTAACCCAACATCTCACGACACGAGCTGACGACAACCATGCACCACCTGTCTCGATGTCCCGAAGGACTTCATGCATCTCTGCACTATGCATCGGATGTCAAGACCTGGTAAGGTTCTTCGCGTTGCTTCGAATTAAACCACATACTCCACTGCTTGTGCGGGCCCCCGTCAATTCCTTTGAGTTTCAACCTTGCGGTCGTACTCCCCAGGTGGATTACTTATTGTGTTAACTGCGGCACTGAAGGGGTCAATCCTCCAACACCTAGTAATCATCGTTTACGGCATGGACTACCAGGGTATCTAATCCTGTTTGCTACCCATGCTTTCGAGCCTCAGCGTCAGTTGGTGCCCAGTAGGTCGCCTTCGCCACTGGTGTTCCTCCCGATATCTACGCATTCCACCGCTACACCGGGAATTCCACCTACCTCTGCACTACTCAAGGCCAGCAGTTTTGAAAGCAATTCACGGGTTGAGCCCATGGATTTCACTTCCAACTTGCCGGTCCGCCTGCGCTCCCTTTACACCCAGTAATTCCGGACAACGCTTGCACCCTACGTTTTACCGCGGCTGCTGGCACGTAGTTAGCCGGTGCTTTCTTGTTAGGTACCGTCATTATCGTCCCTAACGACAGGAGTTTACAATCCGAAAACCTTCTTCCTCCACGCGGCGTCGCTGCATCAGGGTTTCCCCCATTGTGCAATATCCCCCACTGCTGCCTCCCGTAGGAGTCTGGGCCGTGTCTCAGTCCCAATGTGGCCGTTCAACCTCTCAGTCCGGCTACCAATCGTCGCCTTGGTGGGCCGTTACCTCACCAACTAGCTAATTGGACGCGAGTCCATCCTAGAGCGAATAAATCCTTTTCCCTCAGTACCATGCGATACCGTGGGCTTATGCGGTATTAGCAGTCGTTTCCAACTGTTGTCCCCCACTCCAGGGCAGGTTACTCACGCGTTACTCACCCGTTCGCCACTAAATCAAGAAAAGCAAGCTCCTCTTGATTCCGTTCGACTTGCATGTGTTAGGCGCGCCGCCAGCGTTCGTCCTGAGCCAGGATCAAACTCTTTATAAATGGTATTTAATCGCCATTTAAAAGCGTTAAATCTCTGTAATCACTCAGACACAATCGCTTGCGTCCTGTATGAATTACTTGTAAATTTGGAATTGATTATCGTGGGTTTCCAAACCCACGTTCAAGGTTCCACAAGTTTCAGTTTTGTTCAATTTTCAAGGTCCTGCTGCGCTGTCACTTGTTTCGTAACAGCTTGTATATTATATCTCATAAAAGTTCTTTTGTCAAGAACTTTTTTCGATATTTTTTGAAGCCTTTCGGCTTCAAAATCCCCATACAAGCCGTAGTTACAAGCTTTAGCGGCTGTCCCCTCGCGAGACAGCTTGATTATTATAGCAAGGAGTATGACCTTTGTCAAGCACTTTTTTCGGTTTTTTGACAAAGTTTTTATTGTACTTTTGGGCAAGGTGTATATTGTGGGGATTGGGTGGGATTGGCACCATTTGTAGGGATAAGGGGTGGTAACGCAAGCTCCCCTCGCAGAGAGGCAGCCAATCAATAGCGGCTCTTGCAATTTCTTCTTTATTATAATAGTATATAAGCATCACCTGTAGAAAGAGGGACCCGAATGATCCTGGCATTAAATATCGGCAACTCCAACATTACCTTTGGCAGTTATACGCCGGATGGTAAGCTGGTGTTTTCCTCACGGCTGTTTGCGGATACCGCGTTGAGCAGCGATGAGCTTCTATATAAAATGGTAAACATGCTGGCCTTGTACGGCGCGGAACCGCAGGAGATCACTGCCATCATCTTTTCCAGCGTGGTGCCCGCGCTGACGCCCCGCATCCGGGAGGCTCTGCGCAAGATGTGCGAGGCCCCGGTCATGGAAGTAGGGCCCGGTCTGAAAAGCGGTGTGCGTATCCGCATGGACAACCCGGCCCAGTTGGGCGGCGAACTGCTCTGCGCGGTGGTCGGCGCGCTGCGCCGGGCCGAGCCGCCGCTGGTAGTCGTCAACTTCGATACCGCCACTACCCTGCTGGCCGTGGACGACACCGGCGCCCTGGTGGGCGGCGCTATCCTTCCGGGGCCGCAGTGCTCGCTGGCATCACTGGTAAAAAATACCGCCCAGCTGCCCCAGGTGGAGTTGGAAGCCAAGCCCCGCCGTCTGCTGGGCACAAACACCGCCGATTGCCTGCACAGCGGCATCGTGCACGGGACCTCGGCCATGCTGGACGGTATGGTAGCACAGTTCCGCGCCGCGCTGCATGCCGACGCCGCCCCTGTGATCGCCACCGGTACTCTGCCCTCCAGCGTTCGCGATTGCTGCGTGACCGAGATCACCTACCGGGAAACGCTCATCCTGGACGGCCTGTTTGCCATCTGGCAGCGCAATACCCGCCGGTAAGCACCCCACAAACCAAACAAACACCGCCGCCTGACTAACAGGCGGCGTCTTTATTTTTGTTGCAATATATGCTATACTGTAATTTGTAATATTATGTAGTATAGAAAGGTCTTATCTATTTCCATGCAAAAACTGAAAAATTTCAACTGGAAGAATTTCTTCCTGCAGGGGGTCCTGCCCTTTGCACTGGCCATCACTGCCGCATTTATTGCGCGGTATCAGCTGGAACTGTCCGACGGCGTTACGCCGGACTTTCTGGCCATGCAGTGGCCGCTGTATGCCCCGCTGAACGCCCTGACCGCCTTCTGCCTGACACTGGTGTTGTTTGCCATCCTGGGCAAGTGGAGCCGCGCCACCGGCATCTCCGGTGCACTGTTCACCGTGATCGCACTCATCAACTACTATACCCGCGATCTGCACGGCTCGGCCCTGATGCCCCAGGACATCCTGAACCTGGGCACCGCCGCCGAGGTCATGGGCAGCTACACACTGCAAATTACCGCCACCGTGCGCACCATCATTCTGTGGTATCTGCCGGTGCTGGCGATTGCTTTTGTGCAGGGGCAGCTGGTCAAGGACTGCCCCAAGCGCGCCAGCTGGCGTGCCCGCGGTGTACGGGTACTGGGTTGTGCCGCCGGTGTGTTCTGCGTACTCTTTTTCGGCTACTTTGGGCCGGTTTCGGTCAAGCCCAAAACCACCTACGGTTGGGCCTGGCAGAATACCTATTATAAGTACGGCTACCTGGCCGGTACCATCGAGGCCGCCAGCCTGATGGCCGACCCCATCATTGAGCCGGAGAACTACAGCGATGACGCCGCCGTCACCGCGGCTGCCATGGCCGAGGACTTTCCCTCCGCCACGGCAGAATCCGCCAGCACCGACTACCCTGACATCATTTTGGTGCTGTCCGAGAGCTTCTACGACTTTGACCTCGTGACCGATTTGCAGGCCGACACCGAGGTCATGCCCGTTACCAAGAACCTGCCCAACGCTGTGTACGGCCACACCATCAGCCCCCACGTAGGCGGCGGCACCAATTCCAGCGAGTACGAGATGCTGTCCAGCAACTCGCTGATGCTGATGCCCTCCATTACCCCCTTCAACTGGCTGAACCTGCACAACGCCAACAGCCTGGTCAGCTACCTGAAGGACCTGGGCTACAGCACGCTGGCTGCCCACCCCTACACAAACTCCAACTACCGCCGCGACTCTGCCTGGTTGGCACTGGGCTTCGACGAGACCCACTTCCAAGACGACTTCCCCACCAAGGAGTACTACGGCAACCGCCCGTATCAGACCGACTCGGCCTCTTACCGCGACTTCGAAAAGCTGTACGAAGCCATGCCCGAGGACAAGCCGCGGTTCGGCTTCCTGGTGTCTATCCAGAGCCACGGCGACTACACAATGAACGATGCTTCGCTGGATATTGTACACGCCGCCACCGACTACGGCGAGTACGACGAGCTGATGGACGAATACCTGAGCTGCATCCACATGAGCGACGCCGCCGTGCAGGAACTGTGCGACTACTTTACCAAACAGTACGAGGAGACCGGCCGCAAGGTAGTGCTGGCGTTTGCCGGCGACCACGCCCCCAGTTTTGTGGACCACGTGGCTGACAAGACCCGCGCCGAGGGCAACGACCTGCAAATTCTGGAGCGCAGCACGCCGTTCTTCATTTGGGCCAATTACCCGCTGGAGAACATCGGCGCCGCCACCAGCGCTGCCGACCCGCTGAACCGCATAGACATGGTGATGCTGGCCCCCACGATTGCCCAGCAGGCCGGTCTGCCGCTGACGGGCTACTACAAATACCTGCTGGCTATGAAGCAGCAGACCCCCGTGGTGACCGCCGCCAACGACTACATGAAGGTGGACGGCACCTACGGCACCTACGGCGAGGACGAAAGCCTGGACGCCTGGGTGAAGGGGTATCTGGCACTGGAATATAACAATATTGGTGCCCACGCCAAGCGTGTGCAGTCGATTTTTGGGCATTAATTCCTGCCCAGGATGTGAAAAATACAAGGAGGCACCGCTATGCTGCTGCGACGCCGGAAATATGAAAGCCGCCGTGGTTTTACCCTGGTGGAGCTGGTCGTTGTTCTGGTTATCCTGGCCATTTTAGCCAGTGTGGCCGTACCGGCCTTTTCCCGCCAGCTGGAGACCGGACAGGAGAGAAAAGCAGTCACCGAGGCGCAGGCCTGCGTGACGGCCGCCTCCGGGCTGGGCGCACAGAAGTATACCGAAGCGCGGACGGCTTACATCCAGGACAGCAGTAAAAAAATCGATACCACGCTGGCCGCATGGGCCGGTCAGGTCCGGGACGAGCGCCCCACCGTTACGGGCACACTGGCCCAGCGCGAGGGCACCGGTGAATACCTGCTGACCCCGCAGAACACGCCCGACGGTACTGCCGCCGGTGTAGCCGAGGTCAAGGCAGCCGCCGGTGTGGACGGCACGGTACTGAACTTCTGGTGTAACACCAACGGGCAGATCGTGTTCCTTTTATATAGGAGTGCCGATGATATTCTGGTGGCGTATGCGAATCGGGCGACTTCCGGCAGCAGCAGCGTGGTGATTCCCACCGCCAATGTGCCGACGGCTGTGCCCGACCCCTACGAAAACGCCCTCGACTGAGCCTGACACGCCCGCAACACCCGATCCTGGGAAAACCGTAGAGAACGAACGTAAAACTTCGTAGCCTCTCATATCATCATTAAACAAAAACCGCCGCGCAGTAAACACTGTGCGGCGGCTTTGTATTATTTTACTTTCGGAACTCTTCCAGATATACCTCTGCACTCCTCGTCATTTCCCGGGAGAAATCACTCTCGTACTTGCGTTTGCAGAAGGCCTGGATGGCGGTGGTGAAATCGTAGTTCTGCTGGCCGTTGGCGGCGGCACGGGCGGTAAAGTCCGCGCGCAGTTCGTCGTCGGTGCGGTCGCGGTAGGTGTTCTCACAGACGACGGCATCCTTTGCAAACCGGGCCGGTTTGGGGCGGGCCTTCTGCTGGTCCGTCGGGCGGCCGAACACCAACATACAGGCAGGAACCACATGCTCCGGCAGATGCAGGGCTTCTCGCATCTGCTCGGCGTTCTCGATGACATCACCGATGTAGCAGCTGCCGATGCCCAGGCTTTCCGCCGCCACCACGGCATTCTGCGCCGCGATGCAGGTATCGGCCATGGCCAGCAGCAGGTCTCCTGCACCGGGGGTCCGTACATCCTCGATGCCCGCTGCCTTATAGGCCTGCAGCCAACGGCGGCAATCGGCCAAAAACACCAGCACCAGCGGTGCCTTGGCAATGAACGGCTGGTGGTCGCACAAATCGGCCAGGCGGGCTTTCAGCGCCGGGTCGGTGATGTTCAAGATCGTGTACAGCTGCTGGTTGCCCGCCGTGGGTGCCTGGAACGCCGCTTGTAAAATAGCGTTCCGCTCGGCTTCGGTCACCGGCTCGTCGGTATACACGCGCACACTTTTGCGGGCGGAAAGCACCTGTAAGATCTCGTTATCCATAGTTTCCATACAATATCACACCTTTTTGTGGTGGAGGAATTTGCCCACCAGTTTGTTCAGCATACTGAAAATTTCGCGGAAGTTGATGGCGCAGACGATGGCCGTCAGCACTGTGACCGGGATGACCCAGTTTTCCAGCCGCATGATGCAGAAAATTTCCGCCAGCACCAGCGCCAGGTTCAGCAGCAGCCAGCCGGGGTGGAAGTCCACTTCCAGCAGGCCGCGGGTGGAGTAGGCACGCAGCAAAAAAACCAACAGCAGCCCTAAGAAGCTGGCCGGAGTGACACCCCAAGGGCCCCAGGCCAGGATGAAGCAGTAGTTCAGGATCAGGTTGAGCACCGCACCGCACAGCATCGTGACCAGCGAACCGGTGGACCGCTTATACACCACGTAGATGCTGTTGAGGAACTGGTTCAGGCAGGTGCACATGGAGCAGAGCGTCAGAAACGGCACAAAGATCCAGCCGTCGTAATATTCGGCCTTGAACAGGTGCATCATCGGTCGGCAGAGCCAGATAACGCCCGCCACACAGCAGAACAAAACACTGGCGTAGATACGGAAAATTTTGGAGAAGAACACCTCGCGGTCCTGCTCCTCGGTCACAGCGGAGAGCTGCCAGGCCTCGTAGAAGATGCTGCCCAGAATCGTGATGACCTGCGGCAGGAAATAGCCCGCCGACAGCAGGCCGACCCAATAGTTGCCGCTGCGGCCGCCGTAATCCTCGCACATAGCCTGCACAAAGAACATATCGCTGGCGTTGATGATCCAAAAGCTGATGGCCGCGGGGATCATGGGCAGGCAGTAGCGCAGCATGTCGCGCCACAGCTTTTTGTCAAAGGCTTTGGGGTTGTAGAATTTATAGCACCCGCCCGCAAAGAACACAAACACCATCGAGGTCAGGTCCGCGCAGGCGTTTGCCAGCAAAAAGCCCGCCGCGCCAAGCTTGAGCCAACTCAAAAACACCAGGTAATACGCCAGCAGTGCGCCGGTAGTCAGCACGCCGTCTATCGCCACCAGGCGGTTCAACATACGGGAGCGGATAAACTGGGTACACAGCGTGCGCAGGCAGCTGGCCAGCACGCAGAGGTATAGATACGGCAGGTATTCCGCCGCGTTGGGGATGAGCCGCACCAGCGGCATGGCCAGCAGCAGCAGCAAAAAGCCCACGCTGATGGTAGCGCCGCCATTGACGAAGACGCTGGACTTGTTGACCTTTTTATCCAAGCCAAAGCGGATGACTGCGTAGGACACGCCCAAACTGACCACCGGGATCAGCAGGTTAGTAGCCTGCTGCAGCAGGCTGGACACACCCATGATGTCCGGCGTATCCAACGCGTAGCTCAGGTACGGGCGGATGAAGAAGCTGAGCAGCTTGGAGCTGAAGTTGGAGATGGCAAACAGCAGTGTATTGCTTACCAGCGTTGAGTATTTTTTTTGCGATGATGCCACGGGAAATCCTCCGTAATGCGTAATAAGAATGTTTAGGCAGTGGTCACATCTGCTTTAACAGTCGTTCGCGGGCTTTGTAGTCCGGCATAACTGCCGCCACCGCCGCCCAAAAGCCGGGACCATGATTGGGGTGGGCAAAATGGCAGAACTCATGTACTACAACATATTCCTGCGCGGGCATGGGTGCCACACACAGCCGCCGCGCAAAAGCCAACGTGCCGGTTTTTAAGCTGCAGCTGCCCCAGCGGGTGGTCATATCCCGCACAGTGATTTTGGGCATATGCCCGCCCGGGCAGGTGGTCGCGAACTGGGGATAGTATGCCCGGCACAGCACCTGGATATGGGCCAGGGCCTCGGCCCTGGTGGGCAGTTCCGGCTGCTGGGCGGCTTCCTGTTCGCGGCGGGCGGCTGCGCGGGCCTGGGCGCTGCGCACCCAATCTGCCTTGCTGGCAACAAAAGCATCCACCCTCATGGCCGACACACGCGGTGCGGCACTGGCGGCTACGCTGCCATCAGCCCGCACGCGCAGGTTGATATTGCGCACGCGGCGGCGGGTAAGCGTATAGGTCACGCCCGCCACCGTGCGTGTTTGTTGCCGCGGCAAAGCCAAGTGCAAGCCCCCTTTGCAGATTTTCTATATTGTACACGCTTTTGCGGGCCGATGCAAGCATCGGCCCCTACAAAAAAGAGGCGGCTAAAGCAGCCCCCCCTCACCGCCTGCGGCGGAGCTCCCCTCCGGGGGAGCCTTTATGCTATTTTATTTTCCTTTTGCTTCCTGGATATACTGCCGTGGAGTCTGGTTATACTCGGCCTTAAAGGCGCGGTAAAAGTTGGCGTAATCGCCAAAGCCGCAGTATTGGCACACCTCATTCGGCGGTACGCCGCCCGCCAGCAGCTGCTTGGCGTTCATCAGGCGCTTTTGCAAAATATAGCGGTGTACCGTGGTGCCCACCTGGGCATCAAATTTGCGCAGCAGGTGGTATTTGCTGATGAAAAACTGCTCAGCCAATTGGTCCAGGGTCAGGCTCTCGCTGTAGTGCTCATTTATATAATGTAGGACAGCGTCCACCACCTGGTCACTGGTGCCGGCCGGGCGCAGGTCCCCGTGGGAGTCCGCCGCCCTGTTCAGGCCGATCATCAGTTCTACCAGCGCACCTTGGGCCAACAGGTCGCTGCCATAATCCTTGCGGGCGCGCAGGTCACACAGGCGGTCTACCGTGCTGCGCAGCGGCGCGCCGATGGCACCGGGCAGGCGCAGCAGGTTGGTGTGGCCCGGCACGCTGGTATCAAAGCAGCGGGTCAGGCTGGTGCGCGGGGTGGAAAGCCGGTCCAGATATGGTCGGGCGATCCACAGCACGATGCGCTCGTACGCGTCGGCATCGGTATCGATGCGGGCCTGATGCAGCTCCAGCGGGCTGCACAGCATCCAGTCGCCGGGGCGCATGCGGTAAATTTTATTTTCCACAATATATTCAATACGGCCGCGCAGCAGCAGATAAACCTCGTAAAAATCATGGTGGTGCAGCTCCACTTCGTTCATGTAGGTGGAACGATAGCGGTACACCTCATAATCCGGCTCGATCATGCTTTGGCGCTTGGTATAGGGGTTAAAACTGGCCGACATGGTACACCTCCGCCTTTTTCATCGTTGCTTTGCTTTTATTTCTATGTTACCGCAATTTTTGCAATTTATCAAGCAATTGTGGTAATTTTCTTGCGAAAAATTGCGTGCTATACTGAAACCACAAAAGGGGCGGTGACGGTACGCTGCCAAACCTTCCAAAGCATCTTCTACGCATCACGAAAAGGAGCAAACCATTATGCAGATGAATGCCTCTTCCATCGTTAACCAGAAGGCCGAGTGGGAAAAGCTGGGCGTTAAGCTGCCCGCCTTTGACCATGCCGCCATGACTGCCGCTACCAAGGAGCATCCTATTTGGGTCCACTTTGGCGCCGGCAACATTTTCCGCGGTTTCATCGCCGCCCTGCAGCAGCGCCTGCTAAACGAGGGCCTGGCCGATCGCGGCATCATCGCGGCCGACACCTTCGACTACGACATCATCGACAAGATCTACACCCCGTATGACAACCTGACAATGAACGTCACCCTGAACCCGGACGGCACCACCAGCCGCGAGGTCATCGGCTCCATCGCCGAGGGCCTGCGTGCTGACTCCTCTGACGCTGCCATGATGGCCCGCTTCAAGGAGATCTTCACCGATCCCGGCCTGCAGATGATCAGCTTCACCATCACCGAGAAGGGCTACGCCCTGTATCGTCCGGACGGCAGCCTGATGCCCGTTGTCCAGGCCGACATCGACGAGGGCCCCGCCCACGCACGCCATGCCATGAGCATGGTCACCGCCCTGTTGCTGGAGCGTTTCCAGAACGGTGCCGCTCCTCTGGCCGTCGTCAGCATGGACAACTGCTCTCACAACGGTGAGAAGCTGCAGACCAGCGTGATGACCATTGCCAAGGCTTGGCTGGAGAAGGGCTATGTTGGCCAGGACTTCATCGATTACCTGACCGATGAGAGCAAGATCGCATTCCCCTGGTCCATGATCGACAAGATCACTCCGCGCCCCCACAAGATTGTGGAAGAGCAGCTGGTCAAGGACGGCATCGAGGGTATGGAGCCCATCGTTACCAGCAAGAACACCTTCATTGCTGCTTTCGTCAACGCCGAGCGCCCGCAGTACCTGGTCATCGAGGACAAGTTCCCCAACGGCCGTCCTGCCCTGGAGAAGGCTGGCGTGTACCTGACCGACCGCGACACCGTCAACAAGACCGAGCGCATGAAGGTCACCACCTGCCTGAACCCGCTGCACACCGCCATGAGCGTGTACGGCTGTATGCTGGGCTACACCCTGATCTGCGACGAGATGAAGGACGCCGACATCGTTGCCCTGATCAAGCGCCTGGGCTATGTTGAGGGTCTGCCCGTTGTGGTCAACCCCGGCATCCTGGAGCCCAAAGCTTTCATCGACGAAGTCGTTGAGCAGCGCCTGCCCAACCCCTTCATGCCCGACGCCCCGCAGCGTATCGCTACCGATACTTCCCAGAAAGTCGGCATCCGCTTCGGCGAGACCATCAAGAGCTACATTGCCGAGGGCCGCGACCTGAACACCCTGGTCAGCATCCCTCTGGCCCTGGCTGGCTGGCTGCGTTACCTGCTGGCTGTGGACGACAACGGCAATGCCTTTGAAGTCTCTGCTGATCCCCTGAAGGACGACCTGCAGGCCAAGCTGGCCGGTATCGAGGTCGGCAAGCCCGAAACCTTCACCAACCAGCTGGACGACATCCTGTCCAACGCTTCCATCTTCGGCACCGATCTGACCAAGACTGTGCTGGCCGACAAGATCAAGGCTTACTTCAAGGCCGAGCTGGCAGGCCCCGGCGCTGTCCGCAAGACCCTGCATGACGCTGTGAATGCTTAATTTTCCGAAAAAGGCTTCCTCTGTGAGGGAGCCTACATAAGAGGCAATACCTACATAAGAGGCAATAATTAAAAAATAAAGGAGTCTACCTATGTCTATGAAAATGGGTTGGCGCTGGTATGGTGAGGGCAACGACCCCATCACGCTGGCTGACATCAAGCAGATCCCCGGTGTTGAGGAGATCGTCTGGGCCCTGCACAGCAAGATGCCCGGTGAGATCTGGGAAGAGGACGAGATCAAGGCCGTCGTCGATCAGATCCATTCTTACGGCTTCGACGCTACCATCGTTGAGTCTGTCAACGTTCACGATGACATCAAGATCGGTCTGCCCACCCGCGACCAGTACATCGAGAACTACAAGCAGTGCATCCGCAACCTGTCCAAGTTCGGTGTCAAGACCATCTGCTACAACTTCATGCCGGTCTTTGACTGGACCCGTACCGACCTGTTCCATCCCGTCGGCGACGGTTCCACCGCCCTGTTCTATCAGAAGGATCTGATCAAGGGCGACTACAAGGCCATGGCTGATTACATCATGAGCTTCACCGAGAAGTATCACATGACCTTCCCCGGCTGGGAGCCGGAGCGTATGGCTAAGCTGGACGAGCTGTTCAAGGCTTACGCCCCTGTCACCAAGGAGAAGCTGTGGGATAACCTGAAGTACTTCCTGGAAGCCATCATGCCTACCTGCCGCGAGTGCGACATCAAGATGGCCATCCATCAGGACGATCCCCCGTGGGACATCTTCGGCCTGCCCCGCCTGCTGGTGAACGCCGAGAGCATCGACCGTTTCCTGTCCATGGTGGATGATCCGTACAACTGCCTGACCCTGTGCAGCGGAAGCATGAACGCCAACCCCAACAACAACGTGGCTGAGATCGTGCGCAAGCATTGCGATCGTATCCCGTTCGCCCATATCCGCAACATCCATCACTTCGAGAATGGCGATTTCAGCGAGGCCGCACACCGCGATTGCTGCGGCGAGACCGGCATCATTGAGATCCTGCGTGCCTACCATGACTGCGGCTTTGATGGCTGCATCCGTCCTGACCACGGCCGTCAGCTGTGGGAGGAAGGTCCTGGTAACTGCCGCCCCGGTTACGGTAAGTATGACCGTGCCCTGGGTATCCAGTACATGCTGGGTGTCTGGGATCTGCTCGACCGCCTGGACGAGGAGAAGAAGGGCTAAGCTTTCGTTCCTTTTCTTGAAAGAAAAGGAACCAAAAGAACTTTCAATTAAAAAGCAAGGCATGGGCCGTTGGCCCATGCCTTGCTTTTTGTTTGGAGTTTCTTCGGTTCCTTCTTTGCAAAGAAGGAACAAAAGCCCAGCCCATGCTCACACCGCGCCATAGATGCCTTTGACGCTGACTTCGCCCGTGAAAACGTGGGTGTCGCCGGATTCATCGTGAACGATGAGGCGGCCCTCCTCGTCAATGTCCTTGGCAATACCTGCGCCGCCATCATAGGTAACGCGGCGGCCCAGGTTGACGCACTGGGCCTTGTACTGTTCACGGTAGGGGGCAAGCCCCTGCTCCTCATAGGTGTAGAGGGCGCGGTCAAAACCGAAATCTGTCATATACTGGGCCAGCCATTCGGGGTCGGTGTCCAGGTCCACGTTGACGCCCTGCAAAAGCAGGCTGGTGCCGTGGGGCAGGCCGGCCATATCGAAATATTCCTGCGGCTGGGCCAGGTTGATGCCGATGCCCACCACCAGGCTGTGCCCGTCGGGCGCGACTTCGCAAAGGATGCCCACGATCTTTTTTCCGTTCAGCAGCAGGTCGTTGGGCCATTTAATCTGGCAGTCAATACCATAACGCTGCTTTAATGCGTCGCAGACAGCCAAGGACGCGAACAACGGCAGCGTAGACGGCTGTGCCAGATCCGTTTTGATGACGGCGGTGTAGTACAGCCCTTTGCCGGGCGCGTCGACCCAGCCGCGGCCCAAACGGCCCCGGCCTGCGGTTTGGTCGGTGGTATACACGGCCCCCACCGGGCCGAACTGGGCGATGTTCTCCTTCGCCCAGGCATTGGTGCTGCCGACCTGCGGCAGATAAATTACGCTCTCGTTCAAAACTGCGGCACCCGCTTCCATGAAAATTCACATTGCCCGTCCGTCACCTTGATGACGCCGTAACTGCCGCCATCCCGCAGACTGCCCGGGTTAAACACCGTAGCCGCCGTGCCCACACCGCGCACCAGCTCCCGCCGATGGGTGTGGCCAAACAGCGCTACATCGGCACCGCGCTCTCCGGCAGATTCCGCCAGCCGCTCGCTGCCCATTTTTACGCCGTAATGATGGCCGTGGGTGTAGAAAAACAGCACACCCGCAAAAGGGGCCATACCCTCGGTGGGTTCCTGATACCCCACATCGCAGTTGCCTGCCACGCGGTAGATCGGGTACGGCACGGGGGTCTTGTTCAGCTCCAGCGCGCCGTTCAGGTCATACAGGCCGTCACCCAGGTAAAACATGGCATCGGCGGTCTCGTTCTGCAGCACCCAGCGCAGGTCACGCATGCGGCCGTGCACATCGGAAATAACTAAGATTTTTGTGGTCTCGGACATGAAGGTTCCTCACTTGATCAGCTCTTTGTAGATCTGCCCTTTGCTGAATGGCGTCCCCGCCGCCGCCTGTTTGGCTGCAGCCGAGGGCGGCATACCGCCTGCCTGCAAAGTGCGGGCTGCAGCCACCGCTTCTTCCAGTGTGGGGGCGGTTTCCTCGGCCAGCCGGGTCGGGTCAGCACCCGCCAGCACCAGCACATACTCGCCGCGGGGATCGTTTTCCCGGTAAAAGGCGACGGCCTCGCCGAGGGTGGTCTTCTTGATCTCTTCGTGCAGCTTGGTCAGCTCGCGGCACAGGCTTACCGAACGGTCCGTGCCAAAGGTCACCGCCAAATCATCCAGTGTGCCCCGCAGTTTGTGGGGGGCTTCGTAGAAGATCATCGTGCGGGTCTCCTTCTGCAAAAAGTCCAGCCGTTCCCGGCGCTCCCGCTTCGGGACAGGCAGAAAACCCTCGAACACGAACCGTGCCGTGGGCTGACCGCTGGCGGCGAGGGCTGTCACGCAGGCCGAAGCCGCCGGCACCGGCACTACCTTGATGCCCCGGGCGTGGGCCTCTTTGACGATCTGCTCACCGGGGTCGCTGATGCAGGGCATTCCGGCATCGCTGCACAGGGCGCAGTTTTCGCCCGCTTCGATGCGCTGCAAGATGGCCTCGCCATGGTGGAGCGCATGCTCATAATAACTGACCATCGGCTTTTTTAAGCCAAGATGGTTCAGCAGCCGCAGGGTCACGCGGGTATCCTCGGCCGCGATGAAATCGGCTGCACCAAAGGTGGCCGCCACACGCGGCGGCATATCATCTAGGTTGCCGATGGGTGTTGCCACCAAATATAATGTTCCGGGCAAAATGCTGCCCCCTTTTCTATACTATAATAGGTTATTATACCACGTTACGGGCATTCGGTAAACCCCGCGTCCATGCAAAAAGCCTCCCCAAAATGGGGAGGCTTTGCATTATCCTCTGGTGCTAAAGCTATACTCGTGCTCTTCCGGCGGCAGGGTCTCGGTGGTCATGCCCTCGATACGCGCCCAGCGATTGCTGCGCTCGATCATCGGCACCAGTTCATCCAGCGCGGCACGTTCGCCCTGGGCTTCCAGGGTGACGCTGCCGTCCCAGTTGTTGGCGACCCATCCGGTCAGGCCCAGCTTTTGGGCGGCGCACTGAGCAAAGTAGCGGAACCCCACACCCTGCACATTTCCCGTGAAATGCCAGCGGCGGCGGATCACACTCATGCGTCGATGCCCGTTACGGTGTAGTCCTTGGCTTCGACGGCGGCCTTCAGGTCGGCATCAGCCACGTCAGCGGTCAGGGCGACGATGGCGGTGCCCTTCTCGTGGCTGACCTCGGCGCTCTGCACACCGTCCAGGGCCTCCAGAGCCTTCTTCACGGTGGCCTCGCAATGGCCGCACATCATGCCTTCGATATGGATGGTCTTTTTCATAGTAACTTCCTCCGTTTTTATTTTGTTCTGCACAGGGCAGGATCTGGTTTCGCACGCGGTCTCTGCGGGCAGCTCCCGTGCGGGGGCTTTGTGTTTGGGCGGTGCGTCATGGGCGGCGCTGCGGGGATTAAAGGTGTTCAGCCGCAGGGCATTGGTCACAACGCAAACGCTGGAAAGGCTCATGGCAGCCGAGGCGATCATCGGGTTCAGCGTGATGCCAATGCCGGTGAAGACGCCCGCGGCCAGCGGGATACAGACAGCGTTGTAGAAGAACGCCCAGAACAGGTTCTGGTGGATGTTGCGCACCACCGCGCGGGACAGACGCACCGCAGCGGGCACATCGGCCAGGTCGCTGCGCACTAGCACCACGTCGGCGGCGTCCAGTGCCACGTCGGCCCCAGCGCCGATGGCAATGCCGGTCTCGGCACGGGTCAGGGCGGGTGCATCGTTGATGCCGTCGCCCACCATGGCCACACGGCCCGCAGCCTGCAGGCGGCGGACTTCGGCCTCCTTACCGGCGGGCAGGACGCCTGCGATGACATGGTCCTCGTCCAGGCCGACCATAGCACCAATGTGCTTGGCGGTGGCGGCGTTATCGCCGGTCAGCAGCACGACCTGCAGGCCCAGGGCCTTCATCTGGCTGATGGCCTCGGCCGAGGTCTGCTTGACCACATCAGACACGCCGATGACGCCTGCCGGTTTACCGGCCAGCGAGAAGTACAGCGGGGTCACGCCGTCGCGGCTCATCTCTTCGCCCGCCCGCTCCAGGTCGGAGGTCAGCTCGCAGGTCTCGCGGATAAAATCGGCGTTGCCGCCCGCGATGACCTTACCGGCCACCTTGCCCTGCAGACCCTTGCCGGGCACAGCCTCAAAATCGGCAACGGTGGCGTAGGAGAGCTTGTCCTTTTCGGCCTCTTTCAAAATGGCACGGGCCAACGGGTGCTCACTGCGCAGTTCCAGGCCAGCGGCCATGCTGAGCAGGAACTTGGCAGGCACGTTGCGGGTACCCACGATCTTGACCACGCTGGGTTCGCCGGTGGTGATGGTGCCGGTCTTATCCAACAGCACAGCATCGGTGTAGCCGGTGGTTTCCAGGCTGGCGGCGGTCTTGAACAGGATGCCATTTTTGGCGCCCACACCGCTGCCAACCATGATGGCAACAGGCGTTGCCAGGCCCAGCGCGCAGGGGCAGCTGATGACCAGCACACTGATACCGCGGGCCAGCGCGTAAGTGAAGGTCTGGCCCAGCAGCAGCCAGATAACGAACGTCAGCAAGGCGATGCAGGTAACAGCGGGTACGAAGATGCCGGAGACTTTATCCGCCGTTTTGGCCAACGGGGCCTTGGTAGCGGCGGCGTCCCGCACCAGGCGGATGACCTGGGACAGGGTGGTGTCCTGGCCAACACGCTCGGCCCGGCAGGTCAGGGCGCCGTTCTGGTTGATGGTGGCGGCGCTGACAGGCGAACCGGGAAATTTATCCACCGGCATGCTCTCGCCGGTCAGGGCGGCCTCGTTCACGCTGGAGATACCCTCGGTAACAGTGCCGTCCACGGGGATGGATTCGCCCGGGCGTACCAGAAACAGATCCCCGATCTGCACCTCGCTGACCGGCAGCGTTATCTGCTCGCCATCGCGCAGCACACAGGCTGTCTGAGGAGCCAGCTTCATCAGGCTCTTCAGCGCATCGGTGGTCTTGCCCTTGCTGTAAGCTTCCAGCGTTTTTCCGACGGTGATCAGCGTCAGAATCGTGGCAGCAGACTCAAAATAGAGGTCATGCCGATACTGCATGATCAACTCCATATCGTCGTTTTTCAGGCCAATGCCGATCATCACAATAGCATACAGGCCGTACAGAAGCGCGGCACCCGCGCCCATCGAGACCAAGGCGTCCATGCCCGGTGCGCGGGACTTGATGCCCTTCCAACCGCTGATGAAGAATGCGCGGTTGATCCAGCAGACGGGCAGCGTCAGCGCCAGCTGCACCAGCGCAAACACCATGGCACCACTGCCATGGCCCTCCATAAACGAGGGCAGCGGCAGGCCGATCATATGCCCCATTGAGACATACATCAGCGGCACCAAAAAACACAGGCTGGCGATCAGGCGCTTTTTCAGTTTTGGGGTCTCTGTGTCCTCCAGCTCAGCGTTCTCGCTTTCGGCTGTGGCCAGGCTGGCGCCGTAACCGGCAGCCTCCACGGCGTTGCAGATGCGCCTGGCCGTCGTGTCCGGGTCAGCATCGGGGGTGTAGTCTACCTGCATCGAGTTGGTCAGCAGGCTTACGGCCACACCAGCCACACCCGGCACAGCCGAGACCGCTTTTTCCACATGGCTGGCACAAGCCGCACAGCTCATGCCGGTGATCTCATAGCGTTGCATGGTTCCTCTATTGCTCCTTTGCTAAAAATGCTAAAACAGTAACCTAATTAAAACATACTTTCCGGCAAAACAATGTCATTTTTCGGAACTTTGGCCCAGTCGAAATCCGCCGCCAGCTCTTGCGGCGTCACGGGGCGGGGCGTGGCCTGCAAACCGCAGGCAAAGGCCAGCTTGCCGATAATTTCCTCGGCGCTGTACCTGGCCCGCAGGTTTTCCAGGCTTTGGTCGCCGTCCCTTTTGGAAAGGCGGCGGCCATCCGGGGCCAGCAGCAGCGGCAGGTGGTAAAACGTTGGCGGCGTCAGCCCCAGCTCCCGATACAGCCACAGCTGGCGCGGCGTGCTGGACAGCAGGTCACTGCCCCGTACCACCTCGGTAACGCCCATCAGGGCATCATCCACCACCACGGCCAGCTGGTAGGCAAACACACCGTCTGCCCGGCGCAGGTAAAAGTCGCCGCAATCGCGGGCAAGATTTTCCTCATACATACCCATATGGCCGTCCGTAAAGGAGATGGTCTCATCCGGCACCTGCACGCGCCAGGCGGGGGCACGGATCTTGCAGCGCTCGGCCACCTCGGCGGGGGTCAGCCCCCGGCAGGTCCCGGCGTAGACGACCTGACCGTCGCTGCGGTGGGGTGCGCTGGCCGCATGCAGCTGGCTACGGCTGCAAAAACAGGGATACACCAGCCCGCGGCAGTCCAGAATATCGTAGTAATGCTGGTAAATTTCTGCCCTCTCACTCTGGTAGACCGGCAGTTGCGGACCGTCGGCGGCAAGGCCCAGCCAGGCCAGATCGTCGATGATGGCATCGGCAAACACACGGGGGCAGCGCTGGGTGTCCAGGTCCTCGATGCGCAATAGCACCTGCCCGCCCTTGCTTTTGGCGGAAAGCCAGGCCAGCAGGCAGCACATCAAGTTGCCCAGGTGCATCCGCCCGCTGGGGCTGGGTGCGTAACGGCCGGCGATCATTCCAGCGTGTAGGTGCCATCGCCCAGGGCACGCAGATGCACACGGTAAAACTCCGCCACCGCGTTGATCATGTGGTCAGCATCGGCCACGGCCGCAGTCTCCACCGCGCTGTGCATGGCCAGCTGGGCCAGGCCAATGTCCGCCATCGGGATGGGAAGCGTGTGGCTTTGCAGGTTGCCCAGGGTGCTGCCGCCCGGCTCATCGGCGCGGTTGGTGAACACCTGCACCGGCACACCAGCCTTGCGGCAGATTTCCTTGAAAATCGCACCGCTGACGGCGTTGGTGGTGTACTTCTGGCTGGCGTTGTACTTCAGCACAACGCCCTCGCCCATATGCACCGGGGCGCATGGGTCGGCTTTCTGCGGGAAGTTCGGGTGGGCCGCGTGGGCGTTGTCGGCGCTGAGCATGTAGCTGTTTGCCATGGCCTGCTGCTTTGCCTGGGCGCTGTGGGGGATCGAATCGATGATGCGGTCCAGCACATCCCGCAGGTAGCTGCTCTCGGCGCCCATCCGGCTGGAGGAACCCACTTCCTCGTTGTCAAACATGGCCCACACCGGGGCGCAGGCGCTGTCGCAATCGGGGGCAGCATCCAGGAAGGCCAGCAGCGTGGTGGCGGCACATTCCAAATCATCGATGCGCGGGGCGAGGAGATACTCACCGTCCGGGCCAATGCAGGTAGGCTGCTGACGGGTGACCAGCTGCAGGTCGCGGTCGAGGATGTCCTCGGGCTGGACGTTCAGCTCCTCGCACAGCACATCGGTCAGGGTGCGGCATCCAGCGGGGCCCCACAACGGCTGCATGTCGATCTGGGGGTTGAACTCCTTTCCCTTATTGACGTTGCGCTGCATGTGGATGGCCAGCGACGGGATGACCAGCAGGTCCTCATCGATGTTGACAAGGCGGCTCTCGATGCCGTCCTCGGTCTTGACCATGACGCGGCCAGCCACCGTCAGCGGGCGGTCCAGCCAGGTAGACATGATCATGCCGCCGTAGCCTTCGACGCTCAGGCGGGAGCAGCCGTCGTTTTCGACCTTCTCGTTTTTAATTTTCCAGCACGGGGAATCGCTGTGGCTGGCGGCAATGCGCCAACCACCGATGGCATGCTCCGGCACGCGCCAGGCGATGACCGAGGAACCGTTGCGGGTAATGTAGTACCCTTTGCCGGCTTCCAGGTTCCAGTAATCGGCTTCTTCCAGGCGGGTATAACCGGCTGCATCCAGCCAGGCCGCGGCTATGGCAGCCGCGTGGTAGGGGGTCACTGCCCCCTGCAAAAATTCAAATAAATCATCGAGCATAGGTACTTTTCTTCCTTACTGTTGTTATTTTTCCGGGCTTTTGTTTCCCGGGTGCGTCATACGGTAATATTGTACCGCAAACTTACAGTGGGAACAAGTTGCAAAACAGGAAAATTTGTTCTATACTCAGTATAGTCATACTGTCCGTTTTGACAAGTACGCACTTTTTGGAAAGTACCCCCAGGAGGTTATCTATGCACCCGAACGCGAACTGTAACTGCCGCTATGCCGATGTTGGCTGCGATAAAATGGAAGAAGTCATGGATCAGATCAGCGGAAAATGGAAGATGCGCATCCTGTTTATGGTGGGCGCCCACGGCACCCTGCGCTATGGCGAGCTGCGCCGCCTGCTGGACGGCGTGACCCACAAGATGCTCTCAAACCAGTTAAAGGAGCTGGCCGCCGATGGGCTGGTGGAGCGCATCGATTATGGCGAGGTCCCGCCCCGGGTAGACTACCGCCTAACCCCGAACGGCGAGGCATTGATGCCGATTTTTGACGATATACAGGCGTATATCCGCAAAAATGCCTGCAGCAATTGCTGCGGCGATAAGCCCGCCGCCCCCTACGGCGCAAGGCATGGCTGTTGTGAATAATATATTTGTAAAGTAACCTGTTAGGAGGACATTTTATGCGTAAATCTATTGCCCTTTTGCTGGGCCTGTCACTGGCCACGCTGACAGCCTGCGGGCAGGCGCCGGGAAATTCAGGCACTGCATCGTCGGATGCCGCAAGTGCCGTTATTTCGGAAGCTGCGTCCGATGCTGCCCCGGCCACGGCGGAAACACCTGCGGCCTCCTCCCGCGATACCACCACCGAGCAGTGCAATGTGCTGGATGGCTTTGTGGATTTTTCCGCCGACACGGCAGGCGGCAGCCTGAAATGCGCCCGCGCGGCGGCAGTGCTGGTGGAATACCTGAGCTGCGCCGACATCGACGCCTCCACCGCCGCCGATTGGATGACCGACCTGACCCAGGACCAGCGCGACCTGTTGGACATCAACTGGGCAGGCATTTTGGCAAATGCCCAAAACATCGCCGCCGATCCAGCCAGCCAGACCGACCTTTTATCCTGCGCCGGTGTCACCACGGATTTTACCGGCATGGTTTTGACCGGGGTACCGGATAAGCTGGTGATTTTGAATACCGTTTTTACCGGAAAAGCCGGGTAAATAACACAACAGAAAAGCGGTGCCGTTCCCACGCGGCACCGCTTTTCTACTGACCTTTATACCTTATTATAATAGTGTAACGCTTATTCTACGTCCTGCAGGGCGGCGTAATCCTGCTCACCCGTGCGGACCTTGACCACCTTGGCCACGTTGTACACAAAGATCTTGCCATCGCCAATGTGGCCGGTGTACAGTGCCTTGGTGGCGGTGTCGATGATCTTCTCCACCGGGATCTTGCTCACGACAACTTCCACCTTGACCTTGGGCAGCAGGGTGGCATCCACTTCGGCGCCGCGGTACTTCTCGCCGCTGCCCTTCTGGATGCCGCAGCCCATGACCTGGGTCACGGTCATGCCGGTGACGCCGATTTTGTTCAGCGCTCGCTTCAGGCTCTCAAACTTGGCCAGCTGCACGATGATGGACACTTTGTGCATGCCGGAATCCAGCTCGGCCGGCAGCGGAGCTTCCTGGGTGACCTTGACGGCGGCCGCCACCTTCTCGGGGCTGGCCTTGGCGATGTCATCTTCACCCAGGTCGGTGTTCTCGTTCACATCCAGCTCAGCGTAGGTGGCATCGTTGATGGCAAAACCGGCGTAGGCGCTGGCCAGGCCATGCTCATGGATGTCCAGGCCGTCCAGTTCCTCTTTCTCAGAAACGCGCAGGCCGATCGTCTTTTTGATGATGGTAAAGATGATGGTCATCGCGACCAGAACCCAGGCCGCCACACTGACAACACCCAGCAACTGGATGCCCAGCTTGGCAAAACCGCCGCCGTAGAACAGGCCGCCATCGGTGGCAAACAGACCGACCGCCAGCGTGCCCCACAGGCCGTTCATGCAGTGGACCGACACCGCACCGACAGGGTCATCGATTTTGGCAATGTTATCAAAGAATTCCACCGAGAAGATGCAGAGCACGCCAGCCACGATGCCGATCACGGCCGCGCCGAAGGGGTCAACCACATCACAGCCGGCGGTGATGGCCACCAGACCGGCCAGCGCACCGTTGAAGGTTAGGGAGACATCGGGCTTGCCGTAGCGCACCCAGCTGACGATCAGCGCGGCCACCGTAGCCAGAGCCGCCGCCAGGTTGGTGTTGAAGCAGATGAGGCCCGCGGAAACCATCGTGTCATCGCCGGTCATGCTGACGGTAGAGCCGCCGTTAAAGCCGAACCAGCAGAACCACAGGATGAAAACGCCCAGGGCCATGGCGGTCAGGTTGTGGCCGGGGATAGCCCGTGCCTTGCCGTCCTTACCATATTTGCCGATGCGGGGACCGAGCATCCAGGCACCCAGGCAGGCGGTAACACCGCCCACAAAGTGGACCGCCGTGGAACCGGCGAAATCATGGAAGCCCAGCTGAGCCAGCCAGCCGCCGCCCCAGATCCAGTGGCCGGAAATGGGATAGACGATCAGGCTGATGGCGGCGGAGTAGCAGCAGTAGGCGCTGAACTTGGTGCGCTCAGCCATTGAGCCGGAAACGATGGTAGCTGCTGTGGCGCAGAACACGGTCTGGAACACCGCATAGACCCAGACCGGCAGGGTACCGAAATCGTAGCTGCCCTGGATGAACGGGTCAAACCCGCCGATCAGTGCGCCGGAGCCGGCAAACATGATGCCGAAACCCACCAGCCAGTAGCAGGGCGTGCCGATACAGAAGTCCATCATATTCTTCATCAGAATATTGCCGGTGTTCTTGGCACGAGTAAGGCCCGCCTCGCACAAAGCAAAGCCTGCCTGCATAAAGAACACCAGAAACGCCGCAACCAGTGTCCAGGTAACGTCCGCAGAGTTGTACATAACAGATTCCCCTCTCTCACTTTGCACAGCGTCGCCTCGCACAATGCGGCACTGCATTTTGCAACCAACAACAAAAGGCGCCGGGCGGGAGCTTGCTATCCCGTCCGGCGCCTTTGCCGTTTGTTGTGTTGCCGCTATGATAGCACTGTCTGCGCCCACGGTCAAGGGGAATTGCCACAGTTTGCTGCATTTTGTCAGTTTTGGCTTGCAGCTGCAAAAATTTCCGTTGATTTTTATGCATGTTTTACAGGCATGTGTTTTTTGTACGTGGTCAGCGCTTGCCAACAAATTGAACTTTGCGGTCGAACTTGGGCAAATTTACGGGTATGTTAAATTTTTTGCAAAAAAATCTACCAAAATAATTCACATTGTGCTATAATACAGATAAATGCCCTTTTGTTAAAAAGAGTTTTATGCTTCATCCAAAAAGGAGGAAATCCCATGCCCAACCTCGCTCTGCTTGCCTTGGAAGCCAGCGACGGCACCGTGGTGCTGACCAGTATTACCCTGGTTTTTGCCATGCTGGTCGCCCTGTGCCTCATCATTACCCTGGAGGGCAAGCTCTTCGACCTGAAAAACAAAAAACCTGCTGATCCTAAGCCGCAGGCCCCTGCCGCACCGGCTGCCAAAGCTGCCCCGGCACCTGCTGCCAAGCCCGCTGCCCCCGCTGCTAAGGCTGACAATGGCGGCATCCCCGGCGAGGTCATTGCTGCGATTTCTGCCGCTGTTGCTACTGTGATGGGTTCCGGCGCTGTGATCCACGGCATCCGCCGCGTTTCCAAGCCCGCCGCAGGCTCCCGCCGTGGTTCCTGGGGCGACGCCGGTGTGCGTGAGCATACCACGCCCTTTATGTAAGGAGGTCTGGAAATGGGTGCTATTTTAACCAACATCTCGGAGATTTTTGCCAAGTCCGGCTGGGCACAGATCTTCTTCACCGAGGGCGGCTGGAAGTACGCCGTCATGCTCGCCGTGGCCTGCGTGCTGCTGTATCTGGCCATCGTCAAGCAGTTCGAGCCTCTGCTGCTGCTGCCCATCGGCTTTGGTATGCTGATGACCAACCTGCCCCTGGACGGCATCTTCCACATGGACATCTTCATCAATGAGACAAACCACATTGACTGGGCGCTGCTGGGTTCTTCCGGCGGCATGGTCGACTACATTTACTTAGGCGTCAAGCTAGGTATTTATCCCCCGCTGATCTTCCTGGGCATCGGTACCATGACCGACTTCGAGCCGCTGATCGCACGTCCCTCCAGCCTGCTGCTGGGCGCTGCTGCTCAGCTGGGCATCTTCTTCACCTTCGTTGGCGCTAAGATCCTGGGCTTCACCAACCAGGAAGCCGGTGCTATCGGCATCATCGGTGGTGCTGACGGCCCCACCGCTATCTATGTTACCACCAAGCTGGCCCCGCACCTGCTGGGTTCCATCGCGGTTGCGGCATACTGCTACATGGCGCTGGTGCCTGTTATCCAGCCGCCTATCATGAAGGCCCTGACCACGGAAAAAGAACGTCAGATCGTCATGACCGCACCCCGCCGCGTTTCCAAGACCGAGAAGATCCTTTTCCCCATCATCGTTACCATCATCGTTGCCCTGACCCTGCCGGATGCTGCTATCCTGGTTGGCTGCTTGATGATGGGCAACCTGATGAAGGAGTCCGGCGTTGTTGAGCGTATCACCAAGACCGCCGGCAACGAACTGATGAACATCATCACCATCTTCCTGGGCTTCTCTGTTGGCTGCACCACCAACGCTTCTACCTTCCTGAACATCCAGACTGTCGAGATCATCGTCCTGGGCATCGTTGCTTTCGGTGTCGGCACCGCTGGCGGCGTCATCCTGGGCAAGATCATGTGCGTCATCACCCACGGCAAGATCAACCCGCTGATCGGTTCCGCCGGTGTTTCCGCCGTTCCTATGGCTGCCCGTGTTTCCCAGAAAGTCGGCCAGGAGTACAACCCCCGCAACTACCTGCTCATGCACGCCATGGGTCCCAACGTTGCCGGTGTTATCGGCTCCGCCGTTGCTGCTGGTATTCTGATCAACATGTTTGGCTAATCGCAGCTTAAACCACAAGCAAACAAAACCTCCGGCCCGAAAGCCGGAGGTTTTGTTTGCTTTATGCAATTTACAAAATGTTCATACCAGTATCATAGTTTTTTAGCAGATGTCCTGTATTGTATAAGCACAGGGTTACGGAGCCGCAACCGTAATTCTGGAACATGATTCCTCCTCACACCAATCGATACCCCTTATGCCCCCGTTCGGAGCCGCAACCGAACGGGGGCGCTTTTTGTGCTTATTGGTATTTATTGCAGATGGGACGTCAAAAAATCTACCGTAACCTGGCGCAGGTCAGCGTCCAGCTGGGTGTTGGTGGCGGGGTCCTCGCTGGTATAATTGTGGTCACCGTTCACGAAGGGGTCCAGCACCACCTGGCCGTCCGGCAGGCTTTCGACGGCCGCCTTGGTTTCGGTTTGGGTAGTGTCGCTCAAGATGCGCTCGTTGCCGCTGTAGGTCAGCAGCACCGGCAGGCCGCTTTCCTGCAGGGTCACGTTGGGGTCGCTGTCCCGCATACCGTCGATGTAGGCGGCACTCAGCTCCACGCCCCAAGCCGCTACACTGCCCTCGGCATCGGCGCGGGCGGCCAGTTCTTCCACGGCGGCAAAGTTATCAATGTTTAAAAACTCCAAGCCCTGCAGGCCCGTGCCGTTGGCAGGGCTCCAGAGGGCCAGTGCCGTGACGGGGTACTGCCCCAGCTGCGGGTAGAGGCTGGCCAACCGCCCACCCATGCTGTGGCCCACCAACGCCGTTTTGCCGGTGCCGTAGGTGGCCTGCATGTAGCCGATCACGCTGTCCACATCCGCCGCCATATTGGCCAGCGTGTAGTTGGCGTAAGGTTCAGTGCTGTCGCCGCAGCCGGCGAAATCAAGCCGCACAGTGGCAATGCCATGGGCGGCCAGGTCCTCAGCCAGGGGCGCGAAGTGGCCGTCTCCCTGCCGGTTGCCGGTAAAGCCATGGCACAGCACCACCAGCGGCAGTTCCTCGCCCCGGGCAGATTTGGCAGGCAGCTGGATGGCAGCCGGGATATTGCCCCGCGTACCGGGGATCTCGATGTTCTTGGGTTTGGTGTTGGGTTGTAATAGTGTAACAGCTGCCACTATGCACAGTGCAATGGCCGCCAAACAGGCGAGCAGAATCCAAGGTGCACGGGTTTGCTTGGCATGTTTCATATGGGTTCCCCTTTTCTGCTTTTTTCAGGTTTATTGTACTATCATTAAAACGTATTCAGGGTGGTTTGTCAATTGTTTCCTGTTCAAGTCCTCTCATGGCCAACATAAGCGCGAAGCCCCTGCCGGAAAGCCCCCTTGAGCTGGATATAAAAAATGCGAAAAAAGCAACAAGAGCGTCTGCCTTCGTAGTAGACACTCTTGCTGCTTTACTTTTTATTCCTTTGTGGTATGCAATACAACACACTCATACGGACGCAGAGTTTCTGAAGGGTTATCTGCGTAGTTTCCTATCAGTTTTTCTGCAGTCGCCCAAGCGTCAGGCAGTTCAGCGCGGATTTCTTGCTCTGTCAGGTTGCAAAGTACAAGAAGTTCTTCCTTGTCCGCCGAGCCATAGCGCCGATAAGCCAGCAGGTCCGTGTTATCTGGGTAAAGAAATTCAATTTTTCCCTCACTTATGACCCGGTGTTCCTTCCGCAAGCGTACCATCGCTTTGTAGAAGCTATAAATCGAATCCGCATCACTCGTCTGCGCCGCAGCATTGATGCTCTTATAGTTATCCGCCACACCAATCCACGGCGTACCTGACGTAAAGCCTGCGTTAGGGCTGCTGTCCCACTGCATGGGAGTACGGCCGTCATCCCGGCTGCGCTGTGCCAGAATATTCAGCGTTTCAGCCTCGGATTTACCTTGCTCACGCAGAATCTTATAGTAGTTAAGACTCTCCACATCACGGTACTGGTCAATTTCGGTAAAATGAGGATTCGTCATGCCCAGTTCCTCGCCCTGATAAATATAGGGTGTGCCGCGCATACAATGAATCGCCGTGGCCAGCATTTCGGCGCTTTCTCTCCAATAGGTCGTGTCGCTGCCGAACCGGCTGACGGCACGCGGCTGGTCGTGATTGCACCAAAACAAAGCGTTCCAGCCGCCGTGTTCCTGCATTCCCTCCTGCCATGTCTGGAACAAACGCTTCAGCGCCCCATGGTCGGGGGGCATCAGCTCCCATTTTTGCCCGTTTTTATAGTCCACTTTCAGGTGATGGAAGTTGAAGCACATCGTCAGTTCATGGTTTTTCTCTGATGTGTACCCGATGCAGTTTTCCAGCGTAGTGGAGGACATCTCCCCGACAGTCATCATACCGTCAATACCGCCTGCGGCCACCAGTTCTTTCAGATACTTGCCGACATTGCAGCCATCCGTATAGAAGCGACGGCCATCACCCTCCAAGTCGTCTTCGTACAGTTCCGGTTTGGAGATAAGATTGACTACATCAAAGCGGAAGCCCTTGATTCCCTTCGCTTTCCAAAAGCGCAGGATGTCGGCCATTTCGGCACGCACAGCAGGATTCTCCCAGTTCAAATCAGCCTGCATGACATCAAACAAATGCAGATACCATTTGCCCAACTGCGGCACATACTCCCACGCGGAGCCTCCGAATTTGGACACCCAGTTTGTGGGGCAGCGGTCGGGAGCGCCGTCCTTGAAAATGTAGTAGTCCTGGTATTTTTTATCGCCTGCCAATGCTTTTTGAAACCAGTCATGCTCGGTGGAGGTGTGGTTGAACACCATATCCAGCATCAGGCCAATACCGCGTTTGTCGGCTTCCCGAATCAATTCGTCCAAATCATCCATCGTGCCGTAGCGGGAATCCACCGCACGGTAGTTGGCCACATCGTAGCCGTTGTCCCGCTGGGGTGAAGGGAAAAACGGTGTCAGCCATATATAATCCACACCCAAATCCGCCAAATAGTCCAGCTTTTGGGTGACGCCTTTCAAATCGCCAAAGCCATCCCCGTTGGAATCATGAAAGGATTTCGGGTAAATTTGGTAGACAACCTTGTCCTTGAAATTGTACATTGCAAACCCCACTTACATTCAGAACCGAATTAGGCAACGCCTTTTTTCTTGCCGATGGTAACCGTCAGCACAAAGGGGACGACAATAGCAATCAACATGCACAGCGCAAAGCTGAGCATATAGGTCGGCTGGATAGACAGAATGCCGGGGATACCGCCGACGCCGATTGCGTTAGCCGTGGTGGAGGTTGCCACACAGACCACTGCGGCTGTTGCGGAACCAATCATGCCGCAGATAAAGGGGAAATTATATTTCAGGTTGACGCCGAACATGGCAGGCTCTGTGACACCCAGATAGCAAGAGATGCAGGCGGGAACATTGACTTCCTGTGCGGCGGCATTTTTGCGCTGGAGATAAATCATACCGAGAACGGCAGAACCCTGTGCAATGTTGGACAGTGCAATCATCGGCCACAGCATGGTGCCGCCAAAGTCGGCAATCAGCTGCATGTCAATTGCGTTAGACATATGATGCAGACCGGTAATAACAAGCGGCGCATAAACAAAACCGAAAATAGCACCGAACACAACGCGGAAAGAGCCGGAGATACCTGCATAAACCACATCGGAGATGACAGAACCGATTTTCCAGCCGATGGGGCCGAGAACCGTGTGGGCGATGATAACGGACAGCACCAAAGAGCAGAACGGGACCACAATCATTGAAATGACCGGCGGGCAGATTTTGCGGAAAAAGCGCTCCAGATACACGAGCGTAAACGCGGCCAGCATAGCCGGAATGACCTGCGCCTGATAGCCAATCATATTGATCGTGAAAAAGCCAAAGTCCCATTTGGGGATGTCGGCTGCCGCCGTGGAGGCCACCCCGTAGGCGTTAAGAAGCTGGCCGGAAACCAGCGTCAGGCCCAGAACGATGCCAAGGCTCTGCGTGGTGCCCATCTTTTTGGTAACGGACCAGCAGATGCAGACCGGCAGCATATGGAAGATGGCCTCGCCAATCAGCCAAAGGAAGCTGTCAACACCGGACCAGAACTGACTGATATCACAAAGCGTCTGTGTGCCGTTGCCAAACAAATAAATACTGTCAATACAGTTGCGGAAGCCCAGAATCAGGCCGCCGGTGATGATGGCGGGAATCAGCGGGGCAAAGATTTCAGCCAGCACGCTCATAATTCTTTGCAGTGCGTTCTGATTCTGCTTGGCCGCGCTCTTGACGGCGTCTTTGGAAACACCATCAATGCCGGATACCGCGATAAAATCATTGTAAAAATCGTTGACCGTGTTGCCGATAATCACCTGAAATTGCCCGGCCTGTGTGAATGTACCTTTGGCAGATTTCAGAGACTCGATTTTGGCAACATCTGCCTTGGCAGGGTCATTCAGAACAAAGCGCATACGCGATACGCAGTGAGATACCGCCGCAATGTTCTCTTTTCCGCCGACATACTCAAGCAGCAGCCGTGCATCCTGTTCGTGCTTACCCATTTTATTTTTTCCTCCTTCAGAATTCCGCTAAAGCGGATATTCAAACTTGTGTGAACAAGTTTGCCTTACAGCCTCAGTATAGTAAACTTGTTCATACAAGTCAAGCGCTTTTCCGGAAATTCTATGTGTAGGAATGAAATTCGGTGCAGCGCACAAATTCTCCTCTTGAATTTTGGCTGAAAATACGATATACTAAATCAAATGTTTGAACAAGTTGAAGGGGGACTTCCGCTATGCCAAAAGCAAAATACGAAGGAATTTATCACAGCTTAAAAAAGCGTATTGAAGCGCAGGACTATCCCTATCAGTCCCTGCTGCCCAGTGAGAATACATTGCTCGAGGAATACGCCTGCTCCCGCAACACTGTTCGCCGTGCAATAGCTGAACTGACCAACGATGGCTATGTGCAGGCCATGCAGGGGCGCGGAGTACGGGTGATTTATCAACCGGTGGGAAAAACCACATTTACCATCGGAGGTATAGAAACTTTTCAGGAAACCGCGCGGCGAAACCGATTACACGCAGTGACAAAGGTTTTGGAATTTAAAACCGTCATTGCCGATGAGCGCCTCGCCTCGCTGAGCGGGTTTTCCGTGGGCGATGAATTGTGGTACATTCGCCGTGTGCGGTATCTGGATGGAAAAGCACTCATTTTGGATATCAACTATTTTTTGACAGAGTTTGTTCACGGTCTGACCCCCGAGATTGCGGCCAACTCCATTTACGATTATATAGAAAACACACTGGGTATGCAGATTATCACCAGTAAGCGCCGTATCACAGTGGAACACGCAACCTCGCAGGATGAAAAAATCCTCGCCATGGACAGCTATGACTGCGTTGCCGTTGTAACAGACCAGACATTCAATGCCTCCGGGATGCTGTTTGAATTTACGCAGTCCCGTCACCAGCCTGATTATTTCTGCTTTCAGGACGTTGCCACCCGAAAAAAATGAGCATCGCCCTTTCAGGCTGGATTCACCCACACATGTTTCGCCATACCTTTGTCAGCCTGCTCATGTCGAATCCTGACATCGGTGTTGCAACGGTTGCCGCTGAAGCAGGTCACGCCCAGCCGAGCACGACTTTAATGATCTACACCCAGCAATACAAAAAACGCCGGGAGTCGATACGCAATCAGTTGAGCCGTGAATTGTACGAAAAATAAAGAATCGCAGCCGTGTTATCTTAAAAAAATAACATAGCTGCGCTATTTTTTATGGGCCGTGAGGGATTCGAACCCCCACTGAACCGGTTATGAGCCGGTGGCTTTAACCGTTAAGCTAACGGCCCTTATTATGATGAAGAAGTGCTGTTGATGGCTAAATCGCCAACTTATCGCCAAAACGAAAATTTTGGCGATGAAGTTCAGTAAAAACTGCGGCACTTCATCATATTTGAAAGTGGATGCGGTTGGGTCAGCCGGTTATGAGCCGAGAGTTCTAACCGCTGAACTAATGGCCCGCACAGTTGTATTTTATATTATAGCAGAATTTTCTCCCCTTGCCAAGAGGTATGTCCCCTTTTCTTTGCATACAATGGCGGTAAAAGGGGGCGTTGATTCATGCGGCGCAGGGGGTTCTTTTGGGCAGTTTTCCTGCTTATCATTTACTTTACAGCACCGTTCTGGGGGTGGCGACATAACGGTTTCGCCCCCATCACTGTCCCCGATACCACGCCTGCGCCCTCGCCCACCGCAGAGCCTGCAGCCAGCCAGCCCTACCATGCCGTATGGGTCAGCTATCTGGAGTGGCAGCAGGTAGACTTTTCCTCCGCGCAGGCCTTTTCAGCAGATATTGCCGCCATGTTCGACAATATCGCTGATCTGGGGGCCACCGTGGTGCTGGTCCAGGTGCGCCCCTTTGGCGATGCCCTCTATCCCAGCGACTACTACCCTTTCAGCCATCTTTGCACCGGCACCCAGGGGCAAGGCCCCGGCTTTGACCCCCTGGCCCTGCTGGTGCAGGCGGCCCACGCCCGCGGCCTGCAGCTGGAAGCCTGGATCAACCCCTACCGGCTGCAAAGCGGCAGCATGCCTCTACTGTGTGCCCAAAGTCCCGCCCTGCTCCACCCGGAATGGACCAAAACCACCTCCACCGGCTTATACCTAAACCCCGCCAGTACCGAGGTCCGCGCTTTCATCTCCGATGCCGTCGCCGAGCTGTGCCATAACTATGACTTAGACGGCATCCACTTTGACGACTACTTTTACCCCACCACCGACCCTGCCTTTGACGCTGACGACTACGCTGCCGCAGGCACAGCTCTTTCGCTGGACGATTGGCGGCGGCAAAATGTCAACGCCCTGATGGCCCTGTGCTACCGAACCGCCCACCAATACGGTGTACGGTTCGGCGTCGCACCCATTGGTGACCCGGACCGCAGCTACGCCGACCAATACAGTGATGCCGCCCTATGGCTGGCACAGGGCGGCTATGTGGACTATCTGATGCCCCAGCTGTATTGGGGGCAAAACTACACCAAAAACGGCAGCACAGCTCAAAGCCTGTGCCAGCTGGCCGCGCGGTGGGCAGCCCTGCCCCGGGCCGAGGACGTTACCCTGGCCGTTGGGTTGGGGGCCTACCGCATCGGCGATGGCGACGGCAGTGACACCCCCGGTGAGTGGTCGACCGGCCACAGCCTAGCCGACCAACTGGCCGCACTGAACACACTTGGCATCGATTACATTGGGCTGTACCGTTACGATTCTCTATTTAACAACACCGCCTATCCCACCCTGGCCGCGGCCGAGCAGGACAGCGTGGCGCAAATCTGGCGCGGCGACTAAACTCAGCAGCCCGGTTGGGTGTTCAGCCGGTAGCCGACCTTAAACACGGTCTGTATCTCCTTATCCAGGCCCAACTTGGTGCGCAGACGGTTGATATGTACATCCACCGTGCGGCTGGCGCCCACATACTCGTAGCCCCAGGCCGTGGTCAGCAGTTCGCCGCGGGTCAGCGCCAGGTCGCGCTTGCGGATCAGCATCTCCAGCAGGGCATATTCCCGCGGGGTGAGCCGCACAGGCTTGCCGTTTTTCCACACGCGGCGGGCGGTCAAATCTACCCGCAGGTCATTGAGGGCAAACACCTCATTGCGCCGGGCCGCTGCCTCCTGAGCCGCTTTTACGATCATATCTTTCGTCATGGCTGTTTCCTTTCGTTGTTATTTACTATATATAATAACGACAGATGTTTCGGATTTGTTACAATTCCGGCCATTTTTTTATTTTCCCCAGCTATTTGTTGATTATTTGGGACTTTTCCCCCGGGTTTCCTACACTTTTCAACATAGTTTTCCCCAACCGTGTTGAAAACTTATGTTTTACGTTATATCGTACAATGGCAAAAATTACACCTTTTTCCTGTAGAAATCACTACCAGGTTTTCCACAAAGATGATGGACTTTTCCCCTGCTGATTCCGAGCGTTGCGGCGAGTTTTGCAAAGTTTTCCACGGAATAAAAGGTTCGTTGTACCAACAGTTTTTTGTTGTTTCCACGGGATTCAACCGTGTTTTCAACATTTTCAACATAGTTTTCCACATTTCCAATGTGTAAAAGAATGGATTCTTGTTGAAAACCCGGTCGAAACTGTTTAAAACTCATAGTTGTAAATAAATTGTAACAGATTTTCACCATCTGTCTAATGGCTCATTTTCCGCAAAACAAAGGGATTTTTGCACTTTTTGCTAATATTTCAAAGTCCATTCATACACCGTTCAAAATTTTAGTCCATGCTATAGAATGTACAAGAAAAGGAGGAACCCCTATGAAAGAGACCACACCTCCAAAGGACCCTAAAAAGAAACTTTGGATTGGTTATGCCGTTATTATCGCGATTTTGTTTGCCTGCAACCTGTTCCTGTTCCCAGCCATGATGCAGGCCAAAGTCAAAAGCGTGAACTACAGCACCTTCCTGCAGATGCTGGAGAACAAGCAGCTTTCCACCGTCCAGATTGAAGATCAGCAGATCTACTTTGTGGATAACGAGAATAACTCCTACAAGACCAACGCCATCGCCCAGGATAACAACCTGGTCACCCGGCTGGAGGATGCAGGGGTCGAGTTTGGCACTGTCTACCAAAGTCCTACCATCTGGGACAGCCTGCTGAACCTGGCCATCTCGCTGCTTCCGATGATCCTGCTGTTCTGGTGGCTGAACCGCTACATCGGCAAAAAAATGCAGAGCATGGGCGGCGCTAACTCGATGCTATTCGGCGGTGGCAAGTCCGGCGCCAAACAGTACGTGGTGGACGACAAGACCGGCATCAAGTTCAACGACGTGGCCGGTGAGGACGAAGCCAAGGAGAGCCTGCAGGAAATCGTCGACTTTTTAAACAACCCCCAAAAGTACGAGGACATCGGCGCCAAAATGCCCAAGGGCGTGCTGCTGGTAGGCCCTCCGGGTACCGGCAAAACGCTGCTGGCCCGCGCTGTGGCTGGCGAGGCCGGCGTGCCCTTCTTCTCCATCGCCGGCAGTGAGTTTGTGGAGATGTTCGTGGGCATGGGTGCCTCCAAGGTGCGTGACCTGTTCAAACAGGCGGGCGAAAAAGCGCCCTGCATCGTGTTTATCGATGAGATTGATACCATCGGCAAAAAGCGTGATGGTGCCAGCGGCCTGGGCGGCAACGACGAGCGCGAGCAGACCCTGAACCAGCTGCTGACCGAGATGGACGGCTTCGACGCCACCAAGGGCGTTGTGATTCTGGCCGCCACCAACCGGCCGGAATCCCTGGACCCGGCCCTGACCCGCCCCGGCCGTTTTGACCGCCGCGTACCCGTGGAGCTGCCTGACCTGAAAGGCCGCGAGAGCATCCTGCGCCTGCACGCCAAAAAGGTCAAGATTGGTCCCGACTGCGACTTTCCCGTTGTGGCCCGCATGACCCCCGGTGCTTCCGGCGCTGAGTTGGCCAACATCATCAACGAAGCCGCGCTGTGCGCCGTACGCCACCACCGCAAGGCCGTGACCCAGTACGACCTGCAGGAGGCCGTGGACACCATCCTGGCCGGTGCGCAGAAGAAGAACAAGATCCTGAACGACAAGGAAAAGTGCATCGTGGCGTACCACGAGGTCGGCCACGCGCTGGTGGCGGCGCTGCAATCCCACAGTGCGCCGGTACAGAAGATCACCATCGTGCCCCGCACGTCGGGTGCGCTGGGCTTCACCATGCAGGTGGAGGACGGCGACCACACCCTGATGACCAAGGAAGAGATATTGAATAAGATTGCCACCTTCACCGGCGGCCGCGCGGCCGAAGAGCTGATCTTCCACTCCATCACCACTGGTGCCTCCAACGATATTGAGCAGGCCACCAAGATGGCCCGTGCCCTGATCACCCGCTACGGCATGACCGAGGACTTTGACATGGTGGCCCTGGAGACCGTGAACAACGCCTATCTGGGCGGCGACGCCAGCCTGGCCTGCAGCGAGCAGACCGCCAGCCGCGTGGACGCCAAGGTGGTGGAGATCGTGCAGGAGCAGCACAAGAAGGCCTACAAACTGCTGGCCGACAACCGCCGCAAGCTGGACGAGATTGCCCAGTACCTGTACGAAAAAGAGACCATCTCCGGCGAGGAGTTTATGCGGATTTTGAACGCACAGCCGCAATTGCCCGCCGCCACACCGGCAGATTCTACAAACAACAGCCTATAAATTTGGATGGTTTTTGTTCAATTTTTGCTTGACGAACGCCGTCCTGCCCTGTATCATTAAAGAAAACCTGCCAGTGAGAGGGGGCAATACAAGAGTGACTTTTGAAGACTTGCAGGAACTGCTGGCAGAGCAGTTCAGCTGCGACACATCCGAGCTGGAACGCGGTGTAACGCTGGCCGATTTGGGCGCCGACCATGAGGATATGGTCGAGTTGGCCTGGGGGCTGGGCGAAGCCGTGGGCACCGAAATCGATGAAAGTGATTTGAGCGTTGATTTCACGATCGGCGAGCTTTGGCGCTTTGTTCATGACGCAGAAGAAAATGCTGACCTGTGACCTTTACACTTCCCGCAGCAAATGATAAGAGCCTGTCCTTATTGAAAAGGACAGGCTCTTTTGTTCATGTTTGCGTAAGGGTTTAACCGCGGGTGCCCACAACGCTGGAATCAGTGCTCCAGCCCTGCAGGTCGGTGGGGGTCAGGCTGGATTGCCAGCTTTCGTGCTGCTCCTCCCACTGGTCCCAGGCCGCCTGGCTGCGGATGGTGGTGCCGGTCTCAAAGGCATCATCCCATGGGTTGGCCGGGTCAGGGTCGGTGGGGTCCCAGCCACGCTTCTCGGTATCGGCGGGGTCGGTGTAGATGGTGCCGGGCTTGCCCATGGGGCCGGGGTTCTCGGCGTCGGCGTAGATCAGCACCGGCGTGCCCAGTGGGCAATTATCGTAGATCCACTTGACATCCACCACTTCCAGCCGGATGCAGCCCAGGCTAGCCGAGGTACCCAGCAGGTTGTACTCATCGTACTCGATGTCGTCCTTGTGCTGGCTATAGTAGGGCACGCTGTGGAACAGGTAGGAGTCAAAAATACGTGTGGCGTACTGCCCGTAGCTGGGGCCCATCAGCAGCCGCCAATCGTAATCCACCGGCGTGGCATAGTAGCCCAGCGGGGTGTCCACGCCGCCGCTGCACACCATGGCCATAAAGGGCACCGTGTAGCGGCCGTCCTCGTCGGCAGTGTAGACCGTCACCACGTTGGCATCGCGGTTCACGGCCAGGAAGTACGGTGTGCCCTCTTTTGCCTGCAGGGTCATGCCGTAGGGGGCATACTGCTTTTCCAGCTCCTCCATGATGGTTTTGCCGGCGTCGTTCCAGGTGGAAGGGTCGGTGACCTGCGGGGCATCCTTGGTGGCGTTGCTGGCCGTCGATGCCATGGTCTTGGCCTCCTCGGGCGTCTGGGTGGGTTCCGGCGTGGGTTCTACTTCCTCCAGCACGGTCTCCACTTCCTGCTTAACTTCCTGCTCGATTTCCGGGAGCACATCCTTAGTTTCTCCGCAGGCAGAAAGCAGCACAGCCGCCAGCAGTACCGGCAAAATACGGCGCACAATCGTCATAGTTTCTCCTTAATGTTGCTTTGTTACACCGTACTCGGTGCTTACGAATTTTTCAAAGGCCACAAAGCTGCGGCGGACCTTTTCGGTCTCGATGCAGTAGGCCATGCGGAAGTAGCCCGGGCAGCCGAAGCTGTCGCCCGGTACCAACGCCAGGTCATATTTCATGGCTTTCTGGCAGAAGACTTTGGCGTCCTTCTCCAGCGCTTTCGGGAAGATGTAAAAGGTGCCGTCCGGCTTGCAGACCGTAAATCCCAGGGCTTTCAGCTCATCGTAGATCAGCTCCATGTTCGTCTCGTAGACAGACAGGTCGCTGGTCTCCTCCAGACATTCGGCCACGGCGCGCTGGAACAGGCCCGACGGGCAGTTATGGCCGGTGCCGCGGGAGATCTGGCCGCACATCGGCACGATGTAGGCGGCATCCTCGCAGCGGGGGTTGGCCGCCACATAGCCGATACGCTCGCCCGGCACACTCAGACTCTTGGAGAAGGAGTAGCAGGTAAGCGTATCATCGTAGAATTTAGCGGGGTACGGGATGGTCTTGCCGCCAAAGGCGATTTCGCGGTAGGGCTCATCCGAGATCAGGAAGATATGGTGCCCATACTCGGCGCTCTTTTTCTTCAGGTAAGCAGCCAGCTTAGTCAGCGTCTCGGCGCTGTAGGCCGTGCCGCTGGGGTTATTGGGCGAGTTGATGAGTATGGCGGCGGTGTTCTCGTCCACCAGGCTGTCCAGCACGTCAAAGTTGACCTGGAAATCCTCGCAGCGGGGCGGGGCCACGCGCAGGGTCAGGCCTGCACCCTCCACATAGGGCTTATACTCCGGGAAGAACGGCGCAAAAGTGACGATGTTCTGCCCCGGCACAGCAATGCAGCGCACCGCATGGGCCAGCGCGCCGGCTGCGCCGGTGGTCATAAAGATATGGTCGCCGGTGTAGTCCATGCCAAAGCGGCGGTTCAGGCTTTCGGCCACCTTAGCGCGCACGTCGGGCAGGGTCAGCGTGGGCGTGTAGCCGTGCAGCGTGACCGGGTCCACATGCTCCAGCAGATCCAGGCAGACATCGGTAAATTTTTGCGGTGCGGGCACCGAGGGGTTGCCCAGCGAATAATCGAACACATTCTCGTATCCGATCTCGGCGCCACGGGCGGTGCTCCACTCCGAGATCTGGCGGATGACCGATTTTGCCCCCAGCATGTCTTTATAATGCTGTGCGATCATAATAACAACACTCCCTTGCGAAAATCCGTTCTTCCTGCGAATCCCGTTTTTTTGATTTTTACTGCAAAATCACCTTTTCCAAGTCTTGCATGGTCGCGGCCAGGTACTCGGCCCCGGCCTGCTGCAATTCCTCTTGAGTGCGGAAGCCCCATAGCACGCCGCAGCAGGGCAGCCCGGCGTTATGGGCCGTTGCCACATCCACGTTGCTGTCGCCGACGTAGAGCACTTCCCCGCTCTCGGCCGTCACACCCAGTTTTTTCATCAGGGCGCAGGTGCCCTGGGGTGCGGGTTTGGTGGGCACATCGGGCAGTGCGCCGCGCACGATCTCAAACAGGCTGCTGTCGAAGTACCGTGCCACCACGGCGCGGGCGAATTCATCGGCTTTATTTGAGAAAACTGCCATCTTTACGCCGTTTTTTTGCAATTTCGCCAACAATTCCGGCATACCGGGGTACGGGGCGGTTTTGTCGTGCATGTGGGCGCCATATACTGTATCAAATTCGGCCAGCGTTTTTTGCAGCGTTTCTGGGTCGCGCTGATCCTCGGGGCTGAACCGCTCCACCAGTTTGGGGATGCCGTTACCGACGAAGTATTTATATTGTGCGGTGTCATGTTCCGGCCAGCCGTGGGCTTTGCACACGCGGTTGGCGGAATCAGCCAGGTCGTCGATGGTATTCAGCAAGGTGCCGTCCAGGTCAAACAGTACGGTTTTAAACATTCCATTCACCTCAAAATTCTCATGTTCTTTCTTATTATAGTTGTATTTGCCAAAAACAGCAAGGCGAATTTGTCCAATTTACCCTCAAACCCGGAAATTCCTTGTAAAATTCTCGAAAAGCTGTGTCACTTTCGACATTTTATGGTATGATATACTTATTATAAAGGAGGTTTTACCCCAATGGAATTTTTCCTAAATCTTCTGCGCTCGGTGGCGTATGGCATCATCGAGGGCGTTACCGAATGGCTGCCGATTTCCAGTACCGGCCACATGATCCTAGCGGAGCAGGTTCTTAAATTCAGTTTCAGCGCCGAGTTTATGGAGATGTTCCGCGTGGTCATCCAGCTGGGCGCGATTCTGGCGGTCGTCGTTCTCTATTTCAAAAAGCTGTGGCCGTTCTGCGCCGACAATGGCCGGGATTCCGGTTTTTCCCGGCATTTCCGCTGGCCAGTGGTGCGTCTGTGGTGCAAGATCATTGTAGCCTGCGTCCCGGCTGCGGTTTTGGGCCTGCTGCTGGATGATTGGCTGGATGCTCATCTGTATAACAGCATTACCGTGGCCCTGATGCTCATCATCTACGGTATCGCGTTTATCCTCATTGAGCGCCGCCCCCGCGTGCCCACCACTACCAAGCTGAGCCGCATCACCTACAAGCAGGCCCTCATCGTGGGTGCCTGGCAGGTTCTGGCTCTGATTCCAGGCACTTCCCGCAGCGGTTCCACCATCATTGGCGGTCTGCTTTGCGGTATGAGCCGCCCGGCTGCTTCCCAGTTCACCTTCTTCCTGGCTATTCCCGTTATGGCAGGTGCTTCGGGCCTCAAGCTTGTCAAGTTCCTGGCCAAGGGCGGCGTGTTCACCCTGGCCGAGATTTCGGCCCTGCTGGTAGGCTGCATTGTGGCTTTCGTGGTCTCCATGCTGGCCATTCGCTTCTTGATGAACTACGTGAAGAAGCATACTTTTACCGCCTTCGGCTGGTACCGCATCGCCTTGGGCATCGTTGTCCTGGGAATTTGGGCACTGCAGACTTTTGTGCTGGCATAATGGGATGAGGTTCTCTGTCCTTTTCTTATAAGAAAAGGACCAAAAGAATTTTTAATTAAAAATGGGAGGCATGGCCTACGGCCATACCTCCCACTTTTGTTTATAATTTTTTTGGTTCTTTCTTTGTAAAGAAAGAACGGGAAACTTCACCCCATCACAACAAAAAGTTCCCACCTGCTCAGCGCAGGTGGGAACTTTTTTATGCCGTTAAGCGGTGCCTATACAAGATTACTTGTACAGGTCGACCAGCTTGGTCAGGTGGGTGTAACGAGCATCGGCAACTTCCTGGTTCTTCTCGAACAGCTCCTTAGCACGATCCGGGAAGGCGCGTGCCAGACGGCTGTAACGAGTCTCGTTAGCCAGGAACTCCTGATACTTGGACATATCGCCAGCCTTGGAGGTCAGGGTGAACGGATTCTTGCCCTCTGCCTTAGCAGCGGGGTTGAAGGAGAACAGGTTCCAGTAACCAGCAGCAACTGCCTTCTTCATCTCGTTCTGGCAGTTGGTCATGCCGCCCTTAACACCGTGCAGCTCGCAGGGAGCGTAGCCGATGATCAGAGACGGGCCGGGATAAGCCTCGGCCTCAGCGATGACCTTGACAGCCTGAGCCATGTTGGCGCCCAGAGCAATCTGAGCAACATAGATGTAGCCGTAGGTCATGCAGATCTCAGCCAGAGACTTCTTGCTGATTTCCTTACCGGCAGCAGCGAACTGGCAGACCTCACCGATGTTGGAGGCCTTGGAAGCCTGTCCGCCGGTGTTGGAGTACATCTCGGTGTCGAAGACCATAACGTTGACATCGTGGCCGGAAGCCAGGACGTGATCCAAACCGCCGTAACCAATGTCGTATGCCCAGCCGTCGCCGCCGAAGATCCAGAAGCTCTTCTTAGCCAGGTACTGCTTATCCTTCAGGATCTCAGCAGCCTCGGCGCTGCCGTCAGCCTCGAGAGCTGCGACCAGAGCCTTTGCAGGAGCGTCGTTGGCCTTGGTGTTGTTCTTGGTGGCCAGGAAGTTGTCAATGGCAGCATCCAGGTCAGCATTCTTGCCCTTCAGGGCCTCAACCTTGGTGATCAGGTTGGCGCGGACGGTCTCATAACCGATCTGCATGCCCAGGCCGTGCTCAGCGTTGTCCTCGAACAGAGAGTTGATCCAGGCGGGGCCGTGGCCAGACTCTTTGTTGGTGGTGTACGGGCTGATAGAAGCGGTACCACCCCAGATAGAGGAGCAGCCGGTAGCGTTGGAGATGAACATCTTCTCGCCGAACAGCTGGGTGATCAGGCGGGCATAAGAGGTCTCGGCGCAGCCTGCGCAGGAGCCAGAGAACTCAAGCAGCGGTTGGTTGAACTGAGAACCCTTGACGGAAACCTCGGAAACAACACCGGGGACGTTGTCCTTCTTGCGGATGTTCTCGACGCAGTAGTCGAAAGCAGCCTGCTGAGCGGACTGGCTCTCCTGCGGCTTCATCTCGATGGCCTTGGTGGGGCAGACGGTGACGCACTCGCCGCAACCCATGCAGTCCAGAGGAGAAACAGCCATGGTGAACTTGTACTCGCTTGCCTTGGGCTTGGTGTCGGCCAGCTTGGTGCTCTCGGGAGCGTTGGCGGCCTCATCAGCGGTCAGGCAGAACGGACGGATGGTAGCATGAGAGCAAACAAATGCACACTGGTTGCACTGGATGCACTTCTCAGCATCCCACTCGGGAACCATAACAGCAGTGCCGCGCTTCTCGTAAGCAGAAGCACCCTGCTCCCACTCGCCGTTGACGTTGCCCTCGAAGGCAGAAACAGGCAGGCTGTCGCCGTCCATACGGGCGATGGGCTCCATGATATCGCGAATCTGCTTGACCAGGGCGTCGGGTCCCTTCAGGGCCTTCGGAGCCGGATCAGCAGCGGGGTTGGACCAGGAGGCGGGGACCTCGACCTTATGGACAGCGTCCAGGCCGGCATCGATGGCCTTCCAGTTCATCTGGACAACAGCGTCGCCCTTCTTGCCGTAGCTCTTCTTGGCAGCGGCCTTCATGTACTCGACAGCGTCGTCGATGGGCATGACGTCAGCCAGCTTGAAGAAGGCAGACTGCAGAATGGTGTTGGTGCGCTTGCCCATACCAATCTCGATAGCCTTATCAATAGCGTTGATGGTGTACAGCTGAATGTTGTTATCAGCAATGTACTTCTTATCAGCAGCGTTCAGATGCTCGTCCAGCTCCTCATCGGTCCACTGGCAGTTGATCATGAAGACGCCGCCCGGCTTGACATCCTGGACCATCTTCATGCCCATGTGGATGTAAGCGGGGTTGTGGCAGGCCACGAAGTCAGCCTGGTTGATGTAGTAGGGGCTGCGGATGGGCTTATCGCCGAAACGCAGATGGCTGATGGTAACGCCACCGGTCTTCTTGGAGTCATACTGGAAGTAAGCCTGAATGTACTTGTCAGTATGGTCGCCGATGATCTTGGTGGAGTTCTTGTTAGCACCGACAGTACCGTCGCCGCCGAGACCCCAGAACTTGCACTCCTTGGTGCCGGGGGCGGAGGTGATGGGAGCGGGCTTGACCTCAGGCAGGCTGAGGTTGGTCACATCGTCGGTAATACCGATGGTGAAGCGGGGCTTCGGAGCGTCCTTCTCCAGCTCGGTGTAGATAGCGAAGACAGAGGACGGCGGGGTGTCCTTGGAGCCCAGGCCGTAGCGGCCGCCGGTCAGAACGACATCGTTCATGCCAGCCTCACGCAGGGTGGTGGCAACATCCAGGTACAGGGGCTCGCCCAGGGAGCCGGGCTCCTTGGTGCGGTCCAGAACAGCGATCTTCTTGACCGTCTTGGGCAGGACCTTCAGCAGAGCGGAAGAAACCCAGGGACGATACAGGCGGACCAGAACCAGGCCAACCTTCTCGCCTTTAGCGGTCAGGTAGTCAACAACTTCCTCTGCAACGTCGCAGATGGAGCCCATGGCGATGATGACGCGGTCAGCATCCTCGGCGCCGTAGTAGTTGAACAGGTCGTAGTTGGTACCCAGCTTCTCGTTGATCTTGGCCATGTACTTCTCAACAACAGCGGGCAGGGCCTCGTAAGCGGGGTTGCAAGCCTCACGATGCTGGAAGAAGACGTCGCCGTTCTCGTGAGAACCGCGCATCTTGGGGTGTTCGGGGTTCAGGGCCTTAGCACGGAACTCCTCGACAGCCTCCATGTTGCACATTTCCTTCAGATCGGCGTAGTCCCACTTCTCGATCTTCTGGATCTCGTGAGAAGTACGGAAACCGTCGAAGAAGTTCACGAAGGGAACGTGACCCTCGATGGCAGACAGATGAGCCACGGGAGACAGGTCCATAACTTCCTGCGGGTTGCTCTCAGCCAGCATAGCGAAGCCGGTCTGACGAACAGCCATAACGTCGCTGTGGTCACCGAAGATGTTCAGGGACTGGGTAGCAACGGTACGGGCAGACACGTCGAAGACGCAGGGCAGCTGCTCGGCTGCGATCTTGTACATGTTGGGGATCATCAGCAGCAGGCCCTGAGAGGCGGTGAAGGTGGTGGTGATAGCACCAGTACCGAGAGAACCGTGCACGGCACCGGCAGCACCGGCCTCGGACTCCATCTCAACAACCTTGACCTGGTTGCCGAAGATGTTCTTCAGACCGGCAGCGCTCCACTGGTCAACAGTGTCGGCCATGGGGCTGGAGGGGGTGATGGGGTAGATGGCAGCCACATCGGTGAATGCATAAGCTACATGCGCCGCAGCGGTATTGCCGTCCATAGACTGTTTTGCTCTGGGCATTTTTCTTCCTCCGTTTTCATTAGAGTGTATTGCATTTCCGCGCGGGTGTCATGCCGCACGGGCCCACGTTTATCTGTTTGGCGGCCTGTAGTTTGCTCCGGGCGCACTGATAGATAAACGCTTTTGCATAGCTTTATTGTACCAAAAAACGCCCCCATTCGTAAAGGGGTTTTATTTAGAATATTGCACAGATTTTTTTGTCCGATGTGTACATTTTGACCATTTTCACCAAATGGCAGTTTTTTTACCCTTTTTGCAGGGACATTTTCGGGACTGTTATATTTTTATCAATCGTAAGTATGCTTATTTTTGAATGTCAATGACAGTTAACATAGACTCACCGGCCTGAAACTGCACCCGGTAACCGCCAAAATCCATGGCATATACACGGTCCGGGTCATGCTGGTAGGCCGGGCGTGGATCGTTTTTCAGCACACCTAACAAAGCGGCCCGCTTATTTTCCGGCAGTTTGTCCAAAAGTGGCTGCGGGCACTGTACTTCCAGCGCGTAAGCAGCCGTCTGCTCGGTAAAGCCACCGCGGGCTTCGGGGTGGGCATCCACGTAAGGCAGGTAGGGCTTGATGTCAAAGATCGGCGTGCCGTCCAAAAGGTCGGCCCCTTTTACCAGAATGTCGCCGTTCTCGATGCCCGACAGCTCCACGCAGGAAAGACCCAGCGCATTGGGCCGGTAAGGGCTGCGGGTGGCAAACACACCGCGCCGGGCGTTTCCACCCAGCCGGGGCGGGCGCACGGTGGGCCGCCAGCTTTTGCCTGCGGCATACTCGGCCGCCACCGTCGAGAACTGCCAGATCAGCCACAGATGGCTGTAGCCTTCTAACCCCACCAGCGCGTTGGGGTCGCGATATTCCGGTTCAAACACGATGCGGGCGGTTAGCTCCGGCACCAGGCCGCTTTGCCGCGGGATGCCAAATTTATCGGTAAAGTCACTTTTTATATGAGCAATAGGACGGATGATAGTCTCCACGGTAACACTCTCCCCTCTTTTTCCTATTATATAAGAAACGGGTCCATATTTCAAATTTTTACATCTCGCTATCTTCCTATTTTTTACGTTTTATGGTAAAATAGACACATCTTACGAAAAGGGGGCGAATCTTTGGCACCCATCATACGAACCGAAAAACTGCGCAAAGTCTACGCTGTTGGAAAAGAGCGCGTTGTAGCGTTGAATGACGTAGACCTTGCGATCGAAAAAGGCGAATTTTGCTGCATCGTCGGCCAATCCGGCAGCGGTAAGTCTACCCTGCTGAACCAGCTGGCCGGGTTGGAAAAGCCCACCCGCGGCAAAGTTTTCATTGGCAAACACGAGATCAGCGCCATGAACGAAACCGAATTGGCGCAGTTCCGGCAGCAGCATCTGGGGTTCATCTTCCAGAGCTACAACCTGCTGCCCACGATGACCGCCGCAGAAAATGTCGCATTACCGTTAATGTTTAAGGGTATCGACAAAAAGACCCGCCTAAAGCTGGCCCGCAAGGAACTGAAAAGTATGGGCCTGCTTGGCCGCGCCAACCACCTGCCCACTGAGATGAGCGGCGGCCAGCAGCAGCGTGTGGGCATCGCCCGTGCCTTTGTCAGCAATCCCAAAGTCATTTTTGCTGATGAACCTACCGGCAACCTGGACTCCAAAACCAGTAAGCAGGTATTGTACCGCATGCTGGAGCTGACCAAGAACCAGCAGGTCACTTTCGTCATGGTCACCCACGAGCCGGAACTAGCCGAATGTGCGGACCGGGTCGTGACCATTTTGGACGGTAAAGTCTGCTCCAACGTGGTGCAGGACGAGGCCACCAAAACCCGCAACCGCGAAGGACTGTTTGCCGACCTGCAGGGCGATATGTCCATCGGAGGCGACGCGGCAAAAGAAAAAAGTAACTGATATATGGAGGTTTTACCTTGAAACGCTTATTTTCCCTGTTGATGGTACTTACGCTGGCGGCAGCGCTCTGCCTGTCTGTCTGGGCGGACGACAGTAACCCTGATTCCGGCATCAACAACGGCGGCGATACTTCGACCGTGACCACAGACAACCAGGGCGTTTATGTCACCGGCTACACCGTGACCACCCCCGCAGGCGGCGAGATCACCACGCTAAACGTGGGCGATCAGGTCAACATCGTGCTGCAGGTGGTGGACCATTCCTCGGCCCGGTATGCCGTAAAGGCCGAAGACATTGTGGCCCGCATCAATTCTTCCATCTTTACTTACACCGGCACCGGCGAAATTGGTCAGCTGTTTGAAAGCAACGACGACCCTGACCAGACCCGCAAGGACCCCCAATACAATTATTACAGTTATGTGCTGTTGTTCCGCGATGTCATCTACAACGGCGGCGGCAATACCCTGCCCATCAACCTCAGCTATCTGGATACCAGCAAGCCGCTGCAGCAGTTCAGCGTAACGCTGGGCCAGTGCGTGGACAAAGACCAGGCCACCACACCGAACCTCATCGTCCGCACCTCCAATTATGGTGACGCCGTAACGGCGGGCACCGCCTTTACCCTCTCGCTGGGCCTGTACGCCACCGACGGCAACGAGGCACTGAACGACGTCATCGTCTCGCTGACCCTGCCGGAGAATATCTCGCTGGGCGATGGCAGCCTGTCCAACTATGTGGGCAGCATGGCGGCCAAGTCGATGCAGAATATCACCTTCTCGGTGCTGCCTGCCGCCGGTTTTACCGGCACAGTGGCCGACATTACCGTGAACATGACCGGCACCGGCGCTATCTCCGGCAAGGCAGTCAGTTCCACCACCGCTATCTCGGTGCCTATCAGCCAGCCCGACCGCTTTGAGGTAGGCCAGCTGCAGTTAAGCTCCGAATCCATCATGGTGGGCGAGACCGGCAGCGTGACCATGAGCTACGTCAACAAAGGCAAAAACGCCATCGGCAACCTGGAAGCCCGTCTGACTGGCACCAACCTGGGCGGCGAAAACTACCAGTACCTGGGCAACCTGAATGCCGGCACCGAGGGCAGCGTCGACTTTGATATTACCCCCGACGCCGCCGGCAACATCTCCGGCGTTATTACCCTGAACTACGAGGATGCCAGCGGCAACCCGCGCACCATCAGCAAAGATTTTACCGCTACAGCGGAAGAAATGAACTACGATGATTACATGCCGGATCCCGATTCCAATATGGACGAACCCCAGCAGACCGGCATGCCGGTTTGGGGCTGGGTGCTGATCGTAGTCTGCGTGGGCGTTGTGGTGGCTGTTATCGTGGTCGTGGTGCTGCGCAAACGCAAGAAGGCCAAGGCCCTGGCTGCTTTGGATGAGGACAGCGATGAAGATATCTGATGAGATCAGTCTTTCGGCGCGAAATCTTTTACGCCGCAAAGGCCGTACCGCGCTGACGCTGGTGGGTGTCGTGATTGGCACCTGCATGGTTGTGCTGATGATTTCCCTGGGAATTGCCCAGAACCAGGCCAATGACGAGATGATCCAGAGTTGGGGCGACCTGACCCAGATTGAAATTTACGGTGGCGGCATTTCTGTCGGCAGTGACGGCAAAGCAATCAAGCTGGACGATGCCGCGCTGACTCAGATCCGTGAGCTGAACAACGTGCTGGCGGCCACCCCGTTTACCAACCCTTACAATTTGCAGGGCACGGTCTCAGCCGGGCGCAATGGCAGGTATGTATCGGACATTGGCAACATTACAGCGCTGGATCCTGTGGCTCTGGAGCCGATGGGCTTTGCGCTGGAATCCGGCCGGTGGCTGGACACGACCGTCATCAATGCGCAATCCAAAAAAATTCCGGTCCTGGTCTGTGAGTACACCGGCTACAATTTTTACGACAGCCGCCGCAGCGATAACAGCCCCAAGCGTTACCGCTGGCAGGGCCAGACCGATGCCAACGGCAACGAGTTGCCGCCATTTGTGGACGTCGACAAGGACAAAATGACCTTGACCATCACCAACGGCGACAACACCAACCCCAATACCCAGACCTGGGAATTGGAAGTGGTGGGCAAGCTGCAGCAGGATGCCTCCAAGGGTTGGTGGACCCAAAGCGGCATTATCATGAGCATGCAGAACCTGAAAGTGATCGAGGCTGCCTACAACAAGATGGCCAAGATCAAGGACACCAATTCTTCCTACGATCAGGTTTACGTCAAGGTCGACGACCTGAAAAATGTGGGCGATGTGGAAGAAGCCATCCATGACCTGGGCTTTCAGAGCACCTGGTCCTCGAACCAGCAGCGGGAGGACATGCAGAAGCAAGTCTTCCGCAGCCAGATGATTTTTGGCGGTGTAGCAGCTGTTTCTCTGCTGGTGGCGGCCATCAACATCATCAATACCATGACGATGGCGATTTACGAACGCACCCGGGAAATTGGCGTTATGAAGGTCCTTGGCTGTGAGATCAATAACATCCGCACAATGTTCCTGATGGAAAGTTCCTGCATTGGATTTATTGGCGGCGTGCTGGGCGTGCTTATCAGCCTGCTGGTCAGTTTCATTTTGAACAACCTGACCACGATCATGGCGTCCTTTGGCCAGTACGTAGACCTGTCCGGCATCATGGGCGGGTATGGGGCATCCAGTTCGACCATCTCCATCATCCCACCCTGGCTGATGCTGGGTGCCCTGGTGTTTGCGACTTTGATTGGCCTTGTCTCCGGCATCCTGCCTGCCAACAAAGCCGTAAAAATCAGTGCCCTGGAGGCCATCCGCCACGACTAACCTACTTTCTTTGGAAAAGAAAGTAGGCAAAGAAACTTTAATCATATATCACGTGAATGGGTTGCAAACTTTTACAGAAATATAAAAAAGACGATGCAGATTTCACCTCTGCATCGTCCTTTTTTGTGATTCTATTGAAAGTTTCTTTGGTTACTTTCTTTTCAAAGAAAGTAACATAACCCTCGTTTATTCCTCGTCGCTCGGTGCGCTCTCCTCGGCGGCTTCCTGGGCGAGTTCTTCGGCTTCGATGGCGGCCAGTTCCTCGGGGGTCGGGTCGGTTTCGCCCTCGTTGTCGATTTGGACGGTCTCGGCCTCGTTGTCGCGGTCCACACGGGCTACAACGGCTACCTTGTCACCCTCAGCCAGGCGCATGACACGCACACCACTGCCGTAACGGCTCTGAGTGTTGATGTCAGCTGCATGGATGCGGATGAGGATTCCATTCTGGCTGATCAAAATCAGGTCGTCTGTATCGTCCACGATCTTGATGCCGGCCACGCCGCCGTTGTTGTAGTTACGGATACCCAAACCACCTCGGTTGGTGATGCGGTAATCATCAATGCGGCTGCGGCGTCCCTTGCCTTCTTCGGTAATGGTCAGCACGCTGGCACCTGGGCGGCATACACCGGCTCCAATGACATAGTCTCCCTCTCGCAGCTTGATGACGCGCACACCGTGGCCGGTACGGCCCATAGCGCGGGCGCCGCTCTCGGTAAAGTGGATGGCGGCACCATCGTGGGTGGCAACGATAATTTCATCGTTGCCCTTGGTCAGGTGGCTCCAGACCAGGCTGTCTCCCTCGTTCAGGGCAATGGCAATCAGACCCGCTTTGCGAATATTACGGAACTGGGACAGCGGCGTGCGCTTAATAAGGCCCATCTTAGTGACCATCGTGGCGTAGGTGTTGTCCTCGTCCACATCGGCGGCCTGCTGCAGCATCAGGGTGACTTTTTCGCCCTCCTGCAATTGCAGCAGGTTGACGATGTGGGTGCCCTTGGCAGTGCGACTGCCCTCTGGTACCTGGTAACCCTTCAGGCGGTAGACGCGGCCCTGGTCGGTCATGAACAGCATATAATCATGCGTAGAACCGACAAAAAGTTCCTCAGTAAAGTCGTCGTCCTTTTGGGTCATGCCCTGCACGCCGCGGCCGCCGCGGTTCTGTGCCTGGTAGGTGTCCAGCGTGGTGCGCTTGATATAACCCTCGTGGGTCAGCGTGAAGACGCATGTTTCCTCGGGGATCAGGTCCTCGATGTCGACCTCGCCGGAGACAGCCTCGATGGAGGTGCGGCGCTCGTCGCCGTACTTGTCGGCCAGGGTGGTCAGGTCGGTTTTGACGATGTTCTTCACGTGCTCGTCGTTGGCAAGGATGTCCTCATAATCGGCGATGGCGGTGCGCAGTTCACCCAATTCCTGCTCGATCTTGAGGATTTCCAGGCCAGCCAGACGGCCCAACTGCAGCTTGACGATGGCATCCGCCTGCAGTTCGTCAAAGCCGAAGTTATCCATCACAGCCTGACGGGCCTCGGCAAAGCCGCCCTTGCAGGCGCGGATGGTAGCAATGATTTCATCGACGATGTCGACGGCCTTATGCAGACCTTCCAGGATATGCTCGCGCTCCTTGGCCTTCTTCAAATCAAAGGCGGTGCGGCGGCGGATGACCTGCATTTGGAACTCAATATAGCGTTCCATCATGGTTTTCAGGCTCATAATCTTGGGCACGCCGTCATCCAACGCCAGCATAATGACACCAACGGTATCCTGCAGCTGGGTGTAACGGTACAACTGGTTCAGCACGACCTGGGGGTTGGCATCCTTCTTGATCTCGATGACGATCTTCATGCCGGTACGGCTGGAAGATTCATCGTTCAGGTCGCTGATGCCCTCGATGCGCTTATCCTTCACGAGGTCCGCGATGGATTCGATCAGGCGGGTCTTGTTGACCATGTACGGGATCTCGTTGATGAGGATCTCGTAGCGGCCGTTTTTCTTTTCGATGATTTCGGCTCGGCCGCGCAGCGTTATTTTTCCGCGGCCGGTGGCGTAAGCGGCACGGATGCCGGAGCGGCCCATGATGATGCCGCCAGTGGGGAAATCGGGGCCTTTGACGTACTCCATCAGGCCCGCCAGGTCGATCTCCGGGTCATCGATGAGGGCGACCATACCGTTGACGATCTCGCGCAGGTTATGGGGCGGAATATTGGTAGCCATGCCGACCGCGATGCCCTGGCTGCCGTTGACCAACAGGTTCGGAAAGCGGCTGGGCAGGACGTGGGGTTCCTTTTTAGTCTCATCAAAGTTGGGGTCCCAATCGATGGTATCCTTGTCAATATCCGTCAGCATCTCGCAGGCCATTTTGGACATGCGGGCCTCAGTATAACGGTAAGCAGCCGGGGGGTCACCGTCCACGGAACCGAAGTTACCCTGGCCATCGACCAGCGGGTAACGCAGGCTGAAATCCTGGGCCAGACGGACCATAGCGTCGTAGACGGAGGCGTCGCCGTGGGGATGGTAGGAACCCAGCACAGCACCAACGGTATCGGCGGATTTGCGGTAGGGATGCTGTGGATCATTGCCGCGCTCGTGCATCGTGTACAGGATACGGCGATGCACGGGTTTCAGGCCATCGCGCACATCAGGCAATGCGCGCGCAACGATAACAGACATCGAGTAGTCCAAAAAGGCCGTCTCTATCTCCTGTTTTACATCGCGCACAATGACCTTGGTGCCGGACCCCGGCACCATGATGATATTTTCTTCCATTCTATCACCTTAAATATCTAATCTATCTCTCTAGAACCACTTTACGGCGGGAAAATTAAAATTTTCTTGCCTACTTTTTTTCAAAGAAAGTAGGTTACACATCAAGATTCGCGTACTTGGCGTTTTTCTCGATGAACTGGCGGCGGGGTTCGACCTGCTCACCCATCAGGATGCTGAAAGCTTCGTCGGCACGCTCGGCATCCTCGATCTTGATCTGCACGATGACGCGGTTATCCGGGTTCATGGTGGTCTCCCACAACTGGTCGGGGTTCATCTCGCCCAAGCCTTTGTAGCGGTTGACCTTGGCGCCGGGCATTTCGGCGCTCAAAATCTTCATTTCATCGTCATTATAGGCATACTTGACGGTCTGGCCTTTCTGCAGCTTGAACAGCGGCGGCTGGGCCACGTAAACGTAACCGTTGTCGATCAGCGGCCGCATATAGCGGAAGAAGAAGGTCAGCATCAAGGTGCAGATATGGGAGCCGTCAACATCGGCATCGGCCATAATAAAGATTTTATGGTAACGCACCTTGGAAATATCAAATTCATCGCCGATACCGGTGCCCAGAGCCGTGACCACGGGCATCAGCTTATCGTTGCCGTAAATACGGTCGGCGCGGGCTTTTTCGACGTTCAGCATCTTGCCCCAAAGCGGCAGGATGGCCTGAATGTTGGAGTCTCGGCCCATCTTGGCCGAGCCGCCTGCAGAATCGCCCTCCACAATGAAGAGTTCGGTCTTGCTGGGATCTTTTTCATGGCAGTCGGCCAACTTGCCGGGCATGCGGTTGGATTCCAGCGCGCTCTTGCGGCGGACCAGTTCACGGGCCTTTTTGGCGGCGGCACGGGCACGGGCTGCCTGGGTGGCCTTTTCCAGAATTGCCTTGGCAACGGCGGGGTTTTCCTCAAAGTACTCGGTCAGGGCCTTGTAGACCACATTGCTGACCAGGCCCTTGATGAAGGTATTGCCCAGCTTGGCCTTGGTCTGGCCCTCGAACTGAGCTTCCTGCAGCTTGACACTGATGATGGCAATGATACCCTCGCGGGCATCGGGGCCGGAAAGATTCTCGTCCTTATCTTTCAGGATGCCTTTAGCGCGGCCGTACTCGTTCAGCACACGGGTCAGGGCCAGCTTAAAGCCTTCCTCGTGGGTGCCTCCCTCAGGCGTATGCACGTTATTGGCAAAACTGAGCAGCAGTTCATTATAGCTGTTATCGTAATACTGCAAAGCCACCTCGGCCACGGCGCCCTGGCCCTCGCCCTTCATATACATGACCTGCGGGGTCAGCGGGGTGAGGTCGCGGCGCTCACACAGGTAGCTGACGAAGGAACGGATGCCGCCCTCGTAGCACATGGTCTCGGTGCGGACCTCGTTTCCTTCACTCTTTTCCTCCTGTGGGCGGTCACTCTCGGGACGCTCATCTGTCAGGGTGATGCGGACACCGGCGTTCAGGAAGGCTTCTTCCCGCAGGCGCTTGAGCAGCGTTTCGTAACGATACAGCGTTGTTTCCTGGAACATTTCCGGGTCCGGCTTGAAGGTGACCGTAGTACCGGTGGAGGCTGCCGCGCCGATCTTTTTCAGATCACCATCGGGTTTGCCGCGCTTGAAGCTCTGCTCATACTCAGCACCATCGCGGCGGACGCGGACGGTCAGCCACTCAGACAGTGCATTAACGACCGACGCACCGACGCCGTGCAGACCGCCAGCCACCTTGTAGCCGGAATCCTCGCCGCCGAACTTACCGCCGGCGTGCAGCACGGTATATACGACTGTGACGGCCGGGATGCCCAGCTTTGGCTGGATGTCCACGGGGATGCCGCGGCCGTTATCGGAAACTTCGATGATATTACCGGGTTTGATCGTTACTTCGATATGGGTGCAGTACCCAGCCAGGGCTTCGTCGATGGCGTTATCGACGATCTCGTAGACCAGGTGATGCAGGCCGGAAGGGCCGGTAGAACCGATATACATGCCGGGGCGCTTGCGCACAGCCTCCAGACCCTCCAGGACCTGGATCTGCGCACCGCCGTAGGCATGGTCCGTGGCCGTTTCGCGGTTGGTTTCGGTGATGATTTCTTCTGCCATGAAATGATAGCCTCCTGTTGTGGTGGGTATCTGCTGTTGCTTCCCTCTATGGAAGCAGTTTTATTTTAATTCGGCCTTTTCTGCCCGCTTTTTTAAGGCTACGGGCGAAAGCTGGCTGATGTAGATGGTCTCATCGGGGAAATCGGTGACGAGGAAGCTTTTTGGCAGGCTGCCGGGGGCACACAGATCCACCACGGCACCGTTATCCTCGGCACTTCTGAAATATTCTTCTGTCCGGCAGGAGGCCCCGGCTGTGTCCAGATCGAACACACCGATGACATCCCGGGTATTCAAAACAAAATCCTGCCCTGCATGGAAATACATGCCCTGCTCCTCTTTTATTCGGTCACGGTGCCTGCTTTCACCATCACGATTTTACCATTGGTACGTGCAAATGCGGCAGTATCGCAAGTGGTCACGATGGTCTGGTGCTCGCCCATACGGGTCAGCAGGTAGGTCTGGCGTTCATCGTCCAGCTCGCTGAGCACATCGTCCAGCAGCAGCACCGGGTGTTCGCCAAAAAGGCTGCCGACCACGCTGGCCTCGGCCAGTTTCATGGCCAATACGCAGCTGCGCTGCTGGCCCTGGCTGCCAAACACGCGGGCAGGCTGGTCATCCAGTTTTATTTCCAGATCTTCGCGGTGTGGTCCCGCCAAACAGAACCCGGCGCGCAGCTCGGCATTTTTGACCGATTCCAATTTTTTCGCCAGCGCGTCTGCAGTGGTGTTATTGGCACACAACTGGTAATTCAGCTGCAGCACTTCGGCATCGTGGGAGATCTCGCTGTAATTCTTGGCGGCAATGGGGGCCAGCTCCGCAATAAATTTGCGGCGGTGCTCCATGATCTGCCCACCGTACTGGGCAAGCTGCTCATTATAAGCATCCAGCAGCAGCGCGGCATTGGGCGTTATTTCGTAGCTTTTCAGCAGCGCGTTTTTCTGCGCCACAAGCCTTGTGTAGCGCCGCAGTGCCACCAGATAAGGCCGGTACACCTGGCACAGCGCCGAATCCAGAAACCGCCGCCGGCCTTCCGGTCCGCCTTTGACCAAACTGAGCAGGTCCGGCTCAAACACAACGGCCTGGAAGTTCCCGGCCAAGGCAGCCGCGCGGCCTTGGTCCACACCGTTCAGTTTCGCGGTGCGGCCCGGCCGTTGGCTGCCTTTACTGCCCACCGTTAAACGGATAGTTTTAGCGCAATCCTCGGTCTCGAATGCACCCTCGATCACCGAAAAGTCGCATCCGCGGCGGATGAGCTCGGCATCCTTGGACCCACGGAAGCTTTTGCCGCCGGTCAGCAGCCAGACGGCCTCCAGCAAATTGGTCTTTCCCTGGCCGTTGGGGCCGCACAAAACCGTAAGGTGAGGGTCAGGTGTCAGCTCGGCGTATTTGATATTGCGGTGGTCGGTCAGGGTCAGGTGGTTCAGGCGCATTACGCGCCCTCCGCGACCTGCACGGTCTGGCCTTCCAGCTCCACCGTGTCACCGGCGCGACACTTTTTGCCGCGCATCGTGCAGACCTCTCCATTGACCTTGACCGCGCCGCCCTGGATCAGCTCCTTGGCTTCGCCGCCAGTCTCGCACAGGCCTGCAAATTTCAGCAGGGCATCCAGCTTGATAAACTCCGTGTTGATACGAATTTTTTCCATACGTTAGCCTTCATTCTTAAAGCGAACCGGCAGGACCAGGTAGATGAAGTCCTTGCCGTTTTCCGGCAAAATCTTGACGGGACTTAAGGGTCCGTTGATCTCCAGTACCATCTTCTCGCACTTGGAGTAGCGCAGGGCGTCCAGCAGGTAGCGGTTATTAAAACCGATCTCCACGGGGTCGCCGGTCATCTCCACAGGGGCAAACTCGTCCACGACCTTGCCCAGCGGGGTCTGGCAGCGCACGGTGATTTTATTCTCGGTAAAACTGATGCGCAGCGGATTCTTCAGCCGCTCGGTGATGATCAGAGAAGCGCGCTCAATCGTATCGATAAAGGTTTTGCAATCAACGGTGATACGTGTTTTCTTATCCTTCGGGATAACGCTCTCGTAGTTCAGGAAGTCGCCCTCGATCAGGCGGCTCATGATGGTGTAGCCGTTGGTGGTGAACACGACATAACGGCGGTTGGCATCGATCTTCACGTCCTCGTCGGCGCCACCCATGATCTTGAGCAGTTCCTGCAGCGTTTTGCTAGGGATGATGATGCGGATGTCGCGGGTGCACTCGACGTCGCGCTGGATAATGGCGAGGCGGTAGCCGTCCAGAGCCACGACCGTCAGGCTGCCCGGCTCAATGACGAACAGTTCGCCGGTGTGGGCTGGCTTTTTGTCGTCCTGGCTGACGGCATAAATGGTCTTTTCGATCATTTCGCGGATGACGCCGCATTTCATTGTCATGGTATTATCGGCGCCGGTCACGGGCAGGCTGGGGTAGTCGCTGGCGTTCAGGGCAGGAATTTCAAATTCTGCCACACCACCGCTGATTTTTGCCTGACCTTCGTCGTTCAGCTCAATGCGGACATTGCCGGCGGGCATGCGGCTGACCATTGAGCCCAGCAGCTTGGCATCCAGTACGGTCTCGCCGGGAACCAACACGTTGCACTCAATGGTGGTGGTGATGCCCATCTCCATATCGTAACCAGTCAAAGTCAAATTAAATCCTTCGGCTTTCATATAGATGCCTTCCAGCACGGGGATGGCGGCGCGGTTGGTGATGGCGCGGCTGACACCCTCAATGGCGGAGGCGAGCATGGATTTTTCGCATTCAAATTTCATAATTGATTCCTTTCTCCTTACTTTCTTTGAAAAGAAAGTAAGCAAAGAAACTTTAAATGAGTCCTCTTGAGAGGGGAATTTTTGATTTAGTTACATTTTTCCACAAAAGGGTCGGTAGTTTGTTTGCAATTTTGCCGTTCAGTTTGCAAAAGTAGAGAATAAACTAGAATCTTTTATCGTAGTAGTAGTAGGGGGTGTGAAAACTGTGGAAAAATGGCGCGTTTATTATCACTGCGCGGAAAATAAGCGTTGGATTTTCCAGATTTCGCCGTGAAATCTTTTGTGGAAAACTGGGAAAACTCAACTTTTCCACACGACTCTTGGAAAACCCGTTGTTAATAACTAAAAACTTTGTGGAAAGATTTGTCGTTCTTTCTTTGCAAAGAAAGAACCAAAGAAACTCTAATATCGATCTGAAACTAAGAGGATGTAGAGTATAACTTGCAGCCCATGTGAACTGGGGATAATGGGAGGAACAAAAAAATATATCCACTTAACGGTGATAATATATTAAAAGTTCTTTGGTTACTTTCTTTCAAGAAAGTAACGGAAACTCCCGTAAAATCAGGTACGCACGTTTTTCATGATGTCGCTGCACATTTCTTTCAGGTGCTGGTCGCGGGAGATATTTTCCTCCATCGTTTTAATAGAATACACAACGGTGGAATGATCGCGCTGGAATTCCTGGCCGATAGCTTCCATGCTCATGCCGGTAACTTCGCGGATAATATACATGGTCATCTGCCGTGCGGCGCTCACATTTGCGTTGCGCTTTTTCCCGCGGATATCCGCAGGCAGCACATTGTAAGTGCGGGCGACCTCATTCAGGATCTTTTCGATCGTGACCGGGATCGGCTGGCTGTCGTTCAGGGTATCCTTGATGGCTGTGGTCGTCACACCGATACAGGGAGCAATGCCTTCCAGCATGTAATAAGCATTCAGTTTTTTCACGGCGCCTTCCAGCTGGCGGATGTTCTGCTTCAAATGGTTGGCGATGTACTCCGCAACATCGTTGGGCAGGTCCAGGTTGAGAAGTTCCGCCTTGCGCTTGACAATGGCAACGCGGGTCTCAAAATCCGGCGGCTGGATGTCGGCTGTCAAGCCCCACTCGAACCGGGTGCGCAGACGCTCCTCCAGGCTCTTGATCTCCTTTGCCGGGCGATCGGACGCGATAACGATCTGACGACCGTCGTTGTGCAGGGTGTTGAAAGTGTGGAAAAACTCTTCCTGCGTACTTTCCTTGCCGGCCAGGAACTGGATATCGTCGATCAGCAGTACGTCCGCCTTGCGGTACTTGTCTCGGAACTGTTCCGTGGTGGCCGTCTTGACGGCGGTGATGATCTCATTGGTGAACATTTCACAGTCCACATACACAATGTTGAAATCCGGGTGATTCTTTTTGATCTCCACCTGGATCGCGTTCAGCAAGTGGGTCTTGCCCAGGCCGGATGGCCCGTAGATGAACAGCGGGTTGTACGCGCCGGACGGGTTGGCCGCAACCGCCTGTGCCGCCGCATAGGCAAACTGGTTCGATGGACCCTTGATGAAGTTTTCAAAGGTGAAATCATACCGGCCGCTGGGCAGGGATTTTTCGTCCAGCTTGGGTTTCTTCTCTTTTCCTTCCTCGTCGCCGCCCTCTTTCGGGGTAACGAATTTCAGGTCAACATCAAAGCCAAGTACCGATTTGAAGGCATCCTTCAACGTAGTTGCATAGCGGTCCGACACAATACTTAAAATAAACGCATTGCGGATCTCCAGCGTGATAGTGTTGGAATTTTCAAAGCTGACCGCCTTGATGTCGCTGATATAATATTGATAGGTCGCCTCGGAAGTATGTTCACGGCAATACTGCTTGGCCGCGTTCAATACGTCGTTGATGGAATCCATGGATCTCGATACTCCCCACTTCCTGTTAAAAATCGCCCCTTTCAACAGGGCGCAAAAATACCACATACAGTATACCACAAAACAGCACCCAAAACAACAGTCCCTTTATATAAAGGTAGAAATTTTTTAAAAAGTCCAAGCTCTGAACCGAGTTTTCAACAGATAGTGGAAAAACCATGGTGGAAAACTGCACGGCCGCCCTTAAAATAAAAATCACGCGCAGACAAGAGGGGCAGGACCGGCGTATGACTATGTGGGAAAAAACCGGCTGTACACTACATCTTGTAGACCAACAAAAAATCCGCAATAACTTAGCGTTTCTGCGAAAAAATATCCCGAAAAGTATTGACAAAACCTATATACATCGCGTATAATCTAAGTCTGCAAGGCTGCCCCAGTGTAGGGCAATAGCCTGGACTAGCCCCATACTGGGAATTTCAACAGGAGGAATGAAAAATGAAGCGTACTTTCCAGCCCAAGAAGCGTCAGCGCAGCCGCGTCCACGGTTTCCTGAACCGCATGGCTACCAAGAACGGCCGCAAGGTCATTGCTCGCCGCCGTGCTAAGGGTCGCAAGAGCCTGACTGTCTGATCTTTGGTATAACAATGAAGTAAAGGGTTGCTGATGGAATATCAGCAGCCCTTTTTTCAAAAAAGGATTTTTACCATGCGTTATCGCACTTTAAATAAAAACTGGCATTTCAATCGGGTATACAGCCGCGGCAAAAGCTACGTGCACCCCCATGTGGTGCTGTACGTGGCAAAAAACCGACTGGGCTATACCCGCATCGGCCTGACGGCTACCAAGAAAGTAGGTCACGCTGTACAGCGCAACCGTGCCCGCCGCGTAATGCGGGCAGCACTTTGCGAACATCTCTCGCAAAATATCGGCGGATATGATATAATACTGGTAGCGCGCGGCCAGACGCCGAAGCTCAAGAGTACCCAGCTGAGCAGAACACTGGGTAAACTCTTTGCAAAAGCCGGTCTGCCGGACCTGGCTGCTCCCCAGACGCCCCCGCAATGACCCAGCTGCTGATCGCCCTGCTGAAGGGGTACAAAAAGTACATCAGCCCGCATCTGGGGCATCATTGCCGCTTTGTGCCCACCTGCAGCGAGTATGCCATGCAGGCGCTGGCCGTGCATGGCTTTTTTAAGGGGACACTTTTAACGGTCTGGCGGTTATTGAGGTGCCAGCCGTTGGCAAAATTCGGATACGACCCGGTGCCGGAAAAAGGAAAATGGGTGAACCCCAACCGGAACCTGACCCGCTCCAAATAGCCTCTCATGTCTTTGCTCTGCGTGGCAGAGACCTACATAAAAAATAAAAAGGTCCCGGGCGCAGACGGGGCAGAATGGATAGAGTATGAACTTTATGTACTTCCTGGCCATCCTGATTGGCCCGCTGATGAAGGTGCTGTACAGCTTCATCGGCAACTACGCAGTGACGATCATCGTCGCCACCATCATCATGAAGCTGCTGCTTTTCCCGCTGGCGATCCACCAGCAGAAATCCACGGCTAAGATGTCGGTGTTCCAGCCCCTGATCAACGAGATCCAGCAAAAATACAAAAACGACCCTCAGAAACAGCAGGAGGAGCTGATGAAGCTCCAGCAGGAGCATGGCTATAACCCCATGGGCGGCTGCCTGCCCATGCTGCTGACTTTCCTGGTTCTGTTCGGCTTCCTGGGCGTTGTGTATTACCCTGTCCATTACATCTTCGGCGTGGATAATGCTTCTATCAAGGCTGCCTGCGAGGCAATTGGCCTTGTAACCACTAACACCTCCACCATGCAGACGGCCCTGATCCAGGCCATCCACAACGGTGCTTCCATTGATGCGTCCATCATTCCGGCTGCCACGGTTGCCGAGATTGCCAACTTCAACACCACCTTCTTCGGCCTGGATATCTGCGACATCGCCGGCTTTGCCCTGACCCCGCTGGCCATCTTCCCGGCCATCGCTACCGTTACCATGTTCCTGAGCTACTTCATCACCCAGAAGCTCTCCGGCATGGACGCCCAGATGCAGGGCAGCATGAAGATCATGATGCTGGTCTGCAACCTGATGTTCGTTACCTTCTGCTTTAACGCCCCCATCGGCTTCTCCTTCTACTACAGTGTTTCCAACATCTGGCAGATCGGCCAGAGCTTTGTGACCTATAAGATCTACAGCCCCGAAAAGTTCAAGAAGCAGTATGAGGAAGAACTGGCCGCCAAGCGTGCCGAGAAAAAGAAGAAGCGCAGCGTGACCGTGGAAGAAAACGGCCAGACCGTTACCAAAGAAGTCAGCCTGGCAGACGCCAACAAGCTGCGCCTGGAGCTGGCACGCAAGCGCGAAGCTGAACTGCATAAGGATGAACGGACCACCCCGTTGAATAAAGAACAATAATAAGAGGAGGCAACAAAGATGCGCAGCATTGAAATGAGCGCCAAGACTGTAGAAGCCGCGGTACAGGCTGCCTGCGAGGCCCTGGGCGTAGACCGCGATGACATCAACGTAAGCTACGAAGTGCTGGAATTCCCTGCCCGTAAACTGTTCAAGACCATCCCCGCAAAAGTTCTGGTAAAGGTCGAGGAGCCGGAAGTAGAGGAAGTGAAGCCCGTGGAGGATGCCCCCGCTCCCGGCGAAGCTCTCGCCGCCCCCGCAGAGGAAGCTGCCCCGGCTGTTGAGCCTGCCGCTGAAGAGTCTGCCGAGGCCCCGGTTGAGGAAGACGCTTCTGCCGATGAGGAAGTTCCCCTGGATATTGCTGCTGACCCGCGCCTGCAGGCCGCTGTTGATTACCTGACCCCCATTTTTAAGCTGATGGGCGTGGAGGAATTCAGCTTTACCGCCGTCAAGAAGGGCGAAGCCACGATCCTGTGCGTGACCGGCGAGCACATGGGTGCCCTGATCGGCCGCCGCGGCGAGACGATGGAGAGCCTGTCCTACCTGGCCAGCCTGGTCATCAACCGCATGGAAGGCCCCTACGTAAAGCTGGGCCTGGACGTGGGCGGTTACCGCAACAAGCGCGAGGATGATCTTTCTGCCCTGGCAAAGCGCATTGCCGACCGCGTGATCCGTACCGGCTGCTACTACGAGATGGAGCCGATGAATCCCTATGAGCGCCACATCATCCACACCGCTATCGCGGACATTGAGGGTGTGCGCAGCGAGAGCAAGGGCGAAGGACCTACCCGCCACATCGTGATCTACTCCACCGATCCCAACGCATCCAACCTGCCGGATCGTGACAACGCCCGCAACACCCGTGGTCCCCGCCGCGATGGCAGCCGTGGCCCGCGTCGTGATGGTCGTGGTCCCCGCCGTGACGGCGGCCGCGGTCCCCGCAGCGGCGGCCCGCATCGCGATGGTCGTGGTCCCCGCCGTGATGGCGGCCGCCCCTACGGCGGCCCCCGTTCCAACGTGCCGGGCCGTGAGTTTGCGGATCGTCCCCGCGACCCCAATGCTCAGCCCATGGCCCCCAAGACCACGGAGCGCATCCACGACGGCGACGATTTCGCCTTCGGCAAGATCGAGTTTTAACCTACTTTTCTTTCAAGAAAAGTAGGAAAGAGAACTTTTAATTATCCTAAATAAAAAGAGGGAGGCACCGGTAACACGGCGTCTCCCTTTTTGTGTAGAATCTTACGGTTTGATTGCAGGGGCCGATGTTCGTCATCGGCCCGCAAACAAGCAATCCCAAAAGTTTTAAACAGGGCTGTGGAAAACATGAAACTATACGAAATCTAAAATCGAAATCCCTGTTGGATGCTTTGGTATCCATCTGGGAAAATTCTGTCTGCACGGCCCATTATTTCCTTTCGGATGCGGAGATCCTCAAAATCAAAACCTACATCCCCCCAGGTCGTTGCCCACCACGTAGATGCACACTTTCTGCACGAGCTGCTTGTGGTTAACGTACAATACTGGCTGGCTGCAGAGCATTTGCGTTTCAAAGGTAAGATTCGGATCCTGCGGTGCCGGGATCTTCGGCACCGCATAAGCCGTTTTGAATGTCTCCTGCAGTTTGCTGTAGGGCTGTGTCATGATCTTTTGGAAATTGATGATTCATGCCGCTTTTTTCAGAATCGCATATTTTGCAGACATCCAAACCCATCCTGGTAAATGCGAAAAGTTAGAAGCAACTAATCTATAATTTATAAAATGTACCTGCCCGGCAGTTCCCCACCACAGGTGCATTTTCAGTATAGGAAAGGAATGGTCAGTTTTCAACAAGCTGTTGAAAATCACTCAGCAGTCGTCGTAGTTATATAATCCTCGGCACGGCGGACAGCCTGCACCTTGTGTAGGAAAGCAGCCAGGTCGGCGTTGTACTTGCGGGCGATTTCCAGGGTGTTTTATTTGCCTCTGTTGTGTGGATCAACTCGCTTTTTGCTGGTGAAATAAGAATGCAACTTTTTATTTTTCAAAAAACCGCAGAAAAAAGGTAGGAAAAAGAAAAAATTCGTGGTATGATAAAGTGTTAGAAACTTTACTTCTCGGAGGTATCGCAGTGGATCGCTTACAGCAGACAATCTGTGCACTGGCAACGCCCCCCGGCACCGGCGGCATTGCCGTGGTGCGGGTATCAGGGCCGGACGCCTACCCCATGGTGGAAAAGATCTTCGTCCCACTCCACGTGGGACGCAAGGTGGCCGAGGCCAAGGGCTACACCGCCATGCTGGGCCACTACCTGCTGCACGGGCAGGAAATGGACGAGACTATCGCCCTCTTCTTCCGCGCTCCCCACTCCTATACCGGCGAGGATGTCATCGAGCTTTCGGTCCACGGCGGTACCGCTATGGCGGACGGCTTGCTGGAAGCCCTTATCACCGCGGGCACAGCCCCGGCAGGGCCGGGTGAGTTCACCCGCCGCGCGCTGGAGCATGGCCGCATGTCGTTGACCCAGGCTGAGGCCGTGATGGAAGTCATCGCCGCCAACGGCCGCCAGGGTGCCGCGCTGGCCAAGTCGGCCCTGGATGGGCGGCTGGCAAAACGCATCGGCGCCATCCAGACCGTGCTGCAAAACCTGAACGCCCACCTGACCGCCTGGATCGACTACCCCGAGGAGGACGTGCCGGAACTTTCCGATGAGCATCTGCTGAAAACGCTGGGCGGCCAGAAAGCGGAGCTGGACAGCCTGATCCGTGGTTATGGTGCCGGTGCGGTGCTGCGCCGGGGCGTGGATTGTGTGCTGCTGGGCCGCCCCAACGTGGGTAAAAGTACGCTGCTGAACCTGATGGCCGGTTTTGACCGGGCCATCGTAACGCCGGTGGCAGGTACTACCCGCGATATTGTGGAGCAGGCCGTCCAGCTGGGCGAGATCCGGCTGAACCTGTTTGATACTGCCGGTGTGCGGGACGTGGGCGCCGACGGCGATGCCATCGAAGCCGAGGGCATCCGCCGCAGCTGGAAAAAGCTGGACGAAGCCGGGCTGGTGCTGGCCGTGTTCGATGCCGCCCAGCCACTGACCGATGCCGATTTAGAAATTGCCCACCGCTGCCAGAATCGCCCTGCGTTGGCAATTTTGAACAAAGAGGATCTGGCCGATTCCACGGAGAACGCGGCCCAGACCTTGCAGCCCTATTTTAAAAAGGTCATCACCCTTTGCGCCAAAGAGGCTGACAGTTTGCAACCCTTGACCGATGCCGTGGCCGAACTGCTGGGCACAGCCCAGCTGGACCCCGGAGCAGCGCAGTTGTGCAGTGCCCGCCAGCTGGCGGCCGCCACCCGTGCGCGGGATGCCATTGCCGAAGCAATGAAGGCCCGGCAGGCAGGCTTTGGGCTGGACGCTACCGGTATCTGCCTGACCGATGCGTTGCAGGCTCTGTGCGATCTGACCGGCGAGGATGCCAGCGACGCGACCATAGAGGAAGTATTTGAGACGTTTTGTGTGGGTAAATGATAGAGGAAAAAACGTATGGATAAACTGGGAAGTTATGATGTGGTAGTGATCGGTGCCGGGCATGCGGGCATCGAGGCTGCCCACGCGGCAGCGACACTAGGAGCCAGGACCGCCGTGTTCACCCTGTCGCTGGATTTTATCGGCAACATGCCCTGCAACCCGTCAATCGGAGGTACCGCCAAGGGGCACTTAGTGCGGGAAGTGGACGCCCTGGGCGGTTTGATGGGCATTGCTGCCGACGCCACCTTTTTGCAGAGCCGCATGCTGAACCGGGGCAAGGGCCCTGCCGTCCACAGCCTGCGTGTGCAGACCGACCGCAAGCGTTACCACATGTGGATGAAACACGCGCTGGAGAAAACGCCGAACCTGGACATCCATCAGGCCGAGATCGTGGCCGTGGATATTCAGGAAGGCAAAGTCTGCGGCATCATCACCAATTTAAACGGCTACTATAGCTGCAAGGCGTTGGTCATCGCCACCGGCACCACGCTGGGCGGGCGCATCTTTGTGGGCGAGGCTCACTACGACAGCGGTCCCGACGGCACCCATGCCGCCACGGCACTGACCAAATGCCTGGTGGAGCAGGGCTTTACGCTGCGCCGGTTTAAGACCGGCACTCCGGCCCGCGTTCACCGCCGCAGCATCGACTTTACCCAGCTGGAGCGTCAGCCCGGCGACCCGGATGAGGAATTGCAACCTTTCAGCTTTTTAACGCGAGAGCCGATGCACAACAAGGTGGATTGCTACATCGCTTACACCAACCCCGAGACCCACAAGGTCATTCTGGATAATCTGCACCGTTCGCCGCTCTACGGCGGAGACATCCAGGGCGTCGGCCCGCGCTACTGCCCCTCCATTGAGGATAAAGTGGTGCGTTTTAAGGATAAGGAGCGCCACCCCATTTTTGTAGAGCCCTGCGGCGAGGACACCGAGGAAATGTACCTGCAGGGCCTTTCTTCCAGCCTGCCTGAGGTGGTGCAGAATGCCATGTACCGTACCATCAAGGGGTTTGAGCATCTGGAAATCATGCGCCCGGCCTACGCTATCGAGTACGATTGCGTCGACCCCACCACCTTAAAGCCTACGCTGGAAAGCAAGGTGGCCGCGGGCATTTATGGCGCGGGGCAGTTCAACGGAACCTCTGGCTACGAGGAAGCTGCCGCCCAGGGCTTGCTTGCCGGCCTGAACGCCGCCCGCCACGCGCTGGAAAAGGATGAGCTGGTGCTGGCCCGCCACACCAGTTACCTGGGAACTTTGGTGGATGACCTGGTGACCAAGGGTGTCATGGACCCCTACCGCATGATGACCAGCCGCAGTGAATACCGTCTGAGCCTGCGGCAGGATAACGCCGACGAACGTCTGACCCCCATCGGCCGGGAGTACGGTCTGGTACAGGATGACCGGTGGGCAGTATTCTGCAAGGATCGCGAGATCAAGCAGAACGAGATGGACCGCCTGGCCAAAACCACGGTGCGGCTGGCCGACCTGAAAGCCGCCGTGCCCGACGACACCGAGCTGGGGGAAATCGGCGGCACGGCGCTGGAACTGATGCGCCGTCCCTACATCAGCTATGAGCTGATCGCCAAAGTCATCGGTCGCGGCGAGGGTGTGACCCCTGCCATGGCCCAGCGCATCGAGACCGAGATCCGCTACGCTGGCTATATCGCCCGTGAGGAACGGTTGATCCGGGACATTCAGCGCCATGAGAATGTGAAGATCCCTGAGGACTTCGATTACAGCCCCATTGAGATGATCACGCTGGAAGCCCGTGAAAAATTACAGAAGATCCGCCCCCGCACGCTGGCCCAGGCCGGGCGCATCCCCGGTGTCTCCCCCAGCGACCTGGCCCAGCTGAGCATTGTGCTGCTGAAACAGAAATGAGTGTTAAACTATGATCGATAAAAACCGCCTGGCTGAAAAATGTTCCACGTGGAACATCAGTCTCTCCCCTGCACAGCTGGACCAGTTGGATCACTACGCTGAAATTTTGGTGAGCTATAATGAGAAGGTCAACCTGACGGCCATCACCAGCCCCGAGGGCATCGAGGACCGCCACTTTGCTGACAGCCTGCTGTTTGCCGCCCAGCCTGAAGTGCAGGGCAAGATGGTGGACGTGGGCACCGGCGCAGGTTTCCCCGGTATTGTGGCTAAAATTTATAAACCGGACCTGGAGCTGACCTTGATGGAACCCACCGGCAAGCGTGTAGAGTTTTTAAAGTATGCCTGTGCCGAGCTGGGCCTGACCGGCGTGGAGTTCGCCAAGGAGCGCGCCGAGGAAGCCGCCCGCAAAGTCTGGCGTGAGCAGTTCGATATTGCCAGCGCCCGCGCCGTGGCAGCCCTGCCGGTGTTGAGTGAATACTGCCTGCCGCTGGTCAAAGTCGGCGGCGTGTTCATCGCCATGAAAGGCCCCGAAGCTGACGCCGAAGCCAAGGCCGCAGTTAACGCTTTAAAGAAGCTGGGCGGTAAATACCGCGAGACCCGGCAGTTCACCCTGCCCGATGGCAGTGCCCGCGGGCTGGTGGTGTGCGAAAAAATATCGCAGACTCCGACCGTTTACCCCAGAAACGGCGGCAAAATTGCCAAGAAGCCGCTGTAAAACCGCGAAAAGGGCCAAAATCCAGCGAACGATTTCTCTTCCACTTTTTTCCAGTTCGTGCTATGCTTTTCCCAGGGAAAAGCATAGCATTTTTTATGTGATAATCACCCGCAGGGAGGAATCAAAAGTGGCTAAGAATGAACTACAAAAACAAGGGCGCATTGTCATGCTGCCCGTTGACTGCATCGAACCGTCCCCTTACCAGGCCCGCACGGCTTTTGACGAGCCGGAGATTGCGGCGCTAGCCGTCAGTATTCTGCAAAATGGTCTGCTGCAGCCCATCAGCGTGCGGCGGGTGGGGCTGCGGAAATACCAGCTCATCGCGGGTGAGCGCCGCCTGCGCGCCTGCCGCCTTGCCAAGCTGGAAAAAGTGCCTGCCATTTTGGCGGACTACGATGACAGCGAATCCGCCGCACTGGGTCTGTTGGAAAACTTGCAGCGCAGCCAGTTGGACCCCTTTGATACTGCCCGCGGCATTAAAGAGGTAATCCGCCTGTGGGGCTGTACCCAGGCCGAGGCTGCAAGGCGGCTGGGGTTAAGTCAGCCTGCCCTGGCCAACAAACTGCGCTTACTTACACTTACACCGGAACAGCAGCAGCTTTGCACCGCCAACCACCTGACCGAGCGCCATGCCCGCGCAGCCCTGCGCCTGCCAGAGAGCCGCCGTACCCCGGCACTTGAAAAGATGGCGCGGGATAAGCTCAGCGTGCGGCAGGCGGACAAACTGGTGGACCAGATGTTGGCCGCCCCCAACAGCCCCAGCCCCTGCCGCCGCACCATCCCCATGGTGCGGGATGTCCGCTTTTTTGTAAATACCCTGCAGCATGCCGTTGACCTGATGACCCAGAAGGGCATCCAGGCAACTACCCACTGTGATAAGCATGACGGGTGCCTAGAGTACATTGTGCGCATCCCCGTAGGCAGCGACGGCCGCCCTGTGCAGCAGCCAACGACTCCGCCGCAGGAGCCAGCCAAAGAGTACGCGACCGAGGTATAAAGTACTGAAAATAGAGAAAACCCTGTAAAATGTTCCACGTGGAACATTTTACAGGGCATTTTTTGCGTTTGACCCCTTTTTTATAGTGTTTCCTTGTGCTATAATAGAATCCAGACGGACAAAACCGTCTTAAAATGCAAAAAGACGGAGGGAAAAGCGTGGCAAAGGTCATCGCAGTAGCAAACCAGAAAGGCGGCGTGGGCAAAACCACTAGCGCCGTAAACCTCAGCGCCTGCGTGGCAGCACTGGGCAAAAAGGTCCTTGTCGTAGACCTCGACCCCCAGGGCAACGCTTCCAGCGGTTACGGCATTGCCAAAAACAAGCTGGAATCCGACATTTATACTTGCCTGATCGAGGACGACGATGTGCGCAACGCCATCGTCAAGACCGAGTATAATGCCGACCTGCTTCCCTCCAACACCCAATTGGCCGGCGCTGCTGTGGCGCTGGTCAACCTGCCCCGGCGCGAGATGCGCCTGCGTAGCGTGCTGGCCCCCATTGTGCCGCTGTACGATTATATTTTCATCGATTGCCCGCCTTCGCTGGATCTGCTGACCATCAACGGCCTGTGCGCCGCCGATACCGTGCTGATCCCCCTGCAGTGCGAATACTACGCGCTGGAAGGCCTGACGGAGCTGATGAACACCTTAAAAATGGTGCGAAAAAAGTATAACCGTTATCTGGACATTGAGGGCGTGCTCTTTACCATGTACTCCGGCCGGCTGAACCTGACAATGCAGGTGGTGGCCCAGGTCAAAAAGTACTACGGGGACAAGGTGTTCAAGGCGGTCATCCCCCGCTCGGTGCGCCTGTCTGAGGCACCGAGTTTCGGCATGCCCATCAATTTCTATGAGCCGAACGGCAAAGGCTGCGAGGCTTACATGGAACTGGCACGGGAATTTTTAAGCAAGAACGAGAGGTGAGCCGATGGCAAAAAAGAAAATGGGCGGCTTAGGCAAAGGCCTTGATCTGCTGTTTGCCGACCTGCCCGAGACCTCATCGGATGATGCGGCTGCCTCTACCCTGCCGCTGCGGGAGATCGAACCAGACCCCGCGCAGCCCCGCAAGCAGTTCGACGACGATGCGCTGAACCAGCTGGCCGACAGCATTACCGAAAACGGCCTGCTGCAGCCCATTGCTGTACGCCCCAAAAAGCTGGGCACTGGCTACATCATCATTGCGGGCGAGCGCCGCTGGCGTGCCGCCCGGCTGGCCGGGCTGGATGAGGTGCCGGTCATCATCAAGGATGTATCGGACGAACAAGCCGCAGCCCTGGCGCTGATCGAAAACCTGCAGCGCGAGGACCTGAATCCCATCGAGGTAGCCGAGGGCTGCCACCAGCTGATTGAAAAGTACGGCCTGACGCAGGAAACGGCCGCCAAAAAGCTGGGTAAAAGCCGCAGCTCCGTCACCAACAGCCTGCGCCTGCTGGCGTTGCCGCAGGAGGTCCGCCATAAAGTCAGTGAGGGCATTTTAAGTGCCGGGCACGCCAAAGTGCTGCTGGGCCTGCCCACACAGGAGCTGATGCAGCAGGCGGCCGAGGAAATCGAGGCCAACGGGCTGAACGTCCGCCAGACCGAAGCCCTTTGCAAAAAGCTGGCCAAGCCTGCCAAACCGCCCAAACCAAAGCCAGACCCCTTCAACCGCCCCAAGCGCGCGGTGGAGATCGAAGCTGCCCTAAAAGAAGTGACCGGCAGTGAGGTCCACGTGGAATACAAAGATGGCAAAGGCTCGCTGAAGATCGACTTTTACAGCGATGAAATGCTGCAAAAGTTCGCCGATCTGCTGGGCCATTACGACCCGGAGGCCGAATAATCAACCTGGTTTTCTATAAAGTATAGAAAAATATAGAGGAGAATCATCATGTTAGACATTCGTTTTGTCCGTGAAAATCCGGAGGCAGTCAAGGAAAACATCCGCAAAAAGTTTCAGGATGCCAAGCTGCCCCTGGTCGACGAGGTCATCAAGCTGGATGCCGAGTACCGCGCTGCCATCGGCGAGGCCAGCGACCTGCGCGCCAACCGCAACAAGCTGTCCAAGCAGATCGGTGCTCTGATGGGTCAGGCCAAGAAGGACCCCAGCAAGGCAGCCGAGGCCGAGGAAATCAAGAAGCAGGTCACCGCTCAGGCTGACCGCTTGAAAGAGCTGGAGGCCAAAGAGACCGAGCTGCAGGCCAAAATCCAGGAGATCATGTACACGATCCCCCAGATGATCGACCCCAGCGTGCCCATCGGCCCCGATGACAGCTGCAACGTCGAGGTCCAGCGCTTCGGCGAGCCTGTTGTGCCCGATTACCCCATCCCCTACCATGTGGACATCATGGAGAGCTTTGAAGGTATCGATCTGGATGCCGCCGGCCGCGTTTCCGGCAACGGCTTCTACTACCTGCTGGGCGACATCGCCCGCCTGCACGAAGCTGTGCTGGCCTACGCCCGCGACTTCATGATCAACAAGGGCTTCACCTACGTCATCCCCCCGTTCATGATGCACGGCGATGTGGTCAAGGGCGTTATGTCCTTCCCCGAGATGGATGCCATGATGTACAAGATTGAGGGCGAGGATCTGTACCTGATCGGTACCTCTGAGCATACCATGATCGGCCGTTTCATCGACCAGACCATTGATGGCGAGAAGCTGCCCCTGACCCTGACCAGCTACAGCCCCTGCTTCCGTAAAGAAAAGGGCGCCCACGGCATTGAGGAGCGCGGCATCTACCGTATCCACCAGTTTGAGAAGCAGGAGATGATCGTTGTCTGCAAACCCGAGGACAGCATGACCTGGTACGACAAGCTGTGGAAGAACTCTGTTGAACTGTTCCGCTCTATGGAGATCCCCGTCCGTCAGCTGGAGTGCTGCTCCGGAGACCTGGCTGACCTGAAGGTCAAGAGCTGCGACATCGAGGCCTGGAGCCCCCGCCAGCAGAAATACTTTGAGGTTTGCAGCTGCTCCAATCTGGGCGACGCCCAGGCCCGCCGCCTGCACATCCGCTATAAGGATGAGAACGGCAAGACCCAGCTGGCCCATACCCTGAACAATACCTGCGTGGCCCCGCCGCGTATGCTGATCGCCTTCCTGGAGAACCATCTGCAGGCCGATGGCACTGTGACCATCCCCGAAGTCCTGCAGCCCTACATGGGCGGCAAGGCTGTGCTGGTCCCCAACAAGAAGTAATTTTGTAACAAGCGCTTATTCCCGCACTGCAGCCGCAATGCGGGAATTTTTTTGGTATTTTTTCAAAAAAGTCGGGAAAAATACTTGACATGGACCCCGCTTTTTCGTATAATAATAAAGCACTTTCGAGTGCACCTCAACAAATGTGGCGGTATAGCTCAGTTGGCTAGAGCATTCGGTTCATACCCGAAGTGTCACCGGTTCAAATCCAGTTACCGCTACCACATGATACAAGGTTTCGCTAAAATACTTGGGGGTCGGTTGCAATAGTAGCCGATAAGTTGCTTGCTGTTTTAGCGAAATCTTGTATTATATAAGGCCCGTTGGTCAAGCGGTTAAGACACGGCCCTTTCACGGCTGTAACATGGGTTCGATTCCCGTACGGGTCACCAAAAGCTCTGCTTCTTAGGAAGCAGAGCTTTTTTCTTTATGTTGTTACTTCTTAATAGGCTTCGGACCTGGTGACCTGTACGGGAATCGAAAAGCCTGCGCCCGCCGCACGTCCGGCGGGCAAAAACGCCCCAGTGGGGCGTTTTTAAGGCGCGGGAGATTCCCGTACGGGTCACACCGCCTCTTTCAAAGAATAGAAAGTGCGCGTCCTGCACCTAAAAACACCCCCGAGCCTATAACTCAGGGGTGTTTTGCTACTATTTCTCCAGTTCCGATACTTTTTGCTGGTAGAGTTTCATTAACTCAGCAACACAGGCGCTTTCGCTGGTTCTTGCGGCAGTTCCTTTTATGAATCCGTAAGCGTCCATAACGGCGCGGTCGTTGGCTTGATGGGCTTTGCGGAGTTCCGGCGGCATGGTCAATTCATCATACAGGTCGGCAAGGCTGCTGTCCGGGTAAAGAGCGCGTGCGTCCAGAATCGCTTGTGCGGTTTGTTCGATTTTGGCTTTTTGCTGTTCGGTTGGTGCAGGCCACGGGAAGTTGTTGTAGACAATATTAACAGAATATGTAAAATCAGACTTTAATCTTCCAGCAAATGCCCGAACCCAAGCGTTATGGCAGTTAGACATCATAATGCCGAAAATAAACAAATTAGAATCAGGCATTATTAGAAGTTTGTCGCTTGCAATGATTTCGTGCGAATAAAATCCGAAAGGAATATACTTCCGTTTTCCAGACGAAACCTGCGGACCGACCAACATCATACCAGTTTGAGGTTGAGTTATTGTAAAAAATAAGGTTGGGGTATCAGCCTTTTGCACAGTAGCTTTTGCGGAACTTGATAGTCGTGATTGCCGTACTGCTTCTACTCTTTTTCTAACTAAGGGCATCTTTGCTAAATCACTCGGACTAGCACCAACTAACCATAAGCAATATCGTTCTTGATTCCGAAGAAAATCGACACCGCCAGAGTATTTCCGAATATATTTTTCTGCCAGAGGTTCAGACTTAATTAGAAAATCTTTTTCCTCTCTCGATAAAATCAAATTTCCGCCATCACTCGGCTTACTGCCATGAATGATACGAGGCATTTTACACAGATTAGTAGCACGACTTTCGATAAATACATTAGGAGCATCAATCAAATAAGGGTTTATGTTTTCATATTCGCCTGTCAATCCATTATCATACACGATTTTACTTTTGCTTTTGGAGTTCTTTATTGAAAAGCCAATGATAACAACATGAACATGAGCTTTTGAGGATGCTTCGCTTTCCCAAATGAAGGTTTTATATGCAAAATCGATTTCAATGTTGAATCTTTCTATAAGCGTCCCCCAGATAGGAGCAACTTGCTCTCCTTGGGTGATGCTGTTTGTAGATACGAATGCACAACAAATAGGAGTCCCCTTAATCATGTCACAAGCCTTATAATACCAACCAGCAACATAATCAAGGCTATTAGAAAGTTTTATCTTTCCGTATAGGCTGGATACGTCTTGTTTTTGTGAAGCAGAGCAGTACGACGCCCCCACAAACGGCGGGTTTCCCATTATATAATTCAGCTTATCCTTGGGCACCACGCTCTCCCAATCCACCTGCAGGGCGTTGCCCTCTACGATGAATGCGTTCGTTTTCAGCGGCAGAAATTCCAGCGGGACGAGCAGAATTTTCTCCGTCTCTTTCATCATCTGGCTTTCGGCAATCCAAAGTGCAGTTTTTGCAACCGTCACGGCAAAGTCATTGATCTCGATGCCGTAAAACTGGCTGATAGAAACCTGTATCGGGCTTTCGCTGGCGGAGTACATCGTAACCTGACCGTGGGAGAGTTCCAGCAAAATCTTGTTTTCCAGGCGGCGCAGGCTCAAATACGTTTCTGTTAAAAAGTTGCCGCTGCCGCATGCCGGGTCTAAGAACGTCAGTGACGCCAGCTTGTGCTGAAAGGCCCGCAGTTTCGCTTTCTTTGTGCGTTCTACCGGGATGGTGCTGATTTCGTCAAGTTCGTTCTTCAGTTCGTCCAAGAACAGCGGGTCAATGACCTTGTGGATATTTTCAATGCTGGTATAGTGCATGCCGCCGCTGCGGCGCGTTTCCGGGTTCAGGGTGCTTTCAAACACCGCGCCGAAAATCGTGGGGCTGATTTCCGCCCAGTTGAAATCCTCGCTGGCTTTGTTCAGCAGCAAATTGCGGATTTCATCGGTAAAGGGCGGTATCTCTATATTTTCATCACTGAACAAGCCGCCGTTGACATAAGGGAACGCGGCCAACTCCGGGTTATCGTCCTGCAGATAGGGGTCGCGGTCTTGCGGCTTGGTGTCCAGCACGCGAAACAGTTCCACCAACGCCTTGCGCATACCGCGCGTGTCGAACGCAGCCAGATAATCGTGGAACATACCGTGCCGACCAAAAATCCCCGCGTCCTCGGCGTACAGGCAGAACACCAGCCGCACACACAGCTTGTTCAGACTTTTCAGCGATTGTTCGGCCTGCGGATTTGCATATTGTTTGTATAGTGCGTCATACAGAAGCCCTACAATTTCACCAGCGGCAATGGAAACTTCCATCTCACGCTTGAGGTGTTCGCTGCCGGTGTCCACCAGAAATTGCAGACGATAGTATTCTTTTTCGAGGTTTTCCAGCTCGATAATTTCCGGCTCGCCACCGGGGCGCTCCATATCATAGACATAGAACTGCGCGAAATTGCAGGTCACGACCCAACGCGGGTGCTGGGAAAGAGGCAATTCTGTGATATAACGCTTTGCCTGTTGGAACGGCGTCAGCATCGTGCCGTCTGATTGCTTGATGGGCTTGTTCAGGTCTTTGCCAAGGCCCTTTTGCTCAATCAGCACTTTGGTGGACGGAATCGCGCCATCGATAAAGCTGGTGTGGTCGAGGTGAACCTGTTCCTCAAATGTAATGAACTGTTCCGGCTGTTCCACGCCATAGACATCACGCAAGAGAGAAAGCCAAAAGGATTGACTTTCCCCTTTTTCGTAGCCTTTGCCTTTCCAGTAGGCGGCAAAATTCTTTGCGGCTTGTTGTTGCTGCGCAGCGGTCATAGCGGTCACCTCATAACATGAAAGTTATCTTTATCATAACATAAAGCCTAGTTTACGGCAATTATGTTTAATAGAAAAGTGGGCCGCAAAATGTTCCACATGGAACATTTTAGCGTGTGCTTTTTTATAATTAGCAACAGGAACTTCGATGCTTACAGTTTTAGTAAATACTCATACATAAAAAAGGGAGATGCACCGGGTGTGGTGCAGCCCCCTTTTTATCAATATTATTCCCCGTTCTCCACCGTGACGTCGCAATACCCTTCCGGGTAGTCGCTCAGGGTGGAGGTCGCCCGGATGTAGGTGTATCCGGGGCCGACCGCGGTTACCAGGCCGTTTTCGTCTACGGTGGCAACGCCCCGGGTGTCGGTGGTCCAGCGCAGGGCCGTGTACAGGTCTGCGTCGGCCAGCTCAAACTCCGCCGAAAGCTGGACGGTCTCCCCCGGCTTCAGCCGGATCTCCTTAATGTTTAGATGAATCTCCTCCGGGATGCGCACCACAGTGACCGTGGCGGTGGCCGTCTTGCCACTGCATGTGGCGGTCAGGGTCGTGGTCCCGTAGGCCACCGGCACTAGCCACTGCCCGTCCAGCCTGGCGATGCTTTCATCCGCGATTTGGTAGGTCACCGGCTCGCGGCCGGTGGCATCCTCCGGCACAAAGCGGCAGAGGATGCTGGCATGGCTGGACGGATAATGGGAGATTCGCTCGGTGCCGTCATAATCCGAAACGATCTCGGTGCGCTCGTCAAGGTACAGCACAATGTCGTTTAGAATAAGCTCCCGCAGCGGGTTGGTCACCTGCACGGTGCAGCTGGCGGTCAGGTCGCCGCTGGCGTCCGTCAGGGTCAGGGTGGTCTCACCGCCGTGCAGCCCAGTGACGACGCCCTGGCTGTTCACGGTGGCAATGTTCTCGTCCCCGGTCTGCCAGGTCCAGTGATTGGCATCCACCGCAGTTTGGATCGCGGTGTCTGAAGCTTTGCCCGCGGTCTCGTACTGCACGGCGGCTTTGGCGGTTTCCCCGGCCTGCACGGTGACAGGCTGTAGGCTGATGCCGGTCAGCTCCGCTTTGCCGCAGGCCGTCAGCAAAAGAAGGGCCAGAGCCGGTAAAAATGCACGGTATTTCATAAATCTTCGCCTAAAATCAGCTTTTCTTTCAGCAGAGTCACCGGCGGCTGGCCGGGGGCGCTGGCGGCGGACAGCGTGCCAAAAGTGGCCGCGCTGCCAAACGCGCCGCCGCAGTAGCGGGTCACGGCGCCGTCGCGGCCCATACTCATAGTAATAAGGGCTTTGCCCGGGCGCTGGACGGCCGCCTGAGCCGTAGCCAACAGCAGGCGGGCGGCGTCGGCGCGGTTGCGGGGCATGACGGCCAGCTTGGCGATGTCTGCGCCCAGATCCAGCATGCCCACCAGTGCGTCAGTCATGACGCCTGTGTCGGGCGTGGAACCAAAGTGGTGCTCGCTGAACAGCGCCGAAACACCCGCCCGGTGGGCGGCGTCCCGCAGCTCCTCGGTCAGGGTCTTGTCCGCCAGCCATTCAATGTCCAGTGCGTCTGCACTGCCCTGCGCCAAAAGTGCCTGGCAGGCTTCGCCGTACTCGGTGGGGGTCAGGTCGACTTCACCGCCCTCCCGCGCTGTGCGGATGGTCACGATGAGCGGTTTCGTTATGGCGGCGCGCACCTGAGCCAAAGCCGTCGGCCAATCCTGCCGGGGCAGCGGGTCCAGGCGCAGCTCCACCAGGTCAGCAGCGTCGGCACGCTGCGCAGCGGAGGCCTGGGCGGTCAGCTCCGGCAGAGTGCGGGCAAACAACGGGACGATAATTTTGGGAGCTTCGGCGTGCAGTTCGATCATAAGGCACTCCTTTTGTTGGCAGCAATACTTTGCCTGCATTTTACCACATTTTTTGGGTTTTGTACAACAGCTTTCGCTTGCGATACCCTCCGCCCCGCGCTACAATAATCTGTATAAATGGAGGGTGTGCTTATGAACACAAAACTGCCGGAAAATTCGTTGATTTTGCTGGAGGGTGGCTCGCTGCGCGGGCTGTATACCGCCGGCGCGCTGGATATTTTGATGGAGCATGACCTGTACTTCCCAGCCGTGGCGGGGGTGTCGGCCGGGGCACTGAACGCCTATAACTATGTGGCCCACCAGCCTGGCCGCGCGGCCAGCATCAACCTGCGCTACCGCCACGACCGGCGGTACTTTGGCCCGCTGGCGGCAGTGAAAGGCGGCAGCTTGTTCGGCTTGAACTTTTTGCTGAATGACATTGAAAAGGAAGTCCCCTTTGACGAGGATATGTTTAAAAACGGCGGCCAGCGAATGTTTGCCGTGGCTACCTGCGTGGAGACCGGCAAGGCAGTCTACTTTGAAAAAGACCAGCCAGGTTTGGACTTTAAGCAGGCGGTCAAGGCTTCGGCCAGTTTGCCGCTGGCATCGGTGCCGGTCAAGATCGACGGCCACAGCTACCTGGACGGCGGCTGCGCCTGCCCCATCCCCATCAACTGGGCGCTGCGCCAGGGCTTTGCCAAGATCGTCATCGTGGCCACGAGGGAGAAAGGTTTCCGAAAAAAGCAGCCCAGCCAGCGCATGGTGGAACTGTATGATGATTTTTATGGCGATAAACCGTTGTTCCTGGCCACGCTGCTGACCCAGGAGATGCGCTACAACGCTTTGCTGGACCAGATCGATGCACTGGAAGACGAGGGACGCATCTGCGTTATCCGCCCCGATGAGCCGGTAGGCATCGGCCGCTTCGAGGGCAGTACCGAGAAGCTGACGGAACTCTACATCCGCGGTTACAAGGAAATGCAGCAAAAATTGGACGGTATGATGGAGTATTTGGAAAAATAGTGACCACTCCCCTTTTGCAGCCTGAGCGATTGAAATAAAAACGCTCCCGGCGGCGGACCTGTGCATGCGATGCGGTCCTGCCTGCAGGGAGCGTTTTGAATTTTGGTTTTAGATGTGCTTTTTCAAAAAGTCTGTCACGGCCTTGGTGTAGGCGGGTGTGTCGTAGTAGTAGGACATGGCGTGGGTGGCACCGGGAATGACGAGCAGCTCTTTCTCGCTGGCGCAAGCGTCGTAGTTTTCGCGGCTCATGCTGCAGGGCACAAAGTCGTCCGCGCTGCCGTGGATGAAGAGAATCGGAACCTTGCTTTGCGCCACGGCCTTGCGGCAATCCACGGTATCGGGGTCAAAGCGGCCGAAGATCTTGGCACCAGCTTTGCCGACGGCATAGCCCGGTCCCACCGGCACGTGCGGCAGGTACTTGGGCAGACAGGTGCGGCAGATGTCCCGGATGCTGGAGTAGCCGCAATCCGCGATGATGCCGTGAACGCTGTCCGGAAGGTCCAGCCCGCTGGCCAGCAGAACGGTGGCTGCGCCCATCGAGACGCCCATTAAAAAGATGGGAACCTTGCCGCTGGACCGCACTGAAGCCCAGTACGCCCAGGCGCGGGCATCGTAGCGCTCCTGCGCGCCCATGGTGATGGTGTAGCTGTCACTGCGCCCGTGGGCACGCTGGTCCGGCATCAGCAGGTTGTAGCCCAGCTTTTTGCATAGCACGATCAGCCCCATCGTGTCGCGCATCGCAGTGGCGCGGTAGCCGTGCATGATGATGGCGATTGGCGCGTCGTCGGCCTCGTGGCAGTACCGAGCCGACAGCGAAGTACCGTCATCGGCGGTGATATGTACATAGTCGCAGGGCAGGCTGTCCACAAACTCCACGTTTTCGCGGATCTGCGGCAAAAAGCGAGAACCCTGCGCCCACTCCTCTGCCGTGGGAATATCCAGCTTCGGCCGCTGGAAAAAAGCCAGGTGGTAGATGCCATAGGCAGCGCCCAGGCCTGCCGCCGCAGCAGCGGTAAGGGCAGCGGCAACACGTTTCATAGGTTTGTGCACCTCACTTTGTTTAGATTATGCTCCCATGGTTCCACAATAGCTTCATCTCCCGAAAAACTGTTTTTCTTTTTTTAAAAAACAGTTCCGATTTACACCCCGTTTTTCTCCTATTAGTGAAAGGGTAATCTAAACGCGAGTTACTAAGGTTACTGTCATAAAACACAAAGGACAGAAAGGAGAAAAAGAACATGGAAAACAAACAGAAAGACACGGTTGGCTTACAGCTAACGAAACCAAACACATTATATCAAAAACCAACCAATCACGCAAGGAGGAAGCCTATGGAGCAAGCGAAACAGGAACAGTTTACCACCAACTGTGCCATCTATGGCTATAAGAAAGACCCGGAGAACAAATACCACTGGCTGATTGACGAGGAAGCGGCTGCCGTGGTGCGACGCATCTTCCAACTGACCATTGAGGGCAAAGGCCCCTATGATATTGCCCGTACGGTATGGAGGTCAACCATTACGGCATGGCCCTCTTCCCATTTCACAATGGCCGGAACTCCAGCCTGTATGTGGCAGACGACCACCATGCTGATTGCAGCACTGCTGTATGATCGAAAATTTGAGTAATCTTTTATAACAAGCGTCTCAGCCGATGTCTGTCTGAACATTGGCTGAGACGTTCTTTTTATTGATGTGCATGGTCATAGAGGGGCTGAATATCATCCGGCAGATGGTCTGGAAGCAGGCTCTTGATCCAATCCTCGCTACCGTCCTGAATCGCCTGATCATAATACCAGCATTTGAATCGGAGCATTGTGTACCACCTTTTTGTTTTGACATGACATTTGACATTCCACGGGCGTAGCACCCGTGGAATGTCAAACCGAAGTCTGACAAAATGTGCGGGGCGGTGAAGATAGCCGCCCTTACGGAGGAAAGAACAGCTATATTCACCGCCCCACTGGCAGTTATCTGGTGGTGGTCGAACAACTGGTGGTGGGGCAGGCTTCATTATTCTACAACATCGTGATCGGTGAGGTTGATTTTTCCGAAGCTGTTGTGGACTTCCATGTCGAGGATGTGACCGGGAACGTCTGCGATATTGCCGCCGAGGTCAGCCATAATCTTGCCTATCTGGTCAGGCGTTGCGCGAACGACGGCCGTAATCTGACCGTATGCGTCCTTGCTGTTTTTCAGCGTGTGCAGACGATACACGTCATAGTGCTGGACGGTGTTCGCGTTTTTGCCCGTAGTGGGAGTAAAGTCGCCAACTGCGTGTTCGATACCTACGATTTCGTACTTCATTTTTGTACCCTTACTTTCTTTTTCCGGGGCGTTTTTACTGCCCCTGTTGTGTGAACCAACTCGGTTTTTGTTGGTGACATAAGAGTACAACTTTTTAATCGTAGAAATTTTTTCATCAAAATATTGACAGCGCGATTTCCCTATGCTATACTTTGTCTCGATTTTGAAAGACGAATCGAGTTTGTGAGAGTTTTTCAAAGCAATTTACCTACGGACCGCCCGTCAGGGGCTAAGGCCATACGGACAGCCGGGTCCACTGCCGATCGGCAACTTTGGGTTGCCTTATTGATTGAGTTAAAAGCTCAAATTTTATAAGTTGGTTCCTTTACAGCCATGAAATTGCACGTTTTGGCGTGCAGACTTGTGAAACGGTCAATAAAGAGTAGTAAAAGTAAGATTGCTATATAGACTCTGACACGCTCAGCCTTTTTGAATCATGCAGGACGTTCTCTCGGTGAGGTATCGGGGGGTAATCGGCCTGTGTCCAAATATGCTGAATTCGAACGCAAGTCTGCACATCTGTGCATGGCTTGCGTTTTTTGTTTTGCAAAGGGATCGCGAACGGAGGTAAAAATGAACGGAGAAGCAAAGCGCACCCGGCTGGATCAGCGCCGCGCACCCATCCATGAAGCGCTCGAAAATTTCCGCAGGATGCGCGTTGTTCCCTTTGACGTGCCGGGGCACAAGCGCGGGCGCGGCAATCCGGAGCTGACCGCGTTTTTGGGCCAGCAGTGCGTTGGTGTGGATGTCAACAGCATGAAGCCGCTGGACAATCTCTGCCACCCGGTTTCGGTCATCCGCGAAGCCGAGGAGCTGGCCGCCGATGCGTTTGGCGCGGCACACGCCTTTTTGATGGTGGGCGGCACAACGAGCTCGGTGCAGAGCATGGTGCTGACGGCCTGCAAGCGCGGGGATGAAATCATCCTGCCACGCAATGTCCACCGCAGCGTGCTGAACGCGCTGGTGCTCTGCGGCGCGGTGCCGGTCTACGTCAACCCGGAGGTGGACAACCGCCTCGGCATCAGTCTAGGCATGAAGCGGGAGCAGGTGGCCAAGGCCATTGCCGACCACCCCAACGCCGTGGCGGTACTGGTTAATAACCCCACCTACTACGGCATCTGCAGCGATCTGCGCGCCATTGTGCGGATGGCGCATGACGCCGGGATGCTCTGCCTTGCGGACGAAGCCCACGGCACGCATTTTTATTTCGGCGGCGGGCTGCCGGTCTCGGCTATGGCGGCGGGCGCGGATATGGCCTCCGTCTCGATGCACAAGAGCGGCGGCAGCCTGACCCAATCCAGCCTGCTGCTGACCGGCCCCAACGTCCACGCGGGCTATGTGCGGCAGATCATCAATCTGACACAGACGACCTCCGGCAGCTATCTTCTGATGTCGAGCCTTGACATTTCCCGCCGCAATCTGGCACTGCGGGGCCAGCAGGTGTTCCATCAGGTGGCCGACATGGCCGAGTACGCGCGCGAGGAGATCAACGCTGTGGGCGGGTACTATGCCTTCGGCAAGGAGCTTTGCAACGGCAACTCCGTTTTTGACTTTGATACGACAAAATTGAGCGTTCACACGCTGGACATCGGCCTTGCGGGCATCGAGGTGTACGACATCCTGCGCGATGAATACGACATCCAGATCGAGTTCGGCGACATCGGCAACATTCTGGCCTATCTCTCCATCGGTGACCGCCCGCAGGAGGTTGAGCGCCTTGTCAGCGCACTGGCCGAGATCAAGCGCCGCTACCACACTGACGGCGCAGGCCTTTTGAGTCAGGAATACATCGACCCCGAAGTTGCCGCCAGCCCGCAGGAAGCATTTTACGCCCCCAAAAAGAGCCTGCCCCTGCGTGAGACAGAGGGCATGGTCTGCAGCGAGTTCGTCATGTGCTATCCCCCGGGCATCCCGATCCTTGCCCCGGGCGAGCGCATCACCGCGCAGATCTTGGATTATATCGAGTATGCCAAGGCCAAGGGCTGCAGCATGACCGGCCCCGAGGACCCGGACATTCTGCGGCTGAATGTGCTGGCTTGACAGGGAGGTTTGCAGTATGGAAATGTGGTTTTCGGAATTTCACACCCCTGATGTCAAGCACAGCATCCGGGTCAACCGCCAGCTTTACTCCAAGCAGAGCGACTACCAGCGCATCGACATTTTTGAGACACCGGAGTTTGGCCGCGTGCTGACGCTGGACGGCAACGTCATGCTGACCGAGCGCGACGAGTTCATCTACGACGAGATGATTACCCATGTGCCGATGTCGGTACACAAAAACGCCAAGGACATTCTTGTTATCGGCGCAGGCGACGGCGGTGTAGTGCGGGAACTGACCCGCTACGACCGCGTGGAGCGCATCGACCTTGTGGAGATGGACCCGCAGGTCATCGAAGCCTGCCGTGCCTATCTGCCCGGCAACGCCTGCCGCATGGACGACCGCCGCGTACACATTTATTACGAGAACGCGCTGAAATTCATCCGCAAGTGCGAGGAAGAGTACGACCTCATCATCGTGGATTCCTCCGACCCGTTCGGCCCGTCGGAGGGGTTGTTCACCCGCGAGTTTTACGGCAACTGCTTCAACGCGCTGCGCGCGGACGGCATCATGGTCAACCAGCAGGGCAGCCCCTTCTATGCTGAGGACGCGACCGCCATGCAGCGCAGCCACAAGCGCATCGCCAGCACCTTCCCGATCAGCAAGGTGTATCAGGCACACATCCCTACCTTTGCGGCGGGCTACTGGCTGTTCGGCTTTGCCAGCAAAAAATATCATCCCATCAACGATATGGACGCCGATGCGTGGAATGCGCTGAACATGCGCACCCGCTATTACACGACCCGGCTGCATGTCGGTGCATTTTACCTGCCGGCGTTTCTGGAGGAAATGCTGCGCGAAGTGGAGGAACACTGATGCTGCATCGCAATGTTGAAAATTTCATCGGCTGCGACAGCAGCTACCGCACGGCAAGCATTGTTTTGTACGGCGCACCGTTTGATTCCACCACCAGCTACCGTCCCGGCGCGCGGTTCGGCCCCGCTGCCATGCGGCACGAAAGCTACGGGCTGGAAACCTACAGCCCCTATCAGGACAAGGACCTGACGGACGGCAGCGTCTTTGACAGCGGTGATTTGGAGCTGTGCTTCGGCTCAAGCGAGAGCGCCCTGGTGGACATCGAATCCCGCGCGGCGGAGATCCTGCGGGACGGCAAGCTGCCGCTTCTGCTCGGCGGCGAGCATCTTGTGACCCTGGGTGCCGTGCGCGCAGCCGTGCGCAAATATCCCGATCTGCACATCGTCCATTTTGACGCCCACGCCGATCTGCGGGACGATTACCTCGGCGCACAGCTGAGCCACGCCTGCGTGCTGCGCCGCTGTCATGATTTGGTCGGCGACGGGCGCATCCACCAGTTCTGCATCCGCAGCGGTGAACGGGAGGAATTTCAGTTCGCCGCGCGGCACACCGATATGCACAAGTTCGACTTTACCGGGCTGGCCGAGCTGACCGACTGGCTATGCCAGGCCGATGTGCCTGTCTATCTGACCATCGACCTCGACTGCCTTGACCCGTCGGCCTTCCCCGGCACAGGCACGCCCGAAGCGGGCGGTGTCAGCTTTTTGCAGCTGCTTGGGGCCATCCGCACCGTGACGAAAGCGATCATCGTCGGCGCGGACGTCAACGAGCTGGCTCCCATGCTCGACCAGAGCGGCGTTTCCACGGCTATGGCCTGCAAGGTGCTGCGGGAGCTGCTGCTGGCACTGGAAAAATAAAAATCTGTTATAAATTCAAACATAAAGGAGTTCTATCATGAGCAAAGTTCTTGTTATCGGCTGCGGCGGCGTGGCAAGCGTCGCCATCTCCAAGTGCTGTCAGGTTAGCGATGTCTTCACAGAGCTGTGCATCGCCAGCCGCACCAAATCCAAGTGCGACGCGCTGGCCGCCAAGCTGGCACCCACCACCCAGACCAAAATCACCACCGCGCAGGTCGATGCCGACGACGTCCAGCAGCTGTGCGACCTCATCAACAGCTACAGGCCTGACCTCGTTATGAACATTGCCCTGCCGTATCAGGATCTAACTATCATGGACGCCTGCCTTGCCTGCGGCGTCAACTACATGGACACCGCCAACTACGAACCCGAAAACACCGACGACCCCACCTGGCGTGCTATCTACGAGAAGCGCTGCAAGGAGGAAGGCTTTTCCGCCTACTTCGATTACAGCTGGCAGTGGGCCTACAAGAAAAAGTTTGAGGATGCCGGCCTGACTGCGCTGCTGGGCTGTGGCTTTGACCCGGGTGTGACGCAGGCCTACTGCGCCTACGCCGCCAAACATGAGTTCGACTCTATTGACACGATCGACATTCTCGACTGCAACGGCGGCGACCACGGCTACGCCTTTGCCACCAACTTTAACCCCGAAATCAACCTGCGCGAAGTCTCCGCTCCCGGCAGCTACATGGAGAACGGCAAGTGGGTCGAGATTCCGCCCATGAGCATCAAGCGGGAATACAACTTCGATCAGGTCGGCCAGAAGGATATGTACCTGCTGCATCACGAGGAAATTGAGTCCTTGGGCAAAAACCTGCCCGATGTCAAGCGCATCCGCTTCTTTATGACTTTCGGCCAGAGCTACCTTGACCATATGCGTTGTCTGGAGGATGTGGGCATGCTCTCCACCACACCGATCAACTACAACGGTCAGGAGATCGTGCCCATCCAGTTCTTGAAAGCTCTGCTGCCTGACCCCGCCAGCCTCGGCCCCCGCACCAAGGGCAAGACGAACATCGGCTGCATCTTCACCGGCAAAAAGGACGGCAAGGACAAGACTTACTACATTTATAATGTATGCGACCATCAGGAATGCTACCGCGAGGTCGGCAGTCAGGCCATCAGCTACACCACGGGTGTGCCCGCCATGTGCGGCGCGCTGATGATGCTGACCGGCGAGTGGACGAAGCCCGGTGTCTACACGGTCGAGGAATTTAACCCTGATCCGTTCCTCAATGCACTGGACAAGTACGGCCTGCCCCGCAGTGAGAACCATAACCCGGTTTTGGTGGACTGATGGTACAGCGCGATGCACGGCCGCCGTTTGCGGCCATCGACGGCGCGGTGTCGCCGGAATTTGCCGCCCTGCCCACGCCTTGCTACCTGCTGGATGAAGCCGCCCTGACCTGTAACGCGGAAATTCTGGGCAATCTTTCCCGACGCACTGGGTGCAGGGTGCTGCTGGCGCAAAAAGCGTTCAGCAACTACGATTTATACCCGCTGCTGGCGCCGCACTTGGCGGGCACCGAAGCCAGCGGCCTGTTTGAAGCGCGGCTGGGCGCGGAGGAAATGCCCGGCAAAGAAGTTCATGTCTTCTGCGCGGCCTATCGCGCGGACGAAATGGAAGAACTGCTGCAATATGCCGACCATATCGTCTTCAACTCTCCGGCACAGCTGGCAAAGTTCGGCCCCGCGGCCAAAGCAGCGGAGAAGAGTGTGGGCCTGCGTATCAACCCGGAGTGCTCGACGCAGGACGGCCACGCGATTTATGACCCCTGCGCCCCCGGCAGCCGCTTGGGCACAACCCGCGCGCAGTGGGATGCCGCCGTGGCGGCTGACCCGGCACTGCCCGCGCTGTTGGACGGCCTGCATTTCCACACCCTGTGTGAGCAGGATGCCGACGCGTTGGCCGTAACGCTGGACGCAGTGGCCGATAAATTCAGCGACCTGCTGTCCAAAATGCAGTGGCTGAATTTCGGCGGCGGGCACCACATCACCCGCCCCGGCTACAACATGACCACGCTGGAGCGCTGCATCCGCCGCGCCCATCAAGACTGGGGCGTGACGGTCTATCTGGAACCCGGCGAGGCCTGCGCCCTGAACGCGGGGTATCTCCTAACCCGCGTACTGGATGTAGTGCAAAACGGCGATACCACAATTGCGATTCTGGATACCAGCGCCGCCTGCCATATGCCGGATGTCATTGAGATGCCCTACCGCCCGCCGCTGCTGGGCGCGGGCGAACCCGGTGAAAAAGCCTGCACTGTGCGCCTTGCAGGCCCGACCTGCCTTGCGGGGGACATCATCGGTGATTACAGCTTTGACGCCGTGCCCGCCGTGGGAGATTTGCTGGTTTTTGGCGATATGGCGATTTATACCACCTGCAAAAACAACACCTTCAACGGTATGCCACTGCCCGCCATCTACGCCCGCAGGCCTGACGGTACAACACGGGAAATCACAACCTTTGGGTACAGCAATTTCAAACATCGGGTTGGAAAATGATTGGTCCACTTCCTATGGCAGTTCTGCGTAGCCGGATGATGGTTCGGTATTTTGGACCACTTACTTTCATCCTTTAACTGTGTATGTCGGCTGCCAATCTCTTTTACTTTTCTCTTGCCAATTACATAGGTACCGATATATCTTTGATCTTCTAAAATGCGCAGGACCGTTGATGTACTCCAAACACCGTTTGTTTGGGAAACATTGTATGAACACATGGTGAACATTGTGAGCAGCCGGTTCCGGCACGATCCAAAGACAGAGGAACGGGCGGTTGATGACGCCATGATGAAGGTGATCTCCGATAAAAATACATTACGCTGCCCCTTTATCTCATGGATCACAGCGGCCTTGCCATGCAGACTACAAGTTTCAATGATCCCTGGGACAGGAAAGAGTTCGGCGGTGAAAAAATGACTGGCGCCATTCGGAAAAAGGCGGAGGATCTGATGCGCAGCGAAGTGGCCGCTTATGATTCCTACCTGCGGGGCGAGTGTTACGGCTTTGAGCTTTACAAAAACGGCGAGCTTACGGATAGCTGCTGGGGCTTCATAGGTGACCTGGCTGATGTCTGTAAAGATATGGCTGAATATCTCCCGGAGAGCTGTAAGAATATGGTGGACCACCTGGAGGAACAGGATCACCTGGCGACCATCATCAAGACGCTTCTGAAACATGCGAAAATTCAGGTAGACCAGGCGGCAAAAGCCTTTGAGCACACCCCGCGCCAGCAGGTGATCGGGGATGCCCGTTAAACAGTTATTTCCTATTTATTGATGAAAACTATGATGTTCCCCAAAAGTTTCTCGAACTGTACTACCGGCTCCACAATGCTGAATCTCTCATGCGAAAGAGTTGGGAGATTACGTTCGACTTGAACCCGAAACGTCTTACGCATTCAAGTGCTAAAAAGGACACCTATTCTTTTGAATAGATGTCCTTTTTTGTTGTGCCGCGGGGCTGTTTTTGAATTGGGTCAGATGGCCTAGCGCTGGCTTTCGGTCTGCAGATCCACCATGTGGGTGTACTGGCCGTTCCGGGCATAGCCCTGCCCCTGATATTTCTCCCGCACACAGACAAGTCCAACGAAAATATAGGGCTTCTTTTCCTTGTCCATGCTGCACCCTCAAATTCCTTGTCCGCATCCGGCAAAATTTCGTGCCCGGCGTTTCGGATTGCTCGATAGCCCTCGATATTGGCATCGATCAGCTGATGCAGGTAAGCATTGTCCTTTTTCAGCTTTTTCAGGTTTCCATCGGTCTTGTAGCAGGCAAACACTGCCGGAAGCACAAACGCGGCATGGTACAAAAGATAATCCTCCTGCCAAACTGACAAAAATTACGCAAGAAAAGTGAAAATTGTTTACAATTTGCCCATGAAGCTGTGCGGCACGTAGGCGGTAAGAAACTTTCCGTAAGGATTCGCCAAGAAATATTTGCATTTTTGCGACAGGTTTGCTATACTATATTAGTCACATAAATGTGGCATATGAGCGATCGCAGCTCAGTTGGATAGAGCGTCCGGCTCCGACAACTGCGACAGGACAGGTTTTAGGCTTGTTTTTGCTCGATACAGCGCGATTTGCACTCACAAAAACGCGGTGGTCAACGGTAGTCAGACCACGAATTGACCACTATTGGAAATTGACTACTTTACAAGATTGAAATACGCTGTAACTGCGTTTTTCATACATAAGCGATCGTAGCTCAGCTGGATAGAGCGTTCGGCTCCGACAACTGCGACATGGCAGGTTTTAGGCTTGTTTTTGTTCGATACAGCGTAATTTGCACTTGCAAAAACGCGGTGGTCACCGGTAGTCAGACCACGAATTGACCACTATTGGAAATTGACCACTTTACAAGATTGAAATACGTCAGAACGACGTTTTTCATACATAAGCGATCGTAGCTCAGCTGGATAGAGCGTTCGGCTCCGACCCGGAAGGCCAGAGGTTCGAATCCTCCCGGTCGCACCAGAAAACCTCATTGCGATGTATTTTTTGCAATGAGGTTTTTTGTTTTTGTTAGTGTTTGATTTTCAGAATAATTTTAGCAGCATATCGTCTGCAGCATCGGTGTACTGCCCTTTTCCTAGACGCTCGTTCCTCAGCCTGTTTATAGTGATTCGCATGAGGCGGATTTCTTCTGTAGAAAAAGTAGCTTTTTTATCGGCTGGGACAGAATCAATTTTCAGTATCAGTCGCTCCGGGTTTTCCGTGTTATGGCCAAGTGCCTTTTCTTGATAGTAATAGGGTGCCAGTGCTTTCAGTAAGATACTTTTGTTTGCGCGTGTCAGCTTGATTTTTCTCGTCATAATCCAATCGCCTTTCCGAGTTTCTCCTGCGCCTTGCGTTTGTTCTTGTCAAAGGCGTGGGCGTAAATGTCCAGCGTTGTACTGGCCTGTGCGTGGCCCAATAGACTAGCCACCGTGCGCACATCCACACCCTGTGCAATCAGCAGGCTGGCATTGGTATGGCGCAAGCTATGCACACTCAAATCCAGCGGCAGGTTGTTAGCCTTCAAAATCAGCTTGAATCTATATGTGAATGTACTAGGGCACATAGGCTTTCCGTTCGGCTGGCGGAACAAATAATCATTATCGTCCACGGTTTCATTTGCTGTCTGCGCTCTATCCCACTCACACTCTTTCCGCCACGCTTTCAATAGCTGGCACATTTCTTTGCTCAAGTAGACCATACGATCACCGCTGCTGGTCTTAGGGTCTTTCGTGATGGACTCTTGGTGGCTCAACTTCACGACTCCGCGCTGTACATGAATCGTCCGTTTGCGCCAGTTGATGTCACTCCATTTCAGCCCACAGGCTTCACCCCTGCGCAGTCCGGTTGCCAGCACCAGCTTGAAATAGGTTTCGTATTTCATGCTCTGACCCTCGAAAGCTGTAATCAACTTTTTTACGGTTTCCTCATCGGCTACGGGGCGTTCTTTCTTTTTTCCTTTGGGCTTATAGCACCGCCATGCAGGATTGTGGGTCAAATAGCCCTCGTCCACAGCCGCCGACAGGATGCCGCACAGCGTGTTGTGTAAGCCTTCGACTGACTTCTCGGATAGATTCCCTCTGCCGTCCAAACGCGGGCTATGCCTCATCTGCTCATAGAAATCTCGGATAACCTCCTTGCGTAAATCCGTCAGCTTGTAGTTTCCCAACGCGGGCAGGATTCTGCGAATATCCTGCAAATCTCGTTGGTATGTTGAGTCCGCCAGCTTCTTCGGTCCTATGTCAGCCGCCCAATGCTCAATGTACTTTGCCAGCGTGATGCTTCGATTGATGGGTTCCGGCGTATGCTGTACCTCGCGTTCAAATAGAATTGCTTGCTCCTTTACCCATTTCTCTGCCTGTTTGGGTGTGTACTCCTTGGGTGGCTTGACCGTTTTCTGCACCGATTTCAGCCTGTTGCCCTCATAATCATACCCACGAGATACCACAATCAAGTAACTGTTACTGCCGCGTTTTCTGATAGACGCCATTGTTTTCAACGCTCCTTTGTATGTTTTATTGACCTCTGGTACTACAAAGCATACCGACAACTGCGACAGAAAGCTATCACCAGAACCACCAATCTTTCGCGCAGAATCTATCGTAAAACCGACAAAACGGCACCGCCATCTCTGACGGTGCCGCCTGCTTATTTAACCTGCTTTCTTGGCTTTTCTATTCTTATTTTTCATAAATGCAACATAGCACGGATTTTGGCTGTTCAACAAATCCTGCATCAGGTTTGCGGCCTGAAGCTTTACAGCATCCTGCGGGTGGCAGTAGGTGCGTTCCAAGAATGCCGTATCCGCATGACCCAGCAGGGATGCCGCCACCTGTTTGCTGGTGCCTTCCTGCAGCAAGTACGTTGCGTAGAAATGCCGCAGGGTGTGCAGGTGGTAATCCTCAGATAATCCGCATTGCTTATACAGCTTACGCAGATGTCGGGTAAAGGTATCCGGGTGCGGTACATGACCATCGGGGTCTGTAAAAATCGGCTGCTCTCTATCCGGAACGCCGCTATGCAGCACCTGCTGCTGTCGCAGCGCCATCAAAAGCTCCCATATACCCAGCGGAATGGTTACGATCCGTTCCCGATGACTCTTGGAGTCACTCTCTACGATTTCCCCGGATGCACAGCTGCGGGAACGGCGGACGGTCAGTTCACAAGCACCGGTTATGTCCCCCCATTGCAGAGCACACAGTTCCCCACGCCGCAACCCGGTCGTGATTGCCAGTATGTAGTACGCCCGATACAGAATCGGTTCGTTCTGAATTGCCTGCATCAGTTTACCCATTTCATATTTCTGCGGAATATGCTGCACTTCCTTCTCAAAATGCTTCTTGCGGACACGGTGCGCCGGATTGAACGGAATGATGTCATTTTTCTTGGCATCTTCCAGTACCGAAGAAACCGTTTCGAGGTATTTCTGCACCGTTGTTTCCTTGATGCAGTTTCCACCACGTCCGGGGCGCTTGCGCAATTCTTCGCACATTTCCTCTAGGGTCATGGGAAGCAACTTTGCAAGTGGAATGCCCCCAATCAGCGGGTAAACAATATCCAGATTGCGTTTGTACCCTGCGTAAGTGGTAGCCTTAAAGAACGGTTCCTGCCGCTTGAGCCAGTTTTCCGCGTACTGCTCAAAATGGGTTTGGTCACTTTCTTCAACGCCATACTTGAACTTTTTCTCAATGCGTTCCGCTTCAGCCATGACATACTGCTGAATGCCGCGCTTTGGCACGGATGATGGCACAGTGATGGTCTGCGCTTTCATTCGCTTCTGACCGTTGACCTTGTAGCCGTTGCAGACAGTGATTTTGAATTTTCGTTCGGATTTTTTCTTAATGTAAGCCATTGTACCTCCTTGTCAACGCTACCAAGAACGGTTTCGGCAGCGGTTTCTATTGTTTGTATGTTGATTTCGGTTTTCTTGGTCTATGCGGTTGGATTCGCGTGTGCGTTGAATACGCTTGATTGCTCCCTCTGCAATTTTATCCTCTTTGCGGAGTTCCGCAATCTTACAGGTAAGCATTGTACGGCGGTCTGCCAGTTCCGGCGGGGCATCTTTCCGGCGCATCTGCTTGGCGATTTCCGCCCGCTGCGCGGCAAGGGTTTCCATCTGCTGGGACAAACTCTTGCGATAGTCCACGATTGCCTGCAAAGAGGGAAACTTGTGGTCGTAAACAAAGGCGTGTTCTGCAAGGATTTTCTCGGTATCTTTCCAAATGCGCTCCAACTCCGGGCGGTTGATACGCGGTTGCTGTTTCTTGGGCAGGATACCCAGCTGATAACAGTAGTACAGATACAAGCGGTGCATCTGGGATTCACCAAAGAACACATCAAGGAAAATTTCTAGAATGCCTTTTCCTGCATAGGTATCCTTGGGGCGATACCGTTTCGGCGTATATTGCCGGGGTGGGTGTTTCAGCTCATACAACCTTGATCCATACAGCAGGTAATTTCCGCGAAGCCTGTCATCTATGCCAGGTAAATCGTATTCTTCTCCCAGCCGATAAAGCCGCACGGCTCGACCACCATCCCGTGCCCGGATGGTTGCGTACTTTCGGTTTGGGTCACTACCGAAAATGTACCCCTGCCGGTACAAAGCCCTGTGGAAGTCCTCGGCGGTACTGGCATCCTCACAGGCTTGGTCGATGGCCTCCCGCATTCGGGCGTACCGTGCCGGTTCCTTTGCCTTGGGCTGCTCCACCACCGACAAGCCGTACTCCCGGCACAGCTTGTCTGAAGTTTCTCTAAATTCCGCATATTGACTGCGGCGCTGCTCGTATTTCTTCCCGTCCACATACGATACGGAATTGATAACGAAGTGGTTGTGCAGGTTATCCGTATTCATGTGAGTGGCGACCAGCACCTGAAAGCGCTTGCCCCAGACCTTGCGTGCCAGCGCCACGCCAATCTCATGGCATTGCTCCGGGGCAACCTCTCCTTCGCGGAAACTCTGGTAGGCGTGGAGCGCCACCACGCCGTCTGTTTTACCAAAGCGTTCCTGTACGGCCCGCATATCTTCCCACGCATGATTTGCCCTGCAATGAATGCCGGTGACGAGCTGGGCGCTCTCATTCAGCTTGGTCTTGGCATCATTCTCCGCATAGTGGAGAGTCTGGGCAAGGGCATCGTACTCGGTCTTGTCCGGATTGGCTGCATAGTCAAGGACGCGCTGTAAGCTGTCCTTGATCGTCCAAATCTTAGTTACCGCCAATCAGCAAATCCCTCATACGGTCGGTCTGGGCGTTGATGGCCGCGCCATCTCGCACAGAACAGCTTTCTGCTATTTCATCAATCTTATCCAACACATCAAATACCTCCTTGGGCGGATGCCCGCCCGGTTCATATCCCAGCGCCCGCTGGCGTAAGTATTCCGAGAGCGACAGACCACATTTTCTAGCCAACATCGTCACCTTTTTCTTTTCGGTCACGCTGACGCGGACATTGATCCCAACGCTGCGCTTTCTCATGCGCCAGCAGCCTCACAGGGGTTCGGGGCTGTCCCCGTAGGCTTTTCGGCGGGTTGCCCTGTGGCAACACTTCGCCCATGCTTGCTCCTCTCAAGCGCTCCGAGTGACGATGGTGACGATGGTGACGATGGTGACGGTCTTTCTGGGATACCCCACCCCGATAATTGAGTTATGTCAATATCATCGTCACCACCGTCACCATCGTCACCGTAGAAGCTCAAAAGACGAACCTTGTTTTTTCGATGAGTTTTATAGTGAATACCTTTCGGCTCGAACACTTTATCGAAATACTTTGCCATGTTGTAGGTGAACTGGTTCGGTTTGGCATTTTCAATACCTGCCGCTGCAAGCAACTCGGAGGCCGTTCCCTGCCAGTTTCCCACACTTTCGATGTACTCCGCTGCTTTCCACAAGTAATCCGGCACAACCCTGATTTCTCGTTCCTCTGCGGTTTCTTCATCTTCAAGTGTCCAAATGCAGTTATCTTCCCGCAAATGCAGCGTCCTATCGTCCATATCGCGCCCGGTGAGCAGAATGTCAGCGGTCTGGCTCATGCGTTTTCTCTGCATGACCCAGCTTGTATCGGCTACGCCCATAAGACCAGTGGAGCCGGAAATCTGGTCAAACGGGTCAGCCGCACTCTGCTTGCGCAAGTGATGAATTAACAAAATGCAGATACCATACTTGTCAGCGAGCTTCTTCAATGCACCGGCCTCCTTATAGTCATTTGCATACATTCCTCCGTTTCCATCGCTCACACGCACTTTTTGAAGTGTATCGATGACAATCATGCCTACGTCAGAGTATGTATAGATAAGAGAATCGATTTGTTCTTCTAAGCCCTGCCCGATACTCGGACATTCTGTTTGGAGAATCAGTCGTTCCGGGGCGTCTCCACCGTCGATAAGCTGAAAGATGCGGTTTTGCAAGCGGTTGAATGTATCTTCCAACGAGAAATAAATCACGGTGCGTGGCTCTATTTCTCGATTCCAAACGGGATTTCCCTGCGCAATCTGTAAACACAGCCACAAGGCCAGCCAACTTTTGCCAGCTTTACTGGGGCCAGCAAACAGTGCCAGTCCTGCCGGGAGCAGACCGGGAATAATCCATTTAACAGGCGGCAGCGGCGTGGAGAGGAGTTCTTCTGCGGAGATTGCTTTCGGAAGTTTTGTAAAAGTCATTTGCAACATCCTTTCAATTTCAAGATATATACATTATCTCATATTATCGTGATTTTGTGTGTAGTAAGTTTTACTCTCTTGTAGTAAGCTGTACGGCTATGCCGCCCCACAGCCCCACAAACGTGCCAAACGGCGGTTTTGTAGGTGACCTCGCGATCCGTGTGCGATGCGGGGATTCTCCTCCACGTGGGCCGCATTTGGGCGAGGTGCGAGAGTGAATCAGATATGATTCACTTTTCAGTTCTTCCCTCAAAAAGTGAATCAGAACGGATTCACTCCGGCGGCCCGCGTATATATTTTGCACAATCTTCTGGATTTGATTTTGTCATATACATACACCCTCTTTCTTAATTTGCATTGTTGTTTCATGTAACCCTCTTGAATACACTTTCCGGGGAGAAAAAAGAGCCCGGAGGGCCTTACCGATTTGGTAAGGCCCTCCGGGCTCTTTCTATATTTTCTCTGTTCTATCCGGGCGTGAGGGTACACTTTCCCCGCAAATTTTGATGTGAATTCATTAAAAATCAAATAATACGCATGTTAGCGTTAGTTACACGGTTATGTAAATAATAAAAATAAATAAAAGAAACCGTGTACATCAAAATAAATGCTGAGAAAAAATGTCTAATTTGCCGCTCGCCCCCAGACATGGGAACATAACAGGCAAGCCGCTGACGACGACCGTACACTGACTCTGCAGGGATCTTACTGATCACAACCCCTGCGCGGTCACCCCATCTGAAGCTGTGGGGCATCTGGAGTATCATTATGTTCTCTCCCAGCCGTGGGTTAGGGTCTGCCTTGACCTTGCTGTGCGCCCCACCGGGAAAGTAAAGTACCTGTTATGCTGTGTATTCAGTTGTAAAGGTGCTGGTACAGAATAAATCTGTAAGTCTAGTATACGCCACAGATTAGCAGTCGGTCAACAGTAAGTGCTAATTGTTTACACGACATTCACAATTCAAGGCGACAATCCACCTATGATGGATTTCATTAGAGAGTTTGCTCACCGTCTAATGTATTGTACATAGTCATCAGCAGGGTTCGCTGATGCATCTTTCGGTTATGGATGTCAATCAAGCATTAAGATATCCTTGCCGCAAAAGTCACCGCAAATTTTGCCCCGCCGCCAGGGGTGTCGGTCACGGTCAAGTCTGCATGATGCAGCCGGGCTAGTTCCTTGGCTACGCTTAGACCAAGGCCAAAATTGTGCTTGTCGGTGCGGCTGGGATCAGCGCTGTAAAAACGGTCAAAGACCCGAGCTTTTTCGGCATCCGGTATGCCGGGGCCGTGGTCTTGCACGGCCAGGGTGATTTTTTCCCCACAGTATGTCAAGCACAGTTCCACGGGGGTGCCCGCGGGGGTGTGGTCAAACGCATTGTTGAGCAGGATTGCCAGCAGCTGCTTTACACGGTCCGGGTCCGCCTCTATGGAAGGAACGCTGTCCTCCGGCAGGGTCAGACTTAACGGGTGTTGGCGCTGCTGCGCCAACGGGAAAAACGCATCGTATACTTCTAGGCAGAGGTTATCCGGTGCGATGGGGTGCAGATGGGCCGGCAAGGCATCCAAGTCGCCGTTGGCCAGCACCAGCAGATCCTCCACCAGCCGCGCCATACGGTCCGTCTCCTGCTCGGCATTCCGCAAAAGGGTGGCGCGTTCAGTCACAGGAGTGCGGCACGCAGCGTCCAGGCTTGCTTTTACTACGGCCAGCGGGCTGCGCAGTTCGTGCCCGGCTGCGGCGATGAACTCCTTCTGCCGCCGCATGGCCAATGCCGTCGGAGCCAGCGCTTTGCCGGTCAGCCGCCAGCTGATGATCGCCAGCAGCAGTGTGCCAGTGAACCAGATCGCACCATACTGCACAACTGTCTGGACCGCATGACGGTGTACAAAGCCCATATCCTGTAAAGCGGCCACAAGCAGATAACTGCCTGCTGTGCCGCGCGGCAGCAAGGCTGCGTGGCAGCGGTATTCGTTCAGCGTGAACACCGCGCTTTGCCGCTGCACGGCACCGCTGCTGGCATGCAGACTTGTGTCCAGCAGGGGGGAAAAACCTTCTTCTAACAGAGGTTCAACCGCATTGCGGGCATCGGCGCTGCCCGTGGTGCCCGCAAAATGCAGCGCGGCACCGTTGTCCCACAAAAACAAAAGGCAGCCGCTGTTGTGCTCCTGGTCAGCCAGCCAAGCGTCACTTACGCTGTCGGCGCTGTCCAGCCGGTCAACGATGGCAGAAAAGTTCTGCGTGAGCAGCGTCTCCGCGGCGGTCCTGTACTGGGCGGCGGCATAATTCCATGTCACGACCAGCGCACCTGCCAGCACCAACGAGGTCAGCGCCGTCATCAGCAGGGTCAAACGGCGGCGCAGTGCAGTCAGCATGGCTGTACCTCCGCCTTATAGCCGCTACCGCGCACGGTGGTGATCGTTACCGCACTGCCTACGGCTTTCAGCCGCCGCCGCACAAAATGGATGTAACAGTCCAGATTAGCGTCCTCAACTTCGGCCAGTGGTCCCCAAACCCGCGCCAAAAGCACCGCACGGGTCTGCAGCTGCCCCGGTGTGCGCAGCAGTACCTCTAAAAGATCGGCCTCCCTCTTGGTCAGGGCCGCAGCGGCCTTTGGCCCGCTCAGGGTCAGTTGGGCGGCATCCAGCGTCACGTCACCGCAGCGTATGGCAGATTCGGCAGTGGTGCCGGGGCGGCGGGTTAGTGCCCGCAGCCGGGCCAGAAGCTCCCGCGTGTCAAAGGGCTTGCCCAGGTAATCGTCTGCACCGGCATCCAGGCCGTCCACCCGGTCATTGATGCCGGACAGGGCCGTCAGCATTAACACCGGGGTGGTACATCCCTTGGCGCGGGCGGCCCGCAGCAGGCTAAGACCGTCCAGCCCGGGCAGCATCCGGTCCAGTACACAGACATCGTATGCGCCGCCGCACAAAAGGGCTTTGCCGTCTGCGCCGTCGTGGCAGGTATCTACAGTATAGCCCGCAGCTTGCAGGGCAGGCAGCAGCGCCGTGCAAAGGGCGCGGTCATCTTCGATCAATAAAATCCGCATGGCATAATTCTCCTTTTCCCTTTCTAGTATACACCCCAAACCTTGAAACAGTCTTGAAAAGCCGCAGCTTTTTTCAAGGACAATTCAAGATTCGGGCGGTATACTGGTGCTACACCCGATGAAGGAGGGCACATACTTATGAAACGAATCATCAGTGCCGGATTATGCACGGCATTTATTTTGAGTCTGGCAGGCTGCGCCAGGCAGGACACCACTCCCAGCCTGACCGCTGCAGACACCACCGATACCCAGATGGGCCGCTGGGTCGAGAGCCGCGTTGACCTTGGCGGTGAGCCGCTCATCTCTTACCCGACGCAGCTGGCGGACGGAACGGTTGTTCTGTACACCGGCAAGGTGGGGGAGGACAGCATCGAAGACTACACCCGCCGCACCAGCACTGACGGAACCAACTGGACATCAGAACCTGCAGCGTTTGACGTGGGCGATGCGATGGTCACGTGGATCCTCGTTGCGCCGGACGGTGAGCAGGCGCTTATCACCTATGACGGGGAGAATGCCGGGCTGGTTCTGCAGGCACCTGACGGAACCAAAACCGTTGTAGAGGATGACACGGTAAAGCAGGGCATCAACCCCAACACAGCTGTATTTCAGGGGGATAAGCTGGATTTTGTCTCCAACGGCGACACCGTGGATTTTGTGCAGGTCAGCCTGACTGACGGCAGTGTTACGACCGCCGCACTGCCGCAGGATCTGGCGTACAGCCTCAACTCCCTCACGACAGTCGGCAACCAGCTTGTTTACCTGAGCTTTGACAATAATACCGGCGATATTATCCTGAACGCCCTGGACCCCGCCACCGGCGCAAGCACCGAACTGCTGAACCCGGTCCCCAATGCGACCAGTTCTCAAGCGCTGACCGGCGACGCAGACGGCGCGGCTTATTACGCCTGCACGGACGGCATCTACCGCCTGGCCCCCGGCGGCACCCTGCCGGAGCAGGTCGTCCCTGCCGAGGGCACAGCGATGAGCATTTCCAGCAACTATCCGCTCTCTCTGCTGCGCACGGCGGCGGAGGACTTTATGGTCCTGCTCTTTGGCGACAGCGGCGGAAACGGCGATCTCTATTTCTATCACTATGACGAAACGCTGCCCACCCATGCCGACACAACGCTGACCGTCTGGTCATTGGCGGATTCCGCCACGGCGCGGCTGGCCGTGAACGCCTACAAAAAAGCCAATCCCGAGGTGGACGTTACCTTTGAAACCGCCGTGCAGACCGACACCGATGATGTCAGCGCCGCCATCAACGATGCGCTGACCCAGCTGAACACCGAACTGCTGGCCGGGGAAGGGCCTGATGTGCTGCTTCTGGATCGTGTCGACTACACGACCTATATCAATAAGGGAATGCTGGCTGACATGAGTGACACCGTGCCGCTGGATGCGCTGCAGAGCAATATCATCGATCCGTTTATGACCGATGGCAGGGCCTATGTGCTGCCTGCGCGGTTCATCGTCCCGGCACTCTGTGGTGACGCGGGCACGCTGGACGGCCTGACCGACCTGAACGACCTGCAGGACGCCGTGCTGGCCGCTGCACCCCGCCCCGACACCGAGCAGTTCAGCGATGAATATTACACGGCTCTGCCCGATGACCAGAAGTATGCTCTGGCGCTGGCCAGCGGCGTTGACTTCGCGAAGCTGCTCCTGCCTTCCAGTGCCAATGCCCTGCTGCACGACGGCGCACTGGATGCAGACGCCCTGACCAAGATATTTACCTTTGTGAAAACAACTGCCGACTACTATGGCATGGCTGACTATATCAACACCGAGATGGACGGTGTATCTTCCCAGAGCTACGACAACTCGGACATTGTCACCATCGATGCACAGCAGGACGAGTACAGCACCTGCAGCCGCGCCAAATTCGGCTGGATGGATGTTGCCACCCCCTACGCCGTCATTGCAATGGCGCGCACCAACGATATTTTTGATGCGGATGCCGAGGCCGTTCCCGTGGATATGATCCCGATGCCCGGCCTGACGCAGGGTGCCTATAACCCGCAGGTACTGGTGGGCGTGAATGCCAACAGCAAAAATCCGGATGCCGCAAAGGGGCTGGCCGCTGCGTTCTTCGGCACCGATGTGCAAAGCCAGTATTGCTCCGATGGTACAACGGTGCGGGCGGACTGCCTGCGGGAAAAACTCGATGCCGTCAAAGCGACGGTAAGCGGCGCAAAAACGGGTAAAGTGACCGGCGCGTATGTCGGCGACCTGGATGCCTTCTACGCCAACTGCACCACACCTGTATTGTTCCCGGTGATGCTGCAGCAGAACTTTATAAACCATGCCCAGGCCATCATTGACGGCAGCGAGGACGTGGCCGCCGCTGTGGCGGGTGTGCAGAGTGATCTGGCGCTGTATCTGGCAGAACAAAAGTAACATCGGTGCGCGGAGCGGCCATGCTGCCCCGCGCATCGCTTTGCAGGAAAAAATTGTATGCAGAAAAGACAAAACAAACACCCGGACCCTACGCCCTGGCTGTTTCTGGCCCCCAGCCTGTGCGGTGTCACCCTGTTTGTGCTGGCCCCCTTTGTGGAGACGGTGCGCCGCAGCGTGACCGACACGATGGGGCGACACTTTGTGGGCCTTGCCAACTATACGGCGGTACTGGGCAACGATGCGTTCCGACTGGCGGTGGAAAATACGGTGCGGTTTATCGGAGTATGCGTTCCGCTGCTGCTGGCGCTCAGTCTGGCACTGGCTTTGGCGCTACGGGCGAAAGGCTTAAAAAATACCTCCTGGGCCGAGGTCTGCCGCACAACCTTTTTGCTGCCCATGGCTTTGCCGGTGGCAAGCCTTGCACTGCTCTGGAAAGTATTGTTTGCCCAAAACGGCCTTGTGAACGGAACTTTTGGCACCCATTGTGACTTTATGGGCACGGATGCTGCGTTCTGGGTGCTGATCGGTACTTATCTGTGGAAAAACATCGGCTATGACAGCATCCTTTGGTCCAGCGGGCTGGACAGCATCTCCACAGACTTGTACGAGGCCGCTGCCGTGGATGGTGCCAGTGGGTGGCGGCAGTTTACAGCCATTACCCTGCCCAACCTGCTGCCCACACTGGCCGTCACGCTGGTGCTGAGTCTGCTGAACACCTTTAAAGTTTTCCGCGAAGCCTATCTGGTGGCCGGGGCCTACCCGGAAAAAAGCATCTATTTATTGCAGCATTTGTTCAACAACTGGTTCCTGGCACTGGATCTGCCAAGGCTGAGCGCCGCAGCAATCCTGATGGCAGGGGCGCTGGGGGCGGTGATCGCGGTATGCATAAAACGGCTCTAAAAAAAATTCTGCTTTTCCCATTCGTCCTGCTCGTATGGTTCCCGCTATGGTTCCTTTTGATGGGCACGCTGACCGGCTCGGAGGAGCTGGCAGCGACCATCGGCCCGGCGCTTTCCGGCAGCGGGCAGGCTGCGTGGACCCTGCTGCCCAGCTACCCTACGCTGGAACCTGCTGTCAAGCTGCTGCTGGACACACCGGAATACTTTACCACCTATTGGAACACCTGCCTGCAGACATTTCCGCAGTTGGCTGGTCAATTGGTCGTGGGTGCTCCCGCCGCATGGGCACTCTCCCGCTTGAAATTTCGCGGGCGCGGGGCCGTGCGGGGGCTGTACCTTATTTTAATGTTGCTGCCGTTCCAGGTCACTATGGTGCCTGCCTATCTGACGATAAACCACCTGGGACTGATGGATACTGTCTGGGCGGTCATTCTGCCGGGGGCATTCAGCACATTTCCCGTATTTGTGATGCAGCGCGGGTTTGACGCTGTTCCTCTGCCGCTGCTGGAAGCTGCCGCTATAGATGGCGCGACCCCGTGGCAGCAGTTTGCGCGAATCGGCCTGCCAGTGGGGCTGCCCGGTATCCTGGCTGCGCTGACCATGAGCTTTCTGGATGCCTGGAATGCGCTGGAACAGCCTATGACCTTTTTAAAAACACAGTCGCTTTGGTCGCTGTCACTCTATCTGACCGATACTACCCGCGACCTGGCACTGACCATGGCGGCCAGCCTGTTTGCATTGCTGCCCGCCGTACTGATTTTTGCTTTCGGCCAAAAGTATCTGGAACAGGGGATTCTGGCCGGAGCCGTGAAAGGATGAGGACCTATCGAACTGCTTACCGGGATGGACCCACGCCAGCGCCAGCGGCTTGGGTGGATTGTCCGCTTTTTTGCACTGCTGCTGGTGCTGACACTGCTGGCCCGCGGTACAGCAGGGGCAGCCATGGCCAGCGTGACGGTGCAGAGGCCGTCCTCCGGCAATGTGACAAAAAGCGTGCGCACTACGGCCACGGTCAGCTTTGCGGGCGGCACCCCTTTTACAGTGCCCGCGGGTCTGCTGGTCATGGCAGTACCCGTGCAGGCGGGGCAGACCGTCAAGGCCGGGGACACGCTGGCCGTGTTTGATGCCGCTGAAGTGGACCGCGCCGTAAACGCCAAGCGGGCCGCGTTGCAGCAGGCCCGGACCCAGGCCGCACAACAGACGGCGGGAGACACCGCCGACCCCTACGCCGCCCAGCTCGCCCAGCAGCAATTAGAACGTGCCTACGAGGAAACACACAGAATCTACGCCGATGGTGAAGAGAGCGTTTCCCGTGCCCAGACCAAGCGGGACGAAGCTGCTGCCGCTCTGGAAAAAGCCCGCAATGCCGGCTATGCGGACGACGCTGAAAAACAGGCCGCCGTAGAAAACGCCGCCGCTGCCCTGGAAGCTGCGGAGGATGCCCTGTACAGCGCCCAAAAAGCCGCCGAAGATGCCAACAATGCGGCACTTTCCGCCGCCCAAAGTGCCGAGGATAACCGCAACACCGCACTGCACACGCTGGAGAAAGAGCAGGAAACCACGGAAAAACAGAACGCACTGGACCGCGCCGCTGCTGCTGTAACGGCCTCTGATGCCGAAACCCTGCAGGCCGAACTGGATGCCTTGCTTGCCGTGCAGCAGGCGGGCGGCACACTGACTGCCCCCAGTGATGGCACCCTTGTGTCGCTGGATCTCGTGGTTGGGCAGCCCTCCCCTGCCGTGGGCGGCCAGCTGGCTGCAGATGCCGATTTTACCGCCGAAATTCCTTTGGAAGAATCTCAAGCCAACCTTGTTTCAGTTGGCACTGTACTGCACCTGAGCCAGAGCCGCGCAAGCTGTGATGCCGCCGTGCAGAGCCTTTCGGCCCCGGATGAAAACGGCACCGTTACAGCAAAATGCACCTTGTCCAAAGGGGCATGGTGTGCCGGTGCTGCCAACGCATCGGCCACGGTGCAGGGTGAAAAGCGGCCCTGTGTGCTGCCGGCCAGCGCGGTACATAAAGATAATACCGGCTGCTATGTGCTGGCTATCGAACAAAAAGCCACAATCTTGGGTCAGCAGAATATCGTAGTATCGCTGCCTGTCACGGTGGTGGAAACGGGCGATACCACCGCCGCCGTCAGTGGTGCGCTGGACGCCGATACACAGGTCATTGTCAGCAGTACGCGGGCCGTGCAGGCCGGGGACCGGGTGAAGATCCATGATGCATCGTAAAAGAGGTTGGGCGGTTGCGGCAGTATTGCTGGTAGTTTTGCAGCTGCTTTTGCAGACCCGCGCAGCGCATATTGTACAGCAGAACCCAACCGTGACGGTGACCCTGTCTTCCCCGCTTACAGCCGGGCAGCTTGCCGCTGCACGGGAATGGGAAAAAAGTAATGCCAACACTCAAGCCGTTACTGCCAGCTTTTGGAGCGAGAAAGCAGCAGCGGTCTCGGCAGATTCTGACCGCACAGCGGAAGATGTGACCTGTATCGGCTTTGACGGTACAGCGCAGGACTGTCTGCCTGTGGAATATCTTCAGGGCACAGCACCCGGTGTCGTAGGACAGCAGTGCGCGATTTCTTCGACGCTGGCGTGGACACTGTTTGGCAGCTATGATATTATGGGCTTGACTGTTGCACTGGACCGTACCGAGTATTTCATTTCCGGCGTGTTTAAAAGTAAAAGCAAAACGCTTCTTTATCCGGCGCAAAGCGGCTTTACCCACGCGGCGCTGCGGGGTCTTTCGCCCGACACCCCCAAAACGGACGCCGAACAGTGGGCCGCAGCAACCGGTGCCGGAAAGATCACCGCCATCACTTACGGCCCCCAAAAGGCATGGCTGGCTCAAGCAGCGTGTGCCCTGCCTGCCCTGATTGTCGGACTGGCTTTGGTCGTGCTGTTGCTGCGCTTTATTTGTGCCCTGCCCGGTGTCTTGCACGGGGCAGCCCTGTTTGCTTTAGCACTGGCATTTGCGTGGGCGGTACCCCATTTTCTGCAAACCCTGCCCGGCTGGCTTATCCCCGGCCGCTGGAGTGATTTCAGCTTTTGGCCCACTTTATGGACGAAAATTATGGATACTTGCAATGGAAATATGAAGTAATTTAAAATTTGCAAGCAGAATAAGCCACAGATTGATGATGAAGAAACTTGCTTTCGATATATATTTCGCTGAGGATGTCTATAGAAATCGTTGGGAAAGTTGGACAAACTCTTTGGGATATTTTTGCATGAACATGACAATTAAATGCACAAGCATTTTTGGAATTGAACATAATGAACGGGTTTATATAGGAAAACAGCAAGATGCTAAAGCAAGGGTCATATACCGGGAATAGTGGTACTCTATTGCGTTTTATTTTACATTCTTTGACCACCATTTGACTACTACTGTGCAGACGCACCGTAAAACACCGAAAAGCCCGTTGTGACAACCACCAACAGGCGTTTTCTTGCTTTGGACGCAACTGTGCAGAACCAACAAAATTCACGCTTCAACGTTGGTCTGTACGGGCTTGTCGTAGTTCTCCGACTACTGCGACAAGGTAGGTTTTAGGTTCGTTTCTGTGCGATACAGCGTTGTTTGCACTTGCAAAAACGCGGTGGTCAACGGTAGTCAGACCACGAATTGACCACTATTGGAAATTGACCACTTTACAAGATTGAAATACGCTGTAACGGCGTTTTTCATATATAAGCGATCGTAGCTCAGCTGGATAGAGCGTTCGGCTCCGACCCGGAAGGCCAGAGGTTCGAATCCTCCCGGTCGCACCAAGAGCAGCACCTTATGGGGTGCTGCTCTTTTTGTTTTGCATGGATTTTATGGAGCAGTAAAAGAGCGGATTCGAACAGCCCGTGCCCCGCGCTTTGCGTCCCGCGGGGCAGAAACGCCCCGGTGGGGCGTTTCTAGGGCGTGGCTTGGCGAATCCCTTCGGGCACACTTAAAAATCGCATTGCAATGTACTTTACGCAGTAAAGCGGTGATAGTAGGACTTATATTTAACACACGGCAAAAAACAATTTCCGTTTCGCACATTGTAATGTTCGCAGAAAAAACTTATAATGCTTTTGAACTTGTAGGACACACAAAACGCGGAAAAGAGAGGGAATCATGAGAAAACTGTTCCTTTTGGAAGATGATTTGAGCCTGATCAGTGGGCTGACCTTTGCATTCAAGAAGCAGGGCTTTGCACTGGATACCGCCCGGACGCTGGCAGAAGCCGAGGTGCTGTGGTCAGACAGAAAATATGACCTGCTGGTGCTGGATGTTTCCCTGCCGGATGGCTCTGGCTTCGATTTCTGCCAGAAGGTGCGGCGCACATCCAATGTGCCGATTCTGTTCCTGACTGCTTCGGATGAGGAAATGAATATCATCATGGGACTGGATATGGGCGGGGATGATTACCTGACCAAGCCGTTCAAGCTGGGTGTCCTGTTGTCGCGGGTCAATGCACTGCTTCGCCGTGCAAATGCGTTCAGCGCAGGAGAACCCGTACTGGAATCGGGCAGTATCACCGTCCGGCTGTTGCAGGGGCAGGCGTACAAAAACGGAATCTTGCTGGAACTGACCGGCGCAGAGTACAAGCTGCTCTGTTTCTTTATGCAGCATCCGAATGCCGTGCTATCCAAGGAACAAATTCTGGATGCACTGTGGGACTGCGATGGAGATTACATTGACAGCAGTGCCTTAACGGTGTACATCCGGCGGCTGCGGATGAAGATCGAGGACGACCCCGGCAAACCGCAGATGCTGCTGACTGTCCGCGGGATGGGCTATAAATGGAATGGGTAAAGGTGCCGTATGAAAGTATTCGCAAACCGGGAGATCCGGAATTTATTCCAAGCCGTGCTGGCGGTCTGGGCAGTGGCATTGGCTCTCACGCAGGGCGTTGCATGGCATACAACGCACGCATTCTCTTTCGGGTCACTGTTTGTTTTTCTGCTGCTGGGCGGCTGCCTCTGGGGCATTCTTTTCTGCTATTTTCAAAGGCAGAGCGCACTTCTGGAACAGGCAGTCCAGCAAATCCAAAGCTGTCTGGATGGCAACCCGGATGCACGACTGGACTGCGACCGGGAGGGAGAACTTTACCGTCTGTTTCACTCCGTTAATGCATTGGCGGCAGTTCTGAGCGCACACGCAGACAACGAGCAGCGGGAGAAGCATTTTTTGAAAAATACCATTGCAGATATTTCGCACCAGCTCAAAACACCGCTGGCGGCGTTGAATATCTACAATGGTCTGCTTCAGGACGAAGCTGTTTCGCCGTCGGAAGTCAAAGAGTTTGCAGACCTGTCCGAACAAGAGTTGGACCGCATCGAAACGCTGGTGCAGAATCTGCTCAAAATCACCCGGCTGGATGCCGGTTCGGTCGTATTGGAGAAGAAAAACGAAAATGTTGCTGAAATGGTGCAGGACATCGCGCGGCAGTATAACTATCGTGCAGAGCAGGAACAGAAAAAGCTTGTTCTGTCCGGCTCAGAGGCGGTTACACTTTGGTGCGACCGTGACTGGATGCAGGAAGCTGTGGACAATCTTGTAAAGAATGCCCTTGACCACACAAAGAGCGGAGATACGATTCAGGTAGAGTGGAATGCACTGCCGTCCATGGTTCAGATCAAAGTGCGCGACAACGGCAGCGGCATCCACCCGGAAGATTTGTACCATATCTTCAAACGGTTTTATCGCAGCCGCTTTTCACAGGATACACAGGGCATCGGGCTGGGTCTGCCGCTGACAAAAGCTGTTGTGGAAGCCCATCACGGCACCATTGAAGTAGACAGTGAGCTGGGAAAGGGCACGACCTTTACTCTGAATTTTCCGATTCCTACAAAATTGTAGGCTGAGTGTAGGCTTGCAGTAAGGTTGACGTGTTATCCTTTTCTGCACAGACAGAGATAATCCGTCTGAATCGAAGGAACCTGCAAAGTGAGGGATACACTATGGAACTATTAGAAGTCAACCATCTCTGCAAGACCTACGGCAGCGGAGAAACTGCTGTCCATGCGCTGAAAGATGTCAGCTTTTCCGTGCCGAAAGGCGAATATGTGGCGGTCGTTGGCGAATCCGGCTCCGGCAAAAGCACCCTGCTCAATCTGATCGGCGGACTGGATACGCCGACTTCCGGCAAGGTGCTGATTGATGGCAAGGATGTTTTTGCCATGAAAGACCGGGAGCTGACGATCTTCCGCCGCCGCAATATCGGTTTTATCTTTCAGGCATTCAACCTTATCCCGGAACTGACCGTAGAACAGAACATCCTGTTCCCGGTGCTGCTGGACTACCAAAAGCCGGACAGGGCATATCTGGAAGAACTGCTGACCGTGCTGAATCTGAAAGACCGTCGGAAGCATCTGCCAAGCCAGCTTTCCGGTGGGCAGCAGCAACGGGTAGCCATCGGCCGCGCCCTGATGACCCGCCCTTCACTGATTTTGGCGGATGAGCCGACCGGCAATCTGGACACCCAGAACACCAGCGAGGTCATTGCCCTGCTAAAAGAAACATCCCGGAAATACGAGCAGACCATCCTGATGATCACCCACAACCGCAGCATTGCGCAGACGGCAGACCGGGTGCTGCAGGTATCGGACGGCTGCCTGACCGATTTTGGGAGGTGCCGGGAATGAGCAGCACAGAAATGAAAAGCTATCTGAGCCTGATCCCGATTTCTGCCAAGGTACGCAGACGGCAGAACCGCATGACGATTTTGTGCATCGTCCTTGCGGTGTTTCTGGTTACGGTGGTGTTCAGTATGGCAGATATGGCGATTCGGATGGAAACCTCAAACCAGCTGAACAAAAACGGAAACTGGCATATCATGGTAAAGGACATCTCCCCTGAAACAGCCGCAGAGCTTGCCGCACAGGAGGATGTTGCTGCATTTTCAGCGTATAGCGACATCAACGCTTCCCTTACGGAAAACTACTTTGCCGGAGATAAACGTGCCGCACTGGTAGGAGCAGATGATGCAATCCTTCAAATCTTTCCGGGAATGCAGTGTAGCACTGCCCCGGCGGATGGCGAAGTGCTCGTGACAGCAAACATCCGGGATTGGCTGGATGTTACGGTCGGTACAGCGATTCCGCTGACGCTCCCGGATGGACAGACCATTTCACTTACTGTCGCAGGTTTTAATGAAGATACCTCCGAGGCGAACCAGTACGATGCTGTTGTTCTGGTGATGAACCGCAGTACATTTTCTCAGATCACTGCACAGGTAGAAGAATCCTTTGAAACACAGTATTACATCCAGTTCAAGCCACGCACCAATTTGCGGCAGTCTATTGAAAATGTCGAAAAAGAGTACGGCATTCCAGAAGAAAAAATCTCCGAAAACGCTTACCTGATGGCGTTGAACGCAAGCAGCAACAACGATTATATTGTAGGCTTATATACGGTGGCGGCTGTGTTGGCTGGCATGGTCGTCCTTGCCGGAATTTTTATGATCACAGGCAGCATCAACAGCAATGTAGCTCAGCGTACCAGCTATTATGGAATGCTGCGTTGTCTTGGGGCAGGAAAAAATCAGGTTCGGACGCTTGTCCGGCTGGAAGCTCTTTTCTGGTGTAAAACTGCTGTTCCAGCAGGGTGTGTGCTGGGAATCGTTTCCACATGGGGATTGTGTGCCTTTCTGCGTGGATTTGTCGGCGATGAATTCAGCTCTTTGCCGGTGTTCGGAATAAGCCCGGTCGGCATTGTTTGCGGAATGGTATTGGGACTAGTCACGGTTTGGTTCGCGGCATCTTCTCCGGCACGGCGGGCGGCAAAAGCTTCTCCAATCACAGCAGCAACTGGGAATGCGGTGGAAAATGCAGCGGCTTCTCCGTGTCATGCTCGGTTGTTTGGAAGTCGTGCAGAGCTTTCTTTGGGCGTGAGCCATGCAACCTCGTCCAAAAAGAATCTGCTTTTGATGACAGGTTCCTTTGCGTTGAGCATTCTCCTGTTTTTGAGCTTTTCGGTTTTGCTTCGATGGGTTGGATTTGCGCTGAATCCGTTGCAGCCCTACGCGCCGGACTTATCGGTGGGTGAAACATCCGGGCAAAATGTCCTTGACCCGGTGCTGGTGGAGCAGCTGGAAGCTCTGCCGGAAGTCAAACACGCATTCGGGCGGATGTATTGCCCGTTCCCGGCGGAATATCAGGGAAAACAGGGGTCCATCGACCTGATTTCATACGATACGATACAGTTTGGCTGGGCGAAAAAAGACCTGATCAGCGGAACCCTTCCGCAGGAGCCGGAGGATGGCACATACCCTGTGCTGACGGTATTCGACAAAAGCAACTCTCTGACTGTGGGTGATACCATTCAGCTGGAGGATGCAAAGCTCACAGTCGTGGGTGTATTGAACGACAGCCCGTTCAGTAGTACCGATTCCCCGATTGTTATCTGCACCGAAGAAACCTTCCATCAGCTGACCGGGCAAAACCGCTATGCGGTGATCGATATTCAACTAAAAGATACCACAGCAGACGCAGCCATTGCACAAATACACACCCTGCTGAGCGACACGTTAAACAAGCAGGTTGTTTTTTCCAACCGAATCGAAGGAAATCGGATGATACAAAGCACCTACTGGGCGTTCCATCTGGTGGTCTATGCGTTTCTCATCGTGATTGCAGGAATCACCATTCTGAACATCATCAACAGCATTTCCATGAGCGTGTCGGCACGAATGAAGCAGTATGGCATCCTGCGTGCCATCGGGATGGATGATGCACAGCTGAAACGCATGATCTCTGCCGAAGCTGGCACCTATGCGGTGTCCGGTCTTGTGGTGGGCATTGCGCTGGGTCTTGTGCTGAATCGGAAGCTGTATATCCTGCTCATCACCCATTATTTCGGTGCAGCGTGGCAGGTGCCGTGGGGGTGTCTTGCCGTGATTGTCGTAGTCGTGCTGGCGGCTGTGGTGCTGGCAGTATATAACCCGGTCAGGCGAATCCTCATGCAGCCCATTACTGCAACCATCAGTGAATTATAAGCCAGAACAACAGATGCCCACCAGCTTATGGCGAAAACCATAGGTCGGTGGGTATCTGATTTACGAAAAGAATTAAATGCTGTTCGCTGATTTTCCCATTGCAAACCGTTGTAAAATTATTATACGAAACTACATTTTGAAAGAACCTTTCGCCGTTTAATGATGTGTAAAGTGGGGTGCCTGCCATGACCGCTGTGATCTATGCCCGCTATTCATCGGATAACCAGCGCGAAGAATCCATCGAAGGTCAGATTCGGGAATGTACGGCTTATGCCGAAAAGAATGGCATCACCATCGTCAAGCACTACATTGACCGTGCCATCTCTGCCAAGACGGACAACCGCCCGGAGTTCCAGCAGATAATCAAGGACAGTGACAAGAAGCTGTTTGACATCGTGCTGGTCTGGAAACTGGACCGCTTTGCCCGAAACCGCTACGACAGTGCCCGGTACAAGACTCAGTTAAAGAATAACGGTGTCAAGCTCATGTCTGCCACCGAGATCATCTCCGAGGGGCCGGAGGGCATCATTCTGGAATCGGTGCTGGAAGGTTATGCCGAGTATTATTCGGCAGACCTTGCCGAGAAGGTCGTGCGTGGACAGACCGAGAACATCCTGAAAGGCCGCTGCAACGGTGGACGTAGAACTTTTGGCTACACGCTGGATTCTGAGCGGAAGTTCCATATTGACCCTCTCACCTCACCTTTTGTGCTGGAATCGTTCAGGAAATACAATGAAGGCTCCACTATGAAGGAGATCCGTGATTGGCTGAACGAAAACGGCATCAAGAACCCGGTGGGCGGTGCATTTACTTATAATAGTGTTGAACATATGCTCAAAAACCGGCGGTACATCGGAGAACTGAAATTCCGGGATGTGGTCGTGCCGGATGCTATCCCGCCCATCATTCCACTGGAACTGTTTGAGGATGTGCAGGAGAATATGTTGAAAAACAAGAAAGCCCCTGCCCGTAGAAAGGCAGAGGATGACTACCTGCTCACCACCCAGCTGTTCTGCGGCTACTGTGGGGCGTTGATGTTTGGCGAAAGCGGCACGAGCCGGACGGGTGAAGTTCACCGCTATTATAAATGTGCTACTGCCAAAAAGCACAAGGGCTGCAAGAAAAAGACTGTCCGTAAACAGTGGCTGAAAGATTTGGTAGTCAACCAGACGATGCAGCTTGTCAAAGACGATGCCGCCATGGAATCTATCATCGCCAAGGTGATGGGACTGCAAAATAAGGAAAACACCAATATTCCTCTTTATGAGAAGCAGCTTCGGGATGCGGAATCGGGTATCCAGAATGCTGGCAAACCTGCACGGCAGACAGGGCGTAAACGCCATGCCCGCCGACCGCAGTCTGTACAATTATGTGATTTACGATTCCGATAACGAGCGCCGCTTTGCCCACGAGCTGGATGTTTGCGACAAAATTGCCGTGTATGTCAAGCTGCCCGGCAACTTTTCATCAGCACGCCGGTAGGCAAGTACAACCCGGACTGGGCGATTGCCTTCCACGAGGGAACGGTCAAGCATATCTATTTTATTGCCGAAACCAAAGGCACGACCCTGCTTGACCGCAATGAGCTGCGCGGCGTTGAGGGCCTAAAGGTCCAATGCGCCAAGGCTCACTTTGCCGCCATCAGCAACGACAGCGTCGTCTACAATGTGGTGGATAGCTACGATAAGCTGATGCAGGTGGTTATGGAATAAGCGGTAAGAAGTTTTGCAAGAAAAATTGCATTTGGTTGCCTTATCGTATATAATTGATGAAAAAGCGAAAGGCGGTTTTGTATATGGCACCAATTACTCGTGAACAGGCATTGGAAAATGCTTTGGCTTCTTCGCGCATCGAGGGGTATGAAGTCACCGAACAGACCCGTGCCGACTGCCGCCGCCTGATGGACGGCAAAGTAGATGCCCGCACCTTGGCTGCTGAAATTCTGGCACGCCGCAGGGCGCAGCGAGGGTAAAATGCTATGGCAAACTATGCAGTGGATTCTTTGCAGGATGGGTGCTATCCGGGCACTGTGGTGTTAATAAATATACTTGGCATTCAAAATCAGTCCGACTTGGATGCCGTGGAAGGTACGATCGTTCCGGCCAAGGTTGCTTTATGGGAAGAAAAACCTTTAGCCGGAAGTTTCGATTTTGCGCATTACTGTGCGATTCATCGCTTTTTGTTTGAAGATTTATACGAATGGTCGGGCAAGCCGCGAACGGTGGATATTTCAAAGAAAGGCACGCAGTTTTGCCCCGCTGCGCAAATTGAAAGCACAGCGAAAGCCATCTTTGCCAGATTAAAAAAGCAGAATTTTCTTGTCGGCTTAGACAGAGCGCACTTCATTTCTGCCATAGTAGACTTTTATGAACGAACGAATGAGCTTCACCCCTTCCGAGAGGGCAACGGCAGAACCCAGCGTGTTTTTCTTTCGCAGCTTGCCCGCCATGCGGGATATGTCATTGATTTTGCCCGTGTTGACCCGGATGATTTAATGATTGCCACAATTCAGGCTGCAGGCGGCGTGGATGATTTTTTGAAGGTTCTGTTTGATGAGATGGTTGTCTAATGAGTATAGAATTTGGAAAATATACTTTTTCAATGTCAAAACAAGGAAGACGCGTATATGAATATAAATTGGACACAACCAATAACAGTATATGAACTGATTGCAATTGCACTGTCTACAATTGCATTAATCATTCCACTTATAAAATACATTTATAATCATTTTATTAAAAAGCTAAAAGTTGATTTCTTGCCTTCTGGTATGATTACACTATTTCACAACAGGAGCGGATCGTACATTTCCCTTGGAGGTGTCTATGAGGTAAAGAACAAGTCGACAACAATCAAGGAAATTACAGCTAAGGTTATCCGTCAGTCAGATAATGAAACTCTTTCTCTGATATGGTCAACCTTTCCTTCTCCTATTTGTCGCAGAGTTGCAGGAAATTTTGAAACTTCTTTTGAAACTGCACATCCCTTTAAAGTAGAAGCGGATACATTGGCACCTGCATTTGTAGAATTTGTGGATAAATGCGCTAATATGGATGAAGTATCCAATAACATTTTATATCCGGTTGTGTGTGCAACGATGCCAATATTTTCTCAACCAAATGCAACCTTGCCTATTGTCGATGGCGCGGTACGTGCACTGCCTGAATATGCTTTAGCAAAAATCGCATTAAACGACCATTTCTTTTGGAAGGCCGACGAATATGAAATGGTTATAACAACAATTCATAGCAAAGGCACATTTGATAAGAAATATGTTTTTTCTTTATCAGATGCTGAAAGCCTTCGCCTGAGAAATAATATCGACAGCGTTTTGATTTCTCATGTGGCAAATCACTTTGGAATACCTGTTCAAATGAACACTGTTACGAAAGACTTTAAAGAAAAAAAGTAGCTGTGGAGGATTTTCTGCATCGCATCGGCGCTATGGCACGAGATACGGACGGTAAACTGCGCCCTACTGCAGCGGGATTATTGATGTTCGGACATGAATACGAAATCGTGCGGGAATTTCCGCATTATTTTCTGGACTATCAGGAACATGATCGCAGTTCCACAGAAGATGAGCGCTGGACGGACAGAATCGTGTCCAGTTCAGGCGATTGGAGTGGTAATATCTGTGACTTTTATTTCCGCGTTTATAACCGCATTGCGCAGGACATAAAAGTTCCGTTCAAACTGAATGGTGCTGACCGCATTGATGACACCCCTCTGCATAAGGCTTTGCGCGAGGCTTTAGCAAACGCCTTGATTCATGCCGACTACTATGACCGGCGCGGTCTGGTGATTCAAAAATGGCCGGATAAAATTCGTATCGCCAATCCGGGCGCTTTCCGTATCAATGTGCAGGAGGCTCTTGTCGGTGGTGTATCCGACCCGCGAAACGAGTCGCTCATTAAAATGTTCAACCTGATAAATGTTGGCGAGCGTGCAGGAAGCGGATTGCCAAGTATTCGCTCCGTTTGGCAAAAGCAGGGGTGGCAGGTGCCAGAGATTGTAGAAGCGTTTAATCCGGATCGGACAACGCTGACACTACCGCTTTCCGCCGCAAAAATGGCGGTAAAAAGTGGCGGTAAAAAAGTGGCGGTAAAACGTGGCGGCATTGCTGAACATCGCAAAGCGGACATTTTACAGTACCTGACAGACACTCCTGAAGCGGCAAGCAAAGAAATCGCCGAGGCGGTTGGACTACAGGTTTCCCGCACGAAAATGTATTTGGCAGAATTGATTGAACAAGAGGCTGTTGTTGCAGAAGGCGCCGGACGTGCGCGTAAATATCGGCTGAAAACATGAGTACAGTGATTGCATTTCGGAACATACAGTAATGAAATACCAATCAATGCCTATCCGCTTCACAAAACTGCTCAGCTACAATTTGGCACATAATAGGCACCGCAGGATTCGTTAATTTATAACGCAATCTATAAAAAGGTGGTGAATGTAGTGACTCTCAGAGAATACGCGAAGCTGATGAATGATACCGCACTTCAAGGCAATCTTTCGAATGAGGAATATAATCGTCTGTATAACCCCCTATTGGACGGCATTCAATCGATGATTCCGCCAATGCTATTTCGCTATCGTTCCTGCAATGAACTTTCTCTTCAAGCCCTTTGGGATGATAAAATCTGGCTTTCCAAGGGAAATGTCATGAATGATGATTATGATGCGTTGCTGTATTTTGATAAAGCAAAAATCACCGCGCACGTTTTACAGGCTATAAACGAATTTTCACGGTTCACTTCGGGAAAAGTTTCTTGGGAAGAACTTCCGCAGGTAGTACAACGCTTTTTCCCGCGTGAAGTTCTTTGCCAGATGAGAGAATCCGTTGCGCATATTACTGCAAAGGATATGGAAACTTATTTACGACACTTTGAAGCATTTTCTCAAAATGCTATTAAAGCATACTCTCCGAAAATTTCGGTTTTAACGCAAAATACATTAAAATTCGCCTGTTTCTCTGATACGATTACATCTGCAAATATGTGGGGACATTATGCATCCTCAAGTACAGGATTTTCCATTGGATATAACTTTCGAGGTTTTCCATGTGTTGATTCTGTAGGTGAAGGAAACAGTGAGTTGCCCACTCGATGTGAATTGTTCCCAATTATTTACCAATCAAGGCGTTACGACGCAACGCCTTATGCCGAATGGCTTTTAATATGTTCTCTTGTAAACGACTATTTTAAGACATTTTCCAGTCAGGGAAACATACTTGATGCAGCTAAAATCCTTCCGTGCCCCGATATGCTTGCACCCATCAAAATAATGATACATAAATCCACAGAGTGGAAATCCGAGCATGAATGGCGCCTTATGGGGACTTTCGCAACACCCGCGCTACTTTCAGAAGAACACACATTTGTAAAGAAAAAAGCGAGTGCTATCTATCTTGGTAGAAAGATTTCTCCTATATATGCGCGCTTGCTTTTGGACATTGCAAGAGAAAAAAGAATTCCTGTCTATAAAACGCTTGTTAATGCAAACTCGAGAAATTATCACCTAAAGCCACGATGCGTATTTTCACCAGACGGCGCTGAAAAAGTCTGGCCGTTGACTACCAACTGACCACCGGCAGTGTTTTTGGCTGTCTGCGGTCAGTTTTTATCGTTGACACATTGTTTTATATTGCTTGTGATAAGTGTGCCAGAGTGATGCAGAACCAACAAAAAATTACTATATATCATCGAGTTATGTGCCGCGTCGTAGTTCTCCGACTACTGCGACAGAGCATATTTCATTGCCGTTTTTGTTCGATGTACCGTTGTTTACGCTCGCAAAACCGCGGTGGTCAACGGTAGTCAGACCACGAATTGACCACTACTTGATTTTTGACCGATTTTCCCTATAATTTCATACGTTGAGAACCGCTGAAAAACGATTTTTCATACATCTGCGTCTGTAGCTCAGCTGGATAGAGCACTGGCCTCCGACGCCAGGTGCCGGGGGTTCGAATCCCTTCAGGCGCACCAAAAAATCACCTTGCAATGTAGTTTGCAAGGTGATTTTTTGTTTGCTCTATTTCCGCTTTAAATCAGCTTCAACAGCATATCATCGGTTGCGTCTGTGTACTGCCCCTGTTGAATTTTCTTGTTTTGCAGCTGATTTACGGCTGTTCTTGCAAGGTGGACTTCCTCGCTGGTGAAAGCTGCTTTTTTATCGGTTGGGAGAGAATCCACTTTGAGTATCAAATATCCAGTTTCACGCCAATCTGTGTTCATGGCTCTCTGCCGATAATAGTAATCGCCCAGCGCTTTCAGCAAAATAATTTTATTGGCGCGGGTCAGCTTGATTTTTCTCATAATCCAATCGCCTTTCCGAGCTTTTGCTGTGCCTCACGCTTATTTTTGTCAAAGGCGTGTGCATAAATCGCTAGGAGAGCTCCATCTGCGCTTGGTGATTTTGGTGGCGTCCGTATAACGGCGTACCGTTTCCAAAAAGTCATCCACATCCATCCGCTTTTCGTCCAGCTTTTTCACTTCCAGCCGCAGAGTCTTAATGCGCCCGGCGTTTTCACCCTGCTCCTGTTCATAGCGCTTTGCCATTTTCGCAAACCGGGCATCGTCAATCTTGCCGGAAACATTGTCCTCATACAGCCGTTCAAAGAGCGCATCCAATTCCCGGTCACGGGCCAGCAGCGCATCCAGCTCCCGCTTTTTGCGTACCCGCTCATTTTCGGCCACCTTTGCCGAGCGTCCCACCATAGCCTTGATAAAGTCGTTTTCGTACTCGTTGGCGAAACAGGCCAGCCGATGCACCTCGTAGAGAACGACCTGCTCCAAGAAGTCCAGCCGGATATAGTGAGTGGACGAGCATTTACGCAGCCCCGAATTATGGTTTTGGCAACTGAAAAACTTGATGTCGTGGTTATTCTGATTAAAGTGGAAGTTCAAATTGCCGCCGCACTCGGGACACTTCATCACGCCGGAAAAAACGCTTGGCTCTTGGGTGACGGTAGGGCGCTTGCGCCGTGTCCCGGATTTCAGCGCCTGTACCTTTTCCCAAGTAGGCCGATCAATGATGGCCTCGTGAACATTGAGGAAGATCGCCCGGTTTTCCTCCGGGTTTTCGATCCGCTTTTTCATCTTGTAGGATTTGGAGTAGCTTTTGAAGTTGATCACATCGCCACAATACTCCTGTGTGGTAAGGATTTTCTTGATTGTGGTGTGGCCCCACTTGGTAGGCTCCAAGGTACTTTTGGAGCCGCCCCGGCTTGTACCCTTGCTGCGCCAGTAATAGGTAGGGTTGACGATACCATCAGCACCGAGAGCGGCGGCGGTTTCAGCCAGCCCGTAACCCTCCAGAGCCATGCGGTAGATACGGCGCACCACATCGGCAGCCTCGGGATCGACCACCCAAAAGCGGGGATCGTCCGGATTTTTGATGTAGCCATAGGGTGGCGGTGACAGCGGAATACCAGCGTTGCCTTTCATTTTGTTGACGATCCGGCGCTTCTTGGAAATGTCCTTGGCGTAGTATTCGTTCATGATGTTTTTGAACGGGGTGAAGTCATCCTCGCCCTCGTCACTATCCACGCCATCCGAAACAGCCACCAGCCGCACATCATGGAGCGGGAAAAACTCCTCGGTCAGCTTGCCGACCTCGATGTAGTTGCGGCCCAGCCGGGACAGGTCTTTGACGAACACTGCCGAGATGTACCCAGCTTCGATTGCGGTTATCATTTTCTGAAAACCGGGACGCTTCATGGTAGTGCCGGTGATTCCGTCATCCACGAAAAAGATCGTGTCCGAATATCCCTTGTCCTTGGCGGCCTTTTGCAGTATCTTTTTTTGATTGCTGATGCTATTGGACTCGTTGTCCATGTTATCGTCACGGCTCAAGCGGCAGTAAAGAGCGGCTGTGCCGAGGGTGATTTTCTTACTTGACTGTTTCAAAATATCCTCCTTCCCGCAGTCAAGCAAGAGGTTTTATCCTATTTATATTATACCTCTGCCGACCGCCCATGTTAAGGATGTCGATGGAGCAGTTATGCCGGCTCTAAATCAGCCAACATCAGTTTCAAAAGAATGTCACGCATAGGTTCGCCCTCGTCTTTGTAGACAGGCGTGACAATGAATGTGATTTTTCCGACTTGGTATGTATATTCTTCTCGGCAAGTTGCTTCGGCCATAGCGCACTCCTTTCGTGACAGTAAAACAATCTGCGATCCGTATTCCCGTTGTCCCTTGGGGAAACAGGAAAAGCCAGCGCCCGTAAAGAGCGCTGGCCTTTCGTCTTTCTCCACCTCCTCGGGACAAGTTGTCCCAAGGTAGTCGGGAGCGCCACGCACATTTCCTTGGCCCGTCATAAGACAGCAATACTCGGCATGGCGCTCCCGCTGGGGTGCGGCGACCCGGAGGGACAGGCAGCCAGCCTGTCCACGCCGGATCATGGCCGTGGGGTGGCGATGCCCCACTTGCGGCGATGGTATGGATCGCTCATCCTCCTGTGGGAGAAGTCACAGCGTACCCGTCGCGCGGCTCCCCGGCAGAGCTGGGGCCACCGCTATTCAGTTGTGGAGAGGATCAACTCCTCTCATATACCAAGGACAAAAAACATTCAAATGGCGGGGTATCTTACCAAACTTTTTTCAAATACTTTCTCATATTTTCCAAGCCGGAGCGAACAGACTCCTGCACAGAACTTTTGTGTACTCCCTCGGCCTCCGCTACCTCACGATAGCTCTTGCCGAGAATGATACAGGCATCCACACGGCGGCCCTGGATCTCCGGCAGGGTGTTGAGGGCGTTCCAGAGATCGCAGAAACGCTCCATGCGCTCTACCAGCTCCTGCGGGGTGGGCTCGGACAGGCAAGCCGAGTATTCGATCCCATCATCACAGTCGAGGGAAAACTGCGCCTTGTTGCGGACAATCCGGCGCTGGTAGGCGGCCTCGTACAGCTTGTCCGCCCGCAGCTCGGCGGCCACTTCATCGGGAGCTTGGATATATTCATCGGTGGTGTACCAAGGGTAAAAGTCTTTCAGATTGATGGTCGTCATTTGTATTTCCTCCATTCAGTTCATGTGTGAGTGGGTGAACAGAACGGAGAAACGGCGGGGATCGGCAGCCGGGGCTGGCTGCTTTGGGACAAATTGTCCGCAGGTGCAGGCATATAAAAACGCCCGCACAGCATGACGCTATGCGGACGCAAGCAAATAAAATTCGTATTACATGATGTTTAGTTTCACTTTCAAAGCCGGACTGCTCCGATGGAGGGGCTATGCTTTTTTTAGCTGGTGCAAATCATGAGTGCTGAGAAAAAGCAAAACGGACACAGCGATACCTCCTCGGACACCGCCGTATCCTTAAAAAAGGGCGACTTTAACACACCCTCCGTTGATCCTTTTTTCAAAAGGAAAACGGCGGCTTGAAATACAATATTTCAAAACCGCCGCTTCGCGCCGCAAGGCCGAACAAAACGGTCTTGTTGTGTATGCCAGCGCAGTTACCATCAAAAGAAAAGAGCCGATAAACCGTGTGCCTGTTGGCTACGGGTTATCGGCTCTGCGTCTATGCGTCTGGCTCTTTGATAACGGATGTATGAAATTGCTTGACGCTGATTATTGTTTCCTGCTTGCATTTGGGACAGAATAGTGGGAAATATTCAAGCACCGTTTGGAGGCGTACCTTGATCCGGGTCTTGTTGTTGCAGATCGGGCATAATATCCATTTTTCTTTTTCCAATGCTCCACCTCTATTCGATGAAAAACTATTCCGACATCAGTATTGAGATGTTAAAAACACGGATAATTAACAACAAAGTTATGACGCACAAAACCGTAATGATCACGCTTGGAACAATCTTCTTGTTTTTCATAGTTACCCCTTGCACCATTTGATCGAATAGATTAGGTTGACAAGTAGAAAGACAGACCAATGAATAACCACAAGAAACATTAGCGTTTCAACCGCATAGTTCGGGTCACTCATTACCAACAAAAGAGCTATAGGGAACAAGAGTAGAAGTACAATACCTGTTGCGATAAAACTCGTTGTCAAGATACCGACTTGATACTCGTCATAGTTCTTTCCCCGAATGAATGATAATGCAAGTATGCAGAGCGCAACAAGAATATAGCCATAGCCAATATATTTGAGATGACCTTGCTGTAAAAAAGTAGACCAGCCATTCCAAAATGTGCTATTCAAAGTCTGGCTATGATCGAGTATGCTTTGAAACTCAATGTGACCGCTTGTTATAATAAATACCGCCGCATAGAACACGGATAGGATTGCGATAACGGCGGCATTGATATACGGATTTTTCATTAACTTCATTTTCTCTCGCTCCCTTCGAAATCGAAAAAATCTTCAATGGTCGTATCAAATAATTTTGAAAGATCATACGCCAGCCAAATTGACGGATCGAACTTCCCTGTTTCAATAGCATTGATTGCCTGTCGAGAAACACCTACCTTTTCTCCTACCTCTTTTTGCGTCAACCCTTTGGCCTCACGCATTTCTTTTAGTTTGTTCTTCAAAATAGCGCCTCCTATCGTGTCAAGCTAACCTGACACGATAGTTATACCACATCTCAAAAGATATGTCAAGTAAACCTTACTTCTAAGAAATTAAAAAGTACTATACATGAAAAATAAATTCGTTCAAATAGTAAGACCTGAAATGTAAAATTACATTAGGTGATGTTATGAAATTTCAGCGTGATGAGCGACGATTGGATTTTACCCCAATAGGGCTTGCTATCAAGCGGGGGCGTGAAGCCAAGGGAATGACACAGGAGGATCTGGCCTTTGTCATTGACCGTACCCCGCGCACGATCATGTATAACGAGAACAACGGCCAGTATCCCAGCCTTAATGCCTTTTATCAGATGATGACAATGTTTGATATTTCTGTGGATCAGTTTTTCTTTCCTGAGAAATACCCGGAAAACAGTTGCCGCAAGCGCATTGATGTGATGCTGAACTCGCTGGGCGAAAAGGATTTGCGGGTAATTGAAGCCACCATAAAGGCGTTGAAAGACGCCAAGGAAGCGGAGGAAGTGTGAAAAAACGCCGCCTCCGTTTTTTCACACTTTTGTGGGCACGCACAACGGCAAGCAGGGCAAGTGTAGCCACACTTGCTATTTTTGCATCCCGGCGGGCTGCAAAAATGCTTGTTGGGGAGCCTCCCCAAACCCGGCTTTGGGACTCGTCAGCACAAACTCCGCTATGCTACTTTGGGACAAAATGTCCCAAAATCCGCCCGCTCCGTTGTGCCTCCTCTCCCCACAAAGTCTTGCGACTTTGCGGGGCACCCCATGCCCAAAGTAATTTGTCTGCGTCACCGTGCGCTATCGCTCCTGTTCCTTTTTGCGCTGGCCGTCCGTGACGCCCAGCAGATGGTCAATGTTGGCCTTGACCGCCACGGCCTGCCGCATTTCCTCCTGCGCCGAGCGGTACTCGGTATAGAGTGCCTTTTTCCGCGCCGCCAGTTGGCGGCGTTTTTCTTTTAGCTCTGCCATCTTGGGCAGCTTCTCACCGCCCAGCAGCTCTCCCATTGTGGCCTTGGCCGCCCGGTAGTCCGCCAACTCCGCCTCATGCTCGGCAAGGTATTTTCGGCTGTACTTGGCATCATTGTACCCATCAAAGACGGGGCGGGTCTTGGCGTACCGCACTACGGCTCCCATTAGCTCGGATGTTGCGGACAGGTCAGCCTCCGTCCGCCGGAGCTGCTCGGTCAGAGCGTGAAAACGGGAAACGGCGTTCTCGGCCTTTGCGGAGAGCTGGTCATACTTGGTGATATTCTGCTCCTGCATGAATTGAAGCGTCGCCGCCATCTGTTTAAGGTTATAGACCTTTGCCCACCGTGCATAGGCCGCACCCTTGCCGGAGCGCAGGCGCTCCTGTATATCCACGATCAGATTGACACGGCGAGAGGGCGCAGGTACAGAAACAGGCTGTTCCGGGATCGGGCGCTCCCCGGCGATGACGGCCTTGATGTTCTCGGGATCGTAGCTGTCCCCGAGGGTGGATGCCCGCAGCCGGGTCGCCCGCTCCTGCCCCGGAACAAGAAAAGAGATCGTACCGCCGCGCCCATGCTTGACTGTGTAGCCGGACGCCTCCATGAGCCGGAGGAAAGCATCAAAATCGGCGGGGCGTTTAGCAAGAGCTTCATTGATGGCAAGCCGTAGCTGCTCCTTGTATGGGGGCTGCCGCTCCGTCCCCAGCCATGCCCCGTAATGGAGAAAGCGCCCCTTGCTGTGCAGCTTGGGGTTGGTGATGACGGACAGATCATTTTCAAGACAAATGCGGTCAGAGAGCCGCCGTACCGCACGGCCAGAGCCGATAAAGTCCCGGAACTTCCGGGTGCAGTCCAGCGAGGTTGAGTTATAATAAATGTGATTGTGGATGTGTGCCTTGTCTGTGTGGGTGGCAACGAAAAAGGCGTAATTGCCCTTTGTCCAGCGCATCGCCGTTTCATAGCCGATGCGGTTTGCCTCCTCCGGCGTGATCTCCCCGGGCTTGAATGACTGGCGGATCTGATAGCAAAGCACATCCGCGTCCCGCCGCTGCTCCCGGCCTGTGGCGGCTTTGTACTTGGCCTTGGAGAGCAGGAACTCCGCATCAGCGGTCATGTAGTCGCACTCATAGGAGGAAATCAATTCGCCGCCCTCGGTCTTGTCCGGGTTTTGCCCGTAGTCAAACCGCTCTTTCAAGGACTGCGCGATGGTTTCGCCCTTGCTGATTTTGTGCTTCTTGTAGTAGGTCGTGGCCGTAGGCAGCCCTCCTTCCGATATGACAAGCGGCGGCTACTGTCAGCCGCCGCATTGAATGTTTTAAATCGATTCCTACTCTCAATTGATACTAATGGTGCCGAGCCAAAGAGCAGCTATTGACTTTTTTCTTATTTTTGATATAATTAGCAAAAAACAATATAGCTGCTAATTTAAGCAGCTACTACAAAAGGAGTGACATTATGAGAATCAGCAAAGAATTAGTCAAAGCAGCTTCCTTTAATCCGACCAAAAAGAGCCACCAAATGTCAATTGTGGATATGTGTCAGAAAATTGATAACCAGTCGATTTCCCTGCCTCTATATCAAAGAGACCTCAGCTGGACTATTGCAAAATCAATTGCATTGCTTAATTACCAGTTGCTAGGTAAAGCTCCCGTATCACCAATTTCCATAAATGTTATTTTAAATGCACAGGATTGTGTGCCGCAGGTCTCATTTATTGACCGAGAACTACTGGATAATGTGGAGCGTGGGCAGTATTCTGTTGTTGATGGTCAGCAACGCCTAACAACAAATTATAAGGCATATGTCAACCACGAGGATTTCAGGAATATTGTTCTGGACTTGGGAAAGGGAGTTTTCACTGAGGTGCAAGGTGCAATTCGGAACAATCAAATTCCAGCAGGAGTTCTTCTTCACAAAGATGATGCGCTACTTTTTGAATATGTGCAGAAGAGATCTGCACTCCGAGCCCCTGAAATCATGAGCTTACTTTTACAGATTAAAAGCAAAATAAAAAACTATAACTACACCATTAATTCTGCCGAAGATTTGTCAGAAGATGAACAAATCGAATGGTTTGAGGTTTTGAATAATGCTGGTAGCCGAGTTAGTATTATTCAAATGCGTTTCTCTAAACTCAAAGCTCATGGTATTGATATCTACACACAGTACACTAATCTTTTCCGAAGCAAGTTGGTAGAAGTTGGTTTTGAGGACTTCTTTACCCCTCAAAAAACGACTGTATCTTATCCTATTGCGGCACTTAATCCTGCTTATGAAAAAATCACAGGACGCTCTCATTCTAACAATTATGCTCCTATTCCTTCTGACACCAAAGAGAATCAACTCTGCAATTTAAAGCCAGCGGAATTAACCAAATGTTTTTCTTTGACTTTAGAGGCATTAGATACCGTGTTGGATTTCATGGACAGTAACGAGTTAAAGAAACCGGATCGGATTGATTATATCAATTATCTCATCGGGTACTTTGTATTTAATGGGTTTGACATTGACGATAGCACAAGGGAGTTCTTGATAAAATGGTACGACTCCGTAGATTTTACCAACAAATCTAATACCGAGCGTCGTGATATTTTCAACTCGCTTATTGAGCAGAAGTGTATGTGATTAGAAGAATTGTTTCAAAAGAAAGCTGGGGAACGGTCTTGCGCCGTTCCCCAGCAGGTCATAGGCTCACCACCGCCGACAGCTTTTTCAACAGTTCGGACAGCGGCTCCCAAAGGTCGGCATAGTCCTTTTGGAGCGCCGCGATCTCCGAGGGATAGATGCCGTAGGTGTTGGCATGGACGGCCACTTGGTTTAGGTTGTTGGCACACCGCCGCTGCAAGGCCACCAGCTCCCGGATGTCCGAGAGATCAACATGGAGCACATAGCCATTCAAAGCCATTTTCCGCATATAGGCTCCCATGTTGGAGATCCCGGCCTCGGCCATACGGTCAGCGATCAACGCCTGCTCCTCCGGTGTCACCATCACATGAAGATGGACAGAACGCCGCCGCTTTTTTGTCAACGCTCCTCACGCTCCCGGCTGCGGCGCTTGGGCGGGTGTTCCCG